>NZ_JAPKFL010000014.1 GCF_026262575.1 Streptomyces marinisediminis
GCCGGCCCCCGGCCCCGCGCCGGGCCCCCGACGAAAAGGGGGGGGGGGCGGCCCCGCCGCACCGGTGCCGCCCCGCCCCCTTCCGCACGCCGGGCCCGCCGCCGCGCGGAAGGGTCGGGGTGCGGCGGCGGGCCCGGTGGCTGGTGACCGCCTGGGCGGTCGGTGCGGTCAGCGGCTGTCGCTGCCCGCGCTCTCGGCCGCCGCGCGCCCGGCCTCCAGCCGGGCGACGGGGATGCGGAACGGCGAGCAGGAGACGTAGTCCAGGCCCACCGCGTGGAAGAAGTGGACGGACTCCGGGTCGCCGCCGTGCTCGCCGCACACGCCGAGCTTGAGGTCGGGCCGCGTGGCCCGGCCCGCCGCCGCCGCGTCGGCCACGAGCTTGCCGACGCCGTCCTTGTCGATCGTCTCGAACGGGGAGACGCCGAAGATGCCCTTCTCCAGGTACGCCGTGAAGAAGCTGGCCTCGACGTCGTCCCGGCTGAAGCCCCACACGGTCTGGGTGAGGTCGTTGGTGCCGAAGGAGAAGAAGTCGGCGGACTCCGCGATCTGGCCGGCCGTGAGCGCCGCGCGCGGCAGCTCGATCATCGTGCCCAGCGTCAGCCGCAGCTCCACGCCGTGCTCCCGCTCGACCTCGGCGATCACGCGCTCGGCGTCCTCGCGGACGATCTCCAGCTCCTGCACCGTGCCGACCAGCGGGATCATGATCTCCGCACGCGGGTCGCCCTTGGCGGCCTTGCGCTCGGCGGCCGCCTCGGCGATGGCGCGCACCTGCATCGTGAACAGCCCGGGGATGACCAGGCCGAGGCGCACGCCGCGCAGGCCGAGCATCGGGTTCTGCTCGTGCAGGCGGTGGACGGCCTGGAGCAGCCGCAGGTCGTTCTCGTTGTGGTCCTTGCGGGACTCCGCCAGCGCGACGCGCACCGACAGCTCGGTGATGTCGGGCAGGAACTCGTGCAGCGGCGGGTCGAGCAGCCGGACGGTGACCGGCAGGCCGTCCATCGCCTCGAACAGCTCCTTGAAGTCGCCCTTCTGCAACGGCAGCAGGGCGCCCAGCGCCTCGGTCCGCTCGGTGTCGGTGTCGGCGAGGATCAGCCGCTCGACCAGTTCGCGCCGCTCGCCGAGGAACATGTGCTCGGTGCGGCACAGGCCGATGCCCTGGGCGCCGAAGCGGCGCGCGCGGGCGGCGTCCTCGGCGTTGTCGGCGTTGGCCCGTACCCGCAGGCGGCGCACGCGGTCGGCGTAGGCCATGACCCGGTGCACGGCCTGCACCAGCTCGTCGGCGTCGTCCGCCCCGGCGTGCATGCGGCCCTCGAAGTACTCCACGACGGGCGAGGGCACGACGGGCACCTCGCCCCGGTACACCTTGCCGGTGGAGCCGTCGATGGAGACGACGTCGCCCTCGTCGATGACCAGCGTGCCCTTGCCGTCCGGTGCCGGGGCGGTGAGCTGGCGGCGCTTGGTGTCGACCTCCAGGTCCTCCGCGCCGCACACGCAGGTCTTGCCCATGCCGCGGGCGACGACGGCGGCGTGGGAGGTCTTGCCGCCGCGCGAGGTGAGGATGCCCTCGGCCGCGATCATGCCGTCGAGGTCGTCCGGGTTGGTCTCGCGGCGGATGAGGATGACCTTCTCGCCCGAGCGCGACCACTTGATGGCGGTGTAGGAGTCGAAGACCGCCTTGCCGACGGCCGCGCCCGGGGAGGCGGCGATGCCGCGCCCGATCTGGTCGGCCTGGGCGGTCAGGTCGAAGCGCGGGAACATCAGTTGGGCGAGCTGGGCGCCGTTGACGCGCTGGAGCGCCTCGGCCTCGTCGATCAGCCCCTGGTCCACGAGCTGCGTGGCGATGCGGAAGGCCGCGGCGGCGGTGCGCTTGCCCACGCGCGTCTGGAGCATCCACAGCTTGCCGCGCTCGATGGTGAACTCGATGTCACACAGGTCCCGGTAGTGCAGCTCCAGGGTCTCCATGATGTGCATCAGCTCGTCGTAGGACTTCTTGTCGAGCCCCTCCAGGTCCGCCAGCGGCACGGTGTTGCGGATGCCGGCGACGACGTCCTCGCCCTGGGCGTTCTGCAGGTAGTCGCCGTAGACGCCCTGCTGGCCGCTGGCCGGGTCGCGGGTGAAGGCGACGCCGGTGCCGGAGTCCGGGCCGAGGTTGCCGAAGACCATGGAGCAGACGTTGACGGCCGTGCCCAGGTCGTGCGGGATGCGCTCCTGACGGCGGTAGAGCTTGGCGCGGTCGGTGTTCCAGGAGTCGAAGACCGCGCGGATGGCCAGGTCCATCTGCTCGCGCGGGTCCTGCGGGAAGTCGCGCCCGGTCTCGCGGCGGACGATGCCCTTGAACGCGTCCACGAGCGCGCGCATGTCGGCCGCTTCGAGGTCGACGTCGGTGGCCGCGCCCTTGGCCCGCTTCGCCTCCTCGATCGCGTCCTCGAACAGCTCGCCGTCCACGCCGAGCACGGTCTTGCCGAACATCTGGATCAGCCGCCGGTAGGAGTCCCAGGCGAACCGCTCGTCCCCGGCCTGGGCGGCGAGGCCGCCGACGGAGGCGTCCGACAGGCCGATGTTCAAGACGGTGTCCATCATCCCGGGCATGGAGAACTTCGCCCCGGAGCGGACGGAGACGAGCAGCGGGTCGTCGTGCTGCCCGAGCCGCTTGTCCATCTGCCGCTCCAGCGCCGCGAGGTGCTCGCTGACCTCGTCGCGCAGGGCGGCGGGCTCGGCGCCCGTCTCCAGGTAGCGGCAGCACGCCTCGGTGGTGATGGTGAAGCCGGGTGGCACCGGGAGACCGAGGTTGGTCATCTCGGCGAGGTTGGCGCCCTTGCCGCCGAGGAGGTCCTTGAGGTCCTTGTTGCCCTCGGTGAAGGCGTACACGAACTTGGCGGCGTTCGCGGTTACGGAGGGTTCTGTGGCGTCTGTGTTTTCCGGCACGGGACTCGACTCCTCGTTGGGGTCCCCCCGGACGAAGGTTGGGGGAGCTGCCTGCCCTGACGGCGGGGAGCGTACCCAGATCCAAGGCACATCAGCAGGGAAAACCTCATGTCACACGGGTGTAACCACCCTTCTGCCAGCGGATCGAAAGTAAAGGATCGGCCAAGCGGCCGAACGGCGCGCGTTCGGAACTTGAACCCATCATGACGCACCGCGTCCGGTTACCCGCCATCCCATCACGGTGAGCGAGCGACACCCCACGCGCGCGGCGCCACGACGGGTGGCACGCAGTGCCGCTCATTGGAGACATGCACACACCAGGCGAGCGCTCATCTGAGCATGCACAGCATCACCCGTGGCGAGAATCACGCGCAGCGCCGCCCCGCATCCCACGATCCGGACGCCCGTCACCCTCCCGCAACCCCACCGCCACCCCCGGCACGGCACGCCGCCCACGACCACCCCGAGCACCCACCCGGCACGCCTCGGCCGGCGTCCCACCGAAGCGCGAACGCGAGGCGCGCCGACCGAGAGCGGCGCGCGGGCGCCGCCGGAGGCGTGCGACCGACGCGCCCGGCGCGCCCGACGAGCCGGTGCAACGCGACCCCGGCCGACGGCCGACCGGGCGCGGCGGCGGGCAGCCACACCGGCCGGACGGACAGGGTGTACGTGCAGTCCGTGTCCGGGAACGTCGCGCACAGCGGACGCCCGGCCTTGAGGCGCTCACGTGCCGCGCGTCGCCCGTCGGCCTCGGCGGCCCACGCACGAAGCCCGGCGGGGCAGTCGGGGACGGGCGCGGACGGCACCCGCATGAACGGCCGCACCCACGCCGAGTGCCGCGGGTCGGGGTCGAGCCGGTCCGCGGTGCGCAGCGCCTCGGCCCGGAGCCACCGGAGCGCGAGAACCGGGGAGATCGTCTGGAAGGCCCCCAGGACGTACCGCGCCACCCGACCCGTGCCGTACACCCCTCCCTCGGCGACCACGTCGCACCAGTAGGCCACCGGTTCCCCCCGCCCGCTCACACCGGACCGCCGCGCCACATGACCCACGGGCGTTCGATCACCTCGGCGTAGCCGGTGTGCTCGGGGTGCGCGCGCAGGTGGCCGAACACCCACGCCCGGGCCGCGCCCGGGTCCTCGCTCAGTGGCGACCGCGCGGCACACTCGGTGTCGTCGTCCTCCAGCGCAAGGCACCGGAACGCGTACCGGAGCGGCGGCGCGTCGTCATCCTGGTCGAGCCGCAGCGTCCACTCGACGAACCGGAACACACGACGCCGCGCGGAACTCACAGCACCTCACCCCGGCTCCGCGCGTTCGCCCGGGCCACCTCGGCCTGCAAACGCTGCTCGCGGCTCGCCGGCCGCACGCCCTCGGGGGCGACGGACCACTCCCGCCCACCCGTGACGGGGCGCAGGTACCAGCGCCCGCACCACTCACCCCGGTACTCGCCCACCCGGCCCCGTGCGTCCACCACGAGCGCGCCGACCGCCGGAATGGAGGCGGGTACGCGCCGCTTCCCGAAACCGCTCCCACCAACCACGGCAACTCCTCTCCGTAGCGACTCCACTACTCAGACGGCTCAGCGTGACGTAGGGTCAGAAACCGTTCAACCTGTCAGACGGGGAAGAAAGGTTGGTGGTGGCCGTTGAACCGCAAGGAACTGGACCCGAGCAGTTCTCCCCAGGCTGCCTACGGAGCGCGTCTGCGCAGCTCACGGGAATCCCGCGGCTGGACACAGGAAGACCTGGCGCAAAAGATGGAGTACTCCAGCACGCACGTTTCATCAGTCGAAACTGGTCGCAAGCTTCCGACCTTGCGCTTTTCGCGCAGTGCTGACCTGGTGTTCGGCACCGAGGCCACAAATGACACGTTCGAACGGCAGTGGCGCGAGATGCGGCACGGCTCGCTTCTGGAAGGCTTCCCCGAGTACGTCGGGCACGAGGGTCGAGCCGTCGAAATCCGGCTGTATGAAATCGGGATCATTCCAGGTTTGCTACAGACGCCAGACTATGCACGGGTGCTGGCTGAGAGTGCAGTGCGGCGAGGGTCCATCAACGCCGAGCAGGCTGACGAACGCGTCTCGTTCTTGGCGGAACGACAGGCCGCCCTGGAGCGTCAGCGTCCACCCATGGTCTTCGTCGTCATGGACGAGAGCTGTATACGCCGCTCCGTTGGCGGACACGCGGTGATGGACGCACAACTGCAACGACTGGTCGAGTTCGCCGCCAAGCCCACCACGGTGCTACAGGTCGCGCCGTTCGACATAGGCGAACGTCGCCCCTTCGACCTACCCGTCAACGTGCTGACCCTGCCCGATCGGTCGGTGGTCGCCTACGCCGAGTCGCAAGCACAGGGGCATCTTGACCGAGAGGCCACATCAGTGCTTCCCATGCTGACCGCCTACCATCAACTACAGGCCGAATCGCTGTCGCAGGCGGCGTCCGTGGCCATGATCACTCAGGTACGAAAGGGCACCCCGTGACGACCACGACCGATTCTCTCCGCTGGTTCAAGTCCTCCTACAGCAACAACGGTGGCAACTGCGTCGAGGTCGCCGCCAACCTCGTCGCCACGCACGGCATCGTCCCCGTCCGCGACTCGAAGAACCCGACCGCACCCGCACTCGGCATCCCCCTCGCCTCCTTCACCACCTTCATCGCAGGCGTCAAGACCGGCGAACTCGAAGCCGCCTGACCGCCAGAGCCCAACCCACCAGCCACACAGCAGCCCCACCATGCGCCCCATGGTGGGGCCTCACCACACCCGCATCGCGGCGGAGAGTCATGCCGGGCCTGCTGCGAACACCGCAGTACGCGCCGGTCCCGGTCGACGGAGAAAGTCCAGCGGCGGGTCCAGCACACCTGAGCAGGTTCCGGGCGCCTCTGTGGTGCCCGTGCTCACGGGCCTACCATCAATCGTGCGCCGAAGCGCTCTCCCCAGCAGCGCCTGTGACCCTGATCAGCCAGTTGCGAAAGGGCACCACCGTGACCGAATCTCCCTGCTGGTACAAGTCCTCGTACAGCTCGAACGGCGGCAACTGCGTCGAAGTCGCCGCCAACCTCGTCGCCACGCACGGCATCGTCCCCGTCCGCGACTCGAAGAACCCGACCGCACCCGCACTCCGCATCCCCCTCGCCTCCTTCACCACCTTCATCGCAGGCGTCAAGACCGGCGAACTCGAAGCCGCCTGACCACCAGAGCCCAACCCACCAGCCACACAGCAGCCCCACCATGCGCCCCTGGGTTCTAACGGTCCTCGCCGCACCCGCATCGCGGCGAGGAGTCACTCCGGACCCACGCCCGTGTTCGACAACCGCCCCATCTGGGACGACTGGAGCAACAAGTCCTAGCCCACCCCGGCATCGGGCGGTCCGACCGACCGGTCCGCCCTGAAGCAGAACCAGGAGCACCGTGAGCACCCGGACCGTCGGCACTGCCACGATCACCACGCCCGACCTGAACGAGCCGGGCCTCTACCTCGCCAACGTCAGCACCCTGGACAACCCGCGAGGCGCCGTCCAGGACTTCGCCTTCGGCGACGCGGACCTCCGTGCCCTCGATCTCGCCGACACCCAGCTCATCACCGGCCGCATCCACAGCGTCCGCTCACAGCGCGTCCGGTTCGAGTCCCTGAACCTGCACGGCGTGGAGATCACCGGCAGCGATCTCGGCGCGGCACGCTGGAACGGGAGCAAGCTGACCCGCGTCGCCATCCGGGACACCAAGCTCCTCGGCGCCACACTCGACGGCCTGGTACTGGACGACGTGCTGTTCGAGAACTGCAAGCTCGACTACACGACCTTCACCAAGGTCCGCGCCACCGGCCCCGTCGCACTCGTCGGCTGCGTCCTCACCGAAGCCACATTCACCGACTGCGACCTCTCCAACGTCGCCTTCTTCGACTGCACACTCCGCCTCACGGAGTTCGGCCCCGGCCGCTACCGGGGCGCCGACCTGCGCGGCAGCGACCTCACCACCCTCCGCGGTGTCGCCCACCTCGCCCATGTCCGCATCGCCCCGGGCCAGCAGCACGAGCTCGCCCGGGCCATGGTGAGCGAACTCGACATCGTCGTCGGAGACGACTGATGTGGAGTGTTGCGCCCCTGCACATAGCCTCACCAGCCTCGACGCACTCCGCGAACCCTGCGGCCTCAGCACCGTCCGAACCGCCGGCACCGAGCCCGCCCAGGAACCCGGCGCCATGATTCCGGCCGGACCGTGGGCGGCACATCACCGATGCCGCCGTCCGCGCACTCACCCCGCCCACCGCCACTCCGGCAAGCACGCTCGTGCAGACCGTCCGCCCGCCCCCACCCTCACCGGGCCGCCTCGACGACCCCGCCCTGCCTCTGGGGGACGAACAGACCCAGCACATCTACGTGAGACGCGTCACAAAGTTTGGGGGGTCAAGATGTGACCTGGCTGATGTTCCGCGCCGGAGTGGGCGTCGATACTGGGCCGTGTTCACCACCCGTTCACCCGGCGATGACGCCGACGCGCGCAGGGGGCCGACCCCGCTGCGCCTGCTCCGCCACCACCGGGCCCCTCCGACCCCGGAGCCCCTGAAGTGGACCGCGTGACCGACACCGACTCCGCACCCGCCACCGTTCCCACCACTCTGCTGCCCACCGTCCCGCACCAGGGCGGGGGCGCTCCCGCCGCCCGGCGCACGCGCGCCGCGCTCGCCCGCCGGGCCGCCCGCGTGCTGGCCTGCAACTGGACGGGCGGCGCGACGGTACCGGCGCGCAGCCTCTACCCGCACCAGTGGAGCTGGGACTCGGCGTTCATCGCGGTCGGCCTGCGGCACCGCGAGCCGCTGCGCGCGCACAAGGAGCTGGAGACGCTGCTGGGTGCCCAGTGGGCGGACGGCCGCGTGCCGCACATCGTCTTCAACCCCGCCGTGCCGCGCGACGCCTACTTCCCCAGCCCCGACTTCTGGCGCTCCTCCACCGCCGGCGCGGCCGCCGGCGCCCCCCGGCACCGCGAGACCTCCGGCATCGTGCAGCCCCCGGTGCACGCCCTGGCCGTCTGGCTGGTGCACCGCGCGCACCCGCGGACCTCCCGGGAGCGGTCCTTCCTGGCCCGGCTGTACCCGAAGCTCGCCGCCTGGCACCGCTACCTGGCCGACCGCCGCGACCTGGGCGGACACGGGCTGGCGGCGGTCGTCCACCCGTGGGAGCCGGGCATGGACAACAGCCCGTGCTGGGACGCCCCGCTGGCCCGCGTCGCCCCGGCGGCGCCCGACACCTTCCGCCGGGCCGACCTGGACCACGGCGCCGCCGCCGACCGCCCCACCGACCTCGACTACGGCCGCTACGTGCGGCTGGCCGCCGACTACCGCGACGCCGGCTACGACGACGCGCGCGCCGCGTTCGCCTTCGCCGTGGAGGACCCGGGCTTCAACGCACTGCTGGTCCTCTCCGAGCACGCCCTGGCGGACATCGCGCACGAGCTGGGCGCCGACCCGCAGCCGCACCGCACGCGCGCCCGGGAGCTGACGCGCGCCATGGAGCGCCGCCTGTGGGACCCGGCGTCCGGCCAGTTCCGCTGCCGCGACCTGGCCGACGGCGCCCTGATCGCCGAGCGCAGCGCGGCCGGGCTGCTGCCGCTGGCCGTGCCGGACCTGCCCCGGCCGGTGGTCGACGCGCTGGTGGCCACCCTGGAGGGCCCGCACTTCACCGCGGACGCCGCGAGCACCGGGAGCGACGGGAGCACCGCGAGCACCGGGAGCGCGGGCGGCCTCGGCACAGGCGGCGGGGTCGGGCTCGTCCCGAGCTACGACCTGCGCGGCCGCGCCTTCGACCGCTGCCGCTACTGGCGCGGGCCCGCCTGGTTCAACGTCAACTGGCTCCTGGAGGGCGGCCTTCGCCGCCACGGCCGCACCGGGCGCGCCGACGCACTGCGCGCGGCCATGCTCCGCGCGGCGGACGCCACGGAGTTCGCCGAGTACGTCGACCCGCTGACCGGTGCGGGCCGCGGTGCCCGCGACTTCGGCTGGACGGCCGCGCTGACCCTGGACCTGCTGGCCGCCCCGGCACCGGGCGCCGCGGCTCAGCCGCCGGAGGTGTCCAGCTCCGCGTCGGCGCCGACCGTCGCGGGGGCGTAGGGGTCCGCCAGCCACCCGTCGGGGAGCACGACCCGGTTGCGCCCGTGCGTCCGGCCGCGCGGGCCCTCGGCGCCGGCCGGCCAGGGCTGGTCGAGATCGAGCCCGTCCAGCAGCTCGCGCAGCTCGGCCAGTGACGCGGCGACGGCCAGCCTGCCGCGCAGCCGCGAGCCCACGGAGAAGCCCTTGGTGTACCAGGCGACGTGCTTGCGGAAGTCGATGACACCGCGTGCCTCGTCGTCCAGCCACTCCCCCAGCAGCCGCGCGTGCCGCACCATGACGTTGGCGACCTCCCGCAGCGTGGGCCGCGCCACCTCCTCGGCGCGCCCCTCGAAGACGGCCACCAGGTCGCCGAACAGCCACGGCCGGCCGAGGCACCCCCGGCCGACCACGACGCCGTCGCACCCGGTCTCGCGCATCATGCGCACGGCGTCCTCGGCGCACCAGATGTCGCCGTTGCCCAACACCGGGACGCGCTCGGGCACGGCGTCGCGCAGCCGGGCGATGGCCGACCAGTCGGCGGTCCCGGAGTAGTGCTGGGCGGCCGTGCGGCCGTGCAGCGCGATCGCGGTGACGCCCTCCTCGGCGGCGATGCGGCCCGCGTCCAGGTAGGTGAGGTGGTCGTCGTCGATGCCCTTGCGCATCTTCATCGTCACCGGCAGGGCGCCCGCCCCGGTGACCGCTTCGCGCAGGATCTCGCGCAGCAGGTTGCGCTTGTAGGGCAGCGCGGAGCCGCCGCCCTTGCGGGTGACCTTGGGCACCGGGCAGCCGAAGTTGAGGTCGATGTGGTCGGCGAGGTCCTCGTCGGCGATCATGCGCACCGCCTTGCCGACGGTGACCGGGTCCACGCCGTAGAGCTGGATCGAGCGCGGGCGCTCACTGGCGTCGAAGCGGATGAGCTGCATGGTCTTCTCGTTGCGCTCGACCAGCGCCCGCGTGGTGATCATCTCGCTGACGAAGAGCCCCTTGCCGCCGGAGAACTCCCGGCACAGCGTCCTGAAGGGCGCGTTGGTGATCCCCGCCATCGGCGCCAGCACCACGGGGGGTGTGACGGCGTGCGGTCCGATGCTGAGCTGCCGTGCCACGGTCCCTACTGCTCCGACTCCCGGCGCGCCCCGCGCCACCGCTTCTCCCGCGCCCCGTTCACTTCCGCGCGCCCCTGCCGCCCCGGTCGGCCCTGGCCTCGGCGCACTCGCCGCAGGTGCCGAAGACCTCGACGGTGTGCGCGACGTCGACGAAGCCGTGCTCGCTGGCGACGGCGTCCGCCCACCTCTCCACGGCCGGGCCCTCCACCTCCACGGCCTTCCCGCAGGACCGGCAGACCAGGTGGTGGTGGTGGTCGTCGGTGCTGCACCGGCGGTAGACGGCCTCGCCCTCGTCCGTGCGCAGCACGTCGACCTCGCCCGCGTCGGCGAGGGACTGCAAAGTCCGGTACACGGTCGTCAGCCCGACGGAGTCGCCGCGGTGCTTGAGCATGTCGTGCAGCTCCTGGGCGCTGCGGAACTCCTCGACCTCGCTCAGCGCCGCCGCCACCGCGGCGCGCTGCCGTGTCGAACGCCCACGGACTGGGGGACCTGCGGTCGCCACCGTTGCCTCCTTCGTCACCCGGTCGGGTGATTCGGCTCGCCTTGGTCGCGCCCAATTGTGCCAGGTGTGACGGGCGTGCCCCGGGTTGCCGCCTCACCCGCCGCGCGCGACCTCCCCCTCCAGCATGCCCGACGGCTCCCGCCGCGCGGCCAGCCGTGCTCTGCGGCGCGCGGCGGCCGGGGTGAACGCGGCCAGCACGGCGAACGCGGCGATGGCCAGCAGCACGATCGTCGCGCCCGGGGGCACGTCGGCGTAGAAGGAGACGGCGGTGCCGGACAGCGCCACCAGCACGCCCAGCGCGACGGAGAGCCCGAGCGTCACCGCGAAACCGCGGGTCACCTGCTGGGCGGCCGCGACCGGGATGACCATGAGCGCGCTGACCAGCAGCAGCCCCACCACGCGCATCGCCACGGTGACGGTGACGGCGGCGGTGACGGCCAGCAGCAGGTTCAGCAGCCGCACCGGCAGTCCGGTGACACGGGCGAACTCCTCGTCCTGGCACACGGCGAACAACTGCCGCCGCAGCCCCAGGCAGACGGCGAGGACCGCACAGGACAGGATCACGATCGCCGTGACGTCCGCGGGCGAGACGGTGGTGATGGAGCCGAACATGGCCGTCAGCAGGTCCCCCGTGGAGCCGCCGGGGGCCAGGTTGATGATCATGACGCCGCCCGCCATGCCGCCGTAGAAGAGCATGGCCAGCGCGATGTCGCCGCGCGCCTTGCCGTACCAGCGGACCAGCTCGATGGCGACGGCGCCGGCCGCGGCGACCAGCACCGCCGTCCACACCGCGTTCGTGCTGAGCAGGAAACCCAGCGCCACGCCGGTCAGCGCGATGTGCCCGATCCCGTCGCCCATGATCGCCTGGTGGCGCTGGACCAGGTAGATGCCCACGGCGGGCGCGGCGACGCCCACGAGCAGCGCGGCCAGCAGGGCGCGCTGCATGAAGGCGTAGTCCAGGAGCTCGGTCATGCGGGGAACCCCGTTCCGATGCGGGGCGCCGCCGGTGCCTCGTCGGGGGCGGCGCTGTCGTGCGGGTGGCAGGCCGGGTCGTGCAGCCGCTCGGGGTGCTCGACGCGCTCCACCCGGCCGTCGCGCAGGACGACGGTGCGGTCGATGAGCCGGGCCAGCGGGCCGAGCTCGTGCAGCACCAGCAGCACCGAGACGCCCTCGGCCACCTGGGCGCACAGCGCGTCGGCCAGCACCCGCTGGCTGGCCAGGTCGACGCCGGCCAGCGGCTCGTCCATGATCAGCAGCTCGGGCTCCCCGGCCAGCGCGCGGGCGATGAGCACCCGCTGGTGCTGGCCGCCGGAGAGCGCGCCGACGGAGTCGCGGGCCCGCTCGGCCATGCCCACGGCCGCCAGCGCCCGGGTGACGGCGTCCCGGTCCGCGCGGCCCAGCGGACGCAGCCCGCGCCGGGCGAGCCGCCCGGAGGACACCACCTCGCGGACGGTCGCCGGGACGCCGGCGGCCGCGGTGGAGCGCTGCGGCACGTACCCCAGGCGCCGCCAGGCGCGGAAGCGGCGCAGCGGCGTGCCGAAGAGCTCCAGCGCGCCGCCGGTCAGCGGCACCTGGCCGACGGCCGCGCGCACCGTGGTGGACTTCCCGGAGCCGTTCGCACCGAGCAGGGCGACCACCTCGCCGCGTCCCACGGTCAGGTCGATGCCGCGCAGAACGGGCCGGGAGCCGAGCGCGGCGTGCGCGCCGCGCAGGGCGACGACGGGATCGGCCGCCGATCGCCCCCTGGCCACCCCGGTCCCCTCGTTTCTCTCGGTCCCCTTGGGCTCCATGGGCTCCTTCACGGGCCCTCCTCCACGGCTCGGGCCGTCGGCCGGGGCGCTCACGCGGCGCCCAGCGCCTTCCGCAGTGCTTCCAGGTTCGCGCGCATGACCTCGAAGTAGTCGTCCCCGCGCGAGCCGTCGGTGATGCCCTCCACCGGGTCCAGGACGTCGGTGCGCAGGCCGAGGTCGGTGGCGAGGGACCGCGCGGTGCGGTCGCTGGCGATCGTCTCGAAGAAGACGGTGGTCACGCCGTCCTCCTCCGCGACGGCGTGCAGCTCCTTCAGCCGCGCGCCGCTCGGGTCGGACTCCGGGCTGAGGCCGGCGATGGCCTCCTCGTGCAGCCCGTAGCGGGCGGCGAGGTGGCCGAAGGCGGCGTGGGTGGTGATGAAGGTGTCGGTGTCGGTGTTGCGCAGGCCGTCGGCGAACTCGGTGTCCAGCCGCTCCAGCTCGCCCACCAGGTCCTCGGCGTTCTTGCGGTAGTCGGCCGCGTGGTCGGGGTCGGCCTCGGCGAGCGCCTCCCCGACGCCCTCGGCGACGGCGGCGTACTGCACCGGGTCGAGCCAGATGTGCGGGTCCTGGCCCCCGTGGTCGTGGTCGTGGTCGTGGCCCGACTCCTCGGCGGTGGGCTCCCCGGTCGGCTCCTCCCCGGCGGGCTCGTCGCCGTGGCCGTGCTCGTGCTCGTGCTCGCCGCCGCCGTGCTCGCCGCCGTCGCCGTCCTCGTGCTCGCCGCCGCCGTGCTCGTCGCCGTGCTCGTCACCGCCGTCCCCGTCGCCGTGGGGCGCGGTGCCGCCCTCCGCGCCGGCGGCCTCCTCCGCGAGCGCGCCCGCCTCCACCACCTGCCGCGCGTCGGACTGCCCGACCGCCTCGTCCACGGCGGGCTGCATGCCCTCCAGGTAGACGACGACCCCGGCCTCGGTCAGCTCGGCGGTCTGCCGGGGGCTGAGCTCCAGGTCGTGCGGTTCGACGCCGGGCCCGGTCAGCGTGGTGACCGCCACGTGCTCCCCGCCGACCCGCTCGGCCACGAACTCCATCGGGTAGAAGGACGCCACGACGTTCAGCTTGCCGCCCTCGGTGGTACCCGTGTCGCCGCTTCCGCAGGCGGACAGGGTGAGCAGGGACAGCGCGGACGCTCCGGCGAGGGCGGAGCCGGCTATGAGGGGGCGGCGGCGAGCGTTCATGACACTCATTTTCAGACGTAATGGAAACCGTTGTCAAATTCGAACAGCCGCACGCACCGAACCCGCCGCCGGCCGGGGCCCGGCCCCCTCCGGTGCCCCCGCACCGATTTGATCCCAGGCACGCTCCCGCCGGTAATCTGAGGTATTCCGTCGTCGTTTCGTAACGAAGAGAGCACCGTGGCCGCCGACAAGATCGACACCATCGTCAGCCTCAGCAAGCGCCGTGGCTTCGTCTACCCCTGCAGCGAGATCTACGGCGGTCAGCGAGCCGCCTGGGACTACGGCCCGCTGGGGGTGGAGCTGAAGGAGAACATCAAGCGCCAGTGGTGGCGAGCGATGGTCACCTCGCGGGAGGACGTCGTCGGCATCGACTCCTCGGTGATCCTGGCCACCGAGGTGTGGCAGGCATCCGGCCACGTCGCCACCTTCACCGACCCGCTGACCGAGTGCACCTCCTGCCACAAGCGCTTTCGCGCCGACCACCTGGAGGAAGCGTACGAGGCCAAGCACGGGCGGCCCCCGGCCGAGGGCCTGGCCGAAGTCAACTGCCCCAACTGCGGCAACAAGGGCACCTTCACCGAGCCCAAGCAGTTCTCCGGCCTGCTCTCCACCCACCTGGGTCCGACCACGGACTCCGGCGCGGTGGCCTACCTGCGCCCGGAGACGGCGCAGGGCATCTTCACCAACTTCAGCCAGGTGCAGCAGACCTCGCGCAAGAAGCCGCCGTTCGGCATCGCGCAGATGGGCAAGTCGTTCCGGAACGAGATCACCCCGGGCAACTTCATCTTCCGCACCCGCGAGTTCGAGCAGATGGAGATGGAGTTCTTCGTCAAGCCCGGCGAGGACGAGCAGTGGCACGAGTACTGGATGGAGCAGCGCTGGAACTGGTACCGGGGGCTGGGGCTCTCCGAGGCCAACATGCGCTGGTACGAGCACCCGGGCGAGAAGCTCTCCCACTACTCCAAGCGCACCGCTGACATCGAGTACCGGTTCAGCTTCGGCGGCTCGGAGTGGGGCGAGCTGGAGGGCGTGGCCAACCGCACGGACTTCGACCTCGGCGCCCACGCCAAGGCCTCCGGCCAGGACCTGTCCTACTTCGACCAGGAGGCGGGCGAGCGCTGGACGCCGTACGTCATCGAGCCGGCGGCCGGCGTGGGGCGCACGATGCTCGCCTTCATGCTGGACGCCTACGTCGAGGACGAGGCGCCCAACGCCAAGGGCAAGCTGGAGAAGCGCACCGTGATGCGCCTCGACCCGCGGCTGGCGCCGGTCAAGGTCGCCGTCCTGCCGCTGTCCCGCAACGAGCGGCTCTCGCCGAAGGCGCGCGGCCTGGCTCAGACGCTGCGCGGCCACTGGAACATCGAGTTCGACGACGCCGGGGCGATCGGCCGCCGCTACCGCCGCCAGGACGAGATCGGCACGCCGTTCTGCGTCACCGTCGACTTCGACACGCTCGACGACAACGCGGTGACGGTGCGCGAGCGCGACACGATGAAGCAGGAGCGCGTCTCCCTGGACCAGGTGGAGTCCTACCTCGCCGGCCGCCTCATCGGCTGCTGACCCGCTCCGGCCACCCGGCTCCCGGGCCCCGGTTCCCCCGCGCGGGCGGAGCCGGGGCCCGTCCGCCTCCCGGCGCCGCCGCCCGCCTCCCGGGCCCGCGGGCGCCGGTCAACGCTGCCGGGGGGCCGTCTCGCGCGGTGCCAGCTCGTTGGGGATCGCGCCGCCGAAGCGCCGGTCGCGCTTGGCGTACTCCACGCACGCGCGCCACAGGTCGCGCCGGTCGAAGTCGGGCCACAGCACGTCCTGGAAGACCATCTCGGCGTAGGCGCTCTGCCAGATGAGGTAGTTGGACGTGCGCTGCTCGCCCGAGGGCCGCACGAACAGGTCGACGTCCGGCATGTCGCGGTAGTACAGGTACTTGGCGAACGTCTTCTCGTTGACCTTCCCCGGGTCCAGGCGCCCGTCGGCCACGTCGCGGGCGATGGCCTGCGCGGCGTCGGCGATCTCCGCGCGGCCGCCGTAGTTGACGCAGAAGTACAGCGTCATCGCCGTGTTGTCCCGCGTCTGCTCCTGGGCGATCTGGAGCTCCTGGACGACCGACTTCCACAGCTTGGGCATGCGTCCCACCCAGCGGATGCGGATGCCCATGGCGTCCATCTCGTCCCGGCGCCGCCGGATGACGTCCCGGTTGAAGTTCATCAGGAAGCGCACCTCCTCCGGGGAGCGCTTCCAGTTCTCCGTCGAGAAGGCGTAGAGGGAGAGGTTCTTCACCCCGATCTCCAGGCAGCCGCGCAGGACGTCGAGGACGACGCCCTCCCCCATGCGGTGCCCCTCGGTGCGGGGCAGGCCGCGCTCCTTGGCCCAGCGGCCGTTGCCGTCCATCACCACGGCCACGTGGTTCGGCACCACACTGGCGGGCAGTTCCGGCGGGCGGGCCCCGGAGGGGTGCGGGGCGGGGGCGGCGTAGCCGCGGGAGGCGTGGGGCTGCCGGGACAGCATGTTCAACTCCAGATAGGTCACCAGGAAACAGGGCCGAGGTTATCGGCTCAGCCCTTGTCGACGTACCGCAGGGAACGCAGCCCGCGCTCCAGGTGCCAGTGCAGGTAGGCCGAGACCAGCCCGCTGCCCTCGCGCACGTGGCGCGGCTCGGCGGCGTCGGCGGTCGGCCAGTCGCCGGTCAGCAGCGCGGCCAGCAGCCGCAGCGCCTCCGGGGAGGGGACGACGCTGCCGGGCCTGCGGCAGTCCGGGCACACGCAGCCGCCGCCCGCGACGGAGAAGAACCGGTTGGGGCCGGGCATGCCGCACTGGGCGCAGTCGTCGAAGCTGGGCGCGTAGCCGCCCACGGCGAGCGAGCGCAGCAGGAAGGCGTCCAGCACCAGCCCCGGCCCGTGCTCCCCGGCGGCGAGCGTGCGCAGGGCGCCCACCAGGAGCAGGTACTGCTGCACGTTGGGCTCGCCCTCGTGGTCGGTGAACCGCTCCGCCGTCTCCAGCATCGCCGTGCCCGCGGTGTAGCGGGCGTAGTCGGCCACGACGCCGCGCCCGTACGGGGCGATGGTCTCGGTCTGCGTGCACAGCGGCAGGCCCCGGCCGACCAGCTCGCCACCGCGCGCGAAGAACTGGACGTCCACGTGGGAGAACGGCTCCAGCCGGGCTCCGAACTTCGACTTCGTGCGGCGCACGCCCCGGGCCACCGCCCGCACCCGTCCGTGCCCGCGCGTCAGCAGGGTGATGATGCGGTCCGCCTCCCCCAGCTTCTGGGTGCGCAGCACGATGCCGTCGTCGCGGAACAAGCTCATCCACCCATTCTCCCGCACCCCTCGGCCCGCTCCCCCACCGCCGCCGCACCGCGCCCGGCGCAGGGGGCGGGGGCGGGGGCGGCGCAGGGCGGGTCCGCGGCGTCCGGGGCGGGCGGCCGGCGGGCGGGCCGGCCGGGGCGGGCGCGGAGCGGGCTGAGGCGGGCCTCGCCCCGGGCCGCGGCGCCGGCGCGGCCCCGCCGCGACGTCATGTGGGATCTCGCATACTGATACAGGAGGAGCGGCGGCGCGGACGCTCGGCTAGGCTTCCGTCATCATGCGTTTCGGGCTGCTTCTCCTTAGCCGCCGCGGCGAGGGCCTGTAGGTACGGCCGACCCCCTCCCCGCGGAGTGCGGTGCTGCCACCGTCGGCCTTCGAGAAGACCACTCCGCGATCGGAGCCCACCCGTCATGACGATCTCCTCCACCCAGCCGGTCGGCCGCGCCACGCCCATCACGGCGGCGAGCACCCCGCAGCGCCCCTCGCGGATGCCGGTCCACAAGTACGGCCCGTACGAGGCCGTGGACATCCCCGACCGCACCTGGCCGAACGCCCGGATCACCCGGGCGCCGCGCTGGCTGTCCACCGACCTGCGGGACGGCAACCAGGCGCTCATCGACCCGATGTCCCCCGCCCGCAAGCGGAAGATGTTCGACCTGCTGGTGGGCATGGGTTACAAGGAGATCGAGGTCGGCTTCCCCTCCTCCGGGCAGACCGACTTCGACTTCGTCCGCTCGATCATCGAAGAGGGCGCGATCCCCGACGACGTGACGATCTCGGTGCTGACCCAGGCGCGCGAGGAGCTGATCGAGCGGACGGTAGAGTCCCTGGTGGGTGCGCCACGGGCCACGGTGCACCTGTACAACGCGACCGCGCCCGCCTTCCGCCGCGTGGTCTTCCGCGGCACCCGGGAGCAGGTGCGGCAGATCGCGGTGGACGGCACCCGACTGGTGATGGAGTACGCCGACAAGCTGCTGGACGCGCGGACGGTGTTCGGCTACCAGTACAGCCCGGAGATCTTCACCGACACCGAGCTGGACTTCGCGCTGGAGGTCTGCGAGTCGGTGATGGACGTCTGGCAGCCCGAGGAGGGCCGCGAGATCATCCTGAACCTGCCGGCGACGGTGGAGCGCTCGACGCCGTCCACGCACGCGGACCGCTTCGAGTGGATGTCGCGCCACCTCTCGCGCCGGGAGCACGTATGCCTGTCCGCGCACCCGCACAACGACCGCGGCACGGCGGTGGCGGCGGCCGAGCTGGCCGTGATGGCCGGTGCCGACCGCGTCGAGGGCTGCCTGTTCGGCCAGGGCGAGCGCACCGGCAACGTCGACCTGGTGACGCTGGGCATGAACCTGTTCTCCCAGGGCGTGGACCCGCAGATCGACTTCGGCCAGATCGACGAGATCCGCCGCACCGTGGAGTACTGCACGCAGATGGAGGTGCACCCGCGCCACCCGTACGCGGGCGACCTGGTCTACACGGCCTTCTCCGGCTCGCACCAGGACGCCATCAACAAGGGCTTCGACGCCCTGCGGGCCGCCGCGGTCGAGGCCGGGAAGACGGTGGACGAGGTCCCCTGGGAGGTGCCCTACCTGCCCATCGACCCCAAGGACGTCGGCCGCTCCTACGAGGCCGTCATCCGGGTCAACTCCCAGTCCGGCAAGGGCGGCATCGCCTACGTGCTGAAGAACGACCACAACCTGGACCTGCCGCGCCGGATGCAGATCGAGTTCTCCCGCATCATCCAGGAGAAGACGGACGCCGACGGCGGCGAGATCACCCCGGCGCAGATCTGGGACGCCTTCCGGGACGAGTACCTGCCCACGCCCGAGCGCCCCTGGGGCCGCGTCACGCTGCGCAGCGCGCAGAGCGAGACCACGACCGACGGGCACGACGCGCTGACCGTCGAAGCGGTCGTCGACGGCGCCCCCACGGTGCTCACGGGCCACGGCAACGGCCCGATCTCGGCGTTCTTCGACGCGCTGGCGAAGAACGGCATCGACGTGCGGCTGCTGGACTACGTCGAGCACACGCTCAGCCAGGGCGCGAGCGCCCAGGCCGCCTCGTACATCGAGTGCGCGATCGACGGTCAGGTGCTGTGGGGCGTGGGCATCGACGCCAACACCACCCGCGCGTCGATCAAGGCGGTGGTCTCGGCCGTCAACCGCGCGACGCGGTGAGGCGGTCGGCGCCGTCGGCCCGGCGGCGCCCACCGGCCTGAACCGGACGGGCACGTTCCGGACAGGTTCCCCGTTTTGTCCGGTACGAAGGCTGACGCGGACTGGTCCGTGTGGTTAACATCACGTCCCACGGAAGCGGCAGCGGCAAGGGTGCCGAGTCACGGAGGTGCGGTGTGGGCGGAGCGCGCGCGAGGAGCAGGGCGAACGGGGTGCGCGCGGGCCTGCGGACGGGCGTCCGCGTCGCCTGGACCACCGTGGCGGACGGCGAGTTCTTCTGCCCCGCGTGCGGCGGGGACCGCAACTACGAGCGCCGCACCGGCCGCCGCCGGCTGGAGCTGCTGGGCGTGCCGCTGGCCCGCGGCGGCGCCACCGCGCCGGTGCTGGCCTGCGCCTCCTGCACGACGCACTTCGGCCCCGAGGTGCTGGACCAGCCCACCAGCACCCGGCTGGCCGCGCTGCTGCGCGACGGCGTGGAGGGCGTGGCCCTGGCGGTGCTGGCCGTGGGCGGCGCCGACCACCCGGCGGCCTGCCGCGCGGCGGTGGAGTCCGTGCACGCCGCCGGCTACCCGCAGTGCAGCGGCGAGGAGTTGGCGGCGCGGGCCGCCACCCTGCGGTCCCACGCGGGGGCGGCGCTCGGCGGCGGGCCGCAGGAGACGCGGCTGGGGGTCGAGATCGCCCTGCACGCCGCGCTCGGGCCGCTGGTCCCGCACCTGGCCGCCCCCGGCCGCGCCGGCCTGCTGCTCCAGGGGGCCCGGATCGCGCTCGCCGACGGCCCGTACCTGCCCGCCGAGCGGGCCGTGCTGGACTCGCTGGGCAGCGCGCTGGAGCTGACCACCGAGGAGACGCGGGCCGTCCTCGTCACGGCGCCGGAGCGGAGCTGACGGGTCAGAAACCCAGGCGGCGGAGCTGCTTGGGGTCGCGCTGCCAGTCCTTGGCGACCTTCACGTGCAGGTCGAGGAAGACGGGCGTGCCCAGCAGCGCCTCGATGTGGCGCCGCGAGCGGGTGCCGACCTCCTTCAGCCGCTTGCCGCCGGGGCCGATGACGATGCCCTTCTGGCTCGGCCGCTCGATGTAGACGTTGGCGTGGATGTCCAGCAGCGGCCGGTCGGCGGGGCGGTCCTCGCGCGGCAGCATCTCCTCGACCACGACGGCGATGGAGTGCGGCAGTTCGTCCCGCACGCCCTCCAGCGCCGCCTCGCGGATCAGCTCGGCGACCATCACCTGCTCCGGCTCGTCGGTGAGGTCCCCGTCCGGGTAGAGCGGCGGGCTCTCGGGCAGCATCGGCGCCAGCAGGTCCGCCAGCAGCGTGACCTGCGTGCCGTCCTTCGCCGAGACGGGCACGATCTCCGCCCACTCGATGCCCAGCTCCCGGCCGAGGCGCTCCACGGCGAGCAGTTGCTCGGCCAGCGTCCTGGAGTCCACCAGGTCCGTCTTGGTGACGACGGCCACCTTCGGGGTGCGCTTGAGCTGTGCGAGCTCGGCGGCGATGAAGCGGTCGCCCGGGCCCGTGCGCTCGTCGGCGGGCAGGCAGAACCCGATGACGTCCACCTCGGCCCAGGTGGTGCGCACCACGTCGTTCAGCCGCTCACCCAGCAGCGTGCGCGGCTTGTGCAGGCCCGGGGTGTCGACGAGCACGAGCTGCGCGTCGGGGCGGTGGACGATGCCGCGCACGGTGTGGCGCGTGGTCTGCGGCCGGTTCGAGGTGATCGCGACCTTCGTGCCCACGAGTGCGTTGGTCAGGGTGGACTTACCGGCGTTCGGACGGCCGACGAAGCAGGCGAAGCCGGCCCGGTGCGGCGCGGGAGAAGGGTCGCTCATGCCCCCATTCTCCCTGATCCCCCACCCGCTCCGAGCCGCACGCCCCCGACCGCCACCGCGCGGCCCACGCGGGCCGCACCGGGTGCGGCGCGGGCGGCCGGGCGGTCGCCCCGCCGCCCGGGGGGCGGCCGTCGCGGGGAGGCGGCCGCGCGGCGGCTCAGGCGGCCCTCGCGTGGGGCGGGAGGACGGGGGTGGGGGTGAGGAGGCCGGGGGCGGCGTGGGGTGCGGCGGCGGCCGGCCGGGTGTTCAGGTGGTGGAGCAGGGCTCCTTCGCGCAGGGCCCAGGGGCAGATGTGCACCTCGTCGATGCCCGCCAGTTTCATCACGGTGTGGGCGACGATCGCGCCGGCGGCCGACTGCCTGGCCCGCGCGGCGGAGATGCCGGGCCAGGTGGCGCGCTCGGCGGCGGGGGCCGCGGCCAGCCGCTTGGCGGCCTTCTTCACGTCCCGGCGGGCCAGGCGGCGGGGCACCAGCGGCCCCTTGCGGGCGGGCGGCGCCCCGCACAACCGGGCGAGCTGCTGGAAGGTGCGGGAGGTCGCCACCGCGGTGGACGGCGCCTCGGTGCGCAGGTGCCGGCAGACCTCGTCCATGGCCTCGCGCACGTGGTGGCGCAGGGCCCGCACCGCCTGGGGCGACGGCGGGTCGTCGTGGCCGAAGAACTCGCGGGTCAGGCGGCCGGCGCCCATCGGGAGGGAGGCGGCGAACCGCGCCGACTCGCCCGTCCCGCAGGCCACTTCGAAGGAACCGCCGCCCACGTCCAGGACGGCCATCGGACCGGCTCTGTGGCCCATCCAGCGGCGGGCCGCCAGGAGGGTCAGCTCGGCCTCCCGCCGGCCGGGCAGCACCTCCATCGTGACGCCGGTCCGCCGGCGCACCGCGGTGAGGACCTCGTCCCGGTTGGGTGCGTCGCGGACCACGGCGGTGGCGTAGACGAGGAGTTCCTCGGCACCGGCGCGCTCGGCCTTCGCCACGGCCGTCTCCACCGCCCGTGCCATGCGGTCCACGCACGCCCGGTCCAGCCTGCCGCCGGGGCCGAGCCGCTCCGCCAGCCGAAGCCGCTCCTTCGCCCGCAGCACCGGCTCCAGGTCGCCGTCCGCGCCGTCGACGACCAGCAGGTGCGCCGTGTTCGACCCCACGTCGAGTACACCCAGTTTCATGCCGTCTCTGTGCCCCGTTCCACGCGCGTCACACACCGCGGACCGGATTCCGGACGCGTCAGGGGCCCGGCGAACCGCGGGCGAGGGCGCCTCGGGCGCCGCAGTGCCGGGCCGGGGGGCCGGGCACGTTCCCGACAGCACGTCGGCAACACGTGGACTCGGGTGGGCCTGGGCCGCAGGATCGGGAGCGGGCGGCAGTGCCCGCCGCCCGCGTCGAGGAGTGCGCGCGGGCGTGGCCCGCCGGGTACGTGGTGCACCACTACACCCGCTGCCTCGGCGACCTCTCCGGCGGTCAGGTGCCGCGCGACATGGCCGAGAAGACGTGGGGCTTCGACCGCAAGGGCGACGGCGTCCGCTTCTACGTCTTCGACGGGATACCCAACCCGGCGGCGTTCAAGCGGGGTTACCGCGCCCTGCTGGACGCCGTGGACGTCGACGACCTGGAGAAGCGGCGCATGGTCGAGGAGTGCCGGCTGGCCTTCGACCACAACGCCGCCGTCCCGCGCGCACTGGACCGCGAGTTCCCCCGCACCGCCGCCTGACGCCCCGCCACACGGCGCGCCGGGGGCCAGGGCCGACGGTGGCCCCCGGCGCCGCCGTAGCCGCCGTCCTCCCCGGCCCGCGCCCCCGGGCGAGCCGGGCGGGGGCGCGGGCGGGCCGCGGTCAGCCCGCGGGGCGGGTGGTGCGCAGGGTGCCGTCCGGGCCCGCGAGCAGGACGGGGGTGGCGGCGCCGCCCAGGTCGGCGACGGCGGCCAGGTCCGCGTCCGGCAGGGCCTCGGCGTCGCTGACGACCGCGGCCGCCTCCAGCGACTTCGCGCCGGAGGCCACCGCCATGGCGACGGCCGTGCGCAGGGCGGACAGGTCCAGCGAGGGCAGGCCGACGGTGCTCGCCACGTAGGTGCGGCCGGTCTCGTCCCGTACGGCGGCGCCCTCCGCCACGCCGTTGCGCGCCCGGGCACTGCGCGCGAGCACGATGATCTTGCGGTCCTCGGGGTCGATCGCGTGGGCTTCAGTCATGACCGTGAGCATACGGGGCCGCTACAGACGGGTGGCCCCGGGGAAGGACTCGGCGGGCTCGGGGGTGCGCCCCGACGCGACCTCGCGCAGCTTCGCCACCGCCGTGCGCGCGAGCCGGGTCAGGTCCGCGTGGGCCGGGCTTTCGTGGTCGGCGTGCCCGGAGCGCGCGAGGTGCACGGTGTGCGCGCCGACGCGGACGTAGACCACCTCGGCGACGGTGTCCGGCTCGCCCCCGAAGCCCCCGCGCACGAAGCGCGCGGCGGCGCTCTCCTGCCCGAGCCCGGGGTCGCGCACGGGCTCCGCGCGGAACCGCGCCGGCCCCGCCGCGTCGGCGTCCGCCGCGCCGGGGTCCACCGCGAGCCGGAAGCCCGGGCACTGCCGGACGGCGGCCCGGAACGCGGCGACGGCGTCCGCCGCGTCGGCCGCCGACGGGTGGGAGCCGGCCCGGGTGACGAGGAAGGGGCCCACCTCGGTGCGCGCGAACCGGGCCCGGGCCTCCGCGCCGCCCCGCGCGTCGCGGAACACCGCGCGGCACGGGCCCCGCGGTGGCCGCGGCACCCCGGTCCCGCGTTCGCGCGCGGCCGTGTCGCTGTCGCTGACCCACCCGGCGGGCAGGTCCGCCAGGCTCAGCACCGCGAGCCGGAGCTGCCCGGCGTCCAGCCGCTCCGCCCGCGCCCCGGCCTGCCCGCCCTCGCCGGCCCGCCCGGCACAGGCGGTGACGCCGGCCAGCAGCAGCAGTCCGGCGGCGGCTCCCGTACGCCAACGCCCGTCCATGGCTCCATGGCGCCACGCCCCCGCCCGCCGGGCCACCGCCACTACTCCGTTCGCGTGAGCGGGGCGACGCGGCGCGCACGACGCGTCACGGGCGACACCGGCGGCCCGACCGGCGCTCCGGGCGCGGGGTCACGCCTCCTCGCCGGGCTCGCCCGGGGCGGCCGCCACGCGCTCGACCAGGACCCGGTCGATGCGGTTGCGGCGGCCCGCCGTGGACTCCGCGGTCAGGCGCAGCCCGGCCAGCGTCGGGTCGGCCGGGTCCGCGGAGAGGTCGGCCACCGCCGAGGCGCCGGCGATCGGCACCCGGCCCAGCAGCTTGGCCAGCAGGCCGCCGACGGTCTCCACGTCCTCGTCGTCGAAGTCGGTGAGCCCGTACAGCTCGCCGAGGTCGTCGATGCCCAGGCGCGCGGTGACCCGGTGGCGGCCCTCGCCCAGCTCCTCCACCGGCGGCAGCTCGCGGTCGTACTCGTCGGTGATCTCGCCGACGATCTCCTCCAGGATGTCCTCGATCGTCACGATCCCGGCGGTGGAGCCGTACTCGTCGATCACGACGGCGACGTGGTTGCGCTCGCCCTGCATCTCCCGCAGCAGGTCGCCCGCGTTCTTGGTGTCCGGCACGAACGCGGCCGGCCGCATCGTCGAGGAGACGAGCTCGGACTCCGCCTCGCGGCTGACGTGCACCTTGCGGGCCAGGTCCTTCAGGTACACGATGCCGACGACGTCGTCCTCGTTCTCGCCGATGACCGGGATGCGGGAGAAGCCGGAGCGCAGGGCGAGGGTGAGCGCCTGGCGGATCGTCTTGAAGCGCTCGATGGAGACGAGGTCGGTGCGCGGGACCATCACCTCGCGCACGAGGGTGTCGCCGAGCTGGAAGACGGAGTGCACCATGCGCCGCTCCTCGTCCTCGATCAGCGACTCCGACTCCGCGAGGTCCACCATGGCCCGCAGCTCCGCCTCGGAGGCGAAGGGGCCCCGCCTGAAGCCCCGGCCGGGCGTGAGCGCGTTGCCCAGCAGGATCAGGAGCTGCGGCAGGGGGCCGAGCACCCGGGTGAGCGGCAGCAGCACGTACGCGGCGGCCGTGGCGGTGTTCAGCGGGTGCTGGATGCCGATGGTGCGCGGCGAGACGCCGACCGCGACGTAGGACACCAGCACCATCACGGCGATGGCGACGGTGATCGCCTGCCAGGTCTGGTCGAAGGAGCGCACGCAGACGTAGGCGACGAGCACCCCGGCGGCCATCTCGCTGGCCACGCGCAGCAGCATGGCGAGGTTGAGGTAGCGCACGGGCTCGGCGGCGACCGCGGCGAGCTTGGCGCTGCCCCGGCGGCCGGAGCGCACCGCCTGCTCGGCGCGGAAGCTGGTGGTGCGGGCCAGCCCCGCCTCGGCGCAGGCGGCCAGCCAGGCCAGGACGATGAGGCCGACCGCGAGGGCGATGAGCGATGCCATGGTGGGCTCGCCGCCGTCAGGTGAGGGTGGGGGCGGGCGAGGGGCCGGTGAGGCCGTTCTCGCTCCGCCAGCCGTCCACGATGGCCTGCTGGAGACCGAACATCTCCGCCCGCTCCCCCGGCTCCTCGTGGTCGTAGCCCAGCAGGTGCAGCACGCCGTGCACGGTCAGGAGCTGGAGCTCCTCGTCCATCGTGTGGGCGGTGGGCGCCTGCTCGGCCTGGCGCGCGGCGACCTCGGGGCACAGCACGATGTCGCCGAGCAGGCCCTGGGGCGGCTCGTCGTCGTCCTTGCCCGGCGGGCGCAGCTCGTCCATCGGGAAGGACATCACGTCGGTGGGCCCGGGCAGGTCCATCCACTGCACGTGGAGCCGCTCCATGGCCTCGGTGTCCACGACGATGACCGACAGCTCGGACAGGGGGTGGATGCGCATGCGGGCGAGGGCGTAGCGGGCGATGCCGAGGATCGCCTGCTCGTCGACCTCCTGCCCGGATTCGTTGTTGACGTCGATGGACATGTGCGGCCTGGTGCTCTTCCTCGTCTGCCGGTCTGGCGGTCCCCCGCGCGCGGGGCGGGGGCCGCAGCCTACCGGGCGGCGTCCCGCGGGTGGCGGTCAGCGCCCGCCGTCGCGGTGCCCGGTGGTCTCGTCGTAGCGGTCGTACGCGTCCACGATGCGCCCGACGAGCCGGTGGCGCACCACGTCGGTGCTGTTCAGCCGCGCGAAGTGCACGTCCTCGACGCCGTCGAGGATCTCCTGCACCTGGCGCAGCCCGGACTTCGTGCCGCCGGGGAGGTCGACCTGCGTCACGTCACCGGTGATGACGATCTTGGAGTCGAAGCCGAGCCGGGTGAGGAACATCTTCATCTGCTCGGGGTTGGTGTTCTGGGCCTCGTCGAGAATGATGAAGGCGTCGTTCAGCGTCCGGCCGCGCATGTAGGCGAGCGGGGCGACCTCGATCGTCCCGGCGGCCATCAGGCGCGGGATCGAGTCGGGGTCGAGCATGTCGTGCAGCGCGTCGTACAGCGGCCGCAGGTAGGGGTCGATCTTCTCGTAGAGCGTGCCGGGCAGGAAGCCGAGCCGCTCCCCGGCCTCGACGGCCGGGCGGGTGAGGATGATGCGGTTGACCTGCTTGGACTGGAGCGCCTGCACCGCCTTGGCCATCGCCAGGTAGGTCTTTCCGGTGCCCGCCGGGCCGATGCCGAAGACGACGGTGTGCTCGTCTATGGCGTCGACGTAGCGCTTCTGGTTCAGCGTCTTGGGGCGGATGGTGCGGCCGCGGTTGGAGAGGATGTTCTGGGTCAGCACCTGGGCCGGCGTCTCGCTCTGGCCGCCGGCGCCGTCGTCCTGGGTGCGGAGCATCGCGATGGAGCGCTCCACCGCGTCCTCGGTCATCGGCTGGCCGGTGCGCAGGACGAGCATCATCTCGTCGAACAGCCGCTGGACGAGCGCGACCTCGGCCGGGTCGCCCGTGGCGCTGATCTCGTTGCCGCGCACGTGGATGTCGGTGGCGGGGAAGGCGTCCTCGATCACCCGCAGCAGCCGGTCGCCCGACCCGAGCACGGTCACCATGGGGTGCTTGGCGGGTACGGCGAAGCGGGCCTGGGTCTGGGCCTGGGAGACCTGCGCCTGGGGAACCTGTGAAGTGGGTGTCTGCGTCATGGGCCGGCCGTGGGGCCTTGCTCATCCCTCTCGCTCGCGGTGTCCTCGGACACCCAAGGGTACGCCCGCGTGGCGCCGGGGCCACGGGGGTTTTCCGCGCGCGGGCCCGGCGCCCCGCGGACGCGGCCCGGCGCGCCCGGGAGCGCGGTGCCGGGGCCGAGGGCGCGGCGGCGCTCCGCGGCGACGCGGCGGCGCTCCGGCTCCGGCGCGGGCAGATCCTCGGCGCCCGGGCGTGCGGGGCGCGCGGTGAGGGTTCCGGGGAGTCGCGAGGAAGGGGCGTCCCCCACGCCGGTCAGGCGGTCAGCACGGAGTCGTCCTCGGGACGGGCGCCGGGCAGCCGGTGGCGGGCGGCCACCAGTGCGGCGTCCACGTCGCGGGTGCCGGTGGACACGCACAGGGTGTAGGCGACGTCGTCCATGCGCTGGCGGACCTCCGGGCTGCCGTCCTCGGCGTGCAGCGCCCTCAGCGTCTCGTACTGCTCGATCAGTCCCCGGAGCACGGCGGGGTGGGCCATCAGCACGGGAGTCTCCTTCCGGAAGTCGCTAGTGCGGCTCCGGCCTGGTACCCGGCTGGGATCGGCCCATGCCCGCCGCCTCCTGTGACGTCGCGGGGCCGTGCGGGCGTGCCGCCCGGGGCGGCGGGTGCGCGGCCACCGCCCCGGGGCCGCGCGCGGGGCCGGGGCGGTGGCGGCGTGCGTCAGTCGCCCGCGAGCGCGTCGCGGACCTCGCGGAAGGCGCGCACCGCGCGGTGGACGTCCTCGGTGGAGTGGGCCGCCGAGAGCTGGACGCGGATGCGGGCCTTGCCGACCGGCACCACGGGGTAGGAGAAGGCGATCACGTAGACGCCCTTGTCGAGCAGGGCGGCGGCCATGCGGGCCGCGAGCGCCGCGTCGCCGACCATGACCGGGGTGATCGGGTGCTCGCCCGGCAGCACGTCGAAGCCGGCCGCGGCCATCTCGGAGCGGAACAGCGCGGTGTTCTCGCGCAGCCGGGCCCGCCGGTCGTCGGAGGCGGCCAGGAGGTCCAGCACCCGCAGGCTGGCGCCCACGATGGCCGGGGCCAGGGAGTTGGAGAACAGGTACGGGCGCGAGCGCTGGCGCAGCAGCTCGACGATCTCGGCGCGCCCGGAGACGTAGCCGCCGCTGGCGCCGCCCAGCGCCTTGCCGAGCGTGCCGGTGACGATGTCGACGCGGTCGGCCACCCCGTACAGCTCAGGGGTGCCGCGGCCGCCGTCGCCGACGAAGCCGACGGCGTGCGAGTCGTCGACCATGACCAGCGCGCCGTAGCGCTCGGCGAGGTCGCAGATCTCGTCCAGCGGGGCGATGTAGCCGTCCATGGAGAACACGCCGTCGGTGACGATCAGCCGGTGCCGGGCGCCGGAGGCGTCCTTCAGGCAGCGCTCCAGGTCGGCCATGTCCCGGTTGCGGTAGCGGTGGCGGGCGGCTTTGGACAGGCGGATGCCGTCGATGATGCTGGCGTGGTTGAGCTCGTCGGAGATGACGGCGTCGGCGTCGGTGAGCAGGGTCTCGAAGACGCCGCCGTTGGCGTCGAAGCAGGAGCTGTAGAGGATCGTGTCGTCGGTGCGCAGGAACTCCGACAGGCGGCGCTCCAGCTCCTTGTGCGGCTCCTGGGTGCCGCAGATGAAGCGGACCGAGGCCATGCCGAAGCCCCAGTCCTCCAGGGCCTGCTTGGCGGCGGCGACCACCTCGGGGTGGTCGGCGAGGTCGAGGTAGTTGTTGGCGCAGAAGTTGACGACCTCGCCCTCGGCCACGCGGATGGCGGCGGTCTGCGGCGAGGCGATGACGCGCTCGGACTTGTAGAGCCCGGCGTCGCGGATCTCCTGGAGCTGGGTCCGCAGGTCCGCGGCGAAGGTGTCGTACACGAGGGTCTCCTGGTCGGGCTGGGCGACGGGGCGGGACGGGTGCGGGACGGGCGGGTGCGGGACGCGGGCGGGCGGCGCCGCGCGAGCCGCGTCGGGGCGGGGTCGGGCGGGACGCGTCAGGGCAGGGTCGGACGGGTCCAGTCGATGACGACCTTGCCGCACTGGCCGGAGCGCGCGGTGGCGAAGGCCTCGACGTGCTGCTCGTAGCCGAAGCGGTGGGTGATCACCGGGCTGATGTCCAGGCCGTTGCGCAGCAGCACCGACATGGCGTACCAGGTCTCGAACATCTCCCGGCCGTAGATCCCGCGGAGGGTGAGCATGCGCGTCACCACGGTGGCCATGTCCACGGGCACGTCGGCGGTGGGCAGCCCGAGGACGGCGATGCGGCCGCCCGGGCTCATGCTCGCCACCATGTCCTGGAGCGCGTCGGGCCGGCCGGACATCTCCATGCCGATGTCGAAGCCCTCGCTCATCCCGAGCTCGTCCATGACGCCCGCGACGCCGCCGGAGCGCACGTCGTGGGCGAGGGTGGCGCCCAGCTTGCGGGCCAGGTCCAGGCGGTAGTCGCTGACGTCGGTGACGACGACGCTGCGGGCCCCGGCGTGCGCGGCGACGGCCGCGGCCATCATGCCGATCGGCCCGGCCCCGGTGACCAGCACGTCCTCGTTGACGACGGGGAAGGCCAGCGCGGTGTGGACGGCGTTGCCGAAGGGGTCGAAGATCGCCGCGACGTCGAGGTCCACGGGGTGCCGGTGCACCCACACGTTGGCCGCGGGCAGCACCACGAACTCGGCGAAGGCGCCGTCGGTGTGCACGCCCAGCCCGATGGTGCGGATGCACAGGTGGCGGCGGCCGGCCATGCAGTTGCGGCAGGTGCCGCAGACCAGGTGGCCCTCGCCGCTGACCGTGTCGCCCACCGCGATGTCCGCCACCCCGGCGCCGACCTCGACGACCTCGCCGACGAACTCGTGGCCGAGCACCAGCGGGGCCTTCACCACGCGGGCGGCCCACGCGTCCCAGCCGTCGATGTGCAGGTCGGTGCCGCAGATGCCGGTGCGCAGGACCCGGATGCGCACCTGCCCGGCGCCGGGCCGGGGCTCCGGCACCTCGGTCAGCGCGATGCCCGGCCCGGGGGCCGTCTTTGCCAGTGCCTTCATGGCCGACCACTGTGGGGCGGAGCGCCTGTGAAGTCCATCGGCATTTTCCCCGGTGCACTGTGCGGCACCGCTTCACAGCGGCTGCCATACTGCCCACCGTGATCGACCCACGACGCCTGCGCGTGCTGCGCGCGCTCGCCGAGCACGGCACCGTCACCGCCGCCGCCCGGGCGCTGTACATGTCGCCCTCGGCGGCCTCGCAGCAGTTGGCCGCCCTGGAGGCGGAGGCGGGGCACGCGCTGCTCGAACGGCGCGGACGCACCGTCCGGCTCACCGCCACCGGGGCCGTGCTGGCCGGGCACGCGGCGCGGATCGCCGCCCAGTTGGAGCAGGCCGAGGCCGATCTCGCCGCGTGCTCGGCCGGGCTGGCCGGCGAGGTGACGATCGCGGCGTTCGCGACCGCGATCACCGAGGTCGTCGCCCCCGCCCTGCCGGCGCTGCGCGCGCGGGCCCCCGAGGTCCGGGTGCGGGTGAAGGACGCGGAGGGGCCGGCCAGCCACCGCCTGCTGGCCGACGGCGAGGTGGACGTCGCCGTGGCCGTGGAGCACCCCGGCCCGCTCGGCGTCGGGGACGAGCAGGTGCTCCTGCACGAACCGCTGTACGCGGAGCCCTTCGACGTCGTGCTCCCCCAGGGCCACCGGCTGCGGGCGGACGCGCGGGTCGACCTCGGCGCACTCCGGGACGATCCGTGGATCACCCCGTGGCCCGGCAACCCGGTGCACGACGTGATGGTTCGCGCCTGCGAAGAGGCCGGGTTCAGGCCCCGGGTCGCCTGCCTCTCCGACGACTTCCGCGCGGTGTGCGCGCTGGTGGCCGCCGGCACCGGGGTCTCCCTCGTCCCCCGCTCGGCGCTGCGCGGCGGACTGCTGGGGTCGGCGTCCGGCGGCGTCGCCGTCCGCTCCGTGGGCGGGCGCCGGCCGACCCGGCGGGTGTTCACCGCCGTCCGCCGGGGCAGCCAGTCGCACCCGCTGCTGCGGCTCGCACTGGACGGGCTGCGCGCCCAGGCGGCGTCGCTGGCCGGGTGACGGCGGACGACGCCCACCGGGACGCGGCGGCCAGGGCAGCCGCCACGGACCCGGCCACTGACCCGCCGCCCGCTCCCGTCGCGTCGAGCACCTCCACCGGGACGACCGGCACCTCGTTCGCCCCCTGTGCCTGCGGCCACGACGCCCGCGACCCCGCCCGCCCGCGCGCTGGACGAACGCGTATCCCCCGCCCGACCCGCGACCCTGAGCGGTGACCACCAGACGGAGCCGCCGCCCCGGAAGAACCGGGAGCGGCTGCGGCAGTGGCCGCAGTGGGCGTGCTGGCGTGGGCGGAGCCGGGCCAGGGGCGGCTGGGGGCCCGAGCGGGCTCCGGGAGACGACCGTTCGGCGTCCGTCGGGCTTCGTGCGGCTAGGCCGGGGTGTCCTGGAGTACGAGGAACGCGGCGCGGGCCGGGTCGCCGGTGGGCGGCCGCCACGTCGCGCTGACGTGGCCGCGGCCGCGCGGCTCCGCGCCGTCGGCGTGCAGGGCGCGGACGATGGTGAGGCGGACCGGCGCCGCCCCCACCGCGATCTCGGTCCCGTGCTCGCCGTCGGTCACGCGCGGCGCGGCGGCCTCCACCGCGACGGCCGCGCCGCTGAAGTGGGCGGTCACCGACGGGTCCGGGGTGTCGCTCGCGTTCTGGTCCTGGGCCGCCGTCCGCCCCTGGAGGAAGGCGAGCACCTGCGCCACCAGCACGGGGTCGTGGGCGCCGTCGTACACCCAGCGCCGGCCCAGCACCCCGTGCTGGGAGGTGCCCAGGAGCGCCGTGTCGGGGGCGCCGTCCAGCGGCGCGCCCCGGTAGGTGAGCGGCACGTGGTAGGCGACCGGCCGCACGCCCGAGGTGTCGGTGACGACCATGAACTCCATGCCCACCGCCCCCCGCGGGTCGTCCAGGCGGAAGCCGCCGGAGACGGTGAGCTCGGGCGGACCGCCGGCGGCGGTGTACCAGGGGCGGGTGGGGAGCCAGGCGCCGATGAGGTCGAGCTTGCCCGGGTCCATCGTGGTCTTGTGGATCACAGCCATGCCGGGGCAACCGCGCGGGCCCGCCCCCGCATTCCCGCGCGTCAACGGCGGCGCGGCACCGGCACCCGCAGCAGGTCCCGGGCGACCGTGAGCTCGCCGGTGAACCCGGCGGCGCGGGCCTGGACGGCGAAGACCTCCGGGTCGGCGTACCGCTGGGAGAAGTGGGTCAGCACCAGGTGCCGCACCCCGCACTCGGCGGCGACCCGGCCCGCCTGGCCGGCCGTCAGATGTCCGTGGTCGCGGGCCAGGTGGGCGTCCTCGTCGGTGAACGTGGACTCGATGACCAGCAGGTCGCACCCCTCGGCCAGCGCCCAGACGCCCTCGCACAGCCGGGTGTCCATCACGAAGGCGAACCGCTGGCCCGGGCGGACCTCGCTGACGTCGGCCAGCCGCACGCCGCGCAGCGCGCCCGCGCGCTGGAGCCGTCCCACGTCGGGGCCGGTGACACCGGCCGCCGCCAGCCGCTCGGGCAGCATGCGCCGCCCGTCGGGTTCGACGAGCCGGTACCCGAAGGACTCCACCGGGTGGGAGAGCCGCCGCGCGGAGAGGGTGTACGCGGGCGTCCGCGCGAGCACGCCGTCCGCGGCGACCGGTTCCTCGCGCAGCGCCACCGTCTCGCGGTAGGCCGTCGCGTACCGCAGCCGGTCGAAGAAGCGCTGCCCGCCGGCCGGGAAGTGGGCGGTCACCGGGTGCGGCACGGCGTCGAGGTTGACGCGCTGGATCACCCCGGCGAGCCCGAGCGAGTGGTCACCGTGGAAGTGGGTGACGCACAGCCGGTTCAGGTCGTGCGCGGCCACCCCGGCCCGCAGCATCTGGCGCTGCGTGCCCTCCCCGGGGTCGAACAGCAGCCCCTCGCCGTCCCACAGCAGCACGTAGCCGTTGTGGTTGCGGTGCCGGGTGGGCACCTGACTGGCCGTGCCGAGGACGACCAACTCGCGGACGGACACCGTCTCTCACGGCACCCGTCAGCCGGGGGGCCACTGCAGGCCGCGCCCGGCCAGCACGTGGCCGTGCACGTGGAAGACCGTCTGCCCGGCGGCCGACCCGGTGTTGAACACCAGCCGGTAGGCCTCGGCGCCGTCCTCGGCGGCGACCCGGCCCGCCTCCTTCGCCACGTCCGCGGCGAGCTGCGGCGCGGCGGCGGCCAGCGAGGCCACGTCCGGGTAGTGCGCCTTGGGGATCACCAGGACGTGCGTGGGCGCCTGGGGGTTGATGTCCCGGAACGCGACGGTCGTCTCCGTCTCCCGCACCAGCGTCGCCGGCACCTCGCCCGCGACGATCTTGCAGAACAGGCAGTCCGCCTGCGGTTCTCCAGCCATGGGCCGGATGGTACCCGCCCGCGGTGTCCCTCAGCCCCAGCGCCCGGTGCGTCCCAGCAGCAGCGCCGCGGCGGCCGTACCGGCCGTGGAGGTGCGCAGCACGCTCGGTCCCAGCCGGTAGGGGCGGGCCCCGGCGGCGGTGCAGGCGGCCAGCTCCTCGGGGCTGATCCCGCCCTCGGGGCCGACGACGAGCGTGATGTGGCCGCCTTCGGGCAGGTCGGCGCGGGCCAGCGGCTCCGCGCCCTCCTCGTGCAGCACGGCGGCGAACCGGGCGGCGGCCAGCAGCTCGGTCAGCCCGCGGGTGGTGACCGGCTCGGTGACCTCAGGGAAGCGCAGCCGCCGCGCCTGCTTGCCGGCCTCGCGCGCGGTCGCCCGCCACTTGGCCAGCGCCTTCGCGCCGCGCTCGCCCCTCCACTGGGTGATGCAGCGGGCGGCGGCCCACGGCACGATGACGTCCACGCCGGTCTCGGTCATCGTCTCGACGGCCAGCTCTCCCCGGTCGCCCTTCGGCAGCGCCTGCACGACCGTGATCGCCGGGTGCGGCTCGGGCTCCGTGCGCAGCTCGCGGACGTCGACCTCCAGGCGGTCCTTGCCGGTGGCGGCCGTCACCACACCGGTGCCGCCGGTGCCGGCGCCGTCGGTGAGCACGACCTCCTCGCCCGCGCGCAGGCGGCGCACCGACACGGCGTGCCGCCCCTCGGGCCCGTCGACGAGCACCGGACCGACGGCCAGGCGCTCGGGGGCGACGACGAAGACGGGCGCGGTCACGGGGCGTCCCCTCCGGTGTGGTGGTCGGGGTCGCGGTGCGGGTCCGGGTCGGAGGCCGGGGCGGTGCCGTCGGACGCTCCCGACGCGTCACGGGCGGCCGCCAGCTCCGCCGCCAGCCGGGCGACGAGCTCGGCGGCGGGCAGCTCCCGGGCCAGGCGGTGCCCCTGTCCGGCCCACAGCGCCATGCCCTGTGGGTCCCCGGCGGCCGCCGCGGCCTTGCGCAGCGGCGCGGTGAGGTGGTGGACGTGCGGGTAGGCGGCCGGGGCGAAGGGGCCGTGCTCGCGCAGGAAGCGGTTGACCAGGCCGCGCGCGGGGCGGCCGGTGAACGCCCGGGTCAGCTCCGTGCGCGCGAAGACGGGGTCGGTCAGCGCCCGCTTGTGCAGCGGGTGCGCGCCGGACTCGGGACAGGCCAGGAACGCGGTGCCGAGCTGGGCGGCGGTGGCCCCGGCGGCCAGGACGGCCGCGATCTGCCGGCCGCGCATCAGCCCGCCCGCGGCGATCACCGGCAGCGGCAGCTCCTCGGTGACGCGCGTCACCAGTGGCAGCAGGCCGTATCCGGCGCCGGGGGCGTCGGCGCGGCGGTCGTCGTGGTGGGTGCCGAGGTGGCCGCCCGCCTCCACGCCCTGCACACACAGCGCGGCGGCCCCGGCCCGGTGCGCGGCGCGGGCCTCGGTGAGCGAGGTGACGGTGACGACGGTGAGGGTGCCCGCGCGCGCGAAGCGCTCCAGCACCCGTGGAGCGGGGCAGCCGAAGGTGAAGCCGACCACCGGCACGGGGTCGTCGAAGAGGACGGCGAGCTTGCCCTCGTAGCCGTCGTCGGCACCGGAGTCCGGGTCGCCGAGCTCGGTCCCGTACCAGGCGGCCTCGCCCGCGAGCTGCTCGCGGTAGACGGCCACGGCGGCGCTGGCGTCCTTGCCGGGGCCCTCGGGCGGCTGCGGCAGGAACAGGTTGACGCCGAAGGGGCGGGAGGTGCGCCGGCGCAGCTCCCGGATCTCGGCGTACATGGCGTCGGGCGTCTTGTACCCGGCCGCGAGGAAGCCCAGGCCGCCCGCCTCGCTGACGGCCGCGGCCAGGGGCGGCCCCGCACCGCCGCCCGCCATCGGCGCCTGCACGACCGGGTGGTCGTACAGGGCGGCCAGCGGGGGCGGCGCAGGCGCGGTCACCGGCCCGTCACCGGCCGCTCCAGGCGTCCTTCAGCCGGGAGAACAGGCCCTGCTGGCCCGGCTGGAACTGGCCCGTCGGGCGCTCCTCGCCGCGCAGCTTGGCCAGCTTGCGCAGCAGCTCCTCCTGCTCGGGCTCCAGCTTCGTCGGCGTCGTCACCTCGACGTGCACGATGAGGTCGCCGCGTCCGTTGCCGCGCAGGTGGGTGACGCCGCGTCCGTGCAGCGGGATGGACTGCCCGGACTGCGTGCCCGGGCGGACGTCCACGTCCTCCACGCCGTCCAGCGTCTCCAGGGGGCACTTGGTGCCCAGGGCCGCCGCCGTCATCGGGATGGTGACCGTGCAGTGCAGATCGTCCCCGCGCCGCTGGAAGACCGCGTGCTGCTTCTCGCGGATCTCCACGTACAGGTCCCCGGCGGGGCCGCCGCCGGGGCCGACCTCGCCCTCGCCGGCGAGCTGGATGCGGGTGCCGTTGTCGACGCCGGCCGGGATCTTGACGGTGAGGCTGCGCCGCGAGCGCACCCGGCCGTCCCCGGCGCACTCCGGGCACGGGGTGGGCACGACCGTGCCGAAGCCCTGGCACTGCGGGCAGGGCCGCGACGTCATCACCTGGCCGAGGAAGGAGCGCGTCACCTGCGAGACCTCGCCGCGGCCGCGGCACATGTCGCAGGTCTGCGCGGAGGTGCCGGGCGCGGCGCCCTCACCGCTGCACGTGGTGCAGACGGTGGCGGTGTCGACCTGGATCTCCTTGGTGGTGCCGAACGCGGCCTCCTCCAGCGTGATCTCCAGGCGGATCATCGCGTCCTGGCCGCGCCGGGTGCGCGAGCGCGGCCCGCGCTGCGCGGCGTTGCCGAAGAACGCGTCCATGATGTCGGAGAAGTTGCCGAAGCCGCCGCCCGCGCCGAAGCCGCCGGCCGCGCCACCGGCCGGGTCCCCGCCCAGGTCGTACATCTGCTTCTTCTGCGGGTCCGAGAGGACCTCGTAGGCGGTGTTGATCTCCTTGAAGCGCTCCTGCGTCTTCGGGTCGGGGTTCACGTCCGGGTGGAGCTCGCGCGCCAGCCGGCGGAAGGCCTTCTTGATCTCGTCCTGCGAAGCGTCGCGCTGCACGCCCAGGATCGCGTAGTAGTCCGTCGCCACTTACGACTCCGCGAGAAACTGTCCGACGTAACGTGCCACTGCGCGTACCGCTCCCATCGTTCCGGGGTAGTCCATGCGGGTCGGTCCGACCACGCCGAGCTTGGCGACCGCCTGGTCGCCGGAACCGTAACCGACCGAGACGACGGACGTGGAATTGAGGCCCTCGTGCTCGTTCTCGTGCCCGATGCGGACGGTGACGTCACGGTCGGTCGCCTCACCGAGCAGCTTGAGCAGCACGACCTGCTCCTCCAACGCCTCCAGCACCGGCCGGATGGTCAGGGGGAAGTCGTGCCCGAAGCGGGTCAGGTTGGCGGTGCCGCCGATGACCAGACGCTCCTCGGTCTCCTCCACGAGCGTCTCCAGCAGCGTCGCCACGACGGCCTGGACCGCGCCGCGGTCCTCGGCGTCGAAGGCGTCGGCCAGGTCCTGCACGAGCTGCGGGACGGCGGTGAAGCGCTGCCCCGCGACACGGCTGTTGAGCCGGGCGCGCAGATCGGCCACCGCGTTCTCGGTGACCGGCCCCGGGCAGTCCACCATGCGCTGTTCGACCCGGCCGGTGTCGGTGATGAGCACCAGCATGACGCGGGCCGGGGCCAGCGCCAGCAGCTCCACGTGACGCACGGTGGAGCGCGTCAGCGAGGGGTACTGCACGACGGCGACCTGCCGCGTGAGCTGGGCCAGCAGCCGCACCGTGCGGCCCACGACGTCGTCCAGGTCGACCGCGCCGTCCAGGAAGTGCTGGACGGCCCGCCGCTCGGGCACCGACATGGGCTTCACGCTCGCCAGCCGGTCGACGAACAGGCGGTAGCCCTTGTCGGTGGGGATCCGCCCCGCACTGGTGTGCGGTTGCTGGATGTACCCCTCCTCCTCCAGCGCCGCCATGTCGTTGCGGACCGTGGCCGGGGACACGTTCAGGCCGTGCCGCTCGGTCAGCGCCTTGGAGCCCACGGGCTCCTCGGTGCCCACGTAGTCCTGGACGATGGCACGCAACACCTGGAGTCGGCGTTCGCTCAGCATGGTGCGCACCTCCCGTCCGGCCGTACTGCGTGGCGTTCCCGCCCTGGCACTCTGCGTGGGCGAGTGCCAACTCTCCCGGGCCAGTGTACGGCCGGTTCCCACGCCCCGGGCAAGGGCGGCCGCATGCGACCGTACCGCGTGCCGGGCACACCGGCGCCGGTGGCGCTAGCGTCGGCGGTATGACGGCACGGTGGGAGGAGCTGGCCGAGGGCGTCGTGCGGCGGCGGCTGCCCGGCTGGGACGAGACGGTGGGCGCCGTGCGCGGCCCGGACGGCGTGCTGGTGGTCGACACCGGCGCCACGCTGCGCTGCGGCGCGGAGCTCCGGCGCGAGCTGCGCGCGCTGTTCGGCGCGCCCGTGCGGTGGGTGGCGCTCACCCACCCGCACTTCGACCACGTGCTCGGCACCGCCGCGTTCGCCGGCGTCCAGGTGTACGGGGCGGTGGGGACGGCGGCCCTGTTCTCGTCGGGCCCCGCAGGCCCCGCAGGCCCCGCAGGCCCCGCGAAGCCCGCGGCGCCCGGGACGTCCGCGTTCGCCGACGAGCTGCGGGCCGACGCGGTACGCCACGGCGTCTCCCCCGACGAGGCGGCCTCCGCCGCCGACGCGCTGGTGACCCCGCACCACCAGGTCAGCGGCGAGCTGACCCTCTCGCTCGGCGGCGACCGGCGCGTCATGCTCGCCAACGTGGGCCCCGGGCACACCGGGCACGACCTCGCCGTGCTGGTGCCGGGCTCGCCGGGGGTCGTCTTCTGCGGCGATCTCGTGGAGGAGTCCGGCGAACCGCAGGCCGGGCGCGACGCGCACCCGGCCGCCTGGCCCGCCGCGCTGGACCGCCTGCTGGCGCTCGGCGGCCCGCACGCGCGCTACGTCCCCGGCCACGGCGCCGTCGTCGACGCCGCGTTCGTGCGCGCCCAGCGGGTGGCCCTGGCACGCCGCTTCGGCGTCCCGCGCTGAGCCGCCGCGCCCCGGCGGCGCGCCGCCGGGCGCGCCGCCGGGCGCGCCGCCGGGGTGCGGCCCGCGCCGCGGGGCCGGGGGACGGCAGAATGCCCCCATGCGCAACGGCCGTTACGACAACGTGGACTTCACCGCACCGTGGAAGCGGGGCACCCCGGCGCCGGAGCTGGAGGCCGCGCCCGACCTCGTGGTGGAACACGCCGCGAGCGGCTTCTGCGGCGCCGTCGTGCGCTGCGAGAAGACCGCGCAGGGCCCCACGGTCACCCTGGAGGACCGGTTCGGCAAGCACCGGGTGTTCCCCCTGGAGCCGCGCGGCTTCCTGGTGGACGGCGAGCCCGTCACCCTCGTCCGCCCCCGCCGCGCCGCCCCCGCGGGCGCGGCCCGCACCGCCTCCGGCTCGCTGGCCGTGCCGGGGGCGAAGGCCCGGGTGGCGCGGGCCGGCCGCATCTACGTCGAGGGCCGCCACGACGCGGAGCTGGTGGAGCGCGTGTGGGGCGACGACCTGCGCATCGAGGGCGTCGTCGTGGAGTACCTGGCGGGCGTGGACGTCCTGCCGGCCGTCGTCGAGCGCTTCGGCCCCACACCGCGGGCACGGCTGGGCGTGCTCGTGGACCACCTCGTGCCGGGCTCGAAGGAGTGGCGCATCGCACAGGCGGTGAGCGGCGACCACGTGCTCGTCGTCGGCCACCCGTTCGTCGACGTGTGGGCGGCCGTCAAGCCCGCCTCGGTCGGCATCGCGCGCTGGCCGCAGGTGCCCCGGGGCCAGGACTGGAAGATTGGGGTGTGCCGCGCGCTCGGATGGCCGGAGAACACCGGCGCGGCCTGGCAGCGCATCCTGGCCGGGGTGCGCTCCTACCGCGACCTGGAGCCCGAGCTCCTGGGGCCGGTGGAGCACCTCATCGACCACGTCACCGTGGGCGGCCCCACCGGGTGAGCCGGGCCGCCGCGCCGATCGCGGACAGGGGACGCGCGCCGATCGCGGACAATGGACGCATGCCCTCCGCACTCCCCGACGGCGAGCCCGTGCCCGCCGACGGCGCCCTGCCGGCCGCCGCGCTGGCCGGCCGCGCCCAGCGCCCGCTCGGTTTCTACCTGCACGTCCCGTACTGCGCCACGCGCTGCGGGTACTGCGACTTCAACACCTACACCGCCGGCGAGCTGCACGGCTCCGGCGGGGTGCTGGCGTCCCGGGAGAACTACGCGGACACCCTGGCCGACGAGGTCCGCCTCGCCCGGAAGGTGCTGGGCGACGATCCGCGCCCGGTCAGCACCGTCTTCGTCGGCGGCGGCACCCCGACGCTGCTGCCCGCCGCCGACCTGGGCCGGATGCTCGCCGCGGTGCGCGAGGAGTTCGGGCTCGCCCCGGACGCGGAGGTCACCACCGAGGCCAACCCGGAGTCCGTGGACCGGGCGTACCTGGCCCGGCTGCGGGAGGCCGGGTTCAGCCGCGTGTCGTTCGGCATGCAGAGCGCCCGCCCGCACGTGCTGCGGGTGCTGGACCGCACGCACACCCCCGGACGGCCCGAGCAGTGCGTGGCCGACGCCCGCGCGGCCGGGTTCGACCACGTCAACCTGGACCTGATCTACGGCACGCCCGGTGAGAGCCACGCCGACTGGCGCGCCTCCCTGGACGCGGCGCTCGGCGCGGAGCCCGACCACGTCTCGGCGTACGCGCTGATCGTGGAGGACGGCACCCAGCTCGCCCGGCGCGTGCGGCGCGGCGAGCTGCCGATGCCGGACGACGACGCGCTGGCCGACCGCTACTTGATCGCCGAGGACCGGCTGGGCGAGGCGGGGCTGTCCTGGTACGAGGTGTCGAACTGGGCGCGCACCGAGGCCGGGCGGTGCCGCCACAACGAGCTGTACTGGACCGGCGCCGACTGGTGGGGCGCCGGGCCCGGCGCGCACAGCCACGTCGGCGGCGTGCGCTGGTGGAACGTCCGGCACCCCGCCGGCTACGCGCAGGCGCTGGCGGCGGGCCGCTCGCCCGGGGCGGGCCGGGAGGTGCTGAGCGCCGAGGACCGCCGCGTGGAGCGCGTCATGCTGGAGCTGCGCCTGGTGGACGGCGTGCCGCTGGACGTGCTGACCCCGGCGGGCACCGCGGGGGCCGAGCGGGCGCTGGCGGCCGGACTGCTGCGTCCGGAGGCGTACGCGGCCGGGCGGGCCGCCCTCACCCTGCGCGGCCGCATGCTGGCCGACGCCGTGGTGCGCGACCTGGTGGACTGACCCGCGGGCCGTCCCGGCGCCCGGAGCCCGCGGCGCCCCGGCCGTGCTCCGCGCGCCGGGGGCCGTCCGGGTGCGGAACGGGCTCGGGCGGGCGCACGGCCGGGAGTCCGGGCACGGCGAAGGCCCCGCGCTCCCGTGGGGAGGGATCGCGGGGCCTTGGCCGTCGTACGGTGCGCGCCGCACCCGCGTGGCGAACGCAGGCCGCGTGCGGCGCGAGGTGGGTCCCGTCGGGACGCGCGGTGCGGGGCGGCTGATGAGAGGGCAGCCGCGCGGTTCCGGCACCGGGTCACCGCGGCGGGGGGCTCACGCCCCCGGAGTCACTTCCGCAGACCGGAGACCTGCTGGGCCAGCGCCGACTTCTTGTTGGCGGCGTTGTTCTTGTGCAGGACGCCCTTGCTGACGGCCTTGTCCAGCTTGCGGGTGGCGACGCGCGCCGCCTCGTCGGCCTGGGCGCTCTCCCCGGCGGCGACGGCCTCGCGCACGCGGCGGATGGCCGTCTTCAGCTCGGACTTGACCGCCTTGTTGCGCTGGCGGGCCTTCTCGTTGGTCTTGATCCGCTTGATCTGGGACTTGATGTTCGCCACGAAGGAGCCTTCTCGGGTTGCGACAGATGATGTGCGTGCACCGCCCGTCCGCAGTCGCCCGCCGCTGCTCAGCCGGGGCTGTCCAGCGGGGCCACGACGGCACGAGGCACAGTCGCCCACCTTAGCAGGGGGCCACCGGCCGCCCTAATCCGTCCCCCCGGCGCCGGACATGGGACGATGGGGGCGACGTACCGAACCGCAGCCATGATTCTGACAGGACCCCGCGTGCCCGCCACCTCCTCGAACGTGCCCGAGCCGCGCCGCACCGACCCGGCGCTGATCCGCAACTTCTGCATCATCGCGCACATCGACCACGGCAAGTCCACGCTCGCCGACCGGATGCTCCAGCTCACCGGCATCGTCGACGAGCGCCAGATGCGTGCGCAGTACCTCGACCGCATGGACATCGAGCGGGAACGCGGCATCACGATCAAGTCACAGGCCGTGCGCATGCCCTGGTCGCCCTCGGCGGGCGACGACACGGGCACCGCGCACATCCTGAACATGATCGACACCCCGGGCCACGTGGACTTCACCTACGAGGTCTCCCGCTCGCTCGCGGCCTGCGAGGGGTGCGTCCTGCTGGTGGACGCCGCCCAGGGCATCGAGGCGCAGACGCTGGCCAACCTGTACCTGGCGATGGAGCACGACCTCACCATCATCCCGGTGCTGAACAAGATCGACCTGCCCGCCGCGCAGCCGGACAAGTTCGCCGCCGAGCTGGCTCACCTGATCGGCTGCGACCCCGGCGACGTGCTGCGGGTGTCCGCGAAGACCGGCGAGGGCGTGCGGGAGCTGCTGGACGAGGTGGTGCGGCTGGTGCCCGCCCCCGTCGGCGACGCGGACGCGCCCGCCCGCGCGATGATCTTCGACTCGGTCTACGACGCCTACCGGGGCGTGGTGACGTACGTGAAGGTCGTCGACGGCGAGCTGGGCCGCCGCGAGCGCATCCGCATGATGTCCACCGGTGCGCAGCACGAGCTGCTGGAGATCGGCACCAACTCCCCGGAGATGACGGTCTCCGACGGCCTGGGCGTGGGCGAGGTGGGCTACCTGATCACCGGCGTGAAGGACGTGCGCCAGTCCAAGGTGGGTGACACCATCACCTCGCTGCACAAGGGCGCCACCGAGGCGCTGCCCGGGTACAAGGACCCCAAGCCCATGGTGTTCTCCGGCCTGTACCCGCTGGACGGCTCCGACTACCCGGAGCTGCGGGACGCGCTGGACAAGCTCCAGCTCAACGACGCCGCCCTGGTCTACGAGCCGGAGACCTCCGCCGCGCTCGGCTTCGGCTTCCGCGTGGGCTTCCTCGGGCTGCTGCACCTGGAGGTCATCCGCGAGCGGCTGGAGCGCGAGTTCGGGCTCGCCCTGATCGCCACCGCGCCGAACGTGGTGTACCAGGTGGTCATGGAGGACGGCACCGAGCACGTCGTCACCAACCCCAGCGAGTTCCCCACCGGCAAGATCGCCGAGGTGCACGAGCCGGTGGTGCGGGCGACGCTGCTGGCACCCAGCGAGTTCATCGGCGCGATCATGGAGCTGTGCCAGGGGCGCCGCGGCAACCTGCTGGGCATGGACTACTTGTCCGAGGACCGCGTCGAGCTGCGCTACACCCTGCCGCTGGCCGAGATCGTCTTCGACTTCTTCGACGCGCTGAAGTCCAAGACGCGCGGCTACGCCTCGCTGGACTACGAGCCCACCGGTGAGCAGAGCGCGGAGCTGGTGAAGGTCGACATCCTGCTGCACGGCGACAAGGTGGACGCGTTCTCGGCCATCGTGCACAAGGAGAAGGCGTACGCGTACGGCGTCCGCATGGCCGGGAAGCTGCGCGAGCTGATCCCGCGGCAGCAGTTCGAGGTGCCGATCCAGGCCGCCGTGGGCTCGCGCGTCATCGCCCGGGAGACGGTGCGCGCCATCCGCAAGGACGTGCTGGCCAAGTGCTACGGCGGCGACATCTCCCGCAAGCGCAAGCTGCTGGAGAAGCAGAAGGAGGGCAAGAAGCGCATGAAGGTGGTCGGCCGGGTGGAGGTGCCCCAGGAGGCCTTCATCGCCGCCCTCTCCAGCGACGACTCGGCGGCCAAGAAGTAGCCCGCCGCTCCGCGCCCGCCGCCCGGCGGGGTCCGGCCAGGCGCCGCCGGCCCCGGGCCGCCTCCTGAGGGCGTCCGGCCGGGGTCCGGCTGGGTCCGCGCCGGGGCGCGGCGGCCCCGCGCGGACCCCGCTCCGCCGCTCGCCGCCCGGTCCGGCGGCCCGGAGCGGAACCGGGGAGTAACGAAAACGTTGCCGGGGCCGCGGCCCCTTACATACCGGGGTCACGGCCCCTTAGTCTGAGCGCGCTTGAGTTACTCGTGAGTCACCCCCCAGCAACGTGCGGGCCACGGAGGATGTCGTGAGCGACACGCAACCCCAGATCGAGAACCGGCCGCCCTCCGTGGCGGCGCTCTTCCTCGAGCGCATCGAAGCCACTCCGGACGGCGAGGCGTACCGCTATCCCGTTCCCTCGGCCACCGGCTCCGGGCCCGACGAGTGGCGCTCCTACTCCTGGGCGGAGGCGGCGCGGCGCGTGTTCGCCATCGCCGCCGGGCTGCTGGACCTCGGCATCGAGACCGAGCAGCGGGTGGCCATCGCCTCCGGCACCCGGGTGGACTGGATCCTGTGCGACCTCGGCGTGCTGTGCGCCGGCGCCGCGACGACCACGGTGTACCCCAGCACCAACGCCGAGGAGACCGCGTACATCCTCGCCGACTCCGACAGCCGCGTCCTCATCGCCGAGGACACGACCCAGCTCGCCAAGGCGCGCCGGCAGCGCGCCGAGCTGCCGGAGCTGGCCCACGTGGTCGTCATCGACCCCGGCGGCGCCCCGCTGGCCGAGGACGGCGACCCCGAGGGCTGGGCGCTGTCGCTGGACGAGCTGATCCAGCGCGGCGAGGCGTACCTGGAGAAGCACCCGCAGGCCGTCAAGGAGAAGGTGGCCGCGCTCCGCGCCGACCAGCTCGCCACCCTCATCTACACCTCCGGCACCACCGGCAAGCCCAAGGGCGTGCGCCTGCCGCACGACAACTGGTCCTACATGGGCAAGGCCATCGCGGCGCAGGGGCTGGTGGAGCGGGACGACGTGCAGTACCTGTGGCTGCCGCTGGCGCACGTCTTCGGCAAGGTGCTCACCGCGGGCCAGATCGAGGTCGGCCACGTCACCGCCGTCGACGGGCGCGTCGACAAGATCATCGAGAACCTGCCGGTGGTGCAGCCGACGTACATGGCCGCCGTACCGCGCATCTTCGAGAAGGTCTACAACGGGGTCGCCGCCAAGGCGCGCGCGGGCGGTGGCGCCAAGCACAAGATCTTCCTGTGGGCCGCCGACGTCGCCCGCGCGTACGCCAGGACGACCCAGGACAACTACCGCCGCACCGGCAGCGCCACCGCCCCGGCGGGGCTGCGGATCAAGCACGCCGTGGCCGACAAGCTCGTCTACGGCAAGCTGCGCGAGGCGTTCGGCGGGCGGCTGCGGGCCTGCGTCTCCGGCTCGGCCGCGCTCGCCCCCGACATCGGCTACTTCTTCGCCGGCGCGGGCATCCACATCCTGGAGGGGTACGGGCTCACCGAGTCCAGCGCCGCCAGCTTCTGCAACCCCGGCGAGGGCTACCGCACCGGCACCGTCGGCAAGCCGCTGCCGGGGTGCGAGGTGCGCGTCGCCGAGGACGGCGAGATCCTGCTGCGCGGGCCGGGCATCATGCAGGGCTACCACGGGCTGCCCGAGAAGACGGACGAGGTGCTGGAGTCCGACGGCTGGTTCCACACCGGCGACATCGGGGAGCTGTCCGACGACGGCTTCCTGCGCATCACCGACCGCAAGAAGGACATGTTCAAGACCTCCGGCGGCAAGTACGTCGCCCCGGCGGAGATCGAGGGCCAGTTCAAGGCGGTGTGCCCGTACGTGTCCTCGATCCTGGTGCACGGCGCGGACCGCAACTACTGCACCGCCCTCATCGCGCTGGACGAGGCCGCCCTCATGGGCTGGGCCGCGGAGCACGGCATGGCCGGCCGGGAGTACGCCGAGGTCGTCGCCTCCCCGCAGGTGCGCGAACTGATCGGCGGGTACGTCGAGCGGCTCAACGCCGGGCTGCAGCGCTGGCAGACGATCAAGCAGTTCCGCATCCTGCCGCGCGACCTGGACGTCGAGCACGGCGAGCTGACGCCCAGCCTCAAGCTCAAGCGCCCCGTCGTGGAGCGGGAGTTCGGCCACTTGCTGGAGGAGATGTACACCGGGGCGCGGGAGCAGTAGCCGACGCCCCGGAACGGGCGGGTGGGGGCCGGGAGCCCGGTGTGACCGGCCCCCGCCCGCCCGTTCCGGAACGCCGTCACACCAGCCAGGCGCCCTCGCGCATCAGCAGCCGGCCCGCGAGCTCGTTCTCCTCCCGCCAGGTGCGCAGGGAGCGCGGATGGCAGCGGAAGAACAGCCACGCGGGGTTCCCGCGCGGGTCCCAGCCACCGGTGCGCGCGACGAACGCCTCACCCTCGCCGGGCCGCAGCTCCGCCTCCTCCACCGCCTCGGCGACCGCTTCGACCAGGACGACGTCGCGCGTGTGCCCCAGGCCCAGCGTGATCCGGCCCGCCCCGGCCAGCAGGTTGCGCGCCGTGGGGTTGGTGCGTCGGGTGCACAGCAGCACCGCGCCCCCGACGTAGGCGAACGACAGCGGCACCATGCACGGCGTGCCGTCCGGCGAGGCGGTGGCGGCCCACAGGTCGACGTCCTGCTCCAGCCGCGTCAGCGCGTCCTTCCTGCGCTGCGCGCCGTCGCGGGGCGGGGGCGGAGGGCTCGCTGTACTCGTCATGCCCCGGACGGTAGCCAGCCGGGCGGGTGCGGCGCATCGGGCCGTGGGCGTAGGTCCCGGGGCGGACGCCCCCGGGCGCGGCGGCGGACGCGCTCAGTCGCGTTCGAGCCAGCCGTCCCGCCGGGTGGCCAGTGCCTCCAGGCGGACCGGGTCGTACCGGGCGTCCGGGTCGGCCACGACGACCAGCCACTGGGCGTCCTCGGCGTCGTCCTCACCGGCGAGGGCGTCCCGCACGAGCTGGGGCTCGTGCGGCGGGTCGAGGGTGGCGGCCAGCTCCTCCGCCACCTCCTCGGCGCTGTCCCGGTCGGGCAGCACCAGCACGTGGTGTCCGTCGTTCACCGGGCCATTGTGCACGGCGCGGGCGCGAGCTCGGGTACGGGCGCGGGCGTGGGTGCGGGCGTGGGTGCGGGTACGGAGCCCGGACGTGGCCGCCGTGCGCCCGGCGCCGCCGTAGCGCGGAGACCGGAGCGGGTGCGGAACCCGGAGACTGTGCGGGACTGGGGCAGGTCCGGCACGAGGCGGGACGGGGCGGGGACCAGAACCGGACCGGAACGGAACCGGGGTCGGGGCCGGGGAACGGGCCGGGGTCGGGGGCGGGGTGGGCGCTGGGGTGGGGGTGTCGGCGGGGCGTGGGATGCTGGGCGGCGATGCCACCGAAAGCGAAGAAGCCCGCCGCGCAGGACCCGCTCGCGCCGTGCAGCCTCCTGGTCGGCCAGGAGGAGCTGCTGGTCGACCGCGCGGTGCGCGAGGTGATCGACGCCGCCCGGGCCGCCGACCCGGACACCGACGTGCGCGACCTGGCCCCGGGCCAGTTGCAGCCGGGGACGCTGGCGGAGCTGACCAGCCCGTCGCTGTTCGCCGAGCGCAAGGTCGTCGTGGTCCGGCAGGCGCAGGACCTGTCGGCGGACACGGTCAAGGACGTCAAGGCCTACCTCACCGCTCCCGCCGAGGAGATCGTCCTCGTGCTCACGCACGCGGGCGGCGCGAAGGGCAGGGGGCTGCTGGACGCGGCGCGCAAGGCGGGGGCCCGCGAGGTGGCGTGCGCCAAGCTGACCAGGCCGGCGGACCGGCTGGCCTTCGTGCGCGGCGAGTTCCGGGCCCACGGCCGCTCGGCCACCCCGGAGGCGAGCCAGGCGCTGGTCGACGCGATCGGCAGCGACCTGCGGGAGCTGGCCTCCGCCTGCGCGCAGCTCACCGCCGACGTGGAAGGCACCATCGACGCGTCCGTCGTGGGCCGCTACTACACCGGGCGGGCGGAGGCGTCCAGCTTCGCCGTGGCCGACCGGGCGGTGGAGGGCCGGGCCGCCGAGGCGCTGGAGACGCTGCGCTGGGCGCTGGCCACCGGCGTGGCACCGGTGCTCGTGACCAGCGCGCTCGCCCAGGGGGTGCGCGCGATCGGCAGGCTGGCCTCCGCCCCGGGCGGCATGCGCCCGGCCGACCTGGCCCGGGAGCTGGGCATGCCGCCGTGGAAGGTGGACCGGGTGCGGCAGCAGATGCGCGGCTGGAGCGCGGACGGGGTGGCCGCGGCCCTGCGGGCCGTCGCCGAGGCCGACGCCGCCGTCAAGGGCGCTGCCTACGACCCGGCGTACGCGCTGGAGAAGGCCGTCGTCACGATCGCGCGGGCGGCCCGCTCGCGGTAGGGCCGGTCACCTGTCACCGCCCCGAGGCGGTCACGGCGCCGTCGGCGGCGACGGCGAGCGCGCCGTGGGTGTCGGTGCGGAAGACGCGCGCGCCGGCGGCCCGCAGGGTGGCGAGCGTGGACGGGGCGGGGTGGCCGTAGTCGTTGCCCTCGCCGCAGCTCACGAGGGCGACGCGGGGAGCCAGCCGGTCGAGCAGCGCCGGGTGCTGGTGCGCGGAGCCGTGGTGGGCGACCTTGAGGACGTCCACCGCGGGCAGCGCGGGGTGGCGCGCCAGCAGACCCCGCTGGGCCGCCGGTTCCAGGTCGCCGGGGAGGAACACGGTCAGCCCCGCCGTGCGGAGCAGCAGGGTCACGCTGGCGTCGTTGGTGCCCAGCCCGGCCGCGCCGGTGGGCGGCCACAGCACCTCCCAGCGCAGCCCGTCACCCAGGCTCCGGCGCTCGCCGGGGCGGGCGGCCAGCAGCGGCACGCCCGCGGCCGACGCGACGCGGCGGACGAACGCCGCCTGGCCGCCGTCGTCGGCGCCCGCGGTGACCTGCACGGCGCCGACGGCCCGCCCCCGCAGCACCCCGGGCAGGCCGCGCACGTGGTCGGCGTGGAAGTGGGTGAGCACGACCAGGGCGACGCGCTCGACCCCCAGGCGGCGCAGGCACGCGTCCATCAGGGCCGGGTCCGGGCCCGCGTCCACGACCAGCGCGGTGCCCGGGCCCGCGGCGGCCACCAGCCCGTCGCCCTGGCCCACGTCGCACACGGCCAGCCGCCAGCCGGGCGGGGGCCAGCCGGTCAGGACGCGGGTGAGCGGAGCGGGCCGGAGCAGGGCGAGGACGAGGAGCAGCGCACCGGCCGCCGCGAGCCACGGCCGGGTGAGCGCCCGCCGGGCCACGGCGAGCACGAGCACCGTCGCCGCGGCCAGCAACGCGGCCCCGTACCATCCGCCCGGCCAGCCCAGTTCCGCCCCGGGCAGCCCCGCGCCGGTGCGGGCCACCAAGGCGATCCAGCGGGCCGGCCAGCTCGCGAGCCACAGCAGCCCCTCGGCCACCGGTATCGCCACCGGCGTCGCGACCAGCGCCGCCCAGCCCAGCACCGTCACCGGGGCGAGCGCCAGCTCGGCCGCCAGGTTGCACGGCACGCCCACCAGGCTGACCCGGGCGGCGAACACCGCCACCACCGGCGCGCACACCACCTGGGTGGCGCCCGCGACCGCGAGGGCCTCGGCCATCCGGGCCGGGACGGACCGGCGGCGCAGCGCACGGCTCCACCGGGGCGCGATCGTCAGCAGCGCCCCGGTGGCCAGGACGGACAGCAGGAAGCCGAAGGAGCGCGCCAGCGCGGGGTCGTGCAGGACGAGCAGGAGCGCGGCGGCCGCCAGCGCGGGCAGCAGGGAACGGCGTCTGCCGGTGGCGATGGCCAGGAGCGTCAACCCGCCGCAGACGGCCGCCCGCAGCACGCTGGGCTCGGGACGGCACACGGTGACGAAGGCCAGGATCAGCCCGCTGCCCAGCACGGCGGTGGCGCGCAGCGGCAGCCCGAGGCGCCCGGCCAGGCCGCCGCGTTCGGCGCGCGAGGCCGTACCCGGGGAGCCGATGAGCACGGCCAGGACGATGGCGAGCTGACTGCCGCTGACGACGATCATGTGGGTCATGTCGGCGGCCTCCACCGCCCGCGCCAGCTCGGCCGGGATGCGGGAGGCGTCCCCGATGACGAGCGCGGGCAGCAGGGCCCGGGCGTCGGGGTGCAGTCCGTCCGTGGCCGCGCGCAGGTCCGCCCGCAGCTCCCCGGCCCACCGGTGGACGGCGGTCGGCGGCGCGGTCACCCGGGGCGGCTCGCCTCCCGAGGGGCGCAGGACGGCGGTGAGGGTACCGGCCTGCCCGGGCTGGGGCGGGGCCGCCCGCGCCGCCAGGAGCAGTCGGGTGGAGGGCAGCAGCGCGAGCCACGGCCGTGGACCGGCCGTGGGCGTGACGACCAGCACGGGGCTGTCCACGGCCGTGGAACGCCCGTCGGAGGTGGTGACCCGGGTGGCGTCCGCGGGCAGGACCACCGGGCGCGGGCCGCCGTCCGGCCGCGGCCGGGCCAGCCGGGGGTCGCCGGTGAGTGTGACCTCCACGGTGACGTGCGCGTGCCGCTCGGCGGCCTGGGCCAGCGGCCCGCTCCGCACACCCGCGGTGTGCGTGCCCGCCACCGTGCCCCCGGCCGCGGCGCACAGCAGGCCGAGCGCGGCGGCGACGAGCAGGCCGCCCGCGCGCCGCCCCCGGGCGCGCGGGCGGCGCGCGAGGCCGTACAGCGCGAGCGCGAGCAGGCAGCAGCTTCCCACCCCGACGGCCACCCCGCGGAGCGGGGCACCCAGGGCGAGTGCCGCCGCGGCCCAGGCGGCCCCGGCGGGCGGCAGGAGCCGCAGGTCCGGCGGGCCCTCCTGGCGGGGGTCGGCCGCCCCGAGCCGGTGGCCGGAGAGCCGGTGCGCCACCGCCCGGCGCACCGCCGGGCGGGACGGCGCGCCCGTCACGGCGTGACACGGGATTCCAGCTCGGCGAACCGGCTCTCACCGATGCCCCGCACCTCCCGCAACTGGTCGACCGAGCGGAAGCCGCCCTGCTCGGTGCGGTGGTCGACGATCGCCTGGGCCAGCACGGGCCCGATCCCGGGCAGCGTGTCGAGCTGGGCGGCGGTGGCGGTGTTGAGGCTCACGGGGCCGGGCTCTTTGCCGCCCGGCGCCCCCAGGGCCGGTGGGGCGCCGGGCGGCGGGGTGACGTCGACGAGGAGGTGCTCGCCGTCGGTCAGCACGCGGGCGCGGTTGAGCCCGACCGTGTCGGCACCCGGCTCGACGCCGCCAGCCGCCGCCAGCGCGTCGGCCACCCGGGCTCCGGCCACCAGCCGGTGCACGCCCGGCTCCCGTACCCGGCCGGCCACGTCGACCAGGACATGGACCTGGTCGGCGCGTGGCGCCGGAGAAGCGCGTGGCCCGGGTTCGGGCGCCGCCGCCTCCCGGATCGCCGCCGGTGGTGCGGCGACGGGCTCCGGCCGCCCGTCCCACCACTGGTACCCCGCGAACCCGGCGGCCGCGAGGAGGACGCCGAGCAACGCCACCAGGCTCCTGGGCTCCACGGCGCACCGGCTGTGCACCCACACCGGCACCCGCGCCCGCCACCGGGCCACCGCCGACGCCCCCTCCCCCGTGCGCGCCGCCGACTCCCCCGCGCCCGCCGCGCCCCGCGCCGACTCCCAGCCGCCTCCGTGCACCGCGCCCCGCGCCGACTCCGGTTCGCCCCCGGGCGCCGGGTCTCCGGGCGCCTCACGCTCCCCGTCCGACGCCGAGCTCACCAGTGCCCCACGCTCCCCGTCCGACGCACGACGGCCCCGTGCCCCGACCTGCTCTCCGGACCCCGAGTACCGGGGCGACGCCCGCTCCCCCGCCGACACCGCGCCCGCGGACCGTTCCGGCTCCCCCACCGCCGCCGCGCCCACGGACGACCCGCGTTCCTCGCCCGTGGTCGGTCGATCGGCCAGCCCCCGCCTCCGTCCCGACGCCGGGGCCCGGGACGGCGCCCGCCCGGGGCTCGAACCGGCGCGCACGAACGCCCCGGGCTCACCCGGCGACTCAACGCTCGTGAACGCCCAGGACCCATCGTCCGGCGCCGGGTCTCCCGGCAGCCCGCGCGCCCCCGCCGACGCCGCGCCCTCGAACGGACTCGGCTCGCCCGCCGACGCCCGGGCGGCCAGGGGCTCGCGACCCGCCGTCGGCACGCCGGGGGCTGACGGCTCCCGCGCCGCCGGGCGCGTGCGCGTCGCGGACCACGGGTCGTCAGGCGGTTGCGGGTACGGGCGTGGCGTCCCGTCGGCGAGTGGTTCGGGCACCGGTGGCAGGGATCGGGATGCCGGGGAGCTGGGCGGCGGTGCGCCTGCCGGGGCCTCCGGCCGCCGGGCGGCACGGCTGCGCCGTACCGCCGCACGCGCCGCCTCGATGGCCTCCTGCCGGGCCGAGCGGGGCTCCGGCCCCGGCGGCGGGCTCGGCAGGCCGGGCCAGGACAGCGCCAACTGGCCAGGCTGCGCCCGTGGCCCGGCCAGCAGCGCGGTGGCGCGGGCTCGGGAGGCCGCCGCGCGGGCGGTGGCTCGGCCGGAGCGGGGACGGGCACCGCCTGCCCGGCGTCCGGGTGCGGTCGTCTCGGTGCGCGTACGAGGAGTCATGCGCCCGACGGTAGAAACTCCCCGGGCACTTCGGTGGACGAGCCGATTTCCGGTGGACAACCGGCCGGTTGTGGACAACTCGGTCACCCACACGAGGGGCGACGACCCCCGTCGGCGGGCCCGGGCGGACTGAACCGGCCAGCAACCCGGGCCGGCCCGGCCCCCGCACGCGCCAGGGACCCACGGCCAGTCGACCCGGCGACCGGCGCTGAGCACGCCCGCCCGTCACCCCGGTCAGCCCACCCGCCCAGGCACCCGGTCAGCAGGCCCGGCCCGCAGAGCCGGCCAAGAGGCCCGGTCAGCGAGCTCACCCGACGCCGAAGCGGCCGCCGGCCCCGGCTGTCGGCCCCGGCTGTCGGCCCCGGCCGGCGGACCGGCCGGGCGCTCGGCGCGTGGCCGACGGGGGCGGAACCGGGGCGCGCTCGACGCCCGTGTCACCCGGTCCGTCAGCGCGCGCTGACCACCGTCGCCAGGAGCCCGGGCCCGGTGTGCGCGCCGATGACGGCGCCGACCTCGCTGACGTGGAGTCCGACCAGCCCCGGCACGCGCTGCCGCAGCCGCTCCGCGAGCTGCTCGGCGCGCTCGGCCGCCGCCAGGTGGTGCACCGCCACGTCCACCGGCCCGCTCCCGGCGCGCACCACGGCCAGCTCCTCCAGCCGTGCGATCGCCCGGCTCGCGGTGCGGACCTTCTCCAGCGGCCCGATCCGCCCGTCCGCCAGCTCCAGCAGCGGCTTGACGGCCAGCGCCGAGCCCAGCAGGGCCTGGGCGGCGCCGATGCGGCCGCCGCGGCGCAGGTGTTCCAGCGTGTCGACGTAGAAGAACGCCGCGGTGCCCTCGGCCCGCTTCTCGGCGGCCGCCACCGCGTCGTCCAGGGAGCCGCCCGCCGCCACCGCGTCGGCGGCCGCCAGCGCGCAGAACCCGAGCGCCATGCCGACCATCCGGGAGTCCACCACCCGCACCGGCACCGGGGCGTCGGCTGCGGCCAGCAAGGCGGCGTCGTAGGTGCCGGAGAACTCGGCGGACAGGTGCAGGGAGACCACGCCTTCGGCCCCGGCCGCCGCGGCCTGCCGGTAGGCGTCCGCGAACACGCTCGGGCTGGGCCGGGACGTGGTCACGGGCCGGTGCCTGCGCAGTGCGTCGGCGAGCGAGCGGGCCGAGATCTCGTGGCCCTCCTCCAGCGGCTCGCCGTCGACCACGACCGTCAGCGGCACCGACGTGATGCGGTGCCGACGCAGCGCCTCCGGTGGGAGGTACGCCGTGGAGTCGGTGATGATCGCGACGTGTCGGGCCATGGCCGGGAGACTACTGGGTCGCCCGCTGACGGCTGAAGCCGCACGTCGCGGCCGGGCGTGGAGCCACGCCAGGGCCGTGCCTCAGGTGGCGTTGTGCGGCGGGGCGTCTTTCCGCAGGCCCAGCCCCTCACCGGGCCGCGGCGGTCGCAGGCCGCCGCCCGGCTGCCCCGGCCCCGACCCGTGCGCCGCTCCGGGCACCGGCCCGTGCCCGGGCCCCGGCGCGGCCACCGGTCCGCCCGCCGGGCCGCCCGCGAGTCCCCCCACGGGCCCGCCCGGCGGCACGCCGGGGGCGCCGTCGGTGGGGGCGCCCTGCGGCGGGTCCCAGTGGCGCAGGGCGCCGGACTCCAGGGCGATCTGCTCGCGCAGGCCGTCCAGTTCGTCCGCGTGGTGGCGGCGGGCCCGGTCCTGCGCGGCGAAGCGCAGCGAGTCGGCGGAGTGCCGGATCTCGGCGGTCCGCTCGCGCAGCTCGGGCAGGCGGGCGGCGACGCGGGCGCGGTCCGGCTCGTGGTCCATCAGCGCGCCCATCTCCCGGTCGAGCACGCGCGCGTGCTCGTGCAGCCGGTCGAGCAGGCCGATGGCCTCCTCGAGCGACGCGTCGCCGGTGCGGGCGGCGGCCAGCTCCTTGCGGGTGCTGTCGATGGACGTGCGCAGTTCGAGCCGGGTGCGGGCCAGCTCCCCGACGGGCCCGAACCGGGCGGAGCGGGCGCGCAGGGCCGTGGTGTCGACCGTGCGGCGCACCTCGGCGCTCGCGCGCTCCATGCCCCGGCCCACGGCGCGCACGGCCTTGGTCGTCGCGATCACGCCGAGCGTCACGAAGAGCAGGAGCAGCAGTGCTCCCACCGCCGCAGCGAACTCCATGGGACCGCCTCCGTCCGTCGCCTGCCGTCCGTCCTTCCCAGCGTAAGGGCTGCGGGCGCGGTGGGCGGGGCCTCGGACCCCGACCGCCCCCGCAGCCCGCCCCGTAGGGGGCGGTCCGCGCCGGGCCGTCCCCTACGCGGGGACGATGTTGACCAGCTTCGGCGCGCGGACGATCACCTTGCGCACGCCCGCGCCGCCCAGGGCCGCGACGACGGCCGGCTCGGCCAGCGCCAGCGCCTCCAGCTCCGCCTCCGGCACACCGGGCGCGACCTCCAGCCGGGCCCGCACCTTGCCCTTGACCTGCACCACGCAGGTCACCGTCTCGTCGACGACGTACGCCGGGTCGGCGACGGGGAAGGGGTGGTGCACGACGCTGTCCTCGTGGCCCAGCCGGCGCCACAGCTCCTCGGCGATGTGCGGAGCCAGCGGCGCGATCAGCAGCACCGCCGCCTCGGCTACCCGGCGCGGCACCCGGCGCACCTTGGTGACGTGGTTGTTCAGCTCGGTGATCTTGGCGATGGCGGTGTTGAACCGCAGGTTCGCCATGTCCTGGGTGACACCGTCGATCGCCTTGTGCAGCACGCGCAGGGTCTCCTCGTCCGGCTCCTCGTCGACGACGGTGACCGCCCCGCTCGCCTCGTCCACCACGTTGCGCCACAGCCGTTGCAGCAGCCGGTACTGCCCGACGACGGCCCGCGCGTCCCAGGGCCGGGAGACGTCCAGCGGGCCCATGGCCAGCTCGTACAGGCGCAGCGTGTCGGCACCGTAGTCGGTGCAGATCTCGTCCGGGGTGACGGCGTTCTTCAGGGACTTGCCCATCTTGCCCAGCTCCCGCGTGACGGGCCGGCCGTCGTGCCGGAAGACGCCGTCGCGCTCCTCGACCTCGGCGGCGGGCACCGGGAAGCCGCGGGAGTCCCGGTAGACGTAGGCCTGGATCATGCCCTGGTTGTAGAGCTTGTGGAAGGGCTCGCGGGAGGAGACGTGCCCCAGGTCGAACAGCACCTTCGACCAGAAGCGGGCGTACAGCAGGTGCAGCACGGCGTGCTCGGCGCCGCCGACGTACAGGTCCACACCGCCGTGGGGCGCGCCCTCGCGCGGGCCCATCCAGTAGCGCTCGATCTCCGGGTCCACCAGCCGGCGGTCGTTGTGCGGGTCCAGGTAGCGCAGTTCGTACCAGCAGGAACCGGCCCAGTTGGGCATGGTGTTGGTCTCGCGCCGGTAGCGCCGGGGACCGTCGCCCAGGTCCAGGGTGACGTTGACCCAGTCCTCGTTGCGGGACAGGGGCGTCTCCGGTGAGGTGTCGGCGTCCTCGGGGTCGAAGGTGCGGGGCGCGTAGTCCTCCACCTCCGGCAGCTCCAGCGGCAGCATCGACTCCGGCAGGGGGTGCGCGATGCCGTCCTCGTCGTAGACGATCGGGAACGGCTCGCCCCAGTAGCGCTGGCGGCTGAACAGCCAGTCGCGCAGCCGGTAGTTGACGGTGCCCTCACCGATGCCGCGCTCGGCCAGCCACCGGGTGATCTCCGCCTTGGCGTCGGGCACGGCCAGCCCGTCCAGCGAGACGTCCTCGCCACGGGAGTTGACCAGCTTCGCCTCGTGGGAGTCGAAGGCGTCCGTCCAGGCGGCGGTGTCCGTGCCGCGTCCGTCCGTGGGCTCGACGACGCAGCGGATCGGCAGCTCGAAGGCGCGGGCGAAGGCGAAGTCGCGGCCGTCGTGGGCGGGGACGGCCATGATGGCGCCGGTGCCGTAGCCCATCAGCACGTAGTCGGCGATGAACACGGGCACGCGCTCGCCGCTGACCGGGTTGGTGGCGTACACGCCGGTGAAGACGCCGGTCTTGTCCTTGGCGTCGGCCTGCCGCTCGACGTCCGACTTGGCCGCCGCCTGGGCGCGGTAGGCCGCGACGGCCTCGGCGGGCGTGGCGTGGCCGCCGGTCCACGCGGGGCGGGTGCCCTCGGGCCAGGACGGCGGCACCACCTCGCCGACCAGCGGGTGCTCGGGCGCCAACACCATGTAGGTGGCGCCGAACAGGGTGTCCTGGCGGGTGGTGAAGACGGTGATCTTCCGGCCCGCGTCGCCGACCGGGAAGTCGACCCGGGCGCCCTCGCTGCGTCCGATCCAGTTGCGCTGCTGGAGCTTGATGGCCTCCGGCCAGTCCAGGCCGTCCAGGTCGTTCAGCAGGCGTTCGGCGTAGGCGGTGATGCGCATGTTCCACTGCCGCAGCTTCGCCTTGTACACGGGGAAGTTGCCGCGCTCGGAGCGCCCGTCGGCGGTGACCTCCTCGTTGGCCAGCACGGTGCCCAGGCCCGGGCACCAGTTGACCGGCGCGTCGGAGGCGTAGGCCAGCCGGTACTCGCCCAGCAGGTCGGCGCGCCCGGCGGCGTCCAGCTCCGCCCACGGGGCCCGGTCCCCGGGCGTGGGCCGCTCACCGCTCTCGAACTGCTTGACCAGGTCGTCGACGGGACGCGCGCGCCCGGCGTCCTCGTCGTACCAGGAGTTGAAGATCTGCAGGAAGATCCACTGGGTCCACCGGTAGTAGCCGGGGTCGATCGTGGCGAAGGACCGGCGCTGGTCGTGCCCCAGCCCGAGGCGGCGCAGTTGCGCCTTCATGTTGACGATGTTCGCCTCGGTGGACGTGCGCGGGTGCGTGCCCGTCTGCACGGCGTACTGCTCGGCGGGCAGGCCGAAGGCGTCGAAGCCCAGGGTGTGCAGGACGTTGTGCCCGGTCATCCGCTGGAAGCGGGCGAAGACGTCGGTGGCGATGTACCCCAGCGGATGCCCGACGTGCAGCCCGGCGCCGGACGGGTAGGGGAACATGTCCATGATGAACTGCTTCGGACGGGCCGCCAGCTCCGGGTCGCCGGCCAGGTCGCCGGTCGGGTTGGGCGCCTGGTACGTGCCGTGCCGCTCCCAGAAGTCCTGCCACCGCGCCTCGATGTCGGCTGCCAGGGCGGCCGTGTAGCGATGGGGGGCCGCGTTCTCGGGGGCGGTCGGGGTGGTCTGGCTCATGTCCTCAGGGCTCCATCGTCTCGTCTCTGCCTGCCGAAATGAAAAATCCCCTCACGTCAGGAGGGGGTAGCCGCGCGGTCGGCCCGCGAAGGGGCCGGACTCAGCGCGGCCGGCCAAGCAGAAGGCGTACGGCACGCATGGGGTCAGGGTAGCGCAAGCGGTGCACGGCACTCGGCCGGGTGCGACGGGGTTCCGGCGTCCGGAGGGGCGCGGCTCGCCAGGCCGCGAACCGGGACGCGGGGACGCCGGGAAGCGGGAGGGACGGCACGCCGCACGAGCCCCCGGAGCGCGGCGCGGCGGTCCCGGACCGCACCGTGGCGGGCCCCGGAGCGGGAGGGACCGGTGCGGGAGGGACCGGTGCGCCACCGGCGCGGAGGGCCCGCGGTCCCCGGCCGGTGCCGCGCGCCGCCGCACCGGGTGGGCGCGACCAGGACCGCGGGGCGGCCCACCGCGCGGGTGAAAGGAGCGGCACCGCGCGGGCGGAGTACAGCGGGAAACGGACGAGGGCGAAGTGCTCGCGCCTGGCGCGGTGCACTTCGCCCTCGTACCCGGTGGAGCTAAGGAGAATCGAACTCCTGACCTCTTGCATGCCATGCAAGCGCTCTACCAACTGAGCTATAGCCCCGGGTGGTCCCCCGCGGGTTTCCCCCGCGGCGGCGTCGCCTACTCTACACGGCCCGGCACACGGCTTGCCAAATCCGTTCCCGGCCGGGCGGACCCGGGCGACCGGCCGCCCTCAGACCGTCACGAACGAGTAGAACCGCTTGAGCGTGCAGTGCTCTTCCAGCAGACGGCCGTAGATGGGCTCGCCCTCCAGCTCCCGGTACGTCTCGATCGGGTCGCCGACGATGATGAGCGCCCGCGCGCACTCCACGCACCAGTACTGGTAGCGCGCGTTCAGGGGCTCCATGTCGCGCACGATGGGCGTGCCGCTGCCGCACCAGTCGCACTTCCTGCTGTGTGCGCCCACGTCAGTTCCCACCCGCCTCGGCTGTGGCCACGGCCCGGGTCGGCGCGGGCGGGGTTATGGTCTGCGTGGAAGCGAGCTGGCCCTCGCGTGAGCGGTGGATGCGCCTGGGCACCGCGGCGTCCCTCCCCTTTCGGGCTGTTCCCCCTGCTGCGCGGAATTCTGCCACGTCCCCGCCGTGTGCAGCAGACCACGAGCGGGCGACACACGCCGAGGGCGACCCCGCACCGCGCTGCCGCGGAGCGAGATCGCCCTCGTCACTGTGGAGCTAAGGAGAATCGAACTCCTGACCTCTTGCATGCCATGCAAGCGCTCTACCAACTGAGCTATAGCCCCGTGTCACTGGCTTTCCGAACCGGTGTCGGCCGCGCCGTGAACGAGAAGAACTGTACCTGGTGACCTGCCCGAACACGAAATCCGCCCGGGCGGTCACCCGCGGCCCGCGCCGTCAGTCGTCGTCGCCGAGCACCGGCTCCGGCAGGCTGCCCGCGTTGTGCTCCAGCAGCCGCCAGCCGCGCAGGCTCTCGCCCAGCACGGACCAGGAGCAGTTCGACAGCCCGCCCAGCGCCTCCCAGGAGGTCGGGGCCAGGCCGATCAGCCGCCCGATGGTGGTGCGGATGGTGCCGCCGTGACTGACGACGACGAGCGTGCCGCCGTCCGGCAGCTTGTCCGCGCTGCGCTCGACCACGGGGGCCGCCCGCTCGGCGACCTCGCTCTCCAGCTCCCCGCCGCCGCGCCGCACCGGTTCGCCGCGCTTCCAGGCCGCGTACTGCTCGCCGTAGCGCTCCACGATCTCCTCGTGGGTCAGGCCCTGCCAGCGGCCGGCGTAGGTCTCGCGCAGCCCCTCGTCGTGCCGCACTTCCAGCCCGGTCAGCGCGGCCAGCTCGGCGGCGGTGGCGCGGGCCCTGGTCAGGTCCGAGGCCAGGATCGCGTCGGGCCGCAGCGCGGCCAGCAGGCGGGCGGCCCGGCGCGCCTGGTTCAGTCCCTCGGTCGTCAGCGGGATGTCGGTGGTGCCCTGGAAGCGGCGCTCCAGGTTCCACGACGTCTGCCCGTGCCGCCACAGGACGATCTTGCGACCTCGCATCAGGCCCGCTCCCCCGGTTCGGGCTCTGCGGCGGCGTCGGTGGCGTCGGTGGCGGCGTCACCCGGGCCGCCGTCCTTGGCGCGGGTGGCCTTGGCGTCCTCGGGGAGATCGAGTTCGGGGCAGTCCTTCCACAGCCGCTCCAGCGCGTAGAAGACGCGCTCCTCCTGGTGCTGCACGTGCACGACGACGTCGACGTAGTCGAGCAGCACCCAGCGGCCGTCGCGTTCGCCCTCCCGGCGGACGGGCTTGGCCTTCAGCTCCTTGAGCAGCCGCTCCTCGATCCCGTCCACGATCGACTTCACCTGTCGGTCGTTGGGCGCCGAGGCGAGCAGGAAGGCGTCGGTGATGGAGAGCACGTCGCTGACGTCGTAGGCGACGACGTCGTGGGCGAGCTTGTCGGCCGCCGCCTGGGCGGCGGCGTTGATCAGCTCACGGGAGCGGTCGGTGGCGGTCACAGGCGAAGGCTTTCGGTCGGCGGGCACGGAGAACATGACCCCCCCAGGGTCTCACGGCCCGCCGACCGCCCCGTCGGCGACGCCGACGGGCTCAGCGCGGGTAGTCCGCGCCGAGCACCACGGTGACGTCGGCGTTGGCGGCGCCCTTGTCCTGGCGGACGGCGTCCGCCGGCAGGCCGAGCGTCGCGGCGACCTGCTCGGCCTCGGCGGCGTCGGCCTCGTCCGCGTAGGTCACCGCGCTGGTGGCGACCGTCTCCTCCGCCTCCCGGGTCGGCACCACCGTGTAGCCGCCGTTGACCAGGGTGACCTGGGCACTCTCGCCCGCGCCCGGCTCGCCGGTGGCGTCGCGCACGCTGACCCGCACCGCCGCGTCCGGGTCGGAGTTGCGCACGGTGCCGCCCAGCACCTCCTGGACCAGCCCGCGGGCGGTCTCGTCGCTGAGCGTGCCGTTCTCCTCGACCGGCAGCAGGCGCGTGTCCAGCTTCCCCTGGTCGGCGTAGCGGGCGAGGTCGGCGAGGGCCGCGCCGAGCTGCGCCTCGGACAGCGACGGGTCCAGGACCTGCAACAGCGACTCGACGGTCGCCGTGGCCGTGGCCGGGTCGGTGGACACCTCCCGCAGCACGGCGTCCATCACCTGCCCGAACCGCGAGAGCTGGCCGGTCTGCGGCTCGTCCTCGCCCCGGTGGGTGGCGTAGGCGACGGCGGCGACGCCGTTCAGCTCGCGCTCCGGGCCCTCCTGGACCAGCGGCGGGTCGCCCTCCTGGGCCGCCGGCACGGTGGTGTCGGCCTCCAGGGTGACGCCGCCGACCGCCTCCACGAGATTCTCCAGGTACGGCGTGTCCAGCCGCCAGGTGCCCTTGAGGTCGGCGCCGAGGAGGTTGCCCAGCGCGTCGCGGGTGGCGCCCACGCCCTGGCCGTCGAAGGACTCGCCGAGCGTCGTCGTGGTGCCGTCGTCCGCGGTGAGCGCGAGCGCGTTGGGCAGCAGGACGGTCGTGCCGCGCCCGGCGGACTCGTCGCCGACGAGCAGGGCGGTGGAGATCTCCTCGGTGTCGATGTCGCGCAGGTGCACGACGACGACGTCGCGCTCCTCGGCGGGGCCCGCGGCCGGGCCGGCCTCCTCGCCGCCGACGCCCGGCAGGCCACCCGTCGCCCACAGGTAGCCGGCGCCACCGACCAGGACGAGCACGGCGGCGACCACGAGGGCGACGGTGCGGTTGCGTCCGCGCCGCTTGGCCTCCTCCCGGCGCTCGCTGCGGGACTCGCTGAACTTCAGCCAGTCGATGACGTCTTCGGACTCCTCGTTCTCCTCCTCGATGAAGGAGAACTCCTCGGTCTGGTACTCCGGCCGGTGCTCGGGGTCCTCGTCGGGGTCCGGCGTCCCCGCGCGGCGGGCCTGCCGCCGCCGCGCGCGGCCCTCCCCCGGCGCCGGGTCGGACGGGCCGGGCACGGGCTGCGGAACGGGCTCCCGGTCGGGCGCGGGCTGCGGGCCGGGCCAGGCACCGGGGGCGGTGCCGGACGCGGGGGGCTCGCCCGGTCCGGCCGGGTCGGGGGCGGCGGGCGCCGGGTAGCCGGACCGCGGGGCGTAGGACTCCGGTTGGCCGACGGACCGCGGCTCCGGGAGGGGCTGCCGGTAGCCGCCCTGGGCCCCGTAGGCACCGAACTCCTCGGTCGCGCCCGGCTGCTGGGGCGGCCACTCCGTGGCACCGGACGGCGGGGGCGGCTCCAGCCCGGTGGCGTAGCCGTCGGTGGGCGGCTGCTGGTACGCCTGCTGGTAACCCTGGCCGTACCCCTGCCCGTACTCCTGGACGTATCCCTGGCCGTGGCCCTGCTGGTACGCCTGCTCGTAGCCTCCGCCGTACCCCTGCCCGTACCCCTGCCCGTAGTCCTGGACGTACCCCTGGTGGCCGTAGGCGTCCGCGGACCCGTCCCGCCCGTCGCCCTGGCCGGGCGGGGGGTAGCCCTGCTGGGCGGGGTCGGGCGCGGGGGCGCCCGGGGCGGCGTAGGGCCCGGCCGCGTAACTCGTCGGCGCGGCCTCCCCGGTGGCGTAGGCGTCGTGGTAGACCGGGCGGCCGTACTCGTCGTAGCCGACGAACCGCCCGTGGCCGTACGGGTCCTGCCGGTCGTTCACGGCTCCCGCCCCTCTAGCTCTTCGGTGCCGGCGTCTCTCGGTACAGTCCGCGCTTGGTGATGTAGCGCACGACGCCGTCCGGGACGAGATACCAGACCGGGTCCCCTTGCGCCACCCGCGCCCGGCAGTCCGTGGAGGAGATGGCGAGGGCGGGGATCTCGATGAGCGAGACGCCGCCGTCGGGCAGCCCCGGGTCGGTCAGGTGGTGGCCGGGGCGGGTGACCCCGATGAAGTGGGCCAGCGAGATCAGCTCCTCGGCGTTGCGCCAGGTGAGGATCTGTCCGAGCGCGTCGGCGCCGGTGATGAAGAACAGGTCGTCGTCCGGGTGCACGACGCGCAGGTCCCGCAGCGTGTCGATGGTGAACGTCCGCCCGGGGCGGTCGATGTCCAGACGGCTGACCGAGAACTGCGGGTTGGAGGCGGTGGCGATGACCGTCATGAGGTAGCGGTCCTCGGCGGGCGAGACCGTCTGGTGGCTCTTCTGCCACGGCTGCCCCGTCGGCACGAAGACGACCTCGTCGAGACCGTAGCGTGCCGCGACCTCGCTGGCGGCGACCAGGTGACCGTGGTGGATGGGGTCGAACGTCCCGCCCATCACGCCGAGCCGCCGCTTGCCGGTCCCGGGCACTATGTGCTCTGCCATGCGCTGACCCTAACCGCTGACCGGGCCCGCCGTCGGCCGCGTCAGCGGTCCCGGTTGAAGCGGGTGGTGATCCACAGCAGCGTCAGCAGGCCGAGCAGTCCGACGCCGCCGATCAGCCACGGGTTGAGGCTGGCGTGCTGGCCGCCGTGCTCGCCGCTCTGGGCCAGCAGGGTGAGGGCGGTGGCGGAGCTGGGGAGAGTCATCGTCATGGGACCTTGTCCGTGTGATCGGGCTGGAGGCTGACCACATGGTAAGCGGACGGGTTTCTCGCGGCGGGCGCACCCACCCCGTACGCTGGGCGCACCAGCCGTGGGGCTGGCCGGGCAGGGCCTGTGAGGGGACGGGCCGTGAGCAGACCCGTTTCGAGGGGGCCGAATGAGCGACAGCAACTCCACGACCGACGAGCGCCTGCCGGGCCGTGACCGGCGTCGTTTCCCCGGGATCTCCTCCCGGGCCTACGAACACCCCGCCGACCGTTCCGCGCTGGTCGCACTGCGCAAGCTGACCGGCTTCGACACCGTCTTCAAGGCCCTCAGCGGCCTGCTGCCCGAGCGCAGCCTGCGCCTGCTGTTCCTGTCGGACTCGGTGCGGGTCAGCGACCAGCAGTTCGCACACCTCAACGACATGCTGCGCGACGCCTGCTACATCCTGGACCTGGAGCGGGTCCCGCCGATGTACGTCACGCAGAACCCGCAGCCGGGCGCCATGTGCATCGGCCTGGACGAGCCGATCATCGTGGTGACGACCGGCCTGGTGGAGCTGCTGGACGCCGAGGAGATGCGCGCCGTCATCGGCCACGAGGTCGGGCACGCGCTGTCCGGGCACGCGGTCTACCGCACGATCCTGCTGTTCCTGACGAGCATCGCCGTGAAGGTCGCGTGGATTCCGCTGGGGAACGTGGCGATCATGGCGCTGGTGTCGGCGCTGCGCGAGTGGTTCCGCAAGTCGGAGCTGTCGGCCGACCGGGCGGGGCTGCTCGTCGGGCAGGACCTGGCGGCGTCGATGCGCGGCCTGATGAAGATCGCGGGCGGCAACCACCTGCACGAGATGAACGTCGACGCGTTTCTCGCCCAGGCCGAGGAGTACGAGGCGGGCGGCGACCTGCGCGACTCGGTGCTGAAGATCCTCAACGTGCTGCCGCGCAGCCACCCCTTCACCACCGTCCGGGCCGCGGAGCTGAAGAAGTGGGCGGCCAGCCGTGACTACCAGCGGCTGATGGACGGCCACTACCCGCGCCGGGACGAGGACAAGGACACCAGCGTCTCGGACTCCCTGCGCGAGTCCGCCCAGCACTACCGCGAGTCGGTCAAGACGAGCAAGGACCCGCTGATGGGCCTCGTCCGGGACCTCGCGGGCGGCGCCGGGGACCTCGGCGGCCGGCTGCGGGACTTCGCCACGGGCGGTGCCCGCCGGGACGGCGACGGCGGCACGGACGACTCCGCGTCCCGGGAGCGGTAGCCCCGCGCGAGCGGTGGCCGCCGCGCGGTGCGGGGGCGGAGGGCGGCTCGGGTGCGGGCCGCCGCCGGCCCCGCGCGGGCCGGCTCCGGCGGCCGTGCGGCGGGCCGGTTCCGGCTGCGGACCCGCGCGGGAGGCGGTCGCGGGCGGCCGCCGGCGGGGTCAGTCCGCCGGCCGTGGCTGGGCCGCCTCCGCGAGCGTGCCGCACACCGGGGAGCCACTGGGCCGGTCCGCGTACGGGTCGATGCCGGTCGCCTCGTCCTGGGCGACGCGCTCCCCGGCCAGCACCGGGCGCAGCCGGTCGGCCGACACCGCCGAGCAGGGCAGCGGCCCGGCCTGCAGGACCACGTGCTCGACGCTCAGCCGCTGCCGGGGCAGGTCCTCGCGCCCGATCTGCAGGCGCACCTGGCGGCGGACGGTGAACAGCGCGGACTCTCGCGTCTCCCCCGCGGCGTCGGCGGCGTCGGCGGAACGGACGGCGTAGACGAAGACGTGGTCGGTGGTGACCTTTAGGACGTCGCGGCCCTGCTGGCTGACGGTCATGGTGCCGCGCACCCGCACGCCGGGGTCGGCCAGCGCGGCGTGCTCCGGGTCCAGGCGGACGAGCCAGGCGGTGGCCGGGGGCGCCGCCGGGCCCGCAGCCGGGCCCGCGGAGGCCCCGGAGTCGGCCCCGGACGCCGCCCGCAGGCTCCGGTCGAACCGGGCGCGCTGGTCGTCGACCAGCAGGTTCCGCACGGGGGCGGTGGCCTCACCGGTCACCACCCGCGCGTCGATGGCCGAGGCCACCACGTACTCCTTGCCCAGCGTCAGCGCGGCCAGGACCTGGCTGTCGGAGAAGTCTCGGGTGGCCGTCGACCGCGGGAGCGTCACCCCGGCCGCGCCGGTGCCGAAGTCGGCGGCCGGACCGGCGGCGAACAGGGCGTCGGGGGTGCCGCCGGGCACGGTGCCCTGCGGGACGAGCGGCACGATGGTGGCGCGCAGCGGTTGGCTCCGCTGCGCCGCCGGCTGCTCGTAGGGACCGGTGACGCCCATGTAGAGGGCGGCACCGAAGGCCAGGACGACCAGGGCGAACAGGACGATGCCCTGCTTGAGCGACGACCCCCCGGCCCGGGCCGACGCGGGCAGCGGCCGCACCGGGTGCTCGTGGTCGGCCAGGCGCTCCTGGGCGCTGTACTCCTGGAGCCTGGCTCGACGGACGAAGGACTCGTCGAACACCGTCGAGCCGAACTCGTCGTCACCGCCTCCCTGCGGCATGCCCTCGGGAGGATTCGCACGCCCGGCCATACAGACAGAGTAGGCGTCGGCGCGGCGGCGTAAACGCGGGAGCGGGAGCCGGTTCGCACGGGCGCGGGCGCCCGGTCACGGGGCGGCGCCCGTGGTCTGCGGCAGGCGGACGGGCAGGCCGGGCCGGGCGGCGCCGAGGGCGTCACCGAGCTCGGTGCTGGAGGGGGGCTGCCGGGGCTCCTCGCGCTGCCCGGAGGCGCCCCGGTGGACGGCGGCGAAGGCCATGGCGATCACGCCGACGCCCATGACGACCGCGAGCACCCAGGCCACGGGGCGCTGCCAGCGCACGGGCGCCCGGTGCCGGGCCGGCCGGCCGCGGGTCGGCGGGGCGTAGCCGCCGCAGCGGTGGCGCATCTCCCCGCTCCCGAGGCCGCCGCCGTCGCCGCGCGGGCCGCCGTGACCGCCGTCGCCGTCATGGCCGCCGAAGCCGCCGAAGCCGGTGACGCCGCCGAAGTCGGCGAAGCCGCCGTCGCCGTACCGGTCGTAGCCGTGCGCGCCGTCGTAACTCCCGTAGCCGTCGTAGCCGCCGTGGTGGTCGGGGGCGCCGCGGCCGTCGAGGCCCTCGTACGGCTCGACGACGTCCGGGCGGCGGGGCGGGGCGTCGCGGCCGTACCGCGCGCGGTACCCGGGCCACGCGTCGGGCGGGCCGAAGACGTCGTGGTCCTCGGCGCCGTGGGGGCGGTCGGCCTCGTGTCCGTCGACCTCATCGTGGCCCTCGTCCGGCTGGTGGCCGTGGGCGTCCTCCCGGGCGGCCGCCTCGGCCTCGGCGCGGGCCTGCGCCGCGGCGAGGGCGCGCTCGGCGGCACTGGGTTCGTGGAGGGTGGCGGCCCGCACGAAGTCCTCGTCGAACACCACGGGGGCGAACGCGTCGTCCGCTCCTCCGTGCTCGCGGTGGTCGGGCTCGTCGCCGTCAAAGGACGGCCGGCCCTTCGCCTCGTCCGGCACGGCACCAGCGTAGACCGCATCGGCCGTCCGGGGCAGGGGAAGCGGGGAATTCGCGCCACCTCCCGGACGGCCGTGGCTGCGGCGGGCCGTCAGGTGCGCACGTGCCCGTCGCCGGTGACGACGTACTTGGTGGAGGTGAGTTCGGGCAGGCCCATGGGGCCGCGCGCGTGCAGCTTCTGGGTGGAGATGCCGATCTCCGCGCCGTAGCCGAACTGGCTGCCGTCGGTGAACCGGGTGGAGGCGTTGACCAGCACGGCGGCGGAGTCCACCAGCGTCACGAACCGGTGGGCCGCCGCGGTGTCGCGGGTGACGATCGCCTCGGAGTGGCGGGAGCTGTAGCGGCGGATGTGGGCGACGGCGGCGTCCAGGTCGGGCACCACGGCGGCGGCGATGTCGTAGGAGAGGTACTCGCTCGCGAAGTCCTCCTCGGTGGCGGGCACGACGCCGTCGCCGGCCCGCTGCCACGCCTCGTCACCGTGCACCGTGACGCCGGCGTCGGCCAGCGCCGTGAGCGCCCGGGGCAGGAAGGCGTCGGCGACGCCCGCGTGCACCAGCACCGTCTCGGCCGCGTTGCACACGCTCGGGCGCTGCGCCTTGGCGTTGACCAGGATGTCGACGGCCATGTCCACGTCCGCCCGCTCGTCGACGTAGACGTGGCAGTTGCCGCTGCCCGTCTCGATGACCGGCACGGTCGAGCCCTCGACGACGGCCTTGATCAGCGCGGCGCCGCCCCGGGGGATCAGCACGTCCACCAGGCCCCTGGCCGTCATCAGCTCCGTGACGCTCTCCCGGCTCTGCCCGGGCACGAGCTGCACGGCGTCGGCGGGCAGCCCCGCGCTCACCACGGCGTCGCGCACCACGGCGACCAGCGCGGTGTTGGAGGCGTAGGCGGAGGAGGAGCCGCGCAGCAGGACCGCGTTGCCCGACTTCAGGCACAGCGCCGCCGCGTCCACGGTGACGTTGGGCCGGGCCTCGTAGATGATGCCGACGACGCCGAGCGGCACGCGGAGCTGGCGCAGTTCCAGCCCGTTCGGCAGCGTGGAGCCGCGCACCACCTCGCCGACCGGGTCGGGCAGGGCCACCACGTCCCGGACGTCGGCGGCGATCGCGGCGACGCGCTCCGGGGTGAGGGTCAGCCGGTCCACGATGGCGTCGGGCGTCCCGGCCTCGCGGGCGCGGGCGACGTCCTCGGCGTTGGCGGCGGTGATCTCCCCGGTCCTGGCCACCAGGGCGTCGGCGATCGCCAGCAGCGCGGCGTCCCGCACGGTGCGCGGCAGGGGCGCGAGGTGGGTGGCGGCGTCCTGCGCCCGGCGGGCGGTCTCCCGTACGGCGGAGGGCTCGGCCGCCGGGCGGGCCGGTGCCGCGTCGGCGGCGGGCGTCGGGGAGGGCGTGACAGCGCTGCTCATGCGGCCAGCGTAAGCCAGGCGGCCGGGCCTTCTCACGCCCGCGTCCACGGTGCGAGACGCCCGCTCGGCGCGTCCGTCGACCGGGCACCCGCCCACCGCGCCCGCACCGCGCCGCCCGGGCTCCGCGCCGCGGCCCCCACGCCACCGGGACTCCGGCGGCCCGGGCCACGGGCCGCCGCGGCTTCCGGCCGCTCAGAACGGGTGGACGCCCACGGGGGCGGCCGGGGGCGGCCCGTAGCCCTCGGCGACCCGCTGCTGGTACGTGGCGCGGTCGATGACCTCCAGCCCGACGATCTCCCACGGAGGCAGCCGTGCGCTCGCCCGGTGCTCGCCCCACAGCCGCAGTGCCACGGCGGCGGCGTCCCGCAGGTCCCGCGCCTCCTCCCAGTACCGGATTTCGGCGTGGTCGTTGGCGTAGCGGCTGGTGAGGAGGAAGGGGTGGTCGTGCGCGAGCTGCTCCAGGCCGCGCCGGACCTCGCCCAGCGGGGCCTCGGGCCCCGAGACGCTCAGGGTGACGTGCCACAGGCGGTTCACCTCGCCCCGCGCGGCCCGCGCCTCCTCCTGCGTGGCCTGGTGCGGAACCTTCGGCGGCACGAGGTTCCGCCCGGGAGCGCCCTCGCCGACGCTCACCAGTCGTCTCACGGCGGCCTCCTTCTGCGCTGCTGGCGTCGCTGCCCGGCGGACCGCCGTCCGGTCCACCGCCCCACAGTTGACCAGGACGGCGCCGCGCGCGTGGCCGTTTTCGCGAAGCTGTCCGTGGAAAGGCTGACGCCCGCGGCCCCGTGCTTACGCCGTGTGCGAGCGCGTACGCACACCGGCACGGGCGCTCCCGCGCGGCGGGCGAGGGCTACCGCAGCAGGACGAGGTCGTCGCGGTGGACGATCTCGCGTTCGTACTCCGGGCCGAGGTCGCGGGCCAGCTCCCGGGTCGAGCGGCCCAGGAGCTGCGGGATCTCCTTGGCGTCATAGTTGACCAACCCGCGCGCGACGGGCCGGCCACCGGTGTCGCGCAGCTCCACCGGGTCCCCCGCGGAGAACTCCCCCTCCACCCGCTCCACGCCCGCGGGCAGCAGCGAGGTGCGGCGCTTCACGACCGCCTCGACGGCACCGGCGTCCAGCACCAGGGCGCCGCGCGGGCTGGAGGCGTGCGCCAGCCACAGCAGGCGGTCGGCCGAACGGCGACCGGTGCGGTGGAAGAGGGTGCCGGTGACCCGGCCGGCGAGCGCGTCGGCGGCCCGGCTGGCGGAGGTCAGCACCACCGGGATGCCCGCACCCGCGGCGATGCGGGCGGCGTCCACCTTCGTCACCATCCCGCCGGTGCCCACGCCCGCGGCGCCGACGCTGCCCAGTGTGACGTCCGCCAGGTCGTCGGGGCCGTGCACCTCCGCGACGCGGGTGGAGCCGGGCAGGCGGGGGTCGCCGTCGTACAGCCCGTCCACGTCGGAGAGCAGCACCAGCAGGTCGGCGCGGACCAGGTGGGCGACGAGCGCGGCGAGGCGGTCGTTGTCGCCGAAGCGGATCTCGTCGGTGGCGATGGTGTCGTTCTCGTTCACGACCGGGACCGCGCCCATCCGCAGAAGCTGCTCCAGCGTGCGGTAGGCGTTGCGGTAGTGGCCGCGCCTGCTGGTGTCGTCGGAGGTGAGCAGCACCTGGCCGACGCGCCGTCCGTAGCGGGCGAAGGAGGCGGTGTAGCGGGCCACCAGCAGGCCCTGGCCGACGCTGGCCGCCGCCTGCTGCCGGGCGAGGTCGCGCGGCCGCCGCTCCAGCCGCAGCGGGGCCAGCCCCGCGGCGATCGCGCCGGAGGAGACGAGCACGATCTCCCTCTCCCCGTGCGCGGCGAGCACGTCCACCAGCGCGTCCACCCGGTCGGCGTCCAGGCCGCCGGCGGCGGTGGTCAGCGAGGAGGAGCCGACCTTCACCACGATCCGCCGCGCGCGCACCACGTCGCGCCGGATGTCGTCGCCTGCCACCTGCTGCCCCCAGCCGTGCGTCCCTGCTCCTACGGCCGCAATCTACGCCAGCCGGCCCGCCCACCGCGCGCCGGTCCACGGCGCGGACGCGCGCCCCCGGCAGCGGCCGCCGCACGCGGGCGACGGCGCGGGCACGTCGGGTGCGGGCCGGGGAGGCGGGTCCGGGGCGGGCCCGGCCCGCGCGGCGGCCCGGCGGCGGCCGACGGGCGCGCCGAGCGGGCGGGGCCGGGGCGCGTAGGCTGTGATCGCGCAAAGGTCGGGCTCCGTTCCCGTGCCGTACGGTCGACCGCAAGTGACCGTTCACCGGCGACGCCGCGCCCTGCCCTGTTCGCCCCCGCCTCCTTCCCACGAGAGAATGCCACCCGTGTCGTTCGCCGGACTTCTCATCCAACGCAAGGGGCAGCTCGCCGCGCTCCTCGGACTGCTGGTGCTCTTCGCCGCCCAGCTCGCCGGGGCGCTGCTGCCCAGCGTGCCGCTGTTCATCGCCGCCTCGGCCACCGGGCTCGCGCTCGACGTGTTCCTGCACCACCGCTACCCGCACCTGCTCGCGCTGCTGGGCCGGGTGCGCTGCGACGCCTCCACCCGCCAGCTCATGCGCGACATGCTCCTGCTGCTCGGCCTGGTGCGCATCCCCGGGTTCGACCCGGTGGCGGAGTGGCCCCTGGTCACCGGGCTGGTGTGCGCGTACGGCGTGCACTTCGGCTGCCAGGTGGTGGCGCTGCTGATCCGGCGCGAGCGCGCGCTTCCGGTGCTCACGCGCAACGTGGACGCCACGGAGCTGCGGCTGAGCCCCGCTCCCCCGCGCATCCTGGCCCGCCAGCCCGGCCGCCGGCTGCTGGTGTTCATGGTCCCGGCCACCGCCGGGCTGCTGCTGACCGCGGGGCTCGCCGAGCCGGTGTGGGGCCTGGCCGGCGTCGGCCTGTCGCTGGCGCTGTTCCTGGGCGGGACGCTCTGGGCGGCGACGTGGCTGGTGGGCCGCAAGCGGGCGCCCAGCGAGCGGACCGTGCTCGCCTGGCTGGACGGCTGGCTCCAGGCGTACCGGCCCACGCACGCCATGTACTTCTCCGGCGGCGCCAGCTCCGCCTACCAGGCCAACATGTGGCTCACCACCCTCGCCGCGCTGGACGGCAAGCCGCTGATCGTGCTGCGCGAGCGGTTCATGCTGCAGAAGATCGAGGCGACGGACGTGCCGGTCGTGTGCATCCCGAAGGTGGCGCACCTGATGGCGCTGGAGCACTCGTCGCTGAAGATGATGATCCACCCGGCGAACTCCGGGAAGACCTCCCAGGTGCTGCGCATCCCCACGATCAAGCACGCGTTCGTCAACCACGGCGAGAGTGACAAGCTCTCCAGTTGCAACCCCTACGCCAAGGCCTACGACGAGGTGTGGGTGGCCGGGCCCGCCGCGCGCGAGCGCTACCAGGCCGCCGACATCGGCGTGGACGACCGCGACGTGGTGGAGGTCGGCCGCCCGCAGCTCGCGCCGATCCTGCCGTACGCGGGTCCGCCCGCCGGCCCGTGGACGACCGTGCTGTACGCCCCGACGTGGGAGGGGTGGACGGACGACCCGGGCAACACCTCGATCATGCTCGCCGGGGAGAACCTGGTCCGCGCGCTGCTGGCCGACCCGGGCGTGCGGCTGCTCTACAAGCCGCACCCCATGACGGGCTCGGTCGACCCCCGGGCCGGGCGCGCCGACGAGCGCGTCCGGGCGCTGATCGCCGAGGCGAACGCCGCGCGGGCCGCCGAGTCCGGCCGGACCCGGCCGGGCGCCCGGGCCGCCGCGGAGCTGGCGCGCCGCACCGCCGAGCTGGACGAGCTGGCCACCACCACCTTCCGGCCCAGCTCCGACGAGGTCGAGCGGATGCTGCTCCAGTCGGTGCCCGACGCCGGGCGGGCCGACGCCGTGGCGGCGGCGCAGGCGGCCTGGGAGGAGGCGTTCTGGGCCTCGCTGCCGCAGTGGGAGCACCAGGTGGTCACCGGCCCGCGGCCGGGCATCTACTCCTGCTTCAACCAGGCGGACCTGCTGGTCAGCGACGTCTCCAGCGTCGTCTCGGACTACCTCAGCAGCGAGAAGCCCTACGCGGTGGCCAACACCAGCGGGCTCACGGAGGCCCGCTTCCGCGCCGCGTACCCGACGGTGCGCGCGGCCACGGTGCTCGCGCCGGACGCGGCCGGGGTGCCCGAGCTGCTGGCCGCCGTGCGCGACCCGCGCCGGGACACGCTGGCCGGGGCGCGCGCGGAGCTCAAGACCCACCTGCTGGGCCCGGCCGACCCGCCCTCCCTGGCCCGGTTCAACGCCGCCGCCCAGGCGCTGTGTGCCCGCGCCGACGCCCGCCGGGCCCGGCTCGCCCGCACGCGCACGGCGCGGCCCGGCCCCGCGGAACAGGAGCGGGAGCAGGGGCTCAGGGAGGCGACCCGCCGCAGCCTGGGCGACGAGGTGCCGGGCGGCGCGGAGGACGCCGAGGACTCCCTGACGACCTGAGAGGCGCCCCCGGGCGGCGCCCTCCCCGCACGCGGCGGTGGCCGCCACCCCCGGTCCGGGGTGGCGGCCACCGCCGCGTGCGGGTCCCCCGCGATCAGCCGAACGGGTCGAAGTTCTGGTGGCCTTGGTGGCCCTGGTGGTCCTCGTCGCGCTCGGCCTCGCGGTCGCGCCGGCGCTGCGCGGCCGGCCGCACGCCGTCCATGCGGTGGTCCTCGCCGCGGCGGCCCAGCATCTCGGCGCCCGCCATGACGCTCGGCTCCCAGTCGAAGACCACGGCGTCCTCCTCGGGGCCGATGGCCACGCCGTCGCCCTCGCGCGCGCCGGCCCGGAGCAGCTCCTCCTCCACCCCCAGGCGGTTGAGGCGGTCGGCGAGGTAGCCGACGGCCTCGTCGTTGTTGAAGTCGGTCTGCCGCACCCAGCGCTCGGGCTTGTCACCGCGCACCCGGAACAGGCCCTCGGCCTCCCTGCTCACGGTGAAGCCGCTCTCGTCCACCGCCTGCGGGCGGATGACGATGCGGGTGGCCTCCTGCTTCGGACGCGCGGCCCGCGCCTCGGCGACGATCCCGGCCAGCGCGAACGACAGCTCCTTCAGCCCCGCGCGGCTGACGGCGGAGACCTCGAACACGCGGTAGCCGCGCGCCTCCAGGTCCGGCCGGACCATCGCGGCCAGCTCCTCGCCGTCGGGCACGTCCACCTTGTTGAGCACCACGACGCGGGGCCGGTCGGCCAGGCCGCGCCCGTACTCGGCCAGCTCCCGCTCGATGGCGTCGAGGTCGGACACGGGGTCCCGGTCGGACTCCAGCGTGGCGGTGTCCAGGACGTGCACGAGCACCTCGCACCGCTCCACGTGCCGCAGGAACTCCAGGCCCAGGCCCCGGCCCTCGCTGGCACCGGGGATGAGTCCGGGCACGTCCGCGACGGTGTAGACGGTCGAGCCGGCCGTCACCACGCCCAGGTTGGGCACCAGCGTGGTGAACGGGTAGTCGGCGATCTTGGGCTTGGCCGCCGAGAGCACGGAGATCAGCGAGGACTTCCCGGCCGAGGGGTAGCCCACCAGGGCCACGTCGGCGACGGTCTTCAGCTCCAGGACGATGTCGCGCACCTGACCGGGCACGCCCAGCAGCGCGAAGCCCGGGGCCTTGCGGCGCGGCGAGGAGAGCGCGGCGTTGCCCAGCCCGCCGCGGCCGCCCTCGGCGGCGACGAAGCTGGTGCCCTCCCCCACCAGGTCGGCCAGCACGTTGCCGCGCTTGTCGAGCACGACCGTGCCGTCGGGCACCGGCAGCACCAGGTCCTGCCCGCCGGGGCCCGCGCGCAGTCCGCCCGCGCCCGGCTTGCCGTTGGTGGCCTTGCGGTGCGGGCCGTGGTGGTACTCCAGCAGCGTGGTCACGCTCTGGTCGACGACGAGGACGACGTCTCCGCCCCGGCCGCCGTTCCCGCCGTCCGGGCCGCCCAGCGGCTTGAACTTCTCCCGGTGCACGGAGGCACAGCCGTGTCCTCCGTTACCCGCGGCGACGTGCAGCTCGACGCGGTCCACGAAGGTGGTCATGAGGATGCCTCCCGGCTGGCTGGTTCGGTGGATACGGGACGGTGCCCGCACCACGCTGTGTAACACGCCGAGGGCGGCACCGCTTCCCCGCGCGTCGCGCGAGTGAGGCGGTCCGCCCTCGGCAGGATGCTGCGTCGTGCCCGGTGTCGGCGTTACTTGCCGGCCGGAACGATGTTGACGACCTTGCGGCCCCGGGCCGTGCCGAACTCCACGGCACCGGCGGCCAGCGCGAACAGCGTGTCATCGCCGCCACGGCCGACGCCCGCGCCGGGGTGGAAGTGGGTGCCGCGCTGGCGGACCAGGATCTCGCCCGCGCTCACGACCTGACCGCCGAAGCGCTTCACGCCGAGGCGCTTGGCGTTGGAGTCGCGGCCGTTCCGGGTGGACGATGCGCCCTTCTTGTGTGCCATCTGTTCTCAGTCCCTCACTTCGCCGGGGCGTCGATGCCGGTGATCTTCAGCGCGGTGTGGAGCTGGCGGTGGCCGATGCGCTTCTTGTAACCGGTCTTGTTCTTGTACTTCTGGATGTCGATCTTGGTGCCCTTGTGGTGGTCCACGACCTCGGCCTGGACCTTCACGCCGGCGAGCACCCACGGGTCGCTGGTGATGGCGTCGCCGTCGACCAGGAGGACGGTCGAGAGCTCGACGCTGTCGCCGACCTTGCTCGCGGACATTCGGTCAACCTCGATGACGTCGCCGACAGCAACCTTCTGCTGGCGACCGCCGGTGCGCACGATGGCGTACACGCGGATCTCTCTCTCGCTCGTGGTCGGAAACCCCTGATGCCAGCCGCCCGCGCGCGGGCCTGCTGCCCGCGACGGTCCGGAGGGATGGAGCGGCCTCTCCCGCACGGCCCGGGACCGCGAAGGAGGGAGGTGCTCAGGAGCGCGGCGTGTACGGTGACACGCCGACGGTCAAGATTACGGGCCTTCCACCAGCACGGTCAAACCGGGCCGGGCGGCCCGGCGCCGCCCCGGGGAGGCGGGCGTGTGCTCCCCTCCCCGGGCGGCGCCGTGCGGGTCAGTCGTCGGTCGAGGACGGGCCGGAGGCGGCCGCCTTCTTGGTGGCGGTCTTCTTCGCGGTCGTCTTCTTCGCCGCCGACGTGGCGGCGGCCTTCTTGGCCGTCGTCTTGGTGGCGGCCTTCTTGGCGGTGGTCTTCTTCGCCGCCGTCTTCTTGGCCGTCGCCTTGGTGGCGGCCTTCTTGGCGGAAGCCTTCTTCGCCGCCGTCTTCCTGGCCGTCTTCTTCGCCGGCTTCGCCTGCGCCTCGTCCCCCGGAGCCGCTTCGGCCGGGGCGGCCGGGGCCTCGTCCGCCGGGGCGGCGGCCGGGGCCTGCGGCTCGGCGGGCTGCGGCTCGGCGGGCTGCTGGGCCGCGGGGAGCACGATGGCCTCGGGGGCGTCCGACTCCGGCGCCGCCACCGGTGCGGACACCCGGCGGGTGACCCGGCGCCGGGTGGGCGTGGTGGCCGCCGCCGCGGTGGCAGGCTCCGGCTCGGGCACCGACTCCGCGACGGGCTCGCCCGGCGCGGCGGCCGGGAGGACCGTCACCGCGTCCTCGTCGGCCGCCACCGGGGCACCGGCGGGCACCGACACCTTGCGGCTCGCACGACGGCGCCGGGCGGGCGCGGGCTCCTCCGACGGGGCGTCCACGGGCCGCGCCTCAGCGACCACCGACTGCACGGACTCGGGCTCGGCCTGCCCGTATCCGGGCTCGGACTGCTCGGACTGCTCGGACGCCGTCGCCGCGACGACCGTCACGGCGGACTCCTCGGCCTCCTTCGGCGGTCCGGCGGGCACCGACACCTTGCGGCTGGCACGACGGCGCCGGGCGGGCGCGGGCTCCTCCGCCGGGGCGTCCACGGGCCGCGCCTCAGCGACCACGGGCCGCTCGGGCTCGGGCTGCCCGGACGCCGTCGCCGGGAGGACCGTCACCGCGTCCTCGTCGGCCGCCACCGGGGCGCCGGCGGGCACCGACACCTTGCGGCTGCCCCGGCGCCGCGTGCGGGCGGGGGTGGCCGGCGCCGGCGCGACCGCGGGCTCCGGCTCGGCGGTCGCCGACTCCGGGGTCGCCGACTCGGCGGTCACCGGCTCGGCGATCTCCGGCTCGGTGGCCCGCTCCTCGGCGGGCGCTGCCTCGGCCGGGGGCGCCTCGGCTCCCCGGGAGACGCGGCGGCGGCCCCGGCGTCCGTGGCGGGACGCGGCCTCCTCCGCCTCCGCGACGCTGCTGTACAGCTCGTCGTCGGGCTCGAAGGCGGGCTCGGGCCGGGTCTTCGGCTCCGCGGCCGCCACCGGCTCCGGTGCGGGGGCGGACTCGACCGGCGCGGGCTCGGCCACGGGCTCCGGCTGGCCGCCGCCCCGGCCCTTCTTCTTGCCGCGCTTGCCACCTCCACCGCCCGCCGCGTGGGCCTGCTCCATGTGGACGAGGAGTCCGCGCCCGTTGCAGTGCGTGCAGGGTTCGGAGAACGACTCCAGCAGCCCCTGGCCGACCCGCTTGCGCGTCATCTGCACCAGCCCGAGCGAGGTCACCTCGGCGACCTGGTGCTTGGTGCGGTCGCGGCCCAGGCACTCCAGCAGGCGCCGCAGCACCAGCTCGCGGTTGGACTCCAGCACCATGTCGATGAAGTCGATCACGATGATGCCGCCGAGGTCGCGCAGGCGTAGCTGGCGCACGATCTCCTCGGCCGCCTCCAGGTTGTTCCTGGTGACCGTCTCCTCCAGGTTGCCGCCCTGACCGGTGAACTTTCCGGTGTTGACGTCGACGACGATCATCGCCTCGGTCCGGTCGATCACCAGGGAGCCGCCGCTGGGCAGCCAGACCTTGCGGTCCAGCGCCTTCATCAGTTGCTCGTCGATCCGGTAGGTGGCGAAGACGTCGACCTCGGCAGTCCACTTCTGCAGCCGCTCGGCGAGGTCGGGCGCCACGTGCGTGACGTAGCCGTGGATGGTGTCCCACGCCTCGTCCCCGCTGACGACGACCTTGGTGAAGTCCTCGTTGAAGATGTCGCGCACCACGCGGACGGTCATGTCCGGCTCGCCGTACAGCAGCGTGGGGGCGTTGCCCTTCTGCGCCTTCCTCTTGATGTCCTCCCACTGCGCCTGCAGCCGCTGGACGTCGCGGGCGAGCTCGTCCTCGCTGGCGCCCTCGGCCGCGGTGCGCACGATGACGCCCGCGTTCTCGGGGACGACCCGCTTCAGGATCGTCTTCAGCCGGGACCGCTCGGTGTCGGGCAGCTTGCGGCTGATGCCGGTCATCGAGCCCTCGGGCACGTACACCAGGTAGCGGCCCGGCAGGGAGACCTGGCTGGTGAGCCGGGCGCCCTTGTGGCCGATCGGGTCCTTGGTGACCTGCACCAGCACCGGCTGGCCGGACTTCAGTGCCGTCTCAATGCGCCGGGGGCCGCCGGAGACGCCGAGCGCCTCGAAGTTCACCTCGCCGGCGTAGAGCACGGCGTTGCGGCCCTTGCCGATGTCGACGAAGGCGGCCTCCATCGACGGCAGGACGTTCTGGACCTTGCCCAGATACACGTTGCCGACGTAGGAGGACGCCTGCTCCTTGTTCACGAAGTGCTCGACGAGGACGTCGTCCTCCAGCACGGCGATCTGCGTGCGCTCGCCGCTCTGCCGGACGATCATCTCGCGCTTGACCGCCTCGCGGCGCGCGAGGAACTCGGCCTCGGTGATGATCGGCACCCGGCGGCGGCCCTGCTCGCGGCCCTCGCGGCGGCGCTGCTTCTTGGCCTCCAGCCGAGTGGAGCCCTTGACGGCCTGCACGCCGTCGCCCTCGTCCTCGGCCTTCTTCTTGCGCGGCTCGCGCACCTTCACGACCGTGCGCTCGGGGTCGTCCACGGTGGCGGCGGGCTCGCTCTGCGGGCCCTCGTCGCCGCTGCGCCGACGGCGGCGGCGCCGACGCCGGGAACTGCTGCTGCTGGAGTTGGCGGCGCCGCCCTCGTCGGCCGGGCCGTCGTCGTCGCCGTCGGTGTCGTCGTGGCTCTCGGCACGGGGCTCGTCGTCGGCGCGCCCGGCGTGCGCGGGCTCCTCGCCGTCCCGCTGATCGGTGCCCTCGCCGTCCTCGGCGCTGTCGCCGCGCCGACGGCGGCGGCCGCCCCGGCGGCGACGCCGCGCCGGGCGCTCGCCGCTCTCGTCGGCGTCCTGGCGGTCCTCGGTGTCGGCCTCGGCGTCGTCCTCGGCATCGGCCTCGGCGGCCTCGGCGGCCGGGGCGGCCGGTGCGGCGGGCGCCTCCTGGCGGGCCCGGCCGGCGTCCGGCTCCGGGTCCGCGCCACGGCGGCGCCGGCGGCGGGCGGGACGCTCCGGCTCGACCACGGCGTCCGCGGCCCTGCTCTCCTCGTCCTCGTCCTCGTCGTCCGCCGTTCCGGCGGCTCCGGCGCGCTGCTCGGCGACGCTCTGCGGGGTCTGGAAGGCGGGCTCGGTGAAGACCGGCGGCTGGAACAGGCCGGTGGCACCGAAGGCGGGCACGGTGGGCTGCTGCCCGGCGGGCTTGCTCCCGGCCTGGTCGGCGGCCTTCTCGGCCACGTCGACGGACTCCTCGTCCTCGGGACGCGGGGCGGCGTTCTTGCCCTTCGCGCCGCTCCTGCCCCTCGCCGCGGCCTTGACCACGGGCTTCTGCGTGGCCCGCCTGGCCGTGGCGGACGACCGCTTCGCCGGTGCGGCGGGCTCTTCCGCGGACTCCTCGGCGGGCTCCTGGGCGGTCTCCTCCTCCGTGGGCGCGGGGGCGGCCACCTTGCGGGTGGCGCGGCGGCGGGTGCGGGCGGGCTTGGCGGGGGGCTCCGCGGCCGCCTGCGGGGGCTCGGCCGGCGATGCGGCCTCGGCCGGCTCGGACGTACCGGCCGACCGCTCCGCGGCGGACGCGGGCTCGGCGGGGGTGTCGGCGGACGCCTCCGGCGCGGGGGCCGGGGCGCCGGCCGGACGGCTGGCCGCCCGGCGCCGGCGGCGCGGGGGAAGGCTGCCGCCGGGGGTGTTCTCCTCGGTGGGCTCCGCCGAAGCGGGGTCTGTCGGTTCGAGCATGCGGGGGTTTCTCCCGTCACGCTCCCACTGTGCGTCGCCCGCGCTCGCCACGGCTCGCGGCAACGGGACGCTGTCGCGGCCGGGGCGCGTGCGCCGCACGGGAGCTGTCGTGTCACTCGCCGGTTCCGTGCCACGGGCCCGGCTACGGCGAAAGTCTGTCGGTGGGTGCGCCTACCGTCCGGCGGTACCCGGGTGGCTCCCTGGTGCCTGGCTCGGCGGCGGCGCCGCGACGTCGGTCCTAAGCGGTCGATCCGTGCGCCGTCGCGACGGGGGTAGCGTCGCGGTCGGGCGCCAGCGGATCGGTCACCGTCCCGGTCTCCTCGTCCAGCGGCCCCTGCGCCAGCCTGGTCACCCCAGCGGGGACCGGCGGCGCCAGGCCGGCCGCCGTGCGGAGTCCGGTCAGGACGTCGTCGGGTCGTACGGCAGGTGTCAGGTGCCGCACTACCAGGCGCAGTATCGCACAGGAAGCCGGTCCCGGCCTATCGGCCCCGCCCGGCCCGTCGTCCGCGGCCGCCTCCAGGGCGGCCACCGCAGCACGCGCGTCGAAGGTGCGCAACCCCTTTTTCGTCTCGCGCTGGACCTCCACGGCGGGCGCGGCCAGGAAGGCCGAGGCGGCCCGGGCGGCCTCGGCGGGCGCGACGCCGTCCAGGCGCAGCCGCCACTCGGAGGCGGTGAGCCGGTCGGCGAAGCCGGAGGTGTGGGCCTCGACCGCGTCGGTGACGTCCAGGCCCGGCGGCAGCGAGGCGTCCAGCAGTTCGCGCAGCAGCGCCGGGTCGCGGCGCTCGGTGAGGGCGATCTCCAGGTACTCGGCCTCGCTGGCCGTGCCGGTGGGCGCGGCGTTCGCGTAGGAGACCTTGGGGTGCGGGGTGAACCCGGCCGAGTAGGCCATCGGCACCTCGGCGCGGCGCAGCGCCCGCTCGAAGGCGCGCTGGAAGTCGCGGTGGCTGGTGAACCTCAGGCGGCCGCGCTTGGTGTAGCGCAGACGGACGCGCTGCACGGCGGGTGCGGGCGGCGGGCCTTCGGGCTGTCGCTTCCCCAGGGTCCTTCTCCTTGCGCTGTGCGCCGAGCGGCTCACGCCCTCGACGCGGTTTCGGTCGGTGCTCCCAGACTACTGCCGGGTCCGGCCGCCCGAGGTCGGCACCCAGTAGCGGAGCTTCTCCGCACGGCGGTCCTCGAAGACGCCCCCGCAGCGCTCGATCACCGTGCGTGACGCGGCGTTGTCGTGGTCGCAGGTGACCAGGACGGGGTCGAAGCCCAGCTCGGCCGCGTGCGGGAGCACCGCGCGCAGCATCGCGGTGGCGTGTCCGCGGCGGCGGGCGGAGGGCCGCACGTCGTAGCCGACGGAGCCGCCCCAGTCCAGCAGGCGCTGGGTGAGCTCGTGCCGCACGGAGATGCGGCCGAGGTAGACCGCGCCGTCCACCCACCACCAGGTGGTGGTCGGCACGTGACCGGGCGGGCGCGCGGTGCGGGGCGCCGCGTCGGCGCGCACGGCGCTGACGTAGGCGGCGAACCCCTCCGGCTCGTGCCAGCGCGGACCGTAGGTGCGCAGGTCGCGGCCGACCATCGACCCGTCGTCCGGACCGCCGCGCCCCTCCTCGACCAGCTCCCGCATCGCGCCGAGGAAGGAGGCGTGCACCGCGGTGGTGGGCAGGACCAGCTCGGGCATCGGGAAGGCTACTTCACGACCGTCAGGGGCAGGAGCTTCTTGCCGGTGGGGCCGATCTGGATCTCGGTGTCGAGCTGGGGGCAGACGCCGCAGTCGAAGCACGGGGTCCAGCGGCAGTCCTCGACCTCGGTCTCGTCGAGGGCGTCCTGCCAGTCCTCCCACAGCCAGTCCTTGTCGAGCCCGGAGTCCAGGTGGTCCCAGGGCAGGACCTCCTCGTAGCCGCGCTCGCGGGTGGTGTACCAGTCCACGTCGACGCCGTGGGCGGTCAGCGCCTTGTCGGCGCAGTCCATCCACAGGTCGTAGCTGAAGTACTCGCGCCACCCGTCGAAGCGGCCGCCGGCCTCGTAGACGGCGCGGATGACGTCGCCCACCCGGCGGTCACCGCGCGAGAGCAGGCCCTCCACGATGCCGGGCTTGCCGTCGTGGTAGCGGAAGCCGATGGAGCGGCCGTACTTCTTGTCGCCGCGGATGCGCTCGCGCAGCTTCTCCAGGCGGGCGTCGGTCTCCTCCGGGGAGAGCTGCGGGGCCCACTGGAACGGGGTGTGCGGCTTGGGCACGAAGCCGCCGATGGACACGGTGCAGCGGATGTCGCCCGAGCCGGAGACCTCGCGGCCCTTGGCGATGACCCGGGTGGCCATGTCCGCGATCTGGAGCACGTCCTCGTCGGTCTCGGTGGGCAGGCCGCACATGAAGTACAGCTTCACCTGCCGCCAGCCGTTGCCGTAGGCGGTGGCCACCGTGCGGATCAGGTCCTCTTCGGAGACCATCTTGTTGATGACCTTGCGGATGCGCTCGCTGCCGCCCTCCGGCGCGAACGTCAGGCCGGAGCGGCGGCCGTTGCGGGTCAGCTCGTTGGCCAGGTCGATGTTGAAGGCGTCGACGCGGGTGGAGGGCAGCGAGAGGCCGATCTTGTCCTCCTCGTACCGGTCGGCCAGCCCCTTGGCGACGTCGGCGATCTCGCTGTGGTCGGCCGAGGAGAGGGACAGCAGGCCGACCTCCTCGAAGCCGGTGTTCTTCAGGCCCTTGTCCACCATCTCGCCGATGCCGGTGATGGAGCGCTCGCGCACCGGCCGGGTGATCATGCCGGCCTGGCAGAAGCGGCAGCCGCGGGTGCAGCCGCGGAAGATCTCCACGGACATCCGCTCGTGCACCGTCTCGGCCAGCGGCACCAGCGGCTGCTTGGGGTACGGCCACTCGTCCAGGTCCATCACGGTGTGCTTGGACACCCGCCACGGCACCCCGGAGCGGTTGGGCACGACGCGCGCGATCCGGCCGTCGGCCAGGTACTCGACGTCGTAGAAGCGCGGCACGTAGACGCCGCCGGTGCGCGCCAGGCGGAACAGCAGCTCCTCGCGGCCCCCGGGGCGGCCCTCGGCCTTCCAGGCGCGGACGATCTCGGTGATCTCCAGCACGGCCTGCTCGCCGTCGCCGACGACCGCGCAGTCCACGAAGTCGGCGATGGGCTCGGGGTTGAACGCGGCGTGCCCGCCGGCGATGACCACGGGGTGGTCCTCGGTGCGGTCGGCCGCGTCCAGCGGGATGCCGGCGAGGTCCAGCGCGGTGAGCAGGTTGGTGTAGCCCAGTTCGGTGGAGAAGGAGACGCCGAAGAGGTCGAACGCGCCGACGGGCCGGTGCGCGTCCACGGTGAACTGGGGCACCCGGTGCTCGCGCATCAGCTCCTCCAGGTCCGGCCACACGCTGTAGGTGCGCTCGGCCAGGACGCCCTCGCGCTCGTTGAGCACTTCGTAGAGGATCATGACGCCCTGGTTGGGCAGCCCCACCTCGTATGCGTCCGGGTACATCAGCGCCCAGCGCACGTCCGTGTCGTCCCACTCCTTGACGGTGGAGTTCAGCTCACCGCCGACGTACTGGATCGGCTTCTGGACGTGCGGAAGCAGGGCCTCCAGGCGCGGGAAGACCGACTCGACAGGCATGGCAGGTGTCCTCGGGGATACGTCGGTGGCGGGTCTGCGGAGCGGCCGCTGCGGGCCTGATCCTCCAGCGTACCGGTCCTGGCGGCGGCCCACCGCCGGGCCGGGGCTCACGCCGAGAGCGGACGCTGTATGCGCACCGACTGCAACAGGCCGATGGCGATCCAGACGGCGAACATCGACGTGCCGCCGTAGGAGACGAACGGCAGGGGCAGGCCGGCGACGGGCATGATGCCCAGCGACATGCCGATGTTCTCGAAGGACTGGAACGCGAACCAGGCGACGACGCCGGCGGCGATGATCGTGCTGTAGAGGTCGGTGGCCTCCCGGGCGATGCGGCAGGCCCGCCACAGCACGACGCCCAGCAGGAGCAGGATGAGCGAGCCGCCGACGAAGCCCAGCTCCTCGCCCGCGACGGTGAAGATGAAGTCCGTCTGCTGCTCGGGGACGAACTGGCCGGTGGTCTGCGAGCCCTGGAACAGCCCGGTGCCGAACAGGCCGCCCGAGCCGATCGCGATGCGGGCCTGGTTGGTGTTGTAGCCCACGCCGGAGGGATCGAGCGCCGGGTTGGCGAACGCGGCGAAGCGGTTGAGCTGGTACTGGTCGAGCAGGCCGAACGCCCACACCGCGACGGCGCCCGCCGCACCGGCCAGCACCAGTCCGAGCACCCAGCGGTTGGCCGCGCCGGAGGCGAGCAGCACGCCGAGGATGATCACCGCGCACACCATGACCTGGCCGAGATCCCCGACCACGGCGACCGGCAGCGCGGCCAGCGCGAGCGCCTGCGCGACGGTCCGGTGGTCGGGGTGCTCGCGGTCCCCGGCGTCCACCTTGGCCGAGAGCAGCACGGCCATGCCGATGATGATCGTGACCTTGATGAACTCCGACGGCTGGATCTGCAGGCCGGGGGCCACGTTGAGCCAGGCCCGCTCGCCGTTGATGGTGGCGCCCAGCGGCGTGTAGACGAGGCCGATGAGGACCAGGGCGAGGACGTAGAGCAGCGGCATCACCGAGCGCAGCCGCTGGTGGCCCACCCACACGACGGCGACGGCGAGCGCGATGCCGATAACGGCGTTCAGCGCGTGCTTGAACAGGTACTGGTCGGGGTCGCCGCCGGTGAGCTCGGTGCGGTTGCGGGTGGCGGACCACACCAGGAGCGCGCCGAGCCCGGACAGGGCGAGCGGCGTGAGCATCAGCGTCCAGTCCAGGCGGCGGGCGAGGGAGTCGCGCGCCGTCAGGCGGGCCCACAGGCTCTTGCGCGCCCCGTAGGCGCTGCTGTCGAAGGAATGGACGCTCATGTCAGCCGAACTCCGCGTCCCGCCACGCCGTGACGACCTCGGGGCGGGCGGGGGCGGCCTCGATGGTCCCGTCGGGGTTGATCTTCGGCAGCGCCTCCCGCGGCTCGGGCAGCAGCGCCCGGTCGCGGTCGATCTCCCCGCCCTCGCCGACGCCGTAGAGCGCGTCGTAGATGTTGCGCACGGCCGGGCCGGAGGCGCCGGAGCCGGTGCCGGCCTGGGAGATCGTCATGACGACGGTGTAGTCCTCGGTGTAGGTGGCCAGCCAGGAGGTGGTCTGCTTGCCGTACACCTGCGCGGTGCCGGTCTTGGCGCGCAGGGGGATCTCCTCGTGCGGCCAGTCGGTGAAGCGCCAGGCGGCCGTGCCGTCGGTGGCCACGGACCGGAGGGCCTGGTCGATCTGCCGGATCGTCTTGTCGTCGGCGGGCAGCTCGCCGTGCGCGGACGGCTTGATCTCCTCGATCCGGCGCCCGTCGGGGCTGATGACCGCCTTGCCGATGGTGGGGTCGTAGAGCGTGCCCCCGTTGCTGATGGCGGCGTATCCGGTGGCCATCTGGATCGGGGTGACCAGCAGGTCGCCCTGGCCGATGGCGTAGATGATGCTGTCACCGGCGCGCAGCTTCATGCCCTCCAGGCAGTTCTCGCGGGCCAGCTTGGCCACGTAGGCGCTGGGCCCGTCCTCCCCGTCGCCGGCCTTGGCGGCCTCGGCCGTCTTGCACCAGCTCTCCTTGTTGGCCTCCCAGTACTCCCGCTTCCACTGGCGGTCGGGCACCCGTCCGGTGACCTCGTTGGGCAGGTCGATGCCGGTGCGCTCGCCGAGCCCGAACTTCCGGGCGGCCTGGTACAGATGCTCGTCGGCCTCGCCCTTGTCCGGGTCGAGTCCGCCGTCCTTCTGCCACTCCTGGTGGCCCAGGCGGTAGAAGACGGTGTTGCACGAGTACTTCAGGGCGTCCCCGAGCGTGATGGGGCCGTGCCCGGTGGACTCGAAGTTCTTGAAGCTGTGGCTGCCCAGGCTGTAGGAGCTGGAGCAGTTGTAGGTGTTGTCGAAGGCGTAGCCGGCGTTGACGGCGCCCATGCTGGAGACGACCTTGAAGATCGAACCGGGCGCCGCCTGGCCCTGGATGGCCCGGTTGAGCAGCGGGTAGTTGGAGTTCTCGCCGGTGAGTTCGGCGTACTGCTCGCTGTCGATGCCGCCGACCCACACGTTGGGGTCGTAGTCGGGCAGGGAGGCCATGGCCACGATGCGCCCGGTCTTGGACTCCATGACGACGGCCGCGCCGGCGTCGGCCTCGTAGGGGCGGCCGGTGATCTGGTCGACCTGCTGGCGCGCCGTCTTCATGGCCAGGTCGAGCTGCTTCTCGACGACGGCCTGCACCCCGGCGTCGATGCTGGTGACCAGGGACGACCCGGCCACGGGCTCGTCGGACTCGGCCATGCCCAGGACCCGGCCCAGCTTGTCGACCTCGTAGCGCAGGACGCCCGCGTCGCCGCGCAGGGCGGTGTCGTAGGTGCGCTCGATGCCGGAGCGGCCGATCTGGTCGGAGCGCAGCAGCGGGGAGTCGGTGTCCTTGGCCTCCTGCACCTCGGCGTCGGTCACCGGGGAGAGGTAGCCGAGCACCTGCGAGGTGACGGCGCCGTAGGGGGCCGGGTAGTACCGCACGGCCTCGGGCTCGGCGGTGATGCCGGGGAAGTCCTCGGCGCGCTCGCGGATGGTGAGGGCCTGCTGGGTGGTGGCCTCGTCGCTGATCGGGATGGGCTGGTAGGGGGAGCCGTTCCAGCACGGCTGCGGGGTCTCGGCGTCGCACAGCCGGATCTTGTGGGCGACCTCCTCCTCGGTCATGCCCAGCACCTGGGCGACGCGGGCGAGCACGGCCTCGCCGTCGTCGTCCATCTTCATCAGCTCGGTGCGGCTGGCGGAGACCACGAGGCGGGTCTCGCTGTCGGCGATGGGCACGCCCCGCGCGTCGTAGACGGTGCCGCGCGGCGCGGGCTGCACGACCTGCTGGACGTGGTTGCCCGCGGCCTCCTCCTGGTACTCGTCGCCGTTGCGGATCTGCAGGTACCACAGCCGTCCGCCGAGGGTGAGCAGCAGCGAGAAGACGAGGATCTGGATGCCGATCAGCCGGATGGTGACGCGTGAGGTGCGTCCGGTCTCCGGAATGTTGCTCATGGTGCCCCTCCCGTCACAGCCGCTTGACGCCCTTGATGCGGCCTGCCTTGTTCCGCGCGGTGCGGCCCAGCAGCCCGCCCCCGCCGGTGCCGCCGGTGGACGCCGACGCCCACCGGCCGCCGCCGGCCCAGCCCGCGGCGCCGCGCCGGCCCGGCCGGCCGCCGCGGCCCCGGGAGAAGGCGCCCGCCAGCGGCCCGAAGCCGGCGTCGGCACCCGCCGGTGCGCCGGCGCCGCCGGGCGCCTCGGCCAGCGGGTCGGGGTCGGCGCGGCGGGCGAGGGCCATGATGAACGGCACGGTGAACGGGGCCAGCAGCAGGTCGTACAGCGTCGCGGTGAGCAGCAGGCTGCCCAGGCCCACGTGCCGGGCGGCGCCGTCCCCCACCAGGGCGCCCACGCCCGCGTACAGCAGCGTGGAGCTGAGCGCGGCACCGGCGACGACGAGCATGGGCACGGTGGCGCTGCGGTGCCGTCCGGTCTCGGGCCTGGTGAGTCCGGCGGCGTAGCCGATCAGGCAGAGCACGAGCGCGTACCGGCCCACGGCGTGGTCCGCGGGCGGCGCGAGGTCGGCCAGCAGCCCGGCGGCGAAGCCGATGAGCGCCCCGCTGGTGTGGCCGTAGACCAGGGCGAGCGCCAGGACCGTCAGCAGCAGCAGGTCCGGCGTGGCGCCGGGGAGCTGGAGCCGGGCGAGGACGGCGACCTGGACGGTGAGGGCGACGATCAGGAGCGTGGTGGAGAGCAGCACACGGTTGAAGCGCATGGGTCAGTCCGTCCCGGGGTCGAGGGCGTCGGCTCCGGCCACTTCTTCGGTCTCCCGGCCCAGCTCGTCCGGTGCGGGCGGGGCTCCGGGGGCGCGGGGGCCGTCCGGGACGCGGGGGCCGTCGGGGACGCGGGGGCCGTCGGGCGCGCCGGGGGTGAGTTCGTCCTCCTGGCCGCCCTGGCCCTCCAGGCCCTCGCCCCGCTCCAGCGGCCGGCCGTCCGGTCCGACGGTGACGGTCACGGTGGGCGTCGGCTCGGCCCCCGGCTTGTCCGGCAGCACGGTGTCGCGCGGGTTCTCGCGCGGCGGCTGGACGACGACGCCGACGATGTCCAGCCGGCTGAAGCCGACGTAGGGCTCGACCCGCACGGTGCGGGTGAGGTTTCCGGTGGCCGGCGGGACCTCGGCCACCTCGCCGATGGGCACGCCCGGCACGAAGGGCTTGTCGTTGCTGGAGCCGAAGGTGACCAGGCGGTCGCCCTTCTTCACCTCGGCCTTGGTGTTGAGCAGTTCGACGGTCAGCCAACTGTCGCCGCGGCCGGTGGCGAAGCCGAGTTCGTCGCTGCCCTCCATGCGGGTGCCGACGGTGAAGTCCGGGTCGGTGGCCAGCAGCACGGTGGAGGTGCTGGACCCGACGGTGGTGACCCGGCCGACGAGTCCGTCGCCGTTGAGCACGGTCATGTCGCGCTGGACGCCGTCGCGTGCGCCGACGTCGATGGTGATCGTCCAGGAGAAGCCCTGGGCGGCGCCGATCGCGACGACCTGGGCCCCCTTGACGCCGTACTGGCCGGCGGCGGCCGTGCGCAGGAGCTTGTCGAGCTGGGCGTCGCGCGAGGAGCGCCGCTCGTCGGAGCCCAGGCGGGTGCGCAGCTCGGCGTTCTCCCGCTCCAGCGCGGCCAGGCGGTCGTGCCGGTCCCCGGAGGAGCGGACCGCCGAGACGGCGTTGCCCACCGGGTCGACGGCGCCCGCCACGGCGTTCTCCACCGGTCCGAACACCGACGCGGCGCCCTCGCGCGCGGTGTCCAGCGGCGAGTCCTCACCGCTTCTGATGTCCACCGTGATCAGTGCGAACGCGACGGCCACCAGCAGGACGAGCAGCAGCCGGCTTTCTCGGGAGTCCCTCACGTGCGCGCGCCGTGCCTTCCCCTAGGTCGGAACCGTGTCTTTACTACGGACCTTCAGCTCTTCGCGGCGGCTTGTCCACCGCTGTGGGCCGAACGGAGCCCCGCGGCGCGGGGTCCGTCCGGTGTCCGCGCCTCACCTGCGCGGCTGGGCGTCCAGCACCTGCTGGAGCGCCTCGAACTCCTCGACGCACTTGCCGGAGCCGAGCGCCACCGAGTCCAGCGGGTCCTCGGCGATGTGGATGGGCATGCCGGTCTCCTGGCGCAGCCGCTCGTCCAGGCCGCGCAGCAGGGCGCCGCCGCCTGTGAGGACGATGCCGCGGTCCATCACGTCGCCGGAGAGCTCGGGCGGGCACTTGTCGAGCGTGGTCTTCACGGCGTCGACGATCGAGTTGACCGGCTCCTCGATGGCCTTGCGCACCTCGGCGGCGGAGATCACGACCGTCTTGGGCAGCCCGCTGACCAGGTCCCGGCCGCGGATCTCGGTGTGCTCGTCCTGCTCCAAGTCGTAGGCGGAGCCGATGGTGATCTTGATGGACTCGGCGGAGCGCTCGCCCAGGAGCAGGCTGTACTCCTTCTTGACGTGCTGGATGATCGCGTTGTCCAGCTCGTCCCCGGCCACCCGGATCGACTGGGCGGTGACGATGCCGCCGAGCGAGATGACGGCGACCTCGGTGGTGCCGCCGCCGATATCGACGACCATGTTCCCGGTGGCCTCGTGCACGGGCAGGCCCGAGCCGATCGCGGCGGCCATCGGCTCCTCGATGATGTGCACCTGCCGGGCGCCCGCCTGGGTGGACGCCTCGATGACGGCCCGCCGCTCCACCCCGGTGATGCCGGAGGGCACGCAGACGACGACGCGGGGCCGGGCCAGATAGCGGCGGCGGTGCACCTTCAGGATGAAGTAGCGCAGCATCCGCTCCGTGATCTCGAAGTCGGCGATCACACCGTCCTTCAGGGGGCGCACGGCGACGATGTTGCCGGGCGTTCGCCCGATCATCTTCTTGGCCTCGGCGCCCACCGCGAGAATTCCGCCGGTGTTGGTGTTGATGGCGACGACCGACGGTTCGTTGAGGACAATTCCCCGCCCTCTGACGTACACCAGCGTATTCGCGGTCCCGAGGTCGATCGCCATGTCCCGGCCGATGAACGACATGTTGTTCGCCATGAGGATACGTCTGGCCTTCCAGCAGGAGCAGATGTGGAGCAGAGAGGGCAGGGCGCGCTGCGGATCGCGGAGAGCCTCCGGAAGCCACCATCGTAGTCGCGTTCGCCCGCACCCGGGGTATGGGTCGCTTGCGCCATTGTGGTGGCAGCCGGCACCGGTCCTGCCTCTGGAGACGACGCGTCCGGGTGATTCGTTCCCGGAACGCGTCGCGTGTCCTCTTCTTTACTTGACGCGGCGTCAGGCGTGCCGCGGAAAGAAGATCTTCAGCTCGCGCTCGGCGGATTCGACCGAATCCGACGCGTGAATGAGGTTCTCCCGGACCACGGTTCCGAAGTCCCCCCGAATGGAGCCGGGTGCGGCCTGGACGGGGTCGGTCGGCCCGGCCAGCGCCCGCACGCCCTCGATGACCCGCTCGCCCTCCACGACCAGGACGGCCGACGGCCCGGAGGACATGAACTCCAGCAGCGGCGGGTAGAACGGCCGGCCCTCGTGCTCCGCGTAGTGCTGCTCCAGCGTCGACCGGTCCAGGGTGCGCAGCTCCAGCGCGGTGATCGTCCAGCCCGCCTTCGCTTCGATGCGGCCGATGATCTCGCCCATCAGTCCACGCCGGACCGCGTCGGGCTTGAGGAGGACGAGGGTGCGCTGGCTCATGGGGGCGGCTCCTTGCGGGGTCCGGGCGACTGACCCGCCCGAGGCTACCGCCACGCGCCCCACGGGCCGACGCCGACCCGTGGCTCCACCGGGCCTCCTACCGCGCTCCCCCGCCACGGCCGCGCCCCGCCGCCCCCGCCGGGCCGCCCCCGTGCGGGGCGCACCGGCGGGCCCTGAGCCAACTCGCCGCCCCGGGCGGGCCGCAGGCGTCCGGGCCCGTCCGCCGCACGGCGCGGGAGCGGCCCGCCGCGCCGTGCGCCCCCCGCCCGGCGAGGCCCCGGTGCGCGCCGCGGCCGGGCGGGACGCGCCGGCCGCCGGCTAGCCGCGCGCGGCGGCCCGGGCGGCGTCGACCTTGCGGCCGTAGTGCAGCGACGTCCACCACAGCAGCGCGAAGACCGCGCCCAGGAAGAACATCGTGGGCACGACGAAACCGGCGGCGACGAGGCCGAGTTGCAGGGCCCACCCGAGCTGGACGCCGCCGGGGCGGCCGAGCAGGCCGCACACCACCAGGCACAGGGCCATGGCGGCACCCGAGACGACCCAGACGGCGGTGGCGGAGTGGTCGGTCAGCCGCAGGGCCACCAGGGCGGCGAGCCCGATGACGAAGAACTCGCCGATCAGCGTGGAGGCGCACAGCGTGCGCATCAGCGGTCCCTGCCCAGCAGCAGCCGCGCCTCCCCGACGGTGACCACCGAGCCCGTCACCAGCACCCCGGCGCCCGCGTACTCGTGCTCCTCTTCGGCCAGCGTGATCGCCACCTCCAGCGCGTCGTCCAGCCGCGGTTCGACCTGGACCCGCTCCTCCCCGAACACCTCGACGGCGAGGGCGGCCAGGGCGTCGACGTCCATCGCGCGCGGGGTGGAGTTGCGCGTGACGACGATCTCGGCGAGCACCGGCTCCAGCGCTTCGAGCACCCCGCGCACGTCCTTGTCCCCGCTGGGGCCCACGACGCCGACCAGGCGGCTGAAGCCGAACGCCTCCGAGACCGCCGTCGCGGTGGCCTGGGCGCCGGCGGGGTTGTGCGCGGCGTCCAGCAGGACCGAGGGACTGCTGCGCACCAGCTCCAGACGGCCGGGCGAGGTCACCGCGGCGAAGGCGGTGCGCACGGCGTCGATGTCCAGGGTGCGGCCGGGCTCGGCGCCGACGCCGAAGAACGCCTCGACGGCCGCCAGCGCCACCGCGGCGTTGTGCGCCATGTGGGCGCCGTGCAGCGGCAGGAAGAGGTCCGGGTACTCGCCACCGAGCCCGCGCAGCGTGAGGAGCTGCCCGCCGACGGCGACCTCCCGCCGGACGACGCCGAACTCCAGCCCCTCGCGGGCCACCGTGGCGCCCACCTCGGCGGCGTGGTTCAGCAGCACGGAGGCGGCGTCCACCGGCTGCTGGGCCAGCACGACGGTCGCGCCCGGCTTGATGACGCCCGCCTTCTCGCGGGCGATCTCGGCGGGGGTGCCGCCCAGCCGGTCGGTGTGGTCCAGCGCGATCGGGGTGACGACGGAGACGCCCGCGTCGATGACGTTGGTGGCGTCCCAGGTGCCGCCCAGGCCGACCTCGACGACGGCGACCTCCACCGGCGCGTCCGCGAAGGCCGCGTACGCCATCCCGGTGAGCGCCTCGAAGAAGGACAGCCGGTGCTCCTGCGCCGCGTCGACCAGGTCGAGGAACGGCTTGATGTCCTCGTAGGCGCGGATGAAGGTCTCGGGGGGCAGCGGCAGCCCGTCCACGCTGACGCGCTCGGTCATCGACTGCACGTGCGGGCTGCTGTAGCGCCCGGTGCGCAGCTCGAAGGCGCGCAGCAGGGCGTCGATCATGCGGGCGGTGCTGGTCTTGCCGTTGGTGCCGGTGATGTGCACGGACTGGAAGGAGCGCTGCGGCTCCCCGAGCAGGTCCATCAGCGCGCGCACGCGGTCCAGGGTGGGGTCCAGGCGCGTCTCGGGCCAGCGGTCGAGGAGGGCCTGCTCGACGTCGCGCAGGGCCCGGTCGACCTCCGGGTCGGCGGGCCGCGCGGGCACCTCCAGCGCGGCGTCGGCGGTGAGCGGTCCGGCCTGGGTGCGCAGGGTGCGGCTGCCGGCCTCGATCACCGCGAGGTCGGGGTCGCGCCGCGCCTCCTGGCCCACGATCGCGTCGAACTCCTCGTGCTCCGCGGGCTCCTCGCGGTCCGCGTCCCTGGGGGACGGGTCGAAGCCGTGCGGGTCGTCGGGGCCGGGGCCGGGGGTGCTGGGGGTCTCGCTCACGCGGGCCAGTCTACGGAGGCCGGCGCGGAACCACGCGGGGTGCCCGCCCCGGAGCGATCGCGGTGGTCCGGCCGTGCCACACTCATGCCCATGCGCGTCTACCTGGGCTCGGATCACGCGGGCTACGAACTGAAGAACCACCTGGTGGAGTGGCTGAAGGAGGCCGGGCACGAGCCCGTCGACTGCGGCCCGCACCTGTACGACGCCGCCGACGACTACCCGCCGTTCTGCCTGCGCGCCGCCGAGGGCGCCGCCGGGGACCCGGACGCCCTGGGCATCGTGGTGGGCGGTTCGGGCAACGGCGAGCAGATCGCGGCCAACAAGGTCAGGGGCGTGCGCGCGGTGCTGGCCTGGAGCGAGCAGACGGCGGCGCTGGGGCGCGAGCACAACGACGCGAACGTGATCAGCATCGGGGCCCGGATGCACTCCACCGAGGAGGCCACCCGCTTCGTGGAGACCTTCCTGGCGACCCCGTTCTCCGGCGACGCCCGGCACCAGCGCCGCATCGACCAGCTCGGCGGCTACGAGGAGACGCGGGAGCTGCCGCCCGTCCCCGCGCACCACCCGCAGCAGGGCTGACGGCCGCCCGCCGATGCCCGAAGGCCACACGATCCACCGGTTGGCCGCCGCCTACCGCGAGCGGTTCGGCGGCGGCCCGGTGCGGGCCAGCAGCCCGCAGGGCACCTTCGCCGACGGCGCGGCCCTGCTGGACGGGCGGTGGCTGACCACGGCGGAGGCCGTCGGCAAGCACCTGTTCCTGGGGTTCCTGGGGCCCCCGGGGCCCCAGGGGTCTCGGGAGGGTCGGGCACCCGGGCCGGGCGTCGGCTGGGTGCACATCCACCTCGGCCTGTTCGGGAAGGTGTACTTCGGCGCGCCGGGGGACGCCGACGACCCCCCGGCGCCCACCGTGCGGCTGCGGCTGGCGGGCGAGCGCGGCCACGCCGACCTGCGCGGACCCACCCGGTGCGCCCTGGTCACCGACGCGGACAAGGCCGCCGTCGCCGCGCGGCTCGGCCCCGACCCGCTGCGCCCGGACGCCGACCCGGAGCGGGCGTGGGCGCGGATAGCGCGCAGCCGCACCGCCATCGCCGCGCTGCTGCTGGACCAGAAGGTGGTCTCGGGCGTCGGCAACGTCTACCGGGCGGAAGTGCTGTTCCGGCACGGCGTCGACCCGTACCGGCCCGGCCGGGAACTGACCCGGGCGCAGTGGCGGGCGCTGTGGGAGGACCTGGTGGAGCTGATGCCCCACGGCGTGCGCTCGGGCCGCATCGACACCGTGCGCCCCGAGCACACCCCCGAGGCGATGGGCCGGCCGCCGCGCGTGGACGACCACGGCGGCGAGGTGTACGTCTACCGGCGGGCGGACCGGCCGTGCCACGTGTGCGCCGCCCGGGTGCGCACCGCCGAGCTGGCGGGCCGCAACCTGTTCTGGTGCCCGGCCTGCCAGCGGGGCTGACCGCGGCCGCTCCGGTGGCGGCCGGCCGCTCCGGCGGGCCGCCACCCCCTCGCGCGCCCCGCGCGCGCCGTCAGAATCAGAACCCGTGCGGCAGCCACGGGGCGCGGGACGCGGAGAACGCCGTGGAGGCCGCCTCCAGCGCGCCGGCGCGCAGCTCCCGCACCCGGCCGGCCGCGGCCAGCGCGTACAGCGGCTCGCCGCCGAGGTAGGCCGAGCCCAGCTCGCGCACCGTCAGCGCCAGGTCCGCCGGAGCGTCGGTGCGCTCGCACACCGCCCCCGCGGTGTCGCCCGCCAGCCGCCAGCGGCCGGTGTTCCAGGGGCAGAAGTCGTCGCCGACGTCGAGCACCACGTCCACCGGGCGCGCGTAGGAGCGGGCCGCGAGCGCGGCGCCCACGTCGACCGGGCGCAGGTACAGCCCGTCGCGCAGGCGGCGGTTGCAGCGGCGCGGGTCGGAGACGAGGTACTGCCACGGGTCGTCCAGCGGCCGCGCGCCGGTCTCGATCCGCGAGGTGAGGTCGATGCCCGCCAGGAAGCGCCACAGCGCGGCGTCGGCGGCCGGGTCGAGCGCCTCCAGGTCGCGCACGTTGACGGTGCCCCGCGGGCCCGCGTCGTCCCAGTCGGGCGTGACGGAGTAGCGGGCGTACCCGACCAGCTCGCCGTCGCGCTCGGCCAGCACGCACATCAGGGGCGAGGCGCCCTTGCGCCCGCTCTCCGGGTCGGCGATCTGGTCCTCGGCCCAGGTGTGCGAGATCCGCTCCAGCCTGCCCGGGCGTGTCGGCACCAGGCGGGCGTAGAGCTCCTCGCACCGCGCCAGCGACTTCGCCGGGTCCGCCCAGCGGACCCGCACGTCGTCGGTGCCCGGCGGCGTCCGCAGTTCCACGCGGTCGGTGTCCACCGTGGCGCGCAGCTCCTGGGTGGCGACGCCGTAGCCGAACCGTCCGTAGATCGCGGGCTCGGAGGCCGTCAGCACGGCCAGCGGCTCACCGGCCTCGTGGACGGCGTCGAGCTGGCGCCGCATCATCGACCTGAGCACGCCCCGGCGCCGGTGGGTGGCCGCGACGCTCACCAGCGTCAGCCCCGCGGCGGGGACGAGGGCGCCCCCGGGCACCGTCACGCGGAAGGAGAAGGTGCTCGCGGTGCCCACGATCTCCGTGCCGTCCACCGCGGCGATCCCGCGTTCGAACTCCACCAGGCTCCGCCACCTGGCCTCTTCAGCCGGCTCCTCGGGCACACCGCCGAAGGCGCGGATGACCGCGCCGTACCAGGAGTCCCAGTCCTCGGAGCGCAACCCGCGCAGCTCAATCGTCATACCTCATGACTATCAAGTCGACGGGCACGGGGCATCCGGTTTTCGAACGGGGACGCTTCGGACACAGGTGGGAATCGACGCGGCGGCGAGCACCCGGATAGGGTCCCCGACCATGGCAGGTCACACCGGTTCGACGGGCGAGTCGGCCCGGCCGCACCGCGGTCGGAAGGCGTGGCACCGGACTCGGCTGCGACTGCGCCGCTCGGGCGTCGACTCCTTCCGCGGCCACGGCTCCGACTGGGCCGTCTTCGGCGTCCTGCTGCTGGCCGTGGCCGTCTTCGCCTGGGGCACGCTGGCCCTGCCCCTGTGGGTGGCACCGGAGGCGCTGGTCCTCCCCGTCATCGCCGGCGGGCTGCTGCTGCGCCCGGCGCGGCTGCTGACCCTGTACGCGGCGTCCGCCCTCGCGCTGGTGGTCGAGTCCCTGGCGCTCGGCCCCTACACCGCGGGCGCGGGACGCGTCACGCCCGGCACCGTGCTCGTCGTGGCCGCGGTAAGCCTGGCCGGGCTGCTGATCGCCCAGTTCCGCATGCGGGTGGGCGTGCCGTGGATGCGCGGCGGGACCATGCTGTTCGACCTGCGCGAGCGGCTCGGCGTGCAGAGCAAGCTGCCGGAACTGCCGCGCCGCTGGCACCGCGAGATGTCCCTGCGCCCGGCGGGCGGCCAGTCCTTCTCCGGCGACTTCGTGGTGGCCGCCCGCACCGGCCCCGAGCGCCGCACGCTGGAGGTCGTGCTCACCGACGTCTCCGGCAAGGGCATGGACGCCGCCTCCCGGGCCCTGCTGCTGTCCGGCGCGTTCGGCGGCCTGCTCGGCTCGCTGCCCGCCCCGGCCTTCCTGCCCGCGGCCAACGCCTACCTGCTGCGCCAGGACTGGGACGAGGGCTTCGCCACCTCCGTGCACCTCGTCCTGGACCTGGACACCGGGGACTTCGAGCTGATGTCGGCCGGCCACCTGCCGGCGGTGCAGCGCTGCTCGGGCACCGGCACGTGGCAGCGGCACGCCGCCGACGGCCCGCTGCTGGGCGTCCTGGACGGCGCCGAGTTCCACCCCGTCAAGGGCCGGCTGCGCCGCGGCGACGTGCTGATGCTGTTCACCGACGGGCTGGTGGAGGCCGCCGACCGGGAGCTGGACGCCGGGATCGACCGGCTCACCGGGGTCGCCGACACCTACGTCGCCACCGGCTTCCGCGGCACCGCGTGGCACCTGATCGAACAGGTGGCCCCCGACGTCAACGACGACCGCGCCCTGCTGATCCTCTGCCGCGACTGACCGGCGCCCGGCGCGCGGGAATCCGGGCCCGGCCCGCAGGTCACCCGGGCCGGACGGCGGCGTCGTCGCGGCGGAAGGCCCAGTCCATCCTCGGCTCGACCACGGGGCGGAAGAGGCGGCGCACCGGCCGCGTGCACAGCCCCGTCATCACGCCCGCCGCGATCAGGGTGATGACGACGCGGCCGAGCGTGGAGTCCGCACCGGGCAGGTCGTACCAGTCGTACTCGCGGGCGAGGTGGATCGGGTAGACGTGCAGCAGGTAGGCGAAGACCGTGCCCGCGCCCAGCGAGGTGAACCAGGTGGTCCGGCGCGGGGTCAGCGCCAGCAGCGCCGCCGTCATGGCCAGCGCGCAGCCGAAGGTGGCCAGCGTCATCACCGGCCCCACCCAGCCCGGCACGCCCATCTCCTGCGCGGCGTCCTGCCGCAGCAGCCAGGTGTGGTTCATGCGCGGCAGCGCCCAGTAGCCGAACGCCAGCGCGCCGAGCAGCACCGGCACGGCCGCGATCCGGGCCGCGCGGTGCCGCAGCAGCTCGAAGTGGTCCGGGCGGAGGTGGAGGCCGAGCACGAAGAACGGCAGGAACTGCAGCACCCGCATGAGGTCGATCTCGCTGCCGATGCCCGGGGTGGCGCTGGCCGCCATGGCGACCCCTATGGCGACGGGCAGCGGCCAGCGCAGCGCCTTCCACACCGGCGTGGTCAGCCGCCAGACGAACAGCGCGATCAGGAACCACAGGGCGTAGCTGGGGGTGAACAGGGACAGCTCGCGCTGGGGGTTGTCGATGAGCCGCATGAACAGCGTGAACGTGATCTCGAAGACGACGTAGGGCACGAGCAGGCCCGTGACCAGGCGCCGGATCTGCGCGGGCCGGCCCTCGAAGCCGCGCGAGAGGTATCCCGAGACGAGGATGAACGCCGGCATGTGGAAGGCGTAGGTCGCCAGGTACAGCGCCCCGGCCGTGTCGCTGTCCGGCACCATCGGCGCCCAGGTGTGCCCGAGGCCGACCAGCAGGATCGTCAGGTACTTGACGTTGTCCAGGAACGGGTCGCGCTCCTGGCCGCCACGACCGGCCGCGGTGGCCGAGCCGCGCGCGGAGGCGGTGGGCGCCTCGGGCGGGGAGGTGGGGGGACTCGCCGCGAGCGTCTCTTGGCGGATGGGTGGGGGGGCCGTCCGGCCGTTACCAGCGTGAGACATTCTCCGGACTCTAAGCCGGAAGGAAGACAGACGTAAACCAGCGCCGCGGCGTTGCCTCAGATCACGAGAATTCTTCACCTCGTGTCCGCATCGAGACCACACCGGGGGTGAAATGCCCGCTCTGCCCGCAAAAGCACCCACCGCTTTGGCCCGGCGGGCCGAGGGCCGCCCCGTGCGTCCGGGCGGAGGGGACGACCCCGCCCACCGCGGCGCCGCGGCGCCGCCCGCCCGGCGCGGTACGCCGACGGAGTGTCAGCGGTCTCCTGTCCTCACCCGGTTGGTGGCACGATGGGCACGATGGGAGAGCCGCGGAGGGGATGGCCTCGTCAGACGGCCAGCCCTCATACCGGTGGCGAGGCGTTCCGACCGAAGGTGTGATCTGTTGTGGCCATTTCGCTGTCTGTGGTGCTGTTGCTCGCGATCATCCTGGTGGTGATGATTCGGAGCGGCTCCATCAAGGCGGGCCCGGCGATCGTCGCCGCGCTCTTCGGCTTCTTCCTCGCCTCCAGCGGAATGGCCCCGACGATCCAGAACTTCCTGGACTCGGTGGCCAGCTCCCTGAACTCCATCAGCCTGTGAGCGACGTCCCGCGCGGGCGCACGGGCCCGGCGGAGCACGCCGGGCCGGTGGCCGGGTGCGGGACGACGGCGCCGGCCAGGGCGCGAGGGGCGAACCTCGACGGCCTGGCCGGCGGAGTGCGGAGCGGGCGACGGGAATCGAACCCGCGTAGCCAGTTTGGAAGACTGGGGCTCTACCATTGAGCTACGCCCGCGAGCGCCCCACCGATCGCGGCCGGTCCCGGTCACCTGAACCGGTCACCGACCGGAGTGCGGCACGCAGTGCATCGTACGGCATGTACCCTACGTGTCGCACCGGCGGGGTGTGGCGCAGCTTGGTAGCGCGTCCGCTTTGGGAGCGGAAGGTCGTCGGTTCGAATCCGGCCACCCCGACCACGTACCATGAAGGCGCGCGTGCCTGTGTCGTGTCCGTGTATTCCGATCGCATACGGGGCGCCCCCGTCCGCGGACCCACCGTCCGCGGGCAACGTCTCATTGACGTTTATCCGAGCAGTCAGCCCCAAGGAGACCGACCGTGAAGAGCGCCGTGGAGAACCTGAACCCGACCCGGGTTCGGCTCACTGTCGAGGTGCCCTTCGAGGAGCTCAAGCCCAGCCTCGACGCGGCGTACAAGAAGATCAACCAGCAGGTGCAGGTGCCCGGCTTCCGCAAGGGCAAGGTTCCGGCCCGCGTCATCGACCAGCGTTTCGGCCGTGGCGCCGTGCTGGAGGAGGCCGTCAACGACGCCCTGCCGAAGCTGTACCAGAGCGCCGTCGAGGAGGGTGACCTCAACCCGCTCGGCCAGCCCGAGGTGGACATCACCGAGCTGAAGGACAACGAGCTGCTGGCGTTCACCGCCGAGGTCGACGTCCGCCCGGAGATCGAGATCCCCGACTACTCCGGCATCGAGGTCACCGTCGACGCCGTCGAGGTCACCGACGAGGACGTGGACCAGGCCGTGGAGCAGCTCCGCGAGCGCTTCGCGTCCACCACCCCGGTCGAGCGGGCCGCCGCCGAGGGCGACGTCGTCAAGATCGACCTGGAGGCCCGGGTCGACGGCGAGGTCCTGCCCGACGGCGTGGCCGAGGGCGTGGACTACACGATCGGTTCCGGCGAGCTGCTGGAGGGCATCGACGAGGCGGTCACCGGCCTGGAGGCCGGCGGCACCGCCACCTTCACCTCCACCCTCAAGGGCGGCTCCGCGGCCGGCCAGGAGGCCGAGGTCAAGGTGACCGTGCAGACCGTCTCGGCCCGTGAACTGCCCGAGCTGGACGACGACTTCGCCCAGCTCGCCAGCCAGTTCGACACCATCGGCGAGGTGCGCGAGGACAGCCGCAAGCGGCTGGCCCAGGGCAAGAAGTACGAACAGGCCACCGAGGCCCAGCAGAAGGTGCTGGACGAGCTGATCGGTCTGGTCGAGGTCCCGATCCCCGAGAAGCTGCTCGAGGACGAGATCAACACCCGCAAGCACAACCTGGTCAACCACCAGCTCGGCCAGATGGGCATGGACCTCGCGACGTACCTGCAGATGCAGGACAAGACCGAGGAGTCCTTCGACGCCGAGCTCCGCGAGCAGGCGGAGAAGGGCATCCGCACCCAGTTCGTGCTCGACGAGCTGGTGGCCAAGGAGAAGCTCAACGTCAGCCAGGAGGAGCTCACCGAGCACCTCATGCGGCGTGCGCAGTCCTCCGGTATGAGCCCCGACCAGTTCGCGCAGGCCGTCGTCGAGGGCGGCCAGGTGCCGATGCTGGTGGGCGAGGTCGCCCGCGGCAAGGCGCTGGCGCTGGTCGTGGAGTCCGTCACCGTCAAGGACAGCAACGGCGAGACCGTGGAGCTGGACGAGGAGGACGAGACGGCCGAGACCGTCGAGGCCGCCGCGGAGACCGAGGACCAGGCCGGGACCGACGCCGCCGAGGGTGCGGCCGAGAGTGCTTCCGCCGAGGGCGGGAGCGAGAACAAGAACGAGGCCTGAGCCCCACCGCGGGCCGGGTATCGGACGGGTCCGCACGCGATCAGCGTGCGGGCCCGTTCGCGTACGGCGCAACGATCGCCCCACACCCCGCGCGACCTGCCTAAACGCTCCCTGCGCTCACAGCGAACAGGTCTGGGACCGGGATGGCGGGGCAGGGCCCGCGCGTTAGGGTCCATGTACGAACGCTAGCGACGGCCATGCAGAGCCCACACCGCGGCTCAGCCGTCAGGACACGAGCAGGGTGGACACGTGACGCTTCCGATGCCTTCCGCCGCCGGCGAGCCCAACAACTTCGGTGGCGGCCTCGGCGACCAGGTCTACAACCGGCTGCTCAACGAGCGGATCATCTTCCTCGGCCAGCCGGTGGACGACGACATCGCCAACAAGATCACCGCACAGTTGCTGCTGCTCGCCGCGGACCCGGACAAGGACATCTACCTCTACATCAACAGCCCCGGCGGTTCGATCACGGCGGGCATGGCGATCTACGACACCATGCAGTACATCAAGAACGACGTGGTGACGATCGCGATGGGCCTGGCCGCCTCCATGGGGCAGTTCCTGCTGAGCGCCGGCACCCCGGGCAAGCGCTTCGCGCTCCCGAACGCCGAGATCCTGATCCACCAGCCCTCGGCCGGACTCGCCGGCTCGGCCTCGGACATCAAGATCCACGCCGAGCAGCTCCTGCGCACCAAGAAGAAGATGGCCCAGCTCTCGGCCCAGCACACCGGGCAGACGGTCGAGCAGTGGAACCGGGACGCCGACCGGGACCGCTGGTTCAGCGCCGAGGAGGCCCGGGACTACGGCCTGCTGGACGGCGTCATCGGCTCGGCGGCCGACATCCCCGGTGGCGGCGGCACGGGCGCCTGAGCCCCGCACAGCGCCCCCACGCAGCCCCGCAGCCAGCTCTCACAGGACACCAGGAACGGTGGTCACCCCAATGAACAACTACCCCGGAAACGGCCTGTACGAGCGCTCCGACGCGCGCTTCACCGGGCCGGCCCCCGAGGCCCGCTACGTCGTGCCGCGCTTCGTGGAGCGCACCTCGCAGGGCGTGCGTGAGTACGACCCGTACGCGAAGCTCTTCGAGGAGCGGGTGATCTTCCTCGGCGTGCAGATCGACGACGCCTCGGCCAACGACGTCATGGCGCAGCTCCTGTGCCTGGAGTCGATCGACCCGGACCGCGACATCTCGATCTACATCAACTCCCCCGGCGGGTCCTTCACCGCCCTGACGGCCATCTACGACACGATGCAGTTCGTCAAGCCGGACGTGCAGACGGTGTGCATGGGCCAGGCGGCGTCCGCGGCGGCCGTGCTGCTGGCGGCCGGCACGCCCGGCAAGCGGATGGCGCTGCCCAACGCGCGCATCCTGATCCACCAGCCCTACAGCGAGACCGGGCGCGGCCAGGTCTCGGACCTGGAGATCGCCGCGAACGAGATCCAGCGGATGCGCACGCAGCTCGAGGAGATGCTCTCCACGCACTCCACGAAGCCGATCGACCAGATCCGCGACGACATCGAGCGGGACAAGATCCTCACCGCGGAGGAGGCGCTGGCGTACGGTCTGGTCGACCAGATCGTGTCCACGCGCAAGGGCTCCGTCGCGGTCTGACCAACGGGCTCCGCGCCCCCCTCGCGTCGATTCCGGCCGAGGGGGGCCCACGCGAAGGTCTAGGCAAGGTACCTTCGGAGAGCAAGGACCAGGCACCGTCGGGGCCCCGGCGGTGACAGGCGAAGGGGAAGCACCTCGTGGCACGCATCGGTGATGGCGGCGACCTGCTCAAGTGCTCGTTCTGCGGCAAGAGCCAGAAGCAGGTGAAGAAGCTCATCGCGGGCCCGGGGGTCTACATCTGCGACGAGTGCATCGACCTCTGCAACGAGATCATCGAGGAGGAGCTCGCCGAGTCCTCCGAGGTGCGTTGGGACGAACTGCCCAAGCCGCGCGAGATCTACGAGTTCCTCGAGGGCTACGTGGTCGGCCAGGAGGCCGCCAAGAAGGCGCTCTCGGTCGCCGTCTACAACCACTACAAGCGGGTGCAGGCCGGGGAGAACGGCGGCCAGGGCAAGGACGACGGCATCGAGCTGGCCAAGTCCAACATCCTGCTCCTCGGCCCGACCGGCTCCGGCAAGACGCTGCTGGCGCAGACCCTCGCCCGCATGCTCAACGTCCCCTTCGCCCTGGCCGACGCCACCGCGCTCACGGAGGCCGGGTACGTCGGCGAGGACGTGGAGAACATCCTGCTGAAGCTGATCCAGGCGGCCGACTACGACGTGCGCAAGGCCGAGACGGGCATCATCTACATCGACGAGATCGACAAGGTGGCGCGCAAGAGCGAGAACCCGTCGATCACGCGCGACGTCTCCGGCGAGGGCGTGCAGCAGGCGCTGCTGAAGATCCTGGAGGGCACCACGGCCTCCGTGCCGCCACAGGGCGGCCGCAAGCACCCGCACCAGGAGTTCATCCAGATCGACACGACGAACGTGCTGTTCATCGTGGGCGGCGCGTTCGCCGGCCTGGAGAAGATCATCGAGTCCCGGGCGGGCGCGAAGGGCATCGGCTTCGGCGCGACGATCCGCTCCAAGCGCGAGCTGGACGCCGCCAACCACTTCGAGGAGGTCATGCCGGAGGACCTGGTGAAGTTCGGGATGATCCCGGAGTTCATCGGCCGTCTGCCGGTGATCACCTCGGTGCACAACCTCGACCGCGAGGCGCTGCTGAAGATCCTCGTGGAGCCGCGCAACGCGCTGATCAAGCAGTACCAGCGGCTGTTCGAACTGGACGGCGTGGAGCTGGACTTCGACCGCCCGGCGCTGGAGGCCATCGCCGACCAGGCCATCCTGCGCGGCACCGGCGCGCGCGGCCTGCGCGCGATCATGGAGGAGGTGCTGATGTCGGTGATGTACGAGGTCCCCTCCCGCAAGGACGTGGCCCGCGTCGTCATCACCGCCGACGTCGTGCACTCCAACGTCAACCCCACGCTGGTGCCGCGCTCGCGCGGCAACGAGGCCGGGCCGACGGAGAAGTCGGCGTAGGGCGCGCCCCGCGCCCGGCGCGACGCCGGTGGGCCCGACGCGCGACGCGTCGGGCCCACCGGCGTTCTGGTGGCGCCGCCCCTCACTCGGCGGGGACGCGGGCCTGCTCCCGGAAGTCGGCGGTGAGCTGGGCGCCGTCCTCCACGGTGGTCGACTCGCCGCTCATCGCCAGCGGCAGGAGCATCCCCATGGTGCTGTGATCGGCCCAGAAGCAGATGGGGGTCTCCATCTCCGGCTGCCCGGCGCCGCCGGTGAACTTCACGGCCTGGCACTGCATGACCGCGCCCTCGAAGCCCTCCGGGGAGACCGACTGCGGCTGGCCGACCAGTTCGCTGTCGTCGCTGTCCGCGTTCTTGTCGTGGTCGGCGCGCATCTGCGCGAAGAAGGCGTCGACGGCGCCCTCCGGGTCGTCCAGGTTCCCGTAGGCCCCGCCGAACCAGGCGACCTTCAGGCTCTCGAACGCGCCCGGGTCGGCCATGGCGTCGGGGTCGTCGGCGTCCAGGGTGCTGTAGGAGGCGTCGAGCCGCTCGGCGTTCTCCATGCCGACGGCCTTCAGGGAGGCGTCGAAGTCCTCCTGCTCGGTGGGGCTGTCCGTGTTGCCCTCCTGGAGCATGAACTCGCCGACCTCCTGCGGGGCGACCAGCTTGTGCGGGCCGTCGTCGGCGATGTCGGAGCCGGACCCGCCCGAGAGCAGGACGACGCCGGCGATCACGGCGCCGACCACGGCGACGGCGCCGACCGACAGGCCGATGACCTTCCCCTTGCCGCCCTTGCCGCCCTGGCCGGCCGGCGGCGGGGGCACGTAGCCGCCGGGCTGCTGCGGCGCGCCGTAGGGCGGCTGGCCGCCGGCCCCGCCCGGCTGGCCGGGGTAGCCGTACCCCGGCTGGCCCGGGGGCTGCTGCTGCGGGTGGCCGTAGCCGGGCTGCCCGGCGGGCGGCTGCGGCGCTCCGTAGGGCCCGGGCTGCGGGGGCTGCTGCCCGTAGGGGCCGGGCGGCGGCTGGTTCTGGCTCATGGTCGTCCCTCCCTGAAGCATGCGCGGCGCATGCGCTGACGCGGTCCGTACATCCTGTCGGACGGTCACCGTGAGCGCCGCACCCGGCCCCCAAACCGGTTCGAGACCACGACGGGGGCCGCCGTACACTGACCCGCGTGACCGACACTCAGCACGGCCCCCGGGGCCCGCACAGCGCACCTGCCGACCTGCCGACCCAGTACGCGCCGGCCGAGGTAGAGGGACCGCTGTACGAGCGCTGGGTGGAGCGCGGTTACTTCGAGGCGGACGCCGAGAGCGCCAAGCCGCCGTACGCGATCGTCATCCCGCCGCCGAACGTCACCGGGAGCCTGCACCTTGGCCACGCGTTCGAGCACACGCTGATCGACGCGCTCACCCGGCGCAAGCGCATGCAGGGCTACGAGGCCCTGTGGCAGCCGGGCATGGACCACGCGGGCATCGCCACGCAGAACGTGGTCGAGCGCGAGCTGGCCAAGGAGGGCACGTCGCGGCACGACCTGGGGCGCGAGGCGTTCACCGAGCGCGTGTGGCGGTGGAAGGCGGAGTCCGGCGGCCAGATCTCCGGGCAGATGCGCCGGCTGGGCGACGGCGTCGCCTGGTCGCGCGAGCGGTTCACCATGGACGAGGGCCTGTCCCGGGCCGTCCAGACCATCTTCAAGCGGCTCTACGACGACGGTCTGATCTACCGCGCCGAGCGCATCATCAACTGGTGCCCGCGCTGCCTGACGGCGCTCTCGGACATCGAGGTGGAGTACGCCGAGCAGGACGGCGAGCTGGTCTCGGTGCGCTACGGCGAGGGCGAGGACAGCCTCGTCGTCGCCACGACGCGCGCCGAGACGATGCTCGGCGACACGGCCGTCGCCGTCCACCCCGACGACGAGCGCTACCGGCACCTGGTGGGGCGGACGGTCAAGCTGCCGCTGACGGACCGCGCCATCCCCGTCGTCGCCGACGAGCACGTGGACCCGGAGTTCGGCACCGGCGCCGTGAAGGTGACGCCGGCGCACGACCCCAACGACTTCGAGATCGGCCGGCGGCACGGCCTGCCGGCGCTGGCGGTGATGGACGAGCACGCGGTCATCACCGCGCACGGCCCGTTCCAGGGGCTGGACCGGCTGGAGGCGCGCTCGGCCGTCGTGGGGGCGCTGCGCGCCGAGGGCCGGATCGTCGCGGAGAAGCGTCCGTACCCGCACTCGGTGGGCCACTGCTCGCGGTGCAAGACGACGATCGAGCCGCGGCTGTCCCTCCAGTGGTGGGTCAAGGTCGGCCCGCTGGCGCAAGCGGCCGGGGACGCCGTGCGCGACGGCGAGGTGACCATCCACCCCAAGGAGATGGAGACCCGGTACTTCGGCTGGGTCGACAACCTGCACGACTGGTGCATCTCGCGGCAGTTGTGGTGGGGCCACCGCATCCCGGTGTGGTATGGGCCGGACGGCGAGACGGTGTGCGTCGGGCCCGACGAGGAGCCGCCGTCCGGCGAGGGCTGGCACCAGGAGACCGACGTCCTGGACACCTGGTTCTCCTCGGGCCTGTGGCCGTTCTCCACGCTGGGGTGGCCGGAGCGCACCGAGAGCCTGGAGAAGTTCTACCCGAACGCCGTGCTGGTCACCGGGTACGACATCCTCTTCTTCTGGGTCGCCCGGATGATGATGTTCGGCCTGTACGCGATGGACGGCACGCCGCCGTTCCGCACCATCGCGCTGCACGGCATGGTGCGCGACCAGTTCGGCAAGAAGATGTCGAAGTCCTTCGGCAACGCCGTCAACCCGCTGGACTGGATGGACGCCTACGGGTCGGACGCGCTGCGCTTCACCCTCGCGCGCGGCGCCAACCCCGGGGTGGACGTGCCGATCGGCGAGGACTGGGTGCAGGCCTCGCGCAACTTCTGCAACAAGGTCTGGAACGCGACCCGCTTCGCGCTGATGAACGGCGCGACCGTCCAGGGGCCGCTGCCGGACCCGGCGGAGATGTCGGCGGCCGACCGGTGGATCCTGTCCCGGTTGAACACCGTCGTCGCCCAGACCGACGCGCTCTACGACGACTACCAGTTCGCCAAGGTCTCCGACACCCTGTACCACTTCGCGTGGGACGAGGTGTTCGACTGGTACGTCGAGCTGTCCAAGACGACGTTCGCGGCCGGGGGCCGGGCGGCCGAGGTGTCGGGGCGCGTCCTGGGCGAAGTGCTCGACGTGGTGCTGCGCCTGCTGCACCCGGTCGTCCCCTTCGTCACCGACACGCTGTGGACGACGCTGACCGGCGGCGAGTCGCTGGTGATCGCCTCCTGGCCGGCCGACAGCGGCTTCCGGGACGCGGCCGCCGAGCGGGAGATCGGCACGCTCCAGGAGGCGGTCACCGAGGTGCGCCGGTTCCGTGCCGACCAGGGGCTGCAGCCGGGGCAGCGCGTCCCCGCGCACCTGGAGCTCGCCGGCACGCCGCTGGCGGCGCACGAGGAGGCCATCCGCGCCCTGCTGCGCCTGGAGCCCGCCGGGGCGGAGTTCTCGGCCACCGCCTCGCTGCCGGTGGCCGGGGCGAAGGTGGCGCTGGACCTCTCCGGCGCGATCGACTTCGCGGCCGAGCACCGGCGGCTGACCAAGGACCTCCAGGCGGCCCGCAAGGAGCTGACCCAGACCACGGCGAAGCTGGGCAACGAGGCGTTTCTCGCCAAGGCACCCGACCACGTGGTGGAGAAGATCCGCGCCCGGCGGGCCACGGCCGAGGCGGACATCGCCCGCATCGAGGCCCAGTTGGAGAACCTGCCGCGGGGCTGACCCGCACGCGAAGGGGCCCGTGCCGGTCGTCGGCACGGGCCCCTTCGCGTGCGCGCGGGTGCGCGCGCGTGCGCGCGTGCGCGCGGGTGCCGTGCGGCGTCAGCCGCGGCGGCCCACCAGGCGCCAGGCGGTGGGCAGCGCGGCCATGGCCAGCGCGACCTTGAGCGCGTCGCCCAGCAGGAAGGGCACCAGGCCGTCGAACACCGCGGTGGTGAGGCTCGTGCCGGTGGCCAGGGCCAGGTAGGGCACGCCGACGGCGTAGATGATCGCGGTGCCCACGGCCATGGTGCCGACGGTCCGCAGGACGCCGCGGTCGCCGCCGCGGCGGGCGAGGGCGCCGACCACCACGGCGGCCAGCAGCATCCCCAGGACGTAGCCGAAGGACGGCAGGCCCGCCCCGTGCTCCCCCTGGGCGAACCAGGGCACACCGGCGACGCCGGCCACGGTGTACAGGCCGAGGGAGAGCAGCGCGCGCCGGGCGCCCAGGCCCGCGCCGACGAGCAGGGCGGCGAAGGTCTGCCCGGTGACGGGCACCGGCGAGCCGGGCACCGGCACGGCGAGCTGGGCGGCGATCCCGGTCAGCGCGGCGCCCCCGAGCACCAGGGCCGCGTCGCGGACCCGGGCACGGGCGGCGGTGGCGGCGGGCAGCGCGTCGGCGAGGACGGCGCCCGGGCGGAGGCTGGCTGCGGCGGTGCTCATCGATAACTCCGGTCGGGTGACGGCGGGGGACAACGCGTTGACGCTATCCGACGGCGGGCGGGTGTATGCCGTGACGTTGGCGACAACGGTCCGCCGGGTGAGTCGTCCGGTTCGGCCAGGGGTCGGCCAGGAGTCGGCGGTGTCGACCGGTGTCCGCATAGTGCGACAGTGATCTGCGCCATTGAAGCACGGTGAGTCGTGCCTCACACTGGCCGTCAGCCGGCCGGAACGGGATCGTCGTCCACCGTTCACCGTGCTTCCCCCCTCCTTCTTCCCTGGGACTGCCATGGCTTCCTCCCCGACCACCGAGGCGTCCGCCGCCACGCCGTCCGACGCCGGCGGGAGCGGTCCGGACACGCCCGGCGCCCTCTCCCACGGCCTCAAGCAGCGCCACCTGTCGATGATCGCCCTGGGCGGGGTGATCGGCGCCGGGCTGTTCGTGGGCTCCGGCGCGGGCATCGCCGCCGCCGGGCCGGCCATCGTCGTCGCCTTCGCCGCCTCCGGCCTGCTGGTCATGCTGGTGATGCGCATGCTGGGCGAGATGTCGGCGGCGTACCCGTCCTCCGGCTCGTTCTCGGTGCACGCCGAGCGCGCCATCGGACCGTGGGCCGGTTTCACGGCCGGCTGGATCTTCTGGACGCTGCTGTGCGTCGCCGTCGCGGCCGAGGCCATCGGGGCCGCGGAGATCATGACGGGCTGGTTGCCGGGCACCGAGCCGTGGATGTGGGTGGCGCTGTTCATGGCCGTCTTCTGCGGCACGAACCTCGCCTCGGTGCGCAACTTCGGCGAGTACGAGTTCTGGTTCGCCGCGCTGAAGGTCTTCGCGATCGTGGCGTTCCTGCTGCTGGGCGTGGCGGCGATCGCCGGGGTGCTGCCCGGCACGGACGCCCCGGGCACGGCGAACCTCACCGGCAACGGCGGCTTCCTGCCGACCGGTGCCGAGGGCCTGGTCGTCGGCCTGCTGGCGTCGGTGTTCGCCTACGGCGGGCTGGAGACGGTGACGATCGCGGCGGCCGAGTCCAAGGACCCGGTGCGCGGGGTGGCCAAGGCCGTGCGCACCGCGATGTGGCGCATCGCGGTGTTCTACGTCGGCTCGATGGCCGTCATCGTCACGCTGATCCCGTGGGACGACGCCTCCGTGCTGAGCGGCCCGTACGCGGCCGTGCTGGACCACATCGGCGTGCCCGCGGCGGCGCAGGTCATGAACGTCGTGGTGCTGGTCGCCCTGCTGTCGGCGATGAACGCCAACATCTACGGTGCCTCGCGCATGGCGTACTCGCTGGTACGCCGCGGTGAGGGCCCGGCGGCGCTGGGCAAGGTCTCCGGCGGGGTGCCGCGGCGCGCGGTGGTGGCCTCGTCGGCGTTCGGCTTCGTCGCGGTGATCCTGAGCCTGGTGTGGCCGGACACGGTGTTCTTCTGGCTGCTGAACACCGTCGGCGCGGCCGTGCTGGTGGTGTGGGGCTTCATCGCCGCCTCGCAACTGCGCAGCCGCCGCGCGCTGGAGCGCGAGGCCCCGGAGAAGCTGGTGGTGCGCATGTGGGGCTTCCCCGTGCTGACCTGGCTGGCGATCGCCGGGATCGGCGTCATCTTCGTCCTCATGCTGCGCGACGGCTCGACGCGCCAGCAGCTCTTCGCCACCGGCGGGCTGACGCTGGCCCTGGCCGTGGTGGGCGTGGTGCGTCAGCGTCTGGCCGCCCGGCGCTGACGCCCGGCCGGCCGGCGCTCACCGCCCGCGGGGCGGCTCCCCACCCGGGGGGCCGCCCCGTTTCGCGTGTCCCGGCCGAGGGCGCGGGATCTTGTTGCTGGTAACTTCTTCTTGCAATACATTTGCAACAACGGCCAGAGGGGAACAAGCGCATGTCCACGCTCTACACGCTGCCGGAGCTCCCGTACGACTACGCGGCGCTGGAACCCGTCATCAGCGGCGAGATCATCGAGCTGCACCACGACAAGCACCACGCCGCGTACGTGAAGGGGGCCAACGACACCCTGGAGCAGCTCGCGGAGGCGCGCGACAAGGAGCAGTGGGGCGGCATCAACGGCCTGGAGAAGAGCCTCGCGTTCCACCTCTCCGGCCACATCCTGCACTCCATCTACTGGCAGAACATGACCGGTGACGGCGGCGGCGAGCCGCTGGAGAAGGACGGCACCGGCGAGCTGGCCGACGCCATCGCGGAGTCCTTCGGCTCCTTCGCCCGCTTCAAGACGCAGCTCTCGAAGGCGGCCGCCACGACCCAGGGCTCCGGCTGGGGCGTGCTGGCCTACGAGCCGGTCACCGGGCGGCTCATCGTGGAGCAGGTGTACGACCACCAGGGCAACGTGGGCCAGGGGTCGGTGCCCATCCTGGTCTTCGACGCCTGGGAGCACGCGTTCTACCTGCAGTACCGCAACCAGAAGGTCGACTTCGTCGAGGCCATGTGGCGCGTCGTCAACTGGCAGGACGTCGCGGCCCGCTACACGGCCGCCAAGGAGCGGGCGAACAACCTGCTGCTCGCTCCCTGAGCGCGCCCGAGTCCCCTGCCTCGTGATCGTCTTCTCACCCGTCACAGGCAGGCGGCACAGAGGCCCCGCCGCGAGGACGTGACTCGCGGCGGGGCCTCCGGTCTCTCCGCGCGGTGCCTCGGCGCCGTCCCTCCGCGCGGACGCCCGCCGTCCGCGGGGCGGCGGGGCGGTGCCCTCTTCAGTCGAAGACGGGCTCGGCGTCGCGGGTGCGCTTGATCTCGTAGAAGCCCGGTGTGGAGGCGACCAGCAGCGTGCCGTCCCACAGCCTGCCCGCGGCCTCGCCCTTCGGCGCGGGGGTGACGACGGGGCCGAAGAAGCCCAGGGGCCGCCCCTCGGCGTCCGGCACCGCGATGACCGGGGTGCCCACGTCCTGCCCGACCAGGCCGATCCCCTCCGCGTGCGAGGCCCGCAGCGCCTCGTCGTACGCGGTGCTCTCCGCCGCCGAGGCCAGCTCCGGGTCGAGGCCGGCGTCCGTCAGCGCGGCGGCGAGCGTCCGGGCGGAGCGTTCCTCGCCGCGGACGTGGAAGGCGGTGCCCAGCGCCGTGTAGAGCGGCCCCAGCGCCCGCGGCCCGTACTTCTGCTCGGCGGCGACGCAGACGCGCACCGGGCCCCAGGCCGTGCTCAGCAGCTCGCGGTACTCCTCGGGCAGCTCGTCGAGCCGGTTCTCGTTGAGCACGGCCAGGCTCATCACGTGCCAGCGCACCTCGACCGGCCGGACCCGCTCCACCTCCAGCATCCACCGGGAGGTCAGCCATGCCCACGGGCACAGGGGGTCGAACCAGAAGTCCGCGGGCGTTGTGTCGTACTCGTCGTACTCGTCGTACTGGTCGTGCACGTCGTCTTCCTCACTTGGTGACCGGCCGGTCCACCAGCCCTAACACGCCACCGCGGCCCCGGCATTCCCGGGGGCCCCGCTCGGGCGCCCTGCCGCGCGCGGGCGCGGCGTGGCATGCTGACCCCCATTGTTCGATATGCGAGAACGAGTGTGACAAGGGAGTCGGCGCCGTGCCCGGAGAGAACCTGTCCCGTGAGGAGGCCCAGGAGCGGGCCAGACTGCTGGCCGTGGACGGCTACGACGTCGCCCTGGATCTGCGCTCCGCGGTCGGCCCGGCCCCCGAGCGCGGCCCGCGCACGTTCCGCTCGACGACGACCGTGCGCTTCCGGTGCGCCGAGCCGGGCGCGTCCACCTTCGTGGACCTGATCGCCCCGCACGTGCACTCGGCGACGCTGAACGGCACCGCGCTCCCGGTGGACCGCGCCTTCGACGGCGCCCGCCTGCACATCGGTCCGCTGGAGGCCGACAACGAGCTGGTCGTGGACGCCGCCTGCGCGTTCAGCCGCACCGGCGAGGGCCTGCACCACTTCGTGGACCCCGAGGACGGCGAGACCTACCTCTACACCCAGTACGAGCCCGCCGACGCCCGCCGGGTCTTCGCCAACTTCGAGCAGCCCGACCTCAAGGCGCCGTTCGACTTCACCGTCACCGCGCCCGCGCGGTGGACGGTGCTCAGCAACGGCGCGCGCACCGGTGAGCCGCAGCCCCGCGAGGACGGCTCCGCCACCTGGCGCTTCGCCCGCACCCGGCCCATCTCCACCTACATCACCGCCGTGGTGGCCGGCCCCTACCACCACGTCACCGACGTCTACCGGCGCGCGCTGCCCGACGGCGGCACGCTGGAGATCCCGCTGGGCGCGCTGTGCCGGCGCGGCCTGGCCCGGCACTTCGACGCCGACGACATCTTCCTGGTCACCAAGCAGGGCCTGGACTTCTTCCACGACCACTTCGACTACCCCTACCCCTTCGGGAAGTACGACCAGGCCTTCGTCCCCGAGTACAACCTCGGCGCGATGGAGAACCCGGGCTGCGTCACCTTCCGCGAGGAGTTCGTCTTCCGGGGCAAGGTCACCCAGGCGTCCTACGAGGGCCGGGCCAACGTCATCCTGCACGAGATGGCGCACATGTGGTTCGGCGACCTGGTGACCATGGAGTGGTGGGACGACCTGTGGCTGAAGGAGTCCTTCGCCGACTTCATGGGCAGCTTCGCCCAGGTCGAGGCGACCCGCTTCACCGACGGCTGGATCACCTTCGCCAACCGGCGCAAGGCGTGGGCCTACCGCGCCGACCAGTTGCCCTCCACCCACCCGGTGACCGCCGACATCCGGGACCTGGAGGACGCCAAGCTCAACTTCGACGGCATCACCTACGCCAAGGGCGCCTCGGTGCTCAAGCAGCTCGTCGCCTACGCGGGCCGCGACGCGTTCCTGGAGGGCGCGCGGCGCTACTTCAAGCGGCACGCCTACGGCAACACCCGGCTGGCGGACCTGCTGGCGGTGCTGTCGGAGACCTCGGGCCGGGACATGGGCGAGTGGGCGCGCGCCTGGCTCCAGACGGCCGGCGTCAACACGCTCACCCCCGAGGTGCGCTACGACGCCGCGGGCCGCGTCGCGGAGCTGGCGGTGCTCCAGGAGGCGCCGCGGGCGCACCCCGTGCTGCGCCCGCACCGGGTGGCGGTGGGCCTGTACCGGCGCGAGCACGCCGACGCCCCGCTCACCCGGTACGCCCGGGCCGAGCTGGACGTGGCCGGGGAGCGCACGGTCGTCACCGAGCTGGCCGGGGCCGAGCGCCCGGAGCTGGTCCTCGTCAACGACGACGACCTCACCTACTGCAAGACCCGGCTCGACGCCGACTCGCTGGCCACCCTGCGCGAGCACCTGGGCGCGGTGCGGGACCCGCTGGCCCGGGCCCTGTGCTGGTCCGCGCTGTGGAACCTGACGCGGGACGGGCTGCTGCCCGCGCGCGACTTCCTCCACGCGGTGCTGCGCTTCGCCGGCAGCGAGAGCGACGTCGGCGTCCTGCAGATGGTGCACGCCTGGGCCCACTCCGCCCTGGACCACTACGCGGCGCCGCAGTGGCGCCCGGAGGGGGCGCGGCTCCTGGCCGAAGGGGCGCTCGCCGGGCTGCGCGAGGCCGAGCCCGGCAGCGGCCACCAGCTCACCTGGGCGCGGTTCTTCGCCGCGACGGCCGAGAGCGAGAAGGACCTGCGGCTGCTGGAGGAGCTGCTCGCGGGCACCGACCGCGTCGGCGGGCTGGAGGTCGACCAGGAGCTGCGCTGGACGTTCCTGGCCCAGCTCGCGGCGCGGGGCCGGGTCGGCGAGCGGGAGCTGGACGCCGAGCTGGAGCGGGACGACACCGCCTCCGGCAAGCGGCACCAGGTGCGCTGCCTGGCCGCCCGCCCGTCGGCGGAGGTCAAGGAGCGGGCGTGGACGGCGGTCGTGGACTCCGACCGGCTGTCCAACGCGCTCGTCGTCGCCACGATCGCGGGCTTCGCCCAGCCCGGCCACCGGGAGCTGCTCCAGCCGTACTTGTCGCGCTACTTCGCGGCGATCGAGCGGGTGTGGCAGGAGCGGTCCATCGAGATCGCCATGTCGGTGGTGCGCGGCCTCTACCCGGCGCTGGTGGCCACCGACGCGACGCTGGAGGCCACCGACGCCTGGCTGGCCGAGACGGCGTCCACCGCGCCGCCGGCCCTGCGCCGCCTGGTTTTGGAGGCCCGCGACGACCTGGCCCGCGCCCTGGCCGGGCAGGCCCGCGACGCGGCCGCGGCGGGCTGAGCCCCGCCTCCGGCGACCGCCCGCCGTGCTCCCCGGGGCCCGGCGGGCGCCAGGCGCGGCAGCAGGTCCCGGGCGCGGCGGCAGGTCCCGGGCGCGGCGCCGGACTTTAGGGCAGCCGCGTCCCGAAACTGCGACAGGCGTGTAACAGGGGTTACGGAGGTGACCGGAGGCGGGAATTCCGGGCGCATGACGCACAACATCCCGCTCACCCCCCGCCCCCGTCCGCTCAGCGAACTCTCCGACGTGCGCCGCCGCGTGGTGACCGCCCGCGCGCTGCGCGAACAGGGCGTGCCCCTGACCGCCGCGCAGGACCGGTGCCGCGCCGGCGGACCGTGGCAGCGCCCGCTGCCCGGCGTCTACCTGCTGCACCCGGGGCCCGCGACGAGCGAGGAGCGGCTGCACGCGGTGCTGTTGTACGCCCAGCGCGACGCGCCGCCGGGGGCCGCGATGATCACCGGGCTCGCGGCGCTGGCGCTGCGCGGCTTCGCCGCCGCTCCCCCGGTGGCCGCGCTGGACCGGGTGGACGTGCTGGTGCCGCACACCCGGCGGCTGCGCTCGGCGGGCTGGGCCCGGGTGGCCCGGGCGCGGGCGATGCCGGTGGCCGAGGTCGCCGGGGGCCTGCCCGTGGCGCCGGTGGCGCGGGCGGTGGCCGACGCGGTGACGCGGCTCACCGACGCCCTCGCCGTGCGGCGGCTGCTGACGGAGGCGGTGCGCCACGGGCACTGCGAGGCCCAGGCCCTGGTGCGCGAACTCTCCCGCGCCCGGGTGCTGTCCCGGCCGCACGTGGTGGACGCCGTGGACGCCCTCGTCGCGGAGGGCCGGGCGCTGGCCGAAGAGCGGCTGTACGCGATGGTCCGCGACGCCGGGCTGCCCGACCCGTGCTGGCACGTGGACCTGCGGCTGCCGGAGGGCCCGCACCTGGGCGGCGTCGACGCCTACTGGCCGGCCCAGGGCGTCGCGGTGGAGATCGACGCGCGCGGCACCCGCCGGACGGACGAGGACGGCGAGAACCTGTGGGCGCGGTACGCACGCCGCCGCGAGGCGCTGGAGCGGCTGGGCATCGCCGTCGTGCACCTGGCGCCGGCGCGGCTGCGCGACGACCCGGACGGGCAGGCGGCCGTGGTGCGGACGGCGCTGATGACGGCGGGCGAGCGCCCCCCGGCCGGGTACGTGGTGGTGCTCCCCCGCTGAGGGCCGCGCCCCGGGCGCCCGGGGGCGTCACCGCGGCGCGTGCCGCACCCACGCGACCGCCCACGCCGGGTGCGCTCGCTCGGGCGGCCCGGGCCGCTCGGCCAGGGTGCTGATCGTCGATGACGTCCCCGCAGGTCGGCCGCACCAACCCGGCGGCGGCACCGGATATCGCACGCGTGGAAGGATGGCCCGACCGCGGCGTATACCGAGCCGAACGATGAGGAGAGACCAGGTGCCTGGGACGAATCTGACCCGTGACGAGGCGCAGGAGCGGGCGCGTCTGCTGACCGTGGACGCCTACGTCATCGACCTCGACCTTTCCGGCGCGCAGGAGGGCGGCACGTTCCGCTCCGCGACGACGGTGCGCTTCACCGCCCGGGAGGCGGGGAGCACCTTCGTCGACCTGGTGGCCCCGGCCGTGCAGGAGGTGGTGCTCAACGGCGAGGCGCTGGACGTGGACGAGGTGTTCGCGGACGCGCGGATCGCGCTGCCCCGCGTGGCGGCCGGCGCCAACGAGCTGAGGGTCGTCGCCACGTGCGCGTACACCAACACCGGCGAGGGCCTGCACCGGTTCGTCGACCCGGTGGACCAGCAGGCCTACCTCTACACCCAGTTCGAGGTGCCCGACGCCCGGCGCGTCTTCGCCTGCTTCGAGCAGCCGGACCTGAAGGCGTCCTTCCAGTTCACCGTGACGGCCCCCGAGGGCTGGACGGTGATCTCCAACTCCCCGACCCCCACCCCGCGGGAGCGGGTGTGGCGCTTCGCGCCGACGCCGCGCATCTCCACCTACGTCACCGCGCTGATCGCCGGTCCGTACCACAGCGTGCACAGCACCTGGGAGGGCGACGGGCGGAGCGTGCCGCTCGGCCTGTACTGCCGCCCCTCGCTGGCCGAGCACCTGGACGCCGAGGCGCTGTTCGCGGTGACCCGGCAGGGCTTCGACTGGTTCCAGGAGCGGTTCGACTACGCCTACCCCTTCGAGAAGTACGACCAGCTCTTCGTGCCGGAGTTCAACGCCGGGGCGATGGAGAACGCGGGCGCGGTCACCATCCGCGACCAGTACGTGTTCCGCTCGAAGGTGACGGACGCCGCGTACGAGGCGCGGGCGGAGACGATCCTGCACGAGCTGGCCCACATGTGGTTCGGCGACCTGGTCACCATGGAGTGGTGGAACGACCTGTGGCTGAACGAGTCGTTCGCCACCTACACCTCCGTCGCCTGCCAGGCGGAGGCCCCCGGCAGCCGCTGGCCGCAGGCGTGGACGTCGTTCGCCAACCAGATGAAGACCTGGGCCTACCGGCAGGACCAGCTCCCCTCCACCCACCCGATCATGGCCGAGATCCGGGACCTGGACGACGTGCTGGTCAACTTCGACGGCATCACCTACGCCAAGGGCGCCTCGGTGCTCAAGCAGCTCGTCGCCTACGTGGGCCGGGAGGAGTTCTTCCGCGGGGTGCAGGCCTACTTCAAGCGCCACCAGTGGGGCAACACGCGGCTGAGCGACCTGCTCGGCGCGCTGGAGGAGACCTCGGGGCGCGACCTGGGCGCGTGGGCGAAGGCGTGGCTGCAGACGGCGGGCATCAACGTGCTGCGCCCGGAGATCGTCGTCGACGCGGACGGCGTCATCGAGAGCTTCGCCGTGCGCCAGGAGGCGCCCGCGCTGCCCGAGGGGGCGACGGGCGAGCCCACGCTGCGGCCGCACCGCATCGCGATCGGCCTGTACGAGCTGGAGGCCGGCAAGCTGGTGCGCAACGAGCGCGTCGAGCTGGACGTGGACGGGGACGTCACCGAGGTCCCGGAGCTGGCGGGCCGCGCGCGTCCGGCCGTGATCCTGCTCAACGACGACGACCTGTCGTACGCCAAGGTGCGCCTGGACGCGCAGTCCCTGGCCACGGTCACCGCGCACCTGGGCGACTTCACCGAGTCGCTGCCGCGCGCGCTGTGCTGGGCCTCGGCGTGGGACATGACCCGCGACGGCGAGCTGGCCACCCGCGCCTACCTGGAGCTGGTGCTGGCCGGGATCGGCAAGGAGTCCGACATCGGCGTCGTGCAGTCCCTGCACCGGCAGGTCAAGCTGGCGCTGGAGCTGTACGCGGCGCCCGAGTGGCGCGAGGAGGGCCTCACCCGCTGGGCGACGGCCGCCGAGGAGCACCTGCACGCCGCCGAGCCGGGCAGCGACCACCAGCTCGCCTGGGCCCGGGCGCTGGCCGCCGTGGCCCGCACCGACGCCCAGCTCGACCTGCTCGCCGGGCTGCTGGACGGCACGCGCACGGTGCCGGGGCTGGCGGTGGACACCGAGCTGCGCTGGACCCTGCTGCTGCGGCTGGCCGCCACCGGGCGGGCGGACGAACCGGAGATCGCGGCCGAGCTGGAGCGCGACGCGACGTCGGCGGGCGAGCAGCACGCCGCGACGGCGCGGGCCGCCCGGCCCACGCCGGAGGCGAAGGCCCAGGCGTGGGCGCGGGTGGTGGAGTCCGACACGCTGCCCAACGCGTTGCAGGAGGCCGTCATCGCGGGCTTCGTCCAGGCCGACCAGCGCGACCTGCTGGCCCCCTACACCGCGCGCTACTTCGAGGCGCTGACGCGGGTGTGGGAGTCGCGCAGCCACGAGATGGCGCAGCAGGTCGCGATCGGCCTCTACCCGACGCTCCAGGTCGCCCAGGAGACCCTGGACGCGACCGACGCGTGGGCGCGGTCCGCCGGCTCCGCCAGCGCGGCGCTGCACCGCCTGGTGTCGGAGTCGCGCGCCGGTGTCGCGCGGGCGCTGGCCGCGCGGGAGGCGGACCGCCTCGCGCGCTGAAGGCCCCGGCGCGCCGGGCCGGTCCGCCGCCTTCCGGGCGGGCCGGAGCCGGCGCGCGCCGGCTCCGGCGCGCGCCGGGCGCGGCGCGACGTCCCGGGCGGGGGCGGGCGGTGCGGTGCGCGCCGGTCCGGCGCCGTGCACGCACCGAGGGCGTCCCCGGCCGGTGCGGCCGGGGACGCCCTCGGGTGGCGCGGGAGGCGCCGGAAGCTCAGCTCCGGTTCTTGTGGGACTTGTCGCCCACCATGACCAGGCCCGCGATCAGCAGGAACAGGACCAGGGGGGCACCGACGTACAGACCCAGCGTCTCGGCGACGCTCAGCCCCTGGCCGGGGTCGTCACCATCGTCGCGGGTGAGGGCCGAGGCGGGGGACGACATCAGCAGCATCAGCGTCGTACCGACGCCGACGACTCCGGCGCGCGCAGCAAAAGTCTTGTCCACGCCCTCAAACGTAGCGAACCGTTCGCCGCTCCGCGCACCCGGGGTCGGTTCGGGCGCCGCGTGCGGGGGGCGGTGGCCGGGCCCGGGCGGCCCTGCCCGGTAGGGTGTCGGCCCGGTCGCGCGCCGCGACCGGGCCGACACCCTACCGTGCGGGTGGCGCTCCCGGCGCGGCGGGGCGGCCCGCGGTGTTCCGGTCGGCGCCCATCGCCGCGCGCAGGTCGGTGAGCAGGGTGTGCAGCCGGGGCGAGGCCAGCAGCTCCTCCAGCGCGAGCGGCCGCCCGGCGCCGTCGGCGATCGGCAGCCGCCAGTTGGGGTACTCCAGCGAGGTGCCCGGCACGTTCTGCGGGCGCCGGTCGCCGACGCCGTCCGGCAGCCACACGCCCACCAGCCACGCCGGGGTGGCGGCCAGGAAGCGGTAGACGGCGCGGACGCGGGCGGCCTCGTCGCCGTGGCCGCCCTCCAGCAGCCCGAGCCGGGCGAAGAGCGCCAGCCACCGGGCACGCTCGGCGGCGTCGGCGGTGCGTGCGGTGCGCAGCGGCCCGCCGAGCAGCCCGAGTCGGTGGTGCAGCAGCACGTGGTCTCCGCTGAGCCGGGCGGCGGTGCTGGGCAGGTCGTGCGTGGTGGGCGTGGCCAGACAGGCCGCCCGCCAGCGGGCCGGGGGCAGCGGCTCGCCGCCGCCCGCCCAGTCGCGCTCGAACCACAGCACCGAGGTGCCCAGCACGCCGCGTCCGGCCAGCTCCTCGCGGACGCCGTCCTCGACCGTGCCGAGGTCCTCGCCGATGACCATCGCTTTGGCGCGGTGCGCCTCCAGGGTGAGGACGGCGAGCATGGCGTCGGCGTCGTAGCGCACGTAGGTGCCCTCGGCGGGGGGCCGCCCCTCGGGCACCCACCACTGCCGGAACTGCCCCATGACGTGGTCGACGCGCAGCGCCCCGGCGTGCGCGAGCAGCCCGCGCAGCAGCTCCCGGTAGGGGCGGTAGCCGGTGGCGGCCAGCGCGTCGGGCCGCCAGGGCGGCAGGCCCCAGCTCTGGCCGGCCGCGTTGAAGGAGTCGGGCGGCGCGCCGACGGACATCCCGGCGGCCAGGGCGTCCTGCTGGGCCCAGGCGTCGGAGCCGGAGGGGTGCACGCCGACGGCCAGGTCGTGCACGAGGCCGACGCGCATCCCGGCGGCCTTCGCGGCGTGCTGGGCCTGGGCGAGCTGGGTGTCGGTGAGCCAGGCCAGCCAGCAGTGGAAGTCGACGCGGTCCAGGTGCTGGGCGCGGGCCCGGGCGGTGCGGGACGAGCGCGGGTCGTCCAGCCCGGCGGGCCAGGAGCGCCAGTCGGGGCCGTGCAGCTCGGCCAGGGCGCACCACAGCGCGTGGTCTTCCAGGGCGGTGCCCTGGCGGGCGAGGTAGGCGCAGTAGTCGGCCCGGCGGCCCGGGCTGAGCGGGACGGCGCGCAGCAGTTCCAGCGCGTCCCGCTTGAGGGCCCACACCGCGTCGCGGTCGATGTGGGCGTCCTTGCGCAGCACGCCGTCGCGCAGGTCCCGGGCGCGGGCGACGAGCCGGTCCATGCGGGCGCGGTCGGCGCCGTCGAGGTAGGCGTACTCGGGGACGTCCTCGACGCGCAGGTGCACCGGGTCGGCGAAGCGGCGGGAGGAGGGGCGGTAGGGGGACGGGTCGGTCCCCGCGCCGTCGGCCGCGGGGACGGCGGCGTGCAGCGGGTTGAGCTGGACGAAGCCGGCGTGCGCGGTGCGTCCGGCCCAGGTGGCCAGGTCGCGCAGGTCGGCGAGGTCGCCCATGCCCCAGGACCGGGCGGAGAGCGTCGAGTAGAGCTGGACCAGGAGGCCGAAGTCCCGGCCCCGGGCCGCGGGTAACCGCGCGGGCGCGACGATCAGGGTGGCGCGGGCGGTGCGGCCGTCGGGGGCGTGCGCGTGCAGCGTGTGCACGCCGGGCGGCAGGTTCGGGTCGGCGGCGCGCTCCCGGCCGTCCTCGGTCTCGACCCGCAGGTCGGTGCCGGCCGGAACGGCCCGCGGGCCGGTCGGGAACGTCTTCCGACCGGCCCGCAGCACGACGGTGGGCGGCAGCAGGCGTGCGGCGGCCTGCGTGTCGCAATCTTCGAGGGCCTGGCGGACGGCGTCGGGGGTCGACGCGTCCACGCCGAGCGCGGCGAGGACGGTGACGACCGTCTCCTCGGGCACCTCCACCAGCCGGCCGGGGCCGGGGGCGTAGGAGGTGGCGACACCGTGTGCCGCGGCCAGCCGCGCCAGGCGGCCCATCAGATCTCCGAGTACTCCGCGCCGAAGCCGGCCCCGGTGGGCTCGCTGGTCAGCGGCAGTTCGGCGGCGATGGGAAGTTCGCTCGTCAGGGGTGCGACGTCGGCGAGCGGTGGCTCACTGGTCAGCGGCGCCTCGAAGCAGCCGCACGAGCAGGAGCCGTCCAGCCCGGAGTCGAGTCCTTCCAGGGTGGCCAGGATCTGTTTGGAGGGGTCGCCCTCCTCCGCCCGTCCCTGCTGTCTGGGCACAGGGGCGACGGCGGTCTCGAGAAGTTCAGCGGACGCGGCCACGGGGGCCTCCGTTCGATGGACGACAGACGGATCACCCGGTGCCCTACCCACTGCTGAAGCGGGCATCCACGTGCGCGACCGGAACGTGGCGCAGGTCACATCACGGGCGGACACCGGTCATTATGCGGTCTCGGGGCGCCACGGGCGTACGCCACGCGGCCGGACGGTCGTACAACACCAGATTTTACGGCAGTCTCCGGCGAGTGCACCCGGCGGCACCTGGTGCCGTGCGCCGGTGTGGCCGCCCGCCGCGCTCCGGCGAGCGGCCACACCCCGGCGTCGCCGCTGGTCACAGACGGAACCCGGGGTCACCGCCGACGTTGTGGATCATGCGGCGCAGCAGGCGGATGACGCCCGCGTACTCGGCGTCGTCGATGCCCGCGCGGATCTGGCCGAGCGTGTCGGGCATCACCCGGTCCCACAGGTGGTCGACGGTGGCCGCGCCCTCCGGCGTCAGGTGCAGCCGCCGCTCGGCGTCCGCCCGGAGCAGGCCCCGAGCCAGCAGGTCGTCGACCTCCGCGCCGAGCCCGGAGACGTCGACGTAGGGGCGGCCCGCCGCGATGGTCTCGGTCACCTCGGCCGCGGTGGCGCCCCCGGCGGCGCTGCGGACCCGGTTGACGATCCACCACTGCGGCTGGGAGATCCCGCCCTCGCGGCGCAGGGCGGCCCGGATGTGGCCGACGATCGCCTCGCCGGCGGCGCCCGTCCAGTAGCCCAGCGGCTGCTGCTGGAGCTCGGCGTCGGTGAACTCCGCCTCGGAGTACGGGGCGGACCCCGGGGCCTTCGGGGTCTTCGGTGCGGTGAACGGCATGGCTCGGCTCCCCTCCCGACCGCGCGGTGCGCGCGGCCCGTGTGTGTCGGACGGGACGAACGTAAAAGTTGAAGCTAGATTGAAGTCAACCGAGGAGTCCGGGCAGCAGGAGCCACAGCCCCTTGCCGAGCGTGACGAGCCCGCCGCCGAGCGCGAGGGTGAAGATCACCTGGCGGGTGCGGCGCTCGGGCGTGCGGGCGGCGACGCGGTGGCCCACCAGCAGCCCGGCGCCCAGCGCCGCGCCCCACAGCAGCCAGGTCGGCCGGCTCAGCCCCGGCAGGCCCTTGGCGGCGATCGAGAAGACGTTGACCAGCAGCCCGTAGAACTGCGCGTTGGGCACGAACTCCCGCGCCGACCAGCCCGCGTTGGCGGCGTAGAGCGAGACGGCCGGGCCGCCCAGCCCGGCGGAGGAGTTCATGAACCCGCTGGCGGCACCCGCCGCGAGCGCTCCGCCCGTGCCGCGCAACGCGGGCATCCGCACCCCGCTCAGCAGCAGGAGCACCAGGGCGCTCAGCAGCGCGCCCAGGCCCGTCAGCAGCACCGGCTCGGGCAGGGACCGGGCCACGGCCGCGCCGAGCGGCACCGTCAGCGCCGCGGCGGCGACGAGCGGCACCATCGCCCGCAGCCGCACCCCGCGCCACGTGACGAGCAGGCCGAGCCCGCTGATCGCCACGCCCGCGCAGTTGGCCAGCACGACCCCGTCCACGGGGCCGACCAGCAACACCAGGAAGGGGGCCGCCACCAGTCCGAAGCCGATGCCCGCCATCCGCTGCACGGCCGCGCCGAAGAGCACGATGCCGCCGAGGAGGGGAAGGAAAGCCCAGCTACTCGCCACGCCAGGAGGCTATGCCGCGCGCGGCACGCGGCGGCCCGGGGGGGGTGGTGCCGGGTCGCGCGCTCCACGGTGCCCCGGTCCGGGAGCGTCCCGGCCGGGGGCGGGTGGGGCCGCGCCGTCGTCGGCCGTCGCCCGGCGCCGCCCAGCGGCGTCCGCCGCCCCGTCGTGCGGCCGTCGTGCGGCCGTCGTCAGGCGCGCAGGGCGCGGCGCGCGGCGGCGTGGGCGGCCGGCGGTGCGGCCACCGCGTCGAGGGCCAGGAGGGCCGCGCCGAGCACCGGTGGCGCGGTGAGCACCACCACCTCGGCGCGGGGGGCTTCGGCGGCCAGCCGCGCCACCACGCGCTCGTGCAGCCGCGGATGCCGGGCCGCGACGACGCTGCCGCCGAGGAACACCGGCGTCGGCTCCGCCAGCAGCGACAGGCGCGTGAGGCTGACGCGGGCCAGGGCCACGATCTCGTCCGCCTGCCGGTCCACCAGCGCCCCGGCCACCGCGTCCCCGGCCGCGGCCAGGGCGAACACCGTGGGGGCCAGCTCCAGCCGCCGCTCGGCCGGGACGTCGCCGAAGTGCAGCGCCTCGATCAGCTCCGCCATCGCGGCCAGGCCGAAATGGGCGGGGAGCGCGTCGGCGAGCGCGGTGGGCGCGCCCCGGCCGTCGGCCGCCCGCGCCGCGTGCCACAGCGCCTCCTCGGCCAGCCCCGCGCCGCCGCCCCAGTCGCCGGAGGCCCGGCCCAGCGCGGCGAAGCGGTGCGTGCGCCCGTCGGCGGCCCGGCCGACGCAGTTGACGCCCGCGCCGCACACCACGGCGACCCCGTGCCGCACCGAGCCGTCGTCGGGCAGTCCGGCGCGCAGCACGGCGAACGTGTCGTTGACGACCTCGGTGCTCCGTGCCCAGCCCGCCGCCGCCACGGCGGCCGCCAGCTCGCGCTCCTCGCGCGGCAGGTCCGCGTTGGCCAGGCAGGCGGTGACGTGGCGCACGGGGCCGGGACCGGGGCGGGCCCCGGGGCCGGGACCGGCGCCGCCGTCGGTCAGGGCGGCCCGGACGGGCGCGGCCAGCCCCGCCACCGCCCGTTCGGCCCCGTCCGCGGTGCCCACGGCCGGGCGGAAGCCGCCGCCCCGGGAGCGTCCTCGCAGCGTGCCGTCCAGACCGACGGCCACGACCTCGGTCTTGCTGTTCCCCGCGTCCAGCGCCAGTACGACCGGGCCGGGGCCGCTCAGGCCCACGGCAGGTGCGCCCGGTTGTGCGCGATCAGCCGGTCCGTGAGCGCCTCGGCCCGGTCGTACTGGCCGATCAGCGGATGCGCCAGCAGCGCGGCGAAGACCCGCTCGCGCCCGCCGTGCAGCGCGGCGTCGAGCGCGAGGTGCTCGTAGACGGTGACGTGCGCGACGAGCCCCGCGTGCGCGGGCGGCAGCGGGGGCGCGGCCAGCGGCACGGCACCGTGCGCGGTGACCCGGGCCGGCACCTCGACCACGGCGTCGTCCGGCAGGAACGGCAGGGTGCCGTCGTTGCGGACGTTCACGACCTGCACGGGCTGCACGACCTGCACGGGCTGCACCGGCTCCCCGCCCTGAGCGCCCTCCCCGCCCCGGGCGCCGCCGCCGTCGCGCCCCGCCGTGCCCAGCAGCGCTGCGGCCAGCGCGACGGCCGCCTCCGAGTAGTAGGCGCCGCCGCGCTCGGCGAGCAGCGCGGGCTTCTCCGCCAGCGCCGGGTCCGCGTACATCTCCAGCAGCCGCTCCTCCATCGCGGCGACCTCGGCCGCGCGCGGGGGCTGGCGGCGCAGCTCCGCGACGACCTCGTCGTGGGCGTAGAAGTAGCGCAGGTAGTAGGAGGGGACGACGCCGAGCCGGTCGAGCAGCGGGCGCGGCAGCCGCAGCCGCTCGGCGATCCGCTCCCCGTGCCCGGCGAGCAGGCCGGGCAGCAGGTCGGGCCCGTCGGGGCCGCCCCGGCGCACGGCCAGCTCCCAGGTGAGGTGGTTGAGCCCGTAGTGGTCCAGGTGGAGGTCCTCGGGCGGCAGGTCGAGCAGGTCCGCGAAGGTGCGCTGGAGCCCGATGGCGACGTTGCACAGCCCGACGGCCCGGTGCCCGGCCTGGAGCAGCGCCCGGGTGACGATGCCCACGGGGTTGGTGAAGTCGATGATCCAGGCCCCCGGGCTGACCCGGCGCACGGTCTCGGCGACGTCCAGCGCGACGGGCACCGTGCGCAGCGCCTTGGCGAGCCCGCCGGCCCCGGTGGTCTCCTGGCCGACGCAGCCGCACTCCAGCGGCCACGTCTCGTCGCCGTGCCGGGCCGCCTGGCCGCCGACCCGGAGCTGGACGAGCACGGCCGCCGCGCCGTCGGCCGCCCGGGTGAGGTCGTCGGTCAGGACCACCCGCGCGGGGTGGCCCCGCCGGGCGAGGATGCGCCGGGCGAGGCCGCCGACGAGCTCCAGCCGGTCGCGGGCCGGATCGACGAGCGCGAGCTCGGTGACCGGCAGGGTGCGGCTGAGCCGCGCCAGCCCGTCCACCAGTTCCGGCGTGTACGTCGAACCCCCGCCGACGACGGCGATCTTCACGGCGCGCTCCCCTCGTGGCCGTCAATTGGTCCAGACCATAAGCGGCCGCCGCCGCGCGGTCAACGCCGCGTGACCGGGCCCGCACGGCGCGCGCCGCACGGGCCGTGGCACCCCGCGCCGCGCGGCGGGCGCTCACCGCTTCTCCAGGGCCAGCCCCTCGTCGTCGACGAGCGGCACGCCGGCCGCGTCCAGGGCCCGCTTGAGGCGCCAGCGCAGCTCCCGGGCAGCGCCGAGGGCGGCACCCGGCATGGTGCGCACCGAGACCCGGACCGTCATGGACTCCATCGTGACCGTGTCCAGGCCCAGCACCTCCACGGGCCCCCACAGCTTCTCGTCCCACGGCGCGGTGGCGGCCATCTCCCGCCCGGCCTCCGCGACGACCTCGCGCACCCGGTCCAGGTCCTCGTCCGCCCGGATCTGGACGTCCACGCCCGCCGTGGCCCACCCCTGGCTCAGATTGCCCACGCGCTTGATCTCGCCGTTGCGCACGTACCAGATCTCGCCCTCGTCGCCGCGCAGCTTCGTCACCCGCAGCCCGATCTCCAGCACCGTGCCGACCGCCTCCCCGGCGTCCACCCGGTCGCCGACGCCGTACTGGTCTTCCAGCAGGATGAACATGCCGGTGAGCACGTCCATCACCAGGTTGCGGGCGCCGAAGCCGAGCGCGACGCCCGCGACGCCGGCGCTGGCCAGCAGCGGCCCCAGGTTGATGTCGAGGACGGCCAGCACGGTCAGCGCCGCCGTGCCCAGGATGAGGAACGACGCGACGCTGCGCAGGACCGACCCGATCGCCTCCGAGCGCTGCCGCCGGCGTTCGGCGTTGATCAGCAGGCTGCCGAAGCCGCCGCCCGGGGCGGAGCCCTCCTCGGCGTTGCGGTTCATCCGGGCCACCAGGCGGGTGATCGTGCGGCGCACGACCACCCGCAGCACCAGGGCGATCACCACCACGAGCACGATGCGCAGACCCGCGCCCAGCCAGGCCTCCCAGTTGCTCTGGACCCACCCCGCCGCCTCGTCCGCACGCCGCCCGGCGTCGTTCATGGCATCCACGGCCACAGCCTAGTGCCGCGTCAGTCAGGGTTTGCCCGTCAAGGAGCGGCGTCCGGTGCGGTGCATCGCAAGGCGCCGGATCGGCCTCGTAGTGGGCCTACTCGGTCGATTCGGCAACGCCGCGAGGCGCCGTGCCGGGCGTCGCGACAGGGCAAACCCTGGCTGATGCGGCACTAGGCACGCCCCGACGGGTGAACGCGGCGCCGAAGCCGTCATCCGTCCGCGTGCTCGGGCTGAGCAGCGGCGTCCGACGGAGGGTGTGGTCAAGAACACGCGGGGCGCGTTGGCGGATCGTGGTGGCGCGCCGGGCCGGGCACGGGTGACACTGAGGGAGATCGTCCCGGCGCGAGCCACGTGCCGCAGGCGTACCAAGGAGGCACCGTGCCGCATGTCCTGGTCCTCAACGCGTCGTACGAGCCGCTCGGTGTCGTACCGCTCCGCCGCGCGCTCATCCTCGTCCTCAACGACAAGGCCGTCATCCTGGAGGACTCCGGCGCCCTGATGCACAGCGCGACCCGCGCCATCCCCGCACCCAGCGTGGTCCGGCTCAAGCGCTTCGTGCGCGTGCCCTACCGGGGCCCCGTCCCGCTGACCCGGCGCGCGCTGTTCGCCCGGGACGGCGGCCGCTGCGCCTACTGCGGCCAGACGGCGACGAGCGTGGACCACGTCATCCCGCGCAGCCGGGGCGGCCAGCACGTGTGGGACAACGTCGTCGCGGCCTGCCGCCGGTGCAACCACGTCAAGGCGGATCGGCACATCACCGAGTTGGGCTGGCGGCTGCGCCACCAGCCCGCACCTCCGACCGGGCTGGCCTGGCGCATCATCGGCACGGGCCATAGGGACCCACGCTGGCTGCCCTATCTCCAACCCTACGGCGCGGACGACGCGATGGCCCGGATCGACGGCAGGTCACCTGCCTGATCCGGGCCTTCGCACGCGGGGCGCTCCGCGTGCGCCCGCACCGGCCAACGGGCCGCTCCGGCGGGCTCTTTCGGGTCCGACGGTGTCACCGCACGCTCCCCAGGGGCCATACTGCTGCCCGTGACCGGGGTGATGTTACGAGTGACCGAGGGGGAGGTCCCATACCGTGACGCAGCCGCCCGGGCCGACGGCGCCCGCAACGCCCCCGGCGCCGCACGCCGCCTCGGGGCCGCACGCTCCCGTGCCGCACCCGGCGGCGGCGCCGACCGGCCCCGGGCGGCCCTCCGGCACCACGGAGCCCTCCGGCCACGGCCCGGACCGGCGGGCGTGGGCGCGTCCGGTGGCGCGGGCGCGGCGGGCCGCGGCCACGGAGCCGGGCCGGCTGCGCCTCGTCGGCGCCGCCCTGGTCGTCCTGGCGCTGGCCTTCGGCGCGGTGACCGCCTGGCAGGTCACCCAGCGGGCGTCCGCCGCCGACGCCGTCATCCACGGCCACCAGCGGCTGGCCGCGGACGCCGCGGAGATCCACCGCTCGCTGGCCGACGCCAACACCACGGCCGCCGCGGGCTTCCTGGCCGGGGGCGAGGAGCCCCGCGCGGTCGCGGAGCGCTACGACCGGGGCGTCGACACGGCGGCCGAGCTGATCACGCGGGCCGCCGCGAGCGGCGAGGGATCGGCGACCGCGCGGCGCCAGCTCAGCGCGCTCAACCGCGGCCTGCCCGCCTACACCGCCCTGGTGGAAGCCGCCCGGGCCAACAACCGGCAGGGTCTGCCGCTCGGCGGCGCCTACCTGCGCTACGCCGACGAGCGCATGCGCAGCGAACTGCTCCCGGCCGCGCGCACCCTCTACGAGACGGAGGCCGCCCGCTACGAGCGCGGGCACGGCGAGGCGGCCGCCTGGCCCTGGGCCTCCCTGGTGCTCGGCGTGGCGACGCTGGCCACCCTGGGGTGGGCGCAGCGCCGGGACTTCGCGCGCACCAACCGCGTGTTCAACCGCGGCCTGGTAGCCGCGTCCGGGGCGGCGGCGGCGCTGCTGGTGTGGCTGGCCGTGGCGCACGGCGTCGCGGCCGGTCAGCTCCGCACGGCGGACCGCGACGGCGCCCGCTCGCTGCACACGCTGAACGAGGCCCTGGTGGCCGCGCTGGAGGCCCGCGGCGACGAGGGCATGACCCTGGTGGCGCGCGGCGGCGGCGCGGAGTACGAGGAGACCTACCGGGCGGGCATGGCCCGGCTCGCCGGAGCCGGGGGCGAGGAGGGCGGGCTGCTCGCCCGGGCGCTGCGGCTGGCCGACGACGACGCCGGACGCGAACCGGTGCGCACGGCCCGGGAGCACGTCACTCTGTGGCAGGAACGGCACGTCGAAGCCCGGGAGTCGGACAACACGGGCGAGTACGGTGACGCGGTGGCCAAGGTGATCGGCCCCCGGGAGAGCACGGGAGAGGCGTTCGACGCGGTGGACGGCGCCCTGCGCGCCGCGATCGAGTACGAACAGCGCCAGTTCGGCGACGCCGCCGAGTCCGGCCGGGCCGCCCTGACCGGCCTCGCCGTGGGCGCCGGAGTGCTGGGGCTGACCGGCGCGGCGGGGGCGGTGGCCGGGGTCGGCCGCAGGCTGGCGGAATACCGGTGAACGCGGTGAGCGGAAGGGGCTGGACGATGCGGAGCACGCGGGGCGCGGCGGGCGCGGACGGGCCCCTGGCACCCGGGTCCGCGGACCGGGCGCGCGCGGGGCGGGCCCCGGCTCGGCGCGGGCGCCGTCGGCTCACCGCCCTGGCCCTGGCCGCCGGCGCCCTGGCCCTGGCCGTCGCGGGGGCCCCGGGGACCGCGGGGACGGCCACCGGGTCCGGCGGCGGCCCGCGCACGGGGCACGCCGCCCCCGGCGGCCCGGTCGGCGGCCCGCGGGACGCGCCCGCCGACCCCGTCGCACTCGCCGCGTCCGCCGCCCCCGAGCGGTGCGCCGACGGCAGCCTGGCGGCGGCGAGCCTGCGCCCGTCCGGCGCGGCCGGGGAGGCCGTGCGCCGCATCCAAAGGAGCGGTCAGCTCGTCGTCGGCGTCGACCAGAACAGTTTCCTGTGGGGATACCGCGACCCGCACACCGGTGCCCTCGAAGGGTTCGACATCGACCTGGTGCGGGCCATCGCCCGCGACCTGCTGGGCGAGGACCCGTCGATCGTCTACCGCACCATCCCCACCGACCAGCGCGTCCCGGCGCTGCGCGACCGCGGGGTGGACCTGGTGGTGCGCACCATGACCGTCAACTGCGACCGGCGCGCGGACGTGGCGTTCTCCACCGCGTACTTCGAGGCCGGCCAGCAGGTGCTCGCGCCGCGCGCCTCCGACGTCACCGGGTACGACGCCTCGCTGGCCGGGCGCACGGTGTGCACGGCGCGCGGCTCCACCGGGCAGAGCGCCCTGGAGGCGGACAACCCCGGGGCCCGCGTGGTGCTGGTGCCGAACCAGCTCGACTGCCTGGTGCGTCTCCAGCTCGGCGAGGTGGACGCGGTCGTCACCGACAGCGCGCTGGCGGCGGGGCAGGCGGCGCAGGACCCGACGGTCGCTCTCGTCGGCGAGCCGTTCACCACCGAGTACTACGGCGTGGCGATGAACCTGGCCGACGAGGACCTGGTGCGGCGCGTCAACCGCGTGCTGGACGACTTCCGTTCGGGTGGTGCGGACAGCGCGTGGCGGGCGTCCTACGAACGCTGGCTCGACGACGTCATGCCGGGCCGGGACCCGAGCCCGCCGACACCGCGCTACCGGGACTGAACGCCGCGACGAGCGGGCAGCACGGGGCAGGGTGGCAGCGGACGAGAGCAGCGAGGTGATCGATGGAGGCCGCGGAATCCTCCGGACCGGTGCTGGACCGGGACGAGGCCGACCGGATGCTGGCCCGGCTCGGCGCGGAGTACGAGGCGATCGAGTCGTCCCTGCTGGCTTTGCAGGACCACGCCGGGCGGCGGCTGCTGGAGGGCGCCGAGCTGACCGGCACCACCCGGCACCGCTGGGCGGCCGCCGAGCAGACGATCACCGCGCTGTGGACGCAGTTCGAACGGTACGGCGAGGCGCTCGCCGCCGCCCAACGGGTGCGCGGCCGGCGGCGCTGGCCCGGACAGGCGGAGCTGGCCGAGCTGTCCGAGCTGCTGCGCGGGCGCGCGGTGACCGTGGCCGGGGCGGGCGGCGGCGCCCGGGGCGGGCGGCTGGCCGAACGGCTGAGCCTGACCGAACTGGTGGACCGGATGAACGCCGGGTACGCCCGCGCGCTGGACGTGGTGGCCGCGGCCGACGCGGTGTGGTCCGCGCTGCCCGCCCGCATCGACCTGCTCGCCGCCGAGCTGGGTCGCGTCCGCTCGCTCGCGCACTCCGTCGGCGTCCGGCCCGGGGAGCATCCGGCCGGGGACGACCTGGCGGAGATCACCGACGAACTGGCCCGGCTGCGCCGCGAGGTGATCACCGACCCGCTCGCCTTCTGGCGCTCCGCGGGCGCCAACAGCGCGCCGGGCGGCGGGCGTCCGGACACCGACCGGTACGACCGGGCGGCGCGGGCGCTGGAGGAGGTGCGCCGGGAGATCGACGCGGTCCTCGGGGTGCGGCAGGACGCCGAACAGCGCCTGGCCCGCCTGCGGGACGTGCTCTCGCGCGCCGACCGGACGCTGGCGGAGGCGCGGACCGCGCGCGGCGAGGTGCTGGCCAAGATCGCCGCATCGGAGGTGCCCGCGGTCAGCGGCCCGGCCACCGCGCTGCACGAGCAGCTCGCCGCGGCGGCCGAACACCGGCGCCGCTCCCAGTGGAACCGGCTCTCCCCGCTGCTGGACCAACTGGAGCAGCGGGCCGAGGACGAGCTCCAGCGGGCCCGCGACCAGCTCTCGGCGGTGACGGCGCCGCTGGCCGTCCGGGCCGAGCTGCGCGGCCGGCTCGACGCCTACCGCGCCAAGGCCGCCCGGCATCACCTGGCCGACGACCCGCTGCTGGCGGAGCGGTACGACGCCGCCCGGCGCATGCTGTGGAGCGCGCCGTGCGACCTGCGCGCCGCCGAGCAGGCCGTGCGGCGCTTCCAGCACGCGGTGGTCGAGCTCGCGACGCCGGTCCCGCACGCGGCACCGGGTCCGGACGCGCGGGCGGCACGCCCCGCCAGGGAGGGCGACGCGGCCGGGACCAGGGCGGAGCGGACCGAGGACGGAGGGCGGGGCGGCTCATGAGCGGCCAGGGCCAGCGGTGCCAGCAGCGGGGCTGCGACGGGCACTACGAGGATGTCGGCGCGGTCGGTGAAGCGGGCGGCGGCGCGGGGCGGCTGTACTGCGACACGTGCGGTCTGTCCCCCGTCGTCGCCCCCGCCGCCCTGCCCGCCCCCGCCGCCCTGCCGGCGCCCGGCCCGCCCGGTGCCGCGGAGCAGGGACCGGGCCCCGGCGCCCCGGCGGTCACCCGGCCCGCGGCGCGCGCCGACGGCTCCGGGGGCGGCTCGGCGGGGTCGCGGCCGTCCCAGCGCTCGGTCTCGGGGCGGCTGTCCGTGCACACCGGCGCGGCCGGGGCCACCCGGATGTCGGTGCGCGGCTCCCGGGGCGCGGCGTCCGGCTCCTCCGGGCGCAACCGGCTCGGCGCGGGCCTGGTGACCGTCCCCGAGGTGCCCCGCGCCGACCCGGCGGCGGCCGTGCTGGAGCGGCCCGAGGTCCCCGAGCGCAAGCGGTTCTGCGGCAACGCCGACTGCGGCAGCCCGGTGGGGCGGACGCGCGCCGGGCGCCCGGGGCGCACGGAGGGCTTCTGCACCGCGTGCGGACAGCCCTACTCGTTCGTACCCAAGCTCGCCCCCGGCGACGTGGTGCACGGCCAGTACGAGGTGGCCGGCTGCCTGGCCCACGGCGGCCTGGGCTGGATCTACCTCGCGGTCGACCGCGCCGTCTCCGACCGCTGGGTGGTGCTCAAGGGCCTGCTGGACACCGGTGACCAGGACGCCATGGCCGCGGCGATCTCCGAGCGGCGCTTCCTCGCCGAGATCGAGCACGCGGGCATCGTGCGCATCTACAACTTCGTCGAGCACCTGGACCAGCGCACCGGCAGCCTCGACGGCTACATCGTCATGGAGTACGTCGGCGGCAAGTCGCTCAAGCAGCTCGCCGAGGAGCGCCGCACACCGGACGGGCGGCGCGACCCGCTGCCGGTGGAGCAGGCGTGCGCGTTCGGCATCGACGCGCTGGAGGCCATCGGCCACCTGCACAGCCGCTCCCTGCTGTACTGCGACTTCAAGGTGGACAACGCGATCCAGCAGCACGACCAGCTCAAGCTGATCGACCTCGGCGCCGTGCGCCGCGCGGACGACCACACGAGCGCCGTCTACGGCACGGTGGGCTACCAGGCGCCCGAGGTCGCCGAGGTGGGCCCGTCGGTGGCGTCCGACCTCTACACCGTCGCCCGCACGCTCGCGGTGCTGACGTTCGACTTCCGCGGCTACACCAACACCTACGTCGACAGCCTGCCCCCGCCCGGGGACGTGGAGGTCTTCGCCCGGCACGAGTCGTTCTACCGCTTCCTGGTGCGCGCCACCGACCCCGAGCCCGAACGCCGCTTCGCCTCGGCCGCGGAGATGGCCGAGCAGCTCACCGGGGTGCTCCGGGAGGTCGTCGCCACCCGCTCCGGGCAGCCCCGGCCCGCCGTCTCCACCCTGTTCGGCGCGGAGCTGCGCGTGGCGACCACGCAGGTGCTGCCCCCGCAGGACGCGGACGCCTCGCGGCTCGGGACCCGGCCGACGCGACGACGCTCCCGCGCCCTCGCGCGCGCGGGAGCGCCCGTCGTGCCGCCCCCGGCGTCCGCCCCGCCCGGCTCGCCGCCCGATCTCTCGTCCGCCCCGACCGCCGTGGCGTCCTCCGGGACGGCACCGCGCCCCGTCGCGGTGGCTCCGCTGGACGCGCGGGCCGTGGCGCTGGCGCTCCCGGTGCCCCTGGTCGACCCGGGCGACCCCAACGCGGGCTTCCTGGCCGGGCTCGCCGGTGCGGCCCCCGACGACGTGGAGGCCGCGCTGCGGGCGGCGCCGGCCGACTCCGTCGAGCTGCGGCTGCGCGCGCTGCGCGCCCGCCTGGAGCGCTCGGCCGCCGGGCCCGCCTCCGGGCCACCCGCCGAGCTGGCCGAACTGACCGCACATCACCCCGAGGACTGGCGCGTCGTCTGGTACCGGGGCGTCGCGGCCCTGGCCCACGGCGACCTGGCCACCGCCGCCGTCGCCTTCGACGCGGTGTACGACGCCTTCCCCGGGGAGCCCGCGCCGAAGCTCGCGCTGGCCGTCAGCGCGGAGCTGCTGGGCCAGTCGGACAACGCCGAGGAGTTCTACCGACTGGTATGGTCCACGGATCCGAACTACGTCAGCGCCGCCTTCGGACTGGCCCGGGTGCGGCTGGCCCGGGGCGACCGGACCGGCGCCGTCGCGGCCCTGGAGTCCGTCCCCGAGGCCTCCAGCCACCACGTGGCCGCCCGGGCGGCGGCCGTCTCCGCGCGGCTGCGGCAGCGCGAGCCGGGCGAACCGGTGCCGGCGGAGGTGCGGGCGGCCGCCGCCGAGCTGGAGCGGCTGGAGGGCCTGGGGCTGGACGCCCCGCGCCGCGAGCGGCTGGCCACCGAGGTGCTGGGCCGGGCCCTGGACTGGGTGCTGGCCGGACGCCCCGCCCCGCCGGGCGCCGCCCCGCTCCAGCAGCCGGTGCTGGGCAGCGAGCCGACCGAAGAGGGGCTGCGGCGGGGCCTGGAGGGCGCCTACCGCAGACTCGCCCGGCTGGCGCGGAGCGGGACCGAGAGGATCGCATGGGTGGAGCGCGCGAACCGCGTCCGCCCCAGGACGTGGGTGTGAGGATGCAACAGCTCGACCAGTGCTCGGCCTGTCCCGGTTGCGCCGAACCGCTGGAGGCGGGTGACCGTTTCTGCGGCGTGTGCGGGATGAGCCTCGCCGCGCCGGGCCGACCCGCCGGCGCGGAGGCGCCGGCGCGGCCACCGGAGCCGCGGACCGCCCCCCGGCCCGCGCCGCCGGCGCCCGCCGGACACGCGGCGCGGCCGGACCGGGACGGGGGCCACGGCACGCCACCGGACCAGCGCACGACGCCGGGCCAGGCCGCGGCGCCGGGTCACGGCACGCCACCGGACCGGGGCGCGGGGCCGGACCAGGGCAGGCCACCGGGTCACGGCACGCCACCGGACCAGCGCACGACGCCGGGCCAGGGCGCGGGGTCGGACCACGGCACGCCACCGGACCAGACGCCACCGGGCCGGGGCGCGGCGCCGGGGCAAGGCCGCCCCGGGGCTCCGCACGCCCCGGGGCGGCCCGCGGCCGCCGTCCCGCCGCTCCCGGCGCGACCGCCCGCGCCCGCCGGTCCGCCTCCGTCCGTGCCGCCGCCCCCGCCTCCACCGCCACCGGCCGCGCCGCCGTCGGCGCCCCCCGCGTCCCCGTCGGCGTCGTCCCCCTCCGCGTCGCCGGACTACACGCTGGCGCCGCCCGCCGGGCGTCCCCTCGCCCGGGACGCGCGCGCCGGGGACCCGGAGCCCCCGCCCACGCCGCCGTCCGCACCCCCGACCGCGTCCGCCGCGTGTGCCGCCTGCGGCGCGGGCGGCTTCGACGCGGACGGCTACTGCGAGCACTGCGGCCACGCCTCGCCGAAGGAGCGCGATCACATGGAGCAGGAGCTGCCCGGCGTCGCGGCGGCCAGCGACCGCGGGCTGCGGCACCACCGCAACGAGGACGCCTTCACCCTCACCACCGCCCACCTGCCGGGCTCGGCCGTGCCGGCGGTGGTGGCGGTCGTGTGCGACGGGGTGTCCTCCTCCAGCCGTCCGGACGAGGCCTCGGCCACCGCGGCGGCCGCCGCCCGCGACACCCTGCTCGACGCGCTGCCGCGCGGCGTGCAGCCGCCGCACGCCATGCACGAGGCGCTGGGCACGGCGGCCCGCGCGGTGGCGGCGCTGGCCGACGCCCGGCGGGACGGCGGCCAGAACGCCCCGGCCTGCACGATCGTCGGCTCCGTCGTCGCGGGCGACATGTTCACCGTCGGCTGGATCGGCGACAGCCGCGCCTACTGGGTGCCCGAGGACCGTTCGGCGCCCGCCGCGCGGCTGACCGAGGACGACTCCTGGGCGGCGCAGATGGTGGCCGCCGGGCTGATGAGCGAGGCCGACGCCTTCGCGGACCCGCGCGCCCACGCCATCACCGGCTGGCTCGGCGCCGACGCCGAGGAGTTCGACCCGCACACCGCCTCGTTCCAGCCCGGCGAACCCGGCGTGGTGGTGGTGTGCACGGACGGGCTGTGGAACTACGCGGAGTCGGCACGGGAGATGGCGGACGCCGTCCCCGCCGACGCCCGCCGCCACCCGCTGCCCGCCGCCCGGCACCTGGTCGACCACGCCCTGCGCGGCGGGGGCCACGACAACGTAACGGTGGCCGTCATCCCGTTCCCGGCCCGGGCGGGAGGGGCAGGATCGGCCTGAACGCCAAGGGGGGCAGCGCATGGCCGACTTCGCCAAGTCGAGGACGCCGCGGTTCTCGGTGGAGGTCCACCAGAACCCGTACCTGCCGCGAGGGGGCCGGGAGGTCGACGCCGTCGTCACCGTGACCGCCGCCGGCGGCGGGCTGCCCGTGCCCGCGCCCGGCGCCGACCCGGGGGCGGACTCCGCGGCGCCGCGGGCGGCGGTGGTGCTCATGGTGGACTGCTCGGGGTCGATGGACCACCCGCCCGAGAAGACGCGGCACGCCCGCGAGGCGACCGCCGCGGCCGTGGACGCCGTGCGGGACGGCGTGGCCTTCGCCGTCGTCGCCGGGACGCACCGGGCCCGGGAGGTCTACCCCGGCGGCGGCGCCCTGGCCGTGGCCGACCCGGTGACCCGCGCCGCGGCCAAGCGGGCGCTGGACGGGCTGACGCCCGACGGCGGCACGGCCATCGGCACCTGGCTGCGCCTGGCCGGCGCGTTGCTGGACGCCTCCGGGGCGGCCGTCCGGCACGGCATCCTGCTCACCGACGGGCGCAACGAGCACGAGGAGCCCGAGCACCTGCGCGCCGCGCTCGCGGAGTGCGCCGGCCGGTTCACCTGTGACGCCCGCGGGGTGGGCACCGACTGGGAGGTGGCCGAGGTCACCGGCGTCGCGACCGCGCTGCTGGGCACCGCCGACATCGTCGCCGACTCCGCCGGCCTCGCCGACGACTTCCGCGCGATGATGACCGCGGCCATGGGCAAGGAGACCGCCGACGTCGCGCTGCGGCTGTGGACACCGGCCGGCGCGGAGATCGACTTCGTCAGGCAGGTGGCCCCGACCGTCACCGACCTGACCGGGCGGCGGACGCCGGCCGGGCCGCGGGCCGGTGACTACCCCACCGGCTCGTGGGGCGACGAGTCGCGCGACTACCACGTGCGCGTGCGGGTTCCCGCCGCCGAGGTGGGCCGGGAGATGCTCGCCGCCCGGGCCTCCGTCGTCGCGACCCGGCCCGACGGGACCGCCGGGGTGCTCGGACAGGGGCTGGTCAGGGCGGTGTGGACGGACGACGCGGCCGCCTCCGCCGCGATCGACCGGCAGGTCGCGCACTACACCGGGCAGGCGGAGCTGGCCCGGGCCGTCCAGCAGGGCCTGGACGCCAGGAAGGCCGGTGACGAGGACGGCGCGACCGCCCGGCTCGGCCGTGCCGTCCAGCTCGCGGCGGCCCTGGGCAACGCCGATACCGCCAAGCTGCTGGCGAAGGTGGTGGACGTGGTGGACGAGGCGAGCGGTACTGTTCGACTGAAGGGCACGGTCGCCGCCGCCGACGCCATGACGCTGGAGACGCGGTCCACCAGGACGGTCCGCGTGCGCCGGGACACCGGGCAGGCACCGACCCACTAGCCGAGTACGACTGCCGCCGACCACGAGCCGACGAACTGCGCACACCGCCGCGCGGAGGGGGGAAGCCCGAGATGCCGACTTGTCCGAACGGCCACCAGTCCGCGGCCGACGACTGGTGCGAGGTGTGCGGGCACCGGATCGCCGCCCCGGGCGGTCCGGCGGGGGCCCCGCCGTCCCCGCCCCCGCCCCCGCCCCCGCAGCACGGCACCGGCGGCCACGGGTACGGCTATCCCGCGCCGCCGCCCCCACCGCCCCCGCCACCGGGCGGCGACGGCGGCGGGTACGGCTACCCGGCCCCGCCCGCGCACGGGCAGCCGGAGCCCGTGCAGCCGACGCAGCACGCCGAGCTGTGCCCGCGGTGCCGCACGCCGCGCGAGTCGCAGGCGCCGTTCTGCGAGGAGTGCCGGCACAACTTCCACACCCAGTCGGCCGCGGCGTACGCGCCGCCCGCCCCGCCGCCGGGCTTTCTCCAGCAGGCCCCGCCGGGGTACGAGGCGTCCCGGCCCTCCCAGCTGAACCGCCCGGCCGAGCCCATACCCCCGCAGGCCCCACCGCACCCGGGCCAGCGCGAGCACGACGACTGGAACCTCGCGCCCCCGGCCGCCCCGCACGGCCCGCCCGTCCAGCACCAGGCTCCGCAGCAGCACCAGCCACCACCCGCCCAGCATCAGGCACCCGCCCAGCCGCAGGCGCCGACGGGCTACGGGTACCCCGGCCCCGGGCAGCAGCAGGAGGTGGGCTGGCTGGTCACCATCGGGCCGGACCGCGAGTACTTCACCGCGATGATGCAGCGCAGCGGACCGGAGGGGGCGTCGCTGAACCTGCCCGCCTACGCGCCCGAGCAGCAGGTGCGGCTGGCCGGTCAGCAGGTCAGCATCGGACGCAGGCGGCAGTCCACGGGCGAGGCGCCCGACATCGACCTCTCCCGCCCCCCGGAGGACCCGGGCGTCTCCCACCAGCACGCGCTGCTGGTGCGCCAGCCCGACGGCGGCTGGGCGGTCGTCGATCAGGACTCGACCAACGGCACCACGCTCAACGGCGCCGAGGACCCGATCCAGCCGTTCGTCCCGGTGCCGCTGCGGCCGGGCGACCGCGTCCACGTCGGCGCCTGGACGACGCTCACCGTCCACCGGGGCTGACGGCCGCGGCGCGGGGCACCCGGGGCGCACCGCGCTCGCCGAGCGGCCCGGGGCGGTGGCCGAGCGCGGCCGACACGACGCGCGCGCGGGTCGGCGGCCCGCCCCCGGGCGGGCGCCGGGCCTCCCGGCCCAGCTCACAACTCGGTTACGCGGGGAGCCCGGCGGATCTCCCGCCCCACCTGCCGGGTTAGTGTCAGGCGCATGACCACACAGGCCGCGATCACAGTCGAAGGACTGCGCAAGCGGTACGGGGATGTGCGGGCGGTCGACGGGGTCTCGTTCGAGGTCGCGCGCGGCGAGTTCTACGGCATCCTCGGACCCAACGGCGCGGGGAAGACCACCACGTTGGAGATGGTCGAGGGGCTGCGCCGCCCGGACGAGGGGAGCGCCCTGCTGCTCGGGCAGCCCTCGTGGCCGCGCGCCAAGCGGCTGCTGTCGCGCATCGGCGTGCAGCTCCAGGCGTCCGCGTTCTTCGAGAAGCTCACCGCCCGGGAGCAGATCCACACCTTCGCGGAGCTCTACGGCGTCCCCCGCGCGCAGGCCGACGCCATGCTGGAGCGCGTCGGACTGACCGACAAGGCCGACGTCCGGCAGGACGACCTCTCCGGCGGACAGGAGCAGCGGCTGTCCATCGCCTGCGCCCTGGTGCACGACCCCGAGCTGGTCTTCCTGGACGAGCCGACCACCGGTCTGGACCCGCAGGCCCGCCGCAACCTGTGGGACCTGCTGCGCGGCATCCAGGCCGAAGGCCGCACCGTCGTGCTCACCACCCACTACATGGACGAGGCCGAGACGCTGTGCGACCGGGTGGCCGTCATGGACCACGGCCGCATCCTGCGCGTGGGGCCGCCGCGCGAGCTCATCAGTGAGCTGGGCGTCGCCTCGCTGGAAGACGTCTTCCTCCAGCTCACCGGACGGGAGTACCGCGAATGACCGCGCAGCGCACCACCGGCGGCGGGGGCTGGCGGCCCTTCCTCACCCTGTCGCGGGCCATGGCGCTCGGCCTGCTGCGCGACCGGACCGCCGTGTTCTTCCTGCTCGTCTTCCCGCTCATGTTCCTGGTGCTCTTCGGCGCCTTGTTCAAGGACCCGGGCACGACCCAGTCCACCGTCGTCCAGGTCGGCGACGTCGAGGTGCTCGACGAGATGCCCCAGGAGACGCGGGCGGCGCTGCGGGACGTCCTGACCGTCGAGAAGACCGACGGCTCCGAGGCCGCGCTGGACCAGGCGCTGGAGAAGGTGCGCAAGGGCGAGGTGGACGCCGCCGTCCTCCAGCGCGGCAACGAGGTCGAGCTGCGCTTCTCCGCCGCCGACCAGGTCCGCGGCGGCACGGTGCGCTCCATCGTGGACTCCCTGGTGCAGCAGGCCAACCAGGCCGCCACCGGGCAGCCGCCCGCCTACACCCTCACCCCGCAGCAGGTCGAGGACGACTCCGTCCAACCCATCCAGTACCTCACCCCCGGCCTGCTGGGCTGGGCGGTGGCGATGGGCGCCGTCTTCGGAGCGGCGTTCAACCTGGTCTCCTGGCGCAAGAAGCGCATCCTGCGCCGGCTGTGGCTCGCGCCCATCGACGCCACGTCGGTGATCGGCGCCCGCGTGGGCATCACCCTGGTCTTCGCCCTCGTGCAGACCGGCGTCTTCCTCGCGGTCGGCAGCCTGCCCTACTACGGGCTGCACCTCACCGGCGACTGGTGGCTCGTCGTCCCGCTCGTGCTCGCCGGGACGCTGGCGTTCCTGTCCATCGGCCTGCTGGTGGGCGCGTGGGCGAAGTCGGAGGAGGCGGCCAACGGGCTGGCCCAGCTCATCGTCCTGCCGATGGCGTTCCTGTCCGGGGCCTTCTTCCCGCTGGACGGGGCCCCGCGGTGGGTGGCCACCCTCTCCGACTTCCTGCCGCTGAAGCACCTGTCCGCCGCCATGCAGGGCGTGCTGACCCAGGGCGAGAGCTGGGCCGCCGCGCTGCCGGTCATCGGCGGGCTGCTGGGCTTCGGTGCCGTGGTGACGCTGCTGGCCTGGCGCGTCTTCCGGTGGGACTGACACCCGCCCGTCCCACCGGTGCACGGCGGGAGCCGCGACGGCGCGGCGCCCGCCCCCGTAGCGCCGGTGCCCCGCCCGCCACGGCGACCACCGGCCCGCAACGCCGGCTTTCCGCCCGCGCCCGGTCGGAGCGGTGCGTGCTCGGGCGGCCCGACGGGGCGGGCGCGGGCGGGACGGGGGGGGCGCACGACGGACCGGCGGGGCGGCCGGCCGTGGTCGGGGCTCAGCCCGGGGTGTTGACCATGGAGTTCGCCGCGTAGACCAGGTAGCTCCAGAGCTGTTCGGTCAGCTCCTGCGGCAGCTCCAGGCTGTCCACCGCGTCGCGCATGTGCCGCAGCCAGGCGTCGTGGGCCGCGCGGTCCACCTGGAAGGGCGCGTGCCGCATGCGCAGGCGCGGGTGCCCGCGCTGGTCGCTGTAGGTGCGCGGACCGCCCCAGTACTGCATGAGGAACAGCGCCAGGCGCTCCTCGGCCGGGCCGAGGTCCTCCTCCGGGTACATGGGGCGCAGCAGTTCGTCCCCGGCGACGCCCTCGTAGAAGCGCTTCGCCAGTTTGCGGAAGGTCTCCTCGCCCCCGGCCTGCTCGAAGAACGTCTGCGTCTGCAAGCTGCCTCGCCGAATCTCCATCACGCCCCCATGGTCGCAGATCACCCGGCCGGATCAGCCGGCTCCGGCACGTCTTCCTCCCCGCACCGCGCCCTACGCGGGAGTAACCGACAGGCCGGTCGAACGCGTCGTGCGCACGGCGACGGAGCCGTGCGGCGTGGACAGCCGCAGCCACGGACCGGCCGACAGCAGCCGCAGCGGCTCCGGACCGCCCAGGAAGCCCAGGGCGTGGGCGGCGTGCACGGCCCGCAGCGGCAGCCCGGTACGGCCCAGCGGGCGGGACCAGATCTCCTCGGCCAGCGCGTCCAGCCGCTCGCGGGTGCGCTCCTCCCCGGCCAGCCGCTCGGCGCGCTGGCGGAACTCGCCGACGGCGGCGGCCGCCACCGTGCGCACCGCGTCCGACGGCAGCTCGCCGAGCCGCTGCCAGCCGCGGCGCGGCGGGAGCACCCCGGCCCACGGCGGCCCGGTGACGGCGGCGGGCACCCGCACCCCGGCCGCCTTCTCGTCGAGCAGCTCCAGCAGCTCACCGGCCGCGACGGTGACGTCCAGCGTCACGTCGGCGTCCGACTCGGCCAGCCGGGCGGTGCGCACGGCCAGCACCTCGAAGCGCGCCGGGCGGGCGAAGACGGCGACCACGCCGCCGTCCGCCTGGATGCGCACGGCGGCGCTCTTCTCCCAGCGCAGCAGCCGCTCCAGGAAGGCGCCGAGCCGGGCCGCCTCCCCGGGGTCAGCGAGACGCAGGAGCTGCCGGGTCACGGAAGCTGTCATCGAGGTAGGGCTCCAGGAAGGACCGTTCGGCGGCGGAGAGCCGGCGCGGACGACCCTCCTTGAGGTCGTAGGGCACGATGACGGTCGCCGCACGGGCGTAGACCGCGTCCGCGTCCTTGACGTCGTACCCCAGGGTGACCGACGCCGCGCCGATCTTGCTCACCCACGTCTCGACGGCCACCGGCTCCGGCCGGTGGACCAGCGGGCGCAGGTAGTCGATCTCGTGCCGGGCGACGACGGCGCCGCTGGCGAAGGAGTCGGCGTCGGCCTCCCGCGCCAGCCGGAACAGGAAGTCGACGCGCGCCTCTTCCAGATACCGCAGGAAGACGACGTTGTTGACGTGCCCGAAGGCGTCCATGTCCGACCAGCGCAGGGGGCAGGCGAAGTGGTGGCGCACGTGCGTCAGCCCCGGGTGAGCTTCTTGTAGGTGGCACGGTGCGGGCGCGCCGCCTCCGGGCCGAGCCGCTGGATCTTGTTCTTCTCGTAGGACTCGTAGTTGCCCTCGAACCAGAACCACTTGCTGTCGCCCTCGTAGGCGAGGATGTGGGTGGCGACGCGGTCGAGGAACCAGCGGTCGTGGGAGACGACGACGGCGCAGCCGGGGAAGTCCAGCAGCGCGTTCTCCAGCGAGGAGAGCGTCTCCACGTCCAGGTCGTTCGTCGGCTCGTCCAGCAGCAGCAGGTTGCCGCCCTGCTTGAGGGTGAGGGCGAGGTTCAGGCGGTTGCGCTCACCGCCGGAGAGCACACCGGCGGGCTTCTGCTGGTCCGGGCCCTTGAAGCCGAAGGCGCTGACGTAGGCGCGCGAGGGCATCTCGACCTGGCCGACGTTGATGTAGTCCAGCTCGTCGGAGACGACGGCCCACAGCGTCTTCTTGGCGTCGATGTTGGCGCGGCTCTGGTCGACGTAAGAGATCTTGACGGTGTCGCCGACCTTGATCCTCCCGGCGTCGGGCTCCTCCAGCCCCTGGATCATCTTGAACAGCGTGGTCTTGCCCGCGCCGTTGGGGCCGATGACGCCGACGATGCCGTTGCGGGGCAGGGTGAAGGACAGGTCGTCGATGAGGACCTTGTCACCGAACGCCTTGGAGAGATTCTCCACCTCCACCACGACGTTGCCCAGGCGCGGGCCCGGCGGAATCTGGATCTCCTCGAAGTCCAGCTTCCGGGTCTTCTCCGCCTCGGCGGCCATCTCCTCGTAGCGGGCGAGACGGGCCTTGGACTTGGCCTGGCGCCCCTTGGCGTTGGAGCGGACCCAGTCCAGCTCCTCCTTGAGCCGCTTGGCCCGCTTGGCGTCCTTCTGGCCCTCGACCTTCAGGCGGGCCTGCTTGGTCTCCAGGTACTTGGAGTAGTTGCCCTCGTAGCCGTGGGCGCGACCGCGGTCGAGCTCCATGATCCACTCGGCGACGTTGTCGAGGAAGTACCGGTCGTGGGTGATGGCGACGACGGTGCCCTCGTACTTGGCCAGGTGCTGCTCCAGCCACTGCACGGACTCCGCGTCCAGGTGGTTGGTGGGCTCGTCCAGCAGCAGCAGGTCGGGCGCCTCCAGCAGCAGCTTGCACAGCGCGACGCGGCGCTTCTCACCGCCGGAGAGGTTGGTGACCGGCCAGTCGCCGGGCGGGCAGCCCAGGGCGTCCATGGCCTGTTCGAGCTGCGCGTCCAGGTCCCAGGCGTTCGCGTGGTCGAGCTTCTCCTGGAGCTTGCCCATCTCCTCCATCAGCTCGTCGGTGTACTCGGTCGCCATCTGCTCGGCGATCTCGTTGAACCGGTCGAGCTTGGCCTTGGTGTCGGCCACGCCCTCCTGGACGTTCTCCAGCACCGTCTTCGACTCGTCGAGCGGCGGCTCCTGGAGCAAGATGCCGACGGTGTAGCCGGGCGAGAGGAACGCGTCGCCGTTGGAGGGCTGCTCCAGCCCGGCCATGATCTTCAGCACCGTCGACTTGCCGGCGCCGTTGGGTCCCACGACACCGATCTTCGCGCCCGGCAGGAAGCTCAGGGTGACGTCGTCGAGGATCACCTTGTCGCCGTGCGCCTTACGCGCCTTGCGCATGGTGTAGATGAACTCAGCCAAGAGAAACCGTCCGGCAGTGGAGTAGGTGCGGGAATGCGGCTGCGCCGCGCGGGCCAGTTGTCCATCCTGCCGTACGGGGCACCGTTGGTGGAAACCGGCACGGGGCGCGCGGGCCCGTGTGCGCCCGCTTCCCCGGCGCGCCCGTCGGCCGACCCACCCCAGGGTGCCCGGCCGACTACGCTCCGACGCCCCCGGCCGGTGCCGCCACCCCGGCGGCGGTGGCCCGGCCGCGGCGCCGCCACGCCCGACGCCGGCCCCACCGGCGCCGTGCCCACGCGGGGCGGCGCTCCCGCCCCGGGCGGCGCACCGGCCCGCCGGGGCCGGCGTCGACATCGTGCCCGAGGGCGTCGGCACCGTGCCCCGCGCCGGCATCACCGCCCCGCGTGGCGCGGCGCCCCGTGTCGGCACCGCCGCGCCGTGTGGGCGCGGCGCGGCACGTGGGCGCGGCGCGGCACGTGGGCGCGGCGTGTGGGCGTGGGCGCGGCGTGTGGGCGTCGGCGTCCGGCTACGGGGTGGTGCGGCGCAGCATGAGCACCGCGCCGCCACCCAGCACCAGCAGTCCGACCGCCGCCGCCGTCAGCAGCGGCAGACTGCTGCCGCCGCCCGTCTCGGCGAGGTTGACCGTGCCCTCGGAGCCCTCGGGACCCGAGCTGTCGCCGCCCACGGTGACGGGCTCGCTGTGCACGGACAGGCCCTCCTCCGCACTCTCCGTGCCGAGCGTGGCGCAGTTGAGCACTCCGGCGAACGTCGGCCCGTGCCCGTCGGGCCCGGTGACGGCGATCCGGTACGCCTGGTCCTCGCCCACCGGGACGGTGACCGTCTCGGTGGTCTCGCCCGGTATGGCGTGCTCCTCGTCCCCGAGGGAGAACTCGAAGGGGGCGTCACCCCGGTTGGCGACCGTCACGGCCACCGTGCCCGCGGCGCAGTCCGGCCGGGCGGAGACCGCGGGCGCCGCGCCCTGGGCCGTCCAGCTCGCGGAGGCGCGCGCGGTGACCGTCGTATCGCTGGAGCCCGCCACGACCTGGGCCTGGCTCGCGCCGTGCGGGCCGCTGCCCGCCAGCGCGCGGCCGACCGGTAGCTGGGCGGTCGCCTGGACCGTGAGCCCGGCCTGCGCGTCGGCCGCGTCCCGCGGGACGTCGAACCACAGCCGGTCGCCGTCCCGGGCCTCGGTCACCTCCGCGCCGCGCAGGTCCACGACGCGCACGCCGTGCCGCGCGGCCTCCGGCCCCGGCGCGACGGAGACGTGCTGGGCGCCGGTGCGCACCGTCACCGGGCCGAGCGCCTCGCCGGGGCGTCCGGCCACGGCGGGGGACTCCAGGGTGAGCGAGGCGGACGGCTCCGGCAGCGTCCGCGCCTCGCGCTCCAGGTAGTCCGCCAGCTTCTGCGCGTCCGGGTCCGCCGCCGTGACGTCGGGCCGCCGGCCGTCCGCCCCGGCCCCGGCGTACCGCCAGATCGCGACCTGGGTGCCGGCCGCGGCCGTCCCCGGCGTCAGCTCGCGGGCGCCGGACCGCTCGGCAAGTTCGGCCAGATCGTCCACCTGCGGGTAGGAGTGGGCCACGATCCACCGTATGCGGCCGGCTTCCGGGTTGCCGTGGAGCGGGGTGGCGGCCCAGGGCGCCTCCGCGTACTGCGCGCCGTGGGCCGTCGAGCTGTACATGTCGATGCCGTAGGTCAGCAGGCTGCCGCCGCCGGTCACGGACATCTCGAAGAGCCCGGCGGCCGTCTCGGTCGTGACACCGTCGTGCGTGATCACCGCGCGGTCGTGCGCCTTCAGCCCGGCCAGGGTCGCGTTCGCCCCGCCGTCTTCCGGCGCTCGCGGCGCGGCCTCCCCCGCCGCCGCCGTCCCCGCTCCGCTTGCCACCGCCGCGGCCGCGAGCACACCGCAGAGCAGTACCGTCACCGCGCGACGGGCGGCACCCCGTCGGCGTATCGCTGTCATGCCTATCCCCTCGTCAACCCCGTGGTCTGCGGAATCCTAGGAAACAAGCGCAACACCATCCCCAACTTTCACAGTTGCTACGCGCACCGCGTCGCAATCGTTATCAGCGCTCCACCCAAAACGGACACCGGTCGGTGTGCTGACGCTCCGTCCCCGCACGGGCCTCACCCCGTCGGCACCGGCGCGGGCCCCGCCACCGGCGCCGGTACCGGTACGGAAGCCGCCATCGCGTCCGCGCGGGAGGGCGCCACGCGCACCCACGCCGAGGTGCCCCGCGCCAGATCGTGCCCGACGGTGACGGCGTCGATCGTCGCGTGCGTCCAGCGCTGCCCGTCCCGTTCGCTGTCCACCACGCGCAAGCGCCCGTGCACGATGACGGGTTCGCCGACGCCCACCGAGGCCGTCAGGTTGTGCGCGAGCCCGCGGGAGGCCCACACGGTGTAGAAGCTGGTCGTGCCGTCCACCCACATGCCCTGCTCGCGGTCGTAGCGCCGCACGTTCGACGCGAGGCGGAAGCGGACGGAGGCGCCGCGCTCGCCCTCCCGGAAGTCCGGCTTCGTCGCGACGTTGCCCACGACCGTCACCATGGTCTCGTTCATGCCTGACGCCTCCTCACGCACCGCCCGGCCCGCGTGCCGAGCCGGTCCCGACCATGCTGGCGCGCGGCGCACGATCGCGCTCGGGGCTGTGGACGAGCGGCCGGTTGTGGACAACCCCCTCACCCGGACGGGCGAGGGGGTTGACGCGGGGGCGGGCCCCCGGTCGGCGGCGCGCGGCGCGGCCCGGAGACCTCAGCTCCGGGAGGGGCCGCCGGCGGCGATCACGTACTGGCCGCGCACCTCCCGGTACCGCAGCAACTCGGCGGCCACCGGCTCCAGCACCCGGCCGCGCCCGCACCCCGCCGCCAGCCACCGCAACCGCTGTTCCTGCGCCAGCCCGTAGGACCGGGCCGGGCCGCGGGCCGCCGCCCGGCACACCCACGCCAGCAGCGGCGAGCCCAGCGCACCGCCCGCCAGCAGCACGGCGGGCACCCACGGATCGGCGGCGAAGAGGCCCGCCAGCGTGCCCACCAGCCACGCCAGGCCGACGAGTTGCACCGCGAGCAGCGCCGCCTGCCCCGCCGACGCGGCCGCCCACCAGCGCGGCCGGGGCGGGCGCTGCGGCAACCCCGCCTCCGCCACCGCCTCGTCCAGCGCGTGCGGCAGGCCCTCGGCGCCGCGCCACGCGGCCTCCTCCACCGTGCGCGCCCAGGGCTCCGGCAGCCCCCGGGAGGCGTCGGCGGCCAGGACGCGCACGGCCTCGGTGACCACCGGACGCGCCGCCGGGTGCCCCTGCTCCGGCTCCTCCTCCACCGCGGCCGGCCCGCCCGGCGGCTCGCCACGGCGTTCGGCCCGGCGGCGGGCGTACCAGTGGGCCAGGCCGGCCCACGGCGTTCCGCACGCGGCCTCGGCGTGGCGCAGCCAGGTGCGCTCGGCGGTCTGCCCGACGGCCGTGGCACCCGCCGCCGTGCCCAACCGCTCCTCGAACGCCCAGCGCACCTGCTCGGTCAGCCCCAGCGGAGGCTGCGGCGCGTCGGCGACGTACACGGGCCGCAGCCCGGCCATGGCCTGGTCCACGTCGGCCGTCAGACGCCGCGCCGCGGCCACCCGGGCCGACACCAGCTCGGCCAGCGACTCGCGCAGTTCGCCGACGCCCTGGCCGGTGAGCGCGGAGAGCGCGTGGACCTGTGCGCCGGGTTCGCCGTACTCGCCCAGCGCCATGCCGTCCTCGTCCAGCACGCGTCGCACGTCGCCGAGCACCTCGTCGGCCGCCTCGGCGTCCAACCGGTCCGTCTGGTTCAGGACGACGAAGGTGACCTCCGCGTGTCCGGCGAACGCCTTCAGGTACCGCTCGTGCAGCATCGCGTCGGCGTACTTCTCCGGGTCGACGACCCAGACCACCGCGTCCACCAGCCGCAGCAGCCGGTCGACCTGCTCGCGGTGGCCGGGGACGGCGGAGTCGTGGTCGGGCAGGTCGATCAGCACCAGGCCGCGCAGCCCCAGGTGCGAGGCGTTCCGCAACTGCGCCCGGCGCCGCCCACGGGGCGGGACGCCCAGCCGGTCGAGCAGGCCCTCGGCGCCGGACCGGTCCGAGCTGATCTCCCACACGCAGGCCAGCGGGGACGCCGTCGTCGGGCGCCGCACGCCGGCCTCCGCCAGCTCCGTCCCGGCCAGCGCGTTGAACAAGGTGGACTTGCCGCTCCCGGTCGGCCCGGCGAGGGCCACCGTGGTGTAGGCGCGCGACAGGCGGCCCCGGGTGGCGGCCTCGTCCAGCACCCGCCCAGCCTCGGCCAGCGCCTCCGGCGCCAGCCGCGTGCGGGAGAGGCCCACCAGTTCGCGCAGGGCGTTCAACCGCTCGCCGAGCCCGCTCTCGCGCGGGTGCGGCGGCCGGGCCGGGGCGGGCTCGCGCGGCGCGGGCGCCGGCTCCGTCACCACCCCGACGGCGTCCGCTACGGCCGCGTCCAGCGTCGACCGGGGCGCGGACGGCACACCGTGCGCCCGGGGCGGCGCCCCCGCCCCGGCCGACCCGGGCGGACGCGGTGCGGTGTGCGACGGGCCCGGCTCGTGGCGGGCGTGGGACTTGCGGGGCGCCCGGTGGGCGCGGGGTGTCGGTGTCATGGAGGGAGAGGGGGGTGGGGTCGGTGACGGCGCGGGGGACGGCGGGTTCGGCACCGGTTCCGCCGGGGGACGTACGGGGGTGACGGGCGCGGGCTCGCTCGGCCCGGGCTCCGGCACCGGCACGCGCGACGGCCCGGCCGCGGAGTCGCGCGGAACCGCGGGCGCGGAGGGCGGGGCCGCGACGGCGGGCGGCGCGACGGGCTCGGGAGACGGCGCGGGGTCGGTCAAGGGCACGGGGCCAGGAGAGGGCCCGGGGTCGGGAGACGGCCCGGAGTCGGGAGAGGGCCCGGAGTCGGGAGAGGGCCCGGAGTCGGGAGAGGGCCCGGAGTCGGGAGAGGGCCCGGAGTCGGGAGACGGCGCGGGATCGGCCGCGAGCGGCCCGGCCGCGGACGGCGGCCCGGTCTCGGCTTCGGCCTCGGCGACCGGCGCGGAGGCCACGGCGTACCCGGCCGCCGGAGGCGACTCCTCCGGTGCCGGCCCCGCCGGTCGCGCCCACGCCGACGCCGAACCGGACGGCACCGCACCGAAACCAGGATCGGCCGCGCCGGACGGGGACACACCCTCCGCCCCGGGCACGCCCTCGGCAGCGGGAACCGGCGCCGAAGCCACGGCGTAACCAGCCACCGGGGAAGGCTCCTCCGGTGCGGGCGCCGCCGGCGGTGTCCACGGCCGTGCCGGAGCGGGGCGTGCCGCCGTCCCGGTGGAGGGCGTCGGCAGCCCGGTCCGCGGCGCCGCCGCCTCGGTCATCGCCCCGGCCGCCGACGACTCCGCCGGCCCCGCCTCGGACCCTGCCGACTCCGGCGCCACCTGTTCTGGCGCCGCGAGCGGCTCGGGCCCCGCCTGCTCGGAGCAGCCGACCGGCGGCGCGGCGTGGACCGGTGACGTGCCGTCGACCGGCGTGGCGCCGACCGGCGGCGTGCCGTGGCCGGGTGACGTGGCGTCGGCCGCTGGACGCGCGGGCTCCCAGGGTGGTGGCGTCCGCAGCGGGCCCTGCGGGACGGTGTGCCCGAGGTCGCCGGGCCGCGTCCGCTCGGCGGGGAGGGGCTCGGCGGCGGGGTGGAACGGTTCGGCCGGGTACGCGTCCCCCGCGATGCGCGGTGGCTGACCGGCGGGCGCGGGCGGTCGCAGCCGCGCCAGCGGATCGGTGGGCTGGAGCCCGGCGTCCGGTGTGAGCGGGTCGGGCGCCGCGGGGACGGACGGCAGCGCACCGTCCGGCAGCAGTCCGCGCGGCGTACCGTGCTCCGGCGCGCGGATCTCCGGCGCGCCGGTCTCCGGTAGGACGCCTCCGGGCCCGCCCGCATCCGGGGCGCCGCCCGGATCACCGTCCCCCGGACCCACGCCACCCGGACCGACGCCACCCGGACCCACGCCACCCGGGCCGACGCCCACCCGGCCGCCGTCCGGTTCCGGGGTGCCCGGCACGGCGCCCGTCGGCGCCCACGGCCGCCCCGTCCCCGCGCTGTCGACGCCGGGCCCGGTGCCGTCCGGGCCGCCGGGGCCCCGGGGCGCGCCGTCCGCCGCCGGCCGGAAATCCGGCGGGCAGGGGGGCGGGCCGACGGGTTCGCCGCTCGGCCCCGACGCCGGGTGGGGGCGGGCGCGGCGGGCGATGAGCCCGTCGTCCCACTGCCGCCCCTCCGGGTCGGGCGGCTGGGCGCTCGTGCCGTCCTCGCGGGGCTCTTCCGGCGCTCCCGTCACGTCGCTCACCTCTCCTTCTGCTCCTTTTGCAGTACGGACAGCGCGGCGATCAGCTCCACCTGCTGCTCGGGCCCGGCGTCGAGCTCCTCCAGCGGGGCCAGCCGCCGTTCCCGCTCGCCGCGCAGGGCCCGGCGGACCAGGCCCTCCAGCAACTCCGCCCCCCGCTCCCGGAGCCGGACGGTGGCGGCCGCGCCGACCACGAGTCGCAGCGCCTCGTCGGCGGCCCGGCCGCGCGGACCGCCCAGCAGTGAGGTGGCCAGCAGCGCCGCCGCCTCCTCGCTGGTGGACGGCCCGCGTCCGTCGGTGCGGAACGTCTCCTCGGCCAGCTCCTCCAGGCAGCGCCGCCAGTGGCGCACCAGCAGCCCCATGCGCTGGGCAAGCGTGGCGCCTTCGGGCCCGGGGGGCGGCGCCGCCATACCGGCGGCGCCCGGCTCGGCGCGCCACGCCCGGGCGATGCGGTCCTCGGCGCCGCCGACGGCCCCGGTGAGCAGCGCGGTCAGGCCGTCGGCGCAGGCGTCCAGCAGCTCGTCGCCGCCGCTGTCGCGGGGGAAGCAGCGCCAGTGGGCGACGGCGTTGCCCGCCAGCAGCTCGCCCTCGGCCAGACGGCGGCGCACGTGCGCGTCGGCGGCGTCGAAGGCGTCGTCGACCTGCTGCGTGAGCCGCACGCTGGCCGCGTGCTGGGCGGCCGCCGCGGCGGCCAGCCCGGGCACCCGCGCGCCCAGGGACTCCAGGACGCCCCACGCGGTGCGGTCGGCCGCGCGTCGGCGCGCGGAGACGTCGTGCGCGCGGTGGGCCAGCCACGCCCGCAGCGGCTCCACCGCGGTGCGCGGCAGCAGGCCCCGGCCGCCGCCGGCCGACTCGGGCAGCTCCGGGATGGTGAAGCGCGGCACGCCGCCCAGCCCGGCCCGCTCCAGCAGCGCCGCGTACTGCCGGGCGACCTCGGCGGCGAGCTGGTGCGGCACGCGGTCGAGGACGGTCGCGAGGGTGACGTCGTACTCCTTGGCGGAGCGCAGCAGGTGCCAGGGGACGGCGTCCGCGTACCGGGTGGCGGTGGTGACCAGCACCCACACGTCGGCCGCGCACAGCAGCTCGGCGGCCAGCTCGCGGTTGGCGGCCACCAGGGAGTCCACGTCCGGGGCGTCCAGCAGCGCCAGACCCGCGGGCAGCGCCTCCTCGCACTCCACCAGCAGAGTGCCGCCCTCCTCGGCGGTGGCGGGCGGACGCTCCCCCTCGCCGCCGTGCTCACCCGGCCCCGGTGCGGGAACACGGCCGAGCCGGGGCAGCACGCGTCCGTCGGCGAACCAGTGCCGGTCGTCCGGATGGCAGACGAGCACCGGCACCCGTGTCGTGGGACGCAGCACTCCGGCCTCGCTCACCCGGCGTCCCACCAGGGAGTTGACCAGCGTGGACTTGCCGGCGCCGGTCGAGCCGCCGATCACGGCCAGCAGTGGCGCCTCCGGATCGCGCAGCCGGGGCACCAGGTAGTCGTCCAACTGGGCGAGCAGCTCGGCCCTGGTCTGCCGGGCCCGCTCCGCCCCGGCCAGCGGCAGCGGAAAGCGTGCGGCGGCCACGCCCTCGCGGAGCCGGACCAGCGCGTCGAGCAGTTCGGTGCGTGCTTCCAAGATCACCACAAGGTGAAGAATGCCCAAATACACCGCTTTTTTGAAGCCCATCCAGCGGAGAACGCCCCGTTTTGACCCCTGTGGCAGACGGCGCACCCAGAACCGCAGGCATAACGAGTGCACAACACCCCGCCACCCCACCGCGCAAACCGATGCACGAATCGCACCCGCCTGCGATTATCGGAGCCGCTTCACGGAACCTCCACACCGTGGCGCGTGCGTGAAGCACCGAGGAGCCGCCAAGGGCACCCCTATCCTTGTGCGAGCAAGGTCCCCCGGGGGCTCCGCCCGTCCGCGACCGTGACGAGCCCCCGTAGCTCAGTGGATAGAGCAGGCGCCTTCTAAGCGCTTGGCCGTAGGTTCGAGTCCTACCGGGGGCACCACCCACCTCCTGCCAGTTTGGCGACCTTTTCGCAGGTCAGAAGGCGTTTTCTGGTCTTCAGATGACTCGGACTGTGCCCCTCCATAGGAGGCGGAGTCCGGCTGGCACCGGCCGAAACCGGGCCTCTACGGGTGGCTGTCCCCCATGCGTCCCCCGGATTCTTCGGCCTCCGACCCTTCCGCGATGGCCGACCGAACATGCCAGAAGGCGGTCTGGGCCCCACCGTAGTGGGGCCCAGACCGCTTCATGCTTGCGCCGGGACGTAGCGGATGCCGACGATCCGTTTCAAGTAGTCGGCCTGCCGACCGCCGATGCACGGGGCGTAGATCGCGAGCAAGACCGGCACGCTGTTGCCCGCCCATGCGGCTACCTGCGCCGGAGGCAGACCTTCGTTCAGCCACGCCGTCAGGCAGATGTGACGGCAGTCATAGACTCGCCTGCCAGCCGGGGACTGCCCTGCGGGTGGTGCAAGAACGGCGCCGGCGGCCGGGCGCGGCGCGGGCACCACGACCGGAGCCACCGGCGCGGCCATGACGTGGTCGGCCGGCTGCGCGGCCGCGGCTTCGACCCGGGCGGGCCCGGGCGGCGGCCTGCCACGGATCTGCTCCCGCTCATGCTCGCGGGCCCATGCCTGGGCGGCCGCCCGCTCGCGCAGCTGTCGGTGGGGGTTATGCGGCCCGGCGCGCGTTGCTAGCCTCGCCGCGTCGTCACAGAGCCGCATTCGAGGAGAAGTGACCCATGAGAAGGAACACCACCCGCGGCGGCTTACCGGTGCGCTCGTTCGTCACCGCCGCAGCCGCCATCACCGCCCTCGCCCTGCCCACCGCGGCCGGCGCCGCTGAGTCCGCCGTCCCGCAGGCGGAACCCAGGGCGTCACTGGCCCTGACCATCACCGCAGCCGGCCCCGAGCCCGGCCCCGGACCCGACAGCGTCACCCTGGAGTGCGGCCCGGCGGGCGGTACCCACCCCGCGGCCAAGGACTCCTGCGCCGTACTCGCCGAGGCCAAGGGTAACTTCGGGAAGATCAGACCGGACGCAGGATGCGAGCCCGTGTGGGATCCGGTGGTCATCACCGCCACCGGCTACTGGTACGGCGAGCCGGTCTCCTTCGAGGCCGAGCACTCCAGCCGCGGCTGCGCGGAGGCTGCCACCGGCTACGTCTTCCTCTTCTAACGGCAGGCCAGGCGGTGGCGAGCGGGGCGGGCAGGGTGGGCGCGGCGGCGAGTTTCATGCGGTCCTCTCCCGGGGGTGGCCGGTTCAGCGGAAGGCCCCGGCGGAGACGGAGCAGGTCTCGGTGTGGCCTTGCGCCCGGCTCCACAGGGCGAGTGCGGTGCCGGGCTGGCTCTGCAGGGTCACGGCGAGCTGTTTGACCACCGCACGCGGGGGGACCCCGCGGGTGCGGGGTCGACGTGCGCTGGTCAGCGCGCTGCTGCCCCTCCTGCGGACCATCCCCGCGGGTGCGGGGTCGACCTGGCGGCGCTCCCCGGGCTGCTGGTGGACCTGGGACCATCCCCGCGGGTGCGGGGTCGACCAGCAGGTGCAGCAGCCTGGCCCGTGCTCCGGCGGACCATCCCCGCGGGTGCGGGGTCGACCCCTCGGACTCCTCGGCGTCGCCGGAGGCGCCGGGACCATCCCCGCGGGTGCGGGTCGACGGCCGGGGGCCCCTTTATGCGTTCGCGGGACGGGGACCATCCCCGCGGGTGCGGGGTCGACCGTGGACGGCGTCCGGTACGAGATGGGAGTCGAGGACCATCCCCGCGGGTGCGGGGTCGACCCGGCAGTTTGACACAGGATCTTTGGCCACAGCGGACCATCCCCGCGGGTGCGGGGTCGACCGTCTGACGCTGCGCCCCGACCACGCGGCCCGGGGACCATCCCCGCGGGTGCGGGGTCGACGTCCACGTCGGCCACACCTCGACGTCGCCGGGGGGACCATCCCCGCGGGTGCGGGGTCGACATGCCGGTGGAGCGGGCGTACTCCTCCCACGCCGGACCATCCCCGCGGGTGCGGGGTCGACCAACCTCCAGGCATGCGCCACCAGTTCGAACGCGGACCATCCCCGCGGGTGCGGGGTCGACGTCCGAACTCGCGGCGTTACTACGCACACGATCGGACCATCCCCGCGGGTGCGGGGTCGACTGCCGATCAGGAACTCCGCCCGCGCGCCGTCGAGGACCATCCCCGCGGGTGCGGGGTCGACTTCCTGCCGTCTGGGCCGCTCCCGCTGGTCGGCGGACCATCCCCGCGGGTGCGGGGTCGACTGGCGGGCGGCGTCGCGTTCCTTGCTGGTCTGCGGACCATCCCCGCGGGTGCGGGGTCGACTCTTGCTGAGCTGCGGTTATCTCCGGGTAAGGGTCTGTTTTCCTTTAGTTGCAATCTGGGGCCGAGGCGTATCGCCTGGCTCTCACTGGAGTGGTCCGCGTTCTCATCGGCGGTTCCGTGCGGAGAGGATGAGTCCGTCGTAGTCGGTGGGACGCCAGCGTTCGCGGCCTGCGGTACGGACGGCCCAGCCCTGCTCGTTTGCTGCAGGTTCCACGAGGACTGCCTGGCCGTCGCGGATGCGGGTTGCGAGGAGTTCCCACAGGCGGTTGCGGACGCGGCGGCTGGGGTTGCCGACGAATACGCCGGCGTTTACCTCGACCATCCATCGAGTGAGGTGGCCACGGAGTCCTTCGGGGGCTGCGATGAGGACGATGACGGTCATCTGGGCTGCTCTGGGGTCGCGGGTCCTTCGAATTCGGGGCCGATGATCGCTATGTGCTGCTCGCCCATATCGGCTGGTACCGCAGCGGCGGAGTGAGGCTGGTGGTCCGTTTCTGTACCGTCGGCGGTTGCTGCGGTGCCTGTGGCGTGCGTGGCCCAGTTGACGCCTGCGGGCACGGTGCCGCGGTGTTCGTCCCAGAGTTCGCTGGTCTCCGGAGTGTCGAAGTCTACGCCCGCGGGGGTGAGCAGGGCTTTGACGTCGTGCACGATGCGGCTCAGGAGCTTGGTTTCGGCGATCTTGTCGCGGAGGCCGGTACGGGCGTCGCGTTCTTCGGTGAGGCCTTCGGCTGCGAGGTCGAAGGCGAGCGGGATGGTGTACTCGGCTTTGTAGAGGTCGGCGATGTCCAGGACGAAGGAGACGGCGTTGCCGGTGTGGACGAAGCCCAGGCCCGGGCTGGCGCCAAGGCCGACGATGACGGCGTGGCAGACGCCGTAGAGGGCGGCGTTGGCGGCGGACAGCAGGCGGTTGAGGTCGTCGCCGGCGGCGAAGGGGTCTCCTGCTTTGTAGACGCGGCCGTCCCAGGGGACGCCGGTGCGCCGGGAGTGGTCCCGGTATAGCTTGCGGATGCGGGTGCCTTCACGGCCACGGAGTTGCTGCATGGTGGCCTTGGAGACGTCTTCGCCGGGGAAGCGCATGCCGTACATGGCGCGGGCGACGGCCAGGCGTTCCTTGGGGCGGGTGACCAGCCAGGCCTGGCGGTGGAGAAGGCCTGCGCCGCGACTGGGTCCGAGGCCTGCGGCGTACATGCGGACGCCTTGTTCGCCGACCCAGCACACGGCGGTGCCGGAGTCGGCGAGGAGGCGGACGGCGCCGTGGGTGACGCGGGTGCCGGGGCCCAGCAGCATGACGGCGATCATGGCGGCGGGGACGCGCACGGTTTCGCGTTTGTTGATGATGACGACGGCGTTCTCGTCTCGGTCGAGGTGGCTGCGCTCGACGTAGATGCTGGAGACGCGGTCGGTGATGCGGTGCAGGTCGTGGGGGTCGGCTTTCCACCAGATGTCGGCCATGCTCAGCCTTTCTGTCCGGTGAGGGGGGCGAGGGTGAGCAGGCCGCAGCCGTAGGCCTTGGAGGGGCCGATGCCGCTGAGGAGGCGGTCGGTGAAGGCGGCGGGGTCGGTGACGTGCAGGCGGCCTTCGAAGGTGGCGGTGTGGAAGGTGACGCGGGGACTTTTGCTGGTTTTGGTGAAGGAGTGGCGGCGGCGTTCGGTGATGCGGACTTCGCGGGCGGGGTTGGGGTTCCGGGGTTGGTTCTCGTCCGGGGCGGGCTGGGGGGTGGTCTCCAGGCCGGGTGCGGGCTGGTCGGTGCGGGAGGCGGGGATGGTGAAGCCCCACTTTTCGGTGCGGGTGAGGAACCAGTGCAGCTGGGAGGCGGCGGTGCGGTGGCCCATGCGCAGGCCGCGGGGCCGTGTGCCGGGGGTGCCGTTGGCCAGGTGGGAGGCCTGCGCGGGGGTGGGTTTGATCGGTTGATGGGTGTTTTGGATGGGGCTGGCGGTGAGGCGGAAGGCGAATTCGCGGCCGGCGGCGATCTGGCTCAGCAGGGGGGTGTAGTCGCGGACGGCGGCGTGTTCGCCGTCCGCGTCGGGCCAGCCGGCGCTTTCGATGAGGTGGGTCCAGTCGGGTTTGGACTGGGTGAGGACGTACAGGTGCGGGCGGTGGGGGTTGTCGGCGTCCAGGCGCCACAAAATCCGTTCGTCCTGGGGTGTGCTGGTGATGCCGCCGGTGACGGCTGCGTGCATGGCGCGTGGGTTGGCGAGCAGGGTGCGGCTGTGGGCGCGCAGGGGGTTGATGCGGATGCGGGAGAGGTAGGTCATGGCGGTCACCAGCCCAGGAGGGCGAAGGGGTCGTGTTCGGTGTCATCGGCCGGAGGGCCGTCGGTGGTGTCGTTGGGCGGGAAGCTGGTGGGGACGCTCAGCCAGTGGTGTCGCACCCGGCGGCTGGTGAAAGCGCGCGTGTGCGGGTCGAAGGAGACGGGGACGTCGTGTGCGATGTCCTCGCCATGGGGGTCTTCCACGGTGGCTGACCGGTCGATGCGGGCGGGGTAGACCGGTTTGCCGAGGCCGCGTTCGCGGCCCAGTCGGCGGGCGTAGTGCTCGCGGGCCCGTTCAGAGGCCTGCCAGGGCTCTTTGGTGAGGGCTTCTGTCAGGTCTGTGGTGCGCAGCCCCAGGCTGAGGGGCTGGGTGGGTGGGCAGGAGCGGCGGCCCAGGGCCAGGGGGAAGGCGGGGGCTTTGACGGCCTGGTCCAAGGTGGTCAGCAGGTCGGCCGGGCCCGCGATGGCGGCGACGAAGACCGCGTCCTGGAGGTAGTAGCGGGTGGTGACGTGGGTGTGCTTGGCCGGTGAGGTCGGCTTCTGGATGCCCTTGGCGGACACTCCGGCCTGGGGCAGTGGGCGGCCGCGGTAGTCGCTGACGGTGTGGTAGTCGCGCAGCAGGGTGCCGGGCTGGTCGACGCGGATTCCCAGGCGCAGCGGCAGCAGGTCTTCCAGGGAGTGGTCGCGGCTGTAGCCGGCTGCGGCGGCCAGCAGGCCCAGAACACCGGATTTGGTGGGTTCGGGTCGGGTCTCGCGGCGGTTGAAGGCGCTGCGGTCTCCCCAGGACTGCAGGGGACCGGCCAGGCGCAGCAGGAGTACCGCCTGGCCGTCGCCGGCCGGTGGAGTGGAGGGGCCGGTCATCGGGCGGCCTGCTGGGCGGTGTCGGTCAGGTGGGTGCGCAGCCCGGCCAAGAGCTCGTTGAAGGTGACGGTCTGGCCGAAGGCCTCCTTGAGGAGGTCGGCTGTGTTGCCGGTTTCGGGGTCGAAGGTGTGGCACACGGCGCTGAAAGCCGGGGTGTCGCCCCAGGCGCGGGTGGCGGTGGCGTGTTCGCGGGCCAGGCGGCGGGCGGAGGCTGCGGCGATGCCGGAGGAGGCGGTGACCGGTTCTTCGAAGGCGGAGACGAGGTTGACGGGCTGGTCGGCGCGGGCCACGACGGCGACCAGGCTGGGCAGGGTGCGGTGGGCGAAGGAGTTGCCGTAGCCGGTGGGGGCCGAGCGGGCGAAGGAGGTGACGAACTCGGCGACCGCGGTGGCGGCGGTGTCCTCGTCGCTGAGGTTGTCCATCAGCTGGTGCAGGCCGACGGTGGCGTAGCGGTAGAGGGTGGCGGAGTTGAAACCGATGGTGCCGATCATGCCGGCGCCGGTCTCGTTGTCCTTCTTGGTCTCGTCGTCGACGGCGGTGAAGTAGTCGAACTCCAGCTCCACCGCGTGGGTGGACAGGGCGTGGGCGACCTGGGTGGCGGCGTCGACGTTCAGGGCGGGGATGTCGGCGACCATCCGGCCGAACAGGGCCACGTCCAGGGGGTGGCCGGTGCTGAACTTTTCCTGTACGGGCAGCTTCCCGATCTCCTCGGCCAGCTTCTCGTCTTCCAGGGCGGCGAGCTCGGCCGCACGGTCGGTGACGAGGTCGGCGACGGCCTGGAGTTGGCGGTGGCCGTAGAAGAACAGGTAGGCGGTGTCGCCCTCCTTCTTTCCGGCGCTGATCTTCAGCGGGGCCAGCAGCGCAGCGGCGAGCCGTCCGGCGGCCTCGGGCCCCAGCTCGGTGGTGTCGGCGATGCGGTCGGCGAGCTTGCCAGCGATCCGCCGGGTGCGGGTGGCCAGGTCCTCCTCGGGGATCCGCTCGGCGAAGTGCAGGCGGGTGGCGCGCTTCCAGGCCTGGGAGGACACCCGGGAGCGGCGGACCCCGCCGAAGAAGGCCTCCTTGGGGTTGCCCTGGTCATCGCGGTTGAGGTTGGCCGGGGGCACGGTCTGCAGGATGTGAACGTCGATGTACAGGCGGGAAGGCATGGTGATCTCCAGGTAGGTCGTGCGTACGGGTAAGCAGCGGCCTTGGCGGGCCGGCAGGACGTGGCTGCAGGCAGGCGCGGCGCAGCGGCGCGGTACCTGCGGGGGGCATTGGAGCAGCGCGGTGCGGGGTGTTCAGCCGCGCCTGCCAGGTGGGGCCGGCGCGTTGTACCGCCCCGCATACTGCTCAGCGGCGGGGCGGCCCCGTCCGCCTCGGGGGTTCAGGGGTTCTTCGACTGCTCCTTGCCCGGGTCGGGGCCCCAGGAGTGGTAGGCCAGGCCCCAGGCTCGGCGGACCCGCTGGCGGGCTTCGGGATGGTGCCAGTCTTTGACGTTCCGCAGCAGCAGGGTGTAATCCAGCGGCTGCCCGACGCTCCGCAGCTGGGTGACCAGCGCGCGCAGCCGGTACAGCAGGGCGGGGACGGAGGTGGCGTTCGCCGCGGCGGCCACCCGGCGGTCCACCGCCTCTTCGCTGAAGCGGCCGCTGGTGCGCAGGGCGCGCAGGGCCGCTCCGGCACTGATACCGGGATGGTGCATGGGCTGGCGCTGGCTTTGCTGGTGGAGGCCGAACAGGGACAGCGCGGCGTGCTCGGCCTCCAGGTCGATGGAGGCCTGCCCGTCGGACCAGGTGACGTAGAGGGGCCACAGGGCGGGCACCGTGCCGGCGCCGTGGCCCAGGCCGGAGCGCATGGCGGCCAGGTCCTGCCCGGGGGGCTCCATGGGCAGCCCGGTTCTGGGGTCGGTGCGCCAGGCGCCGCGCGAGGTGACACGGTCGTCCCAGTAGTAGCGGGCCGGTGCGGTCGGCGCGTTGTCAGGAACTTCCCCGGTGGGCGGGTTACCGGGGGTGCCGGAGGCGGGGTGGGAGGGCATGAGGGTCACCCTTCGGGGGTGAGGCTGCTGGCCTCACCGTCGGTCGGTTCCGGGGAGGGGGCGGTGCGGGCGGCCTTGCGTTCGGCGGCCCGGCGGGCGAGGACGTCGTCCAGGCGGCGGCGGAAGCTGCGTTCGGCGGTGCTGAGCCGGTAGGTGTGCTCTTTGCTGCCCTGGGTGACGGTCCGGCCGGTGAAGGTGCCGGGGGCCGCGGTGGACAGCACCTGCTCGGCCACCGCCCACGTCTCGGCTGCGGCCTTGTGTTCCCAGGCCAGCAGGCCGCGCTCGGTGGCGTCGAAGTCCTCACCGACCTGCCGCAGCCCGGCCAGCAGGCGGCGCATGAGCGGGTCGAGGGCGTGCAGCAGGGTGTCTCCGGGCCGCTGCCCCTTGTCCCAGGGGATGGGGTCGCTGCCGGCGGCCCGCCGCAGGTCCGCGGAGAGGTGGTTGACCGCGGTGGCGAGCTTCTCCGCCTGGTCGGCGGCCTCCAGTACGCAGCCGTAGAGGATGCCGTCGGCGTCCAGCGCGGTCAGCGGCAGCGGGATCGCGTCGAAGAAGAGGTCCTCGACGACGGCGGACTGGTTGCCGTAGGCGATGCCGGTCAGCTCCACCTGCAGCGGATAGGTGGCCGGCAGCCGGTCGCGTACCTCGTTGAGCTGGCCGAGCAGGACGCTGGTGTGGAATCCGGAGCGGGTCGCGGTCGCGTCGCTCTGCTCCCAGTCCACGGCCAGCAGCGCCTGCAGACCGCGCCAGGCGGCTTTGCCGGGCTGGTGCCGCCGCGGCCGGGCCACCGCAGCAGCAGTGGTCCTGGTGCTGGTCTTTTTGGCCCGGGCCCCCGCGGAGTCGATGATCCACGCGGTGTGGGGCTCGTGGTCGGGGACGGTTGCGAGCCGGTCCCCGGCGGCGACGATCACGCGGGTCACCCAGGGCCCGTCCGGTCTCTGCTGGGGAAGGAGCCGGATCCGGCGGGACTGCCAGGTCCACACATCCAGCAGGCCCCGGCTGGTACGGGTCTGCCAGGCCGGTGTGGCGCACGACAGCGTGTCCTCGAGGTCGCCCTCTGCGGACCGGCGGCGCCACTGCGGCAGGTCATCCGACAGCAGCGGCGGCCCGTAGGGGATGTTCAGCAGCAGCGTCTCGTAGACGGTGCGTCCCACGGGCATGACCACACCCAGCTGCCCCAGCGAGCCGGTGGGATTGCCGGTGGTCTTCCCCTTCTTCACCTGCGGGTCGCCCACCGCTCCGGTCTTGATCGCGGCGGTGTCCCAGCAGTGGGTGTGCAGCAGCCACCGGGCCGCCTGGGCCGGTGTCAGTGGAGGCGGGTCGCCTTCGGTGCGGGAGGAGAACAGCGGCACGTTATTGCCGGTGGCCGCCGTGGCGACCAGCAGCGCCGAGCCCTTGGCCTCTCCCTTCGCGGTCCGCAGCCCCGCCACTTGCCCGAACGGATCGTCCGCGTCGAACAGACGGAACCGCGCGTGGTGCTGATCGAAGTAGGCGGTGAGCTTCTCGCGCTGCTCGGCGGAGAACTTCCCGGCCCGGAACATGGCCGCCCACTGGGCGGCGTCGGACGGCCGGCCCAGGGCGTCCACGACGATCGGCAGCAGCACCTGCCGGAAGATGGCGGGCTTCTGCGTGGGCAGGTCGACCACCAGGTCCTTGAACCGGTGAGCATCCAGCAGCAGCTCCCCCGCCCCCACGTCAGGCACGGCCTGTCCATCCCGCGGGCTGTCCGCGCCAGCCTCCACCGCCGGGCTGGCGTGCACCCACGGATCGTCGAGAAGGTGAAATAACACAGTGATCCCTCAAGTTTCTTTGTTTAAGCGGTGAGTTGGCAGTGTGCCAGGTCTCTGTGGCCGGGGAAGGGAAAATGCGAGAATCCCCCTCAGAGCCCGCACCTGCGCTAGACAGCGGGAATGACCCGTTTCTGTGTTTAACGGGACAGATCGGCCCCGCACTCGCGGGGAACCGGGGCGGCGCGGCCCCCTGGCGCTGACAGGCAGGAGCCCTCACAGAGCAGGCACTGCCGCCCCGCCCTCCCGGTCAGCCCGCCACGTCCTCCTCCACCAGCCCCAGCTCACCGTCGTAGGACAACCGCCGGCCGGCCAGCACACAGCTGCGCTGCCCGTCCAGCACCAAGGCGGGACTGAAACGCAACCGGGAGTGCCCCAGCCAGCCCGGCAGCGGCCGCAACTGCCGACCCACCTCCGCGGTGTAACGGGGAGGAAGCCGCACCGTCCCACCGAGCACCTCATCGAGCAGAGCCTCGGACACATCCCCGTTCACTCCCAGCGCCCGGCCCGACAGCGACCGGTACACCCCGCCCTCCCGCACCACGAGAATCACTTCCGCACTGGGCTCTCCATCACGGACCACGGCCTCCAGGCCGCTGTCCCCACCAGAACCCGGCAAGCCGACATAGTGCAGCCCGGCCAGCGTCGCCCCTTCCCGGTCACCGCGCCGGGACAGCAGATAGTCGGCCGCCCGCTCAGCCCGCTCACGCTGCTCGGTCTTCCACCCGCGGTAGGCCTCCTCCTCGTCCTGCCGCCACGCCGACGGCACTACCTCACTGGAAGTGCCGTAGCCCTCAGCGACCAGGGCCGGCACCTGACCGGGTACCCGCCACCCGCCGCTGAGAGCCGCCCGCCGCACCTGCGCCGCGGCGCGCACCAGCAGCCAGCGGCCGTAGACGAACTCCGACGCCCCCGGCAGACGCGGCGTCCGCCCGTCCAGAGCCGCGGTTTCGGCCCCGCCGCCACAGCCGCCTGCGCTCAAAGCGCCATCGGCGGGGCCGAAGCCGGTGACCACCACCCGCGGCGAGGCCAGCCGCTCAGGCCGGGGCACACCATCGTGCCGGTGCAGACGGCCGATGCGCTGCAGCAGCAGATCGATCGGAGCCAGATCGGTGACCAGCAGATCAGCATCGATATCGAACGACTGCTCGGCCAACTGCGTAGCCACCAGCACCAGCCGCGACGGCCGCCTCCCTCCCCCGCCGCTCCGCACCGCGGCGCCCAGCAGGCCAAGGCACTCCTCCGTACGGTCCGCCCTGGGGCCAACCGCAAGCCGCCCGTGCAACAGCCGCACCTGACCACCGAACTGACCACGCAACCGCCGGTGAAGACTCTGAGCCCGGCCGACGCTGTTGCGGATGACCAGCGCACACCCGCCATCGGCCAACTCACGCTCCAGCAACGCGGCAACCCCCTCGTCGGCCGCCTCCTGAGCCGCCCGGCGCTCCTCACGACCCGCCGACCGGCCGGGAACCGGCTCGGGCAGCAGCTCCACCGCGACCGCCAGATCGGCACGCCAGCCCTCACAGCCGGCGACCGAAAACCGCGCACCACCCCCACCCGGTGCCAGCCAGGCCGCCGTCACCGACGGATACCCAACCGGCGCGGGCAGCTCCTCCGCGGTGTACTCCTCCCGTGACGCGGCCCCTGCCACATACGCCGAGACCAGCTCACGGCGCTGGCCGGACGGCAGCGTCGCCGACAACAACACCACCGGCACCCCCGCCTGCCCCAGCCACCACAGACCCTCCACCGAAAACTGCGACATATACACATCCGCAGCGTGCACCTCATCGAGCACCACGACCTTGCCCGCCAGACCAGCCATCCGCAGCATCACATGCTTGGTCCGAGTCGCCGCGAACAGCAACTGGTCGACCGTGCCGACCACGAACGGACACAGCAACCCCCGCTTAGCCCCCAAAAACCACTGCGCCGGCCCCAGCGCCGCCCCGCCCCCACCAACGCCCTGAAGACCGAACGGGTCATCGTCCCAGCAGTCGCCGTACTCATCCACCCCGCCGAACCGGACCTCGGCCTCGGCACCACCAGCCGAACCCTCCACCAGCCGACGCCACTCCCTGTTGAACATCCGCTTGCCATGCAGCAGCGCCACCTGCGACGCAAGCCCCTCCCCCACCTGACCCACCCACTGCCGCACCTGGACGAACATCGGATCACTAGTGGCCTGCGTCGGCATCCCCACGAACACCCCATCAGCACCGAACCGCGCAGCCAGCACCTCGGCCGCCAGCAACGCCGCCTTCGTCTTCCCCTCCCCCATCGGCGCCTCAACCACCAGCACACCAGGAGCCGACATCTCCCGGGCCGCCTCGACCACCATCAACTGCGACGGACGCGGCACCTGCCCAAACCGCTCCTCGAACGCCCCCGGCCCAGGCTCAGCCAGCTTTCCCCAACCACCCCGCAACCCCAGCTTCTCCCACGCCCGGCCCGCCCGCTCCCGGGCAGCCGACAACCCCACCCGCTCAAGCTCATCCACCCCGGGAAAGTGCCGCTCGTCACTGGCGACCCAGTCCGCCATCACCACCAGACCGCTCAGGTGCAGCTGAGCCGCACGCGGCGGCACCTTCACCGGCGCCACCGCCCCCAGTCCGCCGAAACCCAACTCCCGGGTAAAGCGATCCACCACCGCCCGCTGCACATCCGGCCACAGCCCCACCCCGGACAACTGCCCTCGAGCCTTCGCCGACGGCCGCAACCGGTCCTCCCGCGGAAACAGCCCATGATGCCCGGCCACCAGCGGCCACACCCACGCCACCTGCTCGTCCCGCCAACCGGCCCCCGCTAACAGCTTCCGCAGCAGATACCCGCCGGCGCAGTCATGCCGCCACCGAAACTTCGACGCCGTCGGCTCATGCCACTCCAGCCCAGCCGCACGCACCCCATCCGCGCCCTCAGGCCACAACCTCTGAAAAGCCGGCGTCGCCTTCCCACAGTCATGGACACCGCACAACCAAGCGAAGAAAGACCGCCCCCTGCCGCACCCACCGGCAACCTCATCCAGCAACTCCCGCGTCGACGGTGCCAGGAAGCCATCCCACATCCGCTCGGCCACCGCCGCAGTATCCAGAAGATGCGACAACAGAAGATTCTTCCGCCCACCCGCCTTCTCCGCCGACTTCCCCCACAGCGCTCCCAGCATCCGAACCAGGTCCGGACCCTCCTCCAGCACTTCTTGACTCACCGTCAGGCTCCCATCACCCAATACACTGGCGAGCCACCCTAGACACCACCACTGACAACGCCCCCTCCACCCGCACAGACGCCCCCACACCATCCCGGCACCCGGAAAACCCACAATCGAACTGATCAAAACCACGCAC
>NZ_JAPKFL010000140.1 GCF_026262575.1 Streptomyces marinisediminis
CTCGGGCAGTTCGTTGAGGAGGGGGCTGGGGCGGAGGGCGGTGAAGGGGGGTGTGAAGCGGTCCCAGTCGACGTCGGCGACGGTCAGGGTGGCCGCCTGGCCGCCGAGGGCCTGCCCCAAGGCGGTGAGCGCGTGCTCGGGGTCCATCACCGGCAGACCCCGGCGCCGCAACTGCTCCTCACCGCCCTCGTGCACCAGTCCACCACCGGCCCACGGACCCCACGCCACCGAGGTCACCACACGACCAGCCGCACGCC
>NZ_JAPKFL010000141.1 GCF_026262575.1 Streptomyces marinisediminis
GGCGCCGCGTAGGATCACGGACGAGCAGGTCGAGGCCATGGTCGCCAGGACTCTTGGCCAGGCGCCGCCGTCGGGGGATTCGCACTGGTCGACGCGGTCGATGGCCCAGGTCGCGGGCATGTCGCAGTCGGCTGTCTCCCGGATCTGGCGGGCGTTCGGCCTCAAGCCGCACATCGTGCAGACCTGGAAGCTCTCGACCGAC
>NZ_JAPKFL010000015.1 GCF_026262575.1 Streptomyces marinisediminis
GGGCCGGGGGGGGCCCCGGGGCCCCCCCCCCCCGGGGCCCGCCGCGTCGTCTCCGCGCGGGGCCGGCCCGCCGACGGACGGCGGACCGGCCCCGGCCGTCAGCCCAGCTCCTCCAGGCCCTTGAGCGCCTGGTCCAGCAGCGCCTTGCGGCCGGCCAGCTCCTTCTCCAGCTTCTCCGCCTTGGCGGTGTTGCCCGCCGCGCGGGCGGACTCCGCGTCGGCGCGGAGCTTGTCGACCGCGTCCTGGAGCTGGCCGGTGAGCCCCGCCGCGCGGGCCCGCACCTCGGGGTTGGTGCGCCGCCACTCCGCGTCCTCGGCCTCCTGGATGGCCTGCTCCACCACACGCATCCGGCCCTCGATGCGGGGGCGGGCGTCCCGCGGGACGTGCCCGATCGCGTCCCACCGCTCGTTGACGGAGCGGAACGCGGCGCGCGCCGCCTTCAGGTCGGTGACCGGCAGCAGCTTCTCCGCCTCGGCCACCAGCTCCTCCTTGCGGGTGAGGTTCTCCCGCTGCTCGGCGTCGCGTTCGGCGAAGACCTCGCCGCGCGCCTGGAAGAAGACGTCCTGCGCCGCGCGGAAGCGCTGCCACAGGTCCTCCTCGTGCTCCCGCTGGGCCCGCCCGGCGGCCTTCCAGTCCTGCATCAGCTCGCGGTAGCGGGCCGCCGTCGCGCCCCAGTCGGTGGAGCCGGACAGGGCCTGCGCCTCGGTGACGAGCTTCTCCTTGCGCTGCCGGGCCTGCTCGCGCTGCGCGTCCAGCGCCGCGAAGTGCGCCTTGCGCCGCTTGGAGAAGGCGGAGCGGGCGTGCGAGAAGCGGTGCCACAGCTCGTCGTCGGACGTGCGGTCGAGGCGGGGCAGGCCCTTCCAGGTGTCCACCAGGGCCCGCAGCCGCTCACCGGCCACCCGCCACTGGTCGCTGCGCGCGAGCTCCTCGGCCTCGGCGACCAGCTCCTCCTTGGCCCTGCGGGCCTCCTCGGCCTGCCTGGCCTTCCTCGCCTTGCGCTCCTCCTTGCGGGCCTCCACCCGCTCGGTCAGCGCGTCCAGCCGCGTGCGCAGGGCGTCCAGGTCGCCCACGGCGTGGTGGGCGTCCACCTGGTCGCGCAGGTGTCCGATGGCGGCCAGCGCGTCCTTGGCGGACAGGTCGGTCGTCTTCACCCGGCGTTCCAGGAGGCCGATCTCCACGACGAGGCCCTCGTACTTGCGCTTGAAGTAGGCGAGGGCCTCCTCGGGGGTGCCGGCCTGCCACGACCCGGCCACCTGCTCGCCGTCGGCCGTCCGCACGTATACGGTCCCCGTCTCATCGACGCGGCCCCACGGGTCGCTGCTCACAGCGCCTCCTCCACATGACGCCCGACGGGGCACCGCGCGCCCCCGGCATCGTCCACGGTTTTCGTCCGGCATCCGATGTTCACCGTGCTGGTCACCTGGCCGGAGCAGGAACCCTGCACACCGCCAACATAGGCGAGAGGGGGGCGGGCTGTCCGCACCCGGAGCCGAACAGCCTCCCCCGCGCACGGTGTGTTCCATGGCGGAGACGGAAGCCGGCGTCCGGCACGGGCCCGGCCGCGCGCACCCGCCCGGGGTCCGCGCGCACCCGCCCGGGGTCCGCGCGCACCCGCCCGGGGTCCGCGCGCACCCGCCCGGGGTCCGCGCGCACCCGCCCGGGGTCCGCGCGCACCCGCCCGGGGTCCGCGCGCACCCGCCCGGGGCGCCCGCGCACCGCCCGGCGGCGTCGTCAGCCCTCGCGGACGACGGCGTCCTCGATCACGACGGTGGCGCGCGGGACGGTGGCCTGGATCTGCGGGTCCGGCTCGGAACCGGCCTGTGCGATCTCGGTCAGCACGTCCATGCCCTCGGTGATCTTCCCGAACGGCGTGTAGTCGGCCGGCAGCGGGCTGTCCTGGTACACCAGGAAGAACTGGCTGCCCCCGGTGTCCGGACCGGCGTTGGCCATGGCCACCGTGCCCGCCGGGTAGGTGCCGTCGGCGACGTCGGCGTCGTCCAGGTTCTCGTCCGGGAGCGAGTAGCCCGGACCGCCCTGCCCGTTGCCCTGCGGGTCGCCGCACTGGAGCACGAAGATGCCCTGGTCCACCAGGCGGTGGCAGCGGGTGTGGTCGAAGTAGTCCTCACCGGCCAGGAAGTGGAAGGAGTTCACGGTCTCGGGGGCGTGCTCGGCGTCCAGGGCGATCTCGATGGAGCCGCAGGTGGTCTCCAGCGCCATCGTGTAGGAGGCCGAGGTGTCGATGGTCAGCTCCGGCTTCTCCTCCCACTGCTTGCCGTTCGGCTCGCCCTCCGCCGGCTTCTCGCAGGGGTCGTCGAACGGGCTGGGCGACGCGGTGGGGGCGGCGGTGTCGTCGCGCTCCCGCCCGTCGTCACCGCCCAGGGCCAGCGCGACCACGGTGCCGCCCCCGCCCACGACGAGCACCAGCACGACCGCGATGACGGCGTTGCGCAGCTTGGCCCGGCGGTCGGCGGTGGCCCGCCGTTCGAGCTGCCGCCGGCGTTTGCGCCGCGCCAGTTCCTTGCGCCGCTGCTCCTTGCTGACCACGTGCGTGTCTCCTTCCGCTTCGCCTAGCCCGGCCGCCGCGTCCTGCCCGCGCCGCCGCGCCGGGCCCGCGGCCCGCGCGCCGCGCCGGACGGCCGCGCTCCGCGCCGGGCCGGGCGCCGCCAGGCCGTACCGTATACGGGTTCGCGGCCCGCGCCACCGCGCCGGTAGGCTTCGTGCCGACCTGTCCCGCGCCGCCCGAGGGCCGAGGACCGGCGGGCGAACGCCCGACGGCCGACGCCCGAGGACCGGCACCCGACGACTGAAGGACGATCGTGCTCATTGCCGGGTTCCCCGCCGGGGCCTGGGGGACCAACTGCTACCTGGTCGCCCCCGCCGCAGGCGAGGAGTGCGTGATCATCGACCCCGGCCACCAGGCCGCCGACGGCGTCGAGGAGGCCATCGCCAAGCACCGGCTCAAGCCCGTGGCCGTCGTCCTCACCCACGGCCACGTGGACCACGTCGCCTCGGTGGTGCCCGTCTGCGGCGCCCACGACGTGCCCGCCTGGATCCACCCGGACGACCGCTACATGATGAGCGACCCGGAGAAGGCGCTCGGCCGCTCGATCGGCACCCAGCTCATGGGCGACCTGACCGTCGGCGAGCCCGACGACGTGCGCGAGCTGAGCGACGGCGCCCGGCTGAGCCTGGCCGGCCTCGACCTGTCCGTCGCGCACGCCCCGGGCCATACCAAGGGGTCGGTGACCTTCGCGATGCCCGGACAGGCCGACGTCCCCCCGGTCCTCTTCTCGGGCGACCTGCTCTTCGCCGGCTCCATCGGACGCACCGACCTGCCCGGGGGCGACCCGGACGAGATCATGCAGTCGCTGGCCCGCGTGTGCCTGCCGCTGGAGGACTCGACCGTGGTGCTCGCCGGGCACGGCCCCCAGACCACCATCGGCCGCGAACGCGCCGCCAACCCCTTCCTGCGGGAAGCGGCCGCCGGCAGCGGAGCCCCGGGCACGGCGGCTCCCCGACGAGGAATGTGAACCAAGACCTCCCCATGAGCACCTTCTCGGCCCCCAAGGGCACCTACGACCTGCTTCCGCCGGAGTCCGCCGACTTCCTGGCCGTGCGCGAGGCCATCTCCGCGCCGCTGCGCCGCGCCGGCTACGGCTACGTCGAGACCCCGGGCTTCGAGCACGTGGAGCTCTTCGCCCGCGGGGTGGGCGCGTCCACCGACATCGTCACCAAGGAGATGTACACCCTCACCACCAAGGGCGGCGACGAGCTCGCGCTGCGCCCCGAGGGCACCGCCTCCGTCCTGCGCGCCGCGCTCCAGGCGAACCTGCACCGCGGCGCCCTGCCCGTGAAGCTGTGGTACTCCGGCTCCTACTACCGCTACGAGCGCCCGCAGGCCGGCCGCTACCGGCACTTCTCCCAGGTGGGCGCCGAGGCCCTGGGCGCGGAGGACCCGGCGCTCGACGCCGAGCTGGTCATCCTGGCCGCCGACGCCTACCGCTCGCTGGGCCTGCGGAACGTGCGGCTGCTGCTCAACTCCCTGGGCGACGCCACCTGCCGTCCCGTCTACCGGGCGGCGCTGCAGGACTTCCTGCGCGGCCTGGACCTGGACGCGGAGACGCTGCGCCGCGTGGAGATCAACCCGCTGCGCGTGCTGGACGACAAGCGGGAGTCGGTGCGCGGCCGGCTCGCCGGGGCGCCGCTGATGCGCGACCACCTGTGCGCGGCGTGCACGGACTACCACGAGCAGGTGCGCGAGCTGCTGACCGCGGCCGGGGTCGCCTTCGAGGACGACCCGCGCCTGGTGCGCGGCCTGGACTACTACACCCGCACCACCTTCGAGTTCGTCCACGACGGGCTGGGCGCCCAGTCGGCCGTCGGCGGCGGCGGCCGCTACGACGGGCTGTCGGAGATGATCGGCGGCCCGGCCCTGCCGTCGGTGGGCTGGGCGCTCGGCGTGGACCGCACCGTGCTGGCGCTGCGGGCCGAGGGCGTGGAGCTGGACCTGCCCGCCCGCACGCAGGTGTTCGCCGTGCCGGTCGGCGAGGAGGCCCGGCGCGCGCTGTTCGGCGTCCTGACCGCCCTGCGCAGGGCGGGCGTGGCGGCCGACTTCGCCTACGGCGGCAAGGGCCTGAAGAACGCGATGAAGTCCGCGGGCCGCTCCGGCGCCCGGTACGCGCTGGTGCTCGGCGAGCGGGACCTGGCCGAAGGCGTCGTCCAGCTCAAGGACCTCGACAGCGGCGAGCAGACCCCCGTGCCGCTCGATGCGGTGGTCACCGAGGTCCGAACGAAACTGGGCTGACCGGCCCTTCGTTGGTGCACAATGAGCAGCAGATCACCGACGACGGGACCACGAGCGCGATGATGACCGAGACGGCACCCCCCGCAGCGGACGGCACCGCACACCACGGCAGCCCCAAGGGCACCGTCGCGGCCACGCGCGGCTACGCCTGGACGCTGATCGTCAGCGCCCTGGCGGGCCTGCTGGCCGCCTGGGTCATCACGCTGGACAAGATCAAGATCATGGAGGCGGAGCTCGCGGGGGAGACGTTCACCCCCGCGTGCAGCCTCAACCCGGTCGTCTCCTGCGGCAATGTGATGGAGAGCGCGCAGTCGGAGGCGTTCGGCTTCCCGAACCCGATGCTCGGCCTGGTGACGTACCCGGCGGTGCTCACCATCGGCGTCGCGGTGCTGGCCGGGGCCCGGTTCGCGCCCTGGTTCTGGCGCGGGCTGCTCGGCGGCACCTTCTTCGGCGTCGCCTTCTGCACCTGGCTGATGTACCAGTCGCTGTACCACATCAACGCGCTGTGCCTGTGGTGCTGCCTGGCCTGGGTCGGCACGCTGGTGATGTTCTGGTACACCCTCGCGCACACCCTGCGCCACCGCCTCGTCCCGGCTCCGGAAGGGCTGCGCCGCCTGGTGCTGGAGTTCCCCTGGGTGCTGCCCGTGGCGCACGTGGGCGTCATCGGCATGCTGGTCCTGACCCGCTGGTGGGACTTCTGGCTGCGCTGAGGCCGGCGGGGTTGTCGGTGGCGTGACCTAGGCTCGGGGGCGTGGAGCCCGATCTGTTCACCGCCGCCGCAGAGGAACGCCAGTCCAAGGACCCGGCAGCCAGCCCGCTCGCCGTGCGCATGCGCCCGCGCACACTGGACGAGGTGGTGGGCCAGCAGCACCTGCTGCGCCCCGGCTCGCCGCTGCGCCGCCTGGTGGGCGAGGGCGCGGGCGGCCCGGCGGGCGCGTCCTCGGTCCTGCTGTGGGGCCCGCCCGGCACCGGCAAGACGACGCTGGCCTACGTGGTCAGCCGGGCCACGGACAAGCGGTTCGTGGAGCTGTCGGCGATCACCGCGGGTGTCAAGGAGGTGCGCGCGGTCATCGACGGCGCCCGCCGCTCCTCGGGCGCCTACGGCAAGGACACCGTGCTGTTCCTGGACGAGATCCACCGCTTCTCCAAGGCGCAGCAGGACTCCCTGCTGCCGGCCGTGGAGAACCGCTGGATCACGCTCATCGCCGCCACCACGGAGAACCCGTACTTCTCGGTGATCTCCCCGCTGCTGTCCCGCTCGCTGCTGCTCACCCTGGAGCCGCTGACGGACGAGGACGTGCGCGGCCTGCTGCGCCGCGCCGTGGCCGACGAGCGGGGCCTGGCCGGCGCGCTCACCCTGCCCGAAGACGCGGAAGGGCACCTGCTGCGCATCGCCGGGGGCGACGCGCGCCGGGCGCTCACCGCGCTGGAGGCGGGCGCGGGGGCCGCCTCGGCCAAGGGCGAGGAGGCCGTCACCCTGGCCACGCTGGAGGAGGCCGTCGACCGCGCCGCGGTCACCTACGACCGCGACGGCGACCAGCACTATGACGTGGCCAGCGCGCTGATCAAGTCCATCCGGGGCTCGGACGTGGACGCGGCGCTGCACTACCTGGCGCGGATGATCGAGGCGGGGGAGGACCCGCGCTTCATCGCCCGCCGGCTGATGATCTCCGCCAGCGAGGACATCGGCCTGGCCGACCCCACGGCCCTGTCCACCGCGGTCGCCGCCGCCCAGGCCGTCGCGATGATCGGCTTCCCCGAGGCCCGCATCACGCTCAGCCAGGCGACGATCGCCCTGGCCCTCGCGCCGAAGTCCAACGCCGCCTACACCGCGATCGACGCCGCGCTCGCCGACGTCCGGGCCGGGCACGCGGGGCCGGTGCCGGCCCACCTGCGCGACGGCCACTACGGCGGCGCCAGCAAGCTCGGGCACGGGCAGGGCTACCAGTACCCGCACGACCTGCCCGGCGGCGTCGCGGCCCAGCAGTACGCGCCCGACGCCGTCCACGGCAAGCGCTACTACGAGCCGACCCGGTACGGGACCGAGGCGCGCTACGCCGAGGTGGCGGACCGCGTGCGGGCGCGGCTGCGCGGCGAGAACCCCTAGCCGCCCGGGCGCCGCCTTGCCCGGGCGCCGCCCCGGTGGGCGGGCGTCAGTCCACGCCGGCCGCGTCGAACAGGCCGTGCATCGCGTGGCGGAGCTGCGCGACGTCGGTGACGGCCTGCGGGAAGGGGAAGTGCGCGTCGAACGCCGCGGAGGCGCCCGGCGCGGCCGTCGGCCCGGTCGGGCAGTAGCGCACGCGCAGCCCGAAGCGGTCCAGCGCCAACGGCACTCCGCGCAACCCGGCCGCGCACCGCTCCGCCCGCTCGCCCAGCAGGGCGCACAGGGCCAGCACCTGGTCCCCGTGGGCCGACGCGAGGTGCTGGAGCAGCTCCGCCTCGTGGGCCGCGAGCGGGTCGGGCCGGGCGGCGGCGAACTCCTCCGGCTCCACGTGGCCCTCCCCCCACAGGTCCTCGACCACGGCCTCGCCGAACTCCAGGCGCAGCATCACCCGGTCGGGACCGAAGGGCAGCGGACCGTAGGGCTCGCGCTCGCGCAGCAGCGCGGCGGCGGCTTCCCCGGCGTCGGCGTCGGCGCCGGCGTGGGCGCCGGCGGGGGAGGCCGTCAGCCAGCCGGCGACCTGGGCGCGGCCGCGGATGCGGTGCGGCACCGAGACAGGCGCCACATCGGTGATCTCCATCACAGCGGCCACGTCGTCGCCGGGTGCGTGGACGGCCGCCCGGGCGACCGGGGAGTCGGCGCTGACCAGCACAATCACGTCTCCCCGCGGGGTGACGGCCCGGGCCGTCGAGGTGGTGGCGGCGCCGGAGGACTCGGCGCCCGCGATGCTGAGCCGGGCGGATACGCTGGACTCCACGAGGGTTCGTACGCGCTCGGCCGCTCCAGGCCGACCGGCGCTTTCTTCCACGGGACGCGGCTGATCCGTCCCGGCCTCAGCACGGGCGCCGGGCACGGGACTCCCTGGTCGAAACATGCGTTCTCCTCCGCTAAGGTAAGCCTCACCTAACTTACACGGAGGTTCGTTCAACGTGAACCAGTCGCGTCCCAAGGTCAAGAAGTCGCGGGCGCTCGGCATCGCGCTGACCCCGAAGGCGGTCAAGTACTTCGAGCAGCGCCCCTACCCGCCGGGCGAGCACGGCCGCGGCCGCAAGCAGAACAGCGACTACAAGGTCCGTCTGCTGGAGAAGCAGCGGCTGCGCGCCCAGTACGACATCAGCGAGCGCCAGATGGTCCGCGCCTACGACCGCGCGCAGAAGGCCGAGGGCAAGACCGGCGAGGCGCTGATCGTCGAGCTGGAGCGCCGACTGGACGCGCTCGTGCTGCGGGCCGGCCTCGCCCGCACCATCTACCAGGCGCGCCAGATGGTCGTCCACGGCCACATCGCGGTCAACGGCCGCAAGGTCGACAAGCCCTCCTTCCGCGTGCGTCCCGACGACGTGGTGACGGTGCGCGAGCGCTCCCGGGAGAAGTACCCCTTCCAGGTGGCGCGCGAGGGCGGCTACGCGCTGGACGGCGAGACCCCGCGCTACCTGGAGGTCAACCTCCAGGCGCTGGCGTTCCGCCTGGACCGGGACCCCAACCGCAAGGAGATCCCGGTCATCTGCGACGAGCAGCTCGTCGTCGAGTACTACGCGCGCTGACGCCGCGCACGGCTACGGCGGGCCCCGGAGGACCGGGAGCCCGCCGTCGGCGTCCGCGGCCCGGGCAACACCCCCGCGGCACGGCACAATCCGGTACGGCACACCGATCGCGGCGCGATAGGGTCGGTCCCTGGACTTGAACCCCAAGGGAAGCGGTGCGTCGTGTCCGGTGGAGAGGTGGCCGGCCTGCTGGTGGCCGTGTTCTGGGCGATCCTGGTGTCGTTCCTCGCCGTCGTGCTGGTGCGGCTCGCGCAGACGCTCAAGGCCGCCACCGAGCTGGTGGCGAACGTGACGGAGCAGGCCGTTCCCCTGCTGGGCGAGGCCTCCGCCACCGTGCGCTCGGCGCAGTCCCAGCTCGACCGGGTGGACGCCATCGCCTCCGACGTGCAGGAGGTCACCGCGAACGCCTCCGCGCTGTCCTCCACCGTCTCCACCGCGTTCGGCGGCCCCCTGGTCAAGGTGGCCGCGTTCGGGTACGGAGTGCGCCGCGCACTCGGCCGCAAGGGAGAAGCGCCCCGCACCCCGGCCACCGTCGTCGTGGGCCGCTCCGTGCCCCGCGCCCGGCGGGGCGGCTGGCGGCGCCGGGGCGGAAAGGACTGAGCACCCCCCATGTTCCGCCGCACGTTCTGGTTCAGCGCCGGCGCCGCCGCCGGCGTGTGGGCCACCACCAAGGTCAACCGCAAGCTGCGCAGCCTCACGCCCGAGTCGCTGGCGGCGCGCGCCGCCGACCGGGCCGTCGACACCGGGCACCGGCTGCGCGAGCTGGCCGTCGACGTCCGGGCGGGAATGGCGCAGCGGGAGCGCGAGTTGACCGAGGCACTGGGGCTGAGCGCCGCGCCCCCGGAGCCCGGTCCCGCGCCCGCGTCCCCCGCGGCCCGGACGCTGCCCGCGCAGGCCGCCCGCCCCCGCGTCACCGGAACCGACCGGCAGGCCGAACTGGCCCGCCCCACCACAGGAACGGAAAAGAGGACCACTGATGGAGTCGGCTGAAATCCGCCGCCGCTGGCTGAGCTTCTTCGAGGAGCGTGGGCACGCCGTCGTGCCGTCGGCGTCGCTGATCGCGGACGACCCGACGCTGCTGCTCGTCCCCGCGGGCATGGTCCCCTTCAAGCCGTACTTCCTCGGTGAAGCCAAGCCGCCCTACCCGCGGGCCGTGAGCGTCCAGAAGTGCGTGCGGACCCCGGACATCGAGGAGGTCGGCAAGACCACCCGGCACGGCACCTTCTTCCAGATGTGCGGCAACTTCTCCTTCGGCGACTACTTCAAGGAGCGCGCCGCCCAGCTCGCCTGGGAGCTGCTGACCTCCTCCGTCGCCGACGGCGGCTACGGCCTCGACCCGCAGCGCCTGTGGATCACCGTCTACAAGGACGACGACGAGGCCGAGCGCATCTGGCGCGACGTCGTCGGCGTCCCCGCCGAACGCATCCAGCGGCTGGGCAAGGCCGACAACTTCTGGTCCATGGGCGTGCCCGGGCCCTGCGGCCCGTGCTCGGAGATCAACTACGACCGCGGCCCGGAGTTCGGCGCCGAGGGCGGGCCGGCCGTCAACGACGAGCGGTACGTGGAGATCTGGAACCTGGTCTTCATGCAGTACGAGCGCGGCCCGGGCACCGGCAAGGACGACTTCGAGATCCTCGGGGACCTGCCCGCCAAGAACATCGACACCGGTCTCGGCCTGGAGCGCCTGGCGATGATCCTCCAGGGCGTCCCGAACATGTACGAGACGGACACCCTGCGCGTCGTCATCGACAAGGCCACCGAGCTGACCGGGGTGCGCTACGGCGCGGACGTGGACAGCGACGTCGCGCTGCGCGTGATCGCCGACCACCTGCGCACGTCCGTGATGCTCATCGGGGACGGCGTCACGCCCGGCAACGAGGGCCGCGGCTACGTGCTGCGCCGGATCATGCGCCGCGCCATCCGCAACCTGCGCATCCTCGGTTCCACCGAGCCGGTGATCGGCACCCTGGTCGACGTCGTCGTGGACACGATGGGGCTGCAGTACCCGGAGCTGGTCACCGACCGCGAGCGCATCCAGGCCGTCGCCCGCGCCGAGGAGGCCGCCTTCCTCAAGACGCTGCGGGCCGGCACGAACATCCTGGACACCGCCGTCAGCCAGGCCAAGGCCCAGGGCGGCACCGTCCTCTCCGGCGACCAGGCCTTCCTGCTCCACGACACCTGGGGCTTCCCCATCGACCTCACCCTGGAGATGGCCGCCGAGCAGGGCCTGACGGTGGACGAGCCCGGGTTCCGCCGCCTGATGGCCGAGCAGCGCGAGCGCGCCAAGGCCGACGCGCAGGCCAAGAAGACCGGCCACGCCGACCTGTCCGCCTACCGCGAGGTCGCCGACGCCGCCGGGGCCACCGAGTTCACCGGCTACCTCCACACCGAGGGCGAGGCGACCGTCGTCGGCCTGCTGGTCAACGGGGCCTCCGCCCCGGCCGCCCACGAGGGCGACGAGGTGGAGGTCGTGTTGGACCGCACCCCGTTCTACGCCGAGGGCGGCGGCCAGCTCGCGGACACCGGGCGCGTGCGGCTGGAGAGCGGCGCCGTCATCGAGGTACGCGACGTGCAGCAGCCGGTGCCCGGCGTCAGCGTGCACAAGGGCGCCGTCCAGGTCGGCGAGGTCGTCGTGGGCGCCCGGGGCTACTGTGTGATCGACGTCGTGCGCCGCCGGGCCATCGCCCGCGCCCACAGCGCCACCCACCTCACCCACCAGGCGCTGCGCGACGCGCTCGGCCCGACCGCCGCCCAGGCCGGGTCGGAGAACGCCCCCGGCCGCTTCCGGTTCGACTTCGGCTCGCCCGCCGCCGTCCCCGGCACGGTGCTCGGGGACGTCGAGCAGAAGATCAACGAGGTGCTGGCCCGGGAGCTGGACGTCACCGCCGAGGTGATGTCGATGGACGAGGCCCGCAAGCAGGGCGCCATCGCGGAGTTCGGCGAGAAGTACGGCGAGCGAGTGCGCGTGGTGACCATCGGGGACTTCTCCAAGGAGCTGTGCGGCGGCACGCACGTGCACAACACCGCCCAGCTCGGCCTGGTGAAGCTGCTGGGCGAGTCCTCCATCGGCTCGGGCGTGCGCCGGGTGGAGGCGCTGGTGGGTGTGGACGCCTACCAGTTCCTCGCCCGCGAGCACACCGTGGTCTCCCAGCTCACCGATCTGGTCAAGGGCCGTCCCGAGGAGCTGCCCGAGAAGATCTCCGGCATGCTCGCCCGGCTGAAGGACGCCGAGAAGGAGATCGAGCGCTTCCGCGCCGAGAAGGTGCTCCAGGCCGCCGCCGGACTCGCCCAGGGCGCCGCCGACGTCCGCGGGACGGCCGTGGTCACCGCCCGGGTCCCGGACGGCACCGCCGCCGACGACCTGCGCAGGCTGGTGCTGGACGTGCGGGGCCGCATCCCCGGCGACCGGCCCGCCGTCGTCGCGCTGTTCAGCGTCGTGAAGGGCCGCCCGCTCACCGTCATCGCCACCAACGAGGCCGCCCGCGAGCGGGGCCTGAAGGCCGGCGACCTGGTGCGCACCGCCGCCCGGACGCTCGGCGGCGGCGGTGGCGGCAAGCCCGACATCGCGCAGGGCGGCGGCCAGGACCCGGCCGCCGTCGACGAGGCGCTGGCCGCCGTCGAGCGGCAGGTCGGCGAGAGCCTGGTGGGCGGCTGATGCGCCGTGGTCGGCGGCTGGCCGTCGACGTCGGGGACGCCCGCATCGGGGTCGCCTCGTGCGACCCCGACGGGCTCCTGGCGACCCCGGTGGAGACGGTGCCCGGCCGCGACCGGCCCGCCGCCCACCGGCGGCTCGCCGAACTCGTGGCCGAGTACGAGCCACTGGAGGTCGTCATCGGGCTGCCCCGGTCGCTCAGCGGCGGCGAGGGGCCGGCGGCCGAGAAGGTGCGCGCCTTCGCCCGGGAGGCCGCACGCCGCGTCGCGCCGGTACCGGTGCGGCTGGTGGACGAGCGCCTGAGCACCGTCTCGGCCGCGCAGTCCCTGCGTGCCTCGGGGGTGAGCGCCAAGAAGGGGCGCTCGCGCATCGACCAGGCCGCCGCCGTCGTCATCCTGCAGAGCGCGCTGGAGACTGAACGGGTGTCGGGGGAGCCGCCTGGGCAGTGCGTCGAAACGGTTGTCTGATCGACGTACGGTAACGTTCCGCGCGTTACGGCCCCGCCAGGAGAGCGAACGCCGTACGCGCACGGGCACGCTGCCGACGCGGCAAGGGGAACGATGACTGAGTACGGCCGGGGCTCCCAACCGTGGCACCCCGAGGACCCGCTCTACGGAGACCGGGAGTGGGACGGTGCCACCGCCGCCCCGCAGCCGGAGGGCTGGGACGCCTACGGGCAGCAGCCGCACTACCCCCAGCAGCAGGACGCCTACGGGAACTGGCAAAACCCGCACCCGCCCCCGCCCCCCGGGCTCGGCGAACCCTACGGCCAGCAGTACGGCCAGCAGCCGCCGCAGCCCTACGGCGACCCCGCCGACTACGCGGGCTACCCCGACTACTCCACCTACTACCCCGCGCCGGACGCCTACCCGCCCCCCCAGCCGCAGCACACACGCCCCCCGGAGCACCCCGGCGGCCCCGGCCACCCGGGCCAGGGTCCCGGCCACCCCGGCCAGGGTCCCGCTCACCCGGGTCAGGGTCCGGGCGCGGGCTGGGGCCAGGCGGGCCCCGGCCCGGGCGGCCCGGGGCAGGGCCCTGGTCCGGGCTGGGACGAGGCGGCTCCCGACCCCGGCGGCCCACCGCACGCTCCAGGCCACCCGGGCCAGGACACCGGCGCGGGCTGGGACGACGCGGCGCCCGACGCCCCGGACACGGCGTGGGGCCAGGCGGGTCCCGACGGGGCCGGGCACGCCTTCTTCGAAGCCCAGGACGGCGACGAGACCCTCGACGACCCGCAGCCGCGCGGCGGCGGCCGGGGCCCGGACGACGACGAGGAGCCGCGCGAGCCGTCCACCCGGGCCGAGCGCCGCACCGCACGCGGCCGGCGCGACGGCGCCAGACGCCGCAACCGGGCCGCCTGCCTCATCGTCGGCCTGGTCCTGGTCGGCGGCGGCGCGGCGGTGGCCTACGGCGGCTACAGCTTCTACCAGAGCCGCTTCGCCTCGGCGCCCGACTACTCCGGCGCCGGCACCGGCGAGGTCACCGTCACCATCCCCGAGGGCGCCATCGCCGCGGACATGGCCAAGATCCTGGCGGCCGAGGACGTGGTGAAGAGCGAGGCCGCCTTCATCGAGGTGAGCAACGCGGACGAGGCGTCGAAGTCGATCCAGCCCGGTATCTACACGCTGCGCCAGCAGATGTCGGCCGCCGAGGCGCTCAAGCTCATGCTCGACCCGGCCAGCCAGACGGGCCTGATCATCCCCGAGGGCCTGCGCGCCACGCGCATCTACGAGCTGATCGACGAGCAGACCGGCTCGGCCGAAGGCACCACCGAGAAGGTCGCCGAGAGCGCCGACCTGGGCCTGCCGGAGTGGGCCGACGGGAACGTGGAGGGCTTCCTCTTCCCCTCCCGCTACTCGGTGAGCGAGGACTCCGACCCGGAGGCCGTCCTGAAGGAGATGGTGCAGCGGGCCAAGGACGAGTTCGCCGGCGTCTCGCTGGAGGCCGAAGCCGCCAAGGTGGACCGCACCCCCTACGAGGTCCTCATCATCGCCTCGCTCATCCAGGCTGAGGCCCAGGAGAAGGACGACTTCGGCAAGGTCTCCCAGGTGATCTACAACCGGCTCCAGCCGGACAACACGGCCACCAACGGCAAGCTCGACTTCGACTCCACCATCAACTACGCGCTCGATCGCTCCACGCTGGACGTCTCCGTCGACGACACCAACATCGACCACCCCTTCAACACCTACAAGTACCCCGGCCTGCCGCCCGGCCCCATCGACAACCCCGGCCACCAGGCCCTGGAGGCCGCGCTCAACCCCACCGACGGGCCGTGGTTCTACTTCGTCACCGTCAAGCCCGGCGACACCCGCTTCAGCGAGTCCTACGAGGAGCACCAGGAGCACGTGCTGGACTTCAACGCCGAGCAGGCGAAGAAGCGCGAGGAGGGGGGCGAGTGACGCGGGCCCGCACGCGCGCCGCGGTGCTGGGCTCCCCGATCGCCCACTCCCTCTCCCCGGTGCTCCACCGCGCCGCCTACGCCGAACTCGGGCTCACCGGCCACACCTACGAGCGGTTCGAGGTGGACGAGGCGGGCCTGCCCGCCTTCCTGGACGGTCTGGGACCGGGCTGGGCGGGCCTGTCGCTGACCATGCCGCTCAAGCGCGCCGTCATCCCGCTGCTGGACCGGGTCAGCCCCACGGCCGTCGCCGTGGAGGCCGTCAACACCGTGGTCTTCACCGAGGACGGACAGCGGCACGGGGACAACACCGACATCCCGGGCCTGGTGGCCGCCCTGCGCGAGCGCGACGTGGCCGAGGTGCCCTCGGCGGCCGTGCTCGGCGCGGGCGCCACCGCCTCGTCCGCGCTCGCCGCCCTGGCCCGCGTCTGCCCCGGCACGGTGACCGCCTACGTGCGCAGCGCCGCGCGCGCCGAGGAGATGCGCGGGTGGGGCGACCGCCTCGGGGTGCGCGTGCGCACCGCGCCGTGGGAGCGGGCGGCCGAGGCGCTGCGCGAGCCCCTGGTGATCGCCACGACCCCGGCCGGCGCGACGGACGCCCTGGCCGCGCGGGTGCCCGAGCGCCCCGGCACGCTGTTCGACGTGCTCTACGAGCCGTGGCCCACCCCGCTGGCCCGCGCGTGGCAGGCGGCGGGCGGGCGCCTGCTGGGCGGCCTGGACCTGCTGGTCCACCAGGCCGTGCTCCAGGTCGAGCAGATGACCGGACGCGCCCCCGCGCCGCTGGCGGCGATGCGGAAGGCGGGCGAGGCGGCGCTGGGCGGGTAGCCCGCACGTCCGCTGCCGGGCCCCGGCGGTCCGCAGGCTGGACCGGCGCGATACGCCGCCCGGCGCCCGTGGGAAGATCGGTGCAAGCACTGGCGATTGAGGAGCACCGTTGAGCAGGTTGCGCTGGCTGACGGCCGGGGAGTCACACGGTCCCGCACTCGTGGCGACACTGGAGGGCCTGCCCTCCGGGGTGCCGATCACCACGGAGGTGGTGGCCGACGCCCTCGCCCGGCGACGGCTGGGCTACGGCCGCGGTGCCCGGATGAAGTTCGAGCGCGACGAGGTCACCTTCCTCGGCGGCGTCCGGCACGGGCTCACCCTCGGCTCCCCGGTCGCGATCATGGTCGGCAACACCGAGTGGCCCAAGTGGGAGCGGGTGATGGCCGCCGACCCGGTGGACGCGGCCGAGCTCGCCGAGCTCGCCCGCAACGCCCCCCTCACCCGCCCCCGCCCCGGTCACGCGGACCTCGCCGGCATGCAGAAGTACGGCTTCGACGAGGCCCGCCCGGTGCTGGAGCGCGCCTCCGCCCGGGAGACGGCGGCCCGCGTGGCGCTGGGCGCCGTCGCCCGCTCCTACCTCAAGGAGACGGCCGGGATCGAGATCGTCTCGCACGTCGTGGAGCTGGGCGCCGCGCGCGCGCCCCACGGCACCGTGCCCGTGCCCGAGGACGTCCCCCGCCTGGACGCCGACCCGGTGCGCTGCCTGGACGCGGCCGCCGGCGAGGCGATGGTCGCCGAGATCGACCAGGCGCACAAGGACGGCGACACCCTCGGCGGCGTCGTGGAGGTCGTGGCGCACGGCGTGCCCGTCGGCCTGGGCAGCCACGTCCACTGGGACCGCCGTCTGGACGCCCGGCTGGCCGCCGCCCTCATGGGCATCCAGGCCATCAAGGGCGTCGAGCTGGGCGACGGGTTCGGCCTCGCCCGGGTGCCCGGCTCCCAGGCGCACGACGAGATCCTCACCACCGCCGACGGCATCCGCCGCGCGTCGGGCCGCTCGGGCGGCACCGAGGGCGGCCTGTCCACCGGCGAACTGCTGCGGGTGCGCGCGGCGATGAAGCCGATCGCCACCGTGCCGCGCGCCCTGGCCACCGTGGACGTGGCCACCGGAGAGCCGGCCAAGGCCCACCACCAGCGCTCGGACGTGTGCGCCGTCCCGGCCGCCGGGATCGTGGCCGAGGCCATGGTGGCCCTGGTGCTGGCCGACGCGGTGGCCGAGAAGTTCGGGGGCGACAGCGTCGTCGAGACCCGGCGCAACGTGCGCGGCTACCTCGACCACCTGGCCATCCGATGAGCGGCCCGGTCGTCATCCTGGTCGGCCCGATGGGCGTCGGCAAGACGACGGTGGGCCGGCTGCTCGCCGAGCGGCTGGGCGTGGCCTTCCGCGACACCGACGCCGACATCGTCGAGCGCGTCGGCAAGCCGGTGGCCGACATCTTCGTCGACGACGGCGAGCCGCGCTTCCGCGAGCTGGAGCGGGAGGCGGTGCGCGCCGCCCTCGCCGACCACGAGGGCGTCCTCGCCCTCGGCGGCGGCGCCGTGCTGGCCGCCGAGACCCGGGCCCTGCTGGCCGGCCGGCCGGTGGTGTTCCTGGAGATGGGCGTCGCCGAAGCCGTCCGGCGCGTCGGGCTCGACGCGCCGCGGCCGCTGCTGGCCGTCAACCCGCGCCAGCGCTGGCGGACCCTGATGGACGAGCGCCGCCCGCTGTACACCGAGGTCGCGCGGGCGGCGGTCAGCACGCAGGGCCGCGACCCCGACGACGTGGCCGACGCCGTCCTGGACGTCCTGGAGCTGAGGAAGGCATGACTGAAACCACCCCCGTCCGCATCACCGTCTCCGGCACCGGGCACGACCCCTACGACGTACTGGTCGGACGCCGCCTGCTGGGCGAACTGCCCGGCCTGATCGGCGAGCAGGCCAAGCGGGTGGCGGTGCTCCACCCCGAGGCGCTGGCCGAGACCGGCGAGGTGCTGCGCGAGGACCTGGCCGAGCAGGGCTACGAGGCCATCGCCGTCCAACTGCCCAACGCCGAGGAGTCCAAGACCGCCGAGGTCGCCGCGTACTGCTGGAAGGCGCTCGGCCAGACGGGGTTCACCCGCACCGACGTCATCGTCGGCGTCGGCGGCGGGGCCACCACCGACGTCGCGGGCTTCGTCGCCGCCACCTGGCTGCGCGGCGTGCGCTGGATCGCGGTGCCCACCACCGTGCTGGGTATGGTGGACGCCGCCGTGGGCGGCAAGACCGGGATCAACACCGCCGAGGGCAAGAACCTGGTCGGCGCCTTCCACCCGCCGGCCGGCGTGCTGTGCGACCTCGCCGCGCTGGACTCCCTCCCCGTGCACGACTACGTCAGCGGGCTCGCCGAGGTCGTCAAGGCCGGCTTCATCGCCGATCCGGTGATCCTGGACCTCATCGAGCGGGACCCGCAGGCGGCGCGCCGACCCGACGGCGCGCACACCACCGAGTTGATCGAGCGCTCCATCCGGGTCAAGGCCCACGTCGTCTCCGCCGACCTGAAGGAAGCCGGGCTGCGCGAAATCCTCAACTACGGGCACACCCTCGGCCACGCCATCGAGAAGAACGAACGCTACAACTGGCGGCACGGCGCGGCCGTCTCCGTCGGCATGGTCTTCGCCGCCGAGCTCGGCCGCATCGCCGGACGGCTGGACGACGCCACCGCCGACCGGCACCGCGCCGTCCTCCAGGCCGTCGGACTGCCCGTCACCTACCGTGGCGACCAGTGGCCCAAGCTGCTGGAGACGATGCGGGTGGACAAGAAGACCCGCGGCGACCGGCTGCGCTTCATCGTGCTCGACGGTCTGGCCAAGCCCGCCGTGCTGGAGGGCCCCGACCCGGCCATGTTGCTCGCCGCGCACGCGGAGATCGCCGCGTGAGCGCCCCCGCGCCCCGGCGCGTGCTCGTGCTCAACGGCCCGAACCTGGGGCGGCTCGGCTCGCGCGAACCGGACGTCTACGGCTCCACCTCGTACGCCGGGCTGGTGCGCGCGTGCACCGAACTCGGCGCCGAGCTGGGCCTGGCCGTCGAGGTGCGCGAGACCAACGACGAGGGCGAGCTGGTGCGGTGGCTGCACGAGGCCGCCGACGGCTCGCTGCCCGTCGTCATCAACCCCGGCGCTTTCACCCACTACTCCTACGCCATGCGCGACGCGGCCGCCCAGCGCACCGCACCGCTGATCGAGGTGCACATCTCCAACCCCTACGCGCGCGAGGAGTTCCGGCACACCTCGGTGCTCGCCGCCGTCGCCAGCGGCACCGTCGCCGGGTTCGGGATCGGCTCCTACCGGCTGGCCCTGCGCGCGCTCGCCGAGGAGAGCGCCGCGCCCGGCCGCGCCGGGGCCTGACGGGCGGGCACCTTCCGCCCGCCCGCCGCGTTCACACACTGACCGCCGCCGCGGCGCCGGACACGGTACCGTGCGGTGAACTGACCGGCGGGCGCCCGTGGACGGGCGTCCACGAGGACGGAAATGGGACCGGATGCAGCACTACGTGGGCCACGGCGCACCGCCGCCCGCCCCCTCCGGCCGACCCCCGCACCCGGCCCCGCCCGCCCCCGCCCCGGGCTCCGGCTGGGCGGGCGGCCACGCCGGGCAGGGCGTCCCGCCCGCCGGGCCGCCGCACCCGCCCGCAGGCCCCCCGCGGCCCCCCGCGGCCCCGCCCCGGCCCGCCGCCGCGCCCCGGCCCGCCGCACCCCAGTCCGCCGGGCCCCCCGCCCCGCAGGCCCCACCCGTCCCGCCGCAGCCGGGCGGCGAGCCCACCGGCCAGGTCCGGCTCCCGGCCGGGGCGCCCGTCCAGCTCCCCGCGCCGCCCGCCGAGCCGCGCGGCGCGGCGCCGCTGGACGCCACGCGCACGTCCGTGGCCGTGCTCCTGATCGGCCCCGCCGGGGCCGGCAAGACGACCGTGGCCCGGCACTGGGCCGAGCGCCGCAGCGTCCCCACCGCCCACATCAGCCTCGACGACGTGCGCGAATGGGTGCGGGCCGGGTTCGCCGACCCGCAGCAGGGCTGGCACGAGGGCTCGGAGACCCAGTACCGGCTGGCCCGCCGCACCTGCGGCTTCGCCGCGCGCAACTTCCTGGCCAACGGCATCTCCTGCATCCTGGACGACGCGGTCTTCCCCGACTGGCCCGTGGTCGGCCTCGGCGGCTGGAAGCGCCACGTCGGCCCCGGCCTGATCCCGGTCGTCCTGCTGCCCGGGCTGGACGTCGTGCTGGAGCGCAACGCCGAGCGCACCGGCAACCGCCGCCTGGCGGACGAGGAGGTGGCGCGCATCCACGGCCGCATGGCCGGCTGGTACGGCTCGGGCCTGCCGATCATCGACAACACCCGGCACGACGTGGAGACCACCGCGCGGCTGCTGGACGAGGCGGTGGCCCGGGCGCTCGCCAGCCCGCCGGCGTGGTGAGGCGGCCGTCCACCGCAGCGGCGGTCAGCCGCGCCCCGGGGCGCGGCTGACCACGTTCGGCCCCGCCGGAGCGGCCGGGGCGCCCGCGCGCCCTTAGGCTCGGCACATGTCCGAGGTGCACATGGCCCGACGCTCCCGGCTGCGGGAGCGGTCCGCCGCGACCGGGGGTGCCGACAGGACGGCCGTGCTGGTCACCGCACCGGCGAACCTGCGCTACCTCACCGGCTGCGCCCCGCGCGGGGCGGCCCTGCTGCTCGATCCCGACGGCACCGACACCCTGCTGGCCCCCGCCGCGGCCACGCCCGCCCCGCCCGGCCTCGGTGACGCCGCCGACGAGCTGCGGGTGCGGGCCCTGCCCGCGCCCGCGGCCGACCCGGTGACGGCCGCGGGCGAGCTCGCCGCGCGCGGCCGGGCCGGCGCGCTCGCCGTCGAGGAGCACCACCTGACCGTGGCGCGGCACCGCGCGCTGGCCGCGGTCGCCCCGGCGCTGCGCCTGACCGATCTGGGCTGGGCCGTGGAGCAGCAGCGCCTGGTCAAAGACGACGAGGAGATCGCCGCCCTGCGCATCGCCGCCGAGATCACCGACCAGGCGCTCGGGGAGCTGCTGGAGTCCATCCTCGTCGGCCGCACCGAGCGGCACCTGGCGCTGGAGCTGGAGCGGCGGCTGATCGACCACGGCGCCGACGGACCGGCCTTCCCCACCTCCGTGGGCACCGGCCGCCACTCCGGGCTCGCCGACCACGTCCCCAGCGACCGCCGGGTCGAGGAGGGCGACTTCCTCACCGTGCGGCTGGGCGCGTGCTACCGCGGGTACCGCTGCCGCATCGGCCGCACCTTCGTCATCGGCACCGCACCCGCCGACTGGCAGATCCACCTCCACGACCTGGTCTTCGCCGCCCAGCGGGCCGGCCGCGAGGCGCTCGCGCCCGGCACCCAGTACCGCGCGGTGGACCGGGCGGCGCGCACCCTGCTGGACGCCCAGGGGTACGCCGACGCACTCGGCCCGGCCGTCGGCGGCGGCGTCGGACTGGAAATCGGTGAGGACCCTCTGCTGGCCCCGGAGGCCGTGGGTAAACTGGACGCTTGTGTGCCGGTCACCGTCGAACCCGGGGTACACCTCCCGGGTCGGGGCGGCGTCCGGATCGATGACACACTCGTCGTCCGCTCGCAGTCGGACGGCGGGCCGGAGCTACTCACCATCACGACCAAGGAGCTGCTCGCGCTATGAGCCCCAGCCGGGTCCGTGCGGCCTGGGCGCCCTTGGTACCAAAGCAGCGTCTGTAGGAGATTCCGCGACCGTGGCCACCACGAACGACCTCAAAAACGGCATGGTGCTCAAGCTCGACTCGGGCCAGCTCTGGTCCGTCGTCGAGTTCCAGCACGTCAAGCCCGGCAAGGGCCCTGCCTTCGTGCGCACCAAGCTCAAGAACGTGCTGTCCGGGAAGATCGTCGACAAGACGTTCAACGCGGGCACGAAGGTCGAGACCGCCACGGTCGACCGGCGCTCGATGCAGTTCTCGTACATGGACGGCGAGTACTTCGTCTTCATGGACATGGACACCTACGATCAGCTCCACGTCGACCGCAAGACGGTCGGGGACGCCGCCAACTACCTCGTCGAGGGCTTCGAGGCGACGGTGGCCATGTACGAGGGCAACCCGCTCTCGGTGGAGCTCCCGGCGTCCGTGGAGCTGACCATCGAGCACACCGAGCCCGGCGTGCAGGGCGACCGCTCCACCGGCGGCAGCAAGCCCGCCACCCTGGAGACCGGCTTCGAGATCGGCGTGCCGCTGTTCATCACCACCGGCGAGAAGATCAAGGTCGACACCCGCTCCGGGGAGTACCTCGGTCGGGTGAACAGCTAACGTGGCTGCCCGCACCAAGGCCCGCAAACGCGCCTTCCAGATCATCTTCGAGGCCGACCAGCGGGGCACCGGCGTCACCGAGGTGCTGGCCGACTGGATACGGCACGCCCGCAGCGACAGCCGGCAGCCGCCGGTCAGCGACTACACGATGCGGCTCGTCGAGGGCTACGCGGACCACATCGCGCGCATCGACGAACTGCTCTCCGAGCACGCGGTGGGCTGGACGCTGGACCGCATGCCCGCGGTGGACCGCAACCTGCTGCGGCTGGGCGCCTACGAGCTGCTGTGGGAGGACGAGACCCCCGACGCCGTGGTGCTGGACGAGTGCGTCCAGCTCGCCAAGGAGTTCTCCACGGACGAGTCGCCCGCGTTCGTCAACGGCCTGCTGGGCCGGCTGAAGGACCTCGGGCCGGGCCTGCGCGGCTGAGGCCCCCCCCGCGCCGGGGCCCGGCCTCAGCGCGCGGCGACACCAGACGGCGAAGGCCCCGGAGCACGCGCTCCGGGGCCTTCGCCGTGCCCGGGCCGGGCCGGGTCCGTACCGGCGCCGGGCCCGGGGCGCGGCGCCGGCACGGTGGCGCGTCACACCGGCGTCACCGCGCCACCGCGTCACCGGCGTCCCGCGTCACACCGGCGCCGTCAGGCGTCCTCGTGGGCGACTGCGCGCCGGGCGTCGGCGTCCAGGACGCCCCAGCTGATGAGCTGCTCGGTCAGCACGGAGGGGGACTGGTCGTAGATCACGGCGAGCGTGCGCAGGTCGTCCTGGCGGATCGAGAGCACCTTGCCGTTGTAGTCACCGCGCTGACTCTGGATGGTGGCGGCGTACCGCTGCAGCGGGCCCGCCTTGTCGGCGGGGACGTGGGCCAGCCGCTCCAGGTCGAGGACGAGCTTCGGCGGCGGCTCGGCGGCCCCGCCCGGCGTGCTGCCCGGCAGCAGCTCCTGCACCGGGACGCCGTAGAAGTCGGCCAGCTCGGCCAGGCGCTGCACGGTCACGGCGCGGTCCCCGCGCTCGTACGAGCCGACCACGACCGCCTTCCAGCGGCCCTGGGACTTCTCCTCGACGCCGTGGAGGGAGAGGCCCTGCTGGGTGCGGATGGCCCGGAGCTTGGCTCCGAGCTGTTTGGCGTATTCGCTGGACATGTGGCTCCCCGGAAGAGGCGTTGGTAACTCACTGTGAGGTTACGCAGCGTAATGTGCGCCGTCAAGCTGGGGCCATGATCGACTCCGGCGGCCGCGGCGGGGCCACCCGCCCCTGGTAGGGTGTACGCGCACCACCAGGCGTCCTTTAAAGCCCGTCCCGTGAGGCGGGGAAGGAGGTCCGTTTCGTATGGACAGCACCACCGGCGACGACGCCGCCGCACGGCCCGTACTCGAAGGGCCGGACATCGCGCGGGTCCTCACCCGCATCGCCCACGAGATCGTCGAGCGCGCCAAGGGCGCCGACAACGTGATTCTCCTCGGCATCCCCACCCGCGGCGTGCACCTCGCGCGGCGCCTGGGGGACAAGCTCGCGGACATCACCGGCCGGGCCGTGCCCGTCGGCTCGCTGGACATCACCATGTACCGCGACGACCTGCGGCTGCGTCCGGCCCGCGCGCTCGCCCGCACCGAGATCCCCGGTGACGGCGTCGAGGGCGCGCTGGTCGTCCTCGTCGACGACGTGCTCTTCTCCGGCCGCACCATCCGCGCCGCGCTGGACGCGCTGGGCGACATCGGCCGCCCGCGCGCCGTCCAGCTCGCCGTCCTGGTCGACCGCGGCCACCGCGAACTGCCGATCCGCGCCGACTACGTGGGCAAGAACCTGCCCACCTCCCTGCGCGAGACCGTCCGCGTCCAGCTCACCGAGGAGGACGGCCGCGACGGCGTGCTGCTCGGCCTGCGCGAACCCGCGCAGCACGACGGCCGGTAGCACCCGCCCGCACCGCCGCCGACCCGCCGAGCCCGGCGGGCGGGCCCTCCGCCGCGCCCGCTCGCCCCGGCACGCCCCTCCTCCACCCACGGAAGGCAACAGATGAAGCGCCACCTCATCTCGGCCGCCGACCTCACCCGGGACGACGCCGTCCTCGTCCTCGACACCGCCGAGGAACTGGGACGGCTCGCCGACCGGCCGATCAAGAAGCTGCCGACGCTGCGCGGCCGCACCGTCGTCAACCTCTTCTTCGAGGACTCCACGCGCACCCGGATCTCCTTCGAGGCCGCCGCCAAACGGCTGTCGGCCGATGTGATCAACTTCTCCGCCAAGGGCTCCTCGGTCTCCAAGGGCGAGTCGCTGAAGGACACCGCGCTCACCCTGGAGGCGATGGGCGCCGACGCCGTCGTCATCCGCCACCACGACTCCGGCGCGCCGCACCGCCTGGCCACCTCCGGCTGGATCGGCGGCTCCGTGGTCAACGCGGGCGACGGCACCCACGAGCACCCCACGCAGGCGCTGCTGGACGCCTTCACCCTGCGCCGCCGCCTGGGCGCGGGCGCCGGGCACGACCTCGGCGGCCGCCGCGTCACGATCGTCGGCGACATCCTGCACAGCCGCGTCGCCCGGTCCAACGTCCACCTGCTGAGCACGCTCGGCGCCGAGGTCACCCTCGTCGCGCCGCCCACGCTCGTCCCGGTGGGCGTCGAGCGCTGGCCGTGCGAGGTCTCCTACGACCTCGACGCCGTGCTGGCCACCTCCGACGCGGTGATGATGCTGCGCGTCCAGCGGGAGCGGATGAACGCGGCCTACTTCCCGACCGAGCGCGAGTACGCCCGGCGCTACGGCCTGGACGGGACGCGCATGGCGCGCATGCCGGAGCACGCCCTGGTCATGCACCCCGGGCCGATGAACCGCGGCATGGAGATCACCGCCGACGTCGCCGACTCGCCGCGCTGCACCGCCGTCGAGCAGGTGACCAACGGCGTGTCCACCCGCATGGCCGTGCTGTACCTGCTGCTGGGCGGCGCGGCGCTGGGCACCGAAGAACCCGCCGGGCCCACCGGCCGGCACACCGAGAGCGCCGAGCAGGGCGAGAACGCACAACCGCACGCCGAGGAGAACACGTGAGCACCGACAAGACCCTGATCCGCGGCGCCCGGGTACTCGGCGGCCCGCCCACCGACGTGCTGCTCGACGGCGAGACCATCGCCGAGGTCGGCGCCGGGTCGGGCGCCGCGGGCGCGCGCGTCGTCGAGGCCGACGGGCTGGTCCTGCTGCCCGGCCTGGTCGACCTGCACACGCACCTGCGCGAGCCGGGCCGGGAGGACTCCGAGACCGTCCTGACCGGCACCCGCGCCGCCGCCCGCGGCGGCTTCACCGCCGTGCACGCCATGGCCAACACCTTCCCCGTCGCCGACACCGCCGGCGTGGTGGAGCAGGTGTGGCGGCTGGGCCGGGAGTCCGGCTACTGCGACGTGCAGCCGGTCGGCGCCGTCACCGTGGGGCTGGGCGGGCGGCAGCTCGCCGAGCTGGGGGCCATGCACGAGTCCGCCGCCGGTGTGACCGTCTTCTCCGACGACGGCAAGTGCGTGGACGACGCGGTGATCATGCGGCGCGCCCTGGAGTACGTGAAGGCCTTCGACGGCGTCATCGCCCAGCACGCCCAGGAGCCGCGGCTGACCGAGGGCGCCCAGATGAACGAGGGCGTCGTCTCCGCCGAACTGGGGCTGGGCGGCTGGCCGGCCGTCGCCGAGGAGTCGATCGTCTCCCGCGACGTGCTGCTGGCCGCGCACGTCGGCTCCCGGGTGCACATCTGCCACCTGTCCACCGCGGGCTCGGTGGAGATCGTGCGCTGGGCGAAGTCCAAGGGCTGGCGCGTCACCGCCGAGGTCACCCCGCACCACCTGCTGCTCACCGACGAGCTGGTGCGCTCCTACGACCCCGTGTACAAGGTGAACCCGCCGCTGCGCACCGAGGCCGACGTGCTGGCCCTGCGCGCGGCGCTGGCCGACGGCACGATCGACTGCGTCGCCACCGACCACGCCCCGCACCCGCACGAGGACAAGGACTGCGAGTGGGGCGCCGCCGCCATGGGCATGGTCGGCCTGGAGACCGCGCTGTCGGTGGTGCAGCACACCATGGTCGACACCGGGCTGCTCGACTGGGCGGGCGTCGCCGACCGCCTGTCCTTCCGCCCCGCGCACATCGGCCGCCTCACCGGCCACGGCCGTCCCGTCTCGCCCGGTGAGCCCGCCAACCTGACCCTGGTCGATCCGGCTTACCGTGGTCCCGTGGACCCCGCGGGCTTCGCCTCCCGCAGCCGCAACACCCCCTACCGGGGCCGCGCGCTGCCGGGCCGCGTCACACACACCTTCCTGCGGGGCCGGGCCACGGTGACAGACGGGAAGCTGGCGTGAACACGATCGCATGGACCCTCCTCGCCGAAAGCGGGGTCGAGCGCAAGTCCCAGGAGGTGACCCACCTCGCCGAACGGATCGGCTGGGTGGTGGGCCTGCTGCTGTTCGTGGCGCTGGTGTACTGGCTGATGCGGCGGGGCTGGCGCCGGCGCGGCGCCGCGCAGGGCGGCATCCCGGCCCCGGCCGGCATCCCGGGGGAGGCGGGCACCACCCGGCTCACCCTGACCGGCCGCTACCACGGCACGACGGTCGCCGGGCAGTGGCTGGAGCGGATCGTCGCCCACGGCCTGGGCCTGCGCAGCCGCGCCGAGCTGACCCTCACCGACCGCGGCCTGCTCGTCACCCGACCCGGCACCCGCGACTTCTTCGTACCCGCCGACACGCTGCGCGGTGCCCGCCTGGACACCGGCATCGCGGGCAAGGTGGTCACCGAGGGCGGCCTGCTCGTCGTCACCTGGACGCTGGGCGAGCACACCCTGGACTCCGGTTTCCGCTCCGACCACCCCGCCGAGCACGCCGCCTGGGTCGCGGCCCTCACCGAACCCACCCCACCCACCGGCGACAGCGCCGTCGCCGCCCAGCACGACCGGGAAGGCGCCCGATGACGACCTCCGCCCGCACCCCCGCCCCCGCCCCCGCCGTACTCGTCCTGGAGGACGGCCGCATCTTCCGCGGCCGCGCCTACGGGGCGGTGGGGGAGACCTTCGGGGAGGCCGTCTTCTCCACCGGCATGACCGGTTACCAGGAGACCCTCACCGACCCGTCCTACCACCGCCAGGTGGTGGTGATGACCTCGCCGCACGTGGGCAACACCGGCGTCAACGACGAGGACCCGGAGTCGGCGCGCATCTGGGTCGCCGGCTACGTGGTGCGCGACCCCGCCCGCGTCCCGTCCAACTGGCGCTCGGCGCGCCCGCTGGAGCAGGAGCTGGCCGCGCAGGGCGTGGTGGGCATCAGCGGCGTCGACACCCGGGCGCTCACCCGGCACCTGCGCGAGCGCGGGGCGATGCGGGTGGGCGTGTTCTCCGGCGACGCGGTCGAGCCCGACGCGGCGCTGCTGGCCCGCGTGCGCTCGGCGCCGCAGATGGCCGGCGCCGACCTGTGCGGCGAGGTGGCCACCACCGAGCCCTACGTCGTCCCCGCCGAAGGCACCAAGCGGTTCACGGTGGCCGCGGTGGACCTGGGCATCAAGGGCATGACGCCGCGCCGCATGGCCGAGCGCGGCATAGAGGTGCACGTCCTGCCGGCGACCGCGAGCGTGGCGGACATCTACGCCGTCCGCCCCGACGGCGTGTTCTTCTCCAACGGGCCCGGCGACCCGGCCACCGCCGACCACCCCGTCTCGCTGGTGCGGGGGGTGCTGGAGCGCGGCACCCCGCTGTTCGGCATCTGCTTCGGCAACCAGCTCCTCGGTCGCGCCCTCGGCTTCGGCACGTTCAAGCTCCGGTACGGCCACCGGGGGATCAACCAGCCGGTGCAGGACCGCGCCACCGGCAAGGTGGAGATCACCGCGCACAACCACGGATTCGCCGTCGACGCCCCGCTGGACGGGCCCGCCGACACGCCGTTCGGGCCGGCCGAGGTCAGTCACGTCTGCCTGAACGACAACGTGGTGGAGGGCCTGCGGCTGCTGGAGCGGCCCGCGTTCTCCGTCCAGTACCACCCCGAAGCGGCCGCCGGACCCCACGACGCCGCCTACCTGTTCGACCGCTTCGTTTCCCTCATGGAGGCCCAGCGTGCCTAAGCGCACCGATATCCAGTCCGTCCTGGTCATCGGCTCGGGCCCGATCGTCATCGGCCAGGCCGCCGAGTTCGACTACTCCGGCACCCAGGCGTGCCGCGTGCTGAAGGCCGAGGGCCTGCGGGTCATCCTGGTCAACTCCAACCCGGCCACGATCATGACCGACCCGGAGATCGCCGACGCCACCTACGTGGAGCCGATCACCCCCGAGTACGTCGAGAAGATCATCGCCAAGGAGCGCCCGGACGCGCTGCTGCCCACCCTGGGCGGCCAGACGGCGCTGAACACCGCGATCTCCCTGCACGAAGCCGGAACGCTGCGCGAGTACGGCGTGGAGCTGATCGGCGCCAACGTCGAGGCCATCCACAAGGGCGAGGACCGCGAGCAGTTCAAGGACGTCGTCGAGGCCGTCCGCGCCCGGATCGGCCACGGCGAGTCCGCCCGCTCGGTCATCTGCCACTCGATGGAGGAGGTCCTCGCCGGCGTCGACGGCCTCGGCGGCTACCCCGTCGTCGTGCGGCCCTCGTTCACCATGGGCGGGGCCGGGTCCGGGTTCGCGCACGACGAGCGGGAGCTGCGCCGCATCGCGGGGCAGGGGCTCGCGCTCTCGCCGACCACCGAGGTGCTCCTGGAGGAGTCCATCCTCGGCTGGAAGGAGTACGAGCTGGAGCTGATGCGCGACGGCCGGGACAACGTCGTCGTGGTGTGCTCCATCGAGAACTTCGACCCGATGGGCGTGCACACCGGCGACTCGATCACCGTCGCCCCGGCGATGACGCTCACCGACCGCGAGTACCAGGTGCTGCGCGACATCGGCATCGCCGTGATCCGCGAGGTCGGCGTGGACACCGGCGGCTGCAACATCCAGTTCGCCGTCAACCCCGAGGACGGCCGGGTCATCGTCATCGAGATGAACCCGCGCGTCTCGCGCTCCTCCGCGCTCGCCTCGAAGGCCACCGGCTTCCCCATCGCGAAGATCGCCGCCAAGCTGGCCGTCGGGTACACCCTGGACGAGATCCCCAACGACATCACCGCGCAGACCCCGGCCTCCTTCGAGCCCACCCTGGACTACGTGGTGGTCAAGGTCCCGCGGTTCGCCTTCGAGAAGTTCCCGGCCGCCGACAGTACCCTCACCACGACGATGAAGTCCGTCGGGGAGGCCATGGCGATCGGGCGCAACTTCCCCGAGGCGCTGAACAAGGCGCTGCGCTCGCTGGAGAAGACCGGCAGCCAGTTCGACTTCACCGAGCCCGCCGGCGACAAGGACGCCCTGCTCGCCGAGGCCCGCCGGCCCACCGACGGGCGCGTCAACACCGTGATGCGGGCCATCCGCGCCGGCGCGAGCCCGCAGGAGGTCTTCGACGCCACCCGGATCGACCCCTGGTTCGTCGACCAGCTCTTCTTGATCAAGGAGACGGCCGACGAGCTGGCCGCCGCCGAGCTGCTCGGCCCCGAGCTGCTCGGGCAGGCCAAGCGCTACGGGTTCTCCGACGCCCAGATCGCCGCCGTGCGGGGCCTGCGCGAAGACGTGGTGCGCGAGGTGCGGCACGCGCTGGGCGTCCACCCCGTGTACAAGACCGTCGACACCTGTGCCGCCGAGTTCGCCGCGCGCACCCCGTACTTCTACTCCTCCTACGACGAGGAGAGCGAGGTCGCGCCGCGCGAGAAGCCCGCGGTGATCATCCTGGGCTCCGGGCCGAACCGCATCGGCCAGGGCATCGAGTTCGACTATTCCTGCGTGCACGCCTCCTTCGCCCTGTCCGCGGCGGGCTACGAGACCGTCATGGTCAACTGCAACCCCGAGACCGTCTCCACCGACTACGACACCTCCGACCGGCTCTACTTCGAGCCGCTCACCCTGGAGGACGTCCTGGAGGTGGTCCGCGCCGAGACCGAGGCGGGCCCGGTCGCCGGGGTGATCGTCCAGCTCGGCGGGCAGACCCCGCTGGGGCTGGCCCAGGCGCTCAAGGACAACGGCGTGCCGATCGTGGGCACCCCGCCGGAGGCCATCCACGCCGCCGAGGAGCGCGGTGCCTTCGGCCGTGTGCTGGCCGAGGCCGGCCTGCCCGCGCCCAAGTACGGGACCGCCTACTCCTTCGCCGAGGCCAAGGACATCGCCGCGGGCATCGGCTACCCGGTGATGGTGCGCCCCTCCTACGTGCTGGGCGGCCGGGGCATGGAGATCGTCTACGACGAGCCCTCGCTCGGCGCCTACCTGGAGCGCCACGCCGGGCTCGTCTCCGAGCACCCCGTGCTCATCGACCGCTTCCTCGACGACGCCATCGAGATCGACGTCGACGCCCTCTACGACGGCCACGAGCTCTACCTCGGCGGCGTCATGGAGCACATCGAGGAGGCCGGCATCCACTCCGGCGACTCCGCCTGCGCGCTGCCGCCCATCACCCTGGGCGGCCACGACGTCAAGCGGCTGCGCGCCTCCACCGAGGCCATCGCCCGGGGCGTCGGCGTGCGCGGGCTGATCAACATCCAGTTCGCCCTGGCCGGGGACATCCTCTACGTGCTGGAGGCCAACCCGCGCGCCTCGCGCACCGTGCCGTTCACCTCCAAGGCGACGGCCGTGCCGCTGGCCAAGGCCGCCGCGCGCATCTCGCTGGGCGCCACCGTCGCCGAGCTGCGCGCCGAGGGCCTGCTGCCGGCCGAGGGCGACGGCGGCACGCTGCCGCTGGACGCGCCGATCTCGGTCAAGGAGGCCGTCATGCCCTGGACGCGCTTCCGGGACGTGCACGGCCGCGGCGTGGACACCGTGCTGGGCCCGGAGATGCGCTCCACCGGCGAGGTCATGGGCATCGACTCCGTCTTCGGCGCGGCCTACGCCAAGTCGCAGGCCGGCGCCTACGGGGCCCTGCCCACCAAGGGCCGCGCCTTCGTCTCCGTCGCCAACCGCGACAAGCGCTCGATGATCTTCCCGGCCCGGGAGCTGGTCAACCTCGGCTTCGAGCTGCTGGCCACCTCCGGCACCGCCGAGGTGCTGCGCCGCAACGGCATCAGCGCCACCGTCGTGCGCAAGCAGAGCGAGGGCGAGGGGCCGGACGGGGAGAAGACGATCGTCCAGCTCATCCACGCCGGGGAGGTCGACCTCATCGTCAACACCCCCTACGGCACCGGCGGCCGCCTGGACGGCTACGACATCCGCACCGCCGCCGTCGCCCGCTCCGTGCCCTGCCTGACCACGGTGCAGGCCCTGGCAGCGGCCGTGCAGGGCATCGAGGCGCTCGGCCGCGGCGAGGTGGGCGTGCGCTCCCTGCAGGAGCACGCCGAGCACCTGGGCGCCGCCCGCGCCCGCTGAGGCACCGGCCGGGGAGCCGCCCGTGCGGCGCTCCCCGGCCCGGCCCGCTTCGGTCCGGTCCGCTCCGGTCCGGCCGCCGCGGGCCCGCCCGGACCCGTCTCCCGCTCCCCGCCCGCCGTCGGACACCCACCCCGGAAGGCCCGCACCGCCGCATGTACCGCCTGCTCTTCGCTCTCCTCCTCCGGCGCCTCGACCCCGAGCGGGCGCACCACCTGGCCTTCGCCTGGATGCGCGCCCTGGCCCGCGTGCCCGTCCTGCGCACCTGCGCCGCCGCCTTCCTCGCCCCCCGCCACCGCTCCCTGCGCGTGACCGCGCTCGGGCGCCGCATGCACGGGCCGTTCGGGCTCGCCGCCGGGTTCGACAAGAACGCCGTCGGCATCGACGGGCTGACCATGCTGGGCTTCGACCACGTGGAGGTCGGCACCGTCACGGCCCAGCCGCAGCCGGGCAACCCGCGCAAGCGGCTCTTCCGGCTGGTGCCGGACCGCGCGCTGATCAACCGCATGGGCTTCAACAACGACGGCTCCGCCGCCGTCGCCGAGCGGCTGGCCGCACGCGCCGCGGGCCGCCCGCCCTTCCGCGCGGTGGTCGGCGTCAACATCGGCAAGACCAAGGCCGTCCCGGAGGCCGAGGCCGTCGCCGACTACGTCACCTCCGCCGAGCGCCTGGCCCCCTGGGCCGACTACCTGGTCGTCAACGTCTCCTCGCCCAACACCCCCGGGCTGCGCGACCTGCAGGCCACCGAGGCGCTGCGCCCGCTGCTGACGGCCGTGCGCGCGGCCGCCGACCGGGTCGCCACCGGGCGCCGCGTCCCCCTGCTGGTCAAGATCGCCCCCGACCTGGCCGACGCCGACGTCGACGCCGTGGCCGACCTCGCCCTGGAACTCGGCCTGGACGGCATCATCGCCACCAACACCACCATCGCCCGCGAGAACCTGGGCCTGCTCTCGCCGCCCGGGCTGACGGCCGAGACCGGCGGCCTGTCGGGCGCACCGGTCAAGCGGCGCGCCGTGGAGGTGCTGCGCCGCCTGTACGCCCGCGTCGGCGACCGGCTCGTCCTCATCGGCGTCGGCGGCGTCGAGACGGCCGACGACGTGTGGGAGCGCATCCTGGCCGGGGCCACGCTCGTGCAGGGCTACAGCGGCTTCGTCTACGCCGGGCCGCTGTGGAACCGCCGCATCCACCGGGGCCTGGCCGAGCGCCTGGCCGCCAGCCCCCACCAGACCCTCGCCGACGCCGTCGGCGCCGACACCCGTGAGGCGGACGCCGCATGAGCCAGCACCCCGAGCCCTTCGGCGCCCGGCTGCGCCGCGCCCTGGACACCCGCGGGCCCCTGTGCGTCGGCATCGACCCGCACCCGGCCCTGCTCACCGACTGGGGCCTGGGCGACGACGTGGCCGGGCTGGAGCGCTTCACCCGCACCGTCGTCGACGCGCTCGCCGACCGGGTCGCGCTGTTCAAACCGCAGTCCGCCTTCTTCGAGCGCTTCGGCTCACGCGGCGTCGCCGTGCTCGAACGCGCGCTGGCCGACGCCCGCGCGGGCGGCGCCCTGGTGCTGATGGACGCCAAGCGCGGCGACATCGGCTCCACCATGGCCGCCTACGCCGCCGCCTACCTGGACCCGGCCGCGCCGCTGTTCAGCGACGCCGTCACCCTCAGCCCCTACCTGGGCTTCGACTCCCTGCGCCCGGCGCTGGACGCCGCCCGGGCCGCCGGCTGTGGGGCCTTCGTCCTCGCGCTCACCTCCAACCCCGAGGGGCCCCAGGTCCAGCGCGCGCAGACCGCGGACGGCCGTACGGTGGCGCAGACCGTGCTGGACCACCTCGCGCGGGAGAACGCCGGCGCCGTGCCGCTGGGCTCCTTCGGCGCCGTGGTGGGGGCGACGCTGGAGGAGGCGGGGGCCGACCTGGCGATCAACGGCCCGCTCCTCGCCCCGGGGCTGGGCGCGCAGGGCGCGAGCGCGGCGGACCTGCCTCGGGTCTTCGGCGCGGCCGTGGGCCAGGTCGTGCCGAGCGTCAGCCGCGCGGTGCTGCGGCACGGGCCGGACGCCGACGCGCTGCGGCGTGCCGTGCGGGCCGAGACGGAGGCGCTCGCGGACGTCCTGGGCTGACCTGCGGCGCCGCGGGGGAGGCGGGCGGTGCGGCCCGAACCGAACCTACTCGTTGGTATTGTCCGGAAAAGTCCTGTTCAGTTTGAGTCTGACCAGGACTTTTCCGCTGTTCTCGCTGACTTATGCGCGCCCCGCCCGCTAGTCTCCGGGCAGAGCGCGTGAACAGGCGCGTTGCTCGTTGCCCCGCACTTGCGGGGCTACTAGGTTCCACACCGACCTATCCGACCAGTTCGACATCCGAGGTGACGAAGGCGTGGCTCTTCCGCCCCTTACCCCTGAACAGCGCGCAGCCGCGCTTGAGAAGGCCGCCGCGGCTCGCCGGGAGCGCGCCGAGGTCAAGAACCGGCTCAAGCACTCGGGCGCGACCCTGCACGACGTCATCGAGCAGGGCCAGAAGAACGACGTCATCGGCAAGATGAAGGTCAGCGCGCTCCTGGAGTCGCTGCCCGGCGTCGGCAAGGTCCGGGCCCGCCAGATCATGGAGCGGCTCGGCATCTCCGAGAGCCGCCGGGTCCGCGGCCTCGGCTCCAACCAGATCGCGGCACTGGAGCGCGAGTTCGGCCAAGCGGGCTGACCCCTCGCGGCCGGGTGCCACCGGCTCCCGCGCCCCCGGGCCACCGGCACGCCGGGAAACCGGGATAATCGCTGCATGACTACTCCTGTCTCCCGGGGGGAAACCCCGGTGCCCCCGGACAGACAACCACGGCTGACCGTGCTCTCCGGCCCCTCCGGGGTCGGCAAGAGCACGGTCGTCGCGCATCTGCGCAGGGCCCACCCCGAGGTGTGGCTCTCGGTCTCGGCCACCACCCGCAGACCCCGCCCCGGCGAGCGGCACGGCGTCCACTACTTCTTCGTGGACGACGAGGAGTTCGACAAGCTCGTCGCCAACGGCGAGCTCCTGGAGTGGGCGGAGTTCGCGGGCAACCGGTACGGGACGCCGCGCCGGGCGGTGCTGGAGAAGCTGGCGGCCGGCGAGCCCGTCCTGCTGGAGATCGACCTGCAGGGCGCCCGGCTGGTGCGCTCCTCCATGCCCGAGGCGCAGCTCGTCTTCCTCGCCCCGCCGAGCTGGGAGGAGCTGGTGCGCCGGCTGACCGGCCGGGGCACCGAGGCCCCCGAGGTCATCGAGCGACGGCTCACCGTGGCGCGCACCGAGCTCGCCGCCGAGTCGGAGTTCGACACCACCTTGGTCAACACCTCCGTCGAGGACGTCGCCGCGGAACTGCTAGCCTTGCTCTGATGGCCTGGGGCCAGCGCGGGGACGGGCGGCAGCCCGCTCGCCCCGTCCGCGCCCCGGTCAGCGCAACCTCTCTCCACACTCGGAAGGCAGAGCGTGTCCTCTTCCATCGCCACGCCCGAGGGCATCATCAATCCGCCGATCGATGAGCTGCTCGAGGCCACCGACTCCAAGTACAGCCTGGTGATCTACGCGGCCAAGCGGGCCCGGCAGATCAACGCCTACTACTCGCAGCTCGGCGAGGGCCTCCTGGAGTACGTCGGCCCGCTGGTGGACACCCACGTCCACGAGAAGCCGCTGTCGATCGCGCTCCGCGAGATCAACGCGGGTCTGCTCACCTCCGAGGCCGTCGAGGCCCCGGTCCAGTAGGCCCCGGGCCGGCAGGCCCCGCCGCCCGGTCCCGGCACCGGACGCGGAGCCGCGCCGGGGCCTCTGCGGCCTCGGCGCCATCCCCACGAGACGGGCCCGGCAGCACGGCTGCCGGGCCCGTGGTGTGTCATAGGCGGGTACGCGACGAGCGCAGGCGGGAGTGGCTCCATGACGGCCAAGGCGGACCGGCCCACGGTGGTTCTCGGGGTGAGCGGCGGGATCGCCGCCTACAAGGCGTGCGAGCTGCTGCGCCGCCTCACCGAGTCCGGACACGACGTCCAGGTGGTGCCCACCGCCGCGGCGCTGGAGTTCGTCGGCGCGCCCACCTGGGCCGCCCTGTCCGGCCGGCCGGTCGCCCACGAGGTGTGGGAGACGGTGCACGAGGTGCCGCACGTGCGCATCGGCCGCGAGGCCGACCTCGTCGTCGTCGCCCCCGCCACCGCCGACCTCCTGGCCCGGGCCGCGCACGGCATCGCCGGGGACCTGCTCACCAACACCCTGCTGACCGCGCGCTGCCCCGTCGTCTTCGCCCCGGCGATGCACACCGAGATGTGGGAGCACCCGGCCACCCGGGAGAACGTCGCCACCCTGCGCCGCCGGGGCGCCCTGGTCGTCGAGCCCGCCGTGGGCCGGCTGACGGGCGCCGACACCGGCAAGGGCCGGCTCCCCGAGCCGGAGGAGATCTTCGCCCTGTGCCGCCGGGTGCTGGCCCGCGGCGTGCCCGGGGCCGACCTCGCCGGGCGGCACGTCGTCGTCAGCGCGGGCGGCACGCGCGAGCCGCTGGACCCGGTCCGCTTCCTGGGCAACCGCTCCTCGGGGCGGCAGGGGTACGCCTTCGCCGCCACGGCCGCCGCCCGGGGCGCCCGCGTCACCCTCGTCGCCGCGCACACGGCGCTGCCCGACCCGGCGGGCGTGACGGTCGTGCCCGTGGGCACCGCGCGGGAGCTGCGCGCGGCGGTGCTGGCGGCCGCCGCCGACGCCGACGCCGTGGTCATGGCCGCCGCCGTGGCGGACTTCCGGCCCGCCCACTACGCCGACGGCAAGATCAAGAAGCGGGACGGCCACGACCCCGACCCCGTCGCCCTCGTCCGCAACCCCGACGTCCTCGCCGAGCTCTCGGCGCACCGGGCCCACCCCGGCCAGGTGGTCGTGGGCTTCGCCGCCGAGACCGACGACGTGCTGGCGGCCGGCCGCGCCAAGCTCGCCCGCAAGGGCTGCGACCTGCTCGTGGTCAACGAGGTGGGCGAGCACAAGACCTTCGGCTCCGCGGACAACGAGGCGGTCGTCCTCGCCACGGACGGTACCGAGGTCCCGGTGCCCTACGGCCCCAAGGAGACCCTCGCCGACCGGGTGTGGGACCTGGTCACCGCCCGCTTCGGCGCCCCGGCGGCGCCCGCCGGGTGACCCCGGCCGCCGTGCCGGCCGCCCGCCGGGGCGGGCGCGCCCGAGGTCGCTGGGTGAGACACCTTGACCAGCACCGTAGGGCGTGCGGATAAACTGTCGGCGGAACCCGAAGGGGCGCAGCTCCCCTGACCGGTCCGCCCATGATCAGCCAGCAGCCGCTGCAACCCCAGGGAGCGATGTGTCCCGCCGCCTGTTCACCTCGGAATCCGTGACCGAGGGCCACCCTGACAAGATCGCCGATCAGATCAGCGACACCATCCTCGACGCGCTGCTCAGCGAGGACCCGGCGTCCCGCGTGGCCGTCGAGACGCTCATCACCACCGGCCAGGTGCACGTCGCCGGCGAGGTGACCACCAAGGCGTACGCGCCCATCGCCACCCTCGTCCGCGAGAAGATCCTCCAGATCGGGTACGACTCCTCCAAGAAGGGCTTCGACGGCGCCTCCTGCGGGGTCTCCGTCTCCATCGGCGCCCAGTCCCCGGACATCGCGCAGGGCGTCGACTCCGCCTACGAGAACCGGGTCGAGGGCGACGAGGACGAGCTGGACCGCCAGGGCGCCGGCGACCAGGGCCTGATGTTCGGGTACGCCTGCGACGAGACGCCCGAGCTGATGCCGCTGCCCATCACGCTGGCCCACCGCCTGTCGCGGCGGCTGACCGAGGTGCGCAAGAACGGCACCATCCCCTACCTGCGGCCCGACGGCAAGACGCAGGTCACCGTCGAGTACGACGGCGACAAGGCCGTGCGGCTGGACACCATCGTCGTCTCCAGCCAGCACGCCTCCGACATCGACCTCGACTCCCTGCTCGCGCCCGACGTCCGCGAGTTCGTCGTCGACCACGTCCTGGCCCAGCTCGTCGAGGACGGCATCAAGCTCGACACGGAGGACTACCGCCTGCTGGTGAACCCCACCGGGCGGTTCGAGATCGGCGGCCCGATGGGCGACGCCGGGCTGACCGGGCGCAAGATCATCATCGACACCTACGGCGGGATGGCCCGCCACGGCGGCGGCGCCTTCTCCGGCAAGGACCCCTCCAAGGTGGACCGCTCGGCCGCCTACGCCATGCGCTGGGTCGCCAAGAACGTCGTCGCCGCCGGGCTCGCCGCCCGCTGCGAGGTGCAGGTGGCGTACGCGATCGGCAAGGCGGAGCCGGTCGGCCTGTTCGTGGAGACCTTCGGCACCAACACGGTCGAGGAGGCACGCATCGAGGAGGCCATCACCGAGGTCTTCGACCTCCGCCCGGCCGCCATCATCCGCGACCTGGACCTGCTGCGGCCCATCTACGCCCAGACGGCCGCCTACGGCCACTTCGGCCGGGAGCTGCCCGACTTCACCTGGGAGCGCACCGACCGCACCGCCGCCCTGCGGGCCGCGGCCGGACGCTGACCGCCGCGCACGGCCCCACCGCGACGCACGCCCCGGCCCCGGTCGGCGCGTGCGTCGCGCCGGTTCGGGGTGTCCGAGCGCCCGGTCAGGGTGTCCGAGGCGTCTGCTAAGACTGGAGCCGTGAGCAGCGAGGACGCGTCCGGCAGCGGCGGCACGGCACCGCCGCCCGAGCAGCTCGCGCTCATCCGGGAGGCGGTGCGCGGCAGCCGTGCCGCGGGGACGCCGCGGGCCAGGCCGCGCACCTGGCGGGGTGCCGCGCTCGCCGACGAGCTGCCCGTCGCCCGGGTGCTGGTGGACAAGGGGCTGGTCCACCTCGACCGCTACTTCGACTACGCCGTGCCCGCCGCGCTGGCCGACGACGCCCAACCGGGCGTGCGGGTGCGCGTCCGGTTCGGCGCCGGTGAGCGGGAGGGCCGCCGCGAGGGCGGCCGGCTGATCAACGGCTTCGTCGTCGAGCGGCGCGCCGAGAGCGACTTCCCCGGCACCCTCGCCCCGCTGGCCCAGGTCCTCTCGCCCGAACGCGTCCTCACGCCGAACCTGCTGGCCCTGTGCCGCGCCGTGGCCGACCGCTACGCCGGGGCCCTGGCCGACGTGGTCCAGCTCGCCGTGCCGCCCCGCATGGCCCGCGCCGAGAAAAGCGCGCCGCCGGCGGCGGACCGGGTGCCGCCCCCGCCCGCCCCGCCGCCCCCGGGCGGGTGGACGCGCTACCCGCGAGGCACCGCGTTCCTCGACGCCCTCGCCACCGGCGGCGCCCCCCGGGCGGTGTGGACGGCGCTGCCCGGTCCCGGCTGGCCCGCGGAGCTGGCCACGGCCCTGGCGGCCACGTACGCCTCGGGGCGCGGCGCGCTCGCCGTCCTGCCCGACGGCCGCTGCGCCGCCCGTCTGGACGCCGCGCTGACCGCGCTGCTGGGCGCCGGTCACCACGTCGTGCTCACCGCCGACGCCGGCCCCGAGGCGCGCTACCGGCGGTGGCTGGCCGTCAGCCGCGGCGCCGTCCGTCTGGTGATCGGCACCCGGGCCGCGATGTTCGCGCCCGTCGCGCGCCCGGGCCTGGTGGCGCTGTGGGACGACGGCGACGCCGCGCACCGCGACGACCACGCCCCCCAGCCGCACGCCCGCGAGGTGCTGATGCTGCGCGCCGCGCACGAGGGCACCGCCCTGCTGCTCGGCGGCCACAGCCGCACCGTCGAGGCCGCCCGCCTGCTGGAGACGGGGTGGGCCGGGGCGCTGACGGCCTCGCGGGAGACGGTCCGGGCCACCGCTCCGCTGGTGCGCACCGTCTCGGAGCTGGACGAGGCGCGCGACGCGGCCGCCCGTACCGCCCGCCTGCCCACGCTGGCCTGGCGCGCCGCCCGCGACGCGCTGCGCACCGGTCCGGTGCTCGTCCAGGTGCCGCGCCGCGGGTACGTGCCCCGACTGGCCTGCGCGCACTGCCGCGAACCGGCGCGGTGCGCGCACTGCCACGGGCCGCTCACCGCCCCCGGCGCCGCGGAGGAACTGTGCTGCGGCTGGTGCGGTCGGGCGGCGCCCGGCTGGCGCTGCCCGGAGTGCGGCACGACGCGCCTGCGGGCCAGCGTCGTCGGGGCGCGGCGCACCGCCGAGGAGCTGGGCCGCGCCTTCCAGGGGGTGGCCGTGCGCACCTCGGGCCGGGACCACGTGCTGGCCACCGTGCCCGACCGTCCGGCGCTGGTCGTCAGCACCCCGGGCGCCGAGCCCGTGCCGGAGGGCCCCGGCTACGCGGCGGCGCTGCTGCTGGACGGCTGGGCCCTGCTGGGCCGCCCGGACGTGCGGGCCGAGGAGGAGGCGCTCCGGCGCTGGCTGGCGGCCTCGGCACTGGTGCGCCCGCAGTCCGAGGGCGGGACGGTGGTCGCCGTCGCGGAGCCGACGCTGCGCCCGGTGCAGGCGCTCGTCCGCTGGGACCCCGACGGGCACGCCGCGCGCGAGCTGGCCGACCGTGCCGAGCTGGGCTACCCGCCCGTCTCCCGGATGGCGTCCGTCAGCGGCCCGCCCGAGGCGGTGGCCGCGTTCCTGGCCGCCGCCGAGCTGCCACCGGGCGCGGAGCTGCTGGGGCCCGTGGAGCTGCCGGTGACCGAGCCCGGCCGCCCGCGCCGGACCGGCGATCCGCCGCCGGGCGAGCGCTGGGAGCGCGTGCTCGTCCGCGTCCCGCCGGGCCGGGGGGCGCCGCTGGCCGCCGCGCTGAAGACGGCGCAGGCCGCGCGGCTGACGCGCCGGGAGGGGCCGCCGGTGCGGATTCTCATCGACCCGGCGGACCTGGGCTGACGCCGCGGGGGCGCGCGCTCGCCGGGGCGGGACGGCGTCCGCCCGCCGGACGGGCCCGGAAGGTCAGGCGTTGCGCGGGCCGGGCAGGGCGCCGGGGCGGGGCTCGCGGGCGGGGGAGCCCTGGGCGGGCACCCCCCGGGCGGCCGGCACGGCGGGCACCGCCTCCGCGGCCGCCGCGGGGGGCTGCCCGGCCCGGGCCGCGACCGCGGCCGCCGAGCGGTCGGCGGCCAGGGCCGCCGTCTCCCCGGCACCGGCCCGCTCGCCCGAGCGCCGGGCCCCGCCGTACCGGCGGTGCACCGCCTGCTTGGTCACCCCGAGCGCCGAACCCACCGCGTCCCAGGAGAAGCCCAGCGAGCGGTCGAACTCCACGGCCGCCGTCACCAGGTTCTCCACGTTCTCCCGCAGCTCCTGGGCCAGCCGCACCGTCGGCGCCGGGGCCCTGCCGTAGACCACGAAGCCCGCGGACGGGCCGGTGCGGCGCGGCCGGTAGACGTTCCCGAGCTGCGCGGTCAGCGTGCGCAGTGCGTCCACCTGTCGGCGGACCCGCTCGATGTCCCGTACCAACAGGTGCAGACTGGCGCGTGCCTGGGCGTCGTGGGTGGCGTGGTCGGCCATGGACAAGCCTCTCGAACCGGCGTGGAAGGACCGCTGAACGGTCCGCCGCCCAACGCTCCTACGGTCACATCGCCTTGACCAACGCCGTACCGGGGGCCGGGGTCACGCCCGGGGGCGCGCGGGATGGCCCCTCACGACGCCCGCCGCGCCCCCGCCGCCGCGTCCCGCGCCGTGCCGCCGCCCCCCGCGCCCCGTGGCGCGTGCCCGGTGGCGCGGTGGGATGGTGACGGACCGTAGACTGATGCGCCGTGCGCCGACGCCCGCGCGAGCGGTCCGTCCCGTTCGCGGCCCAGCCAGGACCCAGCCAGGAGAGGTAGTCCGCCACCGATGAAGCTCGTCTTCGCCGGCACCCCCGAGGTCGCCGTGCCCGCCCTGGACGCCCTGCTCGCCTCCGAGCGGCACGAGGTCGCGGCGGTGGTCACCCGGCCGGACGCCCCCGCCGGGCGCGGCCGGCGGCTGGTGGCCAGCCCGGTGGCCGAGCGGGCCGCGGAGGAGGGCATCGAGATCCTGCGTCCGGCCAGCCCGCGCGACGCCGACTTCCAGGCCCGGCTGCGCGAGATCGCCCCCGACTGCTGCCCGGTCGTCGCCTACGGCGCGCTGCTCCCCCCGAGCGCCCTGGCCATTCCGGCGCGGGGCTGGGTGAACCTGCACTTCTCGCTGCTGCCCGCCTGGCGCGGCGCGGCCCCCGTGCAGCACGCGGTGCTCGCCGGGGACGAGGTCACCGGGGCCTCGACGTTCCTGATCGAAGAGGGGCTGGACTCCGGCCCCGTCTACGGCGTCGTCACCGAGGAGGTCCGCCCCACCGACACCAGCGGCGACCTGCTCACCCGGCTCGCCCTGGCCGGGGCCGGGCTGCTGGCGGCCACGATGGACGGCATCGAGGACGGCACGCTGACCGCCGTGCCGCAGCCCGCCGAGGGCGTCAGCCTCGCCCCGAAGCTGGGGGTGGACGACGCCCGCGTCGACTGGTCGGCCCCGGCGCTGCGGGTGGACCGGGTGGTGCGCGGCTGCGCCCCCGCCCCCGGCGCCTGGACGGTCTTCCGCGGCGAGCGGCTCAAGCTCGTGCAGGCCGTGCCCGATCCCGACGTCACCGGTCTGGCGCCCGGGGAGGTGCGGGCCGGCAAGCGCCACGTGCACGTGGGCACCGGCTCGCACGCCGTCGAACTGCGCTGGGTGCAGCCGCAGGGCAAGAAGCCGATGCAGGCCGCCGACTGGGCCCGCGGCGCCCGCATCGTCTCCGGCGAGCGGCTGGCGGACTGACCGCGCCGCACACCGAGGTCCGGCGCGCGTAAGCTGGGTCCTTCCGCCCGCGCGGCGGGCAGCAAGGCGAACCCGGCCGTCCGCCGGGGGAGCGCGATGCGAACCACCGGAGCACCTTTCCCGTGACCGACCCGTCACCCCGCCGCGGCGGACCGCCGCGCCGCCGTCCGCGCCCGCCGGCCCGCCCCCGCAAGGACCCGGTGCGGCTGGTCGCCTTCCAGGCCCTGCGCGCGGTCGACGAGCGCGACGCGTACGCCAACCTCGTCCTGCCGCCGCTGCTGCGGCGCGCGCGCGGCGGGGACGGCTTCGACGCCCGGGACGCGGCGCTGGCCACCGAGCTGGTCTACGGCACCCTGCGCCGCCAGGGCACCTACGACGCCGTCATCGCCGCCTGCGTGGACCGCCCGCTGCGCGAGGTGGACCCGCCGGTGCTGGACGTGCTCGCGCTCGGCGCCCACCAGCTCCTGGGCACCCGCATCCCGCCGCACGCCGCCGTCAGCGCCACCGTGGAGCTGGCGCGCTACGTGCTCAGCGACGGCCGCGCCCGCTTCGTCAACGCGGTGCTGCGCCGCGTCGCCGCGCACGACTGGGACGCCTGGCTCGCCCGCGTCGCGCCGCCGTTCGAGGAGGACCCCGTCGAGCACCTGTCGCTGGTGCACGCGCACCCGCGCTGGGTCGTCACCGCCCTGTGGGACGCGCTGGGCGGCCCCGGGCGCGGCCGGGAGGAGATCGAGGCGCTGCTCGCGGCCGACAACGAGCGCCCGGAGGTCACCCTGGTGGCCCGGCCCGGCCGGGCCACCGTGGCGGAGCTGCTCGCCGAGGACGCCGTGGCCGGACGCTGGTCGCCCTACGCGGCCCGGCTCGCCGACGGCGGTGAACCCGGCCGCCTCACCGCCGTCCGCGAGGGGCGGGCCGGAGTGCAGGACGAGGGCAGCCAGCTCGTGGCCCTCGCGCTCGCCCGCGCCGGGCTCCAGGGCGAGGACCGCACCTGGCTGGACGGCTGCGCCGGCCCCGGCGGCAAGGCGGCCCTGCTGGGGGCGCTCGCCGCCGAGCGCGGGGCCGCGCTGGTGGCCGCGGAGAAGCAGCCGCACCGCGCCCGGCTGGTCGCCAGGGCGCTGTCGGGCAACCCGGGCCCCTACCAGGTGGTCACCGCCGACGGCACCCGGCCGGCCTGGCGGCCCGGCTCCTTCGACCGGGTCCTGGTGGACGTCCCCTGCACCGGCCTGGGCGCCCTGCGCCGCCGCCCCGAGGCCCGCTGGCGCCGCCGCCCCGAGGACCTGGCGGGCTTCGCCCCGCTCCAGCGCGCCCTGTTGGCCGGGGCGCTGCGCGCCGCCCGGCCCGGCGGCGTCGTCGGCTACGCCACCTGCTCCCCGCACCCGGCCGAGACCCGCGTCGTGGTCGAGGACGTGCTGCGCGGGCCGGAGGGGGCGGGCGCCGCCTGGCTCGACGCCCGCCCGCTGCTGCCCGGCCTGCCCGGCCTGGGCGACGGCCCGGACGTCCAGCTCTGGCCGCACCGCCACGGCACGGACGCCATGTACCTGGCGCTGCTGCGCAAGGGCGGCTGATCGCCCGTCCGGCGGGAGGCGACATACTGGGGCCATGGCTCAGATCAACCCCAGCATCCTGTCCGCCGACTTCGCCCGTCTGGCCGAGGAGGCGAAGGCCGTCGAGGGCGCCGACTGGCTCCACGTCGACGTCATGGACGGCCACTTCGTCCCCAACCTCACCCTCGGCGTCCCCGTGGTCGAGGCGCTGGGGAAGGCCACCGGCACGCCGCTGGACTGCCACCTGATGATCGAGGCGCCGGACCGCTGGGCCCCGCAGTACGCGGAGGCCGGCGCGGGCTCCGTCACCTTCCACGCGGAGGCCGCCGCCGCCCCGGTGCGGCTGGCCCGGGAGATCCGCGCGCAGGGCGCCCGGGCCTCGCTGGCGCTCAAGCCGGCGACGCCGATCGAGCCGTACGAGGACCTGCTGCCGGAGCTGGACATGCTGCTGGTGATGACCGTCGAGCCCGGTTTCGGCGGGCAGGCGTTCCTGGACGTCATGCTGCCCAAGATCCGCCGCACCCGGCAGCTCATCGACCGGCACGGTCTGGACCTGTGGCTCCAGGTGGACGGCGGCGTCTCGGCGGACACGATCGAGCGGTGCGCCGAGGCGGGCGCCGACGTCTTCGTCGCCGGTTCGGCCGTCTACGGCGCCGACGACCCGGCCGCGGCCGTGGCGGCGCTGCGCCGTCAGGCAGCGGAGGCGGCGGCACGCGGCCGGGAGCGCTGAGCGGCGCCCGCGCGCACCCGGAGGGCGCCGCGCCGCTTCGCGTCAGGCCGGTGTGCCGCGCACGCAACGGATCGAACGCGCCGCTCGATCTGCGAGGATGAGCACGCGGCGCGAAGGCGAGTACGGCAGACAGTGAGGTGAGTTGCGGTGTCGACGGGTCGGGCGGCTTCGAGAATGGGGCCCGCCGAGCTCATGCAGGCCGCGGCCATGGCCCGCCGCTTCTACCTGGAAGGCAAGTCCAAGATCCAGATCGCGGACGAGTTCGGGGTCAGCCGCTTCAAGGTGGCCCGCGTCCTGGAGACCGCCCTCGAACACGACCTGGTGCGCATCGAGATCCGTGTGCCGGCCGAGCTGGACGCCGAGCGCTCCGACGCGCTGCGGGCCCGGTACGGGCTGCGGCACGTCGTCGTCGCCGAGTCCCCCTCGTCCCCCGCCGCCCCGGCCGACGTCGCCGAGCCCGGGGAGAGCATCGCCGACCCGGAGAACCTCGGCGAGGTCGCCGCCGACCTGCTGGGCGAACTGGTGACCGAGGGCGACGTGCTCGGGCTGGCCTGGGGCCGCTCCACCATCCACATGGCGACCGCGCTGCGCGGGCTGCCGCCGTGCACGGTCGTCCAGCTCACCGGCGTGTACGACGCCGGCACGGCCGACCGCGGCTCGGTCGAGGCGGTGCGCCGGGCCGCCGAGGTCGCCGGGGGCCAGGCCCACCCCATCTACGCGCCCATGCTGCTGCCCGACCCGGCCACCGCCGCCGCCCTGCGGCACCAGACCGGCATCGCGGCCGCGTTCGAGTACTTCGACAAGGTGACCGTCGCGGCCGTCTCCATCGGCTCCTGGGAACCGGGCATCTCCACCGTCCACGACATGCTCGGCGAGCGCGAGCGCGCGCACTACGCCTCGCTCGGCGTGGCCGCGGAGATGTCCGCCCACCTCTTCGACGCCGAGGGCCGCCGCATCGGCCGGGACCTGGGGGAGCGGTGCATCACCGTGGAGGCCGGGCGGCTGCGGCGCATCCCGGAGGTCGTCGCCATCGCCGGCGGCCGCCGCAAGGCCGCCGCCATCGGCGCGGTGCTGCGCTCGGGGCTGGTCACCAGCCTGGTCACCGACACCGCGGCGGCCGAACAGCTCCTGGCGGACCGGCGCCCCGTGCTGCGTCCCGCCCTGGAGCGCGCCGACCCCGACGAGTCCTAGCCGTGCTGTCCACGCGGCCCGCCCCGGAGGCACCATGACCCTGCGACGCACGCCGCTCCCCGGCGTCGGCACCCAGTACGACCTCAGCACGCGCGAGGGGCGGCACCTCTCGGTCGTCGCCCACCAGGACGGGCGGCGCTTCCTCGGCTTCTACCGGCCCGACGACCCCGACGCCTGCCAGGCCACCGTGCCCCTGGAACCGGCGGAGGCCGCCGCCCTCGCCGGACTGCTGCGCGACCAGGACGAGCCGGGCGCCCCCGCGCACCCGAGCGAGCTGGAGCTCGACCTGGTCAGCGAGCGCGTCCAGGTCGGGCCGCAGTCGCCCTTCCGGGGCCGCACGATCGCCGACACCCTCGCCCGCCGGCGCACCGGGGCCTCCGTCGTGGCCGTGCTGCGCCGCACCGGCGCCGTCCCCTCCCCGCGTCCGGACTTCCGCCTGGAGGCCGGTGACGTGCTGCTGGCCGTCGGCACCTCCGAGGGCGTCGCGCTGCTGACGGAGCTGATCTCCGGGGGCGCGGCCGACGGCGGCCCCGGCGGCGACGAGGACTGAGGGCGTGGAGCACACCACCATCCTGCTCATCGAGCTGGGCGCGGTCATCCTCGGCCTGGGGCTCGTCGGCCGCTTCGCCGGGCGCCTGGGGATGTCCCCCATCCCGCTCTACCTGCTGGGCGGCCTGGCCTTCGGCCACGGCGGGCTGCTGCCGCTGTCCACCAGCGAGGGCTTCATCGAGGTGGGCGCCGAGATCGGCGTCATCCTGCTGCTGCTCATGCTGGGCCTGGAGTACAGCGCGTCGGAGCTGGTGACCAACCTGCGCACCCAGTACCCCTCCGGCCTCGTCGACCTCCTGCTCAACGCCACGCCGGGCGCGCTGGCCGGGTGGGCGCTGGGCTGGGAGCCGGTCGGCGTGATCGCGCTGGCGGGCGTCACCTGGATCTCCTCCTCCGGCGTCATCGCCAAGGTGCTCACCGAGCTCGGGCGCCTGGGCAACCGGGAGACGCCGGTGGTGCTCGGCGTGCTGGTCATGGAGGACCTGGCCATGGCCGTCTACCTCCCGCTGCTGACCGCGCTGCTGGCCGGGGTCTCGCTGGCCGGTGCCGGCCTGACCCTGACCATCGCCCTGGGCACCGCCGGGCTGGTGCTGTTCCTCGCGCTGCGGCACGGGCGTCTGATCAGCCGCGCGGTCTCCTCGGACAACCCCGAGATGCTGCTGCTGGTCGTCCTGGGTCTGACCCTGCTCGTCGCGGGCATCGCCCAGCGGTTGCAGGTCTCCGCCGCGGTCGGCGCGTTCCTGGTGGGCATCGCCATCTCCGGGGAGGTCGCGCACAGCGTGCGGGCGCTGCTGACGCCGCTGCGGGATCTGTTCGCGGCCGTCTTCTTCGTCTTCTTCGGCCTGTCCACGGTGCCCGCGAACATCCCGCCGGTGCTGCTGCCCGCGCTGCTGCTGGCGGCCGTCTCCCTGGCCACCAAGATCGCCACCGGCTGGTACGCCGCCCGGCGCGCGGGGATCGGCGCGCGGGGAAGGGCCCGCGCGGGCGGGGCGCTGGTGGCCCGCGGCGAGTTCTCCATCGTCATCGCCGGTCTCGCCGCGGGCGCCCAGCCGGGCCTCGCCCCGCTGGCCACGGCCTACGTGCTCCTCCTGGTCATCGCCGGGCCGCTCGCCGCCCGCTGGACGGAGCCGGTGGCGCGCCGGCTGCGCGGCGGCGGCCCGCCCGGCGCACCGCCCGCGCCGGCATCACCCGCGCCCACGCCGCCGACGGCCGACCGGACGGGACGGCTGCCGTGACGGCGCTCTCGTAGCTTCCGCCCGGCCCGGCCGCGGACGACTGGCGGATCACACGGGGGTGCCACGGGAGGCGGCCGTGGGAGAATGAAGTACGTGCGTTTTCCCCGGCCGGATTCCGCCGGGGTCCCCTCCGATCGACTGGGATGTTCTGCACGTGCGATTCCTCAACGACCAGCGGCCCCCGTACGACCTGACGTACGACGACGTGTTCATGGTCCCGCGCCGCTCGGCGGTCGGCTCCCGGCAGGGCGTCGACCTCTCCAGCCACGACGGCAGCGGCACCACCATCCCGCTGGTGGTGGCGAACATGACCGCCATCGCGGGCCGCCGGATGGCCGAGACCGTCGCCCGGCGCGGCGGCCTGGTGGTGATCCCGCAGGACATCCCGCTGGACGTGGTGACCGAGGTGGTCTCCTGGGTCAAGCGGCGCCACCTGGTGCTGGACACCCCCATCGTCCTGGTCCCGCAGGCCACCGTGGCCGACGCGCTCTCCCTGCTGCCCAAGCGGGCGCACGGCGCGGGCGTGGTGGTCGCCGACGGCCGCCCCGTCGGCATCGTCACCGAGTCCGACCTCACCGGCGTGGACCGGTTCACCCAGCTCAGCCAGGTGATGTCGAAGGACCTGCTGGTGCTGGACGCCGCCATCGACCCCCGCGAGGCCTTCAACCGGCTGGACGCCGCCCACCGCAGGCTCGCCCCGGCCGTGGACGCCGACGGGCGCCTGGTGGGCCTGCTCAGCCGCAAGGCCGCGCTGCGCGCCACCCTCTACACCCCGGCCACCGACGCCGCGGGCCGGCTGCGGGTGGCCGCCGCCGTGGGCATCAACGGCGACGTCGCCGGCCGCGCGAAGGCCCTGCTGGACGCGGGCGTGGACACCCTCGTGGTGGACACCGCGCACGGCCACCAGGAGGGCATGCTGGAGGCGCTGAAGGCCGTGCGCGCACTGGACCCCGGGGTGCCCGTCGCCGCGGGCAACGTCGTCGCCGCCGAGGGCGTGCGCGACCTGATCGCCGCGGGCGCCGACATCGTCAAGGTCGGCGTCGGCCCGGGCGCGATGTGCACCACCCGCATGATGACCGGCGTGGGCCGTCCGCAGTTCTCCGCGGTGCTGGAGTGCGCGGCCGAGGCCCGGCGGCACGGCCGGCACGTGTGGGCCGACGGCGGCGTCCGCCACCCGCGCGACGTGGCGATGGCGCTGGCGGCCGGCGCCTCCAACGTCATGATCGGCTCCTGGTTCGCCGGGACGCACGAGTCCCCCGGCGACCTCCAGCAGAGCGCCGACGGGCGGCTGTACAAGGAGTCCTTCGGCATGGCCTCCGCCCGCGCGGTGCGCAACCGCACGGCCGAGGAGTCCGCCTACGACCGGGCCCGCAAGGGGTTGTTCGAGGAGGGCATCTCGCACTCGCGGATGTTCCTCGACCCCGCCCGGCCGGGGGTGGAGGACCTGATCGACTCGATCATCGCCGGGGTGCGTTCGGCGTGCACCTACGCGGGGGCGGGCTCCCTGGAGGAGTTCACCGAGCGGGCGGTCGTCGGCGTGCAGAGCGCGGCGGGCTACGCCGAGGGCAAGCCGCTGCACGCGAGCTGGAGCTGAGCCGGGCGCGGCGCACGCCGCGCGGGCTCCGCCGCGGGCGCCCGGCCGGGCACGCCGGGCCCCCGCGGCCGCCGCGTGCCCCTCCCGCGGGGCTGGTTCCGCCGTCCCGGCGCCCGGCACGGCCCTGCTCCGGGCCGTAAGCCGTTCGGGGGCGTTACCACAAGAATTCCATCGGGGGAAGTCAACGAACGTGCGAACATGGCGGGAACTGCGCAACGAATCGCCATGAGTGCGCAAGGGTGGCCCGTTACGTGCCGTGGTGCCCCACTCGTAGAGTCATGCGCTGTACGAGGAGTGGCGGAGACCGCCTGCTCGACGGTCTTCCGCTGCCGCGCGGGCCAGCCCGGCCCGGCAGGGGCGTCGCGCCGTGCCGGCCTTCGCCGCAGACCCGCAGCGACATCGGCAAGGAGCCACCCCGTGCTGGACCCGAACACCGCGCCCTCCGCACCACACTCGCCGCCGGGGGCCCGGTTCCTGCGGCGCAAGCCCGTGGAGAGGCTGGTGGCCGAGAGCGGCCACGGCAGCGGTGGCGGCAGCCTGCGCCGCACCCTGTCCATGTGGCAGCTCACGATGATCAGCATCGGCGCCACGCTGGGCACCGGGATCTTCGTCGTCCTGGGCGAAGCCGTGCCGCTGGCCGGGCCCGCGGTCACGATCTCCTTCGTCATCGCCGGTCTGACCGCGCTGTTCTCCGCGCTGTCCTACGCGGAGCTGGCCGGCACCATCCCCGCTTCCGGCTCCTCCTACTCCTACTCCTACGCGACGCTGGGCGAACTGGTCGCCTGGGTGTGCGGGCTGTGCCTGATCCTGGAGTACGGCGTCTCCGTGGCGGCCGTCGCCGTCGGCTGGGGCCAGTACCTCAACGAGCTGCTCGACGGCACCATCGGGGTGACCATCCCGGCGGCGCTGTCCAACCCGCCGGGCGACGGCGGCTACTTCAACCTGCCGGCCCTGCTGGTCGTGCTGTTCGCCATGGCGTTCCTGATGGGCGGGGCCAAGGAGAGCGCCCGGGCCAACACCATCATGGTGGCGGTCAAGATCGGCGCGCTGCTGATGTTCTGCGCCGTCGCCTTCACCGGCATCCGTGCGGGCAACTACGAGCCGTTCATGCCGCTGGGCCTGGCCGGCGTCAGCGCCGCTGGCGCCTCGCTGTTCTTCTCCTACATCGGCTTCGACGCCGCCTCCACCGCGGGCGAGGAGGCCAAGAACCCCCAGCGCGACCTGCCGCGCGCCATCATGCTCTCCCTGCTGATCGTGACCACCCTGTACGTCCTGGTCGCGGCCGTCGCCGTCGGGGCCGTGCCGTGGGAGGGTTTCGAGGGGTCCGAGGCGGCGCTGGCCGGGGTGCTCAGCGACGTGACCGGCACGGAGCTGTGGGCCGTGCTGCTGTCCGCCGGCGCCGTCGTCGCGATCGCCAGCGTCGTGCTCGCCGTCCTCTTCGGCCAGACGCGCATTCTGTTCGCCATGTCCCGCGACGGCCTGGTGCCCGGCGTCTTCTCCCGGGTCAACGCGCGCACCGGCACCCCGCGCGCCAACACCGTGCTCGTCTCCGCGTTCTGCGGCATCCTGGCCGCCGCGATCCCGCTGGGCGAGCTGGCCAACGCCACCAGCATCGGCACCCTCTTCGCCTTCGGGCTGGTCAACATCGCCGTCGTCGTGCTGCGCCGCACGCGCCCGGACATGCCGCGCAGCTTCCGCGTCCCGCTCTCCCCGGCGCTGCCCCTGCTGGGGCTGGGCTTCTGCGTCTACAACATGCTGAACTTGCCCGCCGTCACCTGGCTGGTGTTCGGCCTCTGGATGGCCGCCGGGCTCGTGTTCTACTTCCTCTACGGGCAGCGCCGCTCCCGGCTGGCCGTCGAGGCCCACGAACCCCCCGCGACCGCAGAGAAGTGACCCACCCCCAGTGCGACTGAACGAGCTCGACGAACGCATCGTCCACGCCCTCGCCGAGGACGCCCGCCGCTCCTACGCCGACATCGGCGCGGAGGTCGGGCTCTCCGCCCCCGCCGTCAAGCGCCGGGTGGACCGGCTGCGGGCCGAGGGGGCCATCACCGGCTTCACCGTCCGCGTGGACCCGGCGGCCCTCGGCTGGGAGACCGAGGGGTTCATCGAGATGTACTGCCGCCACAACACCTCGCCCGAGGACATCCGGCGGGGCCTGTCGCGCTACCCGGAGGTGGCGTCCGCCTCGACCGTCACCGGCGACGCGGACGCCGTCGTGCAGATCTTCGCCTCCGACATGCGGCACTTCGAGCGCGTGCTGGAGCGGATCGCGGGCGAGCCGTTCGTGGAGCGCACCAAGTCGGTCCTGGTGCTCTCCCCGCTGCTGCGCCGCTACACCGCCGGACCGCCCGGGTAGGACCCGGCGGACCGCCCCTCCCGCGCGCCGGGGGAGGGGCGGGTGCCGGGGGAGGCCGCCGCGCGCAACGAATCGCCGCCCGGCGGCGGACCGGCGCAACGAATACGTCCAGGGTGCGCAAAGGACACCGCTTGTCCGCCGCGGGGCGCGAAACGTACCGTCGAAACATCCCCCTTGTCCGGTCGACGGAAAGTCGCGAGGTCCCATGACGCCCCTGCGCACCGCGCTCTACCAAGGTCCCGGCGGCACGCCCACGCCGCGGCAGGCCGTCGAGGCCTTCGCGCGCGCCGCCCGGCGCGCCGCGGCCGCCGGGGCGCGGCTGCTCGTCACCCCGGAGCTGTCCCTGACCGGGTACGCGCGCACGCCACGGGAGCTGGCCGAGCTCGCCGAGCCGGCCGACGGCCCCGCCGCCCGGGCGATCGGGGAGATCGCCGCCGAGCACCGCCTCGCCCTCCACTACGGCTACCCCGAGCGCGGTGAGGACGGCGCCGTGCACAACGCCGCGCAGCTCATCGGGCCCGACGGCACGCCGCTGGCCAACTACCGCAAGACCCACCTGTTCGGGGACTTCGAGCGGGGCTGTTTCACCCCCGGCCGGGAGCCCGTCGTCCAGGCCGACCTCGACGGCGTCCGCCTCGGCCTGCTCGTCTGCTACGACGTCGAGTTCCCCGAGGCGGTGCGCGCCCACGCGCTGGCCGGAACCGAGCTGCTGCTCGTGCCCACCGCGCTGATGCGGCCGTACGAGATCGTGCCGCAGGCCGTGGTCCCGGTGCGGGCGTGGGAGAACCAGCTCTACCTGGCCTACGCCAACCGCCACGGCCGCGAGGGCGACCTGGACTTCGCCGGGATGAGCTGCCTGGTCGCCCCCGACGGCACCGTCCGCGCCCGCGCCGGGGCGGGGGAGGACCTCGTCCTCGCCGACGTCGACCGCGACGCGCTGGCCGCCTTCCGCGCCGAGAACACCTACCTGACGGACCGCCGCCCCGAGCTGTACCCGTCCCTGTCCCGCCAAGGAGAACCGCGCCGATGACCTCCACCGTGCCCGCCGCCGTCCACGACGAGCAGCACGCAGAGGCCCAGTCCGCGCCGCCCATCACCATGTTCGGCCCGGACTTCCCCTTCGCCTACGACGACTACCTGGCCCACCCCGCCGGACTCGGCCAGGTGCCCGCCACCGCGCACGGCACCGAGGTCGCCGTCATCGGCGGCGGCCTGTCGGGCATCGTGGCCGCCTACGAGCTGATGAAGATGGGGCTGCGGCCGGTCGTCTACGAGGCCGACCAGATCGGCGGGCGGCTGCGCACCGCCGCCTTCGAGGGGTCCGACGACGGCACCGGCCGGCCGCTGACGGCCGAGATGGGCGCCATGCGCTTCCCGCCGTCGTCCACGGCCTTCCAGCACTACGTCGACCTCGCCGGCCTGGAGGTCGAGCCCTTCCCCAACCCGCTGGCCCCCGACACCCCCTCCACCGTCGTGGACCTCAAGGGCGAGAGCCACTACGCGCGCACCCTGGAGGATCTCCCCGAGGTCTACCACCAGGTGATGGAGGCCTGGAACACCTGCCTGGAGGAAGGCGCCGACTTCTCCGACATGCAGCGCGCCATCCGCACGCGCGACGTGCCGCGCATCCGCGAGATCTGGTCGGCGCTGGTGGAGAAGCTGGACAACCAGACCTTCTACGGCTTCCTGTGCGACTCGTCGGCCTTCACCTCCTTCCGGCACCGGGAGATCTTCGGCCAGGTCGGCTTCGGCACCGGCGGCTGGGACACCGACTTCCCCAACTCCATCCTGGAGATCCTGCGCGTCGTCTACACCGGCGCCGACGACGACCACCGGGGCATCGTCGGCGGCAGCCAGCAGCTCCCGCTGCGGCTGTGGGAGCGCGCACCGAAGAAGCTGGTGCACTGGCCGCAGGGCACCTCGCTGGCGTCCCTGCACGACGGACGGCCGCGCCCGGCCGTGACGCGGCTGCACCGCACCGCGGGCAACCGCATCACCGTCACCGACGCGCACGGGGAGATCCGCACCTACCAGGCGGCCGTCTTCACCGCGCAGTCCTGGATGCTGCTGTCGAAGATCGACTGCGACGACGAGCTGCTGCCCATCGACCACTGGACCGCCGTCGAGCGCACCCACTACATGGAGTCCTCCAAGCTGTTCGTCCCCGTCGACCGGCCGTTCTGGCTGGACACCGACGAGGAGACCGGCCGGGACGTGATGAGCATGACGCTCACCGACCGCATGACGCGCGGCACCTACCTGCTGGACAACGGCCCGGACCGGCCCGCGGTCATCTGCCTGTCCTACACCTGGTGCGACGACAGCCTGAAGTGGCTTCCGCTGGACGCGAACGAGCGCATGGAGGTCATGCTCAAGTCGCTGCGCGAGATCTACCCGAAGGTGGACATCAGGAAGCACATCACCGGCAGCCCGGTGACCGTCTCCTGGGAGAACGAGCCCTACTTCATGGGCGCGTTCAAGGCGAACCTGCCCGGCCACTACCGCTACCAGCGGCGCCTGTTCACCCACTTCATGCAGGACCGGCTGCCCGACGACAAGCGCGGCCTCTTCCTGGCCGGCGACGACATCTCCTGGACGGCGGGCTGGGCCGAGGGCGCGGTGCAGACCGCGCTGAACGCCGTGTGGGGCGTCATGCACCAGTTCGGCGGCACCACCGACCCGGGCAACCCGGGCCCCGGCGACGTCTACGACGAGATCGCCCCGGTGGAACTGCCGGAGGACTGACCCGCGCGTACGCGCAGAGCGGGGCGGACCGGCGCGGTCCGCCCCGCCCAGCCGTCCCCGGCGCGCCGGTCGGCGTCGCCGGCGAGCGGCGCGAGCCGGGGACGGCCGTGCCACCCGGGCTTGGCCGGTACCCGCGGGACGCGCGGCTCGACGCGGGCACGGACCGGTACGGCTCCGCGGCGCTTCCCGCGTGCCTCCGGCCCCGGCCGACGGCCCCGCCGAGCCGTACGCTCCCGTCGGCCGGCCCCCGGCGCCCCGCCCGGGCTCGCGGCCCCGCGCCGGCCGTCGCCCGCCGGGTCCGGCGCGGCGCGGCCGACCGCCCGCCTCGGCCTCGCCCCGGCACGGCCGGCGGGTCGGGCCCGGGGCGGGGCGGCCCGGTGACCGTCCCACCCCGCCCCTCCACTAGCCTTGGCTCGTTTTGTTCGGTGGTGCAGGGAGCGGGAGCATGCGGCTCGGTGTCGGGTGGAAGGTGCACGGGGACGGGCGCAGCCCCGCGCCTGGCGCGGTGGTGCGGCCGGACGAGCGGCTGTCCTGGCTGCGCACTCTGGGCCTGGGGGCGCAGCACGTGGTGGCCATGTTCGGCGCCACGTTCGTCGCCCCGGTGCTGATGGGCCTGGACCCGAATCTGGCCGTCCTGGTGTCCGGGGTGGCCACCATCTTCTTCCTGCTGGTGACGCGCGGCGCCATCCCCAGCTACCTGGGCAGCAGCCTGTCCTTCGTCGGCGTCGCCGCGATCATCGCGAACGAGGGCGGCACGCCGGGCACGCTGACCGGGGCGCTGCTGGTGGTCGGCGTGGTGCTGCTCGCCTCCGGCCTGGTGGTGCGGGCGCTGGGCGCGCGCGTCGTGCACGCCGTACTGCCGCCGGCCGTCACCGGCGCCGTCGTCATGCTCATCGGCTTCAACCTCGCGCCCGTCGCCGCCGGGACGTACTGGCCGCAGGACCAGTGGACGGCGCTGGCCACCCTGCTGTTCACCGGCTTCGCGCTGGTCGCGCTGCGCGGCTTCTGGAGCCGGATCGCGATCTTCCTCGGGCTCGCCTTCGGGTACGGCCTGTCCTGGCTGCTGGACCGGGTCTTCGGCCCGATCACCTCCCCGACGGCCGCCGGGGAGGTCGCGCCGCACTGGCGGCTGGACCTCGGCGGGGTCGCCGAGGCGGACTGGATCGGCCTGCCCAGCCTGCACGCGCCGAGCTTCGAGGCGTCGGCCGTGCTGGTCGCGCTGCCCGTGGTCGTCGCGCTGATCGCGGAGAACGCCGGGCACGTGAAGGCCGTCGGCGAGATGACCGGGGACCCGCTGGACGACCGCATGGGCACCGCCATCGCCGCCGACGGCGCGGCCACGGTGCTCGCCACCTCCGTCGGCGGCCCGGCCACCACCACCTACGCGGAGAACATCGGCGTGATGGCCGCCTCCCGCGTCTACTCCACCGCCGCCTACTGGGCCGCCGCGGCCTTCGCCATCCTCTTCGGCTTCTGCCCGAAGTTCGGCGCGGTGGTGGCGGCCATCCCCGGCGGCGTGCTCGGCGGCATCACCGTCATCCTCTACGGCATGATCGGTCTGCTGGGCGCGAAGATCTGGATCGAGAGCGGTGTGGACCTGGGCAACCCGGTCAACCTGGTGCCGGTGGCGGCGGGCGTCATCGTCGGCATCGGCAACGTCTCGCTGGAGTTCACCGACGCCTTCTCGCTCAGCGGCATCGCCCTGGGCACGCTCATCGTGCTCACCGGCTACCACGCCCTGCGCGCCTTCGCCCCGCCCCACCTGCGCGAGAGCACCCCGCTGTTCGACGCGGGGGTGCCCGGCGAGGAGGCCCGGGCCCCCCGGTCGAGCCCGGGGCCGGGAGCCTGAGCGGGGCGGGCCCCGGCGGGCGCCGGGCCCACCGGGGTCCGCCGTTCGTCGCGCCCGTTCGTCGCGGTGACCCGCCGGCGTCGGCTCCGGCGCCGCTGCCGGGGTCCGCTCAGTCCCTGGGCACGGCCGCCCCGGGCACACCGGCCGGGAGCTGCCCGGAGCCGCCGGAGGCCGCCGGGCCGCCGGACCGGGGACGCAGCACCCCCGCGCCCAGCACCAGCCCGAAGGCCAGGACGGTGACCAGGGTGAAGGAGGTCGTCAGCGAGGTGGCCTCGGCGATGGAGCCGATCAGCGACGGCGCGATCAGGCCGGAGGTGTAGGTGATCGTGGCCACGCCGGCGATCGCCTGGCTGGGGTTGGGCCCGCTGCGCCCGGCCGCGGCGAAGGCCAGCGGCACCACGACGGCGATGCCCAGGCCGAGCAGCGCGAAACCGCCCATCGCCGCGCCCGGGTGCCGGGCGGTGACGACGAGGACGCCGCCCGCCGTGGCGAGCACGCCGCCGACGCGCACGGTGCGCACCGCGCCGAAGCGGTCCACGATCGCGTCCCCGGCCAGCCGGGCGATGGCCATGGTGCAGGCGAAGGCGGTGGTGGAGGCGGCCGCCGCACCCGCCGACGTGCCCAGCACGTCCCGCAGGTAGACCGCGGACCAGTCCAGGCTCGCCCCTTCCGCGAACACCGCGCAGAACCCCACAGCGCCGATGATCAGCGCCGACTTCGGGGGCAGGGTGAAGCGCGGCGGCGGATGCTCGTCCGGCGCGCTGCGCAGGTCCAGCACACCCTGGCAGGCGACCGCGCCCAGGACGGTGAGGACGGCGGCCACGAGCGCGAAGTGCGCCAGCGCGTCGAGCCGGGCGTGGGCGGCGACCGTCCCGCCCGCCGAGCCGAGCAGTGCGCCCACGCTCCACATGCCGTGCAACCCGGACATGATGGACCGGCCGAGCCGGTGCTCGACCTCCACCCCGAGCGCGTTCATCGCGACGTCCGACATGCCCGCCGTCGCGCCGAAGACGAACAGCGCCGCGCAGAGGCTGAGCAGGTTGGGGGCGAGCGCCGGGAGCACCAGCGCGGCCGTCCACAGCGCCAGCAGCCAGCGCAGCGCGGTGCGGGCCCCGAAGCGGTGGCTGATCCGCCCGGCGAGCGGCATGGCGAGGGAGGCGCCGATCGCGGGGAAGGCGAGGGCGAGCCCGAGTTGGCCGGCGCTCAGGCCGGCGTGGTCCTGCACCCAGGGGATCCGGGTGGCGAAGCTGCCGGTGACGGAGCCGTGCACGGCGAAGACCGCCGCGACGGCCACCCGGGCGCGCCGCAGTTCTCGCGGCGCGCCGGGCGCGTCGTGCGCCGCCTGGCGCTCCAGCCCGTTGTCGTCGGCCATGTCGGCCCAGCCTCCCGCAGTCCGTGGTTGGTCGCGCGCGGCACGGGACGCGCCGCGCGCCGCGCGGGTCCCGCGGGACCCGGTGCACGGGCATAAACTATCAGGAAGGTAACCTGAAAGATATCTCTGAAAGGATTTCCCGGTGTGAGACCTCTCCACGCACCGCCCGCCACGGGCCGCCCGGGCGGGCCGCCCGCCACCGTGCGCTCCGGCTCCGGCTTCGGCTCCGCCTCGCCGAGCACCGCGCGCGCCATCAACGACCGGCTGGCCCTCGACCACCTTGCGCGGGAGGGGCCGCTGACCGCCGGGCAGCTCAAGACCCGCACCGGCCTGTCCCGGCCCAGCGTCGCCGACCTGCTGGAGCGCCTGGGCGCCGCCGGGCTCGTCGCGGTGGTGGGGGAGACGGGCGCCGAGCGCCGCGGGCCGAACGCGAAGCTGTACGGGATCGTCGCCGAGCGGGCCCACCTGGCGGGCCTGGACGTGCGCACCGGCGGCGTCACGGTGGCGGTGGCCGACCTGCTGGGGCAGCCGCTGGCCGAGGCCGCGCTGCCCGTCGCACCCACCGCGCCCCCCGCGCAGGTCACCGGCGCCGCGGTGGACCTGGTGCGGCGGACGGCCGCCGACGCGGGCGTCGGCGCCCTGCACACCCTGGCCGTCGGGGCCCCGGGCCTGGTCGACCACGCCACCGGGCGGCTGCGCGACCTCGGCACCCCGCCCGGCTGGCACGGCGGCCTCGTCACCGCGCTGCGGCGCGGCTTCGGCGTGCCGGTGCTGCTGGAGAACGAGGTCAACCTGGCCGCGCTGGCCGAGCAGCGGCTCGGGGCCGCGCGGGACCGCGACACCTTCGTACTGCTCTGGCTCGGCCACGGGGTCGGCGCGGCCGTCGTCCTGGACGGAGCGCTGCGCCGCGGGGCCTCCGGCGGCACCGGTGAGATCGGCTTCCTGCCGGTGCCGGGGACCACGGAGCAGCCCACCGCGGGCGGCTGCGCGGGCGGCTTCTTCTCCCTGGCCGCCAGCGCCGCCGTCACCGCGCTCGCCCGGCGGCACGGCGCGTCGGCGCCCGGCGACGCGGCCGAAGACGCCGCTGGCGCCGTGGCCGCCGCGGTGACCGGGCGCACGCCGCGCGACGAGGAGTTCCTCGACGAGCTGGCCGGGCGGGTCGCCGTGGGGGCGGCCGCCATCTGCGCCGTGCTCGACCCCGGCTGCGTGGTGCTCGGCGGGGAGACCGGCCGGGCGGGCGGCGGCGCGCTCGCGGACAGGGTGGCCGACCGCCTCGCCCGGATGGTGCCGCTGCCCACCGAGGTCCGGGCAGGCACCGTCGGCGGGGGCGCGGTCCTGCGCGGGGCGGTGCTCACGGCCATGGACGCGGCGCAGCACGCGCTGTTCGGGCCGGGCGTCCCGGCATAGCGGCGGCCCTGGCGGGCGGCGTCGAGCGCGGCGCCCGCCAGGGCCGGGTCAGCGGAGGGGCTCAGCAGGCGCCGAGGTCCTCCCACACGCCCCACTGGCCGGTGGTGCCGGGCTCGTCGCCCTGGGTCCACCACTTGGCGCGCCAGGTGCGGCCGTCCCACGCGACGGTGTCGCCGCTGTTGTAGACGTCGCCGGCCACCCACGCCGGGGCGGAGCACTCGCCCGGCTCACCGGGGTCGCCCGGGTCACCGGGGCCGCCGGGGTCGCCCGGGGTCGTGCCGCGCGCCAGGTCGCCGGGGATCGCGTACCGGGTGCCGTCCACCGTCACCGTCCAGTTGGACGGCGTCGAGACGGGCAGGTAGTAGACGAAGTCCAGGGCCACCGTGGCGCCCGGGGCCAGCGACTGCCAGCCCGGGAGCTTCAGCGACACCCGGTGGTACTCGCCCTTCAGCCCGCCGACGTTGTCGCCGGTGTGGTCGCTGCGCACGATCGTCGAGCCGAAGCCGGACTGGTCGCGGGCGTTGCCCGGGGCGGAGGTGGCGTAGTCGAACTGGAACTCCGTGCCGCCCGGGAGCGTCACGTCGGAGTTGTTGGTGATGCTCAGCTTGGGGTTGATCGGGTAGTTGGAGTCGCCGAGCGCGAAGTCGGAGAACGCCACGTCCACGTCGATGGTCTCGGTGGGCATGTCGGTCGTCGCCCGCGTGGCGCCGTAGGGCGTGGCGTCGGCGAACGCCTCGTGCATGAGCGTGGTGAGCGTCTCGCCCTGCTCGTACTGGCCCTTGGCCTCGTTCCAGGCGTAGTCACCGGCCAGCTCCCACATCATGGTGCCGCCGATGCCCTCGTCCACCACGTACTGGGCCTTGGCCCGGACCGACTGCTCGTCCTCGGTGGACAGGAACACCTTCTTCTGCGGGTTCCACAGCCACGGCGAGGTCAGGGTGGAGTCGTAGTGCCGCTCGTAGGTGCCGGTGAGCTCGGTGTCGGCGGGGAAGCCGTACTGGCCGAGGTAGTCGCCGACGATCCCCTTCTCCAGGTTCTTGGCGTGCCACATCGGGTTGGAGCCGGCCGGCGACTCCTTGCCCTCGGTGTCCAGGTCGTGCCACAGGTTGTCGATGCCGACGGCGCCATCACCGCACTTGGTCAGGCCCGCGCCGGCCGGGCACTCGCTGGCCGGGGCCTTGCCCCACAGCCCGTTCGTGCCACCGGTGACGTTCTTCCAGCCGCGCGTGTAGTACGGCAGGCCGATGTTGATGCGCCCGGCGGGCATGGAGCCGCGGAAGTAGTGGTACGCCCAGTCGGCGTTCAGGTAGCCGATGCCGCCGTACTGCGCGGCGTCGTAGATCCCCGCGGCGGCCAGCTCGCCGTCCCTGCCGTCGTCGAACAGCGCGGCGTTGGGCCCCACGTACTCGTTCCAGGCGCCGTGCAGGTCGTAGGACATGATGTTGACGTAGTCCAGGTACTTGGCCGTCTGGTACGTCTCCATGCCGCGCAGCAGGTAGCCGGAGGAGGGCGCCGCGACGGTCAGCAGGTAGTGCTGGTCGTCGGCCGCGCCGGCCCGGTCGAGCTTCTCGCGCAGCACCTTCATCAGCTCGGCGTAGCCCTTGTTCAGCCCCGCCCGCCGCGGATTGGCGATGCCCCAGTCCAGCGGGTTGCCCGCGTCCTTCATCGACGTGGCGTACTCGTAGTCGATGTCCACGCCGTCGAAGCCGTACTCGCGGATGAAGTCCACGGCCGAGTCGGCGAACGTCTCGATGCCCGCGTGGTTGACCGAGCCGTCGGCGTTGGTGGCCATGGTGTAGAAGCCGCCGGAGTCCACCCGCTCGCCGTCGGGCTTGAAGTAGCCGCCCGTCTCGGCCCAGCCGCCGACGGAGACCAGCGTCTTCACGTCCGGGTGCTGCTTCTTGAACTTGTTGAGGAGGTTGAAGTGCCCCTGGTAGGAGAACTCCGGGTCCATCTCGGCGCCCTCGACGCCGGGCCAGGTCATGCCGGTGGAGGGGTTGTCCGGGCTGTCCGGGCCGACGGACAGCTTGTTGGCCCCGTCCACGTGGGCGAACGCGTAGTTGAGGTGGGTGACCTTGTCCCACGGGATGTCGGAGGCGAGGTAGGCGTCGCGCCCGTCCTTGCCGGTGCGCCAGCTCGTGAAGTAGCCGATGACGCGGCGCTGGTGGTCCGCGCCCATCTGCTCACGGCCGTCGCTGTCGTAGACGGTGCAGTAGGGCACGTCCACGCCCGGCGTGGCGTAGAGCCCGTCGGGGCGGCAGGACGCGTGGTCGGTGGCGGCCTGGGCCGCGGACGCGGCCGGAGCGGCCTGGACCGGCGCGGCGGAGAGCGCGCCGAGCAGCAGCCCGGCGACGGCCGTCGCGGCCGCCCCGAGCTGGGCTCTGGCGCGGTTGCGTTGGGGGAACACGGTGAGGTCCTCCTGGTGAGGGCAGGCGGATGTGGAGGGCAGGTGGCGCTGAGCGTAAGAGGACTAGACCAGTCGGTCAATAGGTATGGACCAATGACTTGGACGCGCCAACTGGCCCCCGGACCCCGGCAGATGTCCCGCCCACCCCACGCGCCGCCCCCGCCCCGGGAACGCCCGCCCCGCCCCGCACCCGCTTCCGCGCGCACCGGCTCGCTCCCCGGGGCGCGCGGCGCGAGGCCCCGGGGCGCGCGGCGCGAGGCCCGGGGGCGTCCGGGGCGGCCCGGGGGAGTGGAGGCGGGGCGCGCCCGGCCCGTGCCGGGGGCGGACGTGGCCGATCACACAGCGCCGGGAGCCCTCCGCCCCTCCCACCGCGGCGCGGTCGTGGCACACTGGGCCCAGAAGTGACGTCAGCGCACTCCGGGGTCGGTGAAAGTCCGAACCGGCGGTTACAGTCCGCGACCCGTCCGCAGCCAGCGGCCGGTTGACCAGGTGAAACTCCTGGACCGACGGTGAAAGTCCGGATGGGAGGCAGTGCGCGGCGGCCGCAGGCAGCAGGTGCCGCCGACCCGCGCCCCGCACGGGGCCCGGCGAGCGCACCCCGTCGCCGACGCGTCCGCCGGTCGTGCCACGCGCCCCGGAGTCCGCCCGAAGAGGCAGGAGGACCCGGTGGCCGCCACCGCACTCGCCGCGCCGCACGAGCGGGACGCGATGCGCCGCGCGATCGCGCTCTCCGCCCGCGGCCTCGGCCTCACCAGCCCCAACCCGGTCGTCGGCTGCGTCGTCCTGGACGCTGACGGGCGCACCGTCGGCGAGGGCTGGCACAAGCGCGCGGGCGGCCCCCACGCGGAGGTGCACGCGCTCGCCGAGGCCGGGGACGACGCCCGCGGCGGCACCGCGGTGGTCACCCTGGAGCCGTGCGACCACACCGGGCGCACCGGCCCGTGCACCCGGGCGCTCCTGGCTGCCGGGATCGCCCGCGTCCTGTACGCGGTGGCCGACCCCACGCCGACCGCGGGCGGCGGCGCCACCGCCCTCGCCGCCGCCGGGGTCGAGGTGCGCGCCGGTCTGCTCGCCCAGGAGGCCGCCGACGTCAACGCCCCCTGGCTGACCGCCGTCCGGCTGGGCCGCCCGCACGTCCACTGGAAGTACGCCGCGACCCTCGACGGCCGCACCGCGGCCGCCGACGGCAGCAGCCGCTGGATCACCTCGGCCGAGGCCCGCGCCGACGTGCACCGGCTGCGCGCGCGGTGCGACGCCGTGCTCGTGGGCTCGGGCACCGCCCGCGCCGACGACCCGCACCTGGCGGTGCGCGGCGTGCCCGGCGCCCGCCAGCCGCTGCGGGTGGTGGTGGACACCGAGGCCCGCGCGGTCACCGCGGGCGCGCGGGTGCTCGACGCCGCCGCCCCCACCCTCGTCGCGGTGGCCGAGGACGCCGACGCGGGAGCGCTGGAGGGGCGCGCCGACCTGCTGCGCCTGCCCCGCGCGCGCACCGGCCGCGGTGTGGACCTGGCCGCCCTGCTCACCGCCCTGCACGCCCGGGACGTGCACGGCGTGCTGCTGGAGGGCGGCGCCACGCTCGCCGGGGCGTTCGCCGCCGCCGGCCTGGTGGACCGGGTCACCGGCTACCTCGCGCCCGCGCTGCTGGGCACCGGCCCGCCCGCCCTGGCCGACGCGGGTGTCACCACCATCGCCCAGGCCCTGCGCCTGCGCCTGACCGAAGCCGTCCCCGTGGGCCCCGACCTGCGGGTGACCGCCGTGCCCGTGCCGGGCCCCGCCGCCCGTCCGTCCGCCCCCACCATGGCCGAGGAGCGCTGAGTGTTCACCGGAATCGTCGAAGAACTGGGTGAGGTCACCGCCATCGAGGACCTCGGTGACTCCTCCCGCCTGACCCTGCGCGGGCCGCTGGTCACCAAGGACGCCGCGCACGGCGACTCGATCGCCGTCAACGGGGTGTGCCTGACCGTCGTGACCGCCGTGGACGGCGAGTTCACCGCCGACGTCATGGCCGAGACGCTGCGCCGCTCCAGCCTGGGCGCCCTCGCCGTCGGCTCCCGGGTCAACCTGGAGCGGCCCATGGCGCTGGGCGGGCGGCTGGGCGGCCACCTGGTGCAGGGCCACGTCGACGGCACCGGCACGCTCGCCGCGCGCACGCCCGGCGAGCACTGGGAGGTCGTGCGCGTCACCCTGCCGGCCGACCTGGCCCGCTACGTGGTGGACAAGGGCTCGATCACGGTGGACGGCGTCAGCCTCACCGTCGTCGAGGCCGGTCCCGACTGGTTCACCGTCAGCCTCATCCCCACCACGCTGGACCTGACCACCCTGGGCACCAAGGGGGTCGGCGACCCGGTGAACCTGGAGGTCGACGTCCTGGCCAAGTACGTCGAACGGCTGCTGGCCCACCGGGGCCAAGGCGAAGCGGCCGCCGGGGCGGGCGGCGTCCGGTGAGCGCCCTGGACGGGCTCAACGCCGTCGCCTTCGAGGCGTTCGGGCAGCCGGTGATCTGGTCGGACATGGTCGGCAACCTCTTCGGCCTGGCCGCCCTGGCGCTGGGCTGGCGCCGCTCGGTCCTCACCTGGCCGGTGCAGGTCCTGGCCGGGGCGATCCTGGTGGCCGCCTACCACTCGGCGTCCCTGACCGGTGGGGTCGGCAAGCAGGTGCTGGTCGTCCTGGTCGGCCTGTGGGGCTGGTGGCAGTGGCACGGTGGCCGCCGCGACGCCGAGGACGGGCAGGTCGCCGTCCGCTTCGCCACCGGCCGCGAGCGGCTGGCACTGCTGGCCGCGACCGCGCTGGGCACCCTGGCCGTCGGCGGGCTGTTCACGGCCGTGCCCACGCTGTCGTGGAACCCCTGGCCGGACGCCTACATCTTCGTCGGCACGCTCGCCGCCATGTACGCCCAGGCCCGCGGACTGGTGGAGTTCTGGTTCGCCTGGCTGCTGGTCGACCTGGTGGGCGTGCCCCTCGCCTTCGCCAGCGGCCTGGCCTTCTCCGGCCTGGTCTACCTCGTCTACCTCGTCCTGGTCCTGTGGGGCCTGCGCGCGTGGTGGCTGCGCTCGCGCGCCGCCGCGTCGGCCGGGCGGCCCACGCAACTGGAAGGAACGGCCGTATGACCGCAACGCAGACCCGGCCCGGCGCCCCCGTCCCGGCGCGCGCCGAGGACCTCGCCCTGGACCCCGTCGAGCGGGCGGTGGCCGACCTGGCCGCCGGGCGCCCGGTCGTGGTCGTGGACGACGCCGACCGGGAGAACGAGGGCGACCTCGTCATCGCCGCGGAGACGGTCACCCCCGAGGTCGTCGCCTTCATGATGAGCGAGTGCCGCGGCCTGATCTGCGTGCCCATGGAGGGCGCCGAGCTGGACCGGCTCGCGCTGCCGCAGATGGTCGCGCAGAACACCGAGGCCATGGGCACCGCGTTCACCGTCTCGGTGGACGCCGGCCCCCGCCACGGCGTCACCACCGGGATCAGCGCCGCGGACCGCGCCACCACGATCCGCCTGCTCGCCGACCCCCGCGGCGTCGCGGGCGACTTCGTGCGCCCCGGGCACGTCTTCCCGCTGCGCGCCCGCGAGGGCGGCGTGCTGACCCGCCCCGGGCACACCGAGGCCGGGGTCGACCTCGCCCGGCTGGCGGGCCTGCGGCCGGCCGCCGCGATCGTGGAGATCGCCGCCGAGGACGGCACCATGCTGCGCCTGCCCGAGCTGGTGCCCTTCGCCCGCCGGCACGGCCTGGCGATCATCTCCATCGAGGACCTCGTCGCCTACCGGCGCACCTCCCGGCCCACGGGCCTGCCCGCGCCCACCGTCCGGCGCGAGGCCGTCACCGCCCTGCCCACCGCCCACGGCCCCTTCCGGGCCCACGGCTACCGCTCGACCGTCGACGGCGTGGAGCACGTCGCCCTGGTCGCCGGTGACCTCGGTGACGGCGAGGACGTCCTGGTGCGCGTCCACTCCGAGTGCCTGACCGGCGACATCTTCGGCTCCCAGCGCTGCGACTGCGGCCCGCAGCTCCAGGAGTCCCTGCGCCGCGTCCAGCAGGAGGGCCGCGGGGTGGTGGTCTACCTGCGCGGCCACGAGGGCCGCGGCATCGGCCTGCTGTCCAAGCTGCGCGCCTACGAACTCCAAGAGCGCGGCCGCGACACGCTCGACGCCAACCTCGAACTCGGCCTGCCCGCCGACGCCCGCGACTACGCCGCGGGCGCGCAGATGCTCACCGACCTCGGTGTCCGCTCGGTGCGGCTGCTGACCAACAATCCCGACAAGAGCGACGCGCTGGCCCGGCTCGGCCTGCGCGTCACCGGGCGCGAGCCCATGCCCGTCCAGGCGGGCGAGCACAACATCCGCTACCTGCGCACCAAGCGGGACCGCATGGGCCACGACCTGCCCTGGCTGGAGGACGCGGCCGTCTCGGCCTGCGCGACCCAGTAGCCCGCGGCCGACGCGCGGCACCCTTCGAACCAGCCCCACCCACCGACGAGGAGCACACCGTGAGCGGCAAGGGCGCACCCGAGCTGACCGTGAAGAACTGCGAGAACCTGCGGGTGGCCGTCGTGGCCGCGCAGTGGCACGAGACGGTCATGGACGGCCTGACCAGGGGAGCCCTGCGCGCCCTGCGCGAACTGGGCATCGACGAGCCCACGCTGCTGCGGGTGCCCGGCAGCTTCGAACTGCCCGTGGTCGTCAAGGCGCTGGCCCAGCGCGGGTACGACGCCGTGGTGGCCCTCGGCGTCGTCGTCCGCGGCGGCACCCCGCACTTCGACTACGTGTGCCAGGGCGTCACCCAGGGGCTGGTGCAGGTCTCCGTGGAGACCGGCGTGCCGGTCGGCTTCGGCGTGCTGACCTGCGACACCGAGGAGCAGGCGCTGGAGCGGGCCGGGCTCGCGGGCTCCCGCGAGGACAAGGGCCACGAGGCGGTCACCGCGGCCGTCGCCACGGCCACCACCCTGCGCACCCTGGCCGAGCCCTGGCGCTGACCCGCCCCGCCGGGGCGCCCACTACCCGGACGCCCCGGCACGCCGTGCCGCCGCACCCCGTAAGGTAAGCACCACCATGGCCAACAAGACTTTCGACGAGCTCTTCGCCGAGCTCCAGCACAAGGCCGCCCACGGCGACCCGTCCACCTCCCGCACCGCCGAGCTGGTCCACGCCGGGGTGCACACCATCGGCAAGAAGGTCGTCGAGGAGGCCGCGGAGGTGTGGATGGCCGCCGAGCACGAGGGCGCCGAGCGCACCGCGGAGGAGATCTCCCAGCTCCTCTACCACCTCCAGGTGCTGATGGTCGCCCGGGGCCTGTCCCTGGACGACGTCTACGCCCACCTCTGACCGGCGGCCGCCCCCGGCCCGCCCCGCTCCACCCCACCCCGTCTCACGTGAAGGAAGACCGCACCATGCTGCGCATCGCCGTCCCCAACAAGGGTTCACTGTCCGAGCCTGCGTCGGCGATGCTGCATGAGGCCGGCTACCGGCAGCGCAAGGACCGCCGGGAGCTGGTCCTGGTGGACTCGGCCAACGACGTGGAGTTCTTCTTCCTGCGCCCGCGCGACATCGCCGTCTACGTCGGCTCCGGGCGGCTGGACATCGGCATCACCGGCCGCGACCTGCTGCTGGACTCCGGCGCGGACGCCGAGGAGATCCTCCAGCTCGGCTTCGCCGGCTCCACCTTCCGCTACGCGACGCTGCCCGGCACCGCGGCCCACGTCACCGAGTTCGGCGGCATGACGGTGGCCACCTCCTTCCCCGGCCTGGTCACCCAGCACCTGGCCGAGCACGGCGTGGACGCCTCCGTCGTCCGCCTCGACGGCGCCGTGGAGACCGCCATCAAGCTCGGCGTCGCCCAGGTCATCGCGGACGTGGTCGAGACCGGCACCACGCTGCGCAACGCCGGGCTGGAGATCATCAGCGAGCCCATCCTCGTCTCCGAGGCCGTGGTCGTGCGCGGCCGGGACACGCCGGGCGACGACCCCAAGGTGCGGCAGTTCCTGCGCCGCATGCAGGGCGTCCTGGTGGCCCGCGAGTACGTGATGATGGACTACGACATCCGCGCCGAGCACGTGGAGAAGGCCGTGGAGCTGACCCCGGGCCTGGAGTCGCCGACCGTCTCCCCGCTGCACGACAAGGGCTGGGTGGCCGTCCGCTCGATGGTCCCGGCGCACAAGGCGCAGCGCATCATGGACGACCTCTACGACCTGGGCGCCCGCGCGATCCTCACCACCAACATCCACGCCTGCCGCCTGTAGGACCGCCCGCCGCGCCTTCCGACGCCGCGCTCACCGCGCGCCGCGCGTCCACCGCGCCGCGCGCGCCGAGCGCGGCGTCCGAAGGGGCCCGGCACCGCACAAGGAGACCGAGGAAGACCCGTGCCACCCGCCGCCAGCCCCGCGCCACCGCCCCTGCCGGTCACCTTCCGCCCGACCCGCACCCGAGCCGTCCTGCTGGGCGTGGGCCTGGCGATCTTCGCCGTCCTGGCGGTGATCGGGCTGCTGCTGGAGCACCTCTCGGCGGGGGAGCGGACCAGCTTCGTCGGTACCGGGGCGCTGTTCTTCGGCGTGCTGGCGCTGCTGGCCCGCCCGCACGTCAGGGCCGACGGCGGCGGGGTCACCGTCGTCAACCTGACCCGCACCCGGCGCCTGGAGTGGGCCGAGGTCGTCGACGTCCACCTGCGCTCGGGGGACCCGTGGGTCACCCTCGACCTCGCCGACGGCACGAGCCTGCCCGCGATGGGCATCCAGCCCGGCATCGCCCGGGCGCACGCCCTGCGCGACGCCGCGGCCCTGCGCGCCCTGGCCGACGCCCACGGCTTCGGCGCCCCGCCCGCCGGGCACTGAACGCCCGGCGCGCCCCGGGAGGCACAGCACCGGCGCGGCCGCCCCGCGGGGTTTCCGCCTGCTCGGCGGTTCACGGCGGCGGCTGGGGCCGCGCCTGCGGGCCGCCGCGGCCGGAGAGGACCTCGCCGTAGGCCTGCATGAGATCCGGCAGCCGCAGCGTCGACAGGTCCGCGCGGGTCGGCTCCCCGGGCCAGCCGGACAGGCGCAGGTCCCGGTAGGCGCAGCTCTTCTCGTACAGGGTCCGCAGGAACCGGCCGTTGCCCAGCTCGTCGATCCACCCCTGGTCCACCACGTGCCCGCTGATGCTGCGCAGCTCCTCCAGCGACTCCTCGTCCCAGGCGTCGCCGTTCTCCGCCGCCAGCGCCTGGCCGATCGCGGTCAGCTCCACCGGCCGGTAGCTGGGGAAGTCGATGCGGGTGGTGAAGCGCGACCCCAGGCCCGGGTTGACGGCCAGCAGCCGGTCCATGCCCTCGGGGTATCCGGCCAGGATCACCACCAGCCGGTCGCGGTTGTCCTCCGCGCGCTTGAGCAGCACCTGCAACGCCTCGTCCCCGTACGCGTCCCCCTTGGCGTACCCGGAGTTGGACAGGCTGTAGGCCTCGTCGACGAAGAGGACGCCGCCCAGCGAGGAGTCGATCAGCTCGTTGGCCTTCACCGCCGTCTGCCCGAGGAACTCGCCCACCAGGTCCGAGCGCTGTGCCTCCACCAGATGGTCTCCGCCCAGCAGCCCGAGCGCGTAGAAGACCCGGCCGAGTATGCGTGCCACCGTGGTCTTCCCCGTGCCCGAGGGGCCGGAGAAGACGAAGTGCCGCTTGGGCGGCTGCACCGGGAGCCCCCGCCGGGCCCGCAGCCGGGCCATGTCCAACTGCGCCGAGAGCGCCCGCACCTGACGCTTGACCGGCTCCAGGCCGACCATGCGCTCCAGCTCCTCCAGCGCCTGCGCGAGCAGCACCGGGTCGGTCGGCCCCTGCGGCCAGCGGCCCGCCCGCTCGCCCGCGCCGTCGGCGCCGCCTCCCGGGCCGGCCGCGTCGGCGCCGCGCGCCGCGCGCCCGGACCGCGCCGGGTCCGCGTCCTCCTCCACGGGGGCGGCCGGAGCGCCGGCGGGCTCGGCCGGCCACAGCGCGTCGAAGGCGGGATCGCCACCGGACCCGGCGTCACCGAGGTCGCGCCCGTCCGGCCCGGCGCCCTCGGTCTCCGGCCCGCCCTCGCCCACCAGGCCGCCGCCGGGACCCGCGGCGGCCGCGGTGAGCGGCCCGGCCCACGAGGGGACCATCGGGTCGGCGGTGCCGTCCGCGTCGGTGATGGCCGTCAGCCGCGCCGCGGTGTCCATGAACGCCGGGTCGGCCCGGTGCACCGCCCGGTACAGCGGCAGCGCCGCCGCGCTGCGCCCGGTGCCCTCCCGGGCCCGGGCCAGCCAGTACCGCAGCTCCTTGCGCTGCGGCTGCTCGCTGCGGCAGCGCATCAGCGCGCGGCCGAGCAGCGGCTCGGCCTGTCCGTACATCTCCAGGCGCACCCGCGCCATGCCCGCGAACAGCCCGGCCTCGATGCCCAGCACCGGGTCGTCGACGAGGGTCTCGGTGTGCCGGACCAGGCCGTCCCAGTCCTTGACCAGGTAGGCGCGGCAGGCGTGCAGGAAGCGCACCTGCGGGTCGGTGTCGGGCGGCGGGCAGCCGGCCAGCGCGCGGTCCAGCTCCGCGACGTGGCGGCCGTCCAGCCAGTGCGAGGCGTGCGCCAGCAGCAGGTCGCGGCCGTTCTCCAGCACGGGCTGCACCCACCAGCCCAGCCAGTACCAGGAGTTCAGGCTCCGGCCGTGCCGGGAGCGCTGCTCGCCGAACCGGTCGCGGTACTCGAACATGCGCAGCAGCGCGGTGGTGGTCTCCACCCGCAGCGCGTGCAGGCCGAGCCAGGCGTCGGCCATGCCCGCGTCGATCCGGACACAGGCGCGGAACTCCTCCTCGGCCTGCGCGTAGTGGCCCATCGTGTAGGCGTCCAGCCCGCGCAGCCACGCCAGGTCGGCCGGTGCGCGCGGCTCCCGGGAATCCCGCGTGCCGAAGTCCATCCCGCCCCCAGCCGTTCCCGTCGACTCCAGCCGGGCCCGCCCCGCCCGGCCAACTGCCGTGTCGTAAAGGCGCGTTGCTGATCGTGGTCGGCCATCACCCGGCGCCTCGCGACGCTCGCATCGTACCCGCGCGGCACGCTGCGTCGAAGAGGGCCGCACGGACCGTGCCGACGGTCTTCGCACGCGCGTTCCCGACCCGAGGCCGCATTCGGTGACCGGGTGCCGCCGCGCGGGGCCCGCGCCCGGGCGCCGCAGGACGGAACGAAGCCCTCGGTCACGGGGGAACAACCGAGGGCTTCGCGCTCACCGGCGGCCTGCCCAGGCCGCCTGCCGAAAACGTAATCCGTCCCAGCTCCGCAGGTCAAGCGCCTGCCACGGGCAGGCGACACCTCGTCGGGGCGGCGGCCCGCCCCGCCCGCCGCACGGCTACGTCCGGGGAGCCCACCAGGCGCGGCGGCGGGCGCCCGGGCCCGGCAGGACCCGGTATCCGCGCGCCCCCGGCGCGCCCGCGGCCCCGGGCGCGCGCTGCCGCACCAGCACGTCGGCGTGCGGACGCGTGGGGTCGGCCGCGAAGTGGGCGCTCTCGGCGGCGGTCCAGCCGTCCCAGAACCCGGCCAGTTCCGGCCCGTCCCGCCGCCGGCCGCGGGCCCACGCCAGCGCCGCCGGCACCTCCAGCCACGCCACCGCCGCCAGCGCCGGCCGCAGCGCGCGCCGGCCGGCGCCGACCCCCTCCACCAGCACCACCGGCGCGGGCGGCACGGACAGCGGACGGACGAAGGCGCGCCGCTGCCAGTCGTAGCCGCGGAAGCGCGCGGTCCGCCCGCGCTCCAGCGGGTCCAGCACGCGCGCGCCCAGCCGCTCCGTCCAGTCGAAGAACGCGCCGTGGCGGGCCAGGTCGTCCAGGTGCAGCACCGGAGCGCCGCCCAGGGCGTCGGCGAGCAGCCCGGCCAGCGTGCTCTTGCCCGAACCGGCGTGCCCGTCGACGGCGACGAGCCGCACCGGGCCGCAGGAGGGCGGCAGTCCGCGCAGCCGCCGGGCCAGCCCGCGCAGGTCCGGGTCCGCCCCGGGACGGGCGCCGCGGTCGGCGGGCGGCGGCGCGGCGCCCGGGAAGTGGTCCCTCACCCGGCCAGCCTACGGTCGGGCGCCCCCGCCGGCGCGGCCCGGCCCGTCCGGGCGACACCGCCAGGCGGCCCCGGGCCGGGTCACTGGTGTGCCACCGGCCGCACCGGGATAGTGGGGGCCGTGCCACCCCACCGCAGCACCCGGGCCGGCGCACCACCGACCGCACCGCCGACCGCGCCCCGCGACCTCGACAGAGGGGACCTTCCATGAGCCGCCCCGCGCCCACCCGCCGCGCCCTCCTCGCCGCCTCCGCCGCCGTCGCCGCCACGGCGGCCACCACCGCCACCGGCGCCTTCGCCGCGTCCGCGGGCGGCCGCCTCCCGGCGTCCGCCAAGCCCGCCGGCGGCCCCGGCGGACCGGTGGACTACCAGGCGTGGACCAGCGCCGACGACTGGCGGTCGGGCGCCGCCGAGGGCGCCCGGGTCACCGGCGGCCGCCGTCCGGGCATCGTCATCGGCCGCCCGCACGGCACCGTGGAGTACCGCGACCCGCACGGCGGCACCGACCGCACCCGGTGGGAGTACGCGCGCTGGACCTCGCCCACCTACCGTCCGCACACCGGCGCCCGCGAGCTGATCGCCTCCTGGAACGCCCACACCCCGCCCGGCACCTGGCTGCGGGTGGAGGCGCGCGGCACCTACTCCGGCGGCGGGCGCACCCCCTGGTACACGCTCGGCGTCTGGGCCGCGGGCGACGGCCCCGACGTGCCCCGCCGCACCTCCCTGGACGGCCAGGGCGACGGGCGCAGCACCGTGTGGACGGACACCCTCGCCGTCACCGAGGACGGCCTGCGCCTGACGGAGTACCAGCTCCGCGCCACCCTGCTGCGGGCCCCCGGCGCCGTCGCCACCCCGACGCTGTGGCGGCTGGGTGCGATGACCTCCGACGTGCCCGACCGCCACGAAGTGCCCGCCACCGCTCCCGGCGTGGCCGCCGGCGTCGAACTCACCGTCCCCTTCTACTCCCAGAACATCCACATCGGCCGCTACCCCGAGTACGACAACGGCGGCGAGGCCTGGTGCAGCCCCACCTCCGCGCAGATGGTCATCGAGTCCTGGGGCCGGCGCCCGTCCCCGCGGGACTACGCCTGGGTCGACCCGTCCTACGACGACCCCCAGGTGTGCCACGCGGCCCGCTCGACCTACGACTACGGCTACGAGGGCTGCGGCAACTGGGCGTTCAACGCCGCCTACGCGGCCACCTACCGCGACCTCCAGGGCGTCGTCACCCGGCTGGGCTCACTGCACGACGCCGAACGGCTGATCCGGGCGGGCATCCCGCTGATCACCTCGCAGTCCTTCCGCGCCGAGGAGCTGGACGGCGCCGGGTACGGCACGGCCGGGCACCTGATGACGGTCATCGGCTTCACCCCGGACGGCGACGTCATCGCCGGGGACCCCAACGCCGACGACAGCGACGGCGTCCGCCGCGTCTACCGGCGCCGCCAGTTCGAGACCGTGTGGCTGCGCACCCGGCGCACGCTGGCCGACGGCAGCACCGGCGGCGGCACCGGCGGCGTCTGCTACCTGTTCTTTCCCACCCGCCTGGGGCACACCCAGCTCCGGGCGCTGGCGTCCGTCGGCGTGGAGTGAACCGGGCAGGCGGCGGCCCGTGTGGGACGGGCGACGCGGGGTACTGGGTCACGCGCACGGACCCCGAGCGCCGGAGAGGAAGGCCGTAGCGGTGAGCGAGAAGGGCCAGGTGGTGGTGGTCACGGGCGCCAGTGCCGGCATCGGGCGGGCGTGCGCCCGCGCGTTCGGCGCCCGTGGGGCGAAGGTGGCGCTGCTGGCGCGCGGCTCCGTGGGGCTGGCGGGCGCGGCGCGCGAGGTCGAGGAGGCGGGCGGAACGGCGCTGCCGCTGGAGGCGGACGTCGCCGACGCCGCGGCCGTGCGGGAGGCCGCCCGCCGGGCCGAGACGGAGCTGGGGCCGGTCGAGGTGTGGGTCAACTGCGCGTTCACCTCCGTCTTCGCCCCCGTGGCCGAGATCAGCCCGGAGGAGTACAAACGGGTGACGGAGGTGACCTACCTGGGGTTCGTGTACGGCACCAAGGCGGCCCTGGAGCTGATGCGGCCGCGTGATCGCGGCGCCGTCGTCCAGGTCGGTTCGGCCCTGGCCTACCGGGGCATCCCGCTGCAGTCGGCGTACTGCGCGGCCAAACACGCCACCCAGGGCTTCACCGAGTCGCTGCGCTGCGAACTGCTGCACGAGGGCAGCGGCGTCAAGGTCACCATGGTGCAGATGCCGGCGGCGAACACCCCGCAGTTCGACTGGGTGCTCTCCCGCCTGCCGCGCCGCGCCCAGCCCGTGCCGCCCATCTACCAGCCCGAGGTGGCCGCGCGGGCCGTCGTGCACGCCGCCCGGCACCCCCGGCGCCGCGAGTACTGGGTGGGCGGATCCACGGTCGGCACGCTGCTGGCCAACACCTTCGCCCCGGGCGTCCTGGACCGCTACCTCGCCCGCACCGGCTACGACTCCCAGCAGACCGAGGAGTCCGCCCGGGCCGACCGGCCCGCCAACCTCTGGGAGCCGGCCGACGGCCCCGGCGGCCGGGACTTCGGCACCCACGGCCGCTTCGACGACCAGGCGCTCAACAGCAGCCGCCAGCAGGCGGCCTCCCGCCACCACGTCGCGACCGCGGGCGTGGCCCTGGCGGGCGCCGCGCTCGTCGGCACCGCGGCGCGGGGCCTCGCGCGCCGCCTGACCCGCCGTTGACCACCGCCCCCGGACCCCGCACGCGAACCCCAGGAGGAAGCCGCCGGTGTTGCCCTCGCGGAAGAAGGCGAGAATCGCCCAGCGGACCGAGCGGGCGGCCCTGCGCTCCTTCGACGCCCTGGACGCGCGACTGCCGTTGGCCGAGGGCGCCAAGGAGACGCTGCGCAAGGCGTTCCCCAAGCACTGGTCCTTCCTGCTGGGCGAACTGGCCCTCTACAGCTTCGTGGTGCTGCTGCTGACCGGCGTCTGGCTCACCTTCTTCTTCAAGCCCAGCATGGGGGAGGTCGTCTACCAGGGCTCCTACCTGCCGCTGCGCGGTGTACGCATGTCCGAGGCGTACGCCTCCACCCTGGAGATCAGCTTCGACGTGCGCGGCGGGCTGCTCATCCGGCAGATCCACCACTGGGCGGCGCTGCTGTTCGTCGCCGCCATCGCCGTCCACCTGCTGCGGGTGTTCTTCACCGGGGCGTTCCGCAAGCCGCGCGAGCTGAACTGGATGGTGGGGGTGACGCTGTTCCTGCTCGCCCTGCTGGAGGGCTTCGGCGGCTACTCGCTCCCCGACGACCTGCTCTCGGGCACCGGGCTGCGCATCGCCCAGGGCATCATGCTCTCGCTGCCGGTCGTGGGCACCTACGTCAGCTTCTTCGTCTTCGGCGGCGAGTACCCCGGCGACGACATCATCTCGCGCCTGTACACCGTCCACGTCCTGCTGGTGCCCGGGCTGCTGCTGGCGCTGGTCACCGTGCACCTGCTCCTGGTCTTCCGGCTCAAGCACACCCAGTGGGCGGCCAAGGGGCACACCAACCGCAACGTCGTCGGCGAGCCGATGGTGCCGAACTTCGTGTCGAAGTCCACCGGGCTGTTCTTCGCCACCTTCGGCGTGCTGGCCCTGCTCGGCGCCGTCGCCCAGATCAACCCCGTGTGGGCCTACGGCCCCTACCGGCCCGACCAGGTCTCCACCTTCGCCCAGCCCGACTGGTACGTCGGCTTCCTGGAAGGCGGGCTGCGGCTCATGCCCCCGTGGGAGACGACGCTGTGGGGGCACACGGTGGTCTGGAACGTCCTCGTCCCGGCCGTGCTGCTGCCCGCGGCGCTGTTCGCCGTGCTGTACCTGTACCCGTTCTTCGAGCGCTGGGTGACCGGCGACCGCGGCGAGCACCACCTGTGCGACCGGCCCCGCAACCGGCCCGCCCGCACCGGCCTGGGCGTCGCGGGCATCACGTTCTACGGCGTCCTGCTGTTCGCCGGCGGGCAGGACATGGTGGCCTTCGTCTTCCGGCTGCCGGTGGAGGGCGTGGTGTGGTTCTTCCGCGTGGCCGTCCTGGCCGGCCCCGTCCTGGCGTTCTTCGTCACCAAGCGGATCTGCCTGGCCCTCCAGGAGAGCGACCGGCACCGGCTCAGCGAGGGCGAGGAGACGGGCGCGGTGGGCCAGACCGTGGCCGGCGGCTTCCGGGCCGCGCACACCCCGCTGTCGGCCGAGGAGCGCTACCCGCTGCTCGTCCGCGACGTCCCCACCCCGCTGGAGGCCGCGCCGGGCGCCCGGCGGCGGGACCGGCTGCGCGTCGCCCTGAGCCGCTGGTTCTACCGGCAGCGCGTCGAACTGCCCGCCACGCCCGGCCAGCGCCGGGAGATCGCCGCCCGGACGGCCGCCCCGCGGCACCCCGGGGACGAGGCCGGACGAGCGCCGGGCGACGACCGCGCGGGAGCCGGCCCGGACGACCGCTGACGGCCCGTCCGCCACGCGCCCCCGGCCGGACGCACCCCCGCGCGGCGTCGCGTGCGTCCGGCCGGGGGCGCTTCGGGGCCCGCCGCGGCCGCCCCGGGGCTCGTGCCAGCCGTGGGGTGTCCGCCGCAGCCGCCCGGGGCCGCCGCAGGCGCCCGTCGCGCCCGCCGGGGACGCCAGGCGCCCGCCGGGGCGCGCGGGGGCTACCGCTCGTCGTGGGCGTACTGGAAGACGAACGCCAGCACGCCACCGGCCAGCACCGCGAACCCGATCAACCCCAGCCACAGGCCGAACACGAAACCGGCGGCCACCAGCGCGAACCCGGCCGCGGTGAGGACGGGCGCCGTGCTGTGCGGCGGGAAGAAGTCCAGCGGCCCGGCGCGTTCGACGATCTCGCCCTCGCGCCGGTCCTCCGGGCGGCGGCCCCGCTGGCGGAACTGCGTCCACAGGAAGAACGCGACCAGGGCGGCCATCATGCACGCCACCACCACGATGGCGCCACCGGCCGGATCGTCCCCGTACACCAGGTACGGCACCGAGACGACGCCGAAGAAGACCGCCACCCCCGTGAAGTACAGCGCCTCGGCCCGCATCACAGATCCCTCTTTTCCCGCTCGGAGGAGACGATCCTCGGATGGTGCAGCCCGAAGGCCGGGTCGTTGGAGCGCACGCGCGGCACGGCGACGAAGTTGTGCCGGGGCGGCGGGCAGGAGGTGGCCCACTCCAGCGACCTGCCGAAGCCCCACGGGTCGTCCCCGGTCACCCGCTCGGCGTAGTGGCTGCTCCACCACACGTTGTAGAGGAACACCAGGGTGGACACGCCCAGCAGGAACGCTCCGACCGTGGAGATGAGGTTCAAGGTGGTGAACCCGTCGGCCTCCAGGTAGTCGACGACCCGGCGCGGCATGCCGGTCTCGCCCAGCCAGTGCTGCACCAGGAACGTCGTCTGGAAGCCCACCAGCGTCAGCCAGAAGTGGGTCTTGCCGAGCCGTTCGTTGAGCATGCGGCCGGTGAACTTCGGCCACCAGAAGTAGAAACCGCCGAACATCGCGAACACCACGGTGCCGAAGAGCACGTAGTGCAGGTGGGCGACCACGAAGTAGCTGTCGGTCAGGTGGAAGTCCAGCGGCGGGGAGGCGACGAGGACGCCGCTGAGGCCGCCGAGCAGGAACGTCACCAGGAAGCCGATCGACCACAGCATCGGCGTCTCGAAGCTCAGGGAGCCCTTCCACATCGTGCCGATCCAGTTGAAGAACTTCACCCCCGTGGGCACGGCGATCAGGAAGGACATCAGCGCGAAGAACGGCAGCAGCACCGCCCCGGTCGCGAACATGTGGTGGGCCCACACCACGGCCGACAGCATGGTGATGGCGATCGTCGCGCCGATCAGCCCGAAGTAGCCGAAGATCGGCTTGCGGCTGAAGACGGGCAGGATCTCGGTGACGATGCCGAAGAAGGGCAGCGCGACGATGTAGACCTCCGGGTGCCCGAAGAACCAGAACAGGTGCTGCCACAGGATGGCGCCCCCGTTCGCCGCGTCGAAGATGTGGGAGCCGAAGGTCCTGTCCGACTGGAGCGCCAGCAGCGCGGCCGTCAGCACCGGGAACGCCAGGAGCGCCAGGATCGAGGTGAACAGCACGTTCCAGGTGAAGATCGGCATCCGGAACATCGTCATGCCCGGGGCGCGCAGGCAGATGATGGTGGTGATGAAGTTGACCGCGCCCAGGATCGTGCTGGTGCCCGCGACGACCAACCCGGTGGTCCACAGGTCGGCACCGTAACCGGGGGAGTAGGCCGCGCTGTTCAGCGGCGCGTACGCGAACCAGCCGAACGACGCCGCGCCGCCCGGGGTGAGGAACCCGGAGATCACCATCAGGCCGCCGAAGAGGAACACCCAGTAGGTGAACGCGTTCAGCCGGGGGAAGGCCACGTCCGGCGCGCCGATCTGCAACGGCATCACGGCGTTGGCGAACCCGGCGAACATCGGCGTCGCGAACAGCAGCATCATGATCGTGCCGTGGATCGTGACGAACTGGTTGTACTGGTGCGGCGTGGTGATCTGCAGGCCGGGAAGGGCCAGCTCGGTGCGCATCAGCAGCGCCAGCAGGCCGCCGAAGAGGAAGAACCCGAAGGCCGTGACCATGTACAGGTTGCCGATGACCTTGTGGTCGGTGGTCCGCAGCCAGCCCAGCACCAGCGTGCCGAGCCGGTGGCCGCCCTCCTCGCGTGCCGCGGGGTCGGGCCGCGTGCGGGTGTCACTGTCCTGATCGGCCATCAACGCCTCACTTTCCCGGGGGTACCGCGCTGTCCCGTAACCCACGGGGCAGCGCCTAAACCCTGCTGCACCCGCGCCGGGCGCGCCCGATCCGACACACCGGGCTTTACCACCCGGCCGATCCGGGTACCGCGTCCCTCCGCACCCGCCGCGCGGCCCGCGCCACGCGCCCTGTGCCGCGCGCACCGGTGTGCCCCGGTCCGCGGCCGCCACCTCGCGGTGACGGGCGCGGTGCCGGGCGGCAACCGCCCCGCGGCGACCGACACCCCGACGACCCAGCGACGGAAAGGCAGCGCATGCCCGGCACCCCGCAGGCCCCCGTGGACTCCGTACGGGCCCGCGCCTGGACGATCCCCACCGACGCGCCCGAGTCCGACGCCACGCTGGCCTGGGACTCCACCACGGTCGTGGTGGTCGAGGCCAGCGCCGCCGGCCGCACCGGCACGGGGTGGACCTACGGCCACCGCGCCGTGTGCGACCTGGTCAACGACACCCTCGCCGGCCTCGCCACCGGGGCGGACGCGCTGCGCCCGGGCCGGGTCTGGTCCCGCGCGCAGGACGCCTGCCGCAACCTGGGCCGGCCCGGCGTCGCCGCGATGGCCGTCTCGGCGCTCGACACCGCCCTGTGGGACCTCAAGGCCCGCGTCCTGGACCTGCCGTTGGTGGCCGTGCTGGACGCGGTGCACGACACGGTGCCGCTCTACGGCAGCGGCGGGTTCACCTCCTACGCCGACCGGCGGCTGGAGGAGCAGCTCGCCGGCTGGGTGGCCCAGGGGATCCCTAGGGTCAAGATGAAGATCGGACGCGACCCGGGGGCCGACGCGCACCGCCTGGCGGTGGCCCGTGCGGCCATCGGCCCCGACACCGAGCTCTACGCCGACGCCAACGGCGCCTACCGCCGCAAGGAGGCGCTCCGGTGGGCCGAACGGCTGCACGCGGCGGGCGTGACCTGGCTGGAGGAGCCGGTCAGCTCCGACGACCTGGCCGGGCTGCGCCTCCTGCGCGACCGGGGCCCGGCCGGAGTGGACATCGCCGCGGGCGAGTACGGCTTCGACATCGGCTACTTCCGCCGCATGCTGGAGGCCGGGGCGGTGGACTGCCTGCAGGCCGACGTCACCCGCTGCGGCGGCGTCTCCGGCTTCCTGCGCACGGCCGCCCTCACCGACGCACACCGCCTGGAGCTGTCCGCGCACTGCGCGCCGCAGCTCAGCGCGCACGTGTGCACCGCCGTGTGGCACCTGCGCCACCTGGAGTACTTCCACGACCACGTGCGCGTCGAGGGCCTGCTGTTCGACGGCGTCCTCACCCCGGAGCCCGGCGGCGTGCTGCGCCCGGACCGGGACCGGGCCGGACACGGCCTGCGCCTGGTGCCCGAGCGCGTCGAGCGCTACCGCGTGGCCTGAGCGCGCCCGCGCCACCGGGCCCCGGGCCCGCGCCGCCTGGGCGGCCCGCCCACGCCCGGGCGGGGACGGCCCCGGGGTTTACCGCCCCGCCGTCGCGGTAACCCCGCTGGACGGCCGCCCGTCCGCACGCTTTTGGGAGGAACGACGTGAGCCAGGTTGCCGACTACGTGCTGGAGCGCCTGAAGGCCTGGGGTGCGCACCGCGTCTACGGATATCCCGGGGACGGCATCAACGGGCTGTTGGGGGCCTTCGACCGTGCCAAGGGCGACCCGGAGTTCGTCCAGGCGCGGCACGAGGAGATGGCGGCCTTCATGGCGTGCGGCCACGCCAAGTTCACCGGGGAGGTCGGCTGCTGCGTGGCCACCTCGGGGCCGGGCGCCATCCACCTGCTCAACGGCCTCTACGACGCGAAGCTGGACCACCAGCCCGTCGTCGCCGTCGTCGGCCAGCAGAAGCGGCTGTGCCTGGGCTCGCACTACCAGCAGGAGATCGCGCTGGAGAACCTCTTCAGCGACGTCTCCGAGTACTGCCAGATGATCACCCACCCGGGCCAGGCCCGGCACGTCATCGACCGCGCCTTCAAGACGGCGCTCACCCGGCGCGGCGTCGCGACGATCATCATCCCGGACGACATCCAGGAAGACGACGCGATGCCCTCGCCCCCCAAGGAGCACGGCTCGGTCTACTCCAGCGTCGGCTGGAGCCAGCCGCGCATGCTGCCCAACGAGGACGAACTGCGCCGCGCGGCCGACGTGCTGAACGAGGGCCGCAAGGTCGCCATGCTCATCGGCCAGGGCGCGGCGAACGCCGAGGCCGAGGTCAAGGAGGTCGCCGAGCTGCTCGGCGCGGGCGTCGCCAAGGCGCTGCTGGGCCGCGAGGTACTGCCCGACGACCTGCCCTGGGTGACCGGCCCCATCGGGCTGCTCGGCTCCAAGGCCAGCGACGAGATGATGCAGCACTGCGACACGCTGTTCATGATCGGCTCCAGCTTCCCCTACTCGGAGTGGCTGCCGGACGAGGGCAAGGCCCGCGGCGTCGAGATCGACATCGACGGCCGCATGATCGGCATCCGCTACCCCATGGACGCCCACCTGGTCGGCGACGCCAAGGAGACCCTGCGCGCGCTGATCCCGCTGCTGCGCCGCAAGGAGGACCGCTCCTGGCGCAAGCAGGTCGAGAAGGACGTCGAGGAGTGGAACCGCATCTGCGAGCGCCGCGCCCAGCAGCACTTCGACGGCACGATCAACCCCCAGGCCGTCGCCGCCGAGCTCACCCCCCGGCTGCCGGACCGCGCCATCGTCACCGCCGACTCCGGCTCCGGGACCAACTGGTGGGCCCGCCACCTGAAGCTGCGCGAGGGCATGCGCGCCTCGCTGTCCGGCACGCTGGCCACCATGGGCCCCGGCGTCCCCTACGCCATCGCCGCGCGGTTCGCCTACCCCGACCACCCGGTCATCGCCTTCGTCGGGGACGGCGCGTTCCAGATGAACGGCATGAACGAGATGATCACCGTCCAGCGCTACCTGCCCCAGATGGCGACCGGCGCGCCGCTGATCTTCTGCGTGCTCAACAACCAGGATCTCAACCAGGTCACCTGGGAGCAGCGCGCCATGGGCGGCGACCCCAAGTACCCCGGCTCCCAGGACATCCCGGACGTGCCCTACGCGGCCTACGCCGAACTGCTGGGCCTGAAGGGCATCCGCTGCGAGTCGCCGAAGAAGATCGGGGCCGCCTGGGACGAGGCGCTGGCGAGCAGGGTGCCGGTGGTGCTGGAGTTCAAGGTCGACGCCGAGATCGCGCCGATCCCGCCGCACATCATGTTCGACCAGGGCAAGAAGGCGGCCAAGGCCGCCGTCCACGACCCGCAGCGCACCGGCATCGCCACCCGCGGCGTGCGTCAGAAGCTGGCCGAGTACGCCGAGCGCCTGCCCGGCCGGGGCCACGACTGACGCGATGCCGCAGACCCTCACCCCCTGGACCCTGCGCAACTACGCCCTGCTGGCGGACGGCGAGCGCGGCGCGCTGATCGACCCGCGCGGCGCGGTGGTGTGGATGTGCGCCCCGCGCTGGCACAGCGACGCCGTGTTCTCCGTCCTCATGGGCGGCCCCGGCCAGTTCACCGTCTCCCCGGACGACGCGTGGAACGTGTGGGGCGGCTACTACGAGGACCGCTCCCTGATCCGGGTCAGCCGGTGGGTCATGGGCGACGCCCTCACCGAGTGCCGCGAGGCGCTCGCGCTGCCGGGCGAGGCCTCCCGGGCGGTGCTGCTGCGCCAGGTGCGCGCCGTGCGCGGCGACGCCCGCGTGGTGGTGCGGCTCGCGGCGCGCGCCGGGTTCGGCGCGCACCCCATGGCCGACGTCCGCCGCCGGGGCGACGCCTGGCACGCGCGCAGCGGGCCGCTGCACGTGCGGCTGGCCGGCGCGCCGGAGGCCGCCGTCGGCCCGGACGGCACCCTCACCGCCCACCTGCGCGTCCCCGAGGGCCACACGCACGACCTGGTCCTGGAGATCGCCGAACACGCGCCCCACACCGAGCCGCCGGAGCCCGGCCCGCTGTGGCGGCGCACCGAGCGCGCCTGGCGCGAGTCGGTGCCCGACTGCACCGACCTGCCGGCCGCCGAGGACGCCCAGCAGGCCTACGCCGTCCTGCGCGGGCTCACCAGCCACTCCGGCGGCATGGTGGCCGCGGCCACCACCTCGCTGCCGGAGCGGGCGGCCACCGGGCGCGACTACGACTACCGCTACGCCTGGCTGCGCGACCAGTGCTACGCGGGTCTGGCCGTCGCCGCCCACGGGGCGCACCCGCTGCTGGCCGACGCCGTCCGCTTCGTCACCGAACGCCTCGGCGAGCACGGCGCCGAGGTCCGCCCGGCCTACGCCGTCGACGGGTCCACGCTGCCCGGCGAGCGCGCCCTGCCGCTGCCCGGCTACCCCGGCGGCGGCAACCGCGTCGGCAACCACGCCGGGGGCCAGTTCCAGCTCGACGTGTTCGGGGAGGCCCTCCAGCTCTACGCCGCCGCGGCCCGGCTGGACGCGCTGGACCGGGACGCCGAGCGGGCCGCCCACACCGCCGCACGGGCGGTCGAGGAGACCTGGCAGCGCCCCGACGCCGGCGTCTGGGAGCTGGAGACCGCCTGGTGGAGCCACTCCCGCCTGTCGGCCGCGGCCGGGCTGCGGGCGGCCGCCGACGCGCTGGGCGGCCCCGCCGCACGCCGCTGGCGGGAGCTGGCGGACACCATCCGGGGCGCCACCGACCGCGCCTGCCGCCACCCCTCGGGCCGCTGGCAGCGCACCCCCGACGACCCCCGCGTCGACGCCGCCCTGCTGCGGCCCCTGGCGCTGGACCCGCCGCCCCCGGGGGACCCGGGCCTGACGGCCACCCGGGAGGCCGTCGAACGCGACCTGTCCGTCGACGGCTACGTCTACCGCTTCCGGTACGGCGACGACCGGCTCGGCCACCACGAGGGCGCCTTCCTGCTGTGCGGCCACCTGATGGCCGCCGCGTGCCTGGCCGAAGGCCGCACCGTCCAGGCCGCCCGCTGGTTCGAGCGCACCCGCTCCGCCTGCGGCTCGCCCGGGCTGTACGCCGAGGAGTACGACGTCAAGGAGCGCCAGTTGCGCGGGAACGTGCCGCAGGCGTTCGTGCACGCGCTCGTCCTGGAGAACGCGGTGCGCCTGTCCCGGGCGCCGTGACGCGGCTCCCCAAGCCCCTCATCCCACGGAAAGGAGCCCAGGTGGCCACCACCGACCTGCCCGATCCCGTCGTGCCGCAAAGCCCCGCCGAGGTCGACCCCGCGGCGCTGGAGCGCGACCTGCGCCGGGCGGTGGACGGCGAAGTGCGCTTCGACGCCGGCTCCCGCGCCACGTACGCCACCGACGCCTCCAACTACCGGCAGGTGCCCCTCGGCGTCGTCCTGCCGCACACCGTGGAGGCCGCCGTCGCCGCCGTCGAGGTGTGCCGGGAGCACGACGCCCCGCTGCTGTCCCGGGGCGGCGGCACCAGCCTGGCCGGCCAGTGCTGCAACGAGGGCGTCGTCATCGACTGGAGCAAGTACTGCGACCGGCTCGTCTCCGTCGACCCCGAGGCGCGGAGCTGCGTCGTCGAACCCGGCATCGTGCTCGACGAACTCAACCGCCGCCTCGCCCCGCACGGCCTGCACTACGGGCCGCGCCCGGCCACCCACCCCAACTGCACGATCGGCGGGATGATCGGCAACAACTCCTGCGGCTCGACCGCCCAGGCCTACGGCAAGGTCGCCGACAACATCCGCCGCCTGGAGGTGCTCACCTACGACGGCACCCGCATGTGGGTGGGGCCCACCGACGACGCCGAACTCGCCCGGCTCACCGCGGGGCCGGACCGCGCCGCCGAGATCCACCGGCAGCTCGTCGCGCTGCGGGAGCGCTACGCCGACCTGGTGCGCGAGCGCTACCCCGACATCCCGCGCCGTGTCTCCGGCTACAACCTCGACGCGCTGCTGCCCGAGAACGGCTTCGACCTCGCCGGACTCCTGGTCGGCTCCGAGTCCACCCTCGTAACCGTCCTGCGGGCCGAACTGGAGCTGGTCCCGCTGCCGCGGGCCACGGTCCTGGCGGTGCTGGGCTACCCCGACGTGGCCACCGCCGCCGACCACGTCCCGGCCGTCCTGCGGCACCGGCCGCACGCGCTGGAGGGCATCGACGAGCAGCTCATCAGCTACCAGCACGAGAAGCGGCTCAACACCGAGGGCCTGGGCCTGCTCCCCGAGGGGGGCGCCTTCCTCATGGTGGAGCTCGCCGCCGACAGCCCCGAGGAGGCCGAGGAGAAGATCGCCCGCCTGCTGGACGACGCGCCGGGCGCGGTGGGCACCAGGCGCTTCACCGATCCGGGCGACGCCGCGCTGCTGTGGGCCGTGCGCGAGTCCGGACTCGGCGCCACGGCCCACGTCCCCGGACAGCGCGAGAACTGGCCGGGGTGGGAGGACTCGGCCGTCCCCGTGGACCGGCTCGGGGAGTACCTGCGCGCGCTGCGCGAGCTGTTCGAGGAGTTCGACTACAACCACCCGTCGGTCTACGGCCACTTCGGCGACGGCTGCGTGCACTGCCGCATCCCCTTCGACCTGGCCACCACCGAGGGCATCGCCACCATGCGCGCCTTCACGGAGCGCGCCGCCCGACTCGTCAAGCGCCTGGGCGGTTCGCTCTCCGGCGAACACGGCGACGGACAGGCGCGCGGCGAGCTGCTGGAGACGATGTTCGGCCCCGAACTGGTCGAGGCGTTCGGCCGCCTGAAGGCCGTCTTCGACCCGCGCGACCGCATGAACCCCGGCAAGGTCGTCCGGCCGCGCCGCCTCGACGACGACCTGCGGCTGGGCGCCGGGTTCACCCCGCCCGACCCGCCCACCGCCTTCACCTTCCCGCCCGACCGGAACTTCGGCCAGGCGGCCCTGCGCTGCGTGGGCATCGGCAAGTGCCGCTCGCTGGAGGGCGGCGTGATGTGCCCCAGCTACCGCGTCACCCGGGAGGAGGAGCACTCCACCCGGGGGCGGGCCCGGCTGCTGTACGAGATGACCCGGGGCGACTCGCCCGTCACCGACGGCTGGCGCTCCACCGAGGTCAAGGACGCCCTCGACCTGTGCCTGGCCTGCAAGGGCTGCAAGAGCGACTGCCCGGTCGACGTCGACATGGCCACGTACAAGGCCGAGTTCCTGCACCAGCACTACGCCGGGCGGCCGCGCCCGCGCACCCACTACTCGCTCGGCTGGCTGCCGCTGGTGGCGCGGCTGGCCACGCGGGCGCCCCGCGTCGTCAACGCGCTCTCCCAGGCCCCCGGGCTGGGCCGCGTGGCCAAGGCCGTCGCGGGCGTCGCGCCCGAGCGCGACGTCCCGCTCTTCGCCGGGCAGACCCTCACCGACTGGTGGCGCGAGCGCGGCGGCACGCGCGGCAGCGGGCACCGCGGCGAGGTGGTGGTGTGGCCGGACACCTTCACCAACTCCTTCCACCCGGCCGTCGGCCGCGCCGCCGTGGAGGTGCTCGAAGCGGCCGGCTTCCACGTCAAGGTGCCCACCGAGGCGGTGTGCTGCGGCCTGACCTGGATCTCCACCGGCCAACTGGACGTGGCCAAGCGGGTGCTGCGCCGCACGGTGGACGTACTCGCCGACGACCTGCGGCGCGGCACGCCGGTCGTCGGACTGGAGCCGAGCTGCACCGCCGTCTTCCGCGCCGACGCGCCCGACCTGCTGCCCGAGGACCCCGGCGTCGCCCGGCTGCGCGAGCTGACCCGCACCTTCGCCGAGGTGCTCACCGAGCGCGCCCCCGACTGGCGGCCGCCGCCCGTCCGGGCCCGGGCCGTTGTGCAGCGCCACTGCCACCAGTACGCGATCATGGGGTTCGAGGCCGACCAGGAGCTGCTGCGGCGTGCCGGGGTCGAGGCCGAGGTGCTGGACGTGGGCTGCTGCGGCCTCGCGGGCAACTTCGGATTCGAACGCGGCCACTACGACGTCTCCCGGGCCTGCGCCGAGGAGGGCCTGCTCCCGGCGGTCCGGGAGGCCGACCCGGACACGCTCGTCCTCGCCGACGGCTACAGCTGCCGCACCCAGGTGGAGCAGTCCGACACCGGGCGCGTCCCGCTCCACGTGGCCGAGGTGCTCGCCGCCGGGCTGCACGCACGGCACCGGGCGCGGGCGCAGCGGCCCACCGGCCCCTCGCCACGGGCCCGGGGCGCCGCCCTGGCGGCCACCGGGGCGGCGGTCCTCACCGCCCTGGCCGCCGCCCGCCGGGCCCTGCGCCGCTGACCACCCCCTGCCCCGGCGCCCGGCCCGCCCGGGCGCCGGCCGGCCGGCCGCGCGGTGGCCTCAGCCGAGTTCCAGGACCGTCTTGACCCCGTCGGGCTGCCGCTCGAACGCCTCCCGGAAGCGGGCGAGCGGCACCCTGCGGGTGATCAGCGCGTCCAGCCACCCCGCGTCCGCCGCGCCCAGCGCCCGCGCGGCGTCCTCGTAGTGCCGCTTGCCCGCGTTCACCGAGCCGACGACGACCGAGTTCTCCAGCACCAGCTCCCGGTTGATCGCCCCGGCGTCCACCCGGAGCGTGCGCCCGGTGGGGGAGACCCCGGTCAGGCACAGCACGCCGTACGCCCCCAGGCCGATCATGGCGTCGAACGCGACGGAGGGCGCACCGGTCGCCTCGATGACGACGTCGGGCCGCACCTCGCGGAGCACGTCGGAGACGGAGCCGCTGTGGTACGTCCCGCCCAGCGACCGCACCAGCTCGGGCTTGCGCCCGCCGGTCACCCGGTCCAGCACGTGCACCTGGAGCCCGCGCTGCCGCCCCAGCAGGGCGGCCAGCAGGCCGATCGGCCCCGCACCCGTGACCAGCACCGCACGCGGCGCGAACCAGGCCCGCCCGCCGACGGCCGTCACCTGGTCCCAGGCCTTGGCCACCACCGTGGTCGGCTCCATCAGCGCGCCCACCCGGGCCAGGGAGGCGTCGACCCGGACGGCGTAGTCGGCCTCCACCGTCCACAGCGTCGAGCCGTAGCCGTCGCGCTCCTTGATGCCGCGCTCGGTGTAGCGGCCGTTGCGGCACATGTCGAACTGGCCGTGGGCGCAGGCGCCGCACGGCACCGGGTCCGGGCGGCGCACCACGCCCGTCACCAGGTCACCGGGGGCGAAGCCGCTGTCCGGCGGCGCGTGCCGCACCCGGCCCAGGGACTCGTGCCCGAGCACCAGCCGCTCCCGGCCCGGCGGAGCCCAGCCGTAGTCCCCGGCCGCGATCTCCCGGTCGGTGCCGCACACCCCGAGCGCCACCCCCTCAACCAGCAGCTCGCCGGGGCCGGGGGAGGGGTCGGGCAGGTCCTCCACGCGCAGCGAGTCCGGCTCCTGCGGGGCGACGGTCAGCGCTTGCATCGGCACTCCAGGGGGTACGTCGTCGACAGCGGGCCCCGTCCCCGGTTCCCCTCGCGCCCGCCCCGCTAACGCCCGCCCGGGCTCCCGCGCCAGGAGCGTTCGCCGTGACACCAGTGACGGGAGGCCGTCGATCGGGCATACTCCACACGCACAGTCGCTGGTCAGCCGCCTTTGTAACCCGGAGGAGCACCGCCGCGGCTTGTCATACCCCCGGCGGCGCCGCCACACCCCGGCGTCACCGCCGTAGCGCCCGACAGGGAGGAGAGCGCCGCGATGTCCGAGTACATCCCTCCGCCGGTGGAACGCCGGCTGCCCACGGAGGAAGCCCGGGACCTGCTGGTCCTGGTCCGCGACCTGGTGGAGCGGGAGGTCCGGCCCGCCGCGGCGGCGGAGGAGGACGCCGGCCGCTTCCCCCGGGAGACCTTCACGCTGCTCTCGCGCTCCGGCCTGCTCGGCCTGCCCTACCCCGAGGAGTACGGCGGCGGCGAGCAGCCCTACGAGGTCTACCTCCAAATGCTCGAAGAGCTGGCCGCGGCCCGGCTCACCGTCGGCCTGGGCGTGAGCGTGCACAGCCTGGCCTGCCACGCGCTCGCCGCCTTCGGCACCAAGGAGCAGCTCACCGAACACCTGCCCGCCATGCTCGGGGGCGGACTGCTGGGCGCCTACTGCCTGTCGGAACCCGCCTCCGGGTCCGACGCCGCCGCGCTGCGCACCCGCGCGGTACGCGACGGCGACGCCTGGGTGCTCGAGGGCACCAAGGCCTGGATCACCCACGGCGGCATCGCCGACTTCTACACCGTGCTCGCCCGCACCGGCCCCGACGGGGCGCGCGGCGTCACCGCGTTCCTGGTGCCGGGCGACGCGCAGGGGCTGAGCGCCGCGGCGCCGGAACGCAAGATGGGCATGAAGGGCTCGCCCACGGCCCAGGTCCACTTCGACGGCGTCCGCGTCCCCGACGCCCGGCGCGTCGGCGAGGAGGGCCAGGGCTTCTCCGTCGCGCTGGCCGCGTTGGACTCCGGCCGCCTGGGCATCGCCGCGTGCGCGGTGGGGCTGGCCCAGAGCGCGCTGGACGAGGCGCTGCGCTACGCCAAGGGCCGCGAGCAGTTCGGCCGTCCCGTCGCGGACTTCCAGGGGCTGCGCTTCCTGCTGGCCGACATGGCCGCCCGCGTCGAGGCCGGGCGCGCGCTCTACCTGGCCGCCGCCCGCCGCCGCGACGACGGCCTGCCGTTCGGCAAGGAGGCGGCCATGGCCAAGCTCGTGTGCACCGATGCGGCCATGCAGGTGACCACCGACGCCGTGCAGGTGCTCGGCGGCTACGGCTACACCGCCGACTTCCCCGCCGAGCGCTACATGCGCGAGGCGAAGATGCTGCAGATCGTCGAGGGCACCAACCAGATCCAGCGCGTGGTCATCTCCCGCGCCCTGCTCGGGCCCGAGACCCGGTAGCCGCCGCGGCGCCGTACCGGGTGGGGACGCGGGGACGCGCGTCCCTCCTCGGCGGGCACCCGGACTGTCCGCGGACCCCGCCCGACGAGGGCGGACGGCGGCGAGGAGAGCCGCCAGCACCGCCCGCGCCGCCGCGACCGCGCGGGTACCGCGCCCCCACCGCCGCCCACACGGGCGCACCCGCGCCCGCCGGCCTGCCGCGCGGAGCCCATGCGGCAGCCCCCGGACGGGCAGCCCCCGGACGGTGAGCGCCGCGGCCGCCCCGTCGGACACCGCGTGCGGGCCGCCGTCCCCGCCCGCTCCGGCCCGCGCACGCCCTGGTCACGGGCGTGGCGCGCGACGAACGGACGGGCGGCGACGTCAGCCGGGGTCGGCGCGCGCGTGCCGCGTACACCGCGGCCGTGCGTCACGCCGACACAGCGGGGGCCGTGCGGTGCGCGTCCGGGGCGCCGTGCGGTGCGCGCCGGGGGAGTGGACCACCGGCTGCGCGCGGCCAGCGTGCGGGCGCCGGTGCGGCCCCCAGGCGTCAGCGGCCGGGCCCGGCGGCGTGCGAGAAGGGCTGCGTGCGCCAGTCCAGACCGGCGGGCAGCGTCAGCAGGGCGGCGGCGTCGAACTCCTGGGCCGTGCCGTCGTCGGCCGGCGGGGCGTCGGTCACCGGCAGGCCCGAACCCCGGCACACCGTGAGCCCGAACGGGTTCCACGGCGTCGCGCACAGCGCGTGCTCCGGGAGCCTCTCCTCGTCCGCGAGCAGCGCGATCGGCTGCGCGCACCGGGGGCAGGACACCCGGTAGATCTCCACGGAGTCGTACGGATCGTCCGGCTCCTCGGCGCCCTGCTCGGCTCCCTCGGCGGGATCGGGCGCGGCCTGCGGGGCCTCGGAGCGAAGCGGCTTGGTCTTACGCATGCATCCCCCTCGGATGGACCGGCCGGACGGTGCCCTGGGACGGCTGGTCTCGGCCACAGCAAGCATTTCCCGTCCGGGCCCGCGGGTAATCTCCGCCACCCCGCGGACTGCGCAGCACTCGGTGTGGCCTTGCTCACAACCCGCGCGTTCACGGGCCCGGAACCCGCGCTTCCCGTGCCGGAGTGCGCCGGGGGGAGTAGGTTGAGCTGCTGTGGAGGAGCTGGACCGGCAGATCGTGCAGTTGCTCGTCAAGGACGGGCGGATGAGCTACACCGACCTGGGCAAAGCCACGGGCCTGTCCACGTCGGCCGTGCACCAGCGGGTACGGCGGCTGGAGCAGCGCGGCGTGATCCGCGGCTACGCGGCGCTCGTGGACGCCGAGACCGTCGGCCTGCCCATGACCGCGTTCATCTCCGTCGCCCCCTTCGACCCCAGCGCCCCGGACGACATCGCCGAGCGGCTCGCCGACGTGCCCGAGATCGAGGCGTGCCACAGCGTGGCGGGCGACGAGAACTACATCCTCAAGGTCCGCGTGGGCACCCCCATCGAGCTGGAGCACCTGCTCGCCCGCATCCGCACCCTCGCGGGCGTCTCCACCCGCACCACGGTCGTCCTGTCCACCCCGTACGAGGCGCGCCCCCCGCGCCTGTGAGCCCCCGGCGCCCCGCGCCCGGTGGCGGACCCCGCGCGGCGCCCGCGCGCACCCGGGCGGGAGACTGGCCCCATGAGTGAGCGCGCCACCTCCCGCGAGAAGCCCCGCACCGTCCTCCTGTGCGGCGGGCACGTCTACAGCCCGGCCGACCCCTTCGCGACCGCGATGGTGGTGGAGGGCGACCGCGTCGCCTGGCTCGGCTCCGAGGGCGCCGCCGACTCCTTCGCGGACGGCGTGGACGAGGTGGTCCCGCTCGACGGCGCGCTGGTCACCCCCGCCTTCACCGACGCGCACGTGCACACCACGGCCACCGGCCTCGCACTGACCGGGCTCGACCTGACGTCCTGCACCTCGCTCACCGCCGCCCTCGACCGCGTCCGCGAGCACGCCGCCGCCCGGCCGGACGACCGAGTGCTGCTCGGCCACGGCTGGGACACCACCGCCTGGCCCGAGGGACGCCCGCCCACCCGCGCGGAGCTGGACGCGGCCGCCGGTGGCCGCCCGCTCTACCTCACCCGCGTCGACGTCCACTCCGCGCTCGCCACCACCGCCCTGCTGGACCAGGTCACCGGCGTGCGCGAGCTGCCCGGCTTCGCCGCCGACGCCCCGCTCACCGCGGCCGCCCACCACGCGGTGCGCGAGGCCGCCCACGCCGCCGTCAGCCCCGCCCAGCGCGCGGCCGCCCAGCGCGCCGCCCTGCGCCGCGCCGCCACCCTGGGCATCGGCTCGCTGCACGAGTGCGCGGGCCCGGACATCTCCAGCGCCGAGGACCTGACGGCCCTGCTGGCCCTGGCCGCCGAGGAGGACGGCCCCCGGGTCTTCGGCTACTGGGCCGAGGCCGTCACCGGCGCCGAGGACGCCCGGCGGGTCCGGGAGCTGGGCGCGGTCGGCGCCGCCGGGGACCTCTTCGCCGACGGCTCCCTCGGTTCCCACACCGCCCACCTGCACGCCCCCTACGCCGACGCCCCGCACACCGGCGCCGCGCACCTCGACGCGGACGCCGTCGCCGCCCACGTCGCCGCCTGCACCGAGGCCGGCCTGCAGGCCGGTTTCCACGCCATCGGCGACGCCGCGCTGAGCGCCGTCACCGACGGCGTCCGCGCCGCCGCCGAGCGCCTGGGGGCCGGCCCCGTGCGCGCCCTGCGCCACCGGGTCGAACACGCCGAGATGCTCACCGCCGCCCACATCGGCGCGTTCGCCGAGTTCGCGCTGATCGCCTCCGTGCAGCCCGGCTTCGACGCCGCCTGGGGCGGGGAGACGGGCATGTACGCCCAGCGCCTGGGCGCCGACCGGGCCCGCGGCCTGAATCCGTTCGCCGCGCTCAGCCGCGCCGGCGTCCCCCTCGCCTTCGGGTCCGACAGCCCGGTGACGCCGCTCGACCCCTGGGCCGCGGTGCGCGCCGCCGCCTTCCACCGCACCCCCGAGCACCGGATCTCCGCGCGCGCCGGCTTCGCCGCCCACACCCGCGGCGGCTGGCGGGCGCTCGGGCGCGACGACGCCGGGACGCTGGTGCCGGGCGCCCCGGCCGACTACGCGGTCTGGCGCACCGGCGAGCTGCTCGTGCAGGCGCCCGACACCCGGGTCGCGGGCTGGTCCACCGACCCGCGCTCGGGCACCCCGGGCCTGCCCGACCTGAGCCCCGGGGCCCAACTGCCGCTGTGCCTGCGGACCGTGGTGGGCGGCCGGACCGTCTTCGCGCGGCCGAACGAGTGATCTGCGCCGCGCGCCGTACGCCCGAAGGTGCGGCCCCGGGCCGGGCCTGCCGGCCGCCCGTCGTACCGCCTGAGCTGCCCGTTCGCCACCGCGTTCGGCCAAGACACAGGTCAAACGACTGTTGACAGGCGGGCGTCGTGGCCCGGTAGGTTCGGCGGAGTCCACCACAGGACGTCCGGTCGGGGGTCCCCCCGCGCAGCGGAGCCAGGGCCAGCGCCCGCGGCACGGGGGCGGAAGGTTTCGTTCGACCGGCAGGTGGGACCCGGGTGGGGCCCGGACGCTCAGTAGACAACGGCTTTCGGTAGATCCGCAGCCAGCGGGTCCCAGGTCGGCCCGAAGGGCGCCGGGCCCCGACCGCAGCTCCCACCGCGCCCGCCTGGCACTCACGGCTCCCGCCCGTCGTTGTACGGTCACCTCAGATCTCCTCCGCTGCAGGAAGGCCGCAACCGTGGCACCGGGCCCCGACACCACCTCCGGACCGCTCCCCGCCGGGGCGTCCGCCGACGCTCCCGGCGGGGCGGCCGAGCCTGCCGGGCGCCCGCCCGCGCCGCAGGCCCTCCCGGACGGCTCCCCCGCCCCCGCCTCCGGCGCCCCGGGCGACGCCGCACCGCCGCCCGCGCCCGCCACCGGGCCGTCGCCGGCCGGTGCGAAGCAGCCGCCCGCTTCCGCCCCCGCCTCCGCGCCCTCGGCAGCGCCGCACGGCGCTCCGCCGGAGACGCCCCCCGGCGGAGCGCCGGAGGGCGGACCGCGCCGGCGGTCCGCCCTGCGGCCCAGCCGCCCCGGGCTCCTGCGCTGCGCGGCCGCGGCCGCCGGCGGACTCGCCCTGGCCGCCGCCTTCCCCCCGGTCGGCCTGTGGCCCCTCTCCCTGGTCGCCGTCGCCGCCCTCGGCCTGCTCACCCGGCACCGCACCGCCCGGCAGGGCGCTGCCGCCGGGCTCGTCTTCGGCCTGGCCTTCTTCGTCGGTCTCCTGCAGTGGCTGCGGGTGATCGGCTGGGACGCCGTGCTGGGCCTCTCGCTGCTCCAGGCCCTCTTCCTGGCCCTGCTGGGCTCCGGCCTGGCCGTCACCTCCCGGCTGCCGCTGTGGCCCCTGTGGGGGGCCTGCCTGTGGGTCGCCGAGGAGTGGGCCAGGGACCGGGTGCCGCTGGGCGGCTTCCCGTGGGGGCGGCTGGCCTTCGCCAACACCGGCTCGCCCTTCACCCCGCTCGCCGCGCTCGGCGGAGCGCCGCTGGTCACCTTCGCCGTCGCCCTCGCCGGGACGCTGCTGGCCGCGGCCGCCCTGGCCGCCCACCGGCTGCGCCGGGCGCGGCGCGGCGCCGGGCCGGAACGTCCGCGCACCGCCCCGGCCCCGGCCGACGACCGCGCCGACGCTCCCGCCCCCGCACCGGGCCGCCCGGCCCGGGCCCTGTGCGGTGCCGCCGGGCTGGCCGCCGCGGTCACCCTGGCCGGATACGCCGTCCCCATACCCACCGACGCGGACGACACCGTGGACATCGCGGTCGTCCAGGGCGACGTCCAGCAGCCCGGCATGGACTTCCTCGGCCGGCCCATGCTCATCCTGAACAACCACGTCGAGGCCACGCTCGACCTGGCGGCCGACGTGGCGGCGGGCCGCGCCCGCCAGCCGGACCTGGTGATCTGGCCGGAGAACGCCTCCGACCTGGACCCGCACCGGTCGCCCGAGGCGTACGCGGCCATCGACCGCGCCGCCGACGCCGTGGGCGTGCCCATCCTCGTCGGCGCCCTGGTCGACCACCCCACCGAGGAGGGGTACGTCGAGAACCAGGGCATCGTGTGGGACCCGCGCACCGGCCCGGGCGACTCCTACACCAAGCAGCACCCCGTGCCCTTCGGCGAGTACGTGCCCTTCCGCGAGCAGCTCAGCACCGTCATCACCCGCCTCGAACGCGTACCGCGCGACTTCTGGCCCGGCCGCCAGGCGGGGGTGCTGCAGGTGGGCCCGGCCCGGCTGGGGGACGTGATCTGCTTCGAGGTCGCCTACGACGAGATCGTGCGCGACACCGTGACCGCCGGGGCCCGCGCCCTGGTGATCCAGACCAACAACGCCACCTACGGCCGAACCGGCCAGCCCGAGCAGCAGCTCGCCATGTCCCGGCTGCGCGCCATGGAGCACGGCCGCGCCGTCGTCACCGCCGCCCCCAGCGGCATCAGCGCCATCGTCGCCCCGGACGGCACGATCGAGCAGCGCACCGAGGAGTTCACCCGGGACGTCCTCACGGCCGAACTGCCCCTGCGCGACGACGTCACCCTCGCCGACCGCGTCGGCTCCGCGCCCGAGTGGGCCCTCGCTATGGTGGGCCTCCTTGCCTGGGCCGCCGCCATCCTCCACGGCCGCCTGCGCCGTCCGGACGAGAAGGGGAACAGCCGTGAGTGACCGCGAACGCGTCGAGGTGCGGCGCTTCAGCCCGCCGGGTCCGGCCCTGGTGATCATCCCGACCTACAACGAGGTCGACAACATCGCCTCGGTCGTCCGCCGCACCCGCGCGGCCGTGCCCCAGGCGCACATCCTGGTCGCCGACGACAACAGCCCCGACGGCACCGGCAAGCTCGCCGACGAACTGGCCGCCGGGGACGAGCGGGTGCGGGTGCTGCACCGGCCCGGCAAGGAGGGCCTGGGCGCCGCCTACCTCGCGGGGTTCCGCTGGGGCATGGAGCACGGCTTCGACGTGCTGGTGGAGATGGACGCCGACGGCTCCCACCAGCCCGAGGAACTGCCCCGGCTGCTCACCGCGCTGCGCGGCGCCGACCTGGTGCTCGGCTCCCGCTGGGTGCCCGGCGGCCGCGTGGTGAACTGGTCGACCGGGCGCGTCCTCCTCTCCCGGGGCGGCAGCACCTACTCGCGCCTGGCGCTGGGCATCCCCATCCGCGACGTCACCGGCGGCTTCCGGGCCTTCCGCGCCGACACCCTGCGCGGCATGGGCATCGACACCGTCGCCTCCCAGGGCTACTGCTTCCAGGTCGACCTCGCCCACCGCGCCGTGCGCGCCGGCTACCACGTCGTCGAGGTGCCCATCACCTTCATCGACCGGGAGCTGGGCGACAGCAAGATGAGCCGGGACATCGTCGTCGAGGCCCTGTGGCGGGTGACGGCGTGGGGCGTGCGCTCCCGTTTCGAGCAGGCGGTGCGGCCCAGGCACACTGGGAACCATGAGCACGCGTGACCCGAGCCGGTACGAACCGCCCGGCCGGCGGTCCGGCGCCCGAGACGGCGGCCCCGCCACCGGCGGCCCGCGGACCCGCCCACGGGCCCGGGTGCGCGCCCTGCTGCCGCTGGCCGTGGCCGCCTGGGCCGTGCTGGAGGTGTGGCTGCTCCTCCTCGTCGGTGACGCGGCCGGCGGACTGACCGTCTTCCTCCTGCTGGCCGCCACCTTCGTCCTGGGCGCCGCCGTCATCAAGCGCGCCGGCCGCCGCGCCCTGCGGACGCTGACCGAGGCGCTCCAGCCCCCCGGCACCGCCCCGGGGCCCGCCGCCCCGCGCCCGTCCCGCACGCCGTCCGGCGGGCACGCCCCGGCCGTGCTCGGCGGGCTCCTGCTGATGCTGCCGGGCCTGCTGTCGGACGCCGCCGGGCTGCTGTGCCTCTTCCCGCCGACGGCCGCCCTGCTGCGCCGGGGCACCGACCGCTGGCTGGCACGGCGGGCGTCCGCCGCCGGAACCGGCTCCCTGGGGGAAGCGCTGCGCCAGGCCCGCACCGCCGGGGACCAGGCGCGCATGCGCCGTCCGGACGGGAAGGTCGTCCAGGGCGAGGTCGTGCGCGACGACGACGGCGAGGGCGACCGCGACGACGGGGGCCCCGGCGGCCCGCCCCGCCCGGCTCCGTGACCCCCGCGCGGCCCGCACCGGCCCGCTGAAACCCCCGCGCGGGCTCCGGGGCGGCACGGCGCCGCCCCGAGGCGTACGGCTTCGGTGCCCGGCGCCGCCCGGCCCGCCGGCCCGGCTGCGCATCCCCGCGCACGACGGCGCGGAGGCCGGTGGGAACCCGCCCTCAGGGCGGCCCACCGGCCTCCGCGCCGTGTGTGTGCCGTACGCCGGTCCAGCCCGCCGGGGGCTAGGCCGACTTGCGGCTGTCGCGAGGGTGCACCGCGATGTTCATCGCACCGGAGCGCAGGACGGCCAGCCGTTCGGCCAGCACCTCCTCCAGCTCCTCGCGCGTGCGCCGCTCCATCAACATGTCCCAGTGAGTACGCGCCGGCTTCGTCTTCTTCTCCTCGGGGCCCTCGCCGTCCACCAGCAGGGCCTGGGAGCCGCAGACCTTGCACTCCCACTCCGGCGGGACTTCCGCCTCGACCGAGAACGGCATCTCGAACCGATGTCCGTTCTCGCATGCGTACTCCACGGCCTGGCGGGGTGCCAGGTCGATGCCGCGGTCCGTCTCGTAGCTGGTCACCACGAGTCGCGTGCCGCGCAGAGCTCGCTCACTCATGAATCGTGCCTCCCGGGCTTGTCGCCCACAGGACAGGTGTCGCTGTCGTCGTCATCCGGTCAACGTCCGGTCGGCGGTGAAGATTCCCGAATCGGGACATGCGTCGCCCGTCGTAGCCGCCCTTGTTGTACCCGCCAGTGCCCGCTTTGTCACATCTGTAGCGGAGATGTCACCCGGCGTTCCTGCCTGGTATACGCGTGGTAGCGGTTCGACGCGGCGGGCCGGAGGAGTACACTACCGCCCGCGCCGCACGGGGGCTAAATCCGGCCGGGATCGGTGTTGCCGACGGCCGCCGCGGCCCGGCGCACCGGCACCCGCAGCAGCAGCACGAATCCCAGCACGAAGAAGACCACGAGCGAGATGATCGCGTCCCGGTAGCTGCCGGTGAGCTGGTACGTCAGCCCGAACAGCAGCGGCCCCAGCCAGCTCGTCCCCCGGTCGCTCACCTCGTAGAGCGAGAAGTACTCCGCCTCCTTGCCGCGCGGCACGAGCTGGGCGTACAGCGAGCGCGAGAGCGCCTGCGTGCCGCCCAGCACCATCCCGATCGCCGCCGCGAGGCAGAAGAACCACACCGGCTCGCCGGCCGGCAGGACGTACCCGCACCCCACGACCACCGTCCACGCCACCAGCGAACCCAGGATCGTCCGCTTGGCCCCGTGGCGCTCCGCCAGCCGGCCCAGTCCCAGCGCGCCGAAGATCGCCAGGACCTGGACCAGCAGGATCGCGCCGATCAACGTCTCCTGCTCCATCCCCAGCTCCTCGGAGCCGAACACCGAGGCCTGGGTGATCACCGTCTGCACGCCGTCGTTGTAGAGCAGGTACGCCAGCAGGAACAGCAGCGTCAGCGGGTAGCGGCGCAGCTCGCGCACCGTCTGCCCCAACTGCCGGAAGCCCCCGGTCAGCGACAGCCGCGCCCCGGCCACCGTGCCCGGCCGGTCCCGCAGGCGCGTGAGCGGCACCAACGTGAACAGCGCCCACCACAGCCCCGCCGAGGACAGGCAGATGCGCACCGCCGTCCCCTCCTCGACGCCCAGCGCGTCGTGCCCCAGGAACAGCCCCAGGTTCGCCACCAGCACCAGCGCGCCGGCCGCGTACCCGAAGGCCCAGCCGCGGGAGGAGACCGCGTCGCGCTCGTGCGGCTCGGCGATCTGCGGCAGGAAGGCGTGGTAGACGACGATCGAGGCCGCGTAGGCCACGTTGGCCGCGATCAGCAGCAGGCCGCCCAGCAGGTAGCGGTCGCCGTCGAGGAAGAACATGCCCAGCGTCGCCGCCGCGCCCAGGTAGGCGAACGTGCCCAGCAGCGGCTTCTTGCGCCCCGTGCGGTCCGCGACCGCCCCCACCAGCGGCATCACCAGCACCGACAGCAGCACCGAGGCCGAGATGACGTAGGCGAAGTAGGAGCCGTCGCGCACCGGGATGCCCAGCGGGTAGACGTACCCGTCCGCGTCCGCCGCCGCCTTGGCGACCGTCGTGAGGTACGGCCCGAGGAACACGGTGAGGACGCTGGTCTGGAAGACCGAGTTCGCCCAGTCGTACCAGTACCAGCCCCGCTGCTCGCGGCGGCGCGCGCCCGCGTCACCCGAGCCGCCCGCGGGCTCGCTCACGACCCTGGACTCCACCTGCGTCCCCCTCGTCCGCCCCGCCCGGCCCCGTGCGGACCGGCTGTGGCCGAAACCGTATCCCGGCCCCCGCTCACCCCGTCCAGGCCCCGCGTTCGGCCAGCACCTCGCGCAGCAGCTCCAGGCGGTCGGTCATGATCCCGTCCACGCCGAGGTCCAGCAGCTCGCGCATGTGGGCGGCGTCGTTGACGGTCCACACGTGCACCTGGAGGCCCAGGCGGTGCGCGGTGCGCACGAAGGCCCGGTCGGCGACGGGCACCGGACCGTGCCGGCGCGGCACCTGCGCGGCCAGCGCGCTCGGCCGCACCGGCGCCGGCAGCCGCCACGAGCGCAGCCGCAGCGCCAGGACGCCGCACGTGCCCAGCGACGTCGCCAGCCGCGCCCCGGCCAGCCCGCGCGCCCGCACCACCCGCCTCTCGTCGAACGAGCCGACGCACACCCGGTCCCAGGCGTCCTGCTCCCGGAGCACCCGCAGCAGCGGCTCGACCGCGGCGTCGGCCTTGACGTCGATGTTCCACCGGGTGTGCGGGAACTCCCGCAGCAGGTCCGCGAAGAGCGGCACCGGCTCCCGCCCGCCGACGCGGGCCGCGGCGACCGCCGACCACGGCAGGTCGGCGATGCGGCCGCGGCCGTCGGTCACCCGGTCCAGGGTGTCGTCGTGGAAGGCCACCAGCGCGCCGTCGGCCGTGGCGTGGACGTCGGTCTCCAGGTACCGGTAGCCCAGGTCCACCGCCCGGGCGAACGCGGACCGGCTGTTCTCCAGGCCCTCGGCGGCCCCGCCCCGGTGGGCGAAGGCGAGCGGGCGGGGGTGGTCGAAGTAGGGGTGCGCCGCAGTCGTCACGGGCGCAGTATCGCCTGCCGCCCCGGCGCGCAGGACACCGGAGTCGCCGCCGGGCCCACCGGGTGCGGCGGGCACGGCGCCCGCGGTGCCCCCGCGCGCGGCGCCCACCGGGCCGCCCCCGGCAACCCAGGCGTGGGGCCGCCGCCCGTCCGCGCCCCGCCCTTGAGCCGCGTCCCGGGCGGGTGGCATCCTGAACCCACCGATCAGGCCAATTCGGTGGCCAATCCCGGAAAGGTGGCCCTTGCGATGCCCGAGTGGACCTCAGCGGTCGGCGCCCCCCAGCTCGTGCGGCTCCTGCGTTCGCAGCGCACCGCGCAGGCCGCGCCGCGTTCCGGCACGCCCGCCTACCGGGCGCTGGCCGACGGCGTGCGGCTGCTCGTCCTCGAAGGCCGCGTTTCGGTCGGCGCCCGGCTGCCCGCCGAGCGCGAACTGGCCGGAGCCCTGGCCGTCAGCCGCACCACCGTGGCCGCCGCCTTCGAGGCGTTGCGCGCCGAGGGCTTCCTCGCCTCCCGCCGCGGCGCCGGTAGCTGGACGGCCGTCCCGGCGGGCAGCCCGCCGCCCAGCCGGAGCCTGGAGCCGCTGCCGCCGGAGTCGGCGGGCACCGTCATCGACCTCGCCTGCGCCGCCCTGCCGGCTCCCGAACCGCACGTGAGCCAGGCCTTCACCAGTGCCCTGGCCGACCTCCCGCCCTACGCCTCGACCCACGGCGACTACCCGGCCGGACTGCCCGATCTGCGCCAGGCCATCGCCGACCGGTACACCGCCCGCGGCCTGCCGACGATGCCGGAGCAGGTGATGATCACCACGGGGGCGATGGGCGCCGTCGCCGCGATCTGCCGCCTGCTGGCGCCGCGCGGCGAGCGGGTCGCCGTCGAGCACCCCAGCTACGCCAACGTGCTGCACCTGATGCGGGACGTGGGCGTCCGGCTGGTGCCGGTGGCGATGGCCGACCGGCTCGCCGGGTGGGAGCTGCCGGCCTGGCGGCAGGCGCTGCGCGCGGCCGCCCCCCGCATGGCCTACGTCGTCGCCGACTTCCACAACCCCACCGGCGCGCTCGCCGACGACGCCCAGCGCCGGGACCTGGTCGCCGCGGCCCGCGCCGCCGGCACCACGCTCGTCGTCGACGAGACGATGGCCGACCTGGCGCTGGAGGAGGCCACCGCCGCCGCGCCGCCCCGCCCGGTGGCCGCCTTCGACCCCGGCGGCGCCACCGTCATCACCATCGGCTCGGCCAGCAAAGCGGTGTGGGCCGGGCTGCGCATCGGCTGGGTGCGCGCCACCCCGGACGTGATCCGCAACCTCACCGCCGCCCGCGCCTGGGCGGACCTGGGCAGCCCGGTGCTCGAACAGCTCGCCGTCACCCGCCTGCTGACCGACGGCGGCTGGGAGCGCGCGGTGGCCCTCCGCCGCGCGGAGGCCCGCGCGCACCGGGACGCGCTCGTGGCGGCGGTCGGCGAACACCTGCCGGACTGGGAGTTCACCGTCCCGCGCGGCGGACTGACGCTGTGGGTGCGCACCGGCGGCCTGTCCGGCTCGCGCATCGCGGAGGCGGGGGAGCGGCTCGGGGTCCGGGTGCCCTCCGGCCCGCGCTTCGGCGTGGACGGCGCGTTCGAGGGCTACGTGCGGCTGCCGTTCACCGTGTCCGGCCCGGTGGCCACCGAGGCGGCCGTCCGGCTCGCGGCCGCGGCCCGGGTGGTCGCGGGCGGCGGGGTACACGCCGGGCCGGAGATCCCGCGCAGCTTCGTCGCCTGAGCCCGTGGCGGCGGCCGGGTCGGCCGACGCGCCGTCACCCGCCGGCCGGCCGCGCCGCCTGCGCCGCGGTGCCCGCGCCGCTGCGGGCCCGGGGCTCCGGCCCCGCGCCGTCCGCCTGTCCGGTGGCGCCGCCCGCCGGGTCGGCGTCGCACTCCTCGACGCCGACGACGTGGCCGGGCAGCAGGCGGGCCACCGCCTCGCGCTCCGCCTCGCCGGCCAGCTCGTCGTGCGGGTCGGGCGTGGCCGGCACCTGCAGCCGCAGCACCGGTCCGGTGCCCAGCCGGGCGTAGCCGCGGCCCGGCGGCACGTCCCGCACCGGGGTGGTCTGCGGCGGTTCGCCGAGCACCGCGCGCACCTGCTCCGGCGTGGCGGGTCCGAGCACCACCCGTGCCCGGGTGTAGGCCCGCACCACCTGGGCCAGCGCCTCGGCCCCCTCGAACTGCTCGGCCACCGCGACCGAGACCCGTGCCGCGCGCCCGTGCCGCAGCGCCACCTGGAGCAGCTCCTGCGGATCACCGCGGCCCTCGCCGAGCGCGAGGTGGCTGAGGACGGCCGGCCGGTCCACGAGCACCCACAGCGGCCGGCACGCCTCCCGCGCCGGCGCCCCGGCCTGCTGCGCCCGCACCGCGGCCAGCAGCCGCCGCTCGGTCTCGTGCGCCGCCCACTGCAGCGAGGCCAGCGCGCCCACCAGCGTCGTCTCCACCGACAGCACGCCCCGGCGCCCGGCCAGGCCCGCGTACTCCCCGGACCCCGAGCCGTCCACGACGAGCACGTCGCCGTGGCGCAGCGCCTGGAGCGCCAGCGACCGCAGCAGCGTCGTCGTCCCCGCCCCGGGCTGACCGAGCGCCAGCAGGTGCGGCTCGGTCGAGCGCGGCCCCGTGCGCCACACCACCGGCGGCACGTCGAGCGTCCCGTGGGCGCCGCGCACCGGCAGCGTGCGCTGCACCGACTCGCCGTCGGTGAACCCGAGCACCATCTCGCCCGGCGCGACGACGAACCGCTGGGCGCACACCCCGGTCGGCAGCGGGGCGAGCGCGGTGAACGCCAGCTCGTTGGCCTCCTCGTCCCAGTCGAACCGGAACTCCCGCCCCCGTCCCGCCTTGGCCGCCAGCACCCGCTGCACCCGCAGCCGCGCCTCCGGCTCCCCGTCGGGGAAGGAGGGCGGGTAGCGCAGCACGAGGCGTGCCACGCGCCCGTCGGAGTCGAAGACCTGCCCGGTGAACGCCTGCTCGAAGGGGCCGCCGGGTGCGTACAGCGGCTCGGGGCACGGGTCTCCGGGGACGGCGAAGACCGGCACCAGCGCCTCGTACAGCGCCCGCAGCCGCGCCGTCCGCTCCTCCGGCGCCGCACCGGCCTCCTCCGGGGGTGCGTCCGCCTCCGCGGGCTCCCGCCCGTACCAGGCGGCGGCCGCGAGCAGCGCCGCACCCGCCAGCCACGGCCCGTACGGCATGAGCCACAGGAACAGCGCGCACGAGCCGGCCAGGAACAGCGCGGGACCGTGCTGCTCCTGGGTGGTGCGGCCCCACCAGTCCCGCGCCAGCGCCACGAGCCGGGCCGCGCCGCGCGCGAGCACGCGCAGCGGCCGCAGCGCGTCGCCGGCGCCGTGGGGCAGCGCGCGCAGCGGGACGCGGACCTGGGCGAGGGAGCGCAGCGCCACGTGAACCTCCCGCGCCGCTAGAGGGCGATCCCGCCGAGCAGGGCGGCGAGCTTGTCACTGCCCGCCTGGATGCCGGGGCCGATGGCGGTGCCCGCCAGGTAGAAGCCGAACAGCGCGCACACCACGGCGTGCGACGGCTTGAGGCCGTGCTTGCGGAACAGCAGAATTCCGATCACTCCGAACAGGACGACGCCGGAGATGGACAGCACCATGAGTTCTCCTGGAGTGGAGGCGTTCATCACTTTCTGTCACGCAAGCTTCACAGAAAGCGTCGGACCATCCAACAGGCGAACGAGTGAATCAGCATTTCATCAGCCCGATGCGGCCCGCCGGCGTCACCGGTTCGTGCTCAACGGCCGCCCCTCGCGCGGCTCCCGGGGCGACGCCGGTCCCCTTCCGGCGGGGCGGGGGGCGGCCGGAGGCGCCGACCCGTCACAGGCTCAGCCCGGAGACCAGCGACGCGATCATGTTGCCGCCCGCCTCGATCCCCGGTGCCATCGTCGAGCCCGCCAGGTAGAAGCCGAACAGGGCGCAGACGAGGGCGTGCGAGACCTTCAGCCCGCCCTTGCGGGTCAGCAGGAAGATGACGATGCCGAGGAGGACGACGCTCGATACGGACAGGGCCATGAGGTGCTCCAGGAGGGGGTGTCCAAGCGGGCTTCCCCAGGTTCACCAGCCGCCCGCACGGCGGGCAAAACGGGCTGGACCGGATGGCTGACCACCGATCGGCTTCGCCTGCCACCGCCCCCGGCGGTGCGAGCGCGCGCCGGGCCGAATCCGCTCGCGGCGGCGGCCCCGCGGTCCGCCGGCTCCCGCGGCTCGCCGGCCCCCGGACCCGACCGCGTCCGCGGCCCGGTCAGTCCCGCGACGACGGCGCCACCGCGCTCGACGCCCCCGGGTCGGGGCGGCGCAGAGCGTCGCCGCCCCGGGCGTGCCGAGACGGTGTGCGCCCCGGCCCGGGGGAGCGCCGCCGAGCGAACGCGCCGCCGTCGCGACCGTCCGTGCCGCGACGGGGGCGGTGGGCCACCGCTCCGGCGACGTCTGTTCGACGCAGCCTTTCGGCCACCGTGCGCGAGATGCCGGCCCGGCGCCACCGCACCAGGGGCGGCGGGGCCCGCTCCGCCTGGTCGCCGCACCGGGGTCCGCGCGTGCCGAACGCGCAAGCGCGGCGCGTGCGACCTCCGCCGTGGCCCGCCGGGGTGGCGTACGATCGACAGTCAGTCACCTGCCGGACACGCGATGTTCAGGAGGACGGCAGCCCGTGCGCCCCAAGCCCCCGCTGTGGTCGGCCGGAGCCCTCACGGCCGCCGGGCTCGTCCTGCTCGTCCTGGTGCTCGCGCGCTGGGACCCGTTGTGGCGGGCCGACCAGCACCTCGCGCAGCACCTGCACCGCCTCGCCCACGCCGAGCCCGGCCTCACCGGCGTCGTGCGGGTCCTGTCCGACTGGGTGTGGGACCCGGTCACGATGCGGCTGGTGGCCGCCCTGGCCGTCGTCGTCCTCCTGGTCAGGGGGGCGGTGCGGCTCGCCGCCTGGGTGGCCACCGCCACGCTCGGCGGGGTGGCGGCGCAGTACGTGCTCAAGGCGACCGTCGGCCGCGCCCGGCCCGAGTGGGCGCAGCCCGTCGACAGCGCGCACTACCACGCCTTCCCCTCCGGGCACGTGATGACGGCCACCGTCGTGTGCGCCGTGCTGCTGGTGCTCGTCCTGCGCCACGGGCCGCGGTCGGCGGCGGTGCGGGTGTCGGCCTGGGCGGTGGCGCTCGGCTCGGTGGCCGGCGTCGGGTACACCCGGGTCCACCTCGGCGTCCACTGGCCCACCGACGTGCTCGGTGGGTGGCTGTTCGGCGCCGCCGTCGCGGCCGCCTCGGCCCTGCCCTTCCGCCGCGGGCCGCGCCCCGCGGCCGTTCCGGCGCCGGGCGGGCCCGCGCGGACCGGCGCCGCGCGCGGCGCCGGAGGCTAGGCGCCCCCCTGCTCCGGGTGCTGCGGCGGCTCGACGGTGTGGTAGCACTGCCCGCACACGTAGCCGCCGCTCGGACCTTCGAAAACGACGCTTCCGCAGTGCGCGCAGTGCATGGCGGGGGCCGGGAGCGGGCTGTTCATCCGCTGGCTCCGCAGTTGTTGCACGCCCAGCCCCCATCGGGACCCTGGATCACGGCGGCTCCACAGTTCGTACAGTTCACGTGCCCTCCTCGCTCCTGGGAGGACGTGCTGACCCCACCACGGTAGACGCCCGCGCCCGCGCGGCCCAGGGCCGGACGGGCGGCGGCGCGTCTTTGTCCGTAAATCGCCCGCTCCCGCCGCGCGGCCCGGGCGGCGTCCCCGGCCCGGACGGCGAGGGCGGTCACCGGGCGCGGCGGTCACCGGGTGCGGCGGCGCCGCGTCGGCGGGTGGCCGCTCCCCGGCGCGCCCTCAGTCGGTGACGACCTGCGTGTCGTAGAAGCACAGGCGGTCCTTGATCGCCGCGACGTCCGGCAGGGGCTCGGGGTACGCCCACGCGACGTCGGCCGGACCGCCGGGCAGGGACCAGTAGGACGCCGTGCCCTTGAACGGGCAGACGGTGTGGCTCGCGGAGGGCACGAGCAGCTCCAGGCGCACGTCGTCGGGCGGCAGGTAGTACCGCACCGGCAGCCCCGTCTCGTGCAGCAGCAGCGGCCGCCGGCTCTCCGCGAGCACTTGCCCGTCCCGCTCCACGCGCACGTGCCGATCGCTCTCCTCCAGCCGGATCCGGTGGCCGTCGCCCCCGGTTCCCTGCGGATGCGTGCTCGCGTCCATGAACGCTCCTCGTGGTGTGACCGAATGCGGACAGTGATCGTCTCCGTCACTCTACGCGCTCGTCGCTCAGCTCCGTGTGCGCACGAGGTCTGGTGGCGCTGACAAACGATCAATAACCTACAGGAGTACGCACGTTACTGACTTCAGGGAGCACGATGGCCACGGCCCAGCAGGTCCCCGACATCCTCTCGCCGGAGTTCGCGGCAGATCCGTATCCCGTCTACCGGCAGATGCGCGAGCACACCCCGCTCCTCTGGCACGAAGCCACGAACAGCTACGTCATCTCCCGGTACGAGGACGTCGAGCGGGCCTTCAAGGACTCCGTCTTCACCACCGACAACTACGCCTGGCAGATAGAGCCGGTGCACGGCCGCACCATCCTCCAGCTCAGCGGCCGCGAGCACGCCGTGCGCCGCGCGCTGGTCGCCCCGGCCTTCCGCGGCACCGAACTCCAGGAGAAGTTCTTCCCCGTCATCGAGGGCAACTCCCGCGAGCTGATCGACGCCTTCCGCGGCGAGGGCCGCGCCGACCTGGTCGCCCAGTACGCCACGCGCTTTCCCATCAACGTCATCGCTGACATGCTCGGACTGGACAAGGCCGACCACGACCGCTTCCACGGCTGGTACACCTCGGTCATCGCCTTCCTCGGCAACCTCTCCGGGGACCCGGCGGTCGTCGCGGAGGGCGAGCGCACCCGCGTGGAGTTCGCCGAGTACATGATCCCGATCATCCAGGAGCGCCGGGAGAACCTGGGGGACGACCTGCTCTCCACCCTGTGCGCCGCCGAGGTCGACGGCACGTCCATGAGCGACGAGGACATCAAGGCCTTCTGCAGCCTGCTGCTGGCAGCCGGCGGCGAGACCACGGACAAGGCCATCGCGAGCATCTTCGCCAACCTGCTCACCCACCCCGAGCAGCTCGCCGCCGTCCGCGAGGACCGCACCCTGATCGACCGGGCCTTCGCCGAGACCCTGCGCTACACCCCGCCGGTGCACATGATCATGCGCGAGACCGCCCAGGAGGTCGAGGTCAGCGGCGGCACCATACCCGCCGGAGCCACCGTCACCTGCCTGATCGGCGCGGCCAACCGCGACACCGGCCGGTACGCGGACCCGGACACCTTCGACATCTTCCGCGACGACCTGACCACCACGCGGGCCTTCTCGGCGGCCGCCGACCACCTCGCCTTCGCCCTCGGGCGCCACTTCTGCGTGGGCGCCCTGCTGGCCAAGACGGAGGTGGAGGTGGGCGTCAACCAGCTCCTGGACGCCCTGCCCGGCCTGCGCCTGGCCGAAGGCTTCGACCCGCACGAGGAGGGCGTCTTCACCCGCGGTCCGGCCCGCCTCCCGGTGGAGTTCACCCCGACCGCACGCTGACGCGGCCGGGTCCGGCGGTGTCGCGGCGGAACCGGGGTTCCGCCGCGACACGCCCCGAGCGAGCAGCAGCCGGACGGGTCGACGAGTCGACGAGCTTGCGGGTCCGCGAGTCGCCCGACTGACAAGCCGACCAACCGACAAGTCGACTAGCCGACGTACGCCGGGGTGAAGGACACCGGGAGGTCCACCAGCCCGCGCATCCACACCGAGGGCCGCCAGCGCAGCTCCGGCGGCTCGACCGCCAGCACCACGTCCGGCAGCCGCTCCAGCAGCGCCTCGATCGCGGTGCGCGCGATGACCTCCGCGAGCTGGGGCGCCGGGTAGGGGCACCGGTGCTCGCCGTGGCTGAACGACAGGTGTGCGGAGTTCCCGGCCGCGCCCACATGTCCCTGCGGCCAGATCTGCGGATCGGTGTTGGCGGCGGCGAACCCGAGCACCAGGCAGTCGCCCTCCCGGATCAGCCGCCCGCCGAGCTGGGTGTCGCGGACCGCCCAGCGGCCGATGAAGTTCTGGGTCGGGGTGTCCAGCCACAGCACCTCGGTGAGCGCCTGGCCGACGCTCAGCCGCCCGCCCGCCACGTTCAGCGCGAACCGGTCGTCGGTCAGCATCAGCCGCAGCGCGTTGCCGATCCAGTTCGCGGTGGGCTGCTGGGCGGCGGCGATCACCGAGATCAGGTCCTGGACGATCTCCTCGTCGGTGAGCCCGGCCGGGTGGGCCAGCATCCGCGAGGTCACGTCCGCCCCCGGCTGGGCGCGTTTGTCCCGCACCAGCGTCTGGATGCGCTCGCCCACCCGCCCGTACGCCGCCACCGGGTCGTCGCCCTCCCCGGCGTCCAGCGACACCCGCAGGTCCCGCACCAGGTCGTCGGTGTCCGCGCTGCCCAGCGGCATGCCGCACATCCCGACCGCCGCGAGCATCGGCAGCGGGTGCGCGTAGGCCGCCTTGAGATCGGCCGTGCCCCGCCCGGCGAACACGTCGATCAGTGTGTCGGCGATGCGGCGGCACGTCATCTGCAGCTCGAACTGGTCGATGGCGGCCAGCGCCTCGCTGATCACCCCGGCCCGGCGCTGGTGCTCGGCGCCCTCGGTGAACAGCACCGAGGGCTGGTAGCCGACGTACGGCAGCAGCGGCCAGTCCGGCGGGATGGAGCCCCACGCGTGCCAGCGCCGCGAGTCCCGCGCGAACAGCTCGTCGTGACTGGTGACGTAGCGCACCTCGCGGTAGCCGAGCACCAGCCACGCCGGGATGCCGCCGTCCAGGATGATCGGCGCCACCGGGCCGTGCCGGTGCCGCAGGCCCCGGTACAGCTCGGCGGGCGTCTGCTGGTACTCCAGGCCGCTCAGCGCGGTGGCGTCCGGATGCGCGGGGCAGCCGGAGGCGGGCGCGTCGGCGGTCAGCGGGTCGGTCACGGCGTCATCTCCCGGGCCATGGACAGGTCGTACAGGTGGTTGACGAGCCCGATCAGCACCGACTTGCTGGACTCGCGCTGCCGCGCGTCGCACTCCAGCATCGGCACGTCATCGGAGAGGGACAGCGCCTCCCGCAGCTCCTCCAGGCTGTGCGAGGCCGCGTCCGAGAACCGGTTGACGGCCACCACGAACGGGGTGCCGTGGTGTTCCAGCCGGTCGATGGCGTACCAGGAGTCGGCGACCCGGCGGGTGTCGACGAGGACGACCGCCCCCAGGGTCCCGCTGAACAGGCGGTCCCACAGGAACCAGAACCGCTCCTGCCCCGGCGCGCCGAACAGGTACAGCACCATACGGTCGTTGAGGCTGATCCGGCCGAAGTCGAACGCCACCGTGGTGGTGTTCTTCTCACTCACCTTCGCGTTCTCGTCGATGCCGACGCCGGCCTGGGTCATCACCTCCTCGGTGTTCAGCGGCCGGATCTCGCTCACCGACCGCACCAGCGTGGTCTTCCCCACGCCGAACCCACCGACGATGACTATCTTCAGCCCGGTGTCGGCCGCCGCGCCCAGCGGGACCCGGGCGTCCGGCTCAGAGATTGTGGAGTCCATCGAGTACCTGTTTCAGCAGTGCGGAGTCGGGGAGCGCGTGGCGGGCGGGGGCCGGTCGCGGGTGTCGGGCCGTGATGCGGCCGGTGGCGAGCAGGTCGCCGAGCAGGATGCGCGTCACCGTCACCGGCAGCTTCAGCTCGGCGGACACCTCCACCACCGCCGTGGGGCGGCGGCACAGCTCCAGGATGCGCACGTGTTCCGACTGCATCCCCGGGGTCGGCTCGCACTCGCTGACGATGAGCGTCACCAGGTCGAAGGAGGTGTCGTCCGTGCGGTGCCGGCCGCCGGTGACGATGTAGAGCCGGTCGGGGTCGCCGAGATCGACGGGCCGCCTGATCATGCCGGTCGGCTCTCCTGGTGCGGTGCCCGCGGCGCCGCGCTCAGGTGGTCGCCGAGCTGCTCGACCATCTCCGCCATGTGGTGCCCGATGATGCCCGGGTCGGCGTCGTCGGCGGCCAGCACGGCCAGGTGGGCGCCCTCGCCCGCCTCGACGATGAACAGCAGTCCGCCGTGGAACTCGGTCATCGACTGGCGCACACCGCCGGTCCCGTCGCCGAACTCGATCGACGCGCCGTGCGCCAGGCTCTGGATGCCCGAGGCGATCGCCGAGAGCTGGTCGGCCTTGTCGACGGTGAGCTGCTCACTCCAGCACAGTTTGAGGCCGTCCCGGGAGAGCACCAGCGCGTGCCGGGTGCCGGGGGTCCTGGCCAGGAGGTTCTCCAGGAGCCAGTCGAGGCTGCGGTCAGTGGTCTGCATCGTGGTCTGGGGCTGACCGGGGCGGGGGCCCGGTGGCGTCAGCCCGTGCCTCCAATCTGGTGCGGGGGACGGGGGCGCCGGACGGCGGGGGACACCGTCGCGGCGCGGTAGTCGACTGCCGGTGCGACGGGGGTCACCGCGTCGTCGGAGGTTCGCCGCGCGGATCGTTCGGGTAGGTCCCGAGCTCGTCCGCACCGCCGAGCGGGTCGGCGCCCTCGTCACCGGCGCGGCCCCGGCTGGCCTGCCGGAAGGCGCTGAACCGGCTGCCCGCCTCGTTCGGCGGACGCGGAGGCGCCGGGGCGGACGGCTCGACGGGCGCGGCCTGCTCGGACGCCGCCAGCGTGCGGCCGCGCGGCCGCTTGGGCAGCGCCCCGCTCGCGGTCGTGTCCAGGCCCCCGGCGCCGTGCACGGTGCCGGGGGACGCCGCCGTGGCCGGGTACCCGGTGGCGGACTGCTCGACCGCCGGGGCCGGGGCCGGCGGGGGCACCGCCGCCCGCGCGGCGGCCTGCGGAGCCGCGTCCTGCGGCGGCGCGGCCGGTGTCCCGCGCGGCGGCGCGGTCGGCGCGGGCGCCCGGTGCTGGGCGATCAGGTGCTGCGGGACGAGGACGACGACGCCGGTGCCACCGCGCGAGGACGGCCGGAAGCTGACCGTCATCTGGTACTTGGCGGCCAGCCGCCCCACCACCGCCAGCCCGAGCCGGGTGCCCTGGAGCGTGGCGAGGTCGTTGGAGGCGCCCGAGACCGACTCCTCGGCCCGGCGCAGCGCCGCGTCCGCCATCTTCAGACCGCTGTCCTCGATGGTGACCACGAGCCCCGCCGTGCGCTCCTCGACGTAGACGTGGACCTCGTCGGTCGGCGGGGAGAAGTTCGTGGCGTTGTCCATCAGCTCGGCCAGCAGGTGCATGACGCCCTCGGCCGCGTGCCCGTTGATGGCCATCGTGCTCGTGCAGTGCAGCCGCACCCGCTGGTACGCCGCGATCCGCCCGGCCGCGCCGCGCAGGATGGACTCCATCACGATCGGCTTGTTCCACTGGCGGCTGGAGCGGCCGCCCATCAGCACCGCCAGCCGGTCGGCCAGCAGGCTGAGCTGCGAGGTGTTGTGGTCCAGCGTCAGCAGGTCGCCGAGCACGTCCTCGTCGTAGCGGTCCTGCATGTCCCGCAGGTGCGCCAGGATCGTGTTGGCCTGCGCCTGGACGCGGTCCACGCCCTTGACGCTGGCGGCCATCGCCGCGACGCTGCGCCGCTCACCGACGGCTACCTCCCGCGCGCACAGCTCCAGCAGCCGCGCCAGCCGCGGGCTCTGCGGGGCCCGGGCCCGGTCCAGCGCGGTGTCGGCGGCCGCGCCGTCCCGGAGCTGTTTGAGCACCGCGGGCAGCGTCACCTCCGCGAGCTGCGCCGCCTCGGCGTCGGTGTGCGCCAGGTGCGCGTTCACCTGCTCGACCTGGGCGCGCAGCCGCTGGGCGGTCTGCTCGGCGGACGCCTGGCGCAGCTTCGCCCGGCGCAGCGCCACCACGGTCACGCTGGCGGCCACCACCACGGCCACACCCGCGGCGACGGCCGTGGTGGTCACCCACACCCGCCCCGGCTCGGGCGCGAGGATCGTCACTCCCGCGCACGCCGCCGCGGTCACCAAGACGATGCCCGCCAACGCGAGAAGTCCCGGACGTGCCGACGCTATCGCCGGCTGGTGAGTGGTCACTGGCACTGACATGCAATCGGTCCTCAGGGGCTGAAGGGCGGTGCGAGGAAGGCGGACTGACCGGCGATCGCAGGCCGGACAGGTGGACGGCACCGTTGGTCCACGGTGATCTTCCGCTCCACACTCGGCCTCATGTTAGCCACGTAGCAGGCGAGTTGAGGACGCCACTCGATCTGGGGACGCGCGCGGGTGACGTCGCGCCGTTCCCCGAACGGCTGTCGACGTCGCGTGGTAAAGGCGCAACAGTGGACCGGGTACGGGTGCCGCCCCCGCCCCCGCGCCGCTCGGCCGCCGGCCGGCGCACCCCGCGTTCGCACCCGCGACGGCAAAGCCCGCACGACGGCACGCGCGCGAACCGGGCCGGATTTCTTCCGTCCGCATCACCCGGGCCGCCGGCGCCACCCGGGCCGTCCGTATCCCCCCGACCTGTCCGCGTCGCCGGTCCCTCCGCGTCGCCCGGGCGGTCCGGTGGTCCATGCGGTCCGGCCGCGCCGCCGGTCCGGCCGGCCGGACGGCCCGCGCCGGCCGGAGGCAAAGAACCACCGCACCGCCGTCCGCCCGTGGCGGCCCGCCCCCGTTCGCGCGCATCCCGCGCCGCGCGGCCCCGCGCACAGGAAGGCCCGCCCGGTGCGACGGGGGATGCGCACCGGGCGGGCTCGTCCTTCTTCTACCTCGGCCGGCGGGTTCCATGCCCGAATCCACCGACGTGTTTCCCGTGGGGGAGGGCCGTCAGTCCGTCGACAGCGCTTCCACCAGGTCGCCGACCTGCGGGTCGGGCAGCGCCCGGGCGACGTCCGCCTGGGCCACCATGCCGACCAGCTCCCTGCCGTCGATGACCGGCAGCCGCCTGACCTTGTGGTTCGTCATCGTCACCATCACCTCTTCGGCGTCGTCGTCCGCGCCGATGGTGACGGCCTCGCCCTGGGCGAGATCCCCGGCCAGGGTCTGCGCCGGGTCCTTCCCCGCGCCCAGCACCCGCACGACGATGTCGCGGTCGGTCAGGACCCCCTTGAGCTTGTTGTCGGTGCCACAGATCGGCAGCGCGCCGACGCTGAGTTCGGTCATCTTCCGCGCGGCCTGGAGCGCGCTGTCGTTGGCGCCGATGCACTCGGTGCCCGGCGACATGATGTCGCGTGCCGTGGTCATGGCTCCTCCTGTCTCGCGTGTTTCCCGCCTCGGTGGGCCCGCCGTCGCGGCGGGCCCACCGAAGGCCGCAGCTCGGGTGCCCAGTCCACCGGTGGCCTAACACCGCGTACGCGATCCGCCGCCGTCCGGGTGATCGTCGGTCGCCCCGGCGTCTGAGCGCGGTCGGAAGGGGTACCACCGCGCGGCAGGCGCCCCCGCCCGCGGTCGACGCCCCCGCCGCAACCGGTGAGCGGCCGTCCGGGTGATGCTCGCGTGCCGCGCCGCGTGCCGGGCTGCCTGCGTTTGCGGTCGGCACCACCCGGGCGCAAGGTGGAAGAGCAGATGGCTCGCATCACAGTTCGGTCACGGGCTGCCCTGAAGGCGGTCACGGGTGCTTCGGCCAGGAGGCCCCCCCCCGCCGCAGCCGCCCACCGTGACCGGTGCGGCCTCGACCAGCCGAGCCCCTTCCCCCGGAGGGATCCCTGCGCGTGCCTGCTCCCGCGGTCACCGCTTCCACCGTCGACAAGCGTGTTCTGGGAGAGCGAAGCAGATGAGCACCGTAGTTTCCCGCACCAAACGGGCCCGCCACCCCCACGACGACGCGCCCGACACCGCCGCCGACCTCGAACGGCTCGCCACGCTGCCGCCCGGCTCCGAACGCGAGCGGCTCCAGCAGGAGGTGGTGCGGGCCTGGATGCCGATGGCCTACCGCCTCGCCCATCGCTACCGCAACCGCAGCGAGAGCATCGAGGATCTCCAGCAGGTCGCCGCCCTCGGTCTGGTCAAGGCCGTCGACCGCTACGACCCGGCCCGGGGCTGCGCCTTCGAGAGCTACGCCGTCCCCACCATCGTCGGTGAGCTGCGCCGCCACTTCCGGGACAACCTGTGGGACCTGCACGTGCCGCGCCGGGTGCAGGAGCTGCGCAACAAGGTGCGCGCCAGCCGCCGGGAGCTGAGCCTGACCCTCGACCGGCGCAGCCCCACCGTCGCCCAGATCGCCGAACACACCGGCCTGTCCGAAGAGGACGTGCAGTTGGGCATGGAGGCGCTGGAAAGCTACCGCACCCTGTCCCTGGACTCGCCCTACCCGCACGCCGAGGACGCCTTCACCCGCGCCGACACCCTCGGCGACTTCGAGCCCGGCTACGACCGCGTCATCTACCGCGAGTCCGTCAAGCCGCGGCTGCGCCGGCTGCCCGAGCGCGAGCGGCGCATCCTCTACCTGCGGTTCTTCTGCGACATGTCGCAGAGCCGCATCGCCGCCGAGGTCGGCATCTCCCAGATGCACGTCTCGCGGCTCATCAGCTCCACCTGCCAGCGCATCCGCCGCGAGGTCGAGGCGGAGGCCGCCGCGGGCGAGCACCCGGGGTCCGCCGGAACCCCGGCCTGACCCTCACCCCCGCCCGGTGCGGGAAGGACCTCGCCCCGCACGCCCCCGTCCAGCCGCACCGGCCCGGCGCAGGGCCCGTCGCCCGCCCTCAGAGCTCGTCCGGCGGGGGAGGGGCCGAGCGGGCGCGCAGGCGGTCCAGTTCGCGCCGCTCCCGCTTGGTCGGCCGCCCCGCCCCGCGGTCCCGCCGCGGAGCGACGGGCACCTCCAGCGGCGTCGGCGGCGCCGGGGTGTTGTCGACGTAGCAGGTGACCGCCTCCGGCGCACCCACCCGCTTGCGCACCAGCTTCACCACCTCCACGATCCGCTCCCGGCCCGCGTGCCACACCCGCACCTCGTCGCCCGGCCGCACCGGCTGCGCCGCCTTCGCCCGGTCGCCGTTGATCCGCACGTGCCCCGCCCGGCACGCCGTCGCCGCCTGCGAACGCGTCTTGATCAGCCGCACCGACCAGATCCAGCTGTCGACGCGCACCGAACCCTCACCACCAGCCATACCGCAACCTTAAGCACCGGCGCGGACACCGCTCCACCGCCCGCCCGGCATGGGCGGCCCCGGAAGGGGGCAGGTGTAGGCGGCAGCACCTGAGGAGAGGGAGCGCACGGTATGGCGGCGGCTTCGCGCATGGTGGTCATCGGCGGCAACGCGACGGGCATGGCCGCCGCGTCCCAGGCCCGCAGGCTCAAAGGCCCAGGGGAGCTGGAGATCGTCGTCGTCGAACGCGGCGACGTCACCTCCTACTCCTCCTGCGGCATCCCGTACTGGGTCGCCGGGGACGTCACCGACGAGGCGGACCTCGTCGTGCGCACCCCCGAGGAGCACCGCGAGCGCGACATCGAGGTGCGGCTGTGCACCGAGGCCGCCGAGCTCGACCCCGCCGCGCGCCGGGTGCGGGTGCGCGGCGCCGACGAGAGCTCGGGACCGGGGGAGTGGCTGGCCTACGACCAGCTCGTCCTGGCCACCGGGGCGCGCCCGCTGCGCCCCCCGCTGCCGGGCATCGACGCGCCCGGCGTCCACGGCGTGCAGACCCTCGACGACGGCCGCGCCCTGATCCGGGCGCTCGAAGGCGGCGAACTCGAGTCCGCGCGGGGCCCGCGCCGGGCCGTGGTCATCGGCGCCGGGTACATCGGCGTGGAGATGTCCGAGGCGCTCGTCCGCCGCGGCTACGAGGTCACCGTGCTCGACCAGGCCGAACAGCCGATGACGACCCTCGACCCGGACATGGGCGCCCTGGTGCACGAGGCGATGGACGCCCTGGGCATCCGCACCCTGACCGGCACCGCCGTCACCGCCATCCGCACCGGCGCCGACGGCCGCGTCCGTGCCGTGGCCACCGAGGACGCCGAGCACCCGGCCGACATCGTCGTCCTCGGCCTGGGCGTGCGGCCGGAGACCGGCCTCGCCCGCGCGGCCGGGCTGCCGCTGGGCGAGTCCGGCGGCCTGCTCACCGACCTCTCCCTGCGCGTGCGCGGCCACCACTACATCTGGGCCGGCGGCGACTGCGTCGAGGTCCTGGACCTGGTCGGCGGGCGCACCCGGCACATCGCCCTGGGCACCCACGCCAACAAGCACGGCCAGATCATCGGCGCCAACATCGGTGGTGACTACGGCACCTTCCCCGGCGTCGTCGGCACCGCGGTGAGCAAGGTCTGCGACCTGGAGATCGCCCGCACCGGGCTGCTGGAGCGGCAGGCGGCCGACCTCGGACTGCGGTACGTGTCCGTCACCGTGCGCTCCACCAGCCGCGCCGGGTACTTCCCCGGCGCCACGCCGCTGCACGTGAAGATGACGGCCGAACACCGCACCGGCCGCCTGCTGGGCTGCCAGATCGTCGGCCGGGAGGGCGCGGGCAAGCGGGTGGACGTCGCCGCCGTCGCCCTGACCGCCCGGATGACCGTCGAGCAGCTCGTGGCCCTCGACCTGGGGTACGCGCCCCCGTTCTCCCCGGTGTGGGATCCGGTGCTCGTCGCCGCCCGCAAGGCCGTCAAGGCCGTCCGCGAGGCCGCCGCCGACTGACGTCCGCGCCCGGCCCCCCGGGACGGGCGCCCCGGGGGCCGGGGAGCTCGCCCACCTCGGGACGGGCAGGCCCGTGGGGCGGTGTGCCGGTCCACGCCTCCCCGCCGCTGCGCGTCGTCCGCGTCCGCCGCTGCCCGGCCCGCCGTCACCCGCCCGGCTCTCGCCCGCGTTTCCCCCTGCCGGGCCGGGGGAACCGCGAGGCGAATGGTGCACTTCGGATACACGATGATGACCGAGCAGGCCGGCCCCACCGACCTCGTCGACCACGTGGTGCTCGCGGAGGAGGCGGGCTTCGACTTCTCCGTCACCTCCGACCACTACTTCCCCTGGCTCACCTCCCAGGGCCACGCACCCCACGCCTGGACGGTGCTGGGCGCCGCCGCGCAGGCCACCTCCCGCATCCCCCTGATGACCTACGTGACCTGCCCGTCCATCCGCTACCACCCGGCGGTCGTCGCGCAGAAGGCCGCCACCTTGCAACTTCTGTCCCGCGGCCGCTTCCGGCTGGGCCTGGGCGCGGGCGAGAACCTCAACGAGCACGTCGTCGGCGGCGGCTGGCCCCCGGTGGACGTGCGCCACGAGATGCTCGACGAGGCCGTCCACATCATCCGCAGCCTCTTCGCCGGCGGCTACGTCAACCACCACGGCACCCACTTCGACGTGGAGTCCGCCAAGCTGTGGGACCTGCCCGAGCAGGCCGTCCCCATCGGCATCGCCGTCTCGGGGGAGCAGTCCTGCCGCCTGGCCGGCCGCCTGGCGGACCTCCTCATCGCCACCGAGCCCAAACCCGACCTGCTGGCCGCCTTCGACCGCCACGGCGGCAGCGGCAAACCCCGCGTCGGGCAGCTCCCGGTCTCCTTCGACACCGACCGGGAGGCCGCCATCAACCGCGCCCACGACCAGTTCCGGTGGTTCGGCAGCGGCTGGAAGGTCAACTCCGAACTTCCCGGCCCCGCCGCCTTCGCCGCCGCCACCCAGTTCGTCCGGCGCGAGGACGTCGCCGAGTCCATCCCCTGCGGGGACGACCCCGACCGCTTCATCGCCGCGGTCAAGCCCTACGTCGACGCCGGGTTCACCGAGGTCGCGCTCGTCCAGATCGGCGGCGAGACCCAGCCGCGGTTCCTGCGCTGGGCCGAGGAGACCCTGCTGCCCGCCCTGCGCAGCACCTGGCCGAGCTGACGTGTGCCCGGCCGGGCGGCGGGTACCGCGAGCAGGGTAGGAGCCACACGATCAGGAGGTGCCGCCATGGCCCACGACGACCGGGAGCCCGACGACCCCGACGACAGGGAAGCGGCCGCGGAGACACCCGACGAGGGCGAGGAACCCTCCCACATCGGCAAGGCCGACAGCTCCGCCGTGGCCGGCAGCGACATCCAGCAGCCCGAGATCGCCGAGGGCCCCGTCGAAGGGCTCCAGCCCGGCGAACGCGTCGAGCGCGGCCCCTGGCACCCCCCGGTGGAGGTGGACCCGCCCACCGACACCGACGTGCCCCGCGACGCCGCGGGCGAGCCCGACGCCGTCCGCCGCCAGCAGCGCGAGGGCGGCCCCTGAGCCCCGCGCGGCGCGCGGGCGGCCGGCGGCGACCCGGCCGCGGAGGCGATCCGGGCGGCGGCCCCACACCGCGGGGCCGCCGCCCGGATCGCGCCGTGCGGCCAGGCGGACGGCCTAGTCGAACTTCCGGGTGTCCCGGGGCTCGGCGTACGGCTCCTCCTGCGGCGGGTGACCCGCCTCGATCGCCCGTCCGCGCTCCAGCTCGGCGTTGAGCTCCAGCCCCAGCAGGAGCGCCGTGTTGGAGATCCACAGCCACACCAGGAAGATGATCACCGCGGCGAGACTGCCGTAGGTCTTGTCGTAGTTGCCGAAGTTCGCCACGTACAGGGCGAAGAGCGCCGACGCGAGCAGCCACAGCAGCACCGCCAGCAACCCGCCCGGCGTCACCCACCGGAACGGCCGCTTGACGTTCGGCGCCGCCCAGTACAGCACCGAGAACACGAGGCTCACCAGCAGCACCAGCACCGGCCACTTGGCGATGCTCCACACCGTGACGGCCGTGTCGCCCACCCCCAGCACGTCACCGGCCCGCTGCGCCAGCCCGCCGGTGAACACCACGCCCACCGCCGTCACCGCCAGCAGCAGCACCGTCACCAGCGTGATGCCCAGCCGCGTCGGAATGGTCTTCCACACCGGGCGGCCCTCCCGGATGTCGTAGACCGCGTTGCCCGCCCGCATGAACGCCGCGACGTACCCCGACGCCGACCACAGCGCCACGGCGAGCCCCAGCACCAGCGCCAGTCCCGCCTGCCCCTGGCCGTCCCGCAACTGCTCCAGCATGCTGGTCAGCACGTCGCGCACCGCCCCGGGCGCCATGCTGCCCACGTTGTCGATCAGCGGCTGGATGGCCGGACCGCCCACCAGGCCAAGCACCGACACCAGCGCCAGCAGCGCCGGGAAGATCGACAGCACGCCGTAGTAGGTCAGCGCCGCCGCCCAGTCCAGAAGGTTGTCCTCCTTGAACTCCCGGCCCGTCTGCTTCAACGCGCTCTTCCACGACCGCCGCGGCAGATCCGTCGGCTTCCTCGGCGCCGCCTCCCGGTCCTCCGGGGGCCGCGCCTCCCGGCCGCCGTCTCGGTCTCCCGCCATGGCACTCTCCTTCCGCCGGACCGACGCGTCCCGGCCGCCAGCGCGACCGGGCGCACTGACGCGCCGGGTAACCGTGCTCGCCCGGCGGAAACGGACGGTCACACCCCCGCGCGCCTGGGCCCCGCCCACCCGTGCCGCCCGCGCCGTCCGGCCGTGCCGTCTGTGCTGTGCCGTCTGTGCTGCGCCGTCTGTGCCGGGCCGCCCGCCGCGCCGGCGGCCCCGCTACCGTGGTGCGGGTGCTGCTCCTGCTGACCTCCGACACCCACGTCCCCCGCCGCGCCCGTCGGCTGCCCGACGAGCTGCTCGCCCGGGTCGAGGAGGCCGACGTGGTCGTGCACGCCGGCGACTGGGTCGACACCGCCACCCTCGACCTCCTCCACGCCCGCGCCCGCCGGCTGATCGCGGTGTACGGCAACAACGACGGCCCCGAGCTGCGCTCGCGCCTGCCCGAAGTGGCCCGCGCCGAGCTGGCCGGGCTGCGCCTGGCCGTCGTCCACGAGACCGGACCCGCCCGCGGGCGCGAGCAGCGCTGTGCCGCACGCTTCCCCGACACCGACGTCCTCGTCTTCGGCCACAGCCACATCCCGTGGGACACCCACGCGCCCGGCGGTCCGCGTCTGCTCAACCCCGGCTCACCCACCGACCGGCGCCGCCAGCCGTACTGCACCTACCTCACCGCGCGCGTCGCCGACGCCCGCCTCACCGACGTCACCCTCCACCGCCTGCCCCCGCGCCGTCCACGCTGAGCGGTCACCCCCCGTCCCCGCCCACCTCCACGTACTCCCCGCGGCGGCAGCGCAGCACCCGCCCGGCGGTGCCGTGGGCCCGGGTCGCGGCCAGGAAGTCCGCCAGCGGCGAGCGCATCACCCGGTACTCCTCGTAGTGCACCGGCAGCACCTTCCGCGGCGCCACCACATCCACCCAGCGCGCGCCCTGCTCGCCGTCCATCGTCACCGTCCACCGCCCCGCCAGCTCCGTGCCTCCCAGGTGCACCGCCCCCACGTCCAGGGCGGGAAACCGCCGCGCCACCTCCCGCAGCCCGTCGAACACCAGCGTGTCGCCCGACAGGCAGACCCGCACGCGCGGCCGCCCACCCGCCGGCCCGAACTCCAGCACGCTGCCCATCACCGGGGGCAGCGCCGCCCGCAGCAGCCGGTTCCCCGCGTGGCGGCCCGGCAGCGAGGTCACCCGTACGGCCGTCCCGTCCTTCACCAGCGTCCGCGCCTGCCACGTCCGCAGCCCCACCGCGCGCGGGAAGCCGTGCCGGCCCCGCAGCCGCCGCGCCGCGTGCGGCGTGGTGACCACCGGCACCCGGCGCGGCAGCCCGCGCCGCGCCCGCCGGTCGAAGTGGTCGCCGTGCAGGTGCGAGAGCACCACCGCGTCCGCCCCCGCCACCTCCGACACCCCCACCGCCGGTTCCACCAGACGCGGCGAGAACAGGCCCTTCCCCAGATAGGCCCGCTCCCCGCGGTGCAGGAAGTTGGGGTCCGTCAGCAGCGTCAGCGGCCCGTACCGGATCAGCAGCGTCGCGTTGCCCACGAAGAAGATCTGCGCCCGGCCCTCGGCCGGGGGCTCGCTCGGTACAGGCATGTCGACACCTCGCTTCCTGGACGCCCGGGTCGCCGCTCGGCGCCCCCGGCCGGAGTACCCCGCGCCCGCTCCGCTACCCCCGCGCCCGGAGCCTCGCGCTCCGCGCCGCCTCGTCCCGCGCCGCCGCCTGGCCCCGCCCGCCGCGCCGCTCAGCGCCCGGCGCGCCGCAGCGCTCCGGCGGCCCGGTCGCGCAACCGCCGCGCCCGCCGCTGCAAGCGGTCCCAGCGCGGATACCGGTCCCGCCGCTCCGTCGAGTAGCGGTCCAGCTCCTCGGCCAGCCGCATCGACCGCTTCTCCACGTCCAGCTCGTCCAGCACCCGGTCGACCTCGGCCAGCAGCGCGCCGTGCAGTTGCCACTGCCGCGGATGCTCCCGGACCGTGGCCAGCAGCAGCTCCGCCACGTGCTCCCGGCTCGTCCGCGCCGCCGACAGCTCCGTCACCAGGAACGTCTCGGCCTCCTCGGCGCTGGTGCTGATCTGCGTCGTGATCAGCACCGCGTAGCTGTCCACCGCCCCGGCCATGTGCAAGAACAGCTCCCGCAGCGCCGACGCGACCGCGGGCGGGAAGAGGGGCTCGTCGGTGCGCTCCTTGGCCAGATCGGTCAGGCTGCGCGCCGTCACCCGCAGCACCACGGCGCAGATCTCCAGCGTGTCCAGCCCCGTGCGCAGCACGATCCGCGACAGCAGCCCCTCCTTGACCCGCGGGTTGAGCCGCACGCTCTCCTCCGCGCGGATCAGCGACGCGTCCACCTGGACGACGTCGTGATCCAGCCGGCGCGCCTGGTGCAACCGGGCCGCCGCGCGCTCCACCGTGGTGTGCCCCCCGATCTCGTCGGCCAGGTCCAGCAACAGCGCCCGCATGCGCCCCGCCAGCTCCTCGATCGCCTCCCCGGCCGACTCCACCCACACCGGCGGCAGGAAGACCGTGTTGAACAGCAACCCCACCGTCGCGCCGATCACCGTCTCCAGCACCCGCGACAGCGCCAAGTCCGTCGCGTGCGACACCCCCAGGACCAGCATCGCCGAGATCGCCACCTCGGGCACGAACTCGTTGACCCGCACCACGTGGCCCAGTACGAGCGCCGAGATGATCAGCAGTCCCAGGCTCCACCAGCTCAGCCCCACCAGGGCGCTGAACCCCACCGCGATCAGCACCCCCGCCACCACCGCGTTCACCCGCCGCACCCCGCTGGTCAGCGTCGCGTACAGCGTCACCTGCACCACCAGCAGCGCGGTCAGCGGCGCGAGCAGCGGCGGCGGGCTGTCGCCCAGCAGCCACAGCGCGGCGACGTAGGCCAGCGTGGCCGCGGTGGCCGACCGCACCGTCTGCACCACCACCGGCTCATGCCGGCGCTGGACGAGCTTCACCATGGGTTCGGGCACTACCTGCGACACACTCAGCCTGTTCCCGCTCCGGGCGCACCCAGACCCCACCCCGGGCCAGGCGCCACCCGTATGCCACCCGTCCGGCCGCACCCGACGCCGCGCCACCCGCGCCCCCGCGCCTGGGAGAGGCGGCGGCACCGGCGGGAAGCTCCGCAGGGCAGGCGTCGGCCCCCGCCCGTCCCACGCGGCGGCCGGGGCGTCGAGGGGCCCGGCGGCCCGGCCCCCTCCGCGGTGCTCCGGCCAGAGCGTCGCCCGCCGCGACCCGGCGCGGACGCCCCGCCCCGCGACCTCGCCGCCGGGGCGCGCCCCCGCCCCTCCGCCGAGGCCACCGGGAACCGCCCGAGCCCCGCCACCCTCTCGTTGACCGGCTCCACCGCGCCCGGCTGCGGGCGCCGGCCGTTCCCGTCGGGCCGCACCGCCCCCACAGCCGTCCGTCCGGAGCGGCGAGGAGCCGGTGCGGGACGGCGCCCGTCCTCCGGCCGGCGGTCCGCCGGCCCGGCAGCCGGGCGTGCCTCACCCCGCCTCGCGCGGGCGCCCCCCGCTCTCGCGCTCCTCGTTCTTGCGGTAGAGGGTGAGCGCGGGAGTGGTGGTCATGCCGTGCACGACGGTGCTGACGGCGACCACCAGGCAGCCCACGGCCAGCACGGAGTGATGGGTGCCCAGGCGGTGGGCCTCCATCGTCAGGTAGAACAGCGCGGAGACACCGATGGGGCCGAACCAGCCGAGGAACAGCGCGTCCCGCCAGGCCAGTGACAGCGGCTTCTTCAGGGCGAGCACGATCGGCAGGCGGCGGAGCAGCAGCACCCCCACCGCCAGCAGTGCCAGCTTCCCGTACCCGATTTCGCTCCACTCCCGCCACGGAAGCATCGCTCCGAAGACGGTGAACAGCGGCAGGACGATGAAGCGGTTGACCGCTTCGTCGTTGTCGTTCTCCGCCGCTCGTTCGCTGACCGTGCTGGTCGCGTTGAACGCCAGCCCGGCGACGAAGACCGCCAGGACCCCGTCCATCCGCATCAGCCCCGCCGCGCCGAGCACGAACAGCGCCAGCAGCAGCGTGTACACCAGCAGCGGGCCGGACTGGATGGTGCGCTGCTTCTCCGCCGTGCGCAGCGCCGCCCCGGCCAGCGCGCCGGCCACCACTCCGAAGACGACCGCCCCCAGCACCTGCCACAGCGACTCCGCCAGCGCCGCCCCGCCGTGGGTGGTCCCGGCGATGGCCACCGCGGCCAGCACCAGGGGCAGGGCCAGACCGTCGTTGGCGCCCGACTCCAAGGACAGCAGTTGCCGCGTCCGCCCGGTGATCTGCCGCTCGGCCGGTTCCCCGGTCACCACGCTGGACGCGAGCACCGGGTCCGTCGGGCACAGGGCCGCACCCAGCAGCGCCGCCGCTCCCAGGCCGACGCCCAGGACGGCCGCGGAGAGCGCGGTGGTCACCAGCGCCATCCCCAGCATCGCCACCACCAGCAGCACCACCACCGGCCGGATCCGCGACCGCGCGACCCGGAAGGGATACCGCAGCGCCACCGCCATCACCGAGACCGCCAGCAGCACGCGGGTCGCCTCGTGCAGCGGGCTGTGCTCCGTCATCACGGTGGGCACATCCACGATGCCCAGCACCTCGGGACCCACGCACACCCCCACCAGCAGAGCCAGCAGGGGCCCGCTCACCGGCCCCCGCTGCACCTGCGAGGAGAGCACCGCCACCACCAGCGCCAGACCCGCGGCGATCGTGAGGAGTTCGTCGAGCATGCCCGTGCGGCTGCCCCGCGCCGCTCCCTCTCACGCCTCCGCGCCCACCAGGTACCCCCGATGGCCCACCCCCGCCAGACGACGTTCTCGTCCCCAGCGAAACCACCACGCCACCGCGCGAACGGCGCCGTGTCGGCCCCCACCCGGCCGACGCGCTCGCCCGGGTGCCGGCTCGGACGGGTCCGGTGTACGGCCACGTGGAGCGGCGCGCGGGCGGCGTGTGGCGGCACCGCGTGCCGAAGGGCGGTGCGCGGGGCGCCCGTTCACCGCCGCGTCGGCAGCTCCGTCAGGCCGGCGAGTTCGGCGTCGGTGGCCGGTCTGAGGGTGGACAGGAGGTGCCGGGCCGCGGGCAGGTCGGCGTGCGGGCCGTCGACCGTCACGGTGTAGACGAGGCCGCCGTGACGCAGGCGCAGTTCGTGGCGCTCGTAGGCGCCGTGGTAGGTCACGAGCTGGCGGCCCGCACCGTCGTCCGTGCAGTGGATCGGCTCACCGAGGGGGGCCGGGCAGCCGTGCGCGTCGACGCGCCGGGTGTCGTACCCCGCGCGGCGCACGCCGAGGTGCAGCCGTGCGGACGGCGAGCGCTCGTACTCGGCGCCGAATCCGTCCTCGCTCGCGCCCAGGACGTGCAGGGTGTAACCCGGCGGCGGCTCACCGACCCGCAGCATGGCACGGTCCACGCCGTTGGCGGAGAGCCACTCGCTCAGCGTGGGAGGCTGCGTGGCCGCCCACGCGGCGTACGCCCCACCGGCGGCGAGGGCGGTCGCCGCCCCGAGGGCGGCCAGCCGGACCCGGGTGCCGGGGAGGAAGAGCGCGGCCGCGAGCGCGTAGCAGGCGCCCCCGGCCGGGTAGAACAGCACGCCGATCTGCCAGCGGTCGATCGTGAGGCTGACGACTGCGGCCGCGAAGGCACCGGCCGTGCCGAGCGTGTAGACGCACGCCGCCCACGCCCACGCCCCGCGCGCCCGGCGCGTGAGCGGCACGAGCGTGCGGACGGCCCGGCCGAGCCCCGCGAGCGCGGCCACCGCCAGCAGGACCACGCCGACCACGGCGGCGACGAACGGCGCCGCCCCACCGGAGAAGAGGGCGGCGGACACCGCCGAGAACTGCACGCCGGTCAGGACGCAGCCGACCAGCCACACAGCCGACAGGTGTGCGAGTACGCGCCCCCGCTCCTTCTCCCGCGTCACCCCCACCACCACGCCACCCGGCCCGGTCGCGGTTCCGCTCCCCCCGATTCCGGCACCCCGATTCCGGCAACCGACACAGTCCTCACCGGACGCCCTGCCGGACCGCCCGACGGGCCCGCGCACGGCCGGTTCGGGCACGCGACGCGGCCCAGCACGGACGTGCGCTGCGGGACAGCGGGCGAGCAGGGCGAAGGCGCCGGCACCGGTGCCGCGGCCCAGGCCCACGTCGCGCCGCGACACGACGAGGGAGCGTGCGTGCAGCCACTCGCTGCGGGACGCGGTGGGCTCGGCCACGACCTCCGCGCCGAGGCCGAGGACCCCGACCCGCCGGTCGGCGTCGGCGTCCGCCTGGGGGCGAAGGCGCGGGTCACCGAGGGCCGGCGCCGCACGACCCCGCGCCCGACCGGGCCGACACGGAGGACAGGCCGTGCCGCCATGACGGAGCCGACCGCCGCCGCGCACCCGACCGGCCCGCTGCCGCGGTGCCGGCGGGAGCCGGGTAGGCGGAACTGACCGGCCTGGTGACTCGTCTGGGGCAGTGAAGGCCGAGCAGACGGCAAGCCAGGGCGAGGGGGGAAGGCGGCAGTGTTCCGGTGGACGCCCCGCCGTCCCGGGCCGTGGACGGCGGGGGACGCGAAGCGGGCCCCACGGGGCCGGACGGCCTGGACGCGGGGCCGGGTGCCCGCCGCGCTCGCGGTGCTGACCGCCGGGCTCCTGGCCTTCCACCGAGCGGTGCCCAACTCCCCAGGCCGCCTGGGCAGTGTGCTGGAAGCGTTCCTCCCGTGGCTCGGCGTGGTCGTCGTGGTGTTGCTCGCGGTGGCCCTGCTGCGCCGCTCGGCGACCGCGCTGGTGGCCCTGCTGCTGCCGGCGGCGGCCTGGACGCACCTCTTCGGCGGACTGCTCCTGCCCGGGTCGGCCCCCGGCGCCCACGACCTGATCGTCGTCCAGCACAACGTCAGCGACGAGAACCCCGACCCGGCGGGCACGGCCCGCGCCCTGGCCGACGCCGACCCCGACCTCGTCGCACTCCAGGAACTGGTGCCCACGGCGCTCCCGGTCTACGAGCGGACGCTGGCTCCGCACTACCCGTACCACGCCGTCCGGGGCACGGTCGGACTCTGGTCGAAGCACCCGCTGACCGGAGCCCGGCCGGTGGACATCAAACCCCGGCACGCCGATAAGTCCTGGCGCCGCGGGATGCGGGCCGTGGTCCACACGCCGCGCGGCGAGATCGCCGCATACGTCGCGCACCTGCCCTCGGTCCGCCTCCGAGCGAGCGGCCTCGCCTCCGCGTGGCGGGACGAGAGCGCCGACCTGCTGGGTCGGGCCATCGCCGGGGAGGAGGTGGAGACGGCCCTCCTGCTCGGGGACCTCAACGGCACGGTCGACGACCGCGGCCTGGCCCCCCTGACCTCGCGGCTGAACACGGCGGAGCGGGGCTTCGCCCTCAGCTTCCCCACCGCCTTCCCCGTCGTCCGGATCGACCAGGTCATGGCCCGCTCGGCCACCGTCGCCCAGATCCGCACCCTGCCGCCCACCGGCAGCGACCACCTGCCGGTCATCGCCCGGATCACACCGGGCTGACGGCACGACCGCGCTGCCGCCGCGCCCGCCCGGCCCGACGCCGCCCCACCCACCCGGGCGGCGACCGTCGCACCCCGGCCCGCGCGCGGGTGCCCAGGCACGGTAGCCGTCGTCATCGGCCACCACCGACCCGCGGCCTCGGCGCGGCGACACACCGTGGTGGGCACCGGGCCGGCACGCCACCTGGCACCAGCGGCGCCGAGAGCACGGCAGCCGTCACCGGCTCCGGTGCCCGCCGGCCGTCTGATCCGCCCGGCGGCTTCCGCCTGCCCCGTCGCGTTCCGGGTGCGGGGAGCAAGGCGCCGACCTCGTGGGGCCGGCAGTCGACGTGGGAACGCGAGGTGGTGCCGCGCACGGACGGGCTGTGTCGGCCTTCGCGGAATCGGGCCTGCGGTTTGCAGGGGACCGGGGGACGGCTTACCCGCAGACCGAAGTGCCTTGGCCGGGACGGCGGCCCAGAGACCGTCCGCGCCTCCGCGTTGTCGCGGCGAGGGGACCGACGTCACCGCGGACGCGCGGTGGCGGCCTTACCCGAGTGCCGGTTCGCGGGCCTGGGTGGCGGAGATCAGTGCGGCCAGGGAGGTGCGGGTTTCCGACAGTGCGCAGATCCGGTCGTCCAGACCTCGGAGGTGCTCTTGCAGGGTCTCCAGCTTGCATGCGGCGACCGTGCCGTCCTGGCGAACGCACGGCAGCAGGTCGCGGATGACCCGCGTCGGCAGGCCGGCGTCCAGCAGCGCGCGGATGCGGCGGACCACGGCTGGGGCCATGTCGTCGTAGCGGCGGTGGCCGCTGTCGAGGCGGTAGGACTCCAGGAGGCCTTGTTCCTCGTAGTAGCGCAGCAGCCGGACTGAGGTGTCCGTCGCGGCGGCGAGCTCGCCGATCTTCATGTGGTGCTCCTCACAACTCCTTGAACCTCACATTGGTGTGAGATCTTAGCGTGGTGGCCATGACGAACACAGAGCGCCCCATCGCCCTCTACGGTTTCCTGCGGCCCAGGCCGGAGCGCGCGGACGAGGTCCGGCGCACCCTCTCCTCCTTCGTGGAACCCACCCGGCAGGAGCCCGGCAACCTGCAGTACCACCTACACGAGCACGAGGACGGCCGCTTCTTCCTGTACGAAGTCTGGCGCTCCCAGGAAGACCTGGACCGGCACAACGCGACGCCCCCGCTGCGCGCCTTCCTGGACAACCTGTCGACTTTCCTGGAGGAAGCCCCGGAAGGCTACTTCGACACCATGCTCAGCCCGTACCCCGACTCCGCACCGGCTCCCGCCTGAGGGGACGCCCGCGACAGGAGCCGTGCGGCGAACCGCGCGCGGAGCGGGACTCGGCCCCCACGCTTCCGAGGTGCCCGGGTGACACGCCGTCGAGCTTGGTGACCACCAGCCTGCTGTTGTGACAGCCACCGCGCTCCGGCTCGGCGCCCCGGCGGACCGCTGGCCCGCCGGGCGGCCCCTACAAATCGAAGTCGAGGTGCTCGATGTCGGTGATGTGCACTTCTTCCAGGCTGCCGGCGCGGCGACCGCTGTCCTGGAAGTAGACCTCCTTCAGCGCCTCGGCCGTGATCCGCTGGAGCTGCTGGTCGCTGGCGCCGGACTGCTGGGCGTCGAAGAGGCGGGCGGCGTACCGCGGCGGCAACGCCACGGTCAGGTGGCGGAGCCGGCTGTCGTCGGTCGAGCCGATCGGCGCGGTGTAGCCCAGGCGGGCGCGGGTGTCGACGACGATGCCGCCGGTCGTCGCCGCCCTCTGGCGGGCTCTGGCGCGGATCTGCGGCTGCCAGCGCTTGTTCACCTCGCGCTCCAGGCGCGCGGCGAGGTCCGGGCGCGGCTTCTTGAACTGCCCCCTCACGTACCGCTCGACGGTGCGCTGGGAGACGCGCAGGAGCTGGGCGACCGCCCTGGTGCCCTTCATCCGCCTGACCAGGTACCGCATCTGCGCGCCCGCGCTCTTGGGCGCCGGGCGGGTGAACGCCCGCTGCACCGCGGCGTCCAGACCGTCCCCGAACCTGTTCATCGCCTGTCCCTACTCCCCGTTGTCGACACCGGTGACGGTGCCGTCCTTGATGTACCGGGCGAGGTTGAGCTCGGGCGCGTCGAACCGCTCGCGGACCTCCTCACCCCACAGGACGGTCTGGGTGCCCTCCCACTTCACCAGGCCCGGGTTGACCCCGAGCCGGAAGCCGCCCGGCAGCGGCTTGCCGTCCCGGTGGGGCAGGAAGTCCAGCGGCGACGTCCCGTCCGTGGCGTACACGACGCAGTCGGACAGCACCGCGACCGGGTACTGCCCGGTGAAGGCCGCGTGCTTGACGATCTTGCGGTGCAGGTTGGTCCGCGTGCGGGAGATGACCGCCGCGCGGATGTCCGGCCGCCAGGTGGGCCGGGACAGGGCGCGCCACGGCCGGCCGGGCCGCCAGCCCTCGCCCCGTGGTCGCTCGCGCAGCTTGCCCAGGCCGCCCTTCACGGTCGCCTTGATCGCCGAGACGACGATCGCGAGCTCCGGGTCGCGGCTCGCGTGGCCGTCCATCGCGGCGAGGAAGTCGGCCGGCGCCAGGTCGGCGTCGACGCCGAGGTCGGCCATCGTGGCGAGGTAGGCGTCGCGCAGGCGGTGGTACCAGCCGTCCAGGTAGCGGCCGGACTCGTGGCGGACGTACGCCTCGATCGGCGCGACGTCGTACCCGAGCTCCACCGCGTAGGCGACGGTCGGCGTCGCGTACCAGGCCGGCCCCTGCGGGCGCTCGCCCTTCGGCGTGAACGGACTCGGCAGCAGTGCGCCGTCCAGCTCCGCCCACTCCTTGCCGACCTTCACCCGGGAGAGGTCGACGTGGGAGAGGTCCACCAGCCACGCGCCGGGCAGCTTCGCGTCGAACACCGGCGCCTTGACGTGCGTGGGCGCGCCGAGACCGACGACCAGGCCGTTGGCTCCGGCGGCGAAGGCCATGTTCACGTCGATGCCCACGAGGTGGCGGTGCAGGCACTCGGCGTCGGTGAGCGGACGTGCCCAGTCGTACGCCTCCTCGAACAGCTTCTCCGCCGGGCCGCGGACGTGGAAGCGCGGCAGGTCCGCCAGCAGCGGATGCCCGTCGGGAGCCTCGCACGGCGCGCAGTCGACCGGGTCCTTGCCCAGCGAGCCGGGGTTGTGCTGGGGGTGCCGCCTGCCGTCGGCGTCGGGCTCGGAGGCCCGGGTCGGCGGGCGCAGCGCGGTCATCAGCTCCAGGCCGGTGACGGCCGTCGAACCGCGCGGTGTCATCACCCGGGACGCGTACACGCCCAGCACCCGGGCGAGTTCCGCCGGCGGAAGCCGTGCGGCCTCGCCCCAGTGCCGGGGATCGAGCGCGTGCCAGGACGGGACGCAGAGCTGGACGCAGGAGCGCTCCGCGCCCCGGGCGGGGCGGTAGATCCGTGCCCACGGTCCCAGCCCGCGCTTGGTCAGCTTCCAGTCGGCGCGCGCGAGCTGCCTGACGACCTTGTGCTTCTCCGGCAGCCGGCCGGCCAGGCGCTCCTCGTCGCTGAGCGCGACCGGGAGGCCGTAGCGCTCCAGCGCGGCCTCGGTGAGCACGAGCAACGGATCGGCGTCCTTGCCCGGGCCGGACAGCTTCGGCTGCCCCAGCCCGGCCTCCCCGAGCGCCCAGTCGACCAGGGCCGGGAGCGACCTGGCGGGCACGTCCAGAACCAGGCCACCGGTGCAGTACGCCAGCACCTGCCCGTCCTCGACGTCGAGGACCGCCAGCGGCCCGTTCTCGAACCGCGGATCGGCGCCGCCCGCCGGTGCGCCGACCGGTGCCGCCCTCCGCGCACCCGGCCGCCGCGACGTCGACGCCGGCCCGGAACCACGCGCCGAACGCGGCCCGCGCTGCGCGGCAGCGGAGGCAGGAGCCCGGGCGTCCTCGGGAGCGGCGCCGGTCCCGGCGTCCGACACGTGCTCGCAGGCCGCAGGCCCGGCTTGCCGGGCCGGTGCGGCCGTGCCGGCGGACGGGGCGGGCGCCGCCGCCGGGGCGGTGGTGCCGGTGGACGGGGCGGGCGCACCGGCCGGGGCGGGCGGCTCCTGCGCCGGGGCGGGCGCGGGTGCGGGGTAGAGCGTGGCGAGCTTGTCCAGCAGCCGGGCGTACGCCTCGCGTTCCGGACCGCGCGGCTCGGTCGGCTTCCTGGCCGACTCCCAGCCGGACACCGTGGCCCGGCGCACCTTCAGCGCGGCGGCCACCTCCTCCAGCGTCAACCCGTGCGCCTGCCGCAGCCGCTTGCGCTCCTCCGGCGGCGGCAGCGCAGAGCGGGACGCGACCAGCGCGTCGACCGCGTCGAACAACTCGGACACCAAGGCACCTCCCGGACCGCCACCTTACCCGGCCGACCGTACCGGCACCGTACATATGCCGTACGAACGGCGTGCGAGAAGCGCAACCCAGCCTTCCAGGGCCCGGCCCGCGCGGTGTCACCCCGCGGGCGACGCGGCGTCAGCGCTGCCCACTCGGCCAGGCTCGGCAGGCCGTCGGCCGCTGCCTTGTGCAGCGCGGGTAGAGCGTGGATGCGGGCGGCAGTGATGTCGGGGACGCTGCCGGGCTCGACGTCGGAGACCCAGAGCGGGGTGCCGTCTGGGGCGGTGGAGCTGGAGACGTGCCGCACCTCCGCGGTCTGGGTCAGGCCATGTCCGGCCCTCGCAGCAGGATCTGTGTCACGGCCGTGCCCGCCACCACGATGGCCGCCCGGAACGGCCACCGGCTCCGGGCCTCCGTGGGCGAAGCCGTCCCCGAAACGGCGACGGCCCCGGCCGCCACCGTCAGCGTCCAGCCCGTCGTCCCGACCGGCCCGGGCGGCCCCGCGACGAGGACGCCGATGGCCGCCAGCATCACGAGCGGGGCCAGCCGCCGGCAGGCCGCCCGACCCAGTTGCTGCGGCAGTCCGCGCACGCCGGTGGCGAGATCGTCCTCGATGTCCGGAAGGACGTTCACCAGGTGCGCGCCCACGCCCAGGAGAGCGCCCGCTGCCACGGCCCACCAGGGCGGCCAGGACTGCGAGGGCAGACCGAGGGTGACGAAGGCCGGCAGCGAGCCGAAGCCCACGGCATAGGGCATGGGGGAGAACACGGTGTGCTTCAACCGAAGGTTGTACGCCCAGCCCGCCGCGATGCCTCCCAGGTGTGCCGCTCCCGCGACGGCCCCGCTCAACAGCGACAGCGGCACGCACAGCCCCAGGGCCGCCCAGGCCGCGACGGCCAGCGTCCGGGGCGGGAGGTCACCGGTCGCCGCTGGCTTATCGCGGCGTCCGCAGACCGTGTCGCGGTGTACGTCGACCGCGTCGTTGCACCAGCCCACCGAGAGCTGGCCGGCCAGCACGGCCGCGGCCACCGCCGCCGAGCCCGCCGGTCCACGGCCCGCCGCCACAGCCAGCGCCGTGGCGAACACCGTCACCGCAAGCGCCGGCTCCGGGTGGCAGGAGCGCAGCAGCGCCGGGACACGGTGTGTCGTGCGGGAGGGAACGCCAGACGGGTGGAGAGCCACGTATGCACGGTAATCGGGCATTCGTGGCGAGGAAGGCATGACGGCATGCGTGTCCCTGTGATCGCCGATGACGCCCCGCCCGCGCTCTCCCTGTCTCCGCCCCCGTCCGCCGCGCCGCGCCGGACGACCGTGCCCGCCACGGCCACCACGATCGCGGCCGTCCGCACCGCACTGCCGGCGCACCGTTACGCCCAGGAGGACCTCACCGAGCCGATCGGCGACCTGTGCCTGGCCCCGGGGGCCGACCGAGCGTTGTTGCGCCGCCTGCACGCGTCCGCCGATGTGCGCACCCGTCATCTCGCCCTGCCGATCGAGCGGTACGCCGGTCTCGGCGACTTCGGGCAGAGCAACGACGCGTGGGTGACGGCGGGCCTCGATCTGGGCGAGGAAGCTCTGGTCGGTGCGCTGCAGGAGGCGGGGCTCGAGCCGGCCGATGTCGACCTGCTGGTATGCGCATCCATCACCGGCATCGCCGCCCCGTCGCTCGATGCCCGTCTGGCCGGGCGCGTGGGACTGCGGCCGGACGTCAAAAGGCTCCCGGTGTTCGGCCTGGGCTGCGTGGCGGGCGCCGCCGGCCTCGCCCGACTGCACGACTACCTGCGCGGGCACCCCGGCGACACGGCGGTGCTCCTCACCGTCGAGCTGTGCTCACTGACCCTCCAGCAGCGCGACGACTCCCACGCCAACCTCGTCGCCGGTGCCCTGTTCGGTGACGGCGCGGCAGCGCTCGTCGCACGCGGCCACGCCGACAACAGCGGCGGCGGCGGCGTCAGCCCGGGTGCCGCCGGTCCCTCGGTGGTTGCCACGCGCAGCCGCCTGTATCCGGGGACGGGACAGCTCCTGGGATGGGACATCACTGCCGGTGGGTTCCGTGTCGTGATCGGTGCCGGTATCCCGGGCATCGTGCGTGACCACTTCGGCCGGCACCTGCGTGCCTTCCTGGCCGAGCACGGCCTCACCACCGACGACATCGGGTCCTGGGTGTGCCATCCGGGAGGCCCCAAGGTGCTCTCCGCCGTGACCGAGGCCCTCGGCCTGCCCGCCGAGGCCCTGGACACCGCGCGGCGCTCGCTCGCGACGGTGGGGAACATGTCGTCCGTCTCCGTCCTGCACATCCTGCAGAACATCCGGGAGTCCCCTCGGCCCGAGCCAGGTACCTGGGGGCTGCTGATGGCGATGGGCCCGGGGTTCTGTTCCGAGCTCGTCCTGCTGCGCTGGTGAGTGGTCTCCATGCTCTGGTACACGCTTCTCGTCCTCGCCGTCGCCGCCGAACGGGTCGTCGAGCTGGTCATCGCCCGGCGCAACGCGGCCTGGACCCTGACCCGCGCCGGTCTGGAGCACGGCCGCGGTCATTACCCGGTCATGGTCGCCCTGCACACGGCCCTGCTGGCTTGCTGCCTTCTGGAGCCCGTGCTCGCCCACCGGACGTTTCTGCCCGCCTTGGGGTGGCCCATGCTGGCGCTGGCCGTACTGGCGCAGGTGCTGCGCTGGTGGTGCATCACCACGCTCGGGCCGTACTGGAACACCCGGGTCATCGTCGTTCCCGGAGCGCGCCTGGTAGGCGCCGGTCCGTACCGCTTCCTGCGCCATCCCAACTACGTCGCCGTCGTGGTGGAGATGGCCGCACTGCCGCTGGTGCACTCCGCGTGGCTGACCGCAGCGGTGTTCACCATCGCCAACGCGGTCTTGCTCACGGTCCGTGTCCGCTGCGAGAACACGGCCCTCACCCAGGCGGTGCGCGCATGAACGGCGGCCACGACCTGCTGATCGTCGGAGGCGGTCCCGCCGGCCTCGTGACCGCCCTGCACGCGGCGCGCGCCGGTCTGGACACCGTCGTGGCCGAGCCGCGCCAGGCTCCGGTCGACAAGGCGTGCGGTGAGGGCCTGATGCCCGGCGCCGTCCGCCACCTCGCCACCCTCGGCCTGCAGGTCGCCGGGCACCCCCTCACCGGCATCCGCTACGTCCAAGGCCCCCGCCGGGTCCAGGCGGCGTTCCGGCACGGCCCCGGCCTCGGTGCGCGCCGAACCCACCTGCACAGTGTCCTGCAGCACGCGGTGTCGGAGGCGGGAGTGCCCGTAGTGCCCCTGCGGGTGGAGGAAGTACGGCAGGACACCACCGGTGTGACCATCCCCGGCACGGGTCTGCGCGCCCGGTGGCTGGTGGCCGCGGACGGCCTGCACTCACCGGTGCGCCGCTGTCTCGGCCTGCGAGCCGAATCCCGTGGGACACCCCGATACGGGCTGCGCCGTCACTACGCCGTGCCCCCGTGGTCGGCCTACGTCGAGGTGCACTGGGGACCGCACGGGGAGGCGTACGTCACCCCGCTCGGCCCCGAACTCGTCGGCATCGCCCTGCTGACCGGCCAACGGGCCCCCTTCGCCACCCATCTGCAGCGCTTCCCCGAGCTGGCGGCCCGCCTCCCTGCGGAAGCGGCCGTCACCGCGGTGCGAGGCGCGGGGCCGCTCCGCCAGCAAGCACGCGCCCGATGCCATGGGCGGGTCCTGTTCGTCGGCGACGCTGCCGGATATATCGACGCGCTGACCGGCGAAGGCATCTCCCTGGCCCTCACCGGCGCCCAAGCCCTGGTCGGTAACGTGCGCAGCGGTACACCGGGCCGCTACGAGACCGACTGGAAGCGCGCTACTCGCCGCCACCGGCTTCTGACAGAGCTTCTGGTGCGGGCCCGGCAGAAGCCCGCGCTCGCGCCGCGCATCGTGCCCACGGCCGAACGCCTGCCGCTCCTTTTCGCTGCCGCCGTGAACGCCCTGGCATGAGACCCTGCCCGTGCCGGAAGGGCCATGGCCCGCTCGGTTGCCGGCCCATTTCCGGAGTCCGTGCCGAAGACCTTCTCCGCGCCGAGGAACATCGCGACCCGCGCGCAGAGCTGGTCGAGCGGGCCGAGTCCAGGAAGCGGTCCGGGACAGCTTCGGGGGCCTCGGCAGGGACGAACGTGTCGATGACACCGACCGCGAGGTCCTTGCCGGACGCTGTGGACGGTCCGTACAGCCCAGAGAGCGGTGGTGTGACCGCCGTCGCCGGCGGAGACGGTGGCGAGCATCACCGCCACCGCCGGCCGCCTTCGCAGCCCGGCAGGGAACGCCGCATCGCAGGCGGCATCCCACAGGACTCCGGCCGCGACGCAGGGGCAGGTCCGTCCACTCCGCTCTTGGCTCATGATCTTGTGGTGAGACCTGTCCTACCAGGGGCTCTACGTCTGCTCGAAGCCGGGGCCGCACGGCCCCGCCCCTCCGGGCACGGACCGATCAGCCCGCTTCACGGAGATCATTCCACTGAGAAAACCTCACTGGGCTCCGAGTTCGAACAGCAGGTAGAGGAAGAAGGCGAAAAGGTGGCCCGCCACCACGTAGGCGAACAGGCGCAGGGCCAGTCCGCGGGGGAAGCGGCCGTCGCCGCGCTCGTCGCCGGTTCTCCCACGCAGCATGGGGTCACCTTCCTTCCGGGGGGTGCGGGGCGTGCGGGAGGTTGGCGCCGTGCCGCGGAGCGCCTCGCCGGGCCGGGTCGTCCGTGCCGTCCAGGCACAGGTCGCCGGTGGGGGAGCGCAGCAGGGTGTGGACGAAGAGCAGGTCGGCGCCGTGTGCGGAGGCGGCGGTGATGCGGTGGGGGGTGAGGCTGTCGTAGTGGGCCGCGTCGCCCGGGTCGAGGACGTGCTCGTCGCCCCCCAGGGCGAGGCGGAGGCGGCCGGTGAGGACGTACAGCCACTCCTCGCCCGCGTGGGCGCGGACCAGGTCGCTCTGGGCGTTCGGAGGGACGTGCACGCGCAGCGCCTGCAGGGCCCGGCGCGACCCGCCGGCCTGCCGGTAGGTCCAGCCACCCGCCTCGACGGCCGCCTGCCCCGACCGGATCACCTGGTCCCGCTCGGGCGGTGTCTCGCCCAGCAGGTCGGAGACCGTGGTGCCGTAGGTGCGGGCCAGGGCCAGCAGCAAGGGCAGCGACGGCTGCCGCTGTCCGGTCTCCAGGCGGGACAGGTGCGCGGGGGACAGTTCCAGCCTCCTGGCGGCCGCCTCCAGGGTGAGGCCGCCGCGCCTGCGCAGGTCACGCAGGCGCGGCGGGACCCCGGTCAGGTCCACGCTCGTATCGGGGAGTGCTCGGCCCATGCCTTCATTCAGCCACGGCTGTGCCCCGCGGGCAAATAATGTGCCTCACGGGTAAAAGCGCCGCAGTGGCTCCCCGGTGCCGGGCAGCGGCCTCTGCCCCTCACCCGTGGTCAGTCCGGGCCCGCGCGGTGCCCCGCTCGAGTCCGGTCGCCGCCGCGGCCCCGCGGTCACCGACCGTACCGCGTGGGGCTTTCCGCGGCGGTGTGCGTGGTGCTCACTGCCCGGCGCCGTCGGCCGCGGTGTGGTGGTGGTCGGTCAGTCCCGCGGCGTGGGCCAGCCGGGCGGCGGCGTGGTCGAAGAACGCGTCACGGGCGTCGATCACTTGCTCGAACTGGCCGAACACCTCGAAGCCGACCAGCCCGAAGAGCTGGGCCCAGGCGGCCACGGCAGCCGCCAGGACGGGCGCGGGCAGCCGTACGTCGAGCCGCTCGCGCAGCCGTTCCGCGTCGCGCAGTACGGCCCGCGGCGCGGGGGCGTCGGACGTGCGGAGCAGCCCGGACGCGTGGGCGTCGACGACCACCGCGATGAGGGCGAGGCCGACCCGGGAGGCGGGCCCCACGGTGGCACGGGGCGCCGAGTAGCCGGGCACCGGGGAGCCGTGGATGAGGGCGTACTCGTGCGGGTGGGCGAGCGCCCAACCGCGGACGGCGCGGCAGACGGCCGTCCACCGGACCACGGGGGGTGCGCCCGCGCGCTCGGCCAGCGCGCGCTCGGCGGCCTCACCCACGGCGTCGTACGCGTCGATGATCAGCGCGGTCAGCAGCTCGTCCCGGCTCGGGAAGTACCGGTACAGGGCTGATGAGACCATGCCCAGCTCCCGGGCGACGGCGCGCAGCGAGAGCCGGGCGGCGCCCTCGGCGGCGAGTCGGCGCCGGGCCTCGTCCTTGATGGCCGCCGTCACTTCGTCCCGCGCGCGCTCCCTGGCTCCCCTGACCACCGTCATGGACCCAGTCTGCCAGTGAACAGAGCGGCGACCAAGAACGAGAGCGCTGCTCTTGCGTGGAGTGGGTATCGATGCAACGCTGCTCTGAAACGAGAGCACTGTTCACATCACGGAGGTCCCGCCATGCCCGCCCACGTCATCAAGCCCGGCCGGATCACCGTGCGCCTGCTCAACCCCTCGGTCGCCTGGCTCACCCGCCGGGGCATCAGCGTGTGGGGTTCGCGGGTCCTGGCCGTGCGCGGGCGGAAGACCGGTACCTGGCGCACCACCCCGGTCAACCCGCTCACGGTGGGCGGGCAGCGGTACCTGGTCGCACCCCGCGGGCACGTCCAGTGGACGCACAACATGCGCGCCGCGGGCGGCGGCGAACTGCGCCTGGGCGGGCAGACCGAGCGCTTCACCGCCGTCGAGGTGCCGGACGAGGAGAAGCCCGAGCTGCTGCGCGCTTACCTCAGGCGCTGGAAGGCCGAGGTCGGCGCCTTCTTCGGCGGCGTCGGCCCCGACGCGACCGACGACGCGCTGCGAGCCATCGCCGCCAACCACCCCGTCTTCCGCATCACCCTCCGCCCGTGACCCACCGAGGGCCCAACGGACCGTGCTGCGCAGGGCTGCGAAGCTCGCCGCACGGCGGCCGGCACCCCACGGCCTTCGGGGCCTTGAGCCGGGGGCCGTCGAGGGCGTGGCGCCGCGCCGGCCGCGCCACCGCACGCCGTACCCGCGCGCATCCCTGACCGCGCGACAGGTGGCGTCGGTCGCCGGCGCGTGGGGCACCGCGGGCCTTGCGCCACGGCCCGCGCGGCGCGTGCGTGCGGGCCCGCCGCCGGCTGGTGGGCCGTCCACGCCACCGGTTGGTCGGCAGCCACGGAGCCTCATATGCGGGTGGACTATGCGAAGTAACGAATTGCTCGAGACCGGTAGTTTTTCGAACCCGCAGATGCACGAAACGGCCCTCCTGCACGCCATGGAGGGCAGAGACGCACACCAGTGCTCTCCCGGGGCAAGGGGGGCCTCGCTCAACCACCCGAGGAAGGACCCGAAGGGTCGTGAACCACGAACTCGCGAGAGACCTGGCGCTGGCCGTCATCCTGCTGCGTGTCTTCGGCCGCGACGCGATAGCGCTGCTGCGCCGCGCCGCCGCGGCCGGAGTACGGGCCGGGGTCACCCAGTTGCACCGTGAGCGGAACGGGGAGGGGCGGTGACCGAAGAACAGCCGCACGAGGCGCCGCCGATGACCACGCTCCCGCTGGACCTGCTCGCCTTCCACCGCCAGCGCCGCCCCGCCTACGTGCGCTGGGCCGAGCGCGAACTGAACAACCGGGCGGACGCCGAAGAGGTCGTCGACCTCGCCTTCGAGCAGATCGCCCTGTCCTGGCACCGGGTGCTGGCGATGGACAACCCCGCCGCCTACGCCTGGGCCATCATGCGCAACCGCACCAAGGACCGCATCACGGCCCGTGGCAACGACCGCCCCGTCCTCTACGACAACCTCGCGTTCGAAACCGTCGCCCTGCGCAGCGCCGTCGACCCGATCGGGGAGCTGGAGGAGAGCCTGGCCCTGGCCGAAGCCGTCGCCTCCCTTCCCGAGCGCCAGCACGACGTGATCATCCTCCGCTACTACGAGCGTTATGACGTCGCCGAGATCGCCGAGTACCTGGGCATCGCCCGCGCCACCGTCCGTTCCACCGAACGCAACGCCCTACGCCGCCTGAAGGCCGTGCTCACCCGTGAGAAGGAGGGACAGACCCCATGACGTCCCACGTGGAACGCCTGCTGTCCAAGGCTGCGCTGGAACCCACCGGCCCCTACACCGAAGCGGACCTCGACGCCGCCGAGGAGCGCCTGGCCCTCCGCGTCGCCGCGCGCCTGGCCCCAGCGGGTCTCCTCGCCACCGCCACCGAGCCACCCGCCCCCGCACCCCGCCGGGCCCGGCCGTCCGGCCGCAGCCGGCAGCAGTACGCCGCCGACCTGAGGACGCTGTGCGAGGTCGTCGTCACCCGACCCGCGGCCCTGAACTGCCTCCACGACTTCCTCGCCTGCTTCCTGCCCGAGCCGGACGGCGCGGCCGTCCTCGGCAGCGTCCTGCACCTGGCCGGCGCCGAAGACAGCGCCCGCTTCTGGTGGCAGTACGCCGCCGGTGCCGGAGACCAGCCCGCCGCCTACTGCCTCTACCTCCACCACCAGGCCCACGGCGAAGACCTCGAAGCCCGCTGGTGGTACCACCAGGCCGACCTCACCCTCCCGCCGAGGAACGAGGAGACCACCGAACTCGAACGCGCCACCGCCCTGCGCGTCCTGCGCGCACTCCGCGGCGAGCGAACCTTTCCGCAGATCGTCAGGGCCGTCCTGGACTACGTGCCCGCCGCCGTCGGCTACGTCGACGACGACATCGAACTGCCCCTGCCCGACGCCGACTTCGCCGACCGCATCGAAGCCCTGCTCGCCTTCGTCCACGGCGCCCAGCCCCGCAGGTCGCCCCCGACCGAACCGCTGCCCGAGCGCAAGCCCGCGCCGGGCGCCCTGGCCGCCAGGGACGAGGCCGACTCCCGCAGCCTGCCCGCCTGACCCCTGGCTCCGGCAGGACGACGCACCAGCCCGCACCGCCCCGCCCGCCGTACGCGCCGCAGGAGTGCGGGGGCGCCCGCCGGGCGCCCCCGCAGGAAGGACTCGGAGCCGGTCAGCGGCCCTGGAGCCGGCGGACGTTGTCGCCGAAGGTCCAGTCCCTGGAGCCGTCCCAGTTCAGGGACCAGGTCATCAGCCCCTTGAGACCGCCGCGGTAGTGATTCCACGCCTGTGAGACCAGGCCGGTGGACATGTAGCCGCCGCCGGCCCCGGGCTGCGCGGGCAGGCCGGGCACCTGCTTGGCGTAGGGGACGGTGATGGTGGTGCCCTGGATGGTCAGCCCGTCGTTGAGGCAGTCGGTCTGCGCCGTGAAGCCCTGAACGGTGCCGGCCGCGTAGGAGTCGCCCGAGCAGCCGTACATGCTGCCGTTGTAGTACTGCATGTTCAGCCACCACAGCCGACCGTTGTCCGCGTACTTCTTGATGATGGGCAGGTACGCGCCCCAGATCGAGCCGTACACGACGCTGCCGCCGGTGACGTACGCCGTCTCGGGGGCCATCGTCAGGCCGAAGCCGGGCGGCATCTGCGCGAGCACGCCGTCGATGATGCGGACGAGGTTGGCCTGCGAGGGCGAGAGCTGGTTGATGTTGCCGCTGCCGACCAGGCCGGTCTCGATGTCGATGTCGATGCCGTCGAAGTTGTACTTCCGCAGGATCGGCACGATGGTCTCGACGAACCGGTCGGCCACGGCGCGCGAACTGAGGTCGATGCCGGCCGCCGCACCGCCGATGGACATCAGGATGGTGAGGCCGTTCTCCTTGGCCTCGCACATCTCGGCGGGGGTGGGCACCTTCACCGTGCGGTCCATGCCGTCCTCCCACAGCACGGTGCCGTCGGAGCGGATCACGGGGAAGGCGGCGTTGACGACGTTGTAGCCGTGCTGCCGGATGCGGGGGTCGGTGATCGGGGTCCAGCCGAACGGCGGGTGGACGCCGTTGGCGGCGCCGTCCCAGTTCTCCCAGTAGCCCTGGAGCACCTTGCCGGCGGGCTTGGACTGCACCGCGCAGGTCTCGGCGGCGGGGGGAGCGGCCACGCCGGAGCGCGGGACGGCGCCGGGCGACGCGGCGGTCAGCAGGGGGACGACGCAGGCGGCGGCCACCGCGGCGCCGAGCAGCCGGGCACGGCGGCCCAGGTTTCCGAGCATTCCTTGCCTCCGGGGTGAGTGGGGGAGTCACCCGGCCGGCACCGTGGGGACGTGTGCGGGAAGCGGCGGCGGAGCTCCGCGCGGGGGCGCGATCGGCCGCTTTCCGGAAGGAGCTGCGGTGCGGGCGCGCCGACGGACCGGCGTGCCGGTGGAGCTGCGGTGCGCGGCGGGCGGGGAGTGGGGGCGTTGAGCGGGAACTTCACGCACAAGGTAGGGAGGTCCGCACCTGTGGTCAACAGGTCTGGACCAAATCCCCGGCCCCGCGAGGACGCCCGCACCGGCTCTCCGTCGGCCACGTGAGACCGCTGTGCGCAGCGCTCGTCAGACCGCTGGTGGGGGCGCCGGGCGTCTCCCGGCTCATCGCGCCCGGCGGGCCCTGGGACCGACCCACCTCGCCCTCTTCCCGAAGCCCACGGGAGGCCGCAGGACCGCCGCCGCTCCCTCGGCCCACGGCGGGCGGGAGCCGCAGCGCCCCTCCCGCGACCCGTTCGAAGTAGCGAGAGTCGCGCCGCAGCGCGCCGGGCCCTGGACCGCAGGCGCGGCCATGCACGGCACGGCACCCGGAACAGGGCGGACGGGGCCCGCCACCCGGAGCCCCGCGTCCGGGAGCGGCGCAGCCCGTAACCGCCGGGCCGCCCGGGGCGGCGGGCGGCCGCGCTGCCGTGTTCCGGCAAGCCGGCGGCGCGGCCGCTGCCACGCCCGGGCCTGCTCCCACGGTCCAACGCCGGGCAGGATACGGCCTGTTGGGGACCCAGCCGTACCCAGCGCGCACCGGACCGAGGAGCCGCCGATGACCACCACGACACGGCCCCCGCGACCGCCGTCCCTGGTCGTGCGGGGCGGGGGCACGACCCTCCGGCTCGCACCGACCGAGATCCTGTGGACCCGGGCCGACACCGTCGCACGCATCCCCTACGCGGCCGTCGGGGACATCGACGCCGAGTTCGAAGCCTCGTCCCGGATGCGGTTGCGGATCTGGGCTCCGGAGGGCACCGGTGACGGCGTGCCGCTCACCTACGAGGTCCGGTGCGCGCGCCGCTCCGGGGCGGCCTTCACGGACGCGCTGGCCCGGCAGTTGAGCGGCGTGTCCCGACCGAAGGGCCGCGTCCCCTCCGGCCGCGCCCACGCGGTACCACCGGTGACCCTCGAGCCGCGCAGCGCCCACCTCCCGGTCGTCCACCCGTACAGTCGGGAGCAGCTCGGGCTGCGCGCCCTGACCGCCGTCTTCGTCCTCAACTCCCTGGCGCTGGTGCTGCTGGGCCAGTTCCTGCTGGCCGTCATGACCTGGCTCGGCTTCCTGGGCTGGTGGGGCTTCGCCGACGTGCTGTCCCTTCTCGTGAGCACGGTCAAGACGAGCGCGGCCGCGGTGACCAGAGGCGTGCGGATGGAGGCGCGGCACGTGGGCAGGGGCCCCCACTCCGGCCCGGACGGGGGCGCCGGCGACCACACGTACGAGTACACGGACACCGAGGGGCGGGTCCGCACCTACGTGCACGTCCCGTTCGGCAAGGGGCCGCCCCCGCCACGTCTCACCGTCGTCGTCGTGCCCGGGTCCAGTGACCCCGCGAAGACCCCTGGCGAGCTGGTCGCCCTCAGCGTCACCGTGCTGCCCATGGCCCTGGGGGCGCTGTTCGCGGGCGCGGTCGGAGGCATCGCGTTTCCCGGCGCACTTCTGGCCGTCGTGCTGATGGGCCTCTGACTCCCTTCACCGGACGTGCCCAGCGCACGGCCGTAGCGCGCACGAGCACACCGGCGCTGTGGCCCGACGCCGACGACCAGGTGCCGCCGAGCGCCCGGTGGAGGCCCGGCGCGGCGTGCCCGGCACCGGGCAGGGCCGGCGCCCGGGCCCGGACGCGGGCCGTGGGGGCCGGCGCGCAGCCCCGGCGGGTGCGCGCCGGCCGGCTCCCGGTCACGCCCGCCCGTCTCCGCCGCGGGACCACGCACGCCGTACCGGCCCGCCGGTCCGGCGCAGGCCGTGCCGCGGTGCCGTCGGGTCAGTCGCCGCTTCGTCGGGCACCGCTCGCGCCGGCGCCCCCTACGGCGTGCCCTGCCGTGACGGGGGACCGGTGAGCACCCCACTGGCGCCCTCGACGCGCACCGGCCACCTGCACCGCTCAGCCGCACCGGAGCCGGGGCGGCTGGCGGACCGCCTGCGTCAGCGCGGACTCCGGGCGTGCGCCGTCGGCGAAGCCGGCCTCCTCCACGCCCCCCCGGAGCGCCGGCCGCCGTCCGGGTCACCGCCGCTCACCCGCTCAGCAGGGCAGTCGCGTAGTCCTCGAGGGTGCGACCGGCCACCCACCCCTGGGCCTCGGCCCTGGACACGTCCAGGACCACGGAGTGCGCTAGCTGGTCGACGGCGTAGCGGGTGAGCCGCGGCTGCGCGAGCGGGCGCGGCCGGGCCAGCGTCTGGGCGGCGCCCGCCACGGCCCAGGCCAGCGGCAGCGGGATGTGACCCAGGCGCGCCCGTACGCCGTGGGCCCGCAGGACCGTCCGCACCGCCTCGTCCCGTTCGTAGGGCGCCGGGTCGGCGATGTTGTACGCGCCCGGCGGCCAGCCGGCGGCCATGAGGCAGGCGTCGGTGAGGTTCTCCACGGCCGTCAGGCTGAGCCGGACGCTCGGCCCCGGCAGCATGAGCAGCCCGCGGCGGACGCGGGACAGCAGCCGGGGCACCAGGTGCGGGTCCCCGGCGCCGTAGACCGCCCGCGGCCGCAGCACCACGGCACCCGCGGCGAGCGCCAGCCTCTCACCGGCGGCCTTGGTGCGGCCGTAGGCGTTCAGGTGCCCGCGCACCGGACGGTCCTCGGTGATCCGGGTGCGTCCGGGGCCGGGCGCGTAGACGCTGGCGCTGCTCACCCACACCACCGGACGGCCGGCGGCCGCCTCCAGCAGCCGCGCCGTGCCGTCGACGTTGACGGCGTGCATGGCCGCCTCGGCCGGGCGGCCGGGCACCGGGTCGCCCACGGCCGCCGCGCAGTGCACGACGAGGTCGGCGCCGGACAGGTCCGGCACCTCGCGCGCGGCGTCCCAGGGCACGTGCCGGCCGACGGGGCCGGGACGTCGTCCGACGCACAGGACGTCGGCGCCACGCGCGGCGGCCGTGGCGGCGACGTGGGAGCCGCAGAAGCCGCTCGCCCCGGTGACGGCGATCGTGGTCATCGGCTCTTTCGGGCTCGGCGGTCGTCGGCCGCCCGGACGGTGAGGGAGCGCCAGCCGGGCAGGGCCGCGCCCCGGTCCACGCGGGCGCGCCGGACGGTGGGGCGGTGGGGGGCGAGCGCGGCCAGGGTGTCGTCGAGCTGAGCGCGGGCAAGGCGCGCGCCGGGACAGGCGTGGGAACCGGCGCCGAAGACGAGCCCGGCCACGGCGGCCGGCGCCGGATGACGGGCGTCCGGGGGCTCGTCGTGGGCCCGCGCGGCGTGCCGTGCCACCAGGATCAGGCGGTCCCCGGCCCGTACCGGGCAGCCGCCCAGGTCGGCGTCGGCCGCCGCCACGCGGGGCAGCAGCGGCGAGGGGGCGATCACCCGCAGCAGCTCGCCCACCAGGGCCGGGCGCAGCCGGTCGTCGGCCGCCTCCCCCCACAACCGGGCGTCGGCGCACCAGGCGGCGGCGCGGGGGAGGGCGGCCGCGGTGGTGTTGACGGCGGCGACCGCGAGCATGGCCCGCAGCGCCGCGTCCGCCGCCGGGCCCGGCCCGCCGGCCGGGGCGAGCAGGGCCTCCAGCCGCGCCGTCGCCGCGGCGGCCGCCTGAGCGGCGCCGGGCCGCCGGGGGCCGGGCAGGTGGTCGCGGACGGCGGCGGCCGCTGCCTGGGCGGCCGCCTCGGCGACGCCCTCCGGGTCGCCCGCGGCGTCCAGGAGCGCGCAGACGGTGGCCCCGGCCAGCTCGCGGGCCAGCGGTACGAGGTCGACGTCGCGGCCCTCGGCGAGCGGGGCGAGGCGGCGGGCCAGGACCCGGCGCCACACCGGGCGCAGCCGCTCCACCCCGGCCGCGCCGAGGCCGTCGGCGACCGCGCGCCGGGTGGCGCGGTGACCGGTGCCCTCCTGATCGAACAGCGCCCCGCCCGTGGACAGGCCCCGGGCGGCGCCGCCGGTGGTGCCGGCGGCGGCGCGGTCCAGCGGGACGCGGGTGAGGGCCTGGCGGTACGGCGCGGTGCCGTGCACCAGCACCGCGCCGCCGACGCGGGTGACCGCCCGGTGACGGGTGGCGGCGAGAAGGGCGAACAGCCCGGGGTGGGAGCGGGTGTACACCCGCCGGTCGCGGCGCCGGGCGCGGGCCGTCGCGGCCCGTGCCGTCGTGGCGCGTGCCGGCGTGACCCGGGCCACGGCAAAGGACGGTCGACCGGTCAACGGACGTGCACCTCCCGGGGATCGGCGGGGCGGTAGCGGCGGTCCCAGCACCACAGCAGGGTCCGGCGGGCGCCCCACGCCCGCAGCCGCCGCAGGCTGGTGTGCACCACCATCCGCTCCGCCCGTGCGATCCGCTCGCTGTGCTCGCGCGCGCGGTTGAGCAGGACGACGTCCTCGGGCGGCCCCTCCAGCGGCGTGCGGGGCGTGCCCCCGCAGCGCAGGTAGAGCGCGGCCGTGATGGCGAGGTTGTGCCCGTGGCACAGCACGTACGGCGCGCGGTAGCGGGGGTGCCGGTGCTCCGCGCGGTAGCGCCCGTACAGCGCGGCCGCCCGCACGACCGCCGGGAGCAGGCGGCGCTCGGCGAGCGAGGGAAGCTCGTCGCGACGCGGAAGGCTGCGGCCGCAGGCCATCTCCGTGCCCCGGGCGAACTCCCCGCGCGCGGCGGCGACCCAGTCCCGGGCGGGCAGGCAGTCGGCGTCCGTGCGCGCGAGCAGCTCGGCGCCGTGCGCGACGGCGTAGCGGAACCCGGTGTCGGCGGCGGCACCGGTGCCCCGCTCCCGCTCCCGGACGACATGGACGGGGAAGGGCGCGGTGGCGGCGAAGCGGCGCACGAGGCCGGCGGTGGCGTCGGTGGAGGCGTTGTCGACGACGACCAGCGCGAAGCCGGTGTCGGACTGGGAGGCCAGCGCGGCGAGGGTGGCCCCGATCCCGGCCTCCTCGTTGTAGGCGGGCACCACCACCCACAGCGGCTCTCCGCCGCCCGGCGCGCTCATCCCCGGCTCCGGCCGGCCAGGCGCCGGGCGGCGAGGCGAGCGGCGGCGGCGCGGTCGGGCTTCAGGGAACGGCCGGACAGCGGGACGTCGGCGAGCAGCACCGCGTCCGGCCGGGCGGAGCCCATGCGCTCCAGCGGCCCGGCCAGCGCCGCCCGCACCGCGCCGCGGCCCGCGCCGGGGCTCGGCTGTACGACGGCGACCAGCCGTTCGTCGCCGTCGCCTGCCGGTACGCCCACGAGCAGCGCCAGTTCGACGCCCGGTACGTGCAACGCCGGCTCGTACAGCCCGGGGTAGATGTTCTCCGCGCGCCGCAGGACCATGTCCTTGCGGCGGCCCTCCAGCACGATCCGGCCTTCGTCGAGGCGGGCCCGGTCGCCGGTGGCGACCCACGGGTCCGGCTCTTCGCCCAGGTAGCGGTCGCGCGCGGCGGGGCCGGACAGCAGCAGCTCACCGGACGCGTCGGTCCTGGCCACCACGCCGGGAAGGGGCGCGCCCACCACGTCCCCCTCGCCGGTGAAGGCGGCCTTGTCGGCCTGCTCGACCGCCGCGGCGGGGAACAGCTCGGTCAGCGCGTAGACGCCCCACGCCTCCTCGGCGCCCGCGCGCCTGACCCGGGTGAGCAGATCGGCGCTCGCCGGCGCCGACCCGGTCCACACGCGTCCGGTGAACCGGCCGCCGTCCGCCAGCAGCCGCTGGAGCTGCGGCGGCGTCAGGTAGGTGGCCTGCGGGGCGAGCCGGTGCGACTGCCGGGCCAGCACGCGCGCGGATCGGGCCGGCAGCGCGACCGGCGCCCCGCTCGCGAGGGACGGTACGAGGACGAAGAAGGTGCCGCCGAGTACGGGCCGTCCGGCCTCGGGCCGTACCAGACCGGCCACCGTGGCCATGCCGGCGGCGAGCGAGGAACGGGTGTGCACCACCGCGCGGGGCCGCGACGTGGTGCCCGAGGTGAACACGATGACCGCGTCGCCGTCCTCGTCCACCGGGCGCGGCAGCGGTACGGCCCGGACATCGGCGTCCAGGGCGGGGGCGCAGCCGGGCAGCCGCGCACCGACCGTGGCCACCGGGCCCAGTTCCGCGAGGTCCGGCAGGGCCAGGCGGACCCGGCGGGCGAGCGGCCGGGCCCACCCGGCGACCGCCTGGGCGGACGCGTCGGCGAGGACGACGCCGGGACGGGCCAGGGCGAGGCGGGCGCGCAGCACGTCGGGCCCCGCGCCCGGATCGAGCACGGCGGCCCGTGCGCCGAGCCGGTGCACGGCGAGCAGCACGGCCAGGGCCCGGGGCCCGGGCCGCACGGCGACGCCGACGGTGGCGCCGCGTCCGGTGCCCCGCGCGTGCAGGGCGGCCGCGTAGCGGTCGGCGAGGTCGGCCAGGTGGCCGAAGGTCGCCCTGGTGCGTACGGCCCCGGTCCGGGTGGTGCCGAGCACGGCGGGCCGGTCGGGGTGGCGCCGCAGGGTGTGGGCGAGAGCGTCGAGCATCAGCGCGGGTCCTCCCCGTGACGGCCCGGACCCTTGTCGAGGTACCAGCGGGCGGTGCCGACGAGGCCGTAGGCGCGCAGCCGGCGGGTGGAGTTCTCCACGACCATGTCGCGGGCGTGGACGATGGCGGTGGTGTGGCGGCGCACCCGGTTCAGGAAGAGGCGGTCGGTGGGGGAGGGGCGGCGCGGCATTCCGCCGACGGCTTCGTACAGCGCCGCGGTGATGGCCATGTTGTTGCCGGCGTGCATCCGGTAGGGGGCGAGGTAACCGTGGCGGCGGCGGTGGGCCGGGCGTACCCGGCCGAAGAGCGCGGCGAGGCGGACCAGCGCGCGGAAGGCGGCCCGCCCCAGCGGCCCGTGCTCGTCGCGGCGCGCGTCGAGGCGACCGCACACCAGACCCGCGCCGCGCCCCAGCGCGCCGCGGGCGCCGGCCGTCCAACCGGGGCGCGGCAGGCAGTCGGCGTCGGTGCGGGCCAGCAGCGTCGCACCGCGCTCGATCGCGTACCGGAAGCCGGTGTCCACCGCGCAGCCCACGCCCTTCACCGGCTCGCTGAGGACGTGCACCGGGAACGGCGCCCAGCGGGCGAAGTCGTGGGCGAGCGCGGCGGTGCCGTCGCGGGAGGCGTTGTCCACCACGACGAGGGAGAAGTCACGGTCGCGCTGGCCCGCCAGCGCCTCCAGCGTGGCGCCGATGCGCGCGGCCTCCTGGTGCGCGGGCACCACCACCCACAGGGCGCTCACGCCTTCTCCCACACCATGGTCATGATGCTCACGCCGCCGCCCAGGCCCACGAACAGGACCCGGTCGCCGGTTTGCAACCCCGCGTGGACGCGGTCGAGTTGCACGCCCAGCGTGGCGCTGGCCAGGTTCCCGAGCTCGGGCACCGTGACGACGAGCCGGTCCCGGGGGACGCCGGTGAGCTCCACGAACCGCTCCAGGTACGGCACGGTGACCTGGTGCACCAGGACGTGCCGGAAGTCGCTCCACGCCAGTCCCGTGCGCAGCCGCATGCGGTCGAGCACCGAGGTGCCGACCTTCTCGAACACCTCACGCAGCTCGCCGCCGTCACCGTGGAAGTACGTGTGCTCGTCCCCGCGGGGGTGGCGCGAACCGCCACCGAAGACGCCCCCGACCGACCAGTGCTCGGAGTGGGTCTCGGTGTCCACGTCGAGGATGCCGCCCCGCTCCACCGCCTCCAGGACGACCGCGGCTCCCGCGTCGCCGAAGGTGTACCCGGCGAAGCCGGCGCGGAACTGGTCGGGGCCGGGCGGGGCGTGCCGCACCGCGCGGCTCGGGGTCTCCCCGGTGACGACCAGGGCCCGGCGGGCACGGCCGGCCAGGATCATCGCCCGTGCCGTGTCGATGCCGTTGACGAAGCTGTTGCACGCGTTGGTCACGTCCAGCGCGTGCGCCCGGGAGCCCAGTTCGGCCTGGACGATGTGCGCGGTCGCCGGTTCGGCCACGTCCCGCGTGGCGGAGGCGAACACCAGGAGGTCCACGTCGTACGGGGCGAGCCCGGCCCGGTCCAGCGCCGTCCGTGCCGCCCGCACCGCGAGCGTCGAGGCGTACTCGCCGTCCGCGGCCGCCCGGCGCGCGGCGATGCCGGTGACCCGTTCGAGCAGCCGTGGCGGCAGGGGCAGTCCGCAGGCCGCGGCGATCCGCTCCTGGAGCTGTCGCGAGGTCACTTCGCGCTCCGGCAGGCAGGAGGCCACCGCGGTGATGCCCGCCCGGCGCGCCGGCTCGGCAGCGGCGTGGTCTATGTGCATGGGCTGGACGCTACGAGCGAACCGGGAGGTCCGCCTGAGCACCGGTACTCAACCGGAAGTAGGTAGTCGGCCCACCAGCGCCTCGGGCGCGACGGCGGCAGCCCACGGCCGACCTGCCGGTGAGCACGCTCGACCTCCGGCGCCACAGGCCACCGCCCCCCGCCCGCGGCGTGCCACCGGGCCGACCGGTTCCGGCGGGGCCAGCCACCCGGCCGCGTGCCGCTGCGGCAGGCGGGTGCCGGGGCGCCGGACGGCGGTGGTGCGGCATCCTCGTCCCGCTCCTCCGCCGCGGTGGGCCGTCTACCGACGCCCCACCGAGGGCTCGTCGGCGGGAGGGGCGGGACCGCGGTGGGCGACCGTCAGCGGTCGCGCCGGAACCAGCACTCCCCGCAGGTGTCGAAGCCGCCTCCGCCGTTGCCCATGGTGACGTGCGTGAACCCGCCGAGCTCCACCAGGACCGGCGGCTCGTACACCGTGGCCCTCTTCTCGTTCACGAGCGGTTCCTCCTTCCTCTCGGTCTTCTCCGAGGACGACCGGACCACCTGTCGGGCGCCAGCGGGGTTTCTCAGCGCACGTCATCACCACGCGTGGCTGCGGACGAGGACGGCGTGGGCCCATGGTGTCGACGAGGCGGGGGCGATCGTGGTGTGTGGGCGTACGGGTTCAGCGCTCTTCGCTCCCGCGGCGGCCCGTGCACCGATGCACGGCTGCCGCGCGGGAGCTGAACGTTGGGTGCGGTCGTCCGCCGCGAGCGGTGAGGGGAGGTCGACGGCGGGTGCGGTGGGCCACACCGTGTCCGGTCCGCGCCATGGGCTGCTGAGCTTTCGCCACACGCCGCCGTGCCGCCCACCGGCGCAGGATCGACCGCGTCCGGGCCCGTCAGCCCCTACTTCCCCTCCTCGCCGCCCACGTCGAAGGACGCCACGAGCGCCGTGCACGGTCACGTGGTGCGGCACAGAGCGTGGTCGACGAGGTCGCGCAGGGCGTCTTCCTGACGGGCCGCGGTCTGCGGGTCCGCGGCGCGGCTGTGCGCGGAGACGGTGACCGTGCGTCGACCGTCCGTGGTTGCCGCTGCCCGGAGGACGTAACCGAAACCGCTCCCTCCGTGCCCGAGGTAACCGCCGCCGCAGGACAGCGGGGTGTGGAACAGGCCCAGACCGGCCTGCGTGCCTGCCGGGAGCCCGCTGTCCTGCGGCACCGGGACGGTGGGGTGCATGGCGGCGAGCTCGGTGGGCTTCAGCAGCCGCCCGCTGACCAGGGCGGTGAAGAAGCGGTTGAGGTCGCGAGCGGTGCCGGTCATCGAACCGTCGGACCCGCTGTCGAAGGGACGGTAGGGGATCGTGGTGTCGACGAACGGGCCGTCCACCGCGAACTGCTGGTAGTTGGTGGTGTGCGGATGCGGGAGGAAGGGCTGCGTGCCCGGGGTGTCGGTGTGCCGCAGGCCGAGGGGGCGCAGGATGCGGTCGTTGACCTGCTGTTCCCAGGTGTGGCCGGTGACTTTCTCGATGATCATTCCGGCGAGTACGTAGTTGGTGTTGGAGTACGCCCAGCCGGTGCCCGCCGGGAAGGCGGGCTCGTGGCGCACGGCCAGGGCGACCAGCTCTTCGGGCGTGTAGGCACGCCACCGGTCGGCGAAGTAGGCCCGGGCGCTCGGGTCGGGGAAGACGTCGTGGACGTAGTCGGACAGGCCGCTGGTGTGCTGCAGCAGATCGCCGACGGTGATGGTCCGGCCGTCGTTCCCCGCACCCGCGACGACCCCGGGCAGCAGTTGCTCCACCGTCTGGCTAAGGGCGACCCGCTTTTCGCCCACCAGTTGCAGCACGACGGTGGCGACGAACGTCTTGGTGGTGCTGCCCAGTCGCAGGTAGCCGCCCTCCGGGACCGGGCGGCGCGTGACCAGGTCCCCCACCCCGGAGCGGGCCGTGCTGGTCCCGCGCGGGCTCTCCAGGCGGACCGCCACGCCGGTGACCCCGGCCTCCCGCAGCGCGTCGGCGCCACGCTGCACGGACCACCCCGAGCGGGAGGGGCGTGGCGGACCCGCGGCCGCGACGGACGGCGGAGACGACACGACCAGGGCCGGCCCCGCGGACGACAACTTCACACGACGAAAGACCATGGCCCGAGGCTAGGAACGGCAAGGGCCACCAGCCATCCGGGAGCCACCCCCTCGCCACCGGGTGGCACCCGGATGGACAAGCGCACCAGCCACCCGGCTGCCACCCCAGGCCGCGCGCCCGAGCACGCCCCTGACCAGCAGGGCGGCCGCCGGGTTCCGGCGAGGAGCAGCGACGACGGCCGCGTGCCCACGCAGGGACGGTGCCGGAGAATGACGTGATGGACCAACTTGAGCGGACCGTGGGACTCGTCCGCGGCCTCCTGGAACCGGAGCTCCTCGGCACGTACCTCCACGGCTCCGCCGTGCTCGGGGGCCTCAACCCTGCCAGCGATCTGGACGTTCTCGTGGTCACGCGGAAGACCATGGAGGAGCGGACGAGGCGGGCGCTCCTTGAGGGCTTGCTGGAGATTTCCGGCGTCACGGCGGGCATCCGGCCGGTGGAACTCACCGTCGTGGTCCAGTCCGAGGTCCGCCCCTGGCGGTTCCCGCCGATCGGCGACTTCCTGTACGGCGAATGGCTGCGCGACGACGTGCGGGTCAGCGAACCCCCGCAGCCGGGCCCCATGCCGGACCTGGCCCTCGTACTCACCATGACCCTGGCAGGCGACCACCCGCTCACCGGCCCGCCTCCCGCCCAGCTCGTCGGCCCCGTGCCGCCCGCCGACCTCGTGCGGGCGAGCGTCGCCGGCGTCCCCGAACTCCTCCACGACCTGGCCGACGACACTCGCAACGTCGTGCTGACTCTCGCCCGCGTCTGGACCACCCTCGCCACGGGCGAGATCAGGCCCAAGGACGCTGCCGCGGACTGGGCCCTCGCCCACCTCCCCCCGGAACACCGCCCGGTACTGGAGCACGCCAGAGATCTGTACCGCCACTGCCGTTACGAGGACGAGGTCTGGAGCCACGATCTGATGCGTCGAGTCGGCCCCCACGTGGACGAAGTGCTCGCCCACATCGACGGTCTCCGCCGCCGGGCCGGACCCGCACGCTGGGCCGTGACTGCCGGCCACCCCTCTGCCCCGGCCTCCGACGCCCCACCACGTCGCCGAGTGCGATCGCGGCGACGACCTTGATCGACGCCGGGACCTCAGCGGCACCTCAGGGAACGACACTGGCGTCGTCCCCTGACGCGGCCCGGACGGGACTCGCGGAGGGAGGCTGACGAGCCGGTGCGTGACAGCGGGCGCGGCTGCCGCCCCGCGTGAGCACCACCGACGGTCGGGCTTGGGCGGTGCGGTCAAGACGGGACCGGCGATGGCGCGGTAGGTGCCGGACAGGCGGTCGCGACGGTGGGTCCAGCACCTCAGTCGCTTCCCGCGTGCGCGATCCGGGCCGGACGTGTACGACCGTGACGCGGTCGGACGAGTGCCCGTGACGGCCCCGCCCCACGGCTCGGTCCTCCCGGGCAGCGCTCCGTGCCGCGGCCTTCTCGGCGGGACGACCGCCTGGCCTGCGTGATCCGTCTGAGCCCGAGGCAGCCGTCATCCAGCACGGCCTCCACGACCGGTAGGCGCGGCAACCAGTCGGCGATCACGGCGCCCTTCACGGCGTTCCGCTTCTGCGCTTCCCGGCTCGGCCGAGGGAGCCGCCCTCGGTGCGGTCCAGGGCGCGCGGGTTCGGCTTCGCGGCCGTCGCGGGCCGCGTCCGCCCGTAGGGCGAGGTGAGCGCGGCGCGCCGCCGGAGCGGGCCGGGGCGACACGCCCGGCGGCGCCGTCCCGTACCGGACGGGGCCGCTTCCTACCATGGCGCTCATGGCAATCAAACGCTCGTTCGCGAACATCCTGTCCGACCGGCTTCCCGAGACGAGGGACTTCTTCTCCGAGCTGCTGGGCCTGACCGTCGTGTACGACAGCGACTGGTTCGTCAGCCTCCAGGACCCCGACGACCCCCGGCACGAACTGGGCGTCTGGCGCCGCGACCACGAACTGGTGCCCGAGCCCTACCGGACGGCCCCCTCCGGCACGGTGCTCACCTTCGTCGTCGACGACGTGGACGCGGTGCACAGGGCCGCGCGGGAGCAGGGCCGGGAGATCGTGGCTCCCCCGCGGGACACCTTCTACGGACAGCGCAGCATGCTCGTGAAGGACCCCAACGGCCAACTCCTCGACGTCTGCACCCCGGTGGCTGGATGACCTTGCCCTTGGCGCGCCGTGTGAGCCGTACCGAGTCAGACCACGCCGGTCGGCGTGCGCGAACGCGAGGCGGTAGGGGGCCCCGGCCCGCCGGCGCTTGGGGGAAGACGCCCTCGTGCCGAGCCGTGCGCCAACGCCGCCTGCGTGCCTGTCGGCACCGCGCCCCGGGGTCGGCCGCGTGTCACCGAGCCCGTCGACGACCTGGTGCACAGCGGCTGCACCGACCGGTTGGAGCTTCTGGAACCGCAAGCCGACACGAGTAGGGCGCAGACGAGGCGGGGCGCGGCGGCGCACGCCTACCTGCCCCGTGGCCACGCCTCTATCCGGCGACCGACCGGGAGGCTACGTGCCGCCGGCGTCCGAGTGCACCGGGAAAGACCGCCGCACAGCACGTCAGCCGGACACGGCTGGAGCAGGCCACCCGGAGCGGCGAGCCCGCCCCCGCCGGACCGCGTGCAGCCCCTCGCCCTCGGGATCGTCCAGGACCTCGCGCACCATCCGCCACTCACCGCGCCCGAGCCTAAGCCACACGACCGCGCGGTCATCGCCGCCCGCGTCCTCACCACCCGGCCGCGCACCGCCCGCCGCACCGGCCCGAGGTGCGACGACGGCGTGGTGCACCGGCGGGCCGCGATGCCCGAGCAGCTCCCCATCCCGTTCCCGAACGCCGACGCCGACGCCGGGCCTCGGTCGGCGCTCGGCATGACGGCCGCTGCGGGCCTTGCCGGAGCCCCGCGCGGACGCAGGAAGCCTCGGCCTCACCACCGAGCGTGGCCGAACCCGCACCGCGGGCAGGAAGCCCGCCGCTGAGCTCACCACGGGAGTGCCCACCCGATGTCCGGCATCCGATGCGGACGACGCGCACCGGGCGCCTCCGGCCGTGCGCACCGCTTCCGTTCACGCGCACCGGGCCGGTGCGCGCACGGGACGTGACGAACGTCGATGCCGTGTACCCGGTGCACATCCCTCGACCAAGTGCGCGCACCGAATGAGCACCCCCTTGTCCCAGGCGCGCGTCTGCCGCGTTCCCCTGGGATCGCGCCTCGCCGCCACCCCCGGAGATGTCGCGTACCGGCATGCGGTGGGCCGGATGGGAAGCGAGATCTCCCCCGCAGGCCGCCGCCCTCGACTTGATAGGCAAGTAAATGCTTGCCTATTCTGTGGTTGTGGCCGACGACCTCTTCAAAGCCCTGGCCGACCCCACCCGCCGCACCATCCTCGACGAGCTCACGGAGAAGTCCGGACAGACACTGTTCGAGATCTGCTCGCGACTGAGCATGAAGCACCAGCTCGGTATCTCACGTCAGGCGGTCTCCCAGCATCTCGCCTTGCTGGAGGCCGCCGGGCTCGTCGAGACCAGACGGGACGGCCGCTGCAAGTTCCATGACCTGAACACGGCCCCACTGCGGCGGATAGCCGAGCGATGGCCCCTGCCCGACCCATCCGACCCATCCGACCCATCCGGACGAGAGAAGAGCAGCCCATGAAGATCCATCTGACCAGCGTATTCGTCGACGACCAGGCCAAGGCGGAGCACTTCTACACCGAGATCCTCGGCTTCGTGAAGAAGCACGACCTCCCACTGGGTGAGGGGGCCGGTGGCTGACCGTCGTCGCGCCCGACGAGCCCGACGGCACCGAGCTCCTCCTGGAGCCCGCCGGCCACCCGGCCGTCAAGCCCTACCGCGATGCGCTCGTCAAGGACGGCATCCCGCTCGCCCAGTTCGCCGTCGACGACGTAGAGGCGGAGTACACGCGCCTGCACGCCCTCGGCGTTCGCTTCACGCAGGAGCCCCTGGCGATGGGCCCTGTCACCACTGCCGTCTTCGACGACACCTGCGGCAACCTGGTCCAGATCGCAACACAGTCGCAGTAGGCGGTCGGCCTGGGCCGGGCTCCGGCTGCCGCGGCGACCGGACCCTCGCCCTGGAGCCCGTCAGCAGCCACGTGGTCCCGGGGCCATCGGCCCGTGCTCGTGCTGCGGGAGACGTCCGGGCCCCGCGGTGGCGGGCTGGTAGGTGCTGCGCACTAGGCAAGCGGAAGCGGTCGCTGCGCTCCCGCCCGACCTCGCGATGCGAAGGCGGTCACCTCCGCTGCGCTTCGGTGACCCGGCGAAACCGGCAAGGCTCCAGCCGCCCCGGTTTCGGCCCGCCACCCCCGCCTCACCCTTTCGAAGTCTTCTGCACCGATCGGCAGCGGCGGTCACCGCTGCGCCGCTACCGTGAACGGAGACGTCCCGCCCTGCGCCGGAGGCCGCCGATGGAGTCTGATCCCGCCCCCACCATGACCACCTACGTCGACGGACAGCCGGTCGCTGTCCCGGCCACGATCGCGGCCGTCCGTGCCCAGCTCGGCGCCGGGGACCGCGAACGGTTCGACGCCGAGATCGAGCGCACTCCCGCTCTCCAGGTCCCAGCCGTCCTCATCGCCTGGGCCCTCCCGCCCGAAGTCCGCGCCGCCGACGAGGAGGCGTTCCAGCGGCTGGCTCGTGGCGACCACTCCGGCATGCACCCCGGAGCCGACGCCGCGTGAGCCGCTACCGCGTCCAGTACGGCAACGAAGCCCTCACCGCCTTGAGCGCCATGACGGCTGCGCGGCGAAGCGGCTACGAAGCCGGGATGACCCGCCTGGCTTCCGCCCCCTACGGCCACGGCTCCACCCCGGCAGGACGCGACCGGGACCGCCGCCAGGCCGCCGTGGCCGGCACCATCACCCTCTACCGGGTCAGCCACAGTGCCATGACCGTCAGCGTCGTCCGCATCGTCCACTGAACCACCCGAGGGAAGACCCTCGCCCCGGTCGACACCGTGCCGGAGGCCCACGACGTTCCGGGCCGGGCGGGGACGTGTGCGTCGCGGAGAGCCTCTGACGGGTTCTGTGTCGTGCTTGGTGGTATGCCTCGCTGCGCCCAGCCTCGGGGCCCGCGCTTCAGGTCTGCTGCCCGTCACCGGCGGGGTGGGGTTCGCCGGTGCCCAGCGCGCACGTCACCCGGGGGCGGTGGTGTCACAGGTCCTGCCGGTGTGTGGGGTGGGGGAAGATGCGTTGGCCTTGTGCGCTGAAGAGCATGAGCGCCCGCATATCGACGAGGAGTGTGACGCGGTCGCCGGGCCGGCTGCGCGCTCTGTGGCGGGCTCGGAGGACGAGTTCGCCGACGCTGTAGTGGTCGGGCAACGGCGGTGCGGGCTGAGGCGGTGGGCTGGGGTGGTGGGGGAGGGCGCCGCGGACGCGGCTGATCGTGGTGCGGACGGCTCGTGTGAGGGGGTTGCCGAGGCGGTGCCGTTCGTCGTGGACGGACGTCGTGTGGGGCACGTCCGCTGTTCGGGCGCCGATGGTGACATGGAGGAGGATCTCGTGGCCTTGGTACTCGACGTGCGTCACGGTGGCTGTCAGAGGGTGTTCGTAGGGTGTGGGGGTGGTGTTGACGCGTAGTGCCTCGGGGCGCAGGCCGACGAGGAGCTGCTGACCCTGGACGACACGCAGAAGTTGGTGGGCCTGTGCCATTTCTTGTGGCAGGACGAGTCTTTGTGGTCCGAGGCTGATGGTCATGGCCCCGTCGATCGGCGCGTACAGGGCGCCGTGCACGAGGTTGATGCGCGGTGTGCCCACGAAGGAGGCGACGAAGGCGTTGGCGGGCAGGGCGTACAGCTCTTCCGGGGTGCCGATCTGCTGCAGGGTGCCGTCATGCAGGACGGCGATGCGGTCGCCCAGCGCCATGGCTTCGGCCTGGTCGTGGGTGACGTGGACGGTGGTCGCGCCGGTGCGTCGCACCACGGAGAGGATCTCGGTGCGTAGCCGCACGCGCAGGCGGGCGTCGAGGCTGGAGAGTGGTTCGTCCATGAGGAAGACGGAGGGTCGGCGGATGACGGCCCGGCCCATGGCGACGCGCTGGCGTTCTCCACCGGACATCTGGGCGGGGACGCGGCTGAGCAGGGACCGGATGCCCAGCCGGTCGGCGACGGTGTTCACCGCCTGGGCGGTGGCGTGTTCGTCGTCGCCGCGAGCGGCGAGGGGGAAGGCGATGTTCTCGGCGGCGGTCATGGTGGGGTAGAGGGCGAAGTTCTGGAAGACCATGGCCACGTCGCGTTCGCTGGCGGGCAGGTCGTTGGCCGGCTGCTGATCGAGGAGGAGCTCGCCGCTGGTGATGGTCTCGAGCCCGGCGATCATGCGCAGGAGGGTGGATTTTCCGCAGCCGGAGGGCCCGAGGAGGACGAGGAACTCGCCGGCGTCCATGTGGAGGGAGACGTCGTGGACGGCTCGGTGGCCGCTGGGGTAGGTCTTGCTGAGACGGTGCAGGGTGATGGTGCTGCCCACGGCGTGCTCTCCTGGGGTTCGTGCGGTGGTTCGCTGGGGGACGCGGTCTTCACCGGCTGAGTTCGTCGGCGGTGACGGCCAGGCAGGCGGTTACCAGGACGAGGTTCTTCAGCACGTACTGGCCTTCGAGAGTGGGGGTGCCGTGGTGCCACATGGCTTCGGGCACGAGGAGCAGTGAGGCGAAGACGCCGGCCATGTGGACGCAGAAGAGCGCTAACGCGCACCGCAGCAGCAGGCCGGTGATGAGGGCGAGTCCGATGAGGGTCTCCGCGGCGCCCAACACGGGCATGGACACCTGCGCGGGGAGCAGACCGCCGGTCATCTTCGTCATGGCGAGGGCTGCGACCTCTTCGGCCGGGCTGGCGGCCGGGAAGAGTTTCAGGATGCCGAATCCGCAGAAGAGCACCCCGAGGCTGACGCGCAGAACTGCGATACTGCGCGGCTGGTAGAAGGCCGCCGCCCGCCGGACTGTCGCCCCGCGTGGCCGGTACGCGCGCACCGGTGGGGAAGACCGGCGGCGCGGGAGGTGACGGTGGCGGTCGGGCGGAGCGGGGCGGGTTCGGGGCATCCGGCGTCTCCAGGGGGACACCGGCCCGGCGGCGTCCGCGACGGCGGCCGGGCGGTGGAGTGGATGAAGGCCCCGCGAGAGCGCTGCGGCTCTCGCGGGGCGGGTGCGGTGGCTGCGTGCTCAGCCCGCGCGGGCCGAGGTCAGTTGAAGTCGACGTCGCTGCACAGGAAGTACTTCTGGTCCATGTGCGACGCCTTCCAGACGGTCACCACGACGTGCCGTCCGTTGTATCCGGACGTGCTGACGTCTGTGGTGTAGTGCGCCTGGTAGGGGTAGCTGCCGGTCTTCTTCACCAGTTCGAGGTCGTCCCAGCCGATCAGCTGGGTCTGTGGGTCGAAGCCTTGCTTGGTGACGTAGATCTCCAGCCAGTCCGCGCCGTGCCGCGCCTCGTCGTAGACGTCGACGGTGAAGTCGGAGTCGAGGCTGGTGGTGGTCCATGGACCGGGGCGGTCGAGCGCACCGTAGTTGGTCTCGCCCTGGCCGCCGGCGCTGCAGATCTGCCCGTCGGGGATGACCTGCTGGTAGTTGTCCCCGGTGTTGTTGGCGTAGACGGCCTTCCACGCGGTGATGGCGTTCGGGTTCTCGTGGTAGGTGCGGTAGCACATGGGGTCCTGCGCCTCGTCGGGTTCGCTGGAGCCCCAGCGCTGCAGGCAGCCGTAGTTGCGGGTCTCGGGGGCGATGACCGTGCCGTGTGCGGAGACGGCCGGCGCCTGGGCGAGCAGGCCCAGCATGCTGGTGGCCAGGACGGTGGCGCCCAGCGCGGTACGGCGGGATGTGGTTGCGGGTGCGAGGTTCATGGTGCCTTTTCCTCCGTGTGTCGGGGGATCACCGGCCGCTGTCGTCGGCCGGGCGGTCATTGCGTGCACATGAGGTCTTGCTCGCGTTGCGGGTTCATTCGGCGATCCGGTCCATCACCTCCTTCCGGCGGAGGGCTCGGTGCGCGTCGCGACCGAGCAGGGCGGACAGTGCCCAGTGGCCGGGCCCGATGGCGGCGATGAGCAGGAAGGCCCAGCAGTAGAGGGCGGCCGTTTCACCGCCGTTCTCCAACGGGAACAGTCCGTCGCCCTGGTGGTGGACGAAGTAGGCGTAGGCCATGGACCCCGAGCACAGGAGTGCCGTCGGACGGGTCGCCAGGCCGAGCAGCACCAGCGTGCCGCCGACCAGCTGGATCACCGCGGCCCACCATCCCGGCCACTGTCCGGCGCCGGGCGGCGCTCCGTGGGGCCCTCCGAGGACGCCGAGGAGCGTGGCCGCCCCGTGGCAGGCGAACAGCAGCCCGATCACCATCCGGAACAGGCTCAGGACCGGACCCTGGTACCTCCATGGCTCCACTGCGGTTCCCTTTCTCGACGAAGCGCGCGGGCTGTCTTCCGGAGGCCGACGGCGTGCGGGGTGGGGTGGCCGCCGGCACGAGGGTCCGCCGGCCACCCCTGGCCGGTCAGGAAGTGACGGTCCACTTCTGGCTGTCCCAGCCGCCGCACTCCCACAGGTGTGCCTTGGTGCCGTTCGCGGTGGCTCCGCCGACGACATCGAGGCACTTGCCTCCCGACGTCAGCTGCTGTCCGTCGGGCGTCCACGTCATCGACGGCACGTCGGCGCAGGTCCACTGCTGGATCGCGGTGCCGTCGGCCGTGCCGCCGCCGGCGCGGTCGACGCACTTGCCGGTGGCGTCGTTGACGATCCGGCCGCTCCCCGGGACCGGGTCGGGGTCGGGGCTGCCTCCGCCCGGGCCCCACGCGTTCCAGTTGTCCCAGGTCTCCGCGTCGAAGCCGATCCGCCCCAGCTGGTCCGCGGACCAGTTGTCGCCGGACTTCTGGATGACCGTTCCCCCAACGGTGTAGTTCTCCAGCTTCAGCCCCCGGCTGTCACGGGTCTCGTTGCCAAGGGTGACCTTCTGGCCGCCGGCGTTGCTGTGGCGCTTGAGCAGGTTCACCTGGGAGCTGGGGTCCAGGCCGTTCCAGGCGCCGATCTTGAGGTTCTTGATGTGGACGTTCTCGGTGCTGGAGAGGGCGAAGACGCGGATCGCGCAGTTCGTCATGCCCTCGACGGTGATGTTCTCGAAGGTCATGTTCTTGACCCAGGCGTTCGGGTCGGCCTTCGTCGTCGATCCCGTGTCCTCCCAGTGGGAGGAGGAGTTGAGGATGCAGGTGTTGTACTTGACGTCCTTCCAGTACATGCGGTTGTGGATGACGTGGGTGTTGGTCACCCGCACGTTGTCGATGTTGCGCGGTGTCCAGCCCCACTGGATGACGGGGCCGTTCTCGTTCTTCCAGATGACGGTGTTATCGATGGTGACGTCGCTGTGGTACATCTTCAGCACGTCGTCGTTGGCGTTGAAGAACGTGTTCTTCATGGTGCTGCCGCGGTAGAGCTCGATGCCGTCGGTCTGCCAGTACCAGCTGCCGACCTGCTTGTAGTTGTCGACCCGCATCTGGAAGCGCTGCTCGTCGCCGTAGACGACGAACGAGTGGTACGGCGGCTCGTTGATGGTCACGCCCTGCAGGTCCAGGTACTGCTGGCGGTCCGAGGACTGGAACTGGAGCATCTTCACGCACGACTCGTGGCAGTTCGACGCCCCGCTGAGGTGGTCGTAGTTGTTGTTGGTGTCGGCCTCGTAGACGTACTGCTCACCGGAGAGCACCCCGTGGCCGGTCACTTTGTACAGGCCCTGGTTGTCGTGGAAGAAGCGGAACGCTCCCTTCACATACGCCCCGGGAGCCAGGTACACCCACTTGACGTTCTCCGGCAGCACGGCGTGGTACTTCGAGCCCATGGAGTAGGTGCCCGGGCGGAAGTAGATGATCTCCTGGCTGATGTTGTTCAGGTTGGAGACCTGCCCCGGCTCGGGGTAGTGGATGCTGCCCGAGTCGGCTGTGGGGACCAGCCGGTCCCGCTCCGCGCCCGACGGAGTCGGCTCGGCGAAGATCATCATGGAGTTGCGGGGCTCGGTGTGGACCGGGCGGCCGCTCGGGTCCGTGGTCAGCTTGCCCGCGTCGCTCGCCGGGCCGGACATGTCGTTGTACGCGGTGTACAGCTGCGGATCGAACTCGACAGAGAAACGGTACCCCGTGGCGTCGTAGGGCACCTTGATGCGGACGGTACTGTCGTTGACGAGCTCCTTGGCGAAGTCGAGGCTGCTGGGTTTGATCTTGACCTGGTCGGCGGAGGAGATGGTCTGGCCCGTGCGCAGGGAGACATCGACCCACACGTCGGTGGAGTACTGGAAGGACGACCAGCTCATCGTGAGGTTCGCGGACGAGGCGAACTCGGCTCCGTCCTCCTTGGTGTAGCCGATCTTGCCCTTCCCGCTGCGCGGGATGCTCATGTAGGCGAACGAGTCGTACCTCGTCGTCGGCGCGGCCGTGGTGGCCACCTGCACGTCGTAGTGGGACGAGCGGCGGACCGTGTCGTTCTGCACGGGGCTGGTGGTGTTGAACTCGTGGTTGTCGTGCCACCAGGTCTTCAGCTCGGCGCTGTCCGCCGTCGCCACCCGTGCCGATTCGGCCATCGTGGCGCCGCGGGTCTGGGCGGCCGGACGCGTGTCCTGCGCCGCCTGGCGCTTGGCGTCAGCGCCCGTGTCGGGAGCGTCGGTGGCGGCCGTGGCGCTGGCGGGCACCACGAGGGCGGCCAGGGCAAGGACCAGGCCGGCGGCGGCTGCCGTCACTCGTCCTCGTGGTCGTGGTCGTGATCTGGGCATGGAAGGTGTGTCCTCTCCTTCGTGGTCGTCGGGCGATGCCCCTGACAACGCCTCCGCGGGTGCGATGCGCCGCAGAGAACAGGTGATGCGGCGCGTGGTGCCGCGGTTGGGAACGCGCCGGGGGGATCTCCTGGGGCGTTCTGTGCGGCACGCCGGTACGCCGGTACGCCTCTAGGGGCCGGGGCCCGCTGCGGTGGGGTGCGCACCACGGGCGGCGTCGGGTGCCGTCGGCGTGATACCGCCGACGGCGCACCGCGTGAGGTGCTGCACCGCGCGACGGGCAGGTCGTGTCGTCATTGAGTCCTCGCTTCGTGCGGTGCTCAGAGAGGGCGAGCGAGCTGGGAGGAGGCCGGACGTCATCCGTGGCACCGGAAGGACGCCTCCGGCCCCACGGGCCCGCCGGCTCCATGGCATCGGCAGATACGCCCGAGGGCGCGGTGGACGGACGCGGGGCGCCGTCGCGGTGCCGTGGCCGGTGGCCCCAGCGCTCCTCGGTCGCCGATAACGTCCCGTCATTTCTTCGATGTGTCAATGAAATGAACAGGATTCGCGCCTGACGGGGACTCAGCCACCCACGGGTGGAGCACTAAGGCAGTGACAATCGAAACAAAAGGGGCGAATCGGTGAGTGGTCACGGTTGCGTAACACGCTGTTTTATTTCTTGACGCACGAAAACAGGGGGGACACACTCCCGTCATACGCAGTTGCCCAGCGCCTCGCGCCGGGCGGCAGCGAGGTAAGGAGTCACGATGACGATCTCCCCCTCCGCCCACGGCGACGGGCTCCCCGCACGCTCGGGTTCCGGGGATCAGACACCAGTCGAACCCGGGCCGACAGCGGTTGCCGCCGCCCGCCCCTGACCGACCGCCACCTGGAGGTAGCGCGTGATGAGTCCGCCGAAGATCCGGTTCTCGGAACTGGTGAGTGAACAGACCCGTGCGGAGATCTTCGCGACCGTGCTCACCGCGGGACCGATCTCGCGCACCCAGCTCGCCCAGCGTTTGGGCCTCGTGCCCTCCAGCGTGACCCGGATGCTGCCGCCGCTCCTGGAGCACGACTACCTCCGCGAGAGCGAGACCGCTCCACAGGGCAGGGGCCGGCCGCAGAAGATGCTGCACGTCAACCCCGACAAACACGTCGTCGTCGGCCTGAAGATCGGCCCCGCCCAGGTCTCCGGAGTGGTCACCGACATGGCGGCGAACGTCCTGGTCCGTGCCGAGGCGCCCCTCGCCGACTGCACACCTACGACTGCCCTGTCCGCCGCAGCTGCCCTGACCAGCCGGCTCCTCGCGGAGGTACCCGGCGCGGCGGACAGGGTATTGGGCCTGGGAGTCGGGGTCAGCGGCCACGTCGACTCCGACGCCGGGATCTGCCGCTACTCGGCCCTTCTCGACTGGAACAAGGTCGACGTGGCCGGCCCTCTCCAGCAGGCGACCGGATTGCCGGTCGTCGTCAACAACGACGTCAACACCCTGGTCATCGCCGAGCGGTGGTTCGGCGAAGGCCGCGACCTGGACTCCTTCGCGGTGGTCACCGTCGGCCCCGGCATCGGCTGCGGCCTCCTCCTGGACGGCGCCCTGTTCTCGGGCACCAGCGGAATGGCCGGTGAACTC
>NZ_JAPKFL010000016.1 GCF_026262575.1 Streptomyces marinisediminis
TGGAAGAGCCCCGCTGGTCGAACCAGCGGGGCTCTTCCGCGTTGTGGTCCGGCCGGCCCCCGGGTCCGCCGGTTCCGTACCCCCGCGAGGCCTTCGTCCGGGCCTGCCGGTAAGGTCAGGGAGCAGGGTTGGCACGTTCCGGTCAGGAGGCCCCGGGTGGAGGTCCAGGAAACACGCGTCCAGACGGACCGGGTCCTCACCATTCCCAACGTGCTGAGCATGGCGCGCCTGCTCGGCGTCCCCGTGTTCCTGTGGCTCGTGCTGTGGCCGGAGTTCGGCGGCCCGAACGCCGACGGCTGGGCGCTCGCCGTTCTGGCGCTGAGCGGCGTGAGCGACTACCTGGACGGCAAGCTGGCCCGCCGGTGGAACCAGATCAGCAGCCTCGGCCGGATTCTGGACCCCGCGGCCGACCGCCTCTACATCCTGTCCACCCTCGTCGGCCTCACCTGGCGGGGCATTCTCCCGCTGTGGCTCACCGCGCTCCTGCTGTCCAGGGAGCTGGTCCTGCTGGTCATGGTGTGGCTGCTCGACCGGCGCGGTTTCGCCCCGCCGCAGGTCAACTTCCTCGGCAAAGCCGCGACCTTCAACCTCATGTACGCCTTCCCGCTCCTGCTTCTCAGTGACGGGGGCGGGTGGCTTGCGTCACTTGCCGCGATTTTCGGATGGGCGTTCGCTGGATGGGGTACAGCTCTGTACTGGTGGGCAGGAGCCCTCTACGTGGTCCAGGTCCGCCGGATTCTCAGGGCGGACAGCGTGACCGGCTGAGCCGACTCCGACAGCGTCGCGGAGCGAGGTGCCACCCCGTTTTCCCGGGAACCCCGCCGTGGGCTCGGTCAGGTCCGACCGTCGTCGTGTGAAGGAGGACGTTACCGACATGAAGGCCGTTGTGATGGCCGGTGGCGAAGGCACCCGCCTTCGTCCGATGACCGCGAGTATGCCCAAGCCCCTCCTGCCCGTGGCCAACCGGCCGATCATGGAGCACGTTCTCAGGCTGCTGAAACGTCACGGCCTGAACGAGACCGTGGTCACCGTGCAGTTCCTGGCCTCGCTGGTCAAGAACTACTTCGGTGACGGCGAAGAACTCGGCATGGACCTGACCTACGCCAACGAGGAGAAGCCGCTCGGCACGGCCGGCAGCGTGAAGAACGCCGAGGAGGCGCTGAAGGACGACTCCTTCCTCGTCATCTCCGGCGACGCGCTCACCGACTTCGACCTCACGGATCTGGTGAATTTCCACCGGGAGCGCGGCGCGCTCGTCACCGTGTGCCTGACGCGGGTCCCCAACCCGCTGGAGTTCGGCATCACCATCGTGGACGACGAGGGCCGGGTCGAGCGCTTTTTGGAGAAGCCCACCTGGGGCCAGGTCTTCTCCGACACCGTCAACACCGGCATCTACGTCATGGAGCCGGAGATCTTCGACTACGTCGACCCGGACGTCCCCGTCGACTGGTCGGGTGACGTCTTCCCCAAGCTGATGAAGGAAGGCAAGCCCATCTACGGCTACGTCGCCGAGGGCTACTGGGAAGACGTCGGCACGCACGAGAGCTACGTCAAGGCCCAGGCCGACGTCCTGGAGGGCAAGGTCGAGGTCGACATCGACGGCTTCGAGATCTCCCCGGGCGTGTGGGTGGCCGAGGGCGCCGAGGTGCACCCCGACGCCGTGCTGCGCGGCCCGCTGTACATCGGCGACTACGCCAAGGTGGAAAGCGGCGCCGAGCTGCGCGAGCACACGGTGATCGGGTCGAACGTCGTCGTCAAGAGCGGCGCCTTCCTGCACCGGGCCGTGGTGCACGACAACGTCTACATCGGTGAGCAGACCAACCTGCGCGGCTGCGTCATCGGCAAGAACACCGACGTCATGCGGGCCGCGCGGATCGAGGACGGCGCGGTCATCGGCGACGAGTGCCTGGTGGGCGAGGAGTCCATCGTCCAGGGCAACGTGCGCGTGTACCCGTTCAAGACGGTGGAGGCCGGCGCCTTCGTCAACACCTCCGTCATCTGGGAGTCGCGCGGCCAGGCGCACCTCTTCGGCGCCCGCGGCGTCTCCGGCATCCTGAACGTCGAGATCACCCCGGAACTCGCCGTGCGGCTCGCCGGCGCCTACGCGACCACGCTGAAGAAGGGTTCCACGGTCACCACCGCCCGGGACCACTCGCGCGGTGCCCGGGCGCTCAAGCGCGCCATCATCTCCGCGCTCCAGACCAGCGCCATCGACGTCCGCGACCTGGAGAACGTGCCGCTGCCCGTGGCCCGGCAGCAGACCGCCCGCGGCAGCGCCGGGGGCATCATGGTCCGCACGACGCCGGGCGTGCCCGACTCGGTGGACATCATGTTCTTCGACGAGCGCGGCGCGGATCTGTCCCAGGCCAGCCAGCGCAAGCTGGACCGGGTGTACGCCCGCCAGGAGTACCGGCGCGCCTTCCCCGGTGAGATCGGCGACCTCTCCTTCCCGGCCAGCGTCTTCGACTCCTACACCGGCGCCCTGCTGCGCGCCGTGGACACCAGCGGGGTGGCCGAGGCCGGGCTCAAGGTCGTCGTCGACGCCTCCGGCGGCAGCGCCGGGCTCGTCCTGCCCAGCCTGCTGGGCCGCCTCGGGGTGGACGCGCTCACCATCAACCCCGGTCTGAACGAGGCGCGGCCCACCGAGACGTCCGACGGCCGCCGCTCCGGGCTAGTGCGGCTGGGCGAGATCGTCGCCTCCGCCCGCGCGGCCTTCGGCGTGCGCTTCGACCCGGTCGGAGAGCGCCTGTCCCTGGTGGACGAGCGCGGCCGCATCATCGAGGACCACCGCGCGCTGCTGGTCATGCTGGACCTCATCGCCGCCGAGCGGCGCAGCGGCCGCGTCGCGCTGCCGGTGACCACGACCCGCATCGCCGAGCAGGTGGCCGCCTACCACGGCACCCAGGTGGAGTGGACGACGACGTCGCCGGACGACCTCACCCGGGTCGGCCGCGACGACGCGACGATCTTCGGCGGCGACGGCCGCGGCGGGTTCATCGTGCCGGAGTTCAGCTCCGTCTTCGACGGCGCCGCCGCCTTCGTGCGGCTCATCGGCCTGGTCGCGCGCACCCAGCTCACCCTGAGCCAGATCGACGCGCGCATCCCGCGCGCCCACGTCGTGCGCCGCGACCTGGCCACCCCGTGGGCGGTCAAGGGCCTGGTCATGCGGCACGTCGTCGAGGCGGCCGGGGACCGCTCCGTCGACACCACCGACGGGGTGCGCGTGGTGGAGTCCGACGGCCGCTGGGTGATGGTGCTGCCGGACCCGGCCGAGGCCGTCACGCACCTGTGGGCCGAGGGGCCGGACGACGCCTCCGCGCAGGCCCTGCTGGACGAGTGGGCCGCCGTCGTGGACGGCGCCGGGCGCTGACGCCCGCCCGCCCGGGCCCTCCGGCGGCGGATCGGAGGGCCCATTCGGCGGTACGCCCGCCGACGTGCGACGATGTGCGGCATGTCGCAGCAGCACCCCGCACGGAGTACCGCACCGCGGCCTGCGCGACCCGACGCCTCCATGTCGTTGCTGACCAACGTCATGGAACACAGCCTCGACGACGGCTACGCGGAGGCCGCGGCCCGGCGCGACGCCACCGGCCGCACGGGGCTGCCCCGCTCCCTGCGGGGCAAGCTCCTGCTCGCCCTCGGCCTGGTCCTGGCCGCGTCGGTGGTGACGCTGGGCGCCGCCCAGGCGCGCTACGACGCCCCCACCGCGGCCAAGGAACGCGAAGAGCTGATCGACCGCGTCGAGCAGGGCACCCGGGAGGCCGACGCCCTGGAGGCGCGGGTGCACGAGCTGCGCGAGGACGTGGCGGACATGCAGCGCGAGGCGCTGCGCGCCGACGGCACGCCGGACGACCTGATCAGCCTGCTGGCCGGCTCGGTGCCGGTCACCGGCCCCGGCGTCGAGGTGGTCGTCGACGACGCCGAGGACACCCGCGCCGGTGGCGACGGGCCGCGCGAGACGACCGGCTTCTCCGACACCGGGCGCGTCCGCGACCGCGACCTCCAGCTCGTGGTGAACGGGCTGTGGGCGTCGGGCGCCGAGGCCATCTCCATCAACGGCCAGCGGCTCACGTCGGTGTCGGCCATCCGGGCGGCGGGCGAGGCCATACTGGTCGACAACCGTCCCCTCGTCCCGCCGTACACCATCCGCGCGGTGGGGGACGGTCCCGACCTGCGTTCCCGGTTCGAGAGCAGCGTGGACGGCCAGTACCTGCGGGTACTGGAGGAGAACTACGACATCCAGGCCCGGACCACGGTGCGCGAGGAGCTGGAGCTGCCCGCCGCACCGAGCCTGAACATCGAAACCGCCGAGCCGCTCCCGAACGGAAAGGGCAGCCATTCGTGATCGCCGTACTGGGCCTCATCGTGGGAGTCGTGGCGGGGCTGGTGCTCCGGCCCGTGGTGCCGACGGCCGTGGAGCCCTACCTGCCCATCGCCGTGGTGGCGGCGCTGGACGCGGTCTTCGGCGGCCTGCGCGCCATGCTGGACGGCATCTTCGTCGACAAGGTCTTCGTGGTGTCGTTCCTGTCCAACGTCGTCGTCGCCGCGCTGATCGTCTTCCTCGGTGACAAGCTGGGGGTCGGGGCGCAGCTCTCCACGGGCGTGGTCGTCGTCCTGGGCATCCGCATCTTCTCCAACGCGGCCGCCATCCGGCGGCACCTGCTCGGGGCGTGAGGCCGATGAGCGAGGACGACGGCAGGGCACCGGAGCCCGGGCGCGGCGCGCGCGAACCCGAGGCCGCCCCCGACACGCCCGGGCCGGCGGCGCGCCCCGACCGGTCAGCGACCCCCGGGCCGGAGGCGCGCGGCGAGCCGGCGGCGCCCGGTCGCGCGGCACCTGACCAGCCGCCACCCGAACAGCCCGCCGAGCCCCCCGCCGACGCGGCACCGGGCGCGGAGCCGCCGGAGCCGGAGCCCACCGGGGCGGAGGACGCGGCGCAGCTCACCGGACGGCAGCGGCTGGCCGCCGGACTGTGGCCGCCGCGGCTGAACCGCAACCAACTGATCGCCGCTGCCCTGCTGTTCGTCCTGGGCCTGGGCCTGGCCATCCAGGTGCGCTCCACCAGCGAGGACAGCGCCCTGCGCGGCGCCCGCCAGGAGGACCTGGTGCGCATCCTGGACGAGCTCGACGACCGCACCACGCGCCTGGAGGAAGAGCGGGAGCGGCTGGAGAGCCAGCGCTCGGAGCTGGAGAACAGTTCGGACCAGGCCGAGGAGGCGCGCCGGCAGACCCGCGAGCGCGAACGCCAACTCGGTATCCTGGCCGGTACGGTGGGAGCCCAGGGGCCGGGTGTCCAGATGGAGATCAGCGCCCCGCCCGACGTCGTGGAGTCCGGTCAGCTCCTGGACGCCATCCAGGAACTGCGTGCCGCGGGCGCGGAGGCGATCGAGGTCAACGACGTGCGCGTGGTGGCCGACACGTACTTCACCGACACCGACGGGGGAGTGCGCGTCGACGGTCGCCCCGTCTCGCCGCCCTACCGGTTCCAGGTCATCGGCCGACCGCAGGACCTGGAACCGGCGCTGAACATCCCCGGCGGGGTGGTGCAGTCGCTCCAGGGCGACGGTGCCACGGTGACCATCACGCCCTCGGAGAACGTCGTCGTGGACGCCTTGCGGTCTCCGCAACGGCCTGACTACGCTCGGTCGCCATCGCGGTGATGCGAGGATGATCTCTTTGGGGGGCCGACGGGTCCGCGGCGCGTCGTGTGGTGGAAAATGTGTACTGGCCGCGGACGTTGGCCGGGGCCCGGCTCCGGCCTGTGTGAGCATCAAGGGTCTGTCCTGCCCCGCGGGCGGGTCTGTTTCGTGCGAGGGGAATCGCCCGTGAGTTTTCTTTCGAAGTTGTTCAGCAAGCGCAAGGACGCCGGTGGAGCCCACCGCGCGCCCAAGCACCAGCCGTCCGGCGAGCCCTCGCCGGAGGCCGGTGCCGAGCGTCCGCTCTTCCGCCCCGAGCCCACTGCTCCGGTTGGCGGCAATACGGGTGGTCAGGGCGCGGGTTCTGTTGACCCGGCCGCGGCCGGGCGCATAGGTTCCCAGGCACCATCGACCTCAGGTACGGGCGGAGGGTTGGGCGTGCCGGTCTGTCCCAGGTGCGGTAGCCAGGCGGCGGAGTCGAGCCGGTTCTGCTCCCACTGCGGCGCCCCGCTGCGCGGCGGCGCCCACGCCGCCGAGCGCCCTTCGGAGACGACGTCGACCATCTCGATCACCGGCCTGGAGGCGTACGACGCCGAGGCCACCGGTCAGACGCCGATGCTCTCCCCGGAGGCCGTCGCCGCCATCGACGCGCTGCCGGTCGGCTCCGCGCTGCTGGTCGTGCGCCGCGGGCCGAACTCGGGCGCCCGCTTCCTGCTGGACAGCGAGCTGACCACGGCCGGGCGCAGCCCGCAGAGCGACATCTTCCTCGACGACGTGACCGTCTCCCGCCGCCACGTGGAGTTCCGGCGCGGGGCGGACGGCGGCTTCACCGCGTCCGACGTGGGCAGTCTGAACGGCACGTACGTCAACCGCGAGCCGATCGACTCGGTGCCGCTCAACAACGGCGACGAGGTGCAGATCGGCAAGTTCCGCCTGGTGTTCTTCGCCCACCAGCGAGGTGCCTGACCAGCGAAACGTCCAGGGAAGGTTCATGCTGCACACACCGTCGGGCGGCGCCGCTGGCGGCGCCGCCACCGCGGACGAGGGCCCGATGAGCATCGGGGCCGTGCTCGGTCTGCTGCGCGAGGAGTTCCCCGACGTCACCGTCTCCAAGATCCGCTTCCTGGAGGCCGAGGGGCTCGTGGAGCCGCAGCGCACGCCGTCGGGCTACCGCAAGTTCACCGGCGGCGACGTCGAGCGGCTGGCGTTCGTGCTGCGGATGCAGCGCGACCACTACCTGCCGCTGAAGGTGATCAGGGAGCAGCTCGACGCGCTCGACCGCGGGGAGCAGGTGACCGTCCCCGGGCCCGCGCAGCCGCGTGACCTGCTGGACGGGGCCGCGGCGCCCCTCCAGCCGGTGGACGCCGCCCGGGTTGGCCGCGCCGAGCTGCTGGCCGCGGCCGAGGTGGGCGAGGAGGAGCTGGCCGAGTGGGAGTCCTACGGGCTGCTGGGGCCGGCCGAGGACGGCGGCTACGAGGCCGAGGCCGTGGAGATCGCCCGGCTCGTCGCCGACCTGGGGCGGTTCGGGCTCCAGGCGCGGCACCTGCGCGCGGCCCGGGCGGCCGCCGAACGCGAGGCCGGGCTGGTCGAGCAGATCGTGGCCCCGCTGCGCCGGCACCGCAACCCGCAGACCCGGACCCGCGCCGAGGCCACGGCCCGGGAGCTGGCCAGCCTGTCGGTGCGGCTGCACGCCACGCTGGTGCAGGCCGCGCTGCGTGCCCAGCAGCGGTGAGCTGCGGGTCCGGCGGCGCTGGGCCGCGTGCGCAGTGGCGCTGGGCGCGGCCCCGGCGGGCTCCCGCCCCCGATGGCCGGGTGCGGGAGTGCCCGACTACCCAAACCGGCGGGGCAGCGCCTAGGGTTGCTGTGTGAACGAGCTCGATGTCGTGGGTGTCCGGGTCGAAATGCCCTCCAACCAGCCGATCGTGCTGCTGCGTGAGGTGGGGGGCGACCGCTATCTGCCCATCTGGATCGGACCCGGCGAGGCGACGGCGATCGCCTTCGCGCAGCAGGGTATGACGCCGGCCCGTCCACTGACCCACGATCTCTTCAAGGACGTCCTGGAGGCGGTCGGGCAGGAACTCACGGCCGTCCGCATCACGGACCTGCGCGACGGCGTCTTCTACGCCGAACTGGTGTTTTCCAGCGGTGTCGAGGTCAGCGCCCGCCCGTCCGACGCCATAGCGCTCGCCCTGCGCACCGGAACGCCGATCTACGGCAGCGACGGGGTGCTGGACGACGCGGGCATCGCGATCCCGGACGAGCAGGAGGACGAGGTGGAGAAGTTCCGCGAGTTCCTCGACCAGATCTCGCCCGAGGACTTCGGCACCAGCAACCAGTGACGCGGCGGCTCTCCGGCCGCGTCGGGCCAAAGGCACGCCTTTACCCGGTACCAGGTCACGCCAAACCACACGTTAGGTGACTATCACCCGGCGTGCCGAGTGTGGCGATCGTTGACGCACTCGGGGTGACTGCCTACCGTCATGGAGGCAGGTCCCGGAGGCGTCAACTCGGGACGTGAAGGGATGGAGGGTCGGCGTGACCAGCACCGGCGACGGCGGGTCCGTGAGCAGCCCGCTCCCGCTGCCCGGGGCCCTTCCGCACCCCGCCCGGCAGCCAGCGGCGGAAGCGGCGGACGCCTCCGGCGAGCGGGTCGGCTACCGGGGGCCGACGGCCTGCGCGGCGGCCGGCATCACCTACCGCCAGTTGGACTACTGGGCGCGCACCGGGCTGGTCGAGCCCAGCGTCCGCCCCGCGTTCGGCTCGGGGACGCACCGGCTCTACAGCTTCCGGGACGTCGTCGTCCTGAAGATCGTCAAGCGGCTGCTGGACACCGGTGTCTCCCTGCAGAACATCCGCACCGCCGTCCGGCACCTGCGCAGCCGCGGCCTGCCCGACCTGCCGCAGCTCACCCTCATGAGCGACGGGGCCACCGTCTACGAGTGCTCCTCGCCGGACGAGGTCGTCGAGTTGCTCCAGGGCGGCCAGGGGGTTTTCGGCATCGCGGTGGGCGTCGTCTGGCGGGACGTGGAGTCCACGCTGTCGCATCTGCACGCGGAGCGGGTCGACACCGGCGAGACGCTGGTCAGGGAGCACCCGGGCGACGAGCTGGCCAGGCGCCGCAACCGCGCCGGCTGACCTGCCGGGCCCCGGACACGGCCGGCGAGCGCCCGCCCTCGCCGCGCCGTGCGGCGACTGTCAGCGCCGTGCGGCAGCATCGGGGGTGTGAGAGCCGCACCGACGATCCTCCACCTGGACATGGACGCGTTCTACGCGGCCGTCGAGCAGGCGGCCAAGCCCAGCCTGCGCGGGAAGCCGGTGATCGTCGGCGGCCTCGGTCCGCGCGGCGTCGTGGCCACCGCCTCCTACGAGGCACGCCGCTTCGGCGTGCACTCGGCCATGCCCACCGCCCAGGCCCGCAGGCGCTGCCCGAACGCCGCCTACCTCACGCCCCGCTTCACCCTCTACCGCGACATCAGCCAGATCGTCATGGACCTGCTGGGTCGGCTCTCGCCGCTGGTGGAGCCGCTGAGCCTGGACGAAGCCTTCGTGGACCTGGAAGCCGGCGGCGTCCGCGCCGACACGGCCGCCGCCCGGGAGGCCGGGCACCGGCTGCGGGCCGCCATCCGGGCCGCGACGGGCCTGAGCGCCTCGGTCGGGCTCGCCGGTTCCAAGATGCTCGCCAAGATCGGCTCCGAGCGGGCCAAACCGGACGGGCTGGTCGTCATCGAACCGGGCACCGAGCGGGAGCTGCTCGCCCCGCTGACCGTCCGCACCCTGCCGGGCGTGGGCCCGGCCACGGCCGAGACCCTGCGCCGCGCGGGCATCACCACCGTCGGCGAGGCGGTCGAGGCCGGTCAGGACGAGCTGCTGCGCCTGCTCGGCCGGGCGCACGGGCTCGCCCTCCACGCCATGGCCCAGGGGCGCGACGACCGGCCGGTGGTGGCCGAGCGGGTCTCGAAGTCCGTCTCGGTGGAGGACACCTTCGACGTGGACGTCACCGACCGGGTCCGCATCCAGGCCGAGGTGGGACGGCTGGCCGAGCGGTGCGCCCAGCGGCTGCGGGCCGCCGGACGCTCGGGCCGCACCGTGGTGATCAAGGTGCGCCGGTACGACTTCGCCACCCTGACCCGCTCCGACACGCTGCGCGGGCCCACCGACGACCCGGCGGTCATCCGGGAGGCCGCGGCGCGGCTGCTGGACGCCGTCGACACCACCGCGGGCGTGCGGCTGCTCGGGGTCGGCGTCAGCGGGCTGGCCGACTTCACCCAGGAGGACCTCTTCGCCCAGGCGGCTCCGGCCCCGGTCGCGCCGGGGTCGGAGCCGGTCGAGCCCGCCCCCGGCGCGCAGCACCCGCCGGCGGCACCGACCGACGCGGCACCGGTCGGCGCTGAGCCGACCGGTGCGGAACAGCACGGCACGGAGCAGGACGGCACGGCGCCGACCGGCACGGAGTCGGCCGACGCGGCACCGGGCGGCGCGGGACCGGCCCCGGCCGAGCGGGTCTGGCTGCCCGGGCTCGACGTCAGGCACGCCGAGTTCGGGCCGGGGTGGGTGCAGGGCAGCGGCGTGGGCCGGGTCACGGTGCGCTTCGAGCAGCCCGGCTCGCCACCGGGCCGCGTGCGCACATTCCGGGCCGACGACCCGGCCCTCACGCCCGGCGAGCCGCTGCCCCTCACGCCCGGCGCGGCGGCACCCGGGTCCTACTCCCCGGCCCCGGCGACGCGCTTGGCCTCCTCCCCGCCGGCGGGCGGCCCCGGCTCACCGACCGTGGGCACCTCCAGCCCGTAGTGGTGGTAGAGCTGGAGCTCCTGCTCGGGGGAGAGGTGCCGCCCCACCCCGAAGTCCGGCGCGTCCTTGATCAGCGTCCGGGTGAAGGGCACCCGCAGCGCCTCGTCCACCACCTCGCTCGGCTCCAGGGGCACGAAGGCGTCCCGGCCGAACAGCCCGGTGCGCACGGCCGCCCACTCGGGCCGTCCGGTCGCGTCGTCGAGGTACACCTCGTCCACGGTGCCGATCTTCGCTCCGTCCCTGTCGAACGCCTTGCTTCCTATCAGGCTCCGCGGGTCGATGTCGGTCTGCACGGTTTCCTCCACCTGGTAGCCGTTTTCCCCGAAAGTCCCTGCCACAACGAAAGGACACAACCCGCGCCGTGGCCAGTCGGCGGCGCGCCCGGTGCCGTCCGGGCGGGCGCTGGTAGGCTCGTAGACGGCTGCTGACCCCGCGCGGGAGAGTCCTCCGGTACGAGTTCCGGGGGCGCCGAAGGAGCAAACCCTCCCCGGAATCTCTCAGGCACACGTACCGTGCGGGTGAGGTCACTCTGGAAAGCAGGGTGGGTCACGGGGTGCCACGGCGCCCCCGCGCTCCTCCTCACCGACGGTGAAAACCGGGGCATGGCTGGTCGGCCCGGTGAAGCTCTCAGGTCGCGATGACAGAGGGGGAGGCCGTCCGGGCACCACCCGGTGCCCCCGAAGGTCGCACGACCAGGAGGCCTCCGCACATGACCACCGATCGCATCTCCCTCACCACCCTCGAAGGCGGTACGCCGTTCGAGCGGCGGCACATCGGCCCCGACGCCGAGCAGCAGGCCAAGATGCTGGCCCACGTGGGGTACGGCTCGCTGGACGAACTGACGGCCGCGGCCGTGCCCGACGTCATCAAGTCCGCCGACGCGCTGGACCTGCCGGGAGCCCGCACCGAGGCGGAGGTCCTGGACGAACTGCGCGGGCTCGCCGACCGCAACCAGGTGCTCGACTCGATGATCGGCCTGGGGTACCACGGCACCTTCACGCCGCCGGTGATCCTGCGGAACGTCATGGAGAACCCGGCCTGGTACACCGCCTACACGCCCTACCAGCCGGAGATCTCCCAGGGGCGCCTGGAGGCGCTGCTGAACTTCCAGACCGTCGTGGCCGACCTCACCGGCCTGCCCACCTCCGGCGCCTCCCTGCTGGACGAGGGCACGGCCGCGGCCGAGGCCATGGCGCTCTCGCGCCGGGTCGGCAAGGTCAAGGAGGGCGTCTTCCTGATCGACGCCGACTGCCTGCCGCAGACGATCGCGGTGATCGAGACCCGGGCCGAGCCCACCGGCGTGGAGGTCGTCGTCGCCGACCTCACCGACGGCATCCCCGCCGACATCGCCGAGCGCGGGGTCTTCGGCCTGCTGGTGCAGTACCCGGGCGCCTCCGGCGCGGTGCGCGACCCGCGCGCCGTCATCGAGCAGGCCCACGAGCTGGGCGCCGTCGTCACCGTCGCCGCCGACCTGCTCGCCCTCACCCTGCTGACCCCGCCAGGCGAGCTGGGCGCGGACATCGCGGTCGGCTCCAGCCAGCGCTTCGGCGTGCCCATGGGCTTCGGCGGCCCGCACGCCGGGTTCATGGCCGTGCGCGAGAAGTTCGCCCGCAACCTGCCGGGCCGCCTGGTGGGCGTGTCCGTCGACGCGGACGGCCGCAAGGCCTACCGGCTGGCGCTCCAGACCCGCGAGCAGCACATCCGCCGGGAGAAGGCCACCAGCAACATCTGCACCGCGCAGGTCCTGCTCGCGGTGATGGCGGGGATGTACGCCGTCTACCACGGCCCCGAGGGGCTGCGGATGATCGCCCGGCGCACCCACCGCTACGCCACCGTGCTGGCCGCCGGGCTCCGCGCGGGCGGCGTGGAGGTCGTCCACGACCGCTTCTTCGACACCGTCACCGCCCGGGTCCCCGGCCGCGCGGCCGAGGTCGTCGCCGCCGCCCGGGCGTCCGGCGTCAACCTGCGGCTCACCGACGCCGACCACGTGGGCATCGCCTGCGACGAGACCACCGCGCGCCGCCACCTGAGCGCGGTGTGGGCCGCCTTCGGCGTCTCGGCCGACGTCGCGGAGCTGGACGCGGCCACCGGGGACGCGCTGCCCGCCGCGGTGCTGCGCACGGACGACTACCTGGGCCACCCCGTCTTCCACCAGCACCGCTCCGAGACCGGCATGCTGCGCTACCTGCGCCGCCTGGCGGACAAGGACTACGCGCTGGACCGGGGCATGATCCCGCTGGGGTCGTGCACCATGAAGCTCAACGCGACGACCGAGATGGAGCCGGTCACCTGGCCGCAGTTCGGCGCCCTGCACCCCTTCGCGCCCGCCGAGCAGGCGGAGGGCTACCTCACCCTCATCCGCGAGCTGGAGGAGCGGCTGGCCGAGGTCACCGGATACGACAAGGTCTCCATCCAGCCCAACGCCGGCTCCCAGGGCGAGCTGGCCGGGCTCCTGGCGGTGCGCGCCTACCACCGGGCGAACGGTGACGAGCAGCGCACCGTGTGCCTCATCCCCTCCTCGGCGCACGGCACCAACGCCGCCAGCGCGGTGATGGCCGGGATGCGGGTCGTCGTGGTGAAGACCGGGGAGAGCGGTGACGTCGACACCGAGGACCTGCACGCGAAGATCGAGCGCCACCGCGACGAACTGGCCGTGCTCATGGTCACCTACCCCTCCACCCACGGCGTGTTCGAGGAGAACATCTCCGACATCTGCGCCGCCGTGCACGACGCGGGCGGCCAGGTCTACGTGGACGGCGCCAACCTCAACGCGCTCGTCGGCCTGGCCAGGCCCGGACGCTTCGGCGCGGACGTCTCGCACCTGAACCTGCACAAGACGTTCTGCATCCCGCACGGCGGCGGCGGCCCCGGCGTCGGCCCGGTCGGCGTCCGCGCGCACCTGGCGCCGCACCTGCCCAACCACCCGCTGCAGCCGCAGGCGGGCCCCGCCACCGGCATCGGTCCGGTCTCGGCCGCGCCCTGGGGCTCGGCGGGCATCCTGCCGATCTCCTGGGCCTACGTGCGGCTCATGGGCGACGAGGGCCTGCGCCGGGCCACCCAGGTCGCCGTGCTCAGCGCGAACTACATCGCCAAGCGGCTGGAGCCGCACTACCCGGTGCTCTACAGCGGCCCCGGCGGCCTGGTCGCCCACGAGTGCATCATCGACGTGCGCCCGCTGACGAAGGCCACCGGCGTGAGCATCGACGACGTCGCCAAGCGGCTGATCGACTACGGGTTCCACGCGCCGACCATGTCCTTCCCCGTGGCCGGCACCCTGATGATCGAGCCGACCGAGAGCGAGGACCTCGCCGAGATCGACCGGTTCTGCGACGCGATGATCGCCATCCGCGCGGAGATCGAGCGGGTCGGCTCCGGCGAGTGGACGGCCGAGGACAACCCGCTGCGCGGCGCGCCGCACACCGCCGCCCAGCTCGCGGGGGAGTGGGAGCTGCCCTACACCCGCGAGGAGGCCGCCTTCCCGGGCGGCGTCACGGCCGAGGGCAAGTACTGGCCGCCGGTGCGCCGCATCGACGGCGCCTTCGGCGACCGCAACCTGGTGTGCTCCTGCCCCCCGCTGGAGGACTACGACGGCTGAGCGGTCCCCCGCTCGGCCGACGCGGAACCGGGCCCGGCCGGGCCTGCCGGCACGACTGTGCGGGTGGGCTCGGGCCGGGCCCGCCCCGTCGCACGCCCGGTTCCGGGCCGGCGGGGCGGCCCCGGTTCAGGCCGCCGCCGTCACCACGGTGGCGTCGACCGGACGGCGTGGCGCGATGACCCGCCCGTCCGGTAGCAGTTCGCCGGTGTCGTCGAACAGCAGGACCCCGTTGCACAGCAGGCTCCAGCCCTGCTCGGGGTGGTACGCCACCGGGTGGGCGGCCTCACGGTCGGCGGAGTCGGCGGACGGGCAGGGTGGCTGGTGCTGACACATGGCAGTACGCTCTCGGTTCTCTCGCTGCGGTGTGACGTACGTGCTGCGGCGCTGTGCTTCGGGCATGGCCGCTCCCCCGGGTTCCGGTACGCGTCCGTCCCAGTGTCGTCCCGCGGAGGGCGTTCCGCAGGCATTTCCCCGCGGCGGTACTCAACGGGTGACGTCGCGTCACCCGCGCGAGCGGTCGCCCCGCGCCGGAACCATCTTTTCGGGTGGTGCGGGGGTTCACAGTGACTAGCCCGCGGGGGCGGCGTCGCCCGGGTGCGCGAAGGCCCCGCGGCCGGGAGCGGCCGCGGGGCCGGTGCGTACCGCCGAGCGCGGCGCGGGCGGCGGCGCTACGCCGGGGCCTGCAGCAGCGGGGGCGGTACCAGACGGTGGGCCAGCAGGGGCAGGAGCGCGGCCACCCGGTGCGGAACGTGCGCGGCGATGCCCGGGGGCGCCGGCGCGAGCGGCATCAGCAGGTCGGTGGGCAGCAGCGTGCCGCCCGCCGGGTCGGCCGCGGTGTCGCTGTGCAGCCACAGCGTGAGCATGTAGAGCTCCGGCACCGACAGCAGGCGGGGTTGGTACGGCCCCGGCAGCGCGTCGGCGTGTCGCAGCGCCGTCTCCGTGGAACGCACGTAGGGGCCCTCGCCGAAGTGGGAGAACGCCCAGCCGTCCGCCGTCAGCATCGCCTCGGCGGTCCCCACCGAGGCGTCGCGGCCGCGCAGCAGGAAGCGCCAGCCGGTCAGCTTGGTGCTCGGCGGCCCCCCGGCGCCGGTGATGCCCGTCAGGACGTGCACGGGCAGCGGCAGTTCGGGTTGCAGTCCGCCGTAGGCCGTGGCGCGGGAGCGGACGCCGCGGATCGCGGCGGTGGGTGAACGGAGCGCGGCGAGGACACTGCGCAGGGCGGCGGCGGGGGCCGGGGGAGCGTGCGTCGGCATGGCGGGTCGCCTCTCACTTGGGGAGACAGGAGGGTGCGCGGAGAAGCCCGACGACGCTGTCGGCAGAACCGGAAGGGGCACGGCGCGGGGCCGGGCGGAGGGAGAAGGACCGGAACCGAGAGACGTCACGTCACGGCCTCATGGGCGGGAGTTTATACGACATTTGTTCCCGAGGCGTTTCCGCTAGGCGACTCGGGTGTGCCGCGCAAGGAGAAAACCCGTCGACTTCCGAATGGTGCGCACCGGCGCGGACGCTGGACGTGTTTCCCTGACCTCGCCGGGGGCACGCGTCACGGATGGCCGAAAAACGCACGGTGTTTACTGGGCGCCGAAGCGGGAATCTGCGGACAGGTTACCGTATGCCCTGGGAATGTGCCCCTCGAATGCTCCCGCCCGTTTAACCCCTTCCCACGGCCCGGGGCGAGTTGTCGATCTCGACGCGGGGCATCATCGAGGCACTGCCGAGCGAGGAGGACACACCCATGGGGGAGAAGGTCGCGGCCGACGGGTTCGGTCTCCCGGACCGCCGGCGCTACCGGGAGAAGCTCCACCAGTGTCTCCAGGGGCTCCGTACGCTGCTGGCGCAGCAGCGGTTCGAACGCCCGCGCAACCTCATGGGGCTGGAGATCGAACTCAATCTCGCGGACGCCGACGGAATGCCGCGGATGATAAACGAGGAGGTCCTCGACCGCATCGCGAGCCGGGATTTCCAGACCGAGCTCGGGCAGTTCAACCTTGAGGTCAATATCCTCCCGCACCCCTTCCACGGGCGGGTCCTGGACCAGCTCGCCGAGGAACTGCGCACCGGCCTGGCCTACGCCGACCGCAAGGCGGGGGAAGCCGACGCCCGCATCCTGATGACCGGCATTCTCCCCACCCTCACCCCCGACGACCTCAGCTCCGCCAACTTCTCCAACGCCGAGCGCTACACCCTCCTGAACAACGAGATCATGGCGGCCCGGGGCGAGGAGGTGCGGCTCGACATCGACGGCCCGGAACGCCTGACGCGCACCTCCCCCTCGATCGCGCCGGCCGCGGCCTGCACCTCCGTGCAGCTCCACCTCCAGGTCACCCCGTCGCGCTTCGCCGACGTGTGGAACGCCGCGCAGGCCGTCCTCGGCGTGCAGCTCGCGGTGGGCGCCAACTCGCCGTTCCTCTTCGGCCGCGAGCTGTGGCGCGAGTCGCGCGTCCCGCTGTTCCTCCAGGCCACCGACGCCCGGCCCCCGGAGTTCGCGGCCCAGGGCGCACGGCCCCGCACCTGGTTCGGCGAACGCTGGATCGACTCCGCCTACGACCTGTTCGCCGAGAACGTGCGCTACTTCCCCGCGCTGCTGCCGCTGTGCGCCGAGGAGGACCCCCTGCGCGTCCTGGCGGACGGCGGCATCCCCTCGCTGGCCGAACTGGCCCTGCACAACGGGACGGTCTACCGCTGGAACCGCCCCGTCTACGGCGTGGCGGACGGGGTGCCGCACCTGCGGGTGGAGAACCGCGTGCTGCCCGCCGGGCCCACGGTCACCGACGTCCTGGCGAACACCGCGCTGTACTACGGACTCGTGCGCTCCCTGGCCGACGAGCAGCGCCCGCTGTGGACCCGCATGCCGTTCTCCGTGGCCGAGGCGAACTTCGACGCCGCCGCCCGCGACGGCATCGAGGCCCGGCTGTGCTGGCCCCGGCACGGGCGCGGCGGCGGACTGCACACGGTGCCCGCCCACCGGCTGGTGCTCGACGAGCTCCTGCCGACGGCCGCCGCCGGGCTCGACGCGTGGGGCATCGAGCCGGCCGACCGGGACTTCTACCTCGGGGTGATCGAGGGCCGGTGCCGGCGGCGGACGAACGGCGCGGCCTGGCAGGCCGCCGCCTACCACCGGGGCCGGGAGGGCGGCCTGGACCGGGAGAAGGCCCTGGCCGCGGTCGCCCGCCGCTACGTCGACCTGGCCCACACCGGTGAACCGGTGCACACCTGGCCCACGCCGGCCTGACCCCGCCGCACGGCGTCCGGCCGCCCGGGGCCGCCGGCCCCGGGCCCCGGCCGGAACACACGCCCCGGCCCCCGGCCGTGGGCGCGGCGGCGTACGGCAAGCTGGAGCCCGTCAGTGTCCGCGCGCCGTGTGGGAGGCCCCTGGTGCAGTCGTCGTCCGGGGACGGCCCGGCCCGTCCCCGGCCCGTGTCCGACCCGGCCGCCCGGCGCACGCTGGGGCGTGAGACGCTCCTCGTGCTCGCCCTCTCCCTGGGGGCCAGTGCGGTGTCCGCGCTCATCAGCTTCACCGGCGCGCTGACCCGTCCCGGTGGGCTGGCCGCCCAGCCCGCCAACCTCAACGGCTCGCTGGCGCCGGACCGGCCCTGGCTGGACCTGGCCTGGCAACTGTTCGGCATCGCCACCGCCCTGGTACCGGTGTTGCTGGTGGGCCACCTGCTGCGCCGGGAGCCCGCCGTGACCCCGCCCGCGCCCGGCCTGCGGGTACTCGGCTTCGATCTGCGCCGACCGGGCTTTGACCTCGGCTGGGGCGCGCTCGTCGCCGCCGGGATCGGCGGCAGCGGCCTGCTGCTCTACCTCGGCGCCCGCGCCGCCGGGGCGAACCTGACCGTGGTGCCCGAGTCGCTGCCCGAGGTGTGGTGGAAGCTGCCGGTGCTGGTCCTGGCGGCCGTGCAGAACTCCGTCGTCGAGGAGGTCATCGTCCTCGGCTACCTGCTGCGGCGCCTGGACCAGCTCGGCTGGGGTCCGCTCGCGGCCATCGGGGCGAGCGCGCTCCTGCGTGGCAGCTACCACCTGTACCAGGGCGTCGGCGGGTTCGTCGGCAACGTCGCGATGGGCCTGATCTTCGGATGGCTCTACCGCCGCTGGGGCCGGGTCGGCCCGCTGGTCGCGGCGCACGCGCTCATCGACATCGTCGCCTTCGTCGGGTACGCGCTCCTGGCCGGCGAGGTGGGCTGGCTCCCGACCGCCTGAGCGCGTTCACAGCCCGGCGCGCAGCCGCCCGTCCAGCACGGTGACCGCGTGCCCGGACAGCAGGGTGCGCTCGCCGCGCAGCGTGGTGCGCACCACTCCGGTGCGGGCGGACGCCTGCAGCCCGGTCAGCCGCTCCCGGCCCAGGCGCCGGGACCACAGCGGGGCCAGGGCGGTGTGGGCGCTCCCGGTGACCGGGTCCTCGTCGATGCCGACGGCGGGGAAGAAGCAGCGGGAGACGTAGTCGTAGCCGCGACCGGGCTGCTCGGCGGCGGCCGTCACGATCACGCCCCGGCCGTCCAGCCGCGCCAGGCCGCGCAGGTCCGGATCGAGCGCGCGCACGGTCGCCTCGTCCGCCACCTCCACGAGCAGGTCCTGGACGTTCGGGCCGGTCTCGTGCACGCCGACGGGCTCGGCGCCCAGCGCCCGCGCGGCCTCCGGGGGCAGCGTGCCGGGGGTGAGCGGCGCGGTGGGGAAGTCGAGCGTGAGGGCGCCGTCCGCCTCCGGGGTGGCCGTCAGCACGCCGCTGAGGGTGGCGAAGCGGACCGTGCCCGAGGTCGTACCCGTCTCCCGCAGGACGTGGGCGGTGGCCAGGGTGGCGTGGCCGCACAGCCGCACCTCGGCGGCCGGGGTGAACCAGCGCAGCGCCCAGTCCGCCTCGGCGCCCGCGGGCAGCGGGTGGGCGTAGGCCGTCTCGGAGAGGTTCAGCTCGGCGGCCAGCCGCTGGAGCCGGTCGTCGTCGGGGAAGGGCGGGCCGTCGAACAGCGCGACGGCGGCCGGGTTGCCGGCGAAGGGCCGGTCGGTGAACGCGTCAACGATGCGGATCTGCATAGCCGGAGCCTAGGCACGGCACGGCGGCCCGCACGACGGCCACCGCCCGGCGAGTGGACCGCTCCCGCCCGGCCCGGCCCCGGGCGATGTGACAGGTGTCACCGGCTCGACACTCGTGACGCAGGGGCGGCATAGTGACGCCATGCCAGACGCTCCGCCCGCCGCCTCCCGCCCGCCGGCCGCCGCCGCCCGCGCCCGCACCGGCATCGGCCTCGCCCTGCTCTCCGCGTTCGCCTTCGGCGGTTCCGGGGTCGCCGCGAAGCCGCTCATCGAGGCCGGGCTCGGACCCCTGCACGTCACCTGGCTGCGGGTGGCCGGGGCGGCCCTGGTGCTGCTGCCGCTGGCCTGGCGCCACCGCCGCCTGGTGCGCGAGCGCCCGGCGCTGCTGGCCGGGTTCGGGCTGCTGGCCGTCGCCGGTGTGCAGGCGTGCTACTTCGCCGCCATCTCGCGCATCCCCGTCGGCGTGGCGCTGCTCATCGAGTACCTGGCCCCGGCCCTCGTGCTCGGCTGGGTGCGGTTCGTGCAGCGCCGACCGGTCAGCCGGGCGGCGGGCGTGGGCGTGGTGCTCGCGGTCGGCGGGCTGGCCTGCGTGGTGGAGATCTGGGCCGGCCTCGGCTTCGACGCCCTCGGGCTGCTGCTGGCGCTGGGCGCCGCCTGCTGCCAGGTCGGGTACTTCGTCCTCTCCGACCACGGCGCGGGCGCCGACGGCCGCACGCGGCCCGACCCGGCGGGCGTCATCGCGCACGGCCTGCTCGTCGGCGCCCTGGTGCTGACGGTCGTCGCCCGGCCGTGGACGATGGACTGGCGGGTGCTCGCCGGTCCGGCCGACCTGACGGACGCCACCGTGCCGGCGGCCGTGCTGCTGGGCTGGATCGTGCTCGTCGCCACGGTGGCCGCCTACCTCACCGGCATCGTCTCCGTGCGGCGTCTGACGCCCCAGGTGGCGGGCGTGGTGGCGTGCCTGGAGGCGGTCGTCGCCACCGTGCTGGCCTGGGTGCTCCTCGGCGAGCACCTGACGCTGGTGCAACTGCTCGGCGGCGCCCTGGTGCTGACGGGCGCGCTCATCGCCCAGCGGGCGACCCCCGCGGCGGCCTCCCCCGCTCCGGTGGCCGGAAGCGGGACGGGAGGGCCGGAGGGCCCGGACGGGCCGGGCGGAGCGGAGGGCCCGGGCGGGCCGGGCGGAGCGGAGGGAGCACCTCTCCCGGCGGACCCGTTGCCGCGCGGCACGCGGGTCTCGTAGGCTGCGGCGCATGCCTCACACCGTGCTGTCCCCGCCCGCCGCTTAGGGCGGGCGCCTTTCGCGTGCGACGGCACGACCCCCACGGGGCCGTGCCGTCGTCGGGCTGCCCGCGAACGAGACGAATCCCTTCCGTCGACTCGTGTGGGAGCCTTTCCATGCAGCACCACTCCACCCCTGCCCCGGCCGTCGGGCGGGGTCTGCTCTTCGTCGTCCTGTCCGCCCTCGCCTGGGGCACCGCCGGCGCGGCGGCCGCCCTGCTGTTCGACACCAGCGGGCTCGGCCCGGTCGCGCTCACCTTCTGGCGCACCGCGGGCGGCCTGGCGCTGCTGCTGGCCGTGCGCGCCGTCCGCCGGCCCCGCGGCGGCGCGCGACGCCCCGAGCCCCGGCGGCGCCGGATCGTCCGCATCGCCGTGACCGGGCTCGGTCTCACCGTGTTCCAGACCGCCTACTTCGCCGCCGTGGAGGCCACCGGGCTGGCCGTCGGCACCGTGGTGACGCTGGGCGCGGGGCCGGTGCTCATCGCGCTGGGCGGGCGCGTGCTCATGGGCGAGCGGCTCGGGCGCGGCGGCGGCCTCGCGGTGGCCGGGGCGCTGGCCGGGCTGTGCGTCCTGATGCTCGGCGGCACCGACGGCTCCGGGTCGGTGGTGCCGCTGGGCGTGGGGTACGCGCTGCTGTCCGCGCTCGGCTACTCGGCGATGACCCTCTACATCCGGGCCCACGGCCGCCAGGGCTCCGGCGGGGACCCGTTCGGCACCACCCTGGCCGCCTTCGCCGTGGGCGCCGTGCTGCTCGCGCCGCTCGCCGCCGTCGAGGGGCCGTGGCCGCAGGCGCAGGACCTGGGGTGGTCGCTGGCCCTGATGGCCTACGTGGCCGCGGTGCCGACCGCGCTCGCCTACGGCCTGTACTTCGCGGGGCTGGCCGTCGTGCGAGCCGCCACCGCCTCGGTGATCGCCCTCATCGAGCCGGTCACCGCCGCGGCCATCGCCGTGACGCTGCTCGGCGAGCACCTCACGCCGTTCACCCTCGTCGGCACGGGCGTGCTGTTGACGGCGGTGACGGCGCTGGTGCTCGCCGAGTCCCGGGCGGGTTCAGCCCCGGGTGTAGCCCGTGAGGTAGTCCGGGGCGGGGATGCCGGGCTCCAGGTCACCGGCGGGGACGGGGGCGCCGTGGACGGTGGCGACCGGCAGCAGCCCGCTCCAGTGGGGGAGTGAGAGGTCCTCGGGCTCGTCGCCGGGGTCACCCGTGCGCAGCTTCGCGGACACCTCCGACAGCTCCAGGGCCAGCACCGCCGTGGCGGCCAGCTCCTTGCGGTTCGCCCGCCGGGAGTCGGCCGACCGGCCCGGTATGACGTGGTCCACCAGCGCGTCGAGGACGCGCGCCTTCTCCTCCGGGTCCGTCACCGGGGTCGCCGTGCCGTGCACCATCACCGAGCGGTAGTTGACCGAGTGGTGGAAGGCCGAGCGGGCCAGCACGAGCGCGTCCACGTGCGTCACCGTCACGCACACCGGCAGCCCCGGGTCCTCGCGCGCCGCGTTCAGCGGTCGGGAGCCGGTGGAGCCGTGCAGGTACAGCCGCTCACCGACGCGGGCGTACAGGGTGGGCAGCACGACGGGCCGCCCCTCGCGCACGAAACCCAGGTGGCACAGGTAGCCCTCGTCCAGGATCGCGTGCACCAGCTCCCGGTCGTAGGAGGCGCGCTCCGGGCTGCGGGTGGGGACGGTGTACGGCGTCGGTGCGTAGGAACCGGCGGCGCTGGTGGACATCGACTTCCTGCCTCCTCAGGCGGACGCCGGAGTGCGGTGCCCGTGGGCACGGTCACCGCACGCCGGCGCCCTGGAACGTGCGGTCCGCTGCGAACCGGCGGTGCTTCTCGGCCGGCGGCGCCTGCGCGCCGCCGCCTGTCGAGGCGCCGGGCCGTCGAACCGCGACGGTTTTCGAACGACTTTGAATTAGTGCATACTGTTGTTTGTGCTAGGAGACTACCGGATCGAAGGGCGGGGCGCAGCCGACATCGCCGCCAGCATCGAACGCGGCGTCGGCGACGGGGCGCTGCCGCCCGGCCACGCGCTGCCGCCGCTGCGCGCCCTGGCCGGCACGCTCGGCGTCAACCCCAACACCGTCGCCGCCGCCTACCGCACGCTGCGTGAGCGCGGCGTCGTCGAGACGGCCGGTCGCCGCGGCACCCGGGTGCGGGCGCGCCCGGCCAGCACGCCACGCGAGGCCATCCAGGTGGCGGCGCCGGAAGGCGGCCGGGACATCGCCCAGGGCAACCCCGACCCCGCGCTGCTGCCCTCGCTCGGCCCGGCGCTGGCCGAGGCCGCGGACCGGTACGCCCGGCGGCCCACGCTCTACGGGGAGCGGGCCGTGAGCCCGGAGCTGGCCGCGCTCGCCCGCGCGGGCTTCGACGGCGACGGGGTGCCCGCCGGGCCGGTCGCCGTCACCTCCGGTGCCCTGGACGCCGTCGAGCGCGTGCTCACCGCCCACCTGCGGCCCGGTGACACCGTCGCCGTGGAGGACCCCGGCTGGGGCAGCCTGCTCGACCTCGTCCCCGCGCTGGGCCTGCGGGTGCTGCCGGTCGCCGTGGACGACGACGGGCCGCTGCCCGGCGCCGTCGCGCGGGCGCTGGAGCGGGGGGCCCGCGCGCTGGTGGTCACCGCCCGCGCGCAGAACCCCACCGGAGCCGTCGTCGGCCCCGAGCGCGCGGCGGCGCTGCGCGAGGTGCTCGCCGCTCACCCGGCCACCGTGCTCATCGAGGACGACCACGGGCACGCCATCGTCGACCAGCCCCTGCACCCGCTGTGCGGCGTCACCTCACGGTGGGCGCTGGTGCGTTCGGTGGCCAAGGCGTACGGCCCCGACCTGCGGCTCGCGGTGCTCACCGGGGACGCCGTCACCCTGGACCGGGTGGAGGGCCGGCAGCGCCTGGGCTCGGGCTGGGTCAGCCGGCTGCTCCAGGACGCGGTGGCGCACCTGTGGCGCGAGGGAGCCGTGGACCCGGCGGCGGTGGCGCGGGCCTACGGCGACCGGCGCACCGTGCTGCTGGACGCGCTCGCCGCGCGGGGGGTGCGCGCGCACGGCCGCTCCGGCATGAACGTGTGGGTCCCCGTACCCGACGAGTCCGCCGCCGTGGCGGGGTTGCTCCGGGGCGGCTGGGCGGTGGCGCCCGGCGCCCGCTTCCGGGTCGCCACCCCGCCCGCCGTCCGGCTCACCGTCTCCGGCCTCGACCGTGCCGCGCTGACCTCCCTCGCCGCCGCCCTCGCCGCCGCCGTGCACCCGGGCGAGCACCGCCGCTACGGCTGACCCGGACGGGCGCCCGGCGCTGTCACGCAGCGGCTTTGGCCCGCGTGCCCGGGGGCGGGCGGGCCGGCAGCGCGTCCCGGCGGGCGGCCGCCCGGCGCGTGCGGGGCAGCCGCCCGCCGGCGTCCGGCGTCCCCCGGCGTCCGGCGTCAGGAGTCCCTGGCGTGGCGGATGGCGTCGCGTGCGCGGTCGGTGACGGCGGCCAGCGGGCCCAGGGAGAGGTTCTTGGCCGCCGACTCCACGCCGGGGTGGGGACGGGTGGGCGCGGTCGACTCGGCCGCCTTGACGGCCTTGGCCATGGTGGCGAGCTGCCGCTCGTCCGCGGTGCGGAGCAGGTGGGCGAACTCGTAGCGCTCCTCGGCGCGCGCGTGCTCCATGACCGCCATGCGCAGTTCGAGCAGCAGGGGCAGGAAGCCCTCGTCCTCGGTGTCCATGTCGTCCAGCCGGGCGAGCATCTCCTTGGCCTCCCGCTCCTCCGCCAGCCGGTCCTCGGCGACGCCGTCGCCGCCGTCGACGTTGCGGCGGGTGTAAGGGTGGACGACCTCCTCCTCGGCGGTCTCGTGGACGGCCAGCATGCGCACGAGCTCGCGGAAGGCGTCGCGGCGGGCGTCGCCGGTGGTCTGCTCGACCTTGTCGAACAGGTTGCGGATCTCGCCGTGCTGGTGCCGCAGCAACGCGACGACGTTCGTGTCGGGGTTCATCTCGCTCCTCCTTCGCCGGTGCCCGCGTCAGCCGCGCTCGCGCAGGGCCGCGACGGGGTGCTCGCCCTCGGTCTCCAGGCGGTACTCCCGCCCGGCCTCCTCCCGCTGGCGCTCCATGACCCGGTCGCTGGGCGCCGCCTCACCGCCCATCAGGGCCTCCTGCATCGCCTCGAACCGCTCGTGCGTGCCCAGACCCAGCAGCCCGCCGACGGCTGGGCCCGGGTCTACTTCACCGGCTACACCCTCTTCACCCTGGGGACCGGCGACTACGTGCCCGGGACCGCCTGGACCCAGGTCGCCACCACCCTGGCCGCACTGACCGGCCTGTTCGTGGTCACGCTCTCCATCACCTACTTCGTGCAGGTCGTGCAGGCGGTGGTCCACAAGCGGGAAGTGGCCCAGCACATCCACACCCTCGGGCGGGACGGAGCGGACATCGTCGTCGGCGGCTGGACGGGTGAAAGGTTCAGCCCCATGTTCGACCAGCACCTGGTCTCCCTGACCGCGCCGCTGCTGCGGCTCGCCGAGCAGCACGTCGCCTACCCGATCGTGCAATACTTCCACGCGCCGTCCCCGCGGAAGGCGCCCGCGTGCGCCGTCGCCGCGCTGGACGACGCCCTGCTGCCTCTGCGGTACGCCCTGCCCGCCGACGCCCGCCCCGACCCGTCGGCGACCGGCCCGCTGTGGCTGGCCGTGGGCCAGGTGCTGCGAACCCTGCGGCCCTTCTTCCCCGCGGCGGTTCGCGAGAAGCCCGAGGTCCCGCTGTCGGCCCTCCGGCGAGCGGGGCTGCCCACCGTGGACGAGGCCGAGTACCGCGGCGCCGTCCGGGACCACGCCGAGCGCCGCCGGCTCCTCCGGGGCTTCCTGAGCAGCGACGGCTGGGACTCCCGGCACGGCGCCTAACCGGACGCGGCCCCGCGTGCGCCTCCTTCCGGGCGCGCACCCGGCTACTCCCGCGGGGGCGGTGCCGGCGCCGGTGGCCGTCCCCGGCGCCCCCGGCTCCCGGCCACCGCACCCGCGTGCGCCGCTGCGGCCCACCGGGGCCGCGGCGCCCCTCCGTCCGGCGTGTGCGGGGCGGCCGACCGTGGATTAACAGGTTGCGCACCCGTATAGCCTGGGGAAATGCTCCCCGAAGTCACCGCCACGCGGTATGTGACGCCTCTGCGCGAGGGCGGCTCGCTGCCCGGGATCGTCGAGGCGGACGATCTGGGCACCTACGTCATGAAGTTCACCGGTGCGGGGCAGGGCCGCAAGACCCTGGTCGCGGAGGTGATCTGCGGTCGGCTGGCACAGCGCCTGGGCCTGCGGGTCCCGGAGCTGGTCGGTCTCCAGCTCGACCCCGTCATCGGCCTGAGCGAGCCCGACGAGGAGGTGCAGGAGCTGCTCAAGGCCAGCGGTGGCCTCAACCTGGGCATGGACTTCCTGCCCGGCTCGCTGGGTTTCGACCCGCTGGCCTACCAGGCGGACGCCGCCGAGGCCGGCCGGATCGTGTGGTTCGACGCGCTGGTGGGCAACGTCGACCGCTCCTGGCGCAACCCGAACCTGCTCGTCTGGCACGGCGACCTGTGGCTCATCGATCACGGTGCCACGATGATCTGGCACCACAACTGGCCCACCGCCGCCACCGTCGCCACGCGCCCCTACGACGCCTCCGACCACGTCCTGGCGCCCTGCGGTCCCGACCTCGCGGGCGCCGCTGCCGCCCTCGCCCCGCGCGTCACCGAGGAGCTGCTCGCCGCCTGCGCGGCGGACGTCCCCGACGAGTGGCTGGTGGACGAGCCCGGCTTCACCTCGCCCGATGGCGTACGGCGGGCCTACACCGAGGCGCTGCTGCGCCGGGCGGAGGGCCTGGTGGACTGCGTCACCATCGGCGCGCCGACCGCGGACCGGCCGTCGCGCGCGCCGGGCTGGCTGACGGGGAAGCCGGAGGCGGGCCGATGAGCGACCGTCACGTGTTCGAGTACGCGCTGCTGCGGGTGGTGCCCCGCGTGGAGCGCGGCGAGCTGGTCAACGCGGGCGTCCTCGTGTACTGCCGGGCCCGGTCCTTCGTCGTGGCCCGTACCGCGCTGGACGAGGTGCGGCTGCTGGCCCTGGACCCGTTCGTGGACCTCCCCGGGGTGCGGGCGGCGCTGTGCGCGGTGCGGCGGGTGTGCCGGGGCGGCGCCGAGGCCGGGCCGGCCGGGGGCGACGACGCCGGGCGCCGGTTCCGCTGGCTGGTCGCGCCGCGCAGCACCGTCGTGCAGCCGGGCCCCGTCCACACCGGGCTGACGGCCGACCCGGCGGCGGAGGCCGAGCACCTCCTGGACGTGCTGGTCCGCGCGCCCCGCGAGGGCACGGCCCGGCGTACCGCACCTCCCGGCGAGCGGTGAGCGGGGCCACCGTTGACAGCGCTCCGGCAGGCTTCTAGCGTCACGTCTGCCAAAGGTACTAAGCGGTTGCTCACCTACGAGGACGAGGAGGCCCAGCGATGTCCAGCACCGAGCAGCGCGTCGCGGTCGTGACGGGCGCGGCCCGAGGGATTGGCGCGGCCACGGCCGTGCGGCTGGCGGAGGAGGGGCGCGCCGTGGCGGTGCTCGACCTCGACGAAGGCGCCTGCCGGGAGACCGTCGACGCCATCACCGCGGCGGGCGGCAAGGCGCTCGCCGTGGGCTGCGACGTCGCCGACGCCGAACAGGTCGAAACCGCCGTCGCCAAGATCACCGAGGAGCTGGGCGCCCCGGTCATCCTGGTCAACAACGCCGGCGTGCTCCGGGACAACCTGCTGTTCAAGATGAGCGAGTCCGACTGGGACACGGTCATGAACGTGCACCTGCGCGGCGCCTTCCTGATGACCCGCGCCTGCCAGAAGCACATGGTGGACGCCGGGTTCGGCCGCGTCGTCAACCTCTCCTCCAGCTCCGCGCTGGGCAACCGCGGCCAGGCGAACTACTCGGCGGCCAAGGCCGGCCTCCAGGGCCTGACGAAGACGCTCGCCAAGGAGCTGGGAAAGTTCGGCGTGACCGCCAACGCCGTCGCCCCCGGCTTCATCGCGACCGACATGACCGCGGCCACCGCCGCCCGGGTGGGCATGGACTTCGAGGACTTCCAGACCGCCGCCGCCAGCCAGATCCCGGTGCAGCGCGTGGGCCGCCCGGAGGACGTCGCCGGGGCCGTCGCCTACTTCACCGGCGACGACAACGGCTTCGTCTCCGGCCAGGTCCTCTACGTCGCCGGCGGACCACTGGACTGACCGACCGCACCGCGAGAGAAAGAGCAGGAGTGCGATGACAGCACAGGACAGCGGGCGGGTCGCCCTCGTCACCGGCGGCAGCCGGGGCATCGGATACGGCATCGCCCAGGCGCTCGTGGCCCGCGGGGACCGGGTCTGCATCACCGGGCGCAACGAGGGCGCGCTCAAGGAGGCCGTCGCCTCCCTCGGGGCCGACCGCGCCATGGGCGTGCCGGGCAAGGCCCACGACCAGGCCCACCAGGCGGAGGTCGTCGACCGGGTGATGGGCGCCTACGGGCGGATCGACCACCTGGTCAACAACGCCGGGACCAACCCGGTCTTCGGGCCGATCGCCGAGGTGGACCTGGACGTGGCGCGGAAGGTGTTCGAGACCAACGTGGTCTCGGCCCTGGGCTTCGCCCAGCGCACCTGGGCGGCGTGGCAGAAGGAACACGGCGGCTCGATCGTCAACATCGCCTCGATCGCGGGGCTGAGCGCCTCGCCGTTCGTCGGCGTCTACGGCGTCAGCAAGGCCGCGATGATCAACCTCACCCAGCAGCTCGCCCACGAGATGGCGCCGGGCGTGCGCGTCAACGCCATCGCCCCGGCGGTGGTCAAGACGAAGTTCGCCGCGGCGCTCTACGAGGGGCGCGAGGAGGAGGCGGCCGCCGGCTACCGGCTGGGCCGGCTCGGCGAGCCCGAGGACGTCGGCGGCGCGGCGGCGTTCCTCACCTCCGGCGACGCGGGCTGGATCACCGGGCAGACCCTCGTCGTCGACGGCGGCCTGTTCCTCGACGCGGGCGTGGCGTAGGGCCCGCCCACACGGCCCGTGGACGGGGCGGCTCCGGGGCCGGGAGACCCGGGGAGCCGCCCCGTTCCCGTGCGGCCGCCGGCCGCGCCGGAGCCCGGGTGCCCCGCGCGCCGTCCCGGTGCCGCCGACCGGCCGGTGCCACCGGGCGCGCGCCGGGGCGTTCGCGCGTCGCCGTGCCCTGACGTTCGCGCGTCGCCGTCCGCTGGTGCCTGTGCGCCGCTGCCGCCGGCGTCCGGGCGTCGCCGTGTTCCGGGGTCGGTGCGGTCGCCGTGTCCCGGCCCCCCGCGGTCGCCGTCCGACGCCGCCCGCGCACCGCCGGGAGCCGTCGCTCATCGCTGCGTCACGGGGGATGCCGCATGCGTGACGGCCTGCGGAAAGGCGATGCACAGGGCACTGATCCGTCCATGTAGTTCCGGCGGCTGCTGCGGTAGGGTCTCCGTCGTCACAGGCCTGGGGGGTCCGCCCGCCGCACCGGTGCGCTCTGCGCGGGGCCGCAAGGGGCGCGCCACGCCCGCCCGCAGTCGGCGAACACCGTCGCGCGCCGTTCAGCAGTGGCCCCCGCCCACCGAGGAGCGTGCACGTGTTCAGCCGCAAGAAGCTTCTCCGCCGCTTGGCGATGATTCCGGCGGTCGCCGTGCTCGCCGGCTGCGCCTCGCTGACCGGGGGAAGCGACGAACAGGACGAGGCGATCGTCGTCGGGACGACGAGCAAGCCGACCGCGCTGGACCCGGCCGGCGCCTGGGACGGTTCGTGGGAGCTGTACCGCAACATCTACCAGACGCTCCTGTACTTCCCGAAGTCCAGCGGGACGCCGCAGCCCGACGCCGCGGAGAGCTGCGGCTTCACGGACAACGCCAGCCAGCTCTACCGCTGCACGCTCAAGGACGGGCTCACCTTCGCCAACGGCAACGCGCTCGACGCCCAGGCGGTCAAGCACTCCTTCGAGCGAACCCTGGCCATCAAGGACCCGGGCGGTCCGCGGCAGCTCCTGGAATCCATCGACCGCATCGAGACCGACGGCGACGCCACGGTCGTCTTCCACCTGAAGAAGTCGAACGCGACCTTCCCGCTCATCCTCGCCACGCCCGCGGCCTCCCTCGTCGACCCGGAGACCTTCCCGGCCGACCGGCTGCTGGAGTCCGACGAGATCGTCGCCTCCGGGCCGTACAAGCTGGCGCACTACGACCCCCGCGAGCGGGCCGAGCTGGTGCGCAACGAGCGGTACGGGGGCCCGGCCAAGCTGCACAACGACGCGGTGACCATCCGCTACTTCGACGACTCCGGGCCGATGCTCGAGGCGTTGGAGAACCGCGAGATCGACCTCACCTACCGCGGCCTGTCCCCGGAGCAGATCACCGCCGTCCAGGAGGGGCGGACGGAGAACGCCGACATCTCCCTGCACGAAGCCGTCGGCACCGAGATCCGCTACCTGGTCTTCAACCCGGCCTTCGAGGGCGCCGAGCAGCCGGCCGTGCGGCAGGCCATCGCCCAGCTTATCGACCGCAAGACGCTGGTGCGCGAGGTCTACCAGCGCACCGCCGAACCGCTGTACTCGATGGTCCCCGGCGGCATCACCGGCCACACCAGCGCGTTCTTCGACGCCTACGGCGAGCCCAGCCAGGACAAGGCCGAGCAGCTCCTCGCCGACGCCGGTGTCAGCACGCCCGTGCGGCTCACCCTCTCCTACAACACCGACCGCTACGGCTCCAGCACGGCGGCGGAGTTCCAGGAGATACAGCGGCAGCTCAACGACTCGGGCCTGTTCGACGTGGAGATCCAGGGGCAGGAGTGGGAGGCCTTCCAGGACGGCATCGAGGGCGGCGAGTACGCGGTGTTCGGCCGCGGCTGGTTCCCCGACTTCCCGGACGCCGACAACTACATCGGCCCCTTCGTCGGCCCCAACCCCTCCGTCGGCGTTCCCTACGAGGACGAACGGCTCACCGGCACGCTGCTGCCCGAGTCGCGCCGCGAGAGCGACCGCGCCGCGGCGGGGGAGACGCTCAAGGAGGCCCAGCGCCTGATCGCCGAAGACGCCCGCCTGCTGCCGCTGTGGCAGGGCCGGGTCTACATCGCGGCGCACAACGAGATCGCCGGCATCGAGTGGACCATCGACGCCTCGACGATCATGCGCGTGTGGGAGCTGCACCGCAAGGAGAGCTGGTAACGGCGTTGTCGGTGCCGACCGGTACGTTCGGTGGTGCCCCGGGAGCCCGCCCGGGGCACCACTGCGCAACGCGTACCGAGGGGTGACGACGTGAACGGCATGCTGCCCGCCTCCTGGCAGGACGTGCTCGGCGACGAGCTGGACAAGCCCTACTTCAAGGAGCTGACGGAGTTCGTCGAGGAGGAGCGTGCGCGCGGGCCGGTCTACCCGCCGCGCGAGGAGGTCTTCGCGGCGCTGGAGGCCACCCCCTACCAGGACGTGAAGGTCCTGGTGCTCGGTCAGGACCCGTACCACGGGCCAGGGCAGGGGCACGGGCTGTGCTTCTCGGTGCGGCCCGGCGTGCGGGTGCCGCCGTCCCTGCGCAACCTCTACCGCGAGCTCCACGACGACCTGGGCGTCCCCGTGCCGGACAACGGCTACCTCATGCCGTGGGCCCGGCAGGGCGTGCTGCTGCTCAACGCGGTGCTGACGGTGCGCGGCGGCGAGGCGAACTCCCACAAGAACAAGGGCTGGGAGCAGTTCACCGACGCGGTGATACGGGCCGTGGCGGACCGGCGCGATCCGGCCGTCTTCGTGCTGTGGGGCAACTACGCCCAGAAGAAGCTGCGGCTCATCGACACCGAGCGCCACGCGGTGGTCGCCGGAGCGCACCCCTCGCCGCTGTCGGCGCGGAAGTTCTTCGGGTCGCGCCCGTTCAGCCAGATCGACGAGGCCGTCGCCGCCCAGGGGCACACACCGATCGACTGGCGCATCCCGGACCTGGCCGACTGACTCCCCCCGCACGCCCGGTGGCGCCCACCGCGCCGCCCGGCGAGCCCCCGCCGCTCACCACCGGGGCCGGTTCGCGCCGGCCGCCGGGGAGGAGGACCGTGACCGAGCGAGACCACGCGCACGACACCGAGGACCTGACGACCCGCATCGGGCAGGTGATCATGCTGCTGCACGGCGGGGACCGCGAGGAGGCCCGCAACCGTTTCGCGGCCCTGTGGTCCGAACTGGCGGTCGGCGGTGACCTGTTCCACCAGGTCACCGTGGCGCACTACATGGCGGACGCCCAGGACGACCCGGCCGCCGAGCTGGCCTGGGATCTGCGGGCCCTCGGCGCGGCGCAGGCACTGACCGAGACGGAGGTGTCCTGGGGCGGCCACGCGATCGCCGTGCGCGCCCTGTACCCCTCGCTCTACCTCAACCTGGCCGCGGACTACCTGAAGCTGCGGGACCGTTCGGCCGCCCGGCGCGAGCTGGACCGCTGCCAGGCGGTGCTCGGCACCCTGGACGACGACGCGTACGGCAACGGCGTCCGCGCCGCGGCCGCCCGCCTGGAGACCCGGTTGTCCGCCGATCCCTCCTGACCCCGCGCCGACCGCCCCGCGCCGACCGCCCCGCGCCGCCCGGCGCGCACCGGGCGGCGCGGGGCGCGAAGCCGTGGCGGGCCCTGGCGGCGCGCGGGCCGGCCGGTGGGCTGGCCGGCCGATGCGCGCCGCGTGGGGCGCCCGGGGCACACCACCGGGCCTCGCGGTCGCGCCGATCGGGGCGGGCGTACCGGACGCCGGGGCGCGCGGGCGGGCCGGTGCGCCCGGGCGAGCCCGGTGGCGCGACCGGGGAAACGCGCCGGTGGGGCGCGGGAGGCGCGGGGCGCCCGGCGGCGCGGTGGGCGCGCACCGGAAGGGCGCGGGCCCGGGAGCGCGGCGGCCGTGCGGGGGCGCGGCTCAGCCGCCGTCGTAAACCTCCCGGCACAGGCGGTTCGCCGGGCCGTCCGGCGCCCAGCGCCCGTACCTCTCGCCCAGGTCACACACCTGCTCCCACGGCGGCACGGTGGTGCGGGGCGTGGCCGGGGGAGCGGGCGCCGCGCGGGTGGGGGCGGCGCCGGGGGACGCGGGGGGCGCGACGGCGGTGGGCCGGGCCCGCGGCGGACGGGGCGGCGGCGACGCGGTGGGCGGTGTCCGAACCGGGGCGGAGGTGGCCGGACGCGGCCGCGGCACGGTGACGGCCTCGCGCGCCGGGGGCCGGGGCGAGGAGGAGGCGCGCTCGGGCACCGTCACGCCGGGGGCACCGTGCGGCCGCGGTTCGGGCGCGGCGGGCGCGGGGACGGTGACACACCCCGACGCTCCGGCCAGGGCGGCTCCGGCCAGCAGCAGGACTCGCGGTACACCTCGCACCCGGCCCACTGTGCCGCGCGCGGCGCCCCGCGTCATCTCCCCGCAGGGGTGAACGCGGCGGCATGCCCTTAACGCCTCCGGGGCCTCAACGCCTCCGGGGCCTCAACGCCTCCGGGGTGCGGGCCGGGCGGGCGCCCGGCGCGCGAAGTCCGTCCGGCCCGCTACGGACCGTCCGGCCGGCCGCGCCGGTACGCGCACCGTCGGCGTCACCGCGCGGAGGGAGCCGACGCCGCACGGGAAGCGGCGGCCCCGTCCCAGGGGCGGGGCCGCCGCGTGGCGCGGCCCGGCCGGGGCGCCGCGCGGCGCTTCCGGCCCGGCCCGCACCGCCGCCGCGCCGGCGGGCCGCCCGGCCGCGCACCCGCGGCGGCATCGCCGACGGGAGTCGGCCGCCGCACACGTATGCTGCCCCGGGGCGGGGCGCCGCGGCGTGGCCCGCGACGGCGATCGAGGCGAGGGAGCGCGCACGTGAGGGTCGGCATCATCGGTCTGGGCGACATCGCCCGCAAGGCGTACCTGCCGGTCATCGCGGCGCAGCCCGGCATCGAGCCGCACCTGCACACCCGCACCCCCGCCACGCTGCACCACACCGGTGACGCGCACCGCGTCCCGCCGGAGCACCGCCACGCCACGCTGCCGGAGCTGCTGGCGGCGGACCTGGACGCGGCCTTCGTGCACGCCCCCACCGCCGCCCACCCCGCCCTGGTGACGGAGCTGCTCCGGGCGGGCGTGCCGACGTACGTCGACAAGCCGCTCGCCTACGACATCGACGCCGCGCGGCGGATGACGGCGCTGGCCGAGGAGCGCGGCGTCAGCCTCGCCGTCGGTTTCAACCGGCGCTTCGCGCCTGGCTACGCTCAGTGCCGCGAGCACCCGCGTGACCTCATCCTGATGCAGAAGAACCGGGTCGGGCTGCCCGAGGAGCCGCGGCCGATGGTCTACGACGACTTCATCCACGTCGTGGACACCCTGCGCTTCCTCCTGCCGGGCCCCTGCGACCGGGTGGACGTGCGGGCACGGCAGGAGGACGGGCTGCTGCACCACGTCGTCCTCCAGCTCTCGGGCGAGTCCTGCACCGCGATCGGCGTCATGAACCGCCTCTCGGGCTCGGCCGAGGAGGTGCTGGAGGTCTCGGGGAAGGACACCAAGCGGGAGGTGCGCAATCTCGCGGAGGTGATCGACCACAGGGGCCAGCCCAGCGTCCGGCGCCGTGGGGACTGGGTCCCGGTGGCCCGTCAGCGCGGGATCGAGCAGGCCGTGCTCGCCTTCCTGGACGCGGTGCGCGAGGGCCGCACGCTCAGCGCCCGTGACGCGCTGCGCACCCACGAGCTGTGCGAGCAGGTCGTCACGGCCGTGGAGCGGGGCGCGGCCTGAGCGCCGGGCGCGCCCGGCGGACGAGCGCGCCCGCGCCCGCCGCGGCCAGCGCGCCCAGCGACAGCCACACCGGCCACGGGCCCAGCCGCACGAACACCGTCCGCCCCTCGGCCAGCGGCACCGGGTAGACCCGGGCGGTGCTCGCGCCCAGGTCCAGCCGGGGCCCGGTCCGCGCTCCGTCCGGCCCGAACACGGCGGTGACCCCCGTCAGCGTGGCGTGCACCATCGGACGGCCGGTCTCGGCCGCCCGCAGCGCCCCGAGCGAGGCGTGCTGCGCGGGGGCCCAGGTGTCCTGGAAGCTGCTCGTCGCGGACTGGCCCACCAGGACCTGCGCGCCCTCGCGCACCAGGTGCCGGCCCATGTCCGCGAACGCCGTCTCGAAGCAGATCAGCGGGCCCACGCGCAGCCCGTCCGCGTCCAGCACGACCGGTTCCGTGCCCCGGCGGCGGTCCACGTCGGCGGCGTCCCCGACCCGAGTCGCCCAGCCCAGCAGGGAGCGCAGCGGCACGTACTCGCCGAAGGGGACCAGCCGCATCTTGTCGTACCGGGCGCCGCTCGGGCCGCCGTCGTCGAGCAGCACGGAGCTCTTGTAGATGCCGGGCCCGCCCTGCCGCCGGGCGTCGACGTTCACCAGCAGCGGCGCCCCGACCTCGGCCGAGAGCGCGGCGAGCTCGGCCGTGCGGCCGGGCCGGGAGAAGAGGTCGAAGCCGACGCTGCTCTCCGCCCACACCACCAGGTCCACGTCCCGGCCCGCCAGCTCCCGGGTCAGGTCCACCCCGCGCGCGAAGCGGGACTCGGCGGCGTCCAGCCGGCCCGGCTGCACCACGGCGATCCGCGCCTCCGCCCGCGCCGGGGGCGGGGCCGCCCACGCCCAGGCGCCGAGCGCCGCGAGCCCGCAGCACCCCAGCGCCGCGAGCGCCACGAGCCGGCCCCGGGCGGGGCCGCGGGCCACCAGTACCGTCACCGCGACGTTGACGGCGACCACCAGCCAACCCACCAGCCACACCCCGCCCAGCGACGCCAGGCGGAGCGCGGGCGTCCACTGCCACTGGCTCGCCCCGAGCATCCCCCACGGCCCGCCCGCGTACTCCCAGGAGCGCACCAGCTCGGCCGCCAGCCAGCCCGAGGGCAGCAGCACCACCGCCGCCAGCACCCGCCGGGGCCCGGGGGAGCCGGCCAGCAGCCGGTGGGCCAGCCACCCCCAGGGCGCCCACAGCAGGCCCACCAGCGCCGCGAGCGGGAGGAGGAAGACGTGCAGGTGCGGGGCCAGCCAGTGGTGCGTGGCCAGGACGAAGCCCGTCCCGCCCAGCCAGCCGTGCACCGCGGCCCGCCGGCCGCCCGGGGCCGCGCGCAGGATGAGCAGCCACGGCACCAGGGCGGCGTGGGCCAGCCACCACAGCGCGGGCTGGGGGAACGCGGCGGCGGGCAGGGCGCCCGCCAGGAGCGCCGCGGGCGCGTGCCACCACCGCGCGGGTGTACGCCTCATCCGCGTGCCCTCCCGTCCCGGCGGCCAGGGACACTACCCAGTGTGCCCCGGTCGGGCGCCCGGGCGGCGGAAGCGGGGCGCTCCCGGGGCGTCAGCCGATGTCACTGCCCGCCAGCGGGTCGAGCACGCCGAGCCAGACCAGCGCGAGCACCACGCTGCCCAGCAGCACGCGGTAGATCACGAAGGGCAGGAAGCTGCGGTGGGAGATGAAGCGCATGAACCACGCAATCACGGCGTAGCCGACCAGGCCGCTCACGAGGGTCGCCAGGGCCGTCGGGCCCCAGTCCACGTGGCTGCCCTCCTCGCCGATGGCCGTCAGCTCGTACGCGCCCGAGGCGAGCACGGCGGGGATGGCCAGCAGGAAGGAGTACCGGGCGGCGGCGGCGCGGTTGTAGCCGAGGAACAGGCCGCCGGTGATCGTCGAACCCGACCGGGACATGCCGGGGATCAGCGCGAGCGCCTGGCAGAAGCCGAACAGGACGCCGTCGCGGACGGTCAGGTCCTGGAGGTCCTTGGGCGGACGCACGGCGCGGTGCCGCCCGCCCTTCTCGGCCCGCTGCGCCGCCCGCGACGCCATCCGGTCGGCGACCCCGAGGACGATGCCCAGGACGATGAGGCTGGAGGCGATGAGCCGCAGGTCGCGGAAGGGGCCCTCGATGTGGTCCTTGAACAGCAGCCCCAGCACACCGATCGGCAGGGTGCCGACGAGCACGAGCCAGCCCATCCGGGCGTCCAGCGTCTTGCGCACCGCCTTGTCGCTCAGCGAGCGCCACCAGGCACCGACGATGCGGCCGATGTCCTTGCGGAAGTAGATCAGCACGGCCGTCTCGGTGCCGATCTGGGCGACCGCGGTGAAGGCCGCGCCCGGGTCCGGCCAGCCCGCGGCGACGGCCGCCAGGCGCAGGTGCGCGCTGGAGGAGACGGGCAGGAACTCCGTCAGCCCCTGGACGATCCCGAGGATGAATGATTCGAACCAGGTCATGTCGGGATGCGCTCGTCCTTGTAGTCGGGGAGGGAGGGACAGGGGAAAGGCGGTCTCGGGGAGGGTCGGCCGGCCGGGCCGGGCCGGTCCGGTGCGGGCTGCGGGGCCGGGGTGCGGCGCGGCGCCCGGCGGGGGCCCGGCGGCGGCCGCGCCCGGTGGCGCGCGAGCCGGTTCAGATGCTACGTCCGGTGCGGCCTCATCCCGTCACCGGTGTCGGCACCCGGCACGCCGCCCGGCGCCGTCGGGCCCGCAGGTACCAGGCGAGCCCGACGGCGCCGAGGCCGGTGACGGCGAGGAAGGCGGAGGCGGCCAGGAACGCGGGCGAGGTCGGATCGTTCGCCCGGCTGCCGGCCACCGCGTACGCCGCGGTGCTGGGCAGCGTGCCGACGGCGGTCCCGGCCACGATCGCGGGCCACCGGAGGCGGCTCAGCGCGGCGGCGTAGTTGGACAGGGCGAAGGGCACGCCCGGCAGCATCCGCAGGACCAGCACGGCGCGGAACCCCTCGCGGCTCAGCAGCCGGTCGGCCGCGGCGAGGCGGCGCCCGCGCAGCAGCGGCCGCAGGGCGTCCCGGCCCAGCAGCCGCCCCAGGCCGAAGGCGGCGGCCGTGCCCAGCACCGAGCCGGCCAGGGACGCGGCCGTGCCCAGCCCGGCACCGAAGAGCGCCCCCGCGGCCAGCGACAGCACCGGACGCGGCACGAACGCGGCCGTGGCCAGGCCGTAGGCGAGCGTGAAGCCGGTCAGCGCCGTGCCCGCCGGGAGGTGCGCCGTCCACGAGCCGGTCACCAGCCGCTGCGGCTCGTGCAGCAGCCCGGCCGCCACGGCCGCCGCCAGCAGCGCGAGCAGCAGCGCGCACTTGAGCCAGGCCGAGCTCAGCGCGGCGGCGACGCGTACACGCGGCCGCCCGGCGGTGGTTGACGTCGCGTCAGGCGGCGCGACCGCGGCCGCGCCGGGAAGCGGGGGAGGGGCGGGGGCGAGCACCGGGTGAGATTAACCCACCCAGGTGAAGCGCGGAGGTCGGTACGGTGACGCGGCGGTGGCCGCGCCGCTCGCCGATCGCACCGGTCGCCGCCGGTGCCGCGCGGACCCGGGCGTCCCCCACAATGGGGCGGTGAACTCCTCCCTGCCCGTCGTCCGTGCCGTGGACCAGGGCACCGCACGCCTGCTCCCCGACGTGGACCGCCCGCACGCGTGGCTGCTGACCGTCGACGACGCGCCGCAGTCCTACGTCGACCTGCGCGACCCCGGCCACCTGGAGTTCGAGTACACCCGGCGCATCGGCCACCTCATCGACGCGGTGCCGGGGCCGGGCCCGCTGGACGCGCTGCACCTGGGCGCCGGCGCGCTGACCCTGCCCCGCTACACCGAGGCGACGCGCCCCGGCTCCCGGCAGCGGGCGGTGGACGCCGACGCGGCGCTGCTCGCCCTGGTCACCGCGCACCTGCCGCTGCCGCCCGGCACCGGTGTCGAGGTCCGGGCCGAGGACGCGCGCGCGGCGCTCGCCGGCTCGGCTCCGGCCGCCTGGGACCTGATCGTCGCGGACGTCTTCGGCGGCTCGCGCATCCCGGCGCCGCTGACCACCGCCGAGTGCGCCCGGGCCGCCGCCCGCGCCCTGCGCCCGCATGGCGTCTACGTGGCCAACCTCGCCGATGCCGCACCGTTCACCTTCCTCGGCTCCCAGGTGGCGTCCTGCGCGCTGGCGTTCACCGACGTGTGCGTCGTCGCCGAGCCCGCCGTGCTGCGCGGGCGCCGGTTCGGCAACCTGGTGCTGGCCGCCTCCCACGCGCCGCTGCCGCTGGCCGACCTGGCCCGGCGCTGCGCGGGCGACGCCTTCCCGGCCCGCGTCGTCCACGGTCCGGCGCTGCGCCGGCTGGCCGCGGGCGCGCGTCCGCTTCACGACGGGGCGGCCGGGCCGTCGCCCGAGCCGCCGGCCGGGGCCTTCAGCATCGGCTGAGCCGGGTCGGGCCCCGCCGCGGCCGCCGCCACCGCGCCGTCGGCCGGGCCGCCCCCGCCCGGCTCGCGTCGCCGCAGCCGCCGCACCTCCGGGACGCACAGGACCGCGGCGGTCAGCGCCACGACGAGGGCCGAACAGCCCCACAGCGCCGCGTCGGTCCCCACGCGTTCGGCCACCGGACCGGCCGCCGCGGTGGCCGCCGGCACGAGGGCGAGCGAGCCGAGCCAGTCGTAGGCGGCCACCCGGGAGAACCGGTCCTCCGGCACCTCCTGGTGGAGCGCCGTCATCCACGTCACCGCGAAGACCTCCACGGAGACGCCGCTGACGAACATCACGGCCGCGAGCCCCGGGGCGCCCACGGGCACGGCCAGGGCGGCCGACGGGAGGGCGAGCGGGAAGACGCACAGGGCGCCGGCCAGCAGCAGCCGGCGCGGCTTCCACCGGACCATGACCACCGCGCCGAGCACGGTGCCCGCGCCGAAGGCGGCCAGCGCTAGCCCCCACGGGCGGGCCCCGCCCAGGTGCTCCTCGGCCACCAGTGGCCCGTACACCGCCTCGGCGGCCGCGACGACGGCGTTGACCACGGCGAACTGGAGCACCACCGCCCACAGCCAGCGCCGCCCGGTCACCTCGCGCCAGCCCTCGCGCACGTCGTGCAGCAGGCTCCCGCCCGCCGCCGGTCGCCGGGTGGCGTCGACGTCCAGCAGGGCGCGCAGCGCGGCGGCCACCGCGAACGCCGCCGCGTCGACGGCGAGCACCCACCCGGGGCCGACCGCGGCCGTCATCGCCCCGCCCAGCGCCGCCCCGCCGATCCCGGCGCCGTTCACCCCCATGCGGAACACGGCGAACGCCCGCCCGGCCTGCTCGCCGCTGACGGTCGCCAGCACCATGCCCTCGGCGGCCGGGGCGAAGAAGGCCTGCCCGGTGCCGCCCAGGGCCGCGAGCACGGCCATCTGCCACACCTGCGCCTGGCCGGTGAGCACCAGCACGGCGAACAGTGCCTGGGAGGTGCAGTTGAGTGCGTTGGCGGCGACCATCACCCGGTGCCGCTGGAACCGGTCGGCGACCGCACCGCCCACGAACAGGAAGGCGACCAGCGGCACGGTGCGGGCGGCGGCGACCAGCCCCACGTCCCCGGCGCTGCCGCCCGCCTGGAGCACGGCGAACGCCGCCGCGATGAGCGCGCCCGCGCTGCCCAGCCCGGTGATGACGGCGGCGGACGTCAGCAGCGTGTAGTTGCGGCCCGCCCACGAGGGCCTGCGCGACCCGCTCCCGAAGGCCCGGGAACCGGTCGCCTGCCTCACGCCTCCCCGTCGCCCTCGGTGTAGGGGCGCAGGCTCGCGGTCATCTGGTCGATGACCTCCTGCGGCACCTCGTCCTCGACGCCGGTGTCCGAGATCAGCACCCACAGGCGCAGGTCGCGCGAGTCGTCGAGCCAGGAGATGGCGACGGACTTGCCGTCCGCCTCGCACTTGTTCGCCTTCTCGCCGCCGGTGTGGGTGGCGGTGGCGATGTGGCCCTCGATGCCGTGGTCGTTGCTGAAGGGCTCGGACTCCGTCCAGTCGACGAGCTCCTTGTCCTCACCGCCGTGGCGGTGGAAGACGAAGTTCTGGGCGGCCGCGAGCGCGGCCTCCTCGGTGTTCTTCGCCCCCTGCGCGCCCTTGGTGCCCACCACCGCGCGGGAGTAGGTCCCCTCGTCGGAGTCCCGGCACCAGTCTTCCTCCAGGAAGGCCGGGGCGCTCATGGCCACCGCCGGGGCCGGGATGAGGGCGTCCTCGGAGTCCTCCGCCTCGCCCCAGCCGACGATCGTGTCCTCGGTGGCCGGCTCCCACTCGCCGGGCACGTCGAACGCGCTGTTGTGCCTGCCGTTGACGACGACCTGCCAGCCGTCGACCACCGGTCGGGGCTCGCCGTCGTCGGCGTCCGGGTCGTCGGTCGGCTCGGCCGACTCGGACGGCTCCGAGGGGCTCGCCGAGGAGTCGGCGGACGGGCTCCCCCCGGCGGTGGGCCGTCCGCCGCCCTCGTCGTCGGACAGCAGCCACACGCCCGTGACCACGGCGCCGGCGATCACGGCCAGACAGACGGCGATGGCCAGGATGGTGTTGCGGGTGGCGTTCTTCGGCCGGCCCCCGTCCGGAGGGGGCGGGCCCGCCGGTGCCGTGGGCGGCCCCCAGGGCGGCTGGCCCGGCGGGTGCCCCGGCTGCGGGTAGGGGCCCGGCTGCCGCGGCGCGGGCGCGCCCTGCCCCGGGTAACCGGGCTGCTGCCCGCCCGGCTGCTGGTAGGGGTTGGGCTGCCCGTACCCACCGGGCTGCTGGTACGGGTTGGGTTCCTGCGGGTTCTGGCCGCCCCCGGGCTGCTGCTGTCCTGGCCACATGGCGTGCACTCTACGGACGGCTTCGCCCCTGGCCGCCGCCACCCCCGTTTTTCTTACGTGTTCGCGACATACACGGCCGGCCCCCGGGCGGGGATACGACCCGGAGAAGGGGCCGGGCAGGCCGGGTGCCCACAAGCTACTGACTGGTAATCTGACCGGCATGTCTGAGACCCAGCCCTCGATCGGCGAGCTCCTGACGGCCACCGTGCCGATGGTGCGCACCCTCAACCTCGAATACCTCGAAACCACTCCCGAGCGCGCGGTCCTGCGCCTGCCCGACCAGCCCGAGTACCACAACCACGTGGGCGGCCCGCACGCCGGCGCGATGTTCACGCTCGCCGAGTCGGCCAGCGGCGCCGTGGTCCTGGCCGCCTTCATGGACCAGCTCTCCCGCGCCGTGCCGCTGCCGGTGCGCGCGGAGACCACCTACAAGAAGCTCGCCAAGGGCCCGCTCACCGCGACCGCCGACCTCGGCCGGCCCATCGCCGAGGTGCTGGCGGAGCTCGACGCCGGCCGCCGCCCGGAGTTCCCGGTCACCGTCGACATCACCCGCGAGGACGGCGCCGTCACGGGCGACATGACGATCGTGTGGACGCTGCGCCCGAACTCCTGACGCCCGCGGTGGCATACGGTGCTGGCGGGCGCGCGACGGGGAAGAACCGGAAGGAGCTGGTGATGGCAGAGGCGTTGGTCGCGGCGGTGGGCGGCACCGAGCCCCGCGTCGACCCGGGGGCGTACACCGCGCCGACCTCCGTGGTGCTGGGCGACGTGGCACTGGCCGCGGGCGCGAGCGTCTGGTACCACGCGGTGGTGCGGGCCGACATGGGGCCGGTCGCCATCGGCCGGGACAGCAACATCCAGGACAACTGCACCGTGCACGTGGACCCCGGGTTCCCCGTCACCGTCGGCACCGGGGTGTCGGTCGGGCACAACGCCGTCCTGCACGGCTGCACCATCGAGGACGACGTCCTGGTGGGCATGGGCGCCACCGTGCTCAACGGCGCGGTCGTCGGCGCCGGCTCGCTGGTCGCCGCGCAGGCGCTGGTGCCGCAGGGCATGCGGGTGCCCCCGGGCTCGCTGGTGGCCGGAGTCCCCGCCCGGGTCCGGCGCGAGCTGACCGCGGAGGAACGCGAGCACATCCGCCTCAACGCCGCCGCCTACCGGGACCTGGCCGAGCGGCACCGGGCCGCGTTCGGCGGCGCCGAGGCGGGCTGAGGTGAACCGGCACACCGTCCTCGCCCTGCTCTCCCGGGCCGTGCACCGCGCCTGGCACTGGACGCAGCGGGCGGGGGCGGTGACCCGGGAGCGCCCGGGGCCCTACGCGTTCCGCCGCATCGGCTACGGCACCCGGCTCGCCTTCCCGCAGGGCACGATCTTCGGCGCGCCGTGGATCGAGCTGGGCGACCACTGCGTCGTCGGCGCCGAGGTGACGCTCACGGCGGGCATGATGCCGGGCCTGGACCTCGGCCCGCGCCCGCTGCTGCGGCTGGGCGACGGCGTCGTGCTGGGCCGGGGCAGCCACCTCGTCGCGCACGCGGAGGTCACCGTCGGCGACGACGTCTTCTTCGGCCCGTACTGCTACGTGACCTCCACCAACCACTCCTACGACGACCCCGAGGAGCCGGTCGGCAAGCAGTGGCCGCGCGCGGCCCCGGTGGAGATCGGCTCGGGGAGCTGGCTGGGCCACGGGGCCGTGGTGCTGCCGGGCGCCCGGCTCGGGCGCAACGTGGTGGTCGGCGCCGGTTCGGTGGTGCGCGGCGAGGTGCCCGACCACGCGGTGGTCGCCGGGGCCCCGGCGAAGGTCGTGCGGCGCTGGGACGCCGAGTCCGGCTGGCGGCCCCCGCTGCGCACGCCGCCCCCGGTGCCCGTACCCGAAGGCGTCACGCCCGAGCAGTTGCTCGCGCTCGCCGAGCCGCCCGAGGACGGGGCCCCGCCCCCGGAGCCGGGCCCGCGCTGAGTCCCGGTCCCACGCGTGGGACCCGGTCCCACGCGCCCGGGGACCGGCCGTCACAGCAGCGGCAGCTCGATCGCCGGGCAGCGGTCCATCACCATCTCCAGCCCCGCGGCCCGGGTGCGCGCGTAGGCGTCCACGTCCACCACGCCGAGCTGGAACCACACGCCGCGCGCCCCGACGGCCACGGCCTCGTCGGCCACCCGCCCGGCCAGCGAGGTGTTCACGAACACGTCCACCACGTCGACCGGGAACGGTATCTCGGCCAGACTCGCGTACCCGGGTTCGCCGTCCACCGCCTCCGCCCTCGGGTGCACCGGCACGACCCGCTTCCCGTGGCGGCGCAGCACCCGGGCGACGCCGTACGCCGCCCGCGCGGTGTTGTTCGACAGCCCGACCACCGCCCAGGTGTCTCCCAGTTCCGTGAGCATCCGGCGGACGGCCCGGTCGTCCGTGCGTACGTCGAGATCCATGCCCTCGACAACTCCCGGCCACGGTGGCGCATTCCCGACGGTGCCCGGAGCTTGTCCGGGCACCGGCCGCCGGGCCGGTCCGCCGCCGGGGCCGGTCCGCCGCCGGGTGCCCCGGGGACGCCCGCCCCGGGGCCCGGGCCCGCGTCCGGACCCATAGGCTGGCCGGATGCAGGACCAGTACCTGACCGTCGCGGCCGCCGGCGTCCACGAGACGGAGGTCAACCGGTCGCGCTTCGTGTGCGCGCTCGCCCCGGCCGCCACCGAGGCCGCGGCACGGGCCTTCCTCGCCCGCGTGCGCGCCGAGCACCCGGCGGCCTCCCACCACTGCTACGCCTACGTCGTCGGCGCCGCCGGGGAGGTCCAGAAGTCCGGTGACGACGGCGAGCCCGGCGGCACCGCGGGGGCGCCCATGCTGCAGATGCTGCTGCGCCGCGAGATCCGCTACGCCGTCGCCGTCGTCGCGCGCTACTTCGGCGGGACCAAGCTCGGCGCGGGCGGGCTCATCCGCGCCTACGGCGGTGCGGTGGGCGCCGCGCTGGACGCCGTGGGCACCACCGTCCGGCAACGCCGCCGGCACGCCACGCTCACCGTCGGCCACGACCGCGCCGGGCGGCTGGAGAACGACCTGCGCGCCACCGGGCACGAGGTCCGCGACGTGCGCTACGGCGCCGAGGTCACCTTCGACCTCGGCCTGCCCGCCGCCGGCGTGGAGGCCTTCCGCGCCTGGCTCGCCGACGCCACCGCGGGCACCGCCCGCCTGGAACTGCACGGCGACACCTACGGCCCCTGACGCCGCGCCGCGCGAAGGCCCGAGCAGGGCCCCGGGCGGCGGTGTCACCGGCAGCACTTAGGGTCTGGGCCATGCGCCTGCTGCACACCTCGGACTGGCACCTGGGCCGGAGCCTGCACCGGACGAGCCTCCTCGCGGCCCAGGAGACCTTCCTGGACCACCTGGTGGAGACGGTCCGCGCCGAGCGGGTGGACGCGGTCCTGGTCGCCGGGGACGTGTACGACCGCGCCGTGCCTTCGCTGCCCGCCGTCGCCCTGTTCGACGACGTGCTGCACCGGCTGGCCGGGCTGGGGGTGCCGGTGGTGCTGATCTCCGGCAACCACGACTCCGCGCGCCGCCTGGGCGTGGGCTCCGGGCTGCTGAGCCGGGCGGGCGTGCACCTGCGCACCGACCCCGCCGGCTGCGGCGTCCCGGTCCTGCTCGCCGACGACCACGGGCCCGTCGCCTGCTACGGGCTGCCGTACCTGGAGCCCGCCCTCGTGCGGGACGAAGTGGGCGGTGCGCGCGCCTCCCACGCCGCCGTGCTCGCCGCCGCCATGGAACGGGTGCGCGCCGACCTCGCCCGGCGCCCGGCCGGCACCCGCTCGGTGGCCCTGGCCCACGCCTTCGTCACCGGCGGGCAGCCCTGCGACAGCGAGCGCGACATCACCGTCGGGGGAGTGGCGGCGGTACCGGCCGCCGTGTTCGACGGCGTCGACTACGTGGCGCTCGGACACCTGCACGGCTGCCAGCGCATCACCGAGCGCGTGCGCTACTCCGGCTCCCCGCTGGCCTACTCCTTCTCCGAGGCCGACCACCGTAAGTCGATGTGGCTGGTCGACCTCGACGCCCGGGGCGCGGTGCGCGCCGAGCGCGTGGAGTGCCCCGTGCCCCGCCCGCTGGCCCGGCTCCGCGGTCGGCTGGAGACGCTGCTGACCGACCCGGACCTCACCCCGCACACCGCCGCCTGGGTCGAGGCCACGCTCACCGACCCGGCCCGGCCCCCGGAGCCGATGGCCCGCCTGGCCGAGCGCTTCCCGCACGTCCTCAGCCTCGTCTTCGACCCCGAGGACCGCGAACAGCGCCCCCGGCGCTCGTACGCGCAGCGGCTGCGCGGCCGCGACGACCAGCAGATCGCCGAGGACTTCGTCGCCCACGTCCGCCCCGGCCGCGCCGCCGGGCCCCGCGAGCGGGACGTGCTGCGCGAGGCGTTCGAGAGCGTGCGCGTGGCCACCGCCCGCGTCGAGGAGGAGGCCCGGTGAGACTCCACCGCCTCACCCTCACCGCGTTCGGCCCGTTCGCCGGCACCGAGCACGTTGACTTCGCCGCCCTGTCGGCCGCGGGCCTGTTCCTGCTGCACGGCCCCACCGGGGCGGGGAAGACGTCCGTGCTGGACGCCGTCTGCTACGCCCTGTACGACGGCGTCCCCGGCGCCCGCCAGACCCAGGGGCGCGCCGCGCTGCGCAGCAGCCACGCCGCCCCGGGCACCCCCACCGAGGTCAGCCTGGAGCTCACCGTGGGCGGCCGCCGGCTGGAGGTCACCCGCCGCCCCGAGCAGTCCCGGCCCAAGCGGCGCGGCACCGGCCACACCACCGACAAGGCCCAGGCCACCTTGCGCGAGTACGACACCACCACGCGCGCCTGGCGGGCCCTCAGCCGCTCCCAGCAGGAGATCGGCCGCGAACTCGGCGCGCTCATCGGCATGAGCCGCGAGCAGTTCTGCCAGGTCGTGCTGCTGCCCCAGGGGGACTTCGCCCGGTTTCTGCACGCCGGCGCGGAGGACCGGGCGACGCTGCTGGGCCGGCTGTTCGACACCCGGCGCTTCCGCGCCGTCGAGCAGCACCTGGTCGAACGCCGTGGCCAGATGCAGCAGCGGCTGCGGGCCGCCGACGAGTCCCTGCTCGCGCTCGCCCACCGCATGCGCCAGGCCGCCGCGTCGCTGCCCGGTGTGGACGCCGCCTTCCCCGCGCTCGCACCGGGCGACGACGGCCTCGCGGACGCCGTCCTGGAGTGGGCGGCGCGGGCCCGCACGACCGCGCGCGAACGGGTGGCGAGCACCGCACTGGCGGCGCGGGCCGCCGAGCACGCCGAGGCCGCCGCGCAGGAGGACCTCGTCCGCCGGCACGACCTCGCCCGCCTCCAGCAGCGGCACGCCGAGGCCCGCCGCCGCGCCGCCGCGCTCGCCGCGCGGGCCCCCGAGCGCGCAGCGGCCCGCGAACGCCTGGAGCGCGCCCGCCGTGCCGAGACGGTCACCTCCGTCCTCGGCGCGCACGAGCGCGCCGAGGACGAGCGCCGCCGGGCCGCCGACGCCGAACGCGCCGCCCGCGCGCACCTGCCCGGCCCGCTCGCCCAGGCCCCCGCCGAACAGCTCGCGGCGGCCGAGCGGGACGCCCGCCGCACCCTGGGGTCCCTGGACGCCGCGCGCCGGGCCGAAGAGCGCGTCGCCGCACTCGGCCGCGAGCTCGCCGCACTGGAGCGCGAGGCCGGCGCGGACGAGGCGGAGCTGCGCGAGGCCGAGGAGTGGCTGGAGACGTGGCCGGACCGGCGGGCCGACCACCGGCGGGAGGTGGCGCGGGCCCAGGCCGCCGCCACCCGCGCCGAACAGCTCGGAGCCCGTCTGGAACCCGCCCGGCGCCGCCTGGTGGCGGCCCGCGAGCGCGACCGGCTCGACGCCCTGGCGGCCCGCGCCCGCGAGGACCTCCAGACCGCCCGGGAGCGGGCCGGCACCGCGAAGGAGACCTGGCTCGACCTCCGCGAGCGCCGCCTGGCCGGCATCGCCGCCGAACTCGCCGCCCGTCTGGCGCCCGGGCGGCCGTGCGCCGTCTGCGGCTCGCCGGAGCACCCCGCGAAGGCCGAACCGACCGACGGCCACGTCGAAGCGGCCGAGGAGGACGCCGCCCTGGCGGCGCACCAGGCGGCCGAGGCCGCACGTGAGCGGGCCGAGCAGGCCTGGCGCGCCCTCCGGGACGGGCGCGCCGCGGCCGGTGAGGCCGCCGAGGACGCCGCCACGGGGGAGTGCGCCGCCGCCGTGGCCGAGCTGGAGGCGGACCTCGCCGACGCCCGCCGCGTGGCCGCCACCGCGCACGCCGCCCAGGAAGAGCTGGACCAGGCCGAACGCGAGCACGGGCGCCGCGTCGCCGCCCGGGACGCGGCGGGGCGCCGCGCGGCCGCCCGCGCCTCCCAGCGCGAAGCGCTCCACCAGGAGCTCGCGGCCCGCCGCCGGGAGGTGGCCGAGGCCGGGGGCGAGGCCACCGGCGTCGCCGCGCGGGCCGCGGAGCTGACCCGGCGCACCGCCGCGCTCGCCGCCGCCGCCGAGGCCGCCCACGCGGCACAGGCGGCCGCCCGGCATCTGAAGCAGGCCGACGCCGACCTCGCGGACGCCTGCTGGCGCGCCGGGTTCACCGGCCCCGGGGCCGCCGCCGACGCGGCCCTGGACCCGGCGGACGCCGACGCGCTGCGCCACCGCCTGGACGCGTGGCAGACCGAGGAGGCCGCGGTCGCCGCCGAGCTGGCCGACCCGCGGGCCCAGGACGCCGCCGCCCAGCCCCCGGCCGACACCGCCGCGGCCGGGCGGCGGGCCGAGGCGGCCGCCGCGCACCGCCGCTCCGCGGAGACGGCGGCGGCCACCGCACGGGCCCGCGTCGCCGACCTGGACGCGCTGTCCGGGCAGGCGCTGGAGGCCGTGCGCGCGCTCGCGCCCCACCGGGCCGAGCACACGGGCATCAGCGAGCTGGCCGGGCTCGCCGCCGGCACCTCGGCGGACAACGAGCGCAGGATGCGGCTGGAGACCTACGTGCTCGCCGCCCGGCTGGAGCAGGTCGCCGCCGCGGCCGGGCACCGGCTCCACCGGATGTCCGGCGGCCGCTACACCCTCGTCCACTCCGACAGCCGGGCCGGGCGGGGCGCCCGCTCCGGGCTCGGGCTGCACGTCGTCGACGCCTGGACGGGCCGGGAACGCGACACCGCCACGCTCTCCGGCGGGGAGACGTTCTTCGCCTCCCTCGCCCTGGCGCTCGGCCTCGCCGACGTCGTCGGGGACGAGACGGGCGGCACCCGGCTGGACACCCTCTTCATCGACGAGGGCTTCGGCAGCCTCGACGAGCAGACGCTGGACGAGGTGCTCGACGTCCTGGACTCCCTGCGCGAACGCGACCGCTGCGTGGGCATCGTCAGCCACGTCGCGGACCTGCGGCTGCGCGTCCCCGCGCAGTTGGAGGTCCGCAGGGGGCGCGCCGGCTCGACGTTGCGCCACCACCCGCCCGCCGCCCTCGCGGACGTGTAGCCCGGCCCGCACCCGCCCGCACCCACCCGGCGCGGCCCGCCCGCCCCCGCACGGGGGCGGGCCGCCGCGGTTCACAGCGCGGCGAGTTCCCCGGCCAGGTCGTCCAGCCCCAGCGAGCCCTGGGAGAGCGCCGCCATGTGCCAGGCCTTCGCGTCGAAGTCGGCGCCGTGGGCCGCCCGCGCGGCCGCGCGCCCCGCCAGCCACACGCGCTCGCCCAGCTTGTAGCCGATCGCCTGGCCGGGCAGGCCCAGATACCGCACCAGCTCGCTGTCCAGGTAGTCCGGCGTGAGTCCGCTGTGCCGGGCGAAGAACTCCCGGCCGAGCTCGGGCGTCCACCGCTCCCCGGGGCGGTAGGGGGAGTGGTCCGGGATCGTCAGTTCCAGGTGCATGCCGATGTCGAGGACGACCCGCACGGCACGCAGCATCTGTTCGTCCAGGTGGCCGAGCCTGCGCGCCGGGTCCGGGAAGAACCCCAGCTCGTCCATGAGCCGCTCGGCGTACAGGGCCCACCCCTCCACGTTGGCACTGACCAGCCCCACCGTCGTCTGGTAGCGGGAGAGGTCGTCGGCCACGTGCGCCCACTGCGCGATCTGGAGGTGGTGCCCGGGAACGCCCTCGTGGTACCAGGTGGAGACCAGGCCGTGGACGGGGAAGCGGGTCTGGTCCATCGTGGGCAGCCAGGTGCGGCCGGGCCGGGAGAAGTCCAGCGACGGGCCGGTGTAGTACGGTGCGGCGGCCGATCCCGGCGGGGCGATCATCGACTCCACCCGCCGGACGCGGTCGGCCAGGTCGAAGTGCGTGCCGTCCAGCGCCGCGATGGCCTCGTCCATGAGGTCCTGCAACCAGGCCCGCGTCGTCTCGGCGCCCGTCACGGCCGGCCCGTGGGCCTCCAGGTGGCGCAGGGCCGCCCAGGGGGAGTCGGCGCCGGGCAGCACCTTCTCCGCCTCCGCGCGCATCTCGGCGTGCAACCGGTGGAACTCCGCCCACCCGTAGGCGTACGCCTCCTCCAGATCGAGGTCGGTTCCGTTCCAGTAGCGCGCCCACCGGGCGTACCGCTCCCGCCCGACGACGTCCGGCGCGCCCTCGGCGCCCGGCGCGTAGGTGTCGCGCAGCCAGTCGCGCAGCCGCTCCACGGCGGCGTCGGCCGTCCGCGCCGCCGCCGCCAGCTCCGCGCGCAGCGCCTGCGGGCCGCCGTCGGCCAGGCCCGTGAACCAGCCGCGGGAGTCGAACGCGTCGCCCCACTCCTCCAGTTGCCCCACCACCGCGGCCACCTGCCGCGGCCCGGCGGGCAGCCGCTTCGCCAGCCCCGCCGCCAGCGACGCCCGGTAGCCCTCCAGCGCCTCCGGGACCGCCCGCAGGCGCCGGGCGACGACGGCCCAGTCCTCCTCGGTGGCCGTGGGCATCAGGGTGAAGGCGTTGCGCACGGCGTGCGGCGGGGAGCCGAGGTTGGCGACGGCCCGCAGGTGCTCCCCGGCGTCGTGCACGGCGAGCTGCGCCGTGAGCCGCTCCCGCAGCAGCCGGGCGCAGCGGCGCTCGACCGGCGTGTCGGCCCCCGGCCGCGCCTCGGCCCGGGCGAGCTCGGCCAGCGTGTCGCGCCGGAGTGCGGCGACGGCCTCGTGGCCGTCCGGGGAGAAGTCGGGCAGCCGGCCGTGGCAGGCCGCGATACCCAGGGAGGTGCCCTCCACCGGGTTGAGTTCGACGTAGGCGTCCACGTACGCGTCGGCGAGCCGGCGGGGGAGGGGCGGGGCGGAAGGGCGCGTGGTCTCGGGCATGCCCCCATCCTGGTACGGACACCGGCCCCGAGTCACCGGGGCCGCTCCCGCCGGTGCGGTCGCGGTTCGGCCACCTCGCCGGCGGCGGTGGTGGTCAGGCGGGCGTGGCGTGGGTGCCCGGCTGGGGCGGCAGCAGCGGGCCGCAGGACCACTGCTGGAAGATCAGCCGCGTCTCGACGCGGGCCACCTCGCGGCGGGAGGTGAACTCGTCCAGCACCAGGCGCTGCAGGTCGGAGGGCCCGGTGACGGCGACGTGGACCAGGTAGTCGTCGGGGCCGGTCAGGTGGAACAGCGCGCGGGACTCCGGCAGGGCCCGCACCCGCTCGACGAACGGGCCGATGAGTTCGCGGCGGTGGGGGCGCACCTGGACCAGCAGCAACGCCTCCAGGGACCGGCCGAGCTTGGCCGGATCCAGCCGCAGGGCGTGGCCGAGCACCAACCCGGTGCGGCGCAGCCGGGTGACCCGGTCCAGGCAGGTGGAGGGCGCCAGTCCCACCGCTTCGGCCAGATCGCGGTAGGTGGTCCGGGCGTCGTTCTGGAGCAGGCGCAGAATCTCCAGGTCCACCGGGTCCAGACGGACGGAATCGGACATCGGCCGAACATAGCACGGCCGAAACCCGCTACGAGCCGGTAGCTGTTCACCCTGCCTCCATGGACACGACACGTCACCTCCCGGGCTTCCCCGACGGCCACGACCTCCCCGAGACCCCCGGGGCGCTGGCCACCCGCGCCGTGCACGCTGGCCGCGAGGACCTCGCGGCGCTCGGCCTGCACGCGGCTCCCCTCGACCTGTCCACCACCTACCCCAGTCCCGACAGCCGGGACGAGGGCGCCCGGCTGGACGCCTTCGCGGCCACCGGCGCCGAGCTGACGGGCCCTCCGGTCTACGCGCGGCTGGGCAACCCCACGGTCGCCCGGTTCGAGCGGGCGCTGGCCCGGCTGGAGGGCACCGAGTCGGCCGTCGCCTTCGCCAGCGGGATGGCCGCCCTCACGGCCGTGGTGCTCGCCAGGTCGGCGGCCGGGTTGCGCCACGTGGTGGCGATCCGGCCGCTGTACGGGTGCAGCGACCACCTGCTGGACAGCGGCCTGCTGGGCACCGAGGTCACCTGGACGGAGCCGGACGGCGTCGCGGCGGCGATCCGCCCCGACACCGCCCTGGTCGTGGTCGAGACCCCGGCCAACCCGACGCTGCGCGAGGTCGACCTGCGCGCCGTCGCCGCGGCCTGCGGCGAGGTGCCGCTCCTGGTCGACAACACCTTCGCCACACCCGTCCTGCAGCGGCCGGTCGAACACGGTGCCCGCCTGGTGCTGCACAGCGCGACGAAGTACCTGGGCGGCCACGGCGACGTGCTCGGCGGCGTCGTCGCGTGCGACGAGGAGTTCGCCCGCGACCTGCGGCGCATCCGGTTCGCCACCGGCGGCGTCCTGCACCCGCTGGCCGGCTACCTGCTGCTGCGCGGCCTGGCCACGCTGCCGGTGCGGGTGAGGGCCCAGTCCGCCGGCGCCGCCGAACTGGCCCGGCGGCTGGCGGCCGACCCCAGGGTGAGCCGGGTGCACTACCCCGCGATCGGCGGCGCGATGGTCTCCTTCGAGGTCACCGGCGACCCGCACGAGGTGATCGCCGGCGTACGGCTGATCACCCCGGCGGTCAGCCTGGGCAGCGTGGACACGCTCATCCAGCACCCCGGGTCCATCAGCCACCGCATCGTGGACGAGGACGACCGGCGGGCCGGGGGGATCAGCGAGCGGCTGCTGCGGATGTCCGTCGGCCTGGAAGACGTCGAGGACGTGTGGCAGGACCTGGACGCGGCGCTCAGCGGCCCTCGCTCGCGGCCGCGGACACGGCCGGAGCCAGCGGCGCGCTGAGCACCATCGTCCCCTCCTCGATCTGGTAGTCCAGCGGCAGCCCGAGGCCGCGCATGGCGGCGACCATGCCGGTGTTGGCGGCCCTGGTGACCGCGTACACGCTCTCGCACCGGGCCTCGACGGCCAGCTCCACCAGGCGGCGCAGCAGCTCCGAGCCGATGCCGCGGCGCTGCCAGGCGTCCTCCACCAGCAGCGCCACCTCCGTCTCGTCCCCGTCCCACAGCAGGTGGCCGAGGGCGACGAGCCGGCCGGAGGCGGTCTCCACCGCGAGGGTCCGCCCGAAGCGGGGTGAGAGCAGGTGGGCCAGGTAGCGGTCGGCGTCGTGCACGGGGCCGTGGTAGCGCAGGCCGAGCGTGGTGTCCGAGCAGCGGGTGTGCATGGCCCGGGCGGCCTCCAGGTCGCCCGGGTCCGCCCGGCGCACGGTGATGGCGTTGCCTTCCGGCAGGGTGAGCACGTCCCGGCGGCGCGGCACCCGCTGGCCCAGGCGGGCGTCCAGCGCCACCAGCGCGCGGGCCCGGGCGAACTCGGTGGGCGTGAAGGGCAGGTGGGGCCGCTCGACGACGATCGTGCCGCCCGCCGGGTCGGGCAGCCGCAGCACGGTGTCCTCCAAGATCCCGCCGGGCGGCACCCGCTGGGCCGTCGGCGTGCCGTGCACGGACGCCGCGGGCAGCGACCGTATGGTGCACCGGCCGAGCAACTCCCGCAGCGCCAGCGGCAGTTCGGCGGTGTCCAGGGCGGTGCGGGTGGCGAGCGCCAGCGTTCGGGTCGGGCCGTCCACCAGGTCGTGGGCGTCGGCGCGTTCCACCCACGTGTCGTGTCCGCCGCCGGCCGCGGCCAGCGCGCTCAGCTCGCCGGACTCGACACCGGCCGGGGCGCGCAGCAGGAACTCGTCGACCGTCGCCGCGCCGAGCGGGTGCGTCTGCAGGGCGAGGATGTCGATCCGCCGGCGCGCCAGCGAGGTGCACAGGGCCGCGAGCGCGCCCGGCCGCTCCGGCACGGTCGTCCGCAGCCGCCACAGCGTCGTGTCCCGGCCGTCCCCGGTGCGGGTGGCGGCCCGCCGCGCCGTGCCGGTGCCGGTATCGCCGCCGCCGTCCGGCGACGGGGTGCGGTGCCCGCGGTGCCGGGACCACCACAGGCGGCACCGGTCCAGCGCGGAGGCGGAAGCGGGGGCGGTGCTGGCGACGTCTGACGAATCGGGCATGCGCCCACCCTCCGGCACCGGTGTTGCCGTGCCACGAACGGCCTGTGACCGCTGAGTTAAGGGTGCTTCTGACGTTTTGGGAGCCATTTCAGCCATTTCAGCCCATCCACTGTGGTCACTTCGAAGCGCCGTCTGCGTCCGGTGCGGCGGCGGACGCCGCCCCGGCAGGCTTCCGCGTCAACGCTCCCCAGGCGCTGAGGGTTCCACGGGGGGTGGCGCGGAGCCGCGCACAGCCCTTCCGGTCGGGAGCGGGAGCGGCCCGGCGGCGCGGTCGACGCCACGGCCCCCACTCCGTTGCCGAATCGTAATCCGCCCCACGGACGCGGGGAACCGCGTGCCGGGGCATCTCGGCCACCTCGCCCCGGGGCCCGCCGGCTGGATTCCACCACCCGCCCGCCCCGCGCACCGTCCCACTCGCCCTTCGACCGCCCCTCCCACCGCTCGCCCGCCGGCGCACCGACCGGGCCGGCCGACCGGTCGACCGGCCCGGTCGGCGCGGCGTACCCGCTCCGTGCGCGGTCCGCATCCCCGCCCGCGACGCGACACGTGCGCCCGTCCGGGGGAAGGCGGGCGCGAAAACCGCAGGTCGCTCGCGCGTCGCCCGGCGCCCACCACCCCGCCCGGTTCACCCGCCCGGCCCGCCCCGGGTACGCCCCAGGGGGGACGGCGCCCCGCCGCACGGCGCACGCCGCCGCCGCCCCGGGAGCCGGAGGGGGCCGGCCCTTGCTGCCTTCGGGTGAACATCGCCGCGGACGCCGGTCCGCAGCGCGGCGGCGGACGGAGCACGGATGATCCTCGGCTGTGAACCGGTGGCTCATCGGCAGCCGCCACACCGACTGTGAAGGAGAACCACCATGCGTCGCATGGCGAAGTCCGCGGCGATGCTCGCGGCAGCCTCCGCCCTCGTCTTCACCGGCGCCACCAGCGCGACGGCGGACGCCGACGCCGACGGTGCCGCCGTCGGCTCGCCGGGCGTGCTGTCGGGCAACGTCGTGCAGGTGCCGGTCAACGTGCCGATCAACATCTGCGGCAACACCGTGAACATCATCGCGCTGCTGAACCCGGCCGCAGGCAACGTCTGCGTCAACGGCGACTTCGGTGGCCAGCAGCACGACAAGCACGAAGACCACGGCCAGCACGGCTGGTGATCCCCGCGCCGCGGCCCGCCCGGCGCCCTGCCGGGCCGTCTGGCGGGCCGCCGCTGCGCGGTGGGGCCGCACGCCGACGGCGTGCGGCCCCACCGCGTCGGCGGTGCGCGATCCGGCGGCGCGTTCCGGTCAGCGCGCCGTGTCCGAGATGACGCGGACCACCTGGGCCGGGTCGTCGTTCATCGGCACGTGGCCGCACCCGCGCAGCCGTACCAGCCGGGCGCCGGGGACCGTGTGCTTGGCGCGCACCCCCTGCCGGGGCAGCAGCAGGCGGTCCCGGTCGCCCCACGCTATGGTCACCGGCACGTCGGGTATGTCGTCGCGGAAGAGCGCGGCCGGGCCCTTCCCGCCCGAGAGGGTCGGTGCGAAGCCCGTTCCGCCGCGCAGCGCCCGCAGTTCGGCCTCCACCGCCGCGGGCGCCCGCAGGCCGGGCCTGGCGTAGATGGTGCTGGTGAGCGCGGCCCGCCCCGCCGCCGTTCCGGCCAGCCGGGACACCAGGGCGTCCGGCAGTTTCCGGGCGCCCAGCCGCATGCCGCGCAGCACGGTGAAGGCGTAGCGCCGCTCCCGCTCGTTCCAGAAGCCCGCCGGGGACAGCGCCGTCACCGAGCGGGCGTGTCCGGCCCTGGCCATGCCCAGGGCCAGCAGGCCGCCCAGCGAGTTCCCCGCGACGTGCGGCCGGGGCGCGCCCAGCGCGGCGCAGGCCCGCGCGAGCACGGCGACCACGCCCGGCACGTCGTAGGCGAGGCCCTCCGGCAGCGGCGCGGACCGTCCGAAACCCGGCAGGTCCAGCTCGATCACGTCGTAGGCGGCCGCCAGCGCGTCCGAGACCGGCTCCCAGGCCTGCAGGTGGTGCCCTATGCCGTGCAGCAGCACCAGCGGCTCCCCCGATCCGCGCCTGCGGTGGTTCAGGGTGACGGTGGCCGCCCCCACGGGCACCGTGAGCAGCGACAGCGTGTCGGTCATGGGAACTCCTCGTCGTACGCCGCTTCTTGGACGCCGTGTCAACACCTGCTGGACACTCTGTCAGCAAGCGGCGCGTCCGGGAAGGGCCCGGTGCGACGAGGCAGCGGCGTCCCGCTACAGGCCGCCGGCCACGCGCAGCACCGCGCCGGTGGTGTAGGACGCCTCCGGGGACAGCAGCCAGGCCACCGCACCGGCCACCTCCTCCGGTCGGCCCGGACGCCGCGCGGGCACCCGGTCGCGGATGCGCCACGGGCGCTCCGGGTCGCCCATCGAGGCGTGGATGTCGGTGAGCACCGTCCCGGGCTGGACGGAGTTGACCCGCACCCCGTCCTCGGCCAGCTCCTTGGCCAGACCGACCGTCAGGGCGTCCACGGCCGCCTTGCTCGCCGCGTAGTGGACGTACTCGCCCGGCGCGCCGAGCGTCGCCGCGGCGGAGGAGATGTTGACGATCGCGCCGCCCGCGCCGCCGTGCCGGCGCGACATGGCCAGCGCGGCCCGGCGCGCGCAGTACAGCGCGCCGAGGACGTTCACCTCGACCACCCGGCGCATGTGCTCGGCGGAGGTCTGGGTGAACCGGCCCAGCGGTCCGGTGACGCCCGCGTTGTTGACCAGTGCGGTGACCGGGCCCAACTCGGCGTCGACCGCGTCGAAGAGCGCGTCGACCTCCGCCTCCACGCTCGTGTCCACCCGCACCGCGACGGCCCGGCCGCCCGCCGCCCGCACCGCCCGCACGCTGTGCTCGGCGGCCTCGGCCGCCCTCCGGTACCCGATGCCCACGTCGTGTCCGGCCTCGGCCAGCCGGACGGCCACCGCCGCCCCGATGCCGCGGCTGCCGCCGGTGACCACGGTGACGTTCCGCCCCATGGCGCGCCCTCCTCGTCTGCGCTGCGGCCGAACGCCGTCGGCCGGACGCCGACGCTATCCCACCGCGGGGCCGCCCCCGGGCGCCGCACCCCCGATTGGTCTTGACCAAGGCGGCACGCGGTTCTAGGGTCACCAGGCATACGCAACAAGCTTTAAAAAAGATCACAGCAAAACATCTGCCGAACCAGGCGATTGCGGAGGCCAGGGTGGGGACCACACGGGCGGAGTCGGCGCCGGAGCCGAAGTACTGGCACCTGAAGACGGTGCTGACCGAGGCGCTCGACTCGGAGTTCGCGGTCGGTGAGGTCCTGCCGAACGAGCGCGAACTCGCGGCCCGTTACGGCGTGGCCCGCGCCACGCTGCGGCAGGCGCTCGAACAACTGGAACTGGAGGGCCGGTTGCAACGCCGGCGCGGCGTGGGCACCACGGTCGCCCCGCCCCGCGTGGGGGTGGAGGTGACCTGGGACCCGGACGGCCGCCCCGGGGCGCGCGGTGACGCCTGGCAGGTCGACGACTGCCGGCTTCAGGCGGCCCCGGCCGCCGTCTCCCGGCTGCTGGAGCGTCAGGGGAGCGGCCCCGTCCACGCGCTGCGCAGGGTGCGCACCGAGCACGGCCAGCCGGTGGCCACCGAGGTGCTCTACGTGCCCGGCGCGGTCACCGGCGAGGTCCCCGACGCGGGCGCGGCCCGCGGGCACGCCGTCCTGCGCGCCCTCCACGGCCGGGCGCCCCAGGCGCAGGAGCGCTCCGTGGAGCTGGGCTCCGCCCGCGCGGACGACGCCCGTCGGCTGGACCGGCTGCCCGGCGCCCCCGTCCTGGTCGTCACCACGCGGTACCTGGCGGACGGGGCGCCGGTGGCCGTGGCGGTCGCCACCTACCGCGCCGACACCTGCCGCCTCACTTTCGGCGAACCCGCCCCCGCGGAGCTGCTGGCGAGCTGAGCCGCCCGCCCGGGGACGCGCCCCGCGCCCGGCGGACCGGCTCGACGCCCCGGCTCGTCCGGCGGCGTGCGGCCGGGCCCCGCCGGAACGCCGGCCCCGAGCCCGCCCGCGGCACCGACGCGTGCCGGGCGGGCCCGGTCACATGGCGTCCGCCAGCGAGAACAGCCGTTCCTCGACGTGGTCCAGCGCCACCCGCAGCGCCCCGGTGGCCACCGCCGCCTCGCCGAGCACCGACAGCTCCACCCGGGGCGGACGCAGGCAGTACCGCTCCAGCTCCCGGCGCAACGGCTCCAGCACGCCGTCCAGCCCGGCCGCCCAGCCGCCGATGACCACCAGCTCCGGGTCCAGGGCCAGGACCAGGGCGGCGACGTCGTGCACCAGCCGCCGCACGTAGCGGTGCACGGCCTGGCACGCCCGCGCGTCCCCCGTCTTCGCCAGCTCGAACACCCGGGCGACGGCCGCCTCGTCCAGCGGGTGCAGCGGCACGCTGCCGAGGGACAGCAGCCGTTCGGGGGAGGCCTCGCGCCCCAGCAGGTGCAGGGCGCCGATCTCGCCCGCCGCGCCGCCGAAGCCCCGGTGCAGGCGCCCGCCGATCAGCGAGCCCGCCCCCGGGCTCAGCCCCGCCAGCACCATCACCACGTCGTCGCAGCCGCGCGCGGCGCCCTTCCAGCGTTCGCCCAGCACCGCGGCGTTCGCGTCGTTCTCCACCAGCACCGGGCAGCGGAACGAGCGCCCCAGCCGCTCGCCCAGCGGCAGCCCGGTCCAGCCGGGCAGCGCCGTGCACAGGGCCAGTTCACCGTCCGCGCGCACGACGCCCGGCGTCCCGACGCCCACCGAGCGCAGCGTGGCGCGGGCGACGCCGGTGCGGCGCAGCAGGTCGGACACGCTCGCCCGCACCCGGCCGAGGCGCTCGGGGGCCTCCGCCTCCTCGGCGACCGGCCGCTCGTCGGAGCCCACCACCCGCCCCGTCAGGTCGGCCAGGACGGCGGCGACGCGGTGCGGTCCCACCTCGATGCCCAGGGCGTGGCCCGCCTCGCCGCGGAAGCGGAAGCGGCGGGCCGGGCGCCCCTGCCGCCGCGCGGCGAGGCCGGCCGGCGCCTCGGCGACCAGCCCGGACTCCACCAGCCCGTCCACGACGCCCTCGACGGTGGGCCGGGACAGGCCGGTCAGTCCGACGAGATCGGTGAGGGTGGGGGACTCCTGCGCCCCGCGCAGGGCGCGCAGGACGACGGCGGAGTTGATCCTGCGCAGCAACGACGGGTCCCCGCCGGTGAGCCTCCCCACTGTCCTGCCTCCCTGCGCCGCGCCCGTGGCCCGGATCGTAACCGGTGCCGTGCGCGTACGGCGAGCGCGAGCGGCCCGGACCCGGCGCCGGGCGCGTCACCGGCGGCGCACCAGCGGCCGGGCGGCCCGGCCGTAGGGAACCGGAAGGGCCGCAGGCGCGCACGGGCCGCCCAGCCGGCCGGCGCGCCGGGGCGAGGGGGCGGGCCGTCCGCCAGGTGGGCCGTCAGAGGATGTCGCCGGGGGTGTACGCGGCCGCCCGCGGGTGGCGCGCGGCGACCTCCTCGATCCGCGCGAGCACCGCCGAGACCTGCTCGCCGGCCGCGCCGGTGAAGGACAGCCGGTCGGCCATGAGCGCCTCCAGGCCCGCCCGGTCCAGCGGAACGCGCTCGTCGGCGGCCAGGCGCTCCAGCAGCTCGTTGCGCTCGGCGCCGGCGCGCAGCGCCAGGGCCGCGGCCACCGCGTGCTCCTTGATGGCCTCGTGCGCGACCTCCCGGCCGACCCCCGCGCGCACGGCGGCCATCAGGACCTTCGTGGTCGCCAGGAACGGCAGGTAGCGGTCCAGCTCCCGCTCCACCACCGCCGGGAACGCGCCGAACTCGTCCAGCACCGTCAAGAACGTCTCCAGCAGCCCGTCGAAGGCGAAGAACGCGTCCGGCAGCGCCACGCGGCGCACCACCGAGCAGGACACGTCGCCCTCGTTCCACTGGTCGCCCGCCAGCTCCCCGGTCATCGAGGCGTAGCCGCGCAGCACCACCGCGAGCCCGCCGACCCGCTCGCAGGAGCGGGTGTTCATCTTGTGCGGCATCGCCGAGGAGCCGACCTGCCCCTCCTTGAACCCCTCGGTCACCAGCTCCTGCCCGGCCATCAGGCGGATCGTCTTCGCCAGCGACGACGGGGCCGCCGCGAGCTGCACCAGGGCGCTGACGACCTCGTAGTCCAGCGAGCGGGGGTAGACCTGGCCGACCGAGGTGAAGGCGTGGGCGAAGCCCAGGTGCGCGGCGACGCGGCGCTCCAGCTCCGCCAGCCTGCCGGTGTCCCCGCCGAGCAGGTCCAGCATGTCCTGGGCGGTGCCCACCGGTCCCTTGACGCCGCGCAGGGGGTAGCGCGCCAGCAGCTCCTCGACGCGGGCGTGGGCCACCAGCAGCTCGTCGGCCGCGGTCGCGAACCGCTTGCCCAGCGTCGTCGCCTGCGCCGCGACGTTGTGCGAGCGCCCGGCCATCACCAGTGCCGCGTGCTCGCCGGCCAGCTTGCCCAGGCGGGCCAGGAGCGCCACCGTGCGGTCCCGCACCAGCTCCAGGGAGAGCCGGATCTGCAGTTGCTCGACGTTCTCGGTCAGGTCCCGGGAGGTCATGCCCTTGTGCACGTGCTCGTGCCCGGCCAGCGCGTTGAACTCCTCGATCCGCGCCTTGACGTCGTGCCGGGTGACCCGCTCGCGCCGCGCGATCGAGTCCAGGTCGACCTGCCCGAGCACCCGCTCGTAGTCCGTGAGCGCCTGCTCGGGGACGTCGATGCCGAGGTCCTTCTGCGCCCGCAGCACCGCCAGCCACAGCCGGCGCTCCAGCGTCACCTTGTACTCGGGGGACCACAGCTTAGCCAGCGGCCCGGAGGCGTAGCGGTTGGCCAGGACGTTCGGGATGCGCGGCTTGTCAGTCACGCTCCGGGATTCTACGGGGGTCCGCGCAGGCCAGCGGTGCCAGGTCCGGCCGCTTGGGCGGCAGCCCGTCGCCCGAGGAGCGGCCGGTCAGGCGGCGTCCGATCCAGGGGACCAGGTGCTGCCGGGCGAAGCGGAGGTCGGCGCGCCGCCGCGCGGACCAGGCGGGGGGCGTGCACGCCGGCAGCGGCTCGTCCCAGTCGCACGCGGCCGGGTGCCCCAGCCGCTGCCACACGGCCTCGGCCACCCTGCGGTGACCCTCACCGGTCAGGTGCAGCCGGTCGTCGGCCCACAGCCGGGGATCGCCGAGCGAGGCGGCCCCGTAGAGGTCCACCACCAGCGCCCCGTGCCGCGCCGCGAGCGTGTCGACGAAGTCGAACAGGTGCTCCATGCGGGCCCGGTAGCGCTCCAGCACCGGGCCGCGCCGACCGGGGCTGCGCATCAGCACGAGCTGCCCGCAGGCCGGGGCCAGCCGCTCCACCGACTCCTCCAGCAGCCCGCACACCCGCCCCATGTCGCACGAGGGGCGCAGGACGTCGTTCAGGCCGCCCACCAGCGTCACCAGATCCGCCCGCATCGCCTCCGCCAGCGGCACCTGCTCGGCGGCGATCTGCTGGATCAGCTTGCCGCGCACGGCCAGGTTGGCGTAGTGGAACGGCGTGGAACAGGCCGCCAGGCGCTCGGCGAGCCGGTCGGCCCACCCCCGGTAGGCCCCGTTCGGGCCGGGGTCCGACATGCCTTCGGTGAACGAGTCGCCCAGGGCGACGAAGCTGCTGATGCGTGGTGCTCTCTCCATGGCCCGGACATGCTACCGAGCGCCGGACGGGCACCGACCGGCCGGTATGCCCGGCCGGGCGCGCCGCCGCGGCACCGGGTCAGCCCGGCCGCGCGCCGCCCGCCGGGCGGCCGCCGACCAGCTCGCGCAGCACGTCCTCCATGGTCACCAGGCCCACCGCACGGCCGTCGTCCCCGATGACCGCCGCGAGGTGGGTGCCGCTCGCCCGCATCGCGCCCAGCACGTCGTCCAGCGGTGTCCGCGTCCCCACCCGGACGATCGGCCGCAGCGCGGAGGCCGGGAACGGCGCGTCGCGCGCGGGCGCGTCCAGCGCGTCCTTGACGTGCAGGTAGCCCACCGCCGCGCCGCTCGCCTGGACCACCGGGAAGCGGGAGTACCCGGTGCGGGCGCTGAGCTCCTCCAGACCCTCGGCGGTGACGCCCGGCGGCGCGGCCACCACCCGGCTGCCCGGGCGCACCACCTCGGCCACCGGACGGCGGCCCAGCACCAGGGCGTCCCGCAGCCGGGCGGTGGCCCGCTCGTCCAGCAGCCCGGCCGCGCTGGAGTCGGCGACGATCCGGCCGAGCTCGTCGTCGGAGAAGGTGGACTCCACCTCGCTGCGCGGCTCCACCCGCAGCAGCCGCAGCAGCGCGTTGGCGAGCGCGTTGACGCCGAAGACCACCGGGCGCAGCGCCCGGGTCAGCGCCGCCAGCGGCGGCCCCAGCAGCAGCGCGGTGCGCTCCGGCTCGGCGAGCGCGATGTTCTTCGGCACCATCTCGCCCAGCAGCATGTGCGCGTAGGTCGCCAGCGTCAGGGCGACCGCGAAGGAGACGGTGTGGGCGAGCGCGCCGGAGACCCCCGCGGCGTGGAAGACCGGCTCCAGCAGGCGCGCCATGGCCGGTTCGGCCACGATGCCCAGGACGAGCGTGGTCAGCGTGATGCCGAGCTGCGCGGTGGCCATGAGCTGCGCGAGGTGCTCCAGGGCCCACAGCACCCGGTGCGCCCGGCGGTCCCCGGCCTGCGCCCGCGGCTCGATCTGGCTGCGCCGCACGGAGATCAGCGAGAACTCGGCGCCGACGAAGAAGGCGTTGAGCGTGATCATCACCGCCCCGGTGACCAGTTGCAGCGCCGTCACGGCCGGTCCGCCCCGCCCGTGCCGCCGGGTGGCTCCGCCGGTCCGCGCAGCAGCAGCCGGGCGGCGCGCCGCCCCTGCACCCCCGTCACCTCCACCCGCCAGCCGGACACCGCCACCGCGTCCCCGCGGACCGGGATGCGGCCCAGCTCGGTGGCCACCAGCCCGGCCAGCGTCTCGTAGGGCCCCTCGGGCGGGTGCAGGCCGATCTCCCGGAGCTGGTCGGTGCGGGCCGCTCCGTCGGCGTCGTAGAGCGGCCGGCCGCCGGGGTCGGTGCCCCGGCGCACCAGATCGGGCGTCTGGGTGGGGTCGTGCTCGTCGCGGACCTCCCCGACGACCTCCTCGACGATGTCCTCCAGCGTCAGCACGCCCGCCGTGCCGCCGTACTCGTCGACGACCACGGCCATGCTGCGCCGCTCGGTCAGCTCGTCCAGCAGCCGGTCGGCCGTCAGCGACTCCGGCACCAGCAGCGGCTCGCGCAGCAGGGTCTCCACCCGCCGCTCCGGCCGCTCCGGCGCGGGCAGGGCCAGGACGTCCTTGACGTGCGCGAACCCCACCACCGTGTCGAGGTTCCCCCGGTAGACGGGGAAGCGGGAGTGGCCGGTGGCCCGGCTGGCGTTGGCCACGTCCTGGGCGGTGGCCGCCACGTCCAGCGCGTACACCCGCACCCGCGGGGTCATCACGTGCTGGGCCGTCAGCTCCGCCAGCCGCAGCGTGCGCACGAACAGCTCGGCGGTGTCCGCCTCCAGCACGCCCTCCTGGGCCGAGTGGCGGGCCAGGGCGACCAGCTCCTGCGGTGAGCGCGCCGAGGCCAGCTCCTCGGTGGGCTGCAGACCCATCCGGCGCAGCAGGCGGTTGGCGGTGTTGTTCAGGTGCCCGATCAGCGGGCGGAACGCCGCGGAGAACAGCCGCTGCGGGGTGCCGACCCTCCTCGCCACCGGCAGGGGCCGGGCGATGGCCCAGTTCTTGGGCACCAGTTCGCCCACGACCATCAGCACGACGGTGGACAGCGCGGTGCCGAGCACCAGCGCCGTCGTGGCGGCCGCGGCCGGCGGAAGGCCCAGGGCCCGGGCGGGGCCGCCCAGCAGCGTGGCGACGGACGGCTCGGCGATCATGCCGATGAGCAGGCTGGTCAGGGTGATGCCCAGTTGCGCGCCGGAGAGCTGGAACGTCAGCGTCCGCACGGCGGCCAGGGCACCGGCCGCGCCCGGTTCCCGCTCGGCGGCCGCCCGCTCCAGCAGGCCCCGCTCCACCGTGGTGAGGGAGAACTCGGCGGCGACGAACAACCCGCAGGCGAGCGTGAGCAGCAGGGCCAGGCCCAGCAGGGCGACCTCGGTCATCCCCGCGCCCCCGCTCCGGGCGGCCGGAGCGCCGGAGGCCGGGTGCGGCATGCGGTGCGGAGCGCTTCGACCATACCGGGACACGTGCCCCTTCCCTCGGATCCCCTCGCAAGTTTCCTCGCAAGCCCGCCAGGTCGCCTCAGCGTACGCGAACCGGCCCGGCCGGCGCCCGGGGACGCGCGGGGGCGCGGCCGGGTCCGGGCGGCGGGCGCGGCCCCGGGGCGACCGCGCGGCGCCCGGCGGGCTGGCACAGGCGCCTGGCCCAGCGGCTCCACCGCGGATCCGGGCGTGACCGGCCGCCGGCCACGCCCGGTGGGCCGACGCGTCGTGGTCGAGCACCACGGCGCCCGCCCGGCCGCTCGTCCTGGCGAGCGCTGTCCGAGCCGCAAGGCGGCCCCGGCCCCGGCGCCGCCCCGGACGCGGGATCAGGCCGACGCGCCGCCCCGGGCCCAGCACCACCCCGCGTCGGCCACCGCGGTGCTCAGCCGCCCTCGGCCCCGCCCCACGGCCGGCCGGGCGGGAGCGGGCCGCGGCCGCCCAGGCCGGGGGCGAGCCAGCCCGGCGCGGCGTGCCGGAACGCCGCCGCGTCCAGCGCCCCGGCGCCGTGCGGGAGCACTCCCGCCAGAGGGGCACCGGCGGCCACCGGCAGGTCGGCGAGGTTGCACCGCGCCGCCAGGTCCGGCCGCTCGGGCCAACTCCCCACCACCACGCCCGGGCACGACAGCCTCCGCGCGCGCAGCGCCTCGGCCGTCAGCGCGGTGGCGTTCAGCGTCCCGAGCCCGGCCGCGGCCACCACGACCACCGGGGCGCCGAGCAGCCCGGCCACGTCGGCGAGGGTGGCGCCCGCGTCGTCGAACCGCACGAGCAGCCCGCCCGCGCCCTCGACGAGCACCAGGTCGTGGTCGGCCTCCAGCGCGGCGACCGCCTCGGCCACCCGGGCCGGGCGCACGAACGGCGCTCCGGCCCGGCGCGCGGCCGTCTCCGGCGCCAGGGGCTCCGGATAGCGCGCCAGCTCCACGCCCGTCACCGCGTCCCCGGCCAGCCGCAGCACCTCGGCGACGTCCCCCGGCTCCCCGGGGGCCACCCCCGTCTGCGCGGGCTTGACCACGGCGACCCGGCGCCCGGCCGCGACGGCGCACGCGGCCAGCGCCGCGACCGTCACCGTCTTGCCGACCTCGGTCCCCGTCCCGCTCACGCACCAGACCGTCACGCGCCGACCCCCGCCCGCGCCGCGGCGACCACGGCGGCACAGATCCGTGCCACGTCCGCGTCACCGGTCACGTACGGCGGCATCGTGTAGACCATGTCGCGGAACGGGCGCAGCCACACCCCGTGGCGCACCGCCGCCCGCGTCGCCGCCGCCATGTCGACGTCGCGCTCCACCTGGACGACGCCGATCGCGCCCAGCACCCGCACCTCCCGCACACCGGGCGCGCCCTCGGCCGCCGCGAGCCCCTCGCGCAGCCCGGTCTCGATGCGGCGCACCTCACCGGCCCAGTCCTGGCCCAGCAGGAGCCCGAGCGAGGCGTCGGCCACCGCGGCGGCCAGCGGGTTGCCCATGAACGTCGGCCCGTGCGCCAGCACCGGCACCTCGCCCTCGCTGATGCCCCGGGCGACCTCGGACGTGCACAGGGTCGCCGCCATGGTGAGGTAACCGCCGGTGAGCGCCTTGCCCACGCACAGCACGTCCGGGCAGACGCCCGCGTGCTCGGCGGCGAACAGCCTGCCGGTGCGGCCGAAGCCGGTGGCGATCTCGTCGAAGACCAGCAGCACCCCGTGCTCGTCACACGCCTCCCGCAGCACCCGCAGGTAGCCGGGTGAGTGGAAGCGCATCCCGCCCGCGCCCTGCACGACCGGCTCGACGATCACCGCCGCCACCTCGTGCGCGTGCGCGGCCACCAGCTCCCTGAGCCGGTCCGCGTAACCCGGGTCCACCGCGGCGTCGAAGCCGGACGGCGGCGGCGGCGCGAACACCTGACGCGGCAGCGCGCCCGACCACAGCTCGTGCATGCCGCCGTCCGGATCGCACACCGACATCGGCTGCCAGGTGTCGCCGTGGTACCCGCCGCGCCAGGTCAGCAGCCGCCGCTTGTCCGGGCGGCCCCGTGAACGCCAGTACTGCAGGCACATCTTGACCGCGACCTCGACCGACACCGACCCGGAGTCGGCCAGGAACACGTGCTCGAGCCCCTCTGGCGTGACGTCCACCAGGCGCTTGGCCAGGCGCACGGCCGGCTCGTGGGTGAGTCCGCCGAACATCACGTGGCTCACGCGCTCCAGTTGCCGGCGCGCCGCCTCGTTGAGCACCGGGTGGTTGTAGCCGTGGACGGCCGACCACCACGAGGACATGCCGTCCACCAGTTCCCGCCGGCCCTCCACCGGCTCGGCCAGCCGCAGGCGCACCCCGGCGGCCGACTCCACCACCAGCGGCTCCTGGCGGCCCGGCATCGGTCCGTACGGGTGCCACACGTGCCGCCGGTCCAGGGCCAGCAGGTCGGCCGTCGCGAGGCCGGGGCCCGCGGCGCCCGCGGCCCCGGGCCCGCCGGCCGTCGACGCGCGCTCAGGCATTGGGCGGCAGGGCGGTACCGGCGCCCCGGCGCCGCACCGTGACCAGGTCCGTGCGCACCGGCCCCGCGCCCTCGGTGGGCGCCCCGGCGGGTGCGCCCACCGGCCGCGCGGCGGCGGGTTCGGCGGTGGGTTCGGCGGTGGGTTCGGCGGCGGGCAGCGCGGGCGCGGACGGCGCCGCCGCGGCCTCCCCGGCGTCACCGGCGTCCCCGCAGGGCGCGCAGCCCCCGCCGGAACCGCAGCCGCCCCCGGCCGCGGCCAGGGCGTCGGCGCGGTGGGCGGGCAGCGTCGTCGTGTCCGCCCCCTCCACCTCGAAGCCGGCGTCCGCGATCATGTCCAGGTCCGCCTTCCCGGCCTGCCCCTCACTGGTCAGGTAGTCGCCCAGGAAGATGGAGTTGGCCAGGTGCAGGGCCAGCGGCTGGAGCGAGCGCAGGTGCACCTCCCGTCCCCCGGCGATGCGCACCTCCGCGTCCGGGCAGACGAACCGGACCATGGCCAGGATGCGCAGCGCGCGCCGCGGGTCGAGGTGCCACTCGCCCTCCAGCGGCGTCCCCTCCATGGGGATGAGGAAGTTGACCGGCACCGAGTCCGGGTCCAGCTCCCGCAGGGCGAAGACGACGTCCACCAGGTCCGCGTCGCTCTCGCCCATGCCCGCGATCAAACCGGAGCACGCCGACATCCCGGCCGCCTGGGCCTGCCGCACCGTGGAGACCCGGTCGTCGAAGGTGTGCGTCGAGCAGATGTCCCGGTAGGTCGACTCGGAGGTGTTGAGGTTGTGGTTGTAGGCGTCCGCGCCGGCCGCGCGCAGCCGCTCGGCCTGGCCGTCGGAGAGCAGGCCGAGGCAGGCGCACACCTCCACGCCCTCGTGCTGCTCCTTGATGGCCGTGATGGTGCGCGAGACCCGGTCCACGTCGCGGTCGGTCGGCCCGCGCCCGCTGGCCACCAGGCACACGCGCTTGGCCCCGCCCGCGAGCCCGGCCCGCGCCGCCTGCGCGGCCTGGTCGGCCCCCAGCCAGGTGTACTTGAGGATGTCCGCCGTCGAACCGAGCCGCTGCGAGCAGTACGTGCAGTCCTCCGGGCACAGCCCGGACTTGAGGTTCACCAGGTAGTTGAGTTTCACCCGCCTCCCGAACCAGTGACGGCGCACCTTGCCCGCCGCGGCCACCACATCGAGCAGGTCGTCATCGGAGGTCGCCAGGACGGCGAGCGCTTCCTCGCGCGTGGGCGGTTCGCGCCGCAGTCCCTTGTCCACCAGCGTGTTCAGCAGGTCCATGGCGCGCATCCTCGCTCACCGACGACGCCCGGGCCAAGCACGCAGAGCACAAGGAGAGCCGATCGAGGTGTGTGGATTACCACACGGTGAGGCCCGCGCCCTGCCGTTAGGTTCGACGGGACCTCTCAGCGCAGGCCGAACCGAAGGAGCGCCCGCCCATGCCCGAGGACCCGTTCGGCTGGCTCGACGCGGCCCGGACGCGCCGTCGGCGCGCCGGACTCGTGCGCGCCGTGCGCCCCAGGCCCGCCGACGACCCGCTGCTGGACCTCGCGGGCAACGACTACCTCGGCCTGGCCCGCGATCCGGCCGTCACCGCCGCGGCCGCCGACGCCGCACACCGCTGGGGCGCGGGCGCCACCGGTTCGCGCCTGGTCACCGGCTCCACCGCCCTGCACGCCGAACTGGAGGCCGAACTCGCCGCGTTCTGCGGCTTCGAGGCGGCCCTGGTCTTCTCCAGCGGCTACGCCGCCAACCTCGCCGCCGTCAGCGCGCTGGGCCCGGCCGGCGGCCTGGTGGTCTCCGACGCCGACAACCACGCCTCCCTCATCGACGGCTGCCGGCTGGCCCGCGCCCGTACGGTGGTCGTGCCCCACGCCGACCCCGCAGCGGTGGCCAAGGCGCTGGACGGCCACACCGGCCCCGCCCTGGCCGCCACCGACGCCGTCTTCTCCGTGGACGGCGACGCCGCGCCGCTGGCCGCGCTGGCCGAGGTCTGCGCCCACGCCGGTGCCGCGCTGCTGGTGGACGACGCGCACGGCCTCGGCGTGCTCGGCGACGGCGGACGCGGCACGCCGCACGCCGCCGGACTGGCCGGTGCCGACGGCACGGTCGCCACCGTCACCCTGTCGAAGTCCCTGGGCAGCCAGGGGGGCGCGGTCCTCGGCCCCGCCCCCGTCATCGAGCACCTGCTCAACACCGCCCGCACGTTCATCTTCGACACCGGGCTGGCCCCCGCCGCCACCGGCGCCGCGCTGGCCGCGCTGCGCCTGCTGCGCGCTGAGCCGGGCCGCGCCCGCCGGGTGCGCGAGGTGGCGCGCGCGCTGCACACCGGCCTGACCGCCGCGGGCCTGACCGCCGCCCGCCCGGACGCCGCCGTCGTCTCCGTGCGCGCCCCCTCGCCGCAGGCCGCGCTGGACTGGGCCGCGCGGTGCCGCGCTTCGGGGCTCGCGGTCGGCTGCTTCCGCCCGCCCTCCGTACCCGACGGCATCTCAAGGCTGCGCCTGACCGCCCGCGCCGACCTGACCGGCGCCCAGATCGACCGGGCCCTGCGCACGATCGCCGGCACCGCTCCGGAGGGGGCCGGCCGCTAGACGGGCGCACCCGCGCGGGAGCGCTCCCACCCAGCGCGCATAGCGCGGCGGCGGCCCCGGGAAGGTGCGGGAGCCACGGAGTTCACCGCTTCGGGCGACAGCCTCCGCAGGGCGCCGCGCCCCGCCGTGCCGACTGGCAGGCTGACGCCCCGAGGCCGTTCGCGGGCGGCTCGGCGCACGCCGCCGCCCGCTGTCCAAAGCCCCGCCCTCCGTCCCCGCCCCGAAGGTCCCCGCACATGGCCGACCGCCTGGAATCGTCCCTCACCCTGCCCAGCCTCCCCGCGTCGGTGCGCACGGCACGCGACCACGTCGTCGGCGTCCTGGCCGAGTGGGGACCGCCGAGCGGCGCCGCCACCGCTGAAACGGTTCGCCTGATCGTCTCGGAGCTGGCGACCAACGCCGTCCTGCACACCGCCGGCGCGTCGCCGGTGTTCACCGTGGAGCTGCGGCTGGAGCGCGACGAGCTCCTGAGCATCGGTGTCCGCGACAGCCACCCGCGCCGCCCCCGGCGCCTCCCGGCGGCCGTGCAGCAGGACAACGGGCGCGGTCTGGTCATCATCCGGTCGCTCACCGCCGAGGTCGGCGGCGCGCTGGACGTCGAGCCGACCGAGGACGGCGGCAAGACCGTCCGGATCACCCTGCCCTGGCGTCCCGGCCCGCCCTGATCACCGCGGTGGCGCCTCGGGGGGCTCCGTCCGGCGGGCGTGGGCGCGCCGCACCCGCCACGGGACGAGCGCCCACAGCGCGGCGCAGGCGGCGAACGTCGCCCCGCCCGCGGCGAGACCGGCGCCCCGGCCCAGCACGAAGTCCACCACCAGGAGCACCGCACCGGTCAGGGCGAGCGCCAGCACCCCCAGCCCCACGGCGGCCAGCCGCGCCGACACCTCCACCACACGCCGCTTGGCGCCCCGGCGGAACAGCACCCGGTGCAGCACGGCCGGTGCGGTGAACAGCATGGCCGCCAGCGCGGCGAGCAGGAGCGTGGTGATGTACGTGGCGCGCTGGACGTCGTCCAGCTCGGGGAAGCGGGGGGTGAACGCCAGCGTCAGGAGGAAGGCGAAGAGGATCTGCACGCCGGTCTGGATGACGCGCAGTTCCTGCAGCAGCTCCGCGAAGTTGCGGTCGTCGCGTTCGAAGGGCGTCTCGTTGCGGAGTGCGTGGTGGGCGGTCATGCCGGACGGCTGTCCCGGATCGCTCGGTTTACGCATCCCCACCGCCCTCGGACCTCACCAGCGCGGCGGGCCGGCGAGGGGCGGACGGCCAACCGGCGACACCGACGGCGCCCCGGCGGCGGCGCGGAAGCGGCCCGGGCCCCGGTCGCGCGACCGGGGCAGCGCCGCCAGCGGCCGGGGACCACCGCCGCGCCTCCGCCGCCGGTGCCCGGGCGCCGCCCGCGCCCGTCCGGCCGGTGCGCGGAGCGGCGGGCGGGCCGGGCGCGGGCGGCGGGGTCAGCGGTGCGGGGAGGGCCCCCGCACGGTGGCCAGGCCGAGGGTGACCATCCCGAGCACCACCCACGCGAACCACAGCCAGCCACTCCCGCCCACCGCCACGGTGTAGGCCGTGGCCAGCACGAGCGTGGCGACCGTGGCCACCGCCATCGACTTCGTCCCCGAGGCCATCGTCGCGCCACCTCCTCGCGGGGCCGGGCGGCCACGGTGACCGCTCCGCGCCACGTGTCCATGGTCCCGCCGCAGCCGCCCCCGCGCCACCGCCCCACAGGCCGCTCCGAGCGCCGGGCCGCCGAGCCGGCACCGGAGCGGGCGGCCGCCGGGCGGGCTACCGCCCCGCGCGGGTCTGGAGCGAGGCGAGGTAGGCGTTGTACGCGGCGAGCTCCCGGTCCCCGTCGCGGTCGGCCCTGCGGTCCTGGCGCCGGGCCTGCCGCTGCTCGGAGACGTACCACTGGAACATCAGCGCGATCAGCACCAGGACCGAGGGGATCTCGCTGAACGCCCAGGCGATGCCGCCCGCCGCGTTCTGGTCGTCCAGCGCGGTCACGCCGAGCGAGGCGGGCGGATCGGCGTAGGTGCCCACCAGCGGCTCGGTGCCCATCATCAGCGCGATGCCGAAGAAGGCGTGGAAGGGCATGCCGGCGAACAGCTCCAGCATCCGCATCACGTACCCGGGCCGGTGCGGACCGGGGTCCACGCCCATGATCGGCCAGAAGAAGATGAGGCCCACGGCCAGGAAGTGCACCATCATCGCCAGGTGCCCGGCCCGCGAGGCCATCAGGAGGTCGAACAGCGGCGTGAAGTACAGCCCGTAGAGGCTGGCGATGAACAGCGGAATGGTGAACACCGGGTGGGAGATCACCCGCACGTACCGGCTGTGCAGGACGGCCACGAGCAGCTCACGCGGGCCGCGGCGACCGCGCGGGGCCGTGGGCAGCGCCCGCAGCGCGAGCGTCACCGGAGCGCCGAGCAGCAGCAGGATTGGCGAGAGCATGCTGATCACCATGTGCTGCACCATGTGCACGCTGAAGAGCACCATGCCGTACTCGTTCAGCGCCGTGCACATCACCAGGACGAGGGTGAGCACACCGGCCGCGAAGGACAGCAGCCGGCCGAGGGGCCAGCCGTCCCCGCGCCGCCGCAGGCGCAGCACGCCCCAGCCGTACAGGGCGAGCGTCAGCACGCTGCCCACCAGGAAGAACGGCTCGCCGGTGAACTCCAGGCCGCGTTCGAGTGTGAACGGGGGCAGGTCCGCCGTCATGCCGTGTCCGCCGTGATCCATCCGCAACGCTCCTGGTTCGTACCGATCGCCCGGACCAGAGTAGAACCGCCCCCGGCCGTGGCGGCGGCCGGGGGTGTCCGGACGGGGGAGTCCGAGCGGGGGAGGAGCGGTCGGGGCGCGGGCGGGCCGGGGGAGTGGCGGCCGGAGCCGTCAGGCCGGCTGGGTGGCCGCCGCGATCCGCTCGGCCCGCAGCGCCTCGTACCAGCGGTCGTCCACCGGCGGCAGCGCGTTGACGTCCAGCGCCAGCTTCACCAGCAGGTCGGCGATCAGCGGGTTGCGGGCGAGGACGGGGCCGTGCATGTAGGTGCCGAACACGGTGTCGTTCCAGGCGCCCTCGGTGCCGTCCCCGGTCCCGTTGCCCTGGCCGAAGCGCACCCGGGCCAGCGGGCGGGCCGTCGGCCCGAGGTGGGTGATGCCCTGGTGGTTCTCGAAGCCGGTGAGCTGCGGCAGGCGCAGCCGCTCGTCGACGTCGCCCAGCACGTCGCCCACGCAGCGCTCCCCGGTCCCGCGCGTGGAGGTGACGTCGAGCAGGCCGAGCCCGGGCTGCCGCTCGCCCTGGTCGTTGACGAACTCGTGGCCGAGGATCTGGTAGCCGGCGCACACCGAGAAGACGATCGCGCCGTTGTCCACGGCCCGCTGCAGGCCGCCGTCGCGCACCAGCCGCTCGGCGGCCAGCCGCTGCGGACGGTCCTCGCCGCCGCCGATCAGGTAGATGTCGCCGGAGGTGGGCACCGGCTGGTCGGAGCGGACGTCCACGCGCTGGACGCCGAGCCCGCGCTGCTGCGCGCGGCGCCCCACGACCAGCACGTTTCCCTGGTCCCCGTAGGTGCTCAGCAGGTCGGGGTAGATCCACACGACCCGCAGGCTGCTGTCGCTCATGCTCGTACCTCTTCTTGACGGGTGGCCGGGTTCAGTTGCCGACGACGCGGCGCAGGTCCTGGAAGGCGGTGTAGTTGGCGATGGCCTCGATCCGGCCGGGCGGGCAGCGGCGCACCGCCTCCTCGGCGTCCTGGCAGACCTGGAAGTCCACGCCCGCGACCTCCAGGCGCACCGCCAGGTCCAGCTTGCGGTCGCCGATGACGCAGATCGGGTGGCCGGCCAGGCGCCCGTAGTCCACGTCCCACAGCCAGGAGGTGTCGGTGCCGTCGGCGCCGCGCGCGTTGACCGAGAGGATCACCGGGGCGGGCGGCGGGTCGATGAGCGAGAACGTCTCCAGCCACCCGGCCGGGTTCTTCGCCAGCAGCAGCCGCACCTCGCGGCCCTGGTAGGAGACGACGTCGTAGCGCCCGGCCACGGCCGTCACCGAGAACATCCGCTCCAGGGCGACCTGCGGGGGGACGCCGAAGACCGCGGCCACGGCCGCCGAGGTGGTGGCGTTCGCCTTGTTCGCGCGGCCCGGGAGCTGCAGGCGGATGGGCCAGGCCGAGCCGTGCGGGTCCAGCACGTGGTCTCCGGAGAGCGCCCAGCTCGGCGCGGGGCGGCGAAAGCCGCACTCGCCGCAGGCCCACTCCTCGCCCGGGCGCTGGAGCACGCCGCCGCACGAGGGGCACGACCAGGCGTCGTCCTTCCACTCCTGCCCGGCGGCCACCCACAGCACGTTGGCGCACGAGGACGCCGCCCACACCACCAGCGGGTCGTCGGCGTTGGCGATGACGACGGCCTTGGACCCGGCCAGCCCCTCGCGCCACCGCTCGGCCAGCATCCGCGTCTCCGCGGCGCGGTCGAGCTGGTCGCGGGAGAGGTTCAGCAGGGCGATGGCCTTGGGCGTCACGTCCTGGGCCACGGTGGCCAGGTACTTCTCGTCCACCTCGATCACGCCGAACCGGGCGCTGGAGCCGCCGGCCAGCGCGGAGGTGATGCCCGCGGGCATGTTGGCGCCCAGCGCGTTGGAGACCACTTCCTCGCCCGTTCCGCGCAGCGCCTCGGCGATGAGCCGCGTGGTGGTCGTCTTCCCGTTGGTGGCGGAGACGAGCACGACGTCCAGGTGGGCGGCCAGGCGCGCCAGCAGGTCGGGGTCGAGCCTGAGCGCGACCCGGCCGCCGATGACTGATCCGCTCCCGCGGCCCGCCGCACGCGACACCGCCGCCGCGGCCCTGCCCGCCGTCACCGCCAGTTTGGCGCGCGGCGTCAGCGGTTCCGGGTTGCCCGACATCGTCGTTGATCCTCCTTGCGCTTCGGTCACACTGCACCCTACCGAGAACTGCCCCGACGACGAGGACCGGCGCCACGTGGGCCACCTGGTCAACCCGCGGGTCGTCGAGCGCGGGGGAGCGGTGGTGCGCGGCCCGGAGGGCTGCCTGTCGCTGCCCGGCCTGGAGGCGGCCACGCAGCGGGCCGACGTCGTGCGCGTCGCCGGGCACCGCGCGGACGGCACCCCGGCGGAGGTGCGGGGCACGGGCTTCTTCGCCCGCTGCCTGCAGCACGAGTGCGACCACCTGGACGGCGTCGTCTACGCCGACCGCCTCGGCGGCCTGCGCGCGCGCCGCCTGCGCCGCGCCGCGGCCCGCGCGGGGCTGGCCTGGCCGCCGGGCGGGCGGTGAGCGGGTCGCCTCGCGCCCGTCAGAAGCCGGGGCCGCCCACGCGGTCACCGGCCGCCGCCAGCCGTCCCCACAGCAGGTCGGCGAGGTGGCGGACGAGCTGGGCGCGCGAGCAGGGGCGGTCGGTCAGCCACCAGTCCCCGGCGGCGTGCATCATGCCGACGATGCCGTGGCCCCACACCCGGGCCAGCTCCGTGCTCTGCGGGCCGAGGTCGACCCGTTCGTCGATGACCTTCGCCAGCTCCTCGCCCAGCCGCCGCAGCAGCGGGGCCGTCTGCTGCCCGGCGGCGAAGCCGGGCTCGCCCCGGGAACCGCCCTCGGCCGGGTGCATCAGGAACCGGTACACCTGCGGGCGCGCCTCGATCGCGGCCAGGTAGGTGTCGAGTGTGTTCTCCACACGCTCGCGGCGGTCGGCGGGCGCGTCCAGCGCCTCGCGCAGCGAGGCCAGCAGGGCGTCGGTGTGCCGCACGGCCAGCGCCCGGTACAGCCCGCCCTTGTCGCCGAAGTGCCGGTAGAGGATGGGCTTGGTGATGCCCGCCTCGGCGGCGATGGCGTTCATCGAGGCCTCCGGGCCCTCCCGCATCACCACGCGGTTGGCGGCCTCCAGCAACTCCTCGCGTCTGCGTTCGGAGGCGCTGCCGCGCCGCTCGTCCTGGGCTTTGGTCTCCATGCTTCACTCCCCGCCCGTGCTCGTGCGCTGCCCGCGCAACGTAGCACTCCGCCGCTGCCGGGCCCGTGAACCGCGGGAAGGTTGACATTCGCTACTGGGCAGTAACAGACTGCGTTACTTCAAGTAACAGTTAAGCGGAGGGCCCCGATGACCGAGTTCGCGCTCGACCTCAACGACGAACAGAAGGAAGTGCGGCAGTGGCTGCACGGCTTCGCCGCCGACGTGATCCGCCCCGCCGCCGCCGAGTGGGACGAGCGCGAGGAGACGCCGTGGCCCATCATCCAGGAGGCCGCGAAGATCGGCCTGTACTCCCTGGACTTCTACGCCCAGCAGTTCTTCGACCCCACGGGTCTGGGCATCCCGATGACGATGGAAGAACTGTTCTGGGGTGACGCGGGCATCGCGCTGTCCATCGTGGGCACCGGCCTGGCCGCCGTGGGCGTCGTCGCCAACGGCACCGAGGAGCAGGTCGCCACCTGGGTCCCGCAGATGTACGGCGACGCGCAGGACGTCAAGGTGGCCGCCTTCTGCTCCTCCGAGCCCGACGCCGGCTCCGACGTCGCCTCGATGCGCACCCGCGCCGTCTACGACGAGGCCAAGGACGAGTGGGTGCTCAACGGCACCAAGACCTGGGCCACCAACGGCGGCATCGCGAACGTGCACGTCGTCGTCGCCGTCGTCGACCCGGACCTGGGCTCCAAGGGCCACGCCTCCTTCATCGTGCCGCCGGGCACCCCGGGGCTCTCCCAGGGGCAGAAGTTCCTCAAGCACGGCATCCGCGCGTCACACACCGCCGAGGTCGTGCTGGAGGACGTCCGCGTGCCCGGGAGCTGCCTGCTGGGCGGCAAGGAGAAGCTCGACGAGCGCCTGGCCCGCGCCCGGGAGAGGGCCAGGCAGGGCGGCGAGCGGGTGAAGAACGCGGCGATGGCCACCTTCGAGGCGTCCCGCCCCGCGGTCGGCGCCATGGCGGTCGGCACGGCCCGCGCCGCCTACGAGGTGGCGCTCGACTACGCCAGGACCCGCGAGCAGTTCGGCCGTCCGATCATCGACAACCAGGGCGTCGCCTTCCAGCTCGCCGACATGCGCACCCAGATCGACGCCGCCCGGCTGCTGGTGTGGCGCGCCTCGTGGATGGCCACCACGGGCAAGCCGTTCGAGGCGGCCGAGGGCTCCATGTCCAAGCTGTACGCCAGCGAGGTCGCCAAGAACGTCACCGCGCAGGCCATCCAGATCCTCGGCGGCAACGGCTACACCCGCGAGTACCCGGTCGAGCGCATGCACCGGGACGCCGCGATCTACACCATCTTCGAGGGCACCAGCGAGATCCAGCGCCTGGTGATATCCCGCACCGTCTCCGGCGTGAGCATCCGCTGACGCTCACCGCCGGCCGGCCACGGCCCCGCGCCGCCGCCCCCGCGTACCAGGGCGCGCGCCGCGGGGCCGTGCGCGTTCTCGCCCGCCCCGCGCCCTGTGCGCGCCCGCCCGCCCCACCGACGCGCCCCGCCTCGCACCGGCCCCGTCGACCGGCCCGGCTCACGGGGCCCACAGGGGATGCGCCGCGTGCCAGGCCGGGCCGCGCCGGCCGCGCACCGTGGGCCGGGGGAACGCGCCGCGCCCGGCCCGGGTCCCGCGGTTCCCCGGCGTCGAGCGGGCCGCCGAACGCCCGCCGTGCGCCGCGGGCGCCGGATCCGGCCTCGCGGCGCCGGGGCCGGGGCGGGAGGCCGGACCGGGTCTTCGGGAGTTCGCCGCGCACCGGGCGGGGCCGGGGCGCCCGCCGGGGCGCCCCGGTCCGTGCGCCGGGCTGCGGGCCGCCCGCCCGGCAGCGCCGTGTGGCGGGCGCGGCGATGAGTTCGGCGGCCGCGCGCCGTCGGTAAGGGCGAGACACCCCACCGATCCGGCACGCCCAGGAGCAGCCATGTCCCAGACCACCTCCCTCGCGGGTCAGGCCCAGCACGTGGCCGACCTGCTGCCCGGCGTCGAGGACGCCCGGCTCGACGCCCGCACCCCCTGCGCCGACTACACCGTCGCGGACCTCCTCCAGCACCTGCTGGAACTCGCCGAGGCGTTCACCGACGCCGCCGCCAAGCGCAGCACGCCCCTGACCGCCGAGGCTCCGCAGCCCCCGGGCGACGCCCTGGTGCCGGAGTGGCGCACCCGGCTGCCCGAGCGGCTCACCGCCCTGGCCGATGCCTGGCGCGACCCCGGCGCCTGGGAGGGGACCACCCAGGCGGGGGGCATCGAACTCCCCGGCGAGCAGGCCGGGGTCATCGCCCTCAACGAGCTCCTGGTGCACGGCTGGGACCTGGCCCGGGCCACCGGGCAGCCCTACTCGGCCGACCCGGCCGCCGTCCGCACCTGCCTCGCCTTCCTCGACGGCTTCGACGGCTCCGGCGAGGAGGGCCTGTTCGGCCCGCGCGTGCCCGTGCCGGACACCGCCCCGGAGCTGGACCGCGTCATCGGCCTCAGCGGCCGCGACCCGGGCTGGCCGGGTACCGCGGGCTGACCGGCCCGCGCCCTCGCCGGCCGCCCCCGTCACCCTCGCCGCCCGCCCGGCGCTCGCGCGCCGGGGCCGGGCGCGCGACGGGACCGCGCCCGCGGCCCGGGGGTGCCCGGAGCGCTCCGCCCCGGGACCGGCCGCCGGGACCGGTGCCGGAACCGCCGACCGGAACCGGGACCGCGCGGTGAGCGCCCCGCGCACAGCGGTGGCGGGCGGTGCCGCACGGCACCGCCCGCCACCACGTCCCACGCGAAAGTCAGGCGGCCCCGCGGTGCCGCACCCGGCGCGCCCCGACCACCCCACCGCGCTGTATCACGGCCTTGACCAGCGCGAAGATCGCACCGTGCACGGCCGCGGCCGTCAGCACCTCGCGCCAGCTCCGCTCGACGTCCGTCGCGTCCGGCGCGTCGTCGTCACCGGAGACGACCTTCCACACCCGCTTGAAGACCGCCCCGGCGACCACGCCGCCCAGGACACCCATCAGCAGGCTCGCCGCCCGGTTCACCACCTTCAGCACGCCGTCACCACTTCCCGTACCGCTTGCCCAGCAACCACACCGCCACGGCGGCCGCCACCGCCCCGGCCGCGAGCAGCGGCCCGCGGTTCTCCCGCCCGCGTTCGGCCGCCACGGCCGCCGCGTAGTGGGCCTGTTCCCTGGTCTCCGCCGTCTTGCGGTGCGCCATGGCCTTCACGTCGGCCTTCGCCGCCAGTTCGGCCACCGTGTCCCCGAGCTGCGCCCGGGCCTGCTCGACCTGCTCGCGCAGCCGTCGCGGGTCGTCGGCGTGATCGGCGCCGGAGGGAGGTGTCATCGGTGCGCCCTTTCCTTGATCTCCCGGATGTCGGCCTTGACCCCGCCGATCGCCTCCTGGGGCGCCACCGGCGTGGCCTGGCGCAGCTCCTTGCGCCCCGCCAGCGCCAGGACGCCGGTCACCAGCAGCAGCACGCCGCCGATGATCAGCGCGGACGCCCACACGGGGAGCACCAGGGCCAGCGCCGCGATCGCGCCGGCCACGAGCGCCTGCAAGGCCACGAAGCCCACCAGCGCCGCGCCGCCGAACATGCCACCGCCCAGCCCGGCCCGCTTGCCCTTCCGCGTGAGTTCCGCCTGCGCCAGCCGCATCTCCTGGCGCACCAGCTCCGAGAGCTGCTGGGACGCCCGCTCCACCAGCTCGCCCACCGACGCCTCGTGCGCGTCGGTGGGCCGGCGGCGCACTGATCCGATCATGCCGTCCTCCTCGCTGCTTGCCTCGCGCCACGCCGGGTGCCCCGGTCGGCACCGCCCTACGCCCCGCGCCCCACGGGCGGCGGCACCCGCCTCACCCGTGCGGGGCACCCGGGGCGACGCCCCGCACCGGTCGGCCGCGTCCTCAGTCACGCAGCCGCAGGTGGACGCGGCCCTCCACGATCCGGGCCTCGAACGCCGGCTGCGGGGCCGTGGCCGGGCCCTGGACGTTCCAGCCGTCGCTGAGGCGGAAGGTGCTGCCGTGCCAGGGGCACCGCACGCACCCGTCGGCGATCTCGCCCTGCGCCAGCGGGCCGCCCAGGTGGCTGCACTGTTCGACCAGCGCGCGCACCGTCGGAGTGCCCTCGCGGTCCTCGCGCACCACCATCACCGGCACCTCGCCCACCGTGCGCCGCACCACTTCCCCCGGGGGGAAGTCGGCGAGCTCACCGACCGGCTGCCAGCCCGAGGGCACCCGGGCCGCCAGCCCCTCGGCGTGGTTGGCGCCCACCGCCTGCCGGTAGGCCAGGTGCCCGCCGAGTGCGCCGCCGGCCCCCACCACCGTGAGCCCGGCGAACCCCAGCAGGCGGCCGAGCCCGTGCCGCCCGACGCCGCGCGCGCCCAGGGACCCCGCGTAGAGCGCCACCGCGCCGATGTTGCACACCGCGTGCACCAGGCCCACCCGCTGCTGGGGCGGCCGCAGTTCGGCCCAGTCGGCCCAGCCCGCCACCGCCGCGGGCCCGGCGCCGGCCAGCCCGAGCGCCACCAGCGCCCCGGCTCCGCGCCGTTGCCCCGGCAGCACGTCCAGCGCCGCCGCGGACAGCCACGCCCCGATGGGGAGCTGCACCATCAGCGGGTGCACCGGGTGCCCCAGCCAACGGCCGTGCAGCGCGTCCCTGGCCCGGCCGAGCGGCGCCTTTTTCACCCAGGTGCGCAGCTTCGCCGACGCACCGTCCAGCTCGGTGGCCCGCTCCAGCCGGTCCACCGCCGACATCACCCGTCCCGGCCCGTCGGCCGACGGCAGGACGCGGCGCGCCGCCCGCCGTGCCGCGGACCCCGTGTGCCCTGTGTACTTGGTCGCCATGGGGCGCCGGGTTCCCGTGGCGACCGGGGGGCAAACAGGCGGCCGCCGACCCGCCCCACCGGCCGCCCGCGCGCGCTATGCCATACTCGGCCGGGCTTGCCGCAGGTTCCAGGGAAGTCGGGGGATCAACGTGAAGCTTCTGCTTGCCCTCCTGGCGGTCGTCGTCGTGACGGCCGTCGTCATCGCGTTGCTGCGCAGACGCCGCGCCGTGGTGCCCTCCGCGCCGGTGGCGCCGCGCGACCCGTTCGCCCCCGAGGACAGCACCGCGGGCGACCCGCGGCTGCTGAAGGCCGGGGACATGGTGGAGTACCTGGGGGAGCGGATGTTCGTACGCGGCTCCCTGCGGCTGACCGAGGGCGGCTACACCTGGTCCGAGCACTTCCTCGACACGATGGACGGCACCGACGCCGGTCGCCGCTGGCTGTCGGTCGAGGAGGACCCCACGCTGGAGGTCTACCTGTGGGCGGAGTACCAGGGCGAGGAGGAACTCACCCCCAGCCGCACTCCGCTGACCGTCCACGGCGTCACCTACCACCGCAGCGAGCACGGCACCGCCTCCTACCGCTCGGAAGGGACCACCGGCCTGGGCGAGTCCGGCCGGGTGGAGTACGCCGACTACGACGGCCCCACCGGCCGCGCCCTCGCCTTCGAACGCTTCCTGGGCGACCAGGGCCGCGGCAGCTGGGAGGCCTCGCTCGGCGAGCGCGTGCCGGAGGGCACCCTCACCATCTACCCGGGCAGCGGCGTGTGAGCGGCATAGCCCTGGCCGCCCCCTATCTCGACACCGATGCCGACCAGTTGTCCTTCACCCTCGACCTCCCCGCCCGCCCCGCGCTGGCGGTGCGCGAGGTGAGCGTGGACGGGCTTCCGGTGCGCCTGCGGCTGCTGGGCGCCTCCCACCAGGTCCTCGCCGGCCCCGTCCGCGAGACGGTGGCCTGCCTGCCCGGCACCGACGGGGGCCTCCCGCCCGAGCTGGTGCGCCGGTTCCCCCAGTGGAACTACCGCTTCAGCGCCCGCGTCCTCCACTACCCCGGGCAGCGCTTCACCGACCGCGTGCGCCGCCTGCACGCGGAGACGGCGGCGGACCCGCGCGCGCTGTGCGGCGTCTTCCCCGGCTGCCCGGACGCCGTCACCGCCCTGACGGTGCGACGGCACGGGAACGGCGTCGGCTGGCACACCTGGCACACCTACCCGCAAAGCCGCCGGATCGTCACCACGCACACCCGGCTGGAGGCCCGATGAAGACCGTCCGCACCGCCACCGCGACGCTGCTGGCCACCACCCTGCTCACCGGGCTCTCCGCGTGTTCCAGCGACAGCGACCGCCGGGTCGCCCCGCGCGGCTGGATCGCCCGGCACTACCAACCCAGCGACAGCGGCTACCTCGACCGCACCGACGGGCCGCGGAAGGTGGCCGACGAGATCACCGGAGAGCGCAAGGCCATCGCGCGGCGCACCAGCCGGGGCTGGGTCCTTCTGCGCTACGACGACGACATCGTCGCCATCAGCCCCAAGGGCTCCGGCAGCCGCATCGACGTCGACGACTACCGCGACGGGCACCGCCGCTGGAACACCTACATCGGCAACGCCTGGCCCGCTCCGGGCAGCGGCGGCGGAGACTTCCGCGGCGGCGGCCCCGGCTCCGGCAAGTAGGCTCCCCCTCCCTCATCCGCACCACGCACCACGCGTCATGTCGAAAGGCTCCCCGTGACCGCAGAGATCCTCGAGTCGGCGGGCACCGCCCTGCTCTACGGCCTCGTCGGCTTCGTCGTCCAGGCCATCGGCTTCATCGCCCTGGACCTCGTCACCCCCGGCAAGCTGGTCCACGTCGCCTGGACCGAGCGCAACAAGGGGGCCGCGGTCCTGCTGGCCGCCCAGACCCTGGCCATCGGACTGGTCATCGCCGACGCCATCGCCGCGAGCGAGTCCCAGGAGGGGCTGGGCTACGGGCTGCTGAGCACCGCCGCCTACGGCCTGGCCGGGGTCGTGATGATGACGCTGGCGGGCGCCGTGGTCGGACTGCTCACCCCCGGCCGCATCGGGGAGACCGCGCTGAACGACGACGGGGGCCGCCCGCACCCCGCGGCCTGGGTGCAGGGCGCGGTGTATCTCGGCACCGCGTTCATGGTCGGCGCCGCGCTGACCTGACCGCCCCCATGAGCACCGCCCCGCCCGCGGCTCCCCAGAGCACCGCCCCGCCCGCGGCCCCGGCGACGCGGCTGCCCCGGTTCCTGCTGCTGCTCGCGGTGTTCCTGTGCGCCGCGTGCGGCCTGGTCTACGAGCTGGCCCTGACCGCGCTGGGCAGCTACCTCCTCGGCAACTCCGTCCTGCAGACCTCCGTCGTCATCTCGGTCATGGTCTTCGCCATGGGCGTCGGCTCGCTGGCCGCCAAGCCGCTGCGCCACCGCCCCGTGGGCTCCTTCGCCGTCATCGAGGGGCTGCTGGCCCTCGTCGGCGGCCTGTCCGTCCTCACCCTCTACGTCCTGTTCGCCTGGCTGCGCGTCTACACCCCGGCGATGATCGTCATCGCCTTCGTCGTCGGCGCCCTCATCGGCGCCGAGATCCCGCTGCTGATGACCCTGCTGCAGCGCATCCGGCGGCAGGAGGCCGACAGCGCGGTGGCCGACATGTTCGCGGTGGACTACATCGGCGCCCTGCTGGGCGGCCTGTGCTTCCCGCTGCTGCTCCTGCCGACCTTCGGTCAGCTCAAGGGCGCCCTGGTGGTCGGGGCCGTCAACGCCGTCGCGGGCGTCATCGTGGTCCTGTGGATCTTCCGCCGCCAGGTGCGCCGGGTCGTGCGCGGCGCGCTGCTGGCCGGGGTGGCCGGCGTGCTCGCCGTGCTGGGGACGGCCTACGCCTTCGCCGAGGACATCGAGGTCACCGCCCGCCAGCAGCTCTACCGGGACCCCATCGTGCGCGCCGAGAGCACCCCCTACCAGGAGATCGTCCTCACCCGCGAGGCCACCTTCACCGGAGAGCGGGACCTGCGGCTGTTCCTCAACGGCGACCTGCAGTTCTCCTCCGTGGACGAGTACCGCTACCACGAGGCGCTGGTGCACCCGGCCCTGTCCGGCGCGCGCTCCTCCGTCCTGGTGCTGGGCGGGGGCGACGCCCTGGCCGTGCGCGAGGTACTGCGCTACCGCGACGTCCGCGACGTCACCCTGGTCGACCTCGACCCGGCGATGACCCGCCTGGCCCGCTCCTTCGCCCCGCTGCGCGAACTCAACGGCGACGCGCTGGCCGACCCGCGCGTCGACGTCGTCAACGCCGACGCCTTCACCTGGCTGCGCGACGCCACGCGGACCTACGACGCGGTCGTCATCGACTTCCCCGACCCCGACACCGCGGCCCTGGCGAAGCTGTACTCGGTGGAGTTCTACCACCTGCTCTCGGGCGTGCTCGGCGACGACAGCCGCGTCGTCGTGCAGGGCGGCTCGCCCTTCTTCGCGCCCAAGACCTTCTGGTCGATCGCCGCCAGCATCGAACGGGCCGGGTACGCGGTCACCCCCTACCAGGTCGACGTGCCCAGCTTCGGCAACTGGGGCTTCCTGGCCGCCACCCCGCGCGGGACCCCGGACGGCACCGGGCCGGGCCGGGCCCCGCTGGAGCTGTCCGCCGACGCCCCGCCCCTGCGCTTCCTGGACGCGGACGTGCTGCGCGCCGCCGCCGTCTTCCCCGTCGACCGGCGCCCGCGCGAGGTGCGCCCCAGCACGCTGATGGACCCGGCCGTCCTGGAGTACACCCGGCACGAGTGGCAGGCCTACTGACCCGGCCGCCGGTCAGCCGCTGCTCTTGCGCGCGCCGTACCACACGGTCGTCACCTCGCAGAACTCCTTGATGCCGTGCCCGGACAGCTCCCGCCCGTAGCCGGAGCGCTTGGTGCCGCCGAAGGGCATGCCGGGGTGCGAGGCCGTCATGCCGTTGAAGTACACCCCGCCGGCCCGCAGGTCGGCGATCAGCCGCTCCTGCTCGGCCGCGTCGTTCGTCCAGGCGTTGGAGCTGAGCCCGAACGGGGTGTCGTTGGCCACCGCGATCGCCTCATCCAGATCGGCCACCCGGTACAGCGTCGCCACCGGACCGAACGCCTCCTCGCGGTGGATGCGCATCGACGGGGTGATGTCGGCCAGCACCGTCGGCTCGTAGTACCACCCCCGTTCCAGGTGCGGGGGCCGGCGCCCGCCGCACAGCGTGGTGGCCCCCTGCGCGGTGGCGTCCTCGACCAGCTCCTCCAGGTCCGCGCGCCCCTGCTCGCTGGAGAGCGGCCCGACGTCGGTGCCCTCGGCCGTCGGGTCGCCCACCCGCAGGGCGGCCATCCGCTCGGTGAAGCGGGCGGCGAACTCCTCGTAGACGTCGCTGTGCACGATGAACCGCTTGGCCGCGATGCAGGACTGGCCCGCGTTCTGCACGCGCGCGGTCACGGCGGTGCGCACCGCCTCCGACAGCTCCGCCGAGGGCATGACCACGAACGGGTCGCTCCCGCCCAGCTCCAGCACGGTCTTCATGATCTCGTCGCCCGCGATGGCGGCGACCGAGCGGCCGGCCGGCTCCGAGCCGGTCAGCGTCGCCGCCGCGACCCGCTCGTCCCGCAGCACCGACTCGATGGCCGACGAGCCCACCAGCAGCGTCTGGAAGCAGCCGGGCGGGTAGCCCGCGCGCCGGAACAGGTCGTCCAGGTACAGCGCCGTCTGCGGCACGTTGGAGGCGTGCTTGAGCAGCCCGACGTTGCCCGCCATCAGCGCCGGCGCGGCGAACCGCACCACTTGCCACAGGGGGAAGTTCCACGGCATGACCGCCAGCACCACGCCCATCGGCCGGTAGCGCACGAACGCCCGGGACGCGCCGGAGTCCTCCACGTCGAAGGCGTACGGCTCCTCGTCCGCCAGCAGGGCCTGCGCGTGGTCGGCGTACCAGCGCATCGTCTTCACGCACTTGGCGACCTCCGCCGCGGCCGCGGGCAGCGGCTTGCCCATCTCGGTGGTGATGACCCGGGCCACCTCCTCCGCGTCGCCTTCCAGCAGGTCGGCCGCCCGCCGCAGGAGCCGGGCGCGCTCGGGGAAGCCGGTCGTGCGATGGGTCTCGAAGGCCTCCGCGGCCCGGGCGAGGCGCGCCTCGACCTCCTCGGCGTCCAGCGCCTGGAAGGTCTTGAGCGTCTCGCCGGTTGCCGGGTTCACCGTGGCGATGGCCATGTTGCAGCCTCCTTCGGGCAGTGACACACCCCGGGACGCCCCGGGGCCCGGCGACGAGTACCCACTTCCGGCGACTATCGCGCATCGCCGCGCCCGTCGGCCGGGGCCCGCGACGGAACGGCATCCACCCGCCACCGGACGTTCACGCTCCGGCACCACCGGGCATGTCACGCTCACCACTGACCCGTTCACGTCAAGCTCGTCGACGCCGCCCGGCACCCCGGCCACCGCGCGCGTCGGACACCGGAAGGGACCCCCGCATGCCCGTGCCGCGCACCCCACGCCGACGGCCGGCCCTCGCCACCGGAGCCGCCGCCCTCGCCACCGCGGCCCTCGCCGGCCTGGCCGCCGCCGCGCCCGCCGCCCCCGCGCCCGCCGCCCCCGCGCCCCCGGCCGCCGCCGAGCGCGCCGAGCCCGGGGGCTCCTCCGCCCTCTCCGGCTCCGCCGACTACTCCGCCGGCTCCTCCGCCGACTACTACGACTCCGCCCACGGCAAGACCGGCGCCGAGCTGAAGGCCGCCCTGCACGCGATCGTCAGCGACCAGACCACGCTCACCTACAGCCAGGTCTGGGCCGCCCTGCGCGTCACCGACGAGGACCCGGCCAACCCCGCCAACGTCGTCCTGCTGTACTCCGGGCGCTCCCTGAGCGAGTACGACAACGGCGGCGACCGCGACGAGTGGAACCGCGAGCACGTGTGGGCCAAGTCCCACGGCGGCTTCGGCACGGCACCGGGCCCGGGCACCGACGTCCACCACCTGCGTCCCACCGCCGTGCCCGTCAACGGCATCCGCGGCAACAAGGACTTCGACCACGGCGGTGCTCCCGTCGCGGGCGCGCCGGGCAACCTCACCGACGCCGACTCCTTCGAGCCGCGCGACGCGGTCAAGGGCGACGTCGCCCGCATGCTGTTCTACATGGCCGTCCGCTACGAGGGCGGCGACGGCTTCGCCGACCTGGAGCTCAACGACTCGACGGCCAACGGCTCCAGCCCCTACCAGGGGCGCCTGTCCGTGCTCAGGCAGTGGCACGACCAGGACCCGCCCGACGCCTTCGAGAAGCGCCGCAACGACCTCATCCACCAGCGGTTCCAGCACAACCGCAACCCCTTCGTCGACCACCCCGAATGGGTCGCCCACATCTGGCCGTGACGATCCCCCCGATTCGGCCTCCCGCCACGGGGTACCCCGTCCGCCGTGAACGAGGACGCGGCACCGGGAGGGCACACCATTGGAGTGGAGGAGGAGTTCCTCCTCGTCGACGCGGCCACCGCCCGGCCGGCGCCGGGCGCTGCGGCCGTGCTCGCGCGGGCCGGGGCGGGTGAGCCCGACGCCGACGGTGCGGGGCTGAAGGGAGAGCTCTTCCTCACCCAGGTGGAGTCGGCCAGCCCCGTGTGCACCGGCCTGGCCGAGCTGGCCGACCGGCTCGCCGCCGCCCGGGCGCGGCTCGCCGCGGCGTCCCGGGCCGAGGGCCTGCGCCTGGTCCCCTCCGCCAGCCCCGTCCTGACCGACGGCAGCCCCCGACTGGCCCCGGGGCCGCGCCTGGCCGCCATCGTCGAGCGCTACGGCGACGTCCTCGCCGACTACCAGGTGTGCGGCTGCCACGTGCACGTCGGCGTCCCCGACCGGGACACCGCGGTCGCCGTCGTGCGCCGCCTGCACCCCTGGCTGCCCACCCTGCTGGCCCTGTCGGCGAACTCGCCCTACCACGCGGGGCGGGACAGCGGGTACGCCAGTTGGCGCATGGTCGAGCAGTCCCGGCTGCCCGGCTCCGGCGTCGCCCCGCCCTTCGCCGACGCCGCCGAACACGACGCGGCCGTGCGGGCCCTGGTCGACGCGGGCGCGCTCATCGACGCCCGCATGAGCTTCTGGCTCGCCCGGCCCTCCGGCTGGCTGCCCACCGTGGAGTTCCGGGTCGCGGACACCGCCGCCACCACGGACGAAGCCGTCCTCCAGGCCGCCCTGTGCCGCGCCCTGGTGCGCCGGGCCCTCGGCGACATCGCCGCCGGCCGCCCCGAGCCGCCCCACGACGCGCAGCTCGCGGCCGCGGCCGTCTGGGCGGCCGCCCGGCACGGCCTGAGCGGTCCCGGCGTCGACCTGCGCACCGGGCGACCGGCCCCGGCCACCGCACTGCTGGACGACCTGCTGGACCATCTCGCACCGGCCCTGGAGGACACCGGCGACGCCCCCACCGTGCACCGCCTGCTGCGCTCCGTCACCCGGCACGGCACCGGTGCCGCACGCCAGCGCCGCGCCCACGCCGACGGCGGCCCCAGCGCCGTCGTGCGGTACCTGGCCGGCCAGACCGAAGCGCGACTGGAGTGATCCCCATGCCCCCCGCCCCCCGGCCCGCCCCCCGCGGCGACCTCAGCGCCGCCGTCCTGGACGCGCTCGTCCACCGGCCGCCCGCCCCGCTGCCCACCGCCCCGCCCCCCGGCACCGACCCCTACGGCGAGGACCTCCAGCTCGCCCTGTACGTGTGCTACGAACTGCACTACCGGGGCCTGGAGGGCGTCACCGACGCCTGGGAGTGGGACCCGGAGCTGCTGCGGCTGCGCGCCGGCCTGGAAGCGCTGTTCCTGGACGCCCTGCGCGCCGACACCCCCGGCGGCGACGACGTCACCGCCGCCCTGGACCCCCTGCTGGTCGAACCCGTCGAGGGCGCCGGCGTCGCCGACCACCTGCTGCGCGAGGGGCACTGGTGGCAGATGCGCGAGTACCTCGTGCACCGCTCCGTCTACCACCTGAAGGAAGCCGACCCGCACGCCTGGGTCATCCCGCGGCTGGACGGGCAGGCCAAGGCCTCCCTCGTCGCCGTCGAGTTCGACGAGTTCGGCGGCGGCCACGGGGAGCGCCTGCACGCCGCGCTCTTCGCCGACGCCCTCAGCGGCGCCCGGCTCCACGCCGACTACCTGCACTACCTCGACGACGTCCCCGCCCCGGCGCTGGCCCTGGTCAACCTCATGTCGCTGTGCGGGCTGCACCGCGCCCTGCGCGGCGCGCTGGTGGGCCACTTCGCCGCCGCGGAGATCTCCACCGCGCCCAGCGCCCGCAAGATGGCCAAGGCCCTGGAACGCATGGGCGCCGACCCCCGGTGCGTCCACTTCTTCACCGAGCACATCGAGGCCGACGCCGTCCACGAGCAGATCATGCGCCGCGACGTGCTGGGGGACCTGCTCGCCCGCGAGCCCGGCCTCGCCGGGGACGTCGTCCTGGGCATCCAGGCCACCGAGCACCTTGAGGCGCGGCTGGCCACCCACCTGCTGCACGCCTGGCGCGACGGCGCCACCTCGCTGCGCCGCCCGCTGCCGGCCGAGCCCGCGGTGAACGGGTCCGCCCCGGCAGGGTCCGCCGGGGGCGCGGTGCGGCCGGTGGCCGGGGCCGCCCGGCCGGGGTGAGCGTCGGCCGGCCCGCGCGCCCGCCGCGCGGGCCGGCCGGGCTCCGGGGCCGCGCGGCACACATCCGGGCGGGCGGGGGTGAGCCGGCCCGGCTCACCCCTGCGCGCTGCGCTTGTCCGGCCGCTCGCGCCTGCGGTGACTGGTGTCGCAGAACGGGTAGCGGCGGCTGCGTCGGCAGGTGCACACGGCCACCATGACCCGGTCGGAGCGCACCGTGCTCCCGTCCGGCAGCGCCAGCTCCACCGGACCCTCGACGAGCATCGGCCCCTCGGGGTCGATCAGCACGCGCCGCGCCCGTTCGCGGCCCTCCCCGGCGGGCCCGTTCGCGACGGGCTCCTCCTCACGGCCGGTCGCCACGGACCACCACCAGCTCCTCCCGGGTCTGCCCCGGCTCGATCAGCCCGCGCGCCCGCAGCCACGCCGCCTCCCGCCGCATCACCGGCCCGAAGGGGACGCGGGCACGCGCCACCACCGACGCCTTCAGCCCCCCGGCGCGCAACCGGTCCAGCGTCAGCCCCGGGCGGCTCACCTCCGAGTGGACGACCAGCAGCGTCCCGCCGCGCACCAGCAACTCCGGCGCCCGGTCGCACAGCCGGTCGAGCACCGTGCGTCCGTCCACACCGCCGTTCCAGCTACCCGCCGGGGTCCCGGGGGCGGCGCGGCGCGGCCCGCAGGAGGGGACGTAGGGCGGGTTGGCGAGCACCACGTCGAACCGGCGCCCGGCCACGGCGCGCTCCAGGTCCCCCCGGCGCACCGAGAGCGGCAGGCGGCGCAGCCACGCGTTGCACCGCGCCGTCAGCACCGCCCGCCGCGCGGAGTCCACGGCCAGCACCTCGCCGGCCCCCATCCGCAGGGCCGCGAGGCCCAGCACACCGGTCCCGGTGCACAGGTCCAGCACACGGGCACCGGGCGCGAGGGCCGCGTCGGCGAGCGCCTGACGCAGCAACCAGGAGTCGGCTTGCGGGGCGTACACGCCCGGGGGCCTGAGCAGCAGCATGGCGCCGCGAGTACCGCACCAGCCGCGGTCGTAACGCCCCGGTGCGCTTCGGCCGCCGGAAGGTATGACGTAATGCCCCGGTCACGCCGCAATCGTCATACGAAGCGGGGCCGGGACGCCGTAGTCTGAAGGCCATGGGAACACAGCGACAGGGCCTGCACGCGCGCGTGCTCGCCGCCTTGGGACCGGCCATCACCAGCGGTGACCACCCCCCGGGCAGCGTCCTGCGCACCGACGAGCTCGAACGCCGCTTCGGGGTGTCCCGCACCGTCATGCGGGAGGCCATACGCGTCCTGGAGTCCATGCACCTGGTGCGCTCCCGCCGCCGCGTGGGCGTGACCGTCCTGCCCACCGAGGCGTGGGACGTCTTCGACCCGCAGGTCATCGCCTGGCGGCTCCAGGGCGCCGACCGGCCCCGCCAGCTCCGCTCCCTGACCGTACTGCGCTCGGCCGTCGAGCCCGCCGCCGCACGCCTGGCCGCCGAACACGCCACCCCCCAGGAGTGCGCCGACCTCACCGGGCACGCCCTGGGCATGGTGGCCACCTCCCGCGGCCAGCAGCTCGACCGCTACCTCGTGCACGACGTCGCCTTCCACCGCGTCGTGCTCAGGGCCTCCCGCAACGAGATGTTCGCCCGCCTCGGGGACGTCGTGGCCGCCGTGCTGACCGGCCGCACCGAGCACCAGGTGATGTTCACCGATCCCGACCCGGCGGCCGTCACGCTGCACGTCCAGGTCGCCGAGGCCATCCGCGCCGGCGACCGGCGGCGCGCGGAGGACCTCACGCGTGAGATCACCGCCGGCGCCATGGCCGAACTCGACGTCCTCGCCCCCTGACGCGCTCGCCCCAGGGGCGCCGGGCGCGGGGGCACACCGCCCCCGCGCCCCGCTACACCACGGCCCACACCCCCAGCGCCAGGACGAACGCCGACAGGCCCAGCGTCGTCTCCAGCACCGTCCACGTCTTCAGCGTGGTCTTCTCGTCCATGCCGAAGAAGCGGCTCACCAGCCAGAAGCCCGAGTCGTTCACGTGTGACAGCACCGTCGCGCCGGCCGCGATCGCCACCACCAGCAGCGCGATCTGCACACTGCCCAGCTCCGCCTCGCCCACGGCCCCGGCGATGAGCCCGGCCGTCGTCGTCAGGGCCACCGTCGCCGAGCCCTGGGCGACCCGCAGCAGCGTCGCGATGACGAACGCCTGCACGATCAGCGAGAAGCCCAGGCCCGACAGCGAGGAGCTCAGCGCGTCGCCGATGCCGCTGAGCTCCAGCACCCCGCCGAACATCCCGCCCGCACCCGTGATGAGGATGATCGCGCAGATCGGGGCCAGCGCCTCGTCCACGATCGAGCGCACCCCCGTCATCGACGTGCGCGGCCTGCCCAGCACCAGCACGGCCGCCACCACCGTGATCAGCAGGGCGACCGGCGTCGCGCCCAGCAGACCCAGGAACGCCGGCACCCCGCTCTCGGCGTCCAGCACCCCCGCGGTGCCCAGCGTGTTCAGCACCGTGTCGAAGGAGATCAGCACCAGTGGCAGCAGCAGGAGCGCCAGGACGGTGCCGAACGAGGGCGGTGTCCGCCCGAGCAGCACCCCGTCCTCTTCTCCCGGCTCTCCCCGCTCTTCCTCCTCCCCGGCGCGCCCGCGCGCGTCGCGGACCCGGCCGAACACCGCGTCCGCCACCGACACCCGCACCCGGGCCCCGAGGACCCGCGACACCAGGTAGACGCCCACGTACCAGGCCGCCACGGCGACCGGCAGGCCCACCAGCAGCGTGACCCCGATCTCGCCACCGAGCTGCTCGGTGGCCGCGACCGGCCCGGGGTGCGGCGGCACCATCGCGTGCATCGCGGCGAAGGCCCCCGCCGCGGGCAGCGCGTACAGCAGCAGCGACCCGCCGAACCGCCGCGCCACCGTGAGGATGATCGGCAAGAACACCACGAGCCCGGCGTCGAAGAAGATCGGGAAGCCGAACGCCAGCGCCGCCACGCCCAGCGCCAGGGGAGCGCGCTTCTCCCCGAACCGGCCGATCAGCGTGTCGGCCAGCACCTGCGCCCCGCCGGTCACCTCCAGCAGCCGGCCGAGCATCACGCCGAACGCCACCAGCAGGGCGACCGACCCCAGGGTGTCGGCGAACCCGAACATCAGCACATCGGGGACGTCCGCCAGGGGAAACCCGACCGCCACCGCGGTGACCACGCTGACGCCGACGAGCGCCACGAAGGCGTGCAACCTCACCTTCATGATCAGGAACAGCAGCAGCGCCACCGCGCCCGCCGCGATGAGCAGCAGTACCGCCGTCCCGTAGGCGGGCTCTATCGCTTCCATGACCACTCTCTCCCTACCGCAGACCGGAACGGGAAGTTACGCGACAGGTACTACCTATTCAAGAGCTGGCCATGAAACGTCATACAAAACATCGGCACGTGCCCGTGCGTGTCCTCGTTCTCGTACCCGTCTCCCTCCGGGTGCCTCGCGCCCCCCGCCCTCGGTCCGTGGCCGCCCGCGCTCGCCGAGGCGTTGCGGCCCACCCGCACCACCCGCCCCGTCCGACCCGTCGACCCCGCACCCGCGCGCGCCGGGCGCGACCCGCACACCGGTGCGCCCGGGGCGTGCGTACCCCGCCCACCTGGCCTTCCCACGCCCCACTATTCGAGCGAAGTATCCCGGCCCCCCACATCAGGCGAGCCGCCAGCGGACAGAACCACAGTGCCCCGCGATCTCGACCACCTTGATGGGAGCACCCGTGAACACCCCCGGCGCCGTCTGGTCCTGCCCGTTCGACTTCGCCGAGGCCCTGGAGTGCGATCCGCTCCTGGAGGACCTCCGCACGAACGACCCGGTCGCCCGCATCCGCATGGCCCACGGCGAGGGCGAGGCCTGGCTGGTCACCCGGTACGCCGACGTCCGCACCGTCACCACGGACCGGCGGTTCAGCCGGGCCGCCGTACGCGGCCGGGACTTCCCGCGCATGACGCCGGAGCCCATCGTCCAGTCCGAGTCGATCAACCTCATGGACCCGCCCCAGGTCACCCGGCTGCGCGGCCTGGTCGCGCAGGCCTTCACCAAGCGCCAGGTGGCCGCCATGCGCCCCGCCACCCAGCACATCGTCGACGGCCTGCTGGACGAGATGGCCGCCGGCGGCCCGCCCGCCGACCTCGTCCACCACCTCTCGACGCAACTGCCCCTCACCACCATCTGCGAAGTGCTGGACATCCCCGCCGCCGACCGGCCCGAGCTGCGGCAGCGCGCGGTGACCATGACCGCCACCGGCGCCGCCACCCGGCAGGCGGCCACCGAGGCCAAGGCCGAGCTGCGCGCCTACTTCGCCGACCTGACCGCCCGGCGGCGCAAGAACCCGGGCGAGGACCTCATCAGCGTGCTCGCCACCGCCCGCGTGGACGACGAGATGCTCGACGACCACGAGCTGACCGTCATGGCCATGGTGCTGCTCATGACCGGGCACGACACCAGCACCTACCAGATCAGCAACATCACCTACACCCTGCTCACCCACCCCGAGCACCTCGCCGAACTGCGCCGGGACCCCGGCCTGCTCCCCGAGGCCATGGAGGAGCTCCTGCGCTACATCCCCTTCCGCAAGGGCGTCGGCATCCCCCGGGTGGCCACCGAGGACGTGCGGCTGGGCGACGTGACGATCCGGGCCGGTGACCTCGTGCACGTCTCCTACCTCGCGGCCAACCGCGACCCCGAGGTCTACCCCGATCCCGCCACGCTCGACCTGCGCCGCGACGGAGCCCGCAACATGACCTTCGGCTGGGGCGCCCACCACTGCATCGGCGCGCCGCTGGCGCTCATGGAACTCCAGGTCGCCATCGGCACCCTCCTCGAACGCTTCCCCCGCCTGGCGCTCGCCGTGCCGGCGGAGGACGTCAGGTGGAACACCGGCTCGATCTGGCGCTACCCGCTCGAACTGCCCGTGACCTGGTAACACCCCGACCACCCCGCAGCCCGCCCCAGGAGAGCGCCGTGCCCACCTTGTGCCGACCCGCCGTCGCCGTACCCGAACACGTGATCACCATGGCGGAGACGCTCCAGTTGGCGCGCTCCGTCCACGCCGACCACCCCCAGCTCCCGCTCGTGCTCCGGCTGATCGAGAACACCGGCGTGCGCACCCGGCACCTGGTCCAGCCCATCGAGGAGACCCTGCGCCACCCCGGCTTCGAGGCCCGCAACCAGGTCTACGCCCGCGAGGCCGCCCGGCGCACCCCACCGGTCATCCGCCGCGCCCTGGGCCACGCCGGGCTCGGCGTACGGGACATCGACCTCCTGATCTACGTCTCCTGCACCGGCTTCGCGATGCCCTCCATGACGGCGTGGCTGATCAACCAGATGGGTTTCCGCTCCGACACCCGCCAGCTCCCGATCGCCCAGCTCGGCTGCGCGGCCGGCGGCGCGGCGATCAACCGGGCCCAGGACTTCTGCACCGCCTACCCCGACGCCAACGCGCTCATCGTCGCGTGCGAGTTCTGCAGCCTGTGCTACCAGCCCAGCGACCTCGACGTCGGCTCGCTCCTGTCGAACGGCCTCTTCGGCGACGGCCTCGCCGCGGCGGTGGTGCGCGGTCGCGGCGGACACGGCGTCCATCTGGAGCGCAACGGCTCGCACCTGGTCCCCGACACCGAGGAGTGGATCTCCTACGCCGTCAAGGACACCGGCTTCCACTTCCGCCTGGACAAACGCGTCCCCACCACGATGCACATGCTCGCCCCCGCCCTGCGCGAGCTGGCCGCGCGCCACGAGTGGAACGTCTCCGACCTGGACTTCCACATCGTCCACGCCGGCGGGCCCCGCATCCTGGACGACCTGTGCAGCCTGCTGGACGTCGACCCCCTCCTGTACCGCCACAGCCGCGCCACCCTCACCGAACGCGGCAACATCGCCAGTTGCGTCGTACTCGACGCCCTGGACCGGCTCTTCGCCGAGGGCTCCGTCCAGCCCGACGCCCGCGGGCTGATCGCCGGGTTCGGCCCCGGCATCACCGCCGAGATCTCGCTCGGGAGCTGGACCGGCACCACCCGCCCCGAGGCCGCGGCGGTCCTCACCGAAGCCGTTCCCTGACCGACCGCGTCGCGAGCGGCGCGTTTCGTCCACGGTCGCGCGGAAACCCCGGCCTTGACCGCAGCACCGCTCCCAGCCGCCGGAGGGCCCCATGGCCAAGGACGACGAGTTCCGCAAGGGCGACGAGGTCACCTGGTCCAGCCACGGCAGCGACGTCCCCGGCCGGGTGAAGAAGAAGATCACCCAACGCGTCCGCGCCGCGGGTCGCACCGTCGACGCCTCCCCCGAAGACCCCCAGTACGAGGTGGAGAGCGACAAGTCCGGTCGCCGCGCCGTGCACAGGCCCCGAGCCCTGCGCCGGAAGAAGGACCGCTAGCGATGGCGGCCGCACCGGAGCGCGACGAGACGATCGCGCGGTTCCACGACGCGGTCAACATGACGCCCACCGAGCTGGAGCGCTGGCTGGAGACCGACGCCTCCCGGGGCGTGGGCCAGAAGCCCTCCGCCGGTGCGGAGAGCACCGGCCACGCCTCCGGTCGCCGCATCGTGGAACTCAAGCGCAAGAAGAAGGGCGACCTCACCGACGACGACCTGGCCCACATGCGCAAGGTGACCGGTTACGTCCACCGCCACCTCGCCCAGCGCCCCTCCGGCGACGTGCGCACCTCGCCCTGGCGCTACTCCCTGATGAACTGGGGCCACGACCCGCTCGACGGCGACGGCCACCACCGGTAGCCGCCCCGGACGCCCGGATTCCGCCCCCTCCACCGCCCGGGCGCGGGGCCGGGGGCTCACGCGGCCCCACGTGCCGCCGGACGCCGCACACCGGGCGGGCACCGCTCGCCCCCCGCCCCCCGCCGACCTGCGCCTCCACCGGGGGAGAGGCCACGCAGCACCGTGCCCGCGCGGCCGGCGCCCGCCCGGGCACGGTGGTGGCAGCGACGGCGTCCCCGCATCCGGTCAGGATCGAAGAAGCGCCCCGGCCGGGGCGCCGCTAGCGTGAGCGTCATGGCTGCTCCCGCGCGCCCGCGCACACCGGTCGGGACGCCCCGACGGCCGCGCCCCGGCACCTGCGGCTCCGCACCCGCCGGGGCCCGCCGACGGCAGCACGAGCACGCCCGGGCGCGGCCCCCACGGAGCGGTGCCCACGGCACCGGCGCCGCCCAGGGGACGCCGGACCCGCGCCGGACCGTCCGACGCCCGCTTTTCCGCCGTCACGCGGCCGCCGGGCACCCGGCCCGGCGGCGCTGACCGGCTCCGCCACGGGCGGCGCTCGTCCCACCCCGCGGGGCGGACACACGATCACCAGGGGCGGCCGTCGTACCGACGGCGTCCGCCCGGCACAGAGGGAGACACGATGAGCAAGGCCGCCGGAACGGGCCCCCGCCCCTCCGCCGCGCACACCGCGGACCGCCACGACGTGATCCGGGTGCGGGGCGCCCGCGAGAACAACCTGCGGGACGTCAGCGTCGAGATCCCCAAGCGCCGGCTGACCGTGTTCACCGGGGTGTCCGGCTCGGGCAAGAGCTCGCTGGTCTTCCACACCATCGCCGCGGAGTCGCAGCGGCTGATCAACGAGACGCACAGCGCGTTCGTGCAGGGCTTCATGCCCACGCTGGCCCGCCCCGAGGTCGACGTCCTGGAGGGGCTGACCACCGCGATCATCGTCGACCAGCAGCGGATGGGCACCGACGCGCGCTCCACCGTCGGCACCGCCACGGACGCCAACGCGATGCTGCGCATCCTCTTCAGCCGCCTGGGGCAGCCGCACGTCGGCCCGCCCAACGCGTTCTCCTTCAACGTCCCCTCGGTCCGGGCCAGCGGCGCGGTCACCGTCGAGCGCGGGGAGCGCAAGACCGTCAAGCAGACCTTCACCCGCGTCGGCGGCATGTGCCCGCACTGTGACGGCCGGGGCACGGTCTCCGACCTCGACCTCACCCAGCTCTACGACGCCTCGAAGTCGATCTCCGAGGGCGCGTTCACCATCCCCGGCTGGAAGTCCGACAGCTGGTGGACCGTGCGGACCTACGCCGAGTCCGGTTTCCTCGACCCCGACAAGCCGATCCGCGAGTTCACCGAGCAGGAGCTGCACGACTTCCTCCACCGGGAGCCGACCAAGGTGAAGGTCGAGGGCGTCAACCTCACCTACGAGGGGCTGATCCCGAAGGTGCGGAAGTCGTTCCTGTCCAAAGACCGGGAGGCGCTGCAGCCGCACATCCGCGCGTTCGTGGACCGGGCCGTCACCTTCACCCCCTGCCCCGAGTGCGGCGGCACCCGGCTCAGCGAAGCGGCCCGCTCCTCGCGCATCGGCGAGGTCAGCATCGCGGACGCCTGCGCCCTGCAGATCAGCGATCTGACCGACTGGGTCAGCGGCCTGCGCGAACCGTCGGTGGCCCCGCTGCTGGACGCGCTGCGGCGGACGCTGGAGTCCTTCGTGGAGATCGGCCTCGGCTACCTCTCGCTGGACCGCCCCTCGGGCACGCTCTCCGGCGGCGAGGCCCAGCGCGTCAAGATGCTCCGCCACCTCGGCTCCGCGCTCACCGACGCCACCTACGTCTTCGACGAGCCCACGATCGGCCTGCACCCCCACGACATCCAGCGCATGAACGACCTGCTGCTGCGGCTGCGCGACAAGGGCAACACGGTCCTGGTCGTGGAGCACAAGCCGGAGACGATCGCGATCGCGGACCACGTCGTCGACCTCGGCCCCGGCGCCGGTACGGCCGGCGGCACCGTCTGCTTCGAGGGCACCGTCGAGGGGCTGCGGGCCGGCGGCACCCTCACCGGCCGGCACCTCGACGACCGGTCCGCCCTGAAGGAGACGGTGCGCACGCCCACCGGCGCGCTGGAGATCCGGGGCGCGAAGGCGCACAACCTGCGCGACGTGGACGTCGACATCCCGCTGGGGGTGCTCGTCGTCGTCACCGGGGTCGCCGGCTCCGGGAAGAGCTCGCTCGTGCACGGGGAGATGCCCGCCGACGCCGGCGTGGTCGCGATCGACCAGGGGGCGATCCGCGGCTCGCGCCGGAGCAACCCGGCCACCTACACCGGGCTGCTCGACCCGATCCGCAAGGCGTTCGCGAAGGCCAACGGGGTCAAGCCGGCGCTGTTCAGCGCCAACTCCGAGGGCGCCTGCCCCGCCTGCAACGGCGCGGGCGTCCTCTACACCGACCTGGCCATGATGGCCGGGGTCGCCACCACCTGCGAGGAGTGCGCGGGGAAGCGGTTCCAGGCAGCGGTGCTGGAGCACCACCTCGGCGGCCGCGACATCAGCGAGGTGCTCGCGATGCCGGTGGCCGAGGCCGAGGAGTTCTTCGGCGCCGGACCGGCGCGCACCCCGGCAGCGCACCGGATCCTCGGCCGGCTCGCCGACGTCGGCCTGGGCTACCTCACCCTCGGCCAGCCGCTCACGACGCTGTCCGGCGGCGAGCGGCAGCGGCTCAAGCTGGCCACCCGCATGGCGGACAAGGGCGGCGTCTACGTCCTGGACGAGCCGACCGCCGGCCTGCACCTCGCCGACGTCGAGCAACTGCTCGGCCTGCTCGACCGGCTCGTGGATTCCGGGAAGTCGGTCATCGTCATCGAGCACCACCAGGCGGTCATGGCACACGCCGACTGGATCGTGGACCTCGGTCCCGGCGCCGGCCACGACGGCGGCCGCGTCGTCTTCCAGGGCACTCCGGCCGACCTCGTCGCCGCCCGCTCGACCCTCACCGGCGAACACCTCGCGGCCTACGTCGGCGCCTGACCCGCGTCTGCCCGCCCCCGGGCCCGCGCCGTGGGAAGCGCCCCGGCGCGCTCCCACGGCGCCGCACCGCACCACCGCGCCGCGCCCGCGGCCGGCTGTGACGGGCGAGGCCCGCGAACCCGACCGAGCGCGGAACGGGTCCGCAGACCGCAGGAGCGGGGCCGGGGACCGGCGGCCGACCACGCCCCACGCCGCGCCCCCGGGCCGTGACCGAGCCGTCCCGCCCGGCGCGCACGGCCCTGCGGCCACCCGCTCCCGCCCCCTCACCCCAACGGGCGCATCCCGGGCACACGGCGTGGACGGAAGGCCCCGACGAGCCCCGACGAGCCCGGCGCAGCCCCGCGCCCCCGGGCCGTCGGGCGCGACGCTGTCGGCGGCCCGTGTGATGCTGGTGGGATGACGCTGGCGGACCTCGCTCACCTGCGCCGGGCGCGCGACCTGATCAATCGCGACTACGCGGAGCCCTTGGACGTTCCCGCGCTGGCCCGGGCGGCGCACATGTCACCCGGGCACTTCTCGCGCAGCTTCCGCGCCGCCTTCGGGGAGACGCCCTACAGCTACCTGATGACCCGCAGGATCGAGCGGGCCAAGGCGCTGCTGCGCCGGGGAGACCTGTCGGTGACGGAGGTCTGCTGCGCGGTCGGCTGCACGTCGCTGGGGTCCTTCAGCACGCGGTTCACCGCGCTGGTGGGGGAGAGCCCCAGCGCGTACCGGGCGCGCGACCACGGCCAGGGCGCCGAGATCCCGGCCTGCGTGGCCAAGGTTTTCACGCGGCCGGTCAGGAACGGAGAAGCCGGGCGCCCCGGTCCGGCCGTAGCGTGAGCGGCATGGACATCAAGCTTTCGCAGTGCTTCATCGCCGTGGACGACCACGACAAGGCGCTCGCCTTCTACCGGGACGCGCTCGGATTGGAGGTGCGCAACGACGTCGGCTTCGAGGGGATGCGCTGGGTCACCCTGGGCGCGCCGTCGCAACCCGACGTGGAGATCGTGCTCGAACCGCCCCTGGCCAACCCGGACGCCTCCCCGGCGGACCAGCAGGCCATGGCCGAGCTGCTGGCCAAGGGCATGCTGCGGGGGGTGATCTTCGCCACCGACGACTGCGACGCCACGTTCGAGCGCGTCCGGGCCTCCGGCGCCGAGGTGCTGCAGGAACCGATCGACCAGCCGTACGGGGTCCGCGACTGCGCCTTCCGCGACCCGGCCGGCAACATGCTCCGCTTCACCCAGCGTCGCAACCGCTGAGCACGGCCCCTCCGGGCCCTGGCGTCCCTGCGCGGCTGACGTCCGGCCACCGGGCGTACGCACGTCCAGCGGCCGGGCGCCCCGCGCGGAGGGCGCCTGGCCACTGGGCGTCACACCGCGCTGCCACGGCACGCCGTGCGGAAGTGGTCCCGGCGGCCCCGCGTCGCGTCGCCCGCCTCCCGGCCCGCGTCAGGAGCCGGTGTCCTCCTGGCCCGGCGCGCCGTCCGCCTGCTCCCGCTCCCGCGCGCGGCGGCGCTCCAGCCGCTCGCGCTGGGGCACGACCGTGTACCGGGGGTCCTCGGCCGAGGCGATCCCGGCGTGGAAGACGCCGAGGCGGGTGCACGCGGAGGCCGCCAGCAGCGCCGCGCCCGAGACGGCCGCCGCCGTCCGGCTGCGGTGGCCCAGCAGCGCGGCGCCGGCCGCGCCCGCCACGGACAGCGCCGTGGCGGCGCGCAGGTACCTGCCGCCCGTGCCGGTGCGGTAGGTCTCGGCCGCCAGCCCCATCCGGCGCTCCATGGTCTGCGTGGCGGCCACCTCGACCGCCGCGCCGAAGACCGCGGCGCCCCGGGCCGGGCCGTTCTCCCGGACCGGTGCGGCGGCCAGCGCCATGCCGGAGGCCGCCACCGCGGCCGAGCCGGTGAAGACGAACGGCATCTGCCGGTAGCCGTCGTGCCAGCCGGGCACGGCGGTGTCGGCGGCCAGTACCGCGGTGTAGGCGGCGACCGCGGGACCCAGCAGCGCCGCGGCCCCCGTCGCGGTGCGCTCCAGGCGCGGCAGCCGGCCCCACACGTCGAGCACGGCGGCGGCGCCGGCCGCCGGGCCGTAGGCGGCCAGCAGCCAGGAGCCGACGCTCATCGGGGACGTCGGCTTGACCACCCGCAGCATGTTGGCGAACCGGCCCGGCCTGCCGAGGTCGTGGATGAGCAGCCCCGTGGAGCCGGAGACGGCGGCCAGCGAGGAGATCTTCATGGCCCGCGCCATGCGGGGCCGCCCGGTCAGCGCGGCTCCGGCGGCCAGCACGGAGCCCGCCCCGGCCAGACCGCCGAGGAAGAAGTACCCGGCGATGTCCCGGGCGCTCCACGCGGGGGCCTTGATGACCGGCCTGCCGTAGTAGGAGGAGAACTCCGCCTCGGGCACCATGAGCTGCTCGCCCTTGCGCCCGCGCCGCCGCCGGCGGCCGCCCGCGCGGCCGTCCGCGCTCCGGCCGTCCGGGCGCGCCCCGTCCAGGCCCTGGCCGACCAGGGCCTGGCGGGGTGGCCGCTCGCCCCGGATGCCCTGCCGGGTCACGTCACCGCTGTTCATCGACGCCTCCCCGGCAGTCGTCCGCTGGCCGCGAAGACGGCGGCCAGGCCGCCGAGCAGGGTCGCGGCGGCGGCACCGGCGTGCCGCCACATCGAGGGCAGGTCCCGCGTGGTGACGACCGGGTCCGGCGGCAGTCCGTAGACCTCGGGCTCGTCCAGCAGGAGGAAGAACGCGCCGTCGCCGCCCACGCCGTCCTGCGGGTCCTCGCCGTACAGCCGGGCGTCGGTGACGCCCGCCGCGTGCAGTTGCGCCACCCGCCCGGCGGCCCGCTCACGCAGCTCCTCCAGCGGGCCGAACTGGATGGAGTCGGTGGGGCACGCCTTGGCGCAGGCGGGTTCCTGCCCCGCGCCGAGCCGGTCGTAGCACAGCGTGCACTTCCAGGCCCGGCCGTCGCCGGGACGCTGCTCGATCACCCCGTACGGGCAGGCGGGCACGCAGTAGCCGCAGCCGTTGCAGATGTCCTCCTGCACCACGACGGTGCCGAACTCGGTGCGGAACAGCGATCCGGTCGGGCAGACGTCCAGGCAGGCGGCGTGCGTGCAGTGCTTGCACACGTCGGAGGACATCAGCCAGCGCAGCTCGGTGCGCCCGTCGGGGGAGGGCGCGCCCTCGGGCGCCGGGGTGGTGGGCGTGATCGCCGCCTCGGCGGGCGGGGTCCCCGAGCCCTGGGCGGCGAGCGCGAACACGTCCACGTCGCTGTGGTCGACGGCGGTCTGGGCGTGGCCCAGCGGCTTGTTCTGCTCGATGAACGCCACGTGCCGCCAGGTGGAGGCGCCCAGGCCCTGGCTGTTGTCGTAGGACATGCCGGTGAGTTCCAGGCCGTCCTCGGGGATGGCGTTCCACTCCTTGCAGGCGACCTCGCACGCCTTGCAGCCGATGCAGACGGAGGTGTCGGTGAAGAACCCCATGCGCTGCGGCGCGTCGGCGTGCCCGGCGTCGCCCGCCGGATCGGGCTCGACGCCGGCGAGCAGGTTGCGGCCGACGAGGGAGCCGGGGGCGGGGCTGGTGTCCGTCATCCGCGCACCTCCGTTCCGGTGTGCTCGGTGACGCCGGCCCGTTCCTGGTAGGAGTGGAGCAGGTCGAGCAGTGCGGGGCCGCGTGGCCGGCGTCCCGGCCTGATGTCGGCGGTCAGCGCCTTCACCTCCTGGATGTGCACGTTCGGGTCGAGTGCGATGGCCGACAGCTCGTTGGCCGCGTCACCGCGTGAGTAGCCGTTGGGCCCCCAGTGGTAGGGCAGGCCGATCTGGTGGACGGTGCGCCCCTGCACGGTCAGCGGCGCCATCCGCTGCGTGACCAGGACCCGCGCCTCGATCACGCCGCGCGCGCTCACCAGCGTCGCCCACCCGGCGTGCTCCAGATTCCGCTCGGCCGCGAGCTGCGGGGACACCTCGCAGAAGAACTCCGGCTGCAGCTCGGCCAGGTAGGGCGACCAGCGCGTCATGCCGCCCGCGGTGAAGTGCTCGGTGAGCCGGTAGGTCGTCACGACGTACGGGTAGACGTCGCTGCCGGGGAGGCCGCCGCTGGGGTGGAAGCGGTTGTGCTCGGAGGAGATCGCCTGCCGCACCGGGCTGCGCTGCTGGGCGGGGTAGAGCGGGTTGCGCACCGGGGAGTCCTGGGGCTCGTAGTGCGTGGGCAGCGGACCGTCGATCAGCCCGGCCGGCGCGTACAGCCACGCCTTGCCGTCCGCCTGCATGATGAACGGGTCGGTGCCGCTGAGGGCGTCCGGCCCCTCGGCGCCCTCGGGGGGCCGGTAGGACGGGGGCCGGTCGGCAATGAAGTCGGGGTTGTCGTGCCCGGTCCATCGGCCCGCTTCCGCGTCCCACCACACCAGCGCCTTGCGCTCGCTCCAGGGCCGGCCGTCGGGGTCGGCGGAGGCGCGGTTGTACAGGATGCGGCGGTTGGCGGGCCAGGCCCACGCCCACTCGGCCGCGATCCAGTCCTGCTCGGTGTGCGGCTTCTTGCGGGCCGCCTGGTTCACGCCGTCGGCGTACACCCCGCAGTAGATCCAGCAGCCGCAGGAGGTGGAGCCGTCGTCGGTGAGCTGCTCGTAGGAGGACAGCGGGGTGCCGTCGGCCGCGTAGCCGTTGATCTCGGCGAGCACCGCCTCGGCCGAGGGCTCCGCCAGGGGGCCCTCGGTGGGGTAGTCCCAGGTGAGGTCGAGCAGCGGGCGGTCCTTGGGGTCGGTGGAGCCGCGCAGCCGCTCCCTGATCCGCCGGCCCAGGTGGTACATGAACCACAGGTCGCTGCGCGCCTCGCCGTCGGGCTCCTTCGCCGCGAAGTGCCACTGGAGCATGCGGTTGGTGTTGGTGTAGGACCCGGACTTCTCGGTGTGCGAGGCGGCGGGGAAGAAGAACACCTCGGTCGCGATGTCCTCGGTGCGCAGCTCGCCGGTGGCGATCTCGGGGCCGTCCTTCCACCAGGTGGCCGACTCGATCAGCGAGAAGTCGCGCACGACGAGCCAGTCCAGACGGGCCATGCCCAACCGCTGCATCTTGGCGTTCGCCGAGCCGACGGCCGGGTTCTCGCCCATCAGGAAGTAGCCCTTGCACACCCCCTCCAACTGGGCCAGCACGGTGTCGTAGGTGCTGTGCGAACCGGTCAGCCGGGGCAGGTGGTCGAAGCAGAAGTCGTTGTCGGCGGTGGCGGCCTCGCCGAAGTACGCCTTGAGCAGACTCACGGCGTAGGAACGCATGTTGGCCCAGTAGCCCTTCTTGGTCCGCACGCCCTCCACGAAGGCGTCCAGGTCCTCGTGGGCGTGGGCGTGGGGCATGGGGAGGTAGCCGGGCAGCAGGTTGAACAGCGTCGGGATGTCGCTGGAGCCCTGGATGCTGGCGTGGCCGCGCAGCGCCTGGATGCCGCCGCCGGGCCGTCCCATGTTGCCCAGGAGCAACTGCAGGATGCAGGCCGTGCGGATGTACTGGGCGCCGACGGTGTGCTGCGTCCAGCCGACGGCGTACACGAACTCGCTCGTGCGGTCCCGGCCCGAGTTCTCCACCAGCGCGCGGCACACCTCGGCGAACACGTCCCTGGGGATGCCGCAGGTCTCCTCGACCATCTCGGGCGTGTAGCGGGCGTAGTGGCGCTTGAGGATCTGGTAGACGCAGCGCGGGTGCTCCAGCGTGCGGTCCTCGTGCTGCTCGCCGGAGATGGCCGCGCCACCGGACCCGTGCGACTCCGCGCCGCCGGAGGAGGAGCTGTTCCTCCCCGGGCCCGACCGCTCGTGGTACAGCTCGTCGCGCTTGCCCGAGGCGGCCTGGACGCTGGCGCCCTCGTACTGCCAGGTGTGCACGTCGTAGCTGCCGCCCTCCTCGTCCAGACCGGAGAAGAGGCCGTCCAGGTCCTCGGTGTCGCGGAACTCCTCACCGACGATGGTGGCGGCGTTGGTGTACTCCAGCACGAACTCGCGGAACTCGTGGCCGCCGCTGAGGACGTGGTTGATGATGCCGCCGAGGAAGGCGATGTCGGTGCCCGCCCGGATCGGCACGTGCAGGTCGGCCAGGGCGCTGGTGCGCGTGAAGCGCGGGTCGACGTGGATGACCTTGGCCCCGCGCGCCTTGGCCTCCATCACCCACTGGAAGCCGACGGGGTGGGCCTCGGCGAAGTTGGAGCCCTCGATGACGATGCAGTCCGAGTTCTGCAGGTCCTGCATGAACGTCGTGGCCCCGCCGCGGCCGAAGGAGGTGCCGAGCCCGGCGACCGTGGAGCTGTGGCAGACCCGGGCCTGGTTCTCCACCTGCACCACGCCCAGCGCCGTGAAGAGCTTCTTGATGAGGTAGTTCTCCTCGTTGTCCAGCGTCGCTCCGCCCAGGCTGGCGATGCCCAGGGTGCGGTTGACCCGCAGGCCCTCGTCCTCCTGCTGCCAGTTCTCCGCGCGGGTGCGCAGCACGCGGTCGACCACCATGTCCAGCGCCGTGTCCAGGTCCAGGCGCTCCCAGTCCCGGGCGTGGGGGCGCCGGTAGAGCACCTCGTGACGGCGGGCGTCGCCGGTGGTGAGCTGGAGGGAGGCCGCGCCCTTGGGGCACAGCCGGCCCCGGCTGACGGGCGAGTCGGGGTCGCCCTCGATCTGGACGACCCGCTCGTCCTTGACGTACACGTTCTGCCCGCAGCCCACGGCGCAGTAGGGGCACACGGACTTCACCACCCGGTCGGCGCTCTCGGTGCGCGGTGTGAGGGAGCGCGTGGTCGGTGACGTGGCGGCCGCCCCGCGGCCCAGGGGATCGGCGCCGGTGAGCTGCCGGTAGACGGGCCAGTCCTGGATCCAGGTCCGCATCCCCATGTGGAAGTCTCCTCCGCCGGTCCGGGCACGTGGGTCACGGCGCGGTGGGTGCCCCCCGGGGCGGCTTTCACACCTGCCGGACGGCTCCGTTTTCCGCGGACCGAAGGCCGGTGTCAGCCGATCGGGATGCCCGGGTTCACCAGGCCGTCGCCCCCGACGACGGTGTTGTCACCGGCGACGGTCACCGGGCAGGAGCGCGGGTCGTGGTGGGTGATGTCGAAGGCGTACCGGCCGCTGCCCCGCGCGCCGGTCAGGTCGGAGTGGTTGGCGCGGAAGACGGTGCCGCAGCCCCAGCCGGGGCGCTGGCTGTGCGTCTGGTAGCCGTCCTGGAGGGTCCCGTGACCGCTGTTGCCCTCGATGAGGTAGCCGTTGCCCTTCACGTCCACCCAGGAGTCGTCGTAGTGGGCGCCGGTGAGGCCGTCGCCGTAGAAGGTGTTGCCCGAGACGACCCCGCCGGTGGTGCCCTCCTTGATGTCGACGTTCTCGCCGCCGACGCGGGGACCGATGACGTTGTCGAGGATGCGGACGTGGTCGCTGCGGTCGGTGAGGGTGTTCGCGGAGCCGACGTACACGCCCTCGCCCATGCCGTTCCCGGCCGTGCCGGTGTCGCGGATGCGGGAGTTGCGCAGCACGCCGTGGCTGCTGGAGTTGCGGAAGTGCACGCCCTCCATGGTGAGCCCGTGCACGGTGACCGAGTCGATGACCACGTGGTCGGAGGCGTCGACCATGATGCCCTTCTGGCCGCCGGTGACGGTGATCCCGTGGATCGTCCAGTGGCTCGCCCCGTTCACGTGCAGCCCGTAGCCGCCGCCGGCGTTGGGCGTGACGAGCTCGGCGCGGGGCGAACCGGTCAGCGTGACGCGGCGTTCGGCCGTGCCGGGGCGGGTGATCTTGAAGTTGCCCCGGTAGGTGCCGTCCGCCAGCCGGATCGTCCGGCCGGGCACCGCCGCGGCCAGGGCCGCCTTCAGCTCGGCGCCGTCGGTGACGGTCACGGTGTCCCCCGGCCCGGAGGGGGTCGGCGTCGGAGCGGGGGGCGTCGGCTCGGGGCCGGGCGGCATGGTCGGTGTCGGTGTCGGTGTCGGCGTCGGTGTCGGGGTGGGGGTGGGCGCCGGGGGCGGCGGCGCCTCGTCTCCGGTGAGGGCGACGTCGTCCACACCGATCGGGCCCGCCCCGTACCAGCCGCTGACGGTCACGGTGACGGCGCGGGTGTCCGCGCCCGCGGTGAAGCCCGTGCTCACCGGCGTCCACTCGGCCCCGCCGGCCCAGTGGGAGGCGGCCACCCCTTCGCCCTGGACGCCGAGTGCCGCGTAGCCGCCCCGGACCCAGGCGCTGACGGTGTACCGGTGGCCCGGTACGACGTCCACCACCTGGTGGCAGGGGGCGGTGTCCTGGGCGCCGGGGACGGAGGTGAGGGCGTGGCGGCCGGTGCGGGGGGCGTCGGCGTCCGCGCGGGAGTCACCCGAGCAGGACCAGCCGCTCAGGTCGCCGCTCTCGAAGCCGCCGTTGACCAGGGGCGGCTCGGCCGCCGGGGCGTCGGCGCTGACCGGCGGCACGGCGAGCGCGGCGAGGCCGAGGCCGAACAGGGTGGCGGCGGGTGCGACACGGAAAGTACGGCGGCGCGGGCTCCGGGGGCGGGTCATGGGGGCTCCTTGCGGGCGGGGCCGGTGGGGGAGTGGCGGGCGCGTGGGTCAGCCGGACGGCGTCGCCGTGGTGACGGCGCGCTCGGGGGTGAAGGCGCCCCAGTGCCCGTCGGGCAGCTTCGCCCGGATCCTGACGGTGTGCCGGGTCCCCGGTGCGCCACCGACGTGCAGCCGGTGGGTGACCCGCTCCTCGGACGCCGAGGTGTCCCACACCAGCGTCGTGGCGAACTCCCCGTCGAGGTGGATCTCGTACTCGGTGGTCCGCACGCCGGTGTCCGGTGGCACCCAGGACAGTTCGAGGTGCTGCCCGTCGCCGTCCGCGACGGCCCGGAAGCCGGTCGGCGCGGTGTTCTCGCCGCCGCCGGCTCCTTCGGCCGTGGTGAGCGTGGCGGTGGCGCTGGCGGGGGAGACGTTGCCGGCCGCGTCCCTGGCCCGGACGGTGAACCGGTACTCCGTGCCCGGGCGCAGCCCGGTGATGAGGGTGGTGGTGGAGTCGCCGGCCACGCTGTGGATCGTGGTGCCGCTCTGCAGGACGTCGTAGGAGGTCACGCCCGTGTCGTCGGACGCCTCCCGCCAGGTGAGCGTGGCCGCGCGGGAGCCGTCCGCCCGCGCCCGCAGGTCCTCCGGCCGGGTGGGGGGCGTCTCGTCCTGGTGGTCGGGCAGCGTGGTGACGGTGACCTCCCTGCTGGACGGCGAGAGGTTGCCCTCGCCGTCCTTGGCCCGGACGGTGAAGGTGTACCGGGAGGAGGGCCGCAGCCCGTCCACGTCCACCATGTACTTCTCGCCGGGCACCTGCGTGACGCGCTCGCCGTCGCGGTAGACCTCGTAGCCGCTGACGTCCTCCCCGGCGTCCGCCCGGTTCCACATCACGTGCACGGACGTGGCCGTGCCGGCGTGCACGGTCAGGCCGGCCGGTGCCTCGGGGCCGCGCGGCCGCCCCTCCCGGGCTCCGGCCGCGCAGGCGGTCAGCGCCAGCGAGGCGGCCAGCAGCAGGGCGGCCAGGTGAACCGTCCGTCGCACGGCGGGCCTCCGTTCGCCAGGGTGTGCCAGTAATGGTCTAGACATATATGGCACAGCCGGGAGTCCGCGGCAAGGGTCCTGCCGTCACGGCTGGTTGCTCGCGGGGGTTCTCAAGTCCGCGCCGCCGCCGCTTCCGTGGCCCGGTGCCCGCCCCGGCCTCCCGTGCGCAACGCCTTGCCCTCGCCGGGTGCGTGCGCCAGACGCTCGTCCGTTGCGCGGTGAGCGCGTCGGGGCGGCGGGAGCGCACAGCCCGTGACGCCGGCGGGGCGCCTGTCGGTTCGCAGTCCCGAAGCGCCGGTCGGCCGGAATCCATGCGTCGTTGGCCTGGACATGCCGGACACCCACAGTTACGGTCAGCTTGGTCTAGACCTGCTCAACCGACGTCGAACTCCCGTGATTTCAGGCCCCATGTTCAGGAGTGAGGCATGCGCAAGAAGCTCACCACGGCCCTGGTAGCCCTCGGCACCGCGGCCAGCACGGTCCTGGTCGCCGGCGGCTCGGCCCAGGGCCACGGCTACAGCCAGGCCCCCACCAGCCGCCAGGCGTACTGCGCCGACGGAACCGTGTCCAACTGCGGCGCGATCCAGTGGGAACCGCAGAGCGTCGAAGGCCTCAAGGGCTTCCCGGCCGCCGGACCCGCCGACGGCAAGATCTGCTCGGCGGGCAACAACACCTTCGCCGCGCTCGACGACCCCCGCGGCGGCGACTGGCCCACCACGCAGCTCCGCCCGGGCCAGGGCTACACCTTCAAGTGGAAGATGACCGCCCCCCACCGCACCACCGACTTCCGCTACTACATCACCAAGGACGGCTGGGACCCGGCCAAGCCCCTCACCCGCGCCGACCTGGAGCCGCAGCCGTTCATGACGGTGCACATGGGCGGCAGGCAGCCCGCGTTCAACGAGACCCACCAGGGCTCCGTCCCGACGGGCAAGTCCGGCCGGCACCTCATCCTCGGGGTGTGGACCGTCCACGACACCGCCAACGCCTTCTACTCCTGCGCGGACGTCACCTTCTGACCCCGCACCCGGTGACACGGGCGCCGGCGGCCGCCAGGCCGCCGGCGCCCGTGTCACCGCCCCACCGCTCCCAGGCCGTGCACGCGCCGCCCGCCGGGCGGGCGCGGGGAAGGGCTGCCATGGCACCGCCGCCGTACCAGCACCGGGACCACACCGTTCTCGCACTGTTCCGCGCCGTCGTGGGACTGCTGTTCGCCTGCCACGGAGCCGCCGCCCTGTTCGGCGTGTTCGGCGGCACCCCCGGCGCGCCCCCGACCCCGGGCCAGTGGCCCGGCTGGTGGGCCGCCGCCATCCAGTTCGCCGGCGGCACGCTCGTGCTGCTGGGCGTGGGGGCGCGCAGCGCCGCCGTCGTCTGCTCCGGGTCGATGGCCTACGCCTACTTCGTCGAGCACCAGCCCGGCGCCCTGCTGCCGATCGAGAACGGCGGCGAGGCCGCGGCGCTGTTCTGCTGGTGCTTCCTCCTCATCGCCGCCCTGGGACCGGGACGGTGGACGCTGGACTCCGTGCTGCCCGGCGCTCGCCGCGCGCCCCGGCGCCCCGGACACCGCGACCGCCGCGGGGGCCGAACCCGACAGCCCCCCGCGCGCTCCCGCCTCCTGACCCCCTCGCCCGGCCCCCACACCGGCGGGCGGGGACCGCGGGCAGCCGCGTCGCCTCGCCGGCGTCGCCTGGCCGCCCCGGCCCGAACGGCTACCTGCCCGACCTCGACCGGGACATCTGGCGCCCGCTGCGCGAAGCCGGCTACCCGTCCCGGCTCCTCAGTTCCAAGGGTCCGGGCACGGACGCCCGCACCGCGGACCCGCGCGACCCCTGAGCCTGCCCTGCCCGCCCGGCGGCGCGACGGCCTGACCGTCCCGAGGCACCGGGGCGCCGCTCGGGCCCGGTGACGCCGGGCCGGGGCGTGCGACCGGCCGGGGTTCCCGCCGGGTCGGCAGACCGGCGCCCCGGGGGCCGCGAGCGACGTGCCGGGGGCGTCGGCGCCCGTCAGCTCAGCGCGTTGCGGGTGGCGGTGTTCGCGAACGGGTGCCATTCGAACAGCAGGAGGGTGGCGTCGTCGTGCAACGGGGTCTGCTGGTAGGCGAGGATGGCGTGGACCAGCCGACGCAGGGCTTCGGGGGCGGCCTCACCGGCGGCGAGCGCGCGGTTGACGAAGTCGGTGAAGCGGTCTTCGCCGAACTGCTCGCCCGCCGCGTTGCGGGCCTCGGGAACCCCGTCGGTGTACAGCAGGATCTGATCTCCCGGCTCCAGTTGGGCGTGGTGGACCTGCCACCGGGGCCCGGCCGTCAGGCCGGTGCCGAGGGGAAGGTCGGCCGACCGCTGGAGGGCCTGCGGAACGCGGTGGGCCTGGCGCAGCAGCAGGGGCGTGGGGTGTCCGGCGTTGATCCAGGACAGGTGCCCGGTGGTGGTGTCCAAACGGGTGAAGACACCGGTGAGGTAGCGGTCGGGGAACAGGCCCTGGAGGGTGGTGTCGATGCCGACGGCCATCTCGGCCAGGTCGGCGCCCTGGTGGCGGGCGTGCCGCAGCGCGGCCAGGCCGACCGCCGAGGTGATACCGGCGGCCAGGTCGTGGCCCATGGCGTCCAGGATGGTGGCGTGCAGGACTCCGTGGTTGAGGGAGTGGTCGAAGGCGTCGCCGCCGAGGTCGTACGCGGGCTCCAGCACCGCGCTGGAGGTCACCAGGTCGTTGCCCACGGTCCGGGGCGGCAGGTGGGCCCAGACCATCTCCGCCGGCATCCGCATCGGCCGGGTGCGCTGCAGCCGTCCGAAGACGTCGCTGTAGGCGGCCTTGTCCAGCACGAGCAGTGTGGCCAGGGAGGCTACGGAGTGGCAGCGATCGAGCATCGCCGCATCCAGCCTGGCGGTCTGGAAGGCCATCGCCCCGAACCGCTCGACGCCGTCCAGCATCGGCATCCACACGGTGAGCTGGCCGGCGTCGTCGCGGGTGATGCGCGGGGAGGACGTGCGGTAGGCCCAGCCGGCCAGTGAGCTGTCGATCGGCAGGTGCGCCGGCGCGTGCGCTTCCGTGGGCTCGGTGAGTTCCACCAGCACCCGCTGCTGCATGTCGGCGAGGTAGACGGTGATGTCGCTGAAACCCATGGCGGCGCAGCGCGAGCGCAGCAGCGTCGGCAGGTCCTCGGGCGCGAGCCGGTGGATCTCGCGCAGCATGTGCCCCGGCACCGCGTCGGCGTCCGTCTCGTCCGTCACTGCCGCACCTGCCCTTCCGTCGCCTCCGGCGCGCCGCGCTGACCCCGGCGCCGCCTTCCACCCCACCGCACCGACCCGGTCCGTGCCACACGGGCGGGTGCGGGGGAGTGCCGGGCGTGGCGCGGGGCGTCCGGCACGCACCCCGCCCGCGTGGCCGCCCAGATGCCAGGGACGCCTCCGCGCGCCCGGGGCCGGGCGCGGGCGGCGCGGGCCACGGGGCGGGAGGGGGAGGAGCGCCGGAACGGCGAGCGCACCCCTTTGGGGTCGGACGGTGCCGCGGGGACCCGTGCGCGCCCGCCCTTGCCGGTACCGCCCGCACGCAATATTGTTTGGCCTCAAACGAATGCGTTGGAGGCACCGCCCATGCTGGAGACCACCCACGACACGTGGCTGCGCCGTGCCGGGGAGCTGGCCCACCCCGTCCACCACCACATCGACGGCGCGGCCGAGCCAGGCGGCGGGGCGGCGTTCACGGTGGTCTCCCCCCGGGACGGCAGCACGCTGGCCGAGGTGGCCGACGGCGGGGCCGCCGAGGTGGACCTCGCCGTGGCGGCGGCGCGGCGGGCCTTCGACCAAGGCCCGTGGCCCCGGATGGCGCCCGCCGACCGCGGCCGCGTCCTGCTGCGCCTGGCCGAGCTGGTCGAGGAGTGCCGCGAACGGCTCGCGCTGACCGTCAGCCTGGAGATGGGCAAGCCCATCACCGACGCCTGCGCGGTCGAACTGCGCGCGGTGGCCGCCACCTTCCGCTGGTACGGCCAGGTGGCGGACAAGCTCGCCGACACCTCCCCGCACACCGGTACGGACTCGCTCGCCCTGGTCACCCGGTAGCCCGCCGGGGTGGTCGGCGCGGTCGTGCCCTGGAACTTCCCGCTCACCCTCGCCTCCTGGAAGGTGGCCCCGGCCCTGGCCGCTGGGTGCGCGGTCGTCCTGAAGCCGTCGGAGTCCGCACCGCTGTCGGCGCTCGTGCTGGCGGAGCTGGCACAGGAGGCGGGGCTGCCGCCGGGCGTCCTCAACGTCGTCTGCGGCGACGGCCCGACGGCGGGGCGGGCGCTGGGCCTGCACCCCGGGGTGGACGTGCTGGCCTTCACCGGGTCCACCGAGGTGGGCCGGCACTTCCTGCGCTACGCGGCCGACTCCAACCTCAAACGCGTCTGGCTCGAACTGGGCGGCAAGTCGCCCAACATCATCCTGCCCGACGCCCCGGACCTGGAACGGGCCGCGGCGACCGCCGCCTGGGGCGTCTTCTTCAACCAGGGCGAGATGTGCACCGCCCCCTCCCGGCTGCTGGTGCACTCCTCCGTCGCCGAGCACGTCGTCGACGCCGTGGTGGAACGGGCGCGCACCCTGCGGGTCGGCGACCCGCTGGACCCGGCGACCGAGATGGGCCCGCTGGTCGGCGAGGACCACCTGCGCCGCGTGCTGGCCCGCGTGGCAGCCGGGAGCGAGGACGGCGCCCGGCTGCGCGCCGGGGGCGCGCGGACCCTGACCGGCACGGGCGGCAGCTTCCTGGAACCCACCGTGTTCGACCGGGTCGACCCCGCGTCCCGGCTGGCCCGCGAGGAGGTCTTCGGACCGGTCCTGTCGGTGTTCGTCTTCGACGAGCCGGACGAGGCGGTGGCGCTGGCCAACGCGACGGACTACGGGCTGGCGGCCGGGGTGTGGACCTCCGACCTGAGCACGGCCCACCGGATGTCCCGAGCCCTGCGGGCCGGCACGGTATGGGTCAACTGCTACGAGGAAGGGGACCTGAGCGTGCCCTTCGGCGGGATGAAGCAGTCCGGCAACGGCCGGGACAAGTCCGTCCACGCGTGGGAGAAGTACACCGAGCTCAAGACCACCTGGGTGCGGCTGTGAGGCCCCTGGTCGCGGTCCCGGCGCGCTTCGCCGCCTCCGCCTCGGCGCTGCGCCACGCCGCGGAGGTGACCGCCCGGGCACTGGCGGAAGCGGTCTGGCGGGCGGGCGGCGAACCGGTGACCGTCCACCCGCACGCCCCCGGCGGCACGGCGGACCCCGGCGAGGTCGCCGCCCGGCTCGCCCGCTTCGACGGCGTGCTGCTGCCCGGCGGCGGTGACGTGGCTCCGCACCGCTACGGTGCGGCCGTAGCGCACGCGAGCGTCTACGACGTGGACGACGTGCAGGACGGCTTCGACCTGGCGGTGGCACGCCGGGCGCTGGCCACGGGGATGCCGCTGCTCGCCGTCTGCCGCGGCCTGCAGGTCGTCAACGTCGCGCTGGGCGGCTCCCTGGAACAGGACATGGGCGGCCCGGTCGGCGAGCACCGTCACCGGGTGCACCCGGTGACGGTGTGCCGCGGCTCCCTGCTGGCCGGGGCGACGGGCGCCGGGACGGTCGCCGCTTCCTGCTACCACCATCAGCGGGTGGCCCGCCGGGGGGCGGGGCTGACCGTCGCCGCGCGGGCCGCCGACGGCACGGTGGAGGCGCTCGAACTGCCCGGCGCGTCCGGCTGGTTCACCGCCGTGCAGTGGCACCCGGAGGACACCGCGGCGCACGACCGGGCGCAGCAGGGCCTGTTCGACGCCCTGGTGCGCGCCGCGCGGGCGGCACGCGGCTGAGGCGCCGCCCGGGTCCGCCGCGCTCGCGCGGGCGGTGGCCGGCGCGGTCAGGAGCGGGGACGCCGCCCGCTGCGCCGGGGCGCCGGGGCGGCGCCGTCCAGCAGGGCCAGGCGCCGCTCCTCCCCGTGGGCCTCCACCTGGAGCACGACGCGCCGCAGCACGTCGGCGGTGCGGCGGCACTCCTCGTCGCTGAGCTGGCCGACGACCCACGCCTCCTCCTCGTTGAACTCCGGGAAGAGCCGTCGCATCAGCGTCTCGCCCTCCTCGGTGAGACTGAGCACGGCGAGCCGGCCGTCGGTGGGGTGCCCGGAGCGCCGGACGAGCCCGCGCGTCTGGAGGGTGCGGGCGACGCCGGTGAGGGTGCCCTTGGAGATGCCGGCCTCCTCGGCCACGCGGCGGGTCTCCGATGCGCCCCAGATCCACACCACCCACAGGACGACGAAGGCCGTCCACGTCAGCTCCGCCTCGCGCAGAACGGAGTTCTCCAGGTGCTGCCGGACGGCGGCGGCGGCGCGGTGCATGTTGGCCACCACGGCCATCTGCTCGCGCCGCACGCGGATGCCGCCGAGCTTCTCCTCGACCAGCTTCTCGGCTTCGGTGATGGATCGCTGGCCGGGCACAGGCATTCCTCCGTCGGCGGGTGACCGTTCGGGACCGAATTGTACGGCCGCGCGGGCCGGGGCCGCCGCTGGCCCGCGCGGCCCCGGTCGGCCCTGGCTCGCCCGGGGCGTCGCGGGGCCGCCGCCGCGGGAGCGGCCGGGGCCGTCAGGAGCGCCGGGGCGGCCGGACGCCGCGCAGTTCCCAGTCCCCGCCGAGCGCGGTGGAGCGCACCTCCTCCGACTCCGTGGGCTGTGCTCCGACGTCGGTGCGGACGGGGACGGGGCCGGTCGCGATGTGGTTGACCAGCCGTCCCAGCCCCTCCACCTCGACCTCGACCACGTCGCCGGGGCGTACCGGCCGGGAGTTGGCCGGGGTGCCGGAGAGCAGGACGTCACCGGGGCACAGGGTGATGGTGCGGGCGATGTCCGCGACGAGGTAGTGCATGTCCCACTCCATCTCGTCGGTGGAACCGTCCTGCACCACCTCCCCGTTGACGTAGGTGCGCAGCGACTTGCCGCGGAAGTCCCAGTCGGTGACCAGGCCGGGGCCCAGCGGACACAGGGTGTCCGACCCCTTGACGCGCAGCATGGAGCCCGCGTCGGTGTCGCGGAAGTCGTGCAGGCCGTAGTCGTTGGCCACCGTGTACCCCGCGATGTAGGCACCGGCCTCGCCGGGGGCGATGTTGCGGCACGTCCGGCCGATGACGATGGCGACCTCGCCCTCGTAGTTGAGCCAGGCGCAGCCGGCGGGGCGGACGACGGCCCCCCGGTGCGCGTTGAGCGCCGAGACGGGCTTGTGGAAGTAGGTCGGCGCCGGGCCGAGCGGGATGCCGAACTCCTCCACGCGGCTGCGGTGGTTGAGGTGGACCGCGATCACCTTTGTGGGGGTGACGGGCGGCAGGTGCGTCGCCTCGCTGGCCCGCACCCGGCGGCCGTCGCCGGCGACGAGGTCGTCTCCGGCCGTGACGGTCTGGACGACGGCGCCGTCCAGGAGGATGCGGCGGTACTCAGGCATGGGCGGTCTCCCCGCTCGGGACGGACGTGGTGGCGGGGCGGCTCGCGGACGCGGACGCCGGTGCGGTCCAGCCGCCCGCGGGGCGGTCGAACCACAGGTGCGCCTGCCCGGTGCCGACCGAGTTCTCGTAGGCGCCGTACTGGCGGGCGCGCGCCGTGCAGCGGCTCTCGCCCAGGGCGCCCGCCAGCATCAGGTAGTGGGAGAAGCCCGCTTCGGGCCGGTGGACGCGGAACTCCGGCATGGTGCGCAGGACCTCGTCGTGGCGGCCCTCGGTGAACCAGGCGATGCGCCGCAGGTCGGCCTCCCGCGCCTCGGGGGAGAAGATGTGCACGGGGTCGCTGGCCTCGTGGTCGCGCAGTTCGCGCAGCGGCCAGAAGGTGTGCGACAGGGCTCCGGAGGCGATGAGGAGCACCTTGCGGTCGGTCGCCGCGATGCCGTCGGCCAGGGCGCGGCCCAGGCGCAGGTGGTCCTCGACGTCGCCGGTCTGGCAGACGCCGATGGACACCCACCGCTTGTCGGGCAGCCCTTCGCCGAGGTACTTCCACAGGTTGAGGGTGGCGTAGTAGACGGGCAGGTACGGGTCGTCGATGGGGGTGATCCAGGTGCCGTGCTCCGCGGCGAAGGAGGCCACGCTGCGGGCCAGTTCGGGGTCGCCGGGGTAGTCGTAGGGCATGCGGCACATGCCGCGCGGCAGTTCCTCGGAGGTGTAGAGCCCGGCGCGGCGCGGCTGGGCGGTGACGACGAACTCCACGGTGGTGGCCCAGTGCGAGTCCAGGACGACGACGGTGTCGTAGTCCGCCGTGGCGAACACGTCCTCGCGCAGCCGGCGCAGGCCGGTCACCAGGGTGGTCTCCTGGCCCTCGTTGAGCTCGCGGCGGGTGTGTTCGGGCAGGACGATGGTGGGCACGTGCGCGAGCAGGCCCGCGCCGACGATCTCACCCATGGCGCGACCACCCTCCGGGTGCGGTGACGGCGTTCTTCAGGTCGCAGTAGAAGTCGAAGCTCCAGTTGCCGCCCTCCCGGCCGACGCCCGAGTGCCGGGAGCCGCCGAAGGGTGCCCGCAGGTCGCGGACGAAGAAGCAGTTGACCCAGACGGTGCCCGCGACGAGCTGCCGGGTGACGCGTTCGGCCCGGTCGCGGTCGCCGGTGGCGAGGGTGGCGGCCAGGCCGAAGCGGGTGCCGTTGGCGAGGTCGACGGCCTGCTGTTCCCCGGTGAAGGTCTGCAGGGTCAGCACGGGGCCGAAGACCTCCTCCTGGACGATCTCGGAGTCCTGGGCGACGTCGGCGAGCAGGGTGGGCCGGTAGTGCAGGCCGCCGAGTCCGGGGTGCGGACCGCCGCCCACGACGGCGCGGGCCCCGGCGTCCAGGGCGCGCCGCACGAAACCGTCGATCCGCTCCAGTTGGCGGGGGTGGACGACGGGGCCGAGGTCGGTGGTCTCCTCGCGCGGGTCGCCCTGGACGAGCGCGTCGGCCCGCCGCGCGAACCGGCGGGTGAACTCCTCGGCGACGGAGGACTCCACCAGGATGCGGCTGGCCGCCAGGCAGACCTGGCCGGCGTTGTCGTACTGGCCGACGGCCAGCTCCACGGCCAGGTCGAGGTCGGCGTCGGCGAAGACCAGCAGCGGTGACTTCCCGCCCAGTTCGAGGCTGAGGGGGGTGAGGTTGGCCGCGGCAGCCCGGGCGATGCGCCGCGCGGTGGGCACGGAGCCGGTGAAGCTGATCCGCCGGATGTCCGGGTGGGCCGCGAGGGCGGCACCGGCCTCGGCCCCGTGGCCCTGGACGACGTTGAGTACGCCGTCGGGCAGTCCCGCTCCGGCGGCGATGTCGGCCAGCAGGGAGGCGGTCAGCGGCGACCACTCGGCCGGTTTGAGCACCACCGTGTTGCCCGCGGCCAGGGCGGGGGCGACCTTCCAGGTGGCCAGCATCAGGGGCGCGTTCCACGGAGTGATCAGCGCGCAGGGGCCGGCCGGGTCCCAGGAGACGTGGTTGGTGTGGCCCCGGGTGTCGAAGTCCTGGTGTTCCAGGGCGAGCAGCCAGTCGGCGAAGAACCGGAAGTTGTGCGCCACCCGGGGCATCACGCCCCGGCGGTGCGAGCGCAGGAGGGCGCCGTTGTCCGCGGTCTCGACGCGGGCCAGTTCCTCCAGCCGCCGCTCCACACCGTCGGCGAGTGCGTGCAGGAGGCGGGCCCGTTCGGCCCGCGGGGTGGCGGCCCAGCCGGGGAAGGCGTCCCGGGCGGCGGCCACGGCGGCTTCGATCTCCGGGGCGCCGCCGCGCGCCACCCGGGCGAGGGTGCGGCCGTCCAGGGGCGAGGGATCGGTGAACGTCTCACCGGAGGCGACGCGCCGGCCGCCGATCCAGTGGCGGGTGTCGACGGCGACGCCTTCGACGGTGGCGGTGTGTTCGGACATGTGCGGTGCTCCAGTCGGCGGGCGCGGGGTGTCGTACGGGGATCGGGTCGGTGCGGGGGCCGTTGGGGGCGGGCCGGACGCGCCGGTCACCGGGCCCGGGAGGTGCCTGACGCGAGGAGCCTGCCGCCGTCCCAGACGACGCCGACCTGCCGGTAGTACGCCGCGATCGGCTCGCGGATCTCCAGGCGGGCCAGTTCCTCGTTCGGGGCCTCGAAGAGCTCCAGCTCGGCGTCGGCGGCCCACGCGGGCCCGGCCTCGAAGGCGGCGGCGCCGGACTCGACCAGTTCGTCCAGGGCGAGCCCGCCGCCCTTCTCGATGGAGGGCAGCCAGCGGTGGTGGGCCATGGGGTGACCGTTGACGAAGCCGCCCGTGGCCGAGGGCTCCCGCAGCTCCACCACCGCCTGGGCCAGCCGGCGGTCGCCGGCGGCCAGGGTGGCGCCGAACCGGGCTCCGGGGGCCAGCCGGGGAGCGGGCCCGTGGGGATGCGGCCGGGTCTGGTGGATCGAGCCGAGCTTCTTGGGGTAGCCCTGGTGGAGACCGCGGGCGAGCGCGAAGTCCTTGTCCACCCAGATGTGGACGCAGCGCGAGTAGACGCGCCCCCGGTGGGAGCAGCGCACGACCGCGAAGGCCTCCTTGTACTGCGCGCGCACGGGGTCCAGCAGTTCCTCGCCGGAGGCGCCGCAGGACTGCCAGTCGGCCCAGACGAGCGCGACGGCGCCCGGGTCCTCCTCGGCGAGTTCCAGCGGCTCGGGCAGCAGCTCGCGGACCCGGGCGGGGTCGGTGCGGTACTCGATGGTGATGAGGTCGCCCGAGTAGTGCCACGGGGGAGGGGGGATGAGCGACGACCGGCCGGTCGCCGTCTTGGGCGGGAAGTAGCCGCGGACGCCGGTCACACGTGCCTCCTGTTCGCAGGGCCGTACGGTCTGCCGGGGATGCGGGGATGCGGGGATGCGGGGATGCGGGGATGCGGGGATGCGGGGCGGTGGGGGCCGGGCGCGTGGGCGCCCGGCGGCCCGGGCCGAGGCCGTCTCCGGGAGGGGGAGGAGGAGCGGCACGATAATCGTTTGAGCCCAAACAACATATCCGGGCCTCCGGCTCCGGTCAACACGCCTCCCGGCGGGCGGAAGGGTGCCGCCGCCCCCTTGCCCGCGCCGCCGCTCCCACTTACTGTTTGACCTCAAACGAAATGCGGGAAGGTCAGCTCGGGCCCGCCTGCCCGCCGCGTCCCGCCTGAGGAGCCCCTGGTGAGCGCCCACACACCGCACGAGATCCAGCAGCACGTCGACCGGCTCGCCGCCGCGGGCGTCGACGTCGTCCGCGTCGTCTACCCCGACCTCATCGGCACCGACCGGGCCCGCGACGTGCTGCTCGACCACCTGCCCGCGGCCTGCGAGAGCGGTCTGGGCTTCTGCCGGGCCGTCTACCACACGACCCCGCGCGGCGAGACCGTCCACGTCCCCGGCGGCGGCCTGGAGGCCGGGCTGCCCGACATCGCCGTGCGCCCCGACCTGACCACCCTCGTCCCCCTGCCCTGGGAGCCGGGGGTGGCCTGGTGCCTGGGCGACGTCCTCGACCCGGCCACCGGGGCCCCCGGCCCCGAGTCGCCCCGGGACCTCCTGCGGTCGGTGCTGGCGTCCTGTGCGCAGGCCGGCCTGCGCCTGGTGGCCGGCCCGGAGCTGGAGTACTACTTGTGCGAGGAGTCGGCGGACGCGCCCGGCGGCCTGCGCCGTTACAGCGCGGACACCGGCACCGTCTACACCGCCGGGCTGCGCTCCGACCCGGCCAACCACCTGCTGCGCACCCTGCGCCACCTGCGCGACCTGCGCCTGGACGTCATCAGCGGCAACCACGAGTTCGACGGCGGCCAGTTCGAGATCAACCTCCGGCACGGCGAGGCGCTCCACGCCGCCGACCGCGCCTTTCTCTTCAAGGCCGCCGTCAGGGAACTCGCGCGGCGCGAGGGCCGGGTCGCCACGTTCATGGCCAAGCCCTTCCAGGACGCGGGCGGCTCCGGCTTCCACCTCCACCTGTCCGGGGAGGACCCGGCGGGCGGCAACGCCTTCGACGCCCCCGCGGCCCCCTTCGGGCTGTCGGCCACCGCGCGCCACGCCGTCACCGGCCTCCTCGCGCACGCCCCGGCGCTGGCCGCCCTGCTCAACCCGACCGTCAACTCCTACAAGCGGTTCGGTCCCGACAGCCTGGCGCCCTGGCTCGTCGACTGGGGCCTGGACAACCGCAGCGCCATGGTCCGCGTCCCGCCCGAGCGGGGCGCCGGTACCCGGCTGGAGCTGCGGCTGGGCGACGCCGGAGCCAATCCGTACCTGGCCGTCGCGGCGTCCGCCGCCGCCGTCCTGCTCGGGGTGCGGGCCGGTGAGGAGCCCCCCGCCCCGCTGGAGGGGTACGGCTACGACGGCGCGGCCGCGCGGTCGCTGCCCAGGTCGCTGCCCGAGGCGCTGGACGCGCTGGAGGCCGACACCGCGCTCGGTGAGCTGCTCGGCAAGGAGTTCACCGCCTCCTTCCTCGCCTACAAGCGCGACGAGGCCGAGCGCTTCGCGCGCCACGTCACCGACTGGGAGCGCGCGGAGTACGCCCGGCACCTGTGAGGGAACCGCACGCGGGCCCCCTCCCGGCGCGGAGCCGGGAGGGGGCCCGCGCCGTGCTACGCGCCCGCCGCCCCGCCGGAGCGCTCGTGGACCACCTGCCCGTCGAACACGGTCAGGTCCACCTCGATGCCCGGGATGTCGTGCGGGTCGGTGGCGAGCAGGTCCCGGTCCAGGACGCACAGGTCGGCCACCTTGCCCGGCTCGACGGTCCCCTTCCAGGACTCGGCCAGGTCCTGACGGGCCGGGTGGGCGGTGTAGGCCCGCACCGCGTCGGCGAGGCCGACGCACTGGTCCCGCCCGCTCGGCCGCCCACTGGCCTTGGACTCGCGCAGGAGCATCCCGGCGACCCCCTGCCGCCAGTCCGGCACGGTGATCGGGGCGTCGGAGCTGGCGCACACCGCGATGCCCGCCTCGAACGCCGACCTGACCGGCCACTGGTACGCCGAGCGCCGCTCGCCCACCACCTCGTCCATCAGGTCGGAGATCGTCCACTTGATGGCCGGGTTCATGTTGACCCCGAACCCGTGGGCCGCCAGCCGGGCCAGGCTCGCCGGGGAGACGAAGTCCCCGTGGATCACGTAGTGGCGCGGATCGGCCCGCGGCGCGGCCTCGTTCGCCGCGACGAAGGCGTCCACGACGGTGTCGATGGCCAGGTCGCCGGTGACGTGGACCCCGAGCTGGTACCCCGCCTCGTGCGCGACGCGGATCATCTCGCGCAGCTCCCCGGCCTGCCGCTCGGGGGTGTCCCCGTGGACGCACAGCGCGCCGTGTCCGCCCCCGGCGTAGGGCTCGCTCATCCAGGCGGTGCGGTTGGGCGGTACGCCGTCACCGAAGATCTTGACCCCGACGACGCGCAGCCGGCGGGGGTCGACGGCCGCGCCGCCCTCCAGGGAGGCCCGCAGCGCGGCCAGCCCCTCCCGCAGCTCGGCCGCCGAGCCGCCCGTGGGGGCGGGCAGCAGGAGCACGCTGACGCGGGCCCGCAGCGCCCCGTCCGCCGCCAGCCCGGCGTAGGCGTGCAGCGAGTCGGTGCTCAGACCGCCCAGCAGCGCCCCGCCGCCACCGGGTCCGAGGCCGGGCTCGGTGTAGCTGGTGATGCCGCGGGCGTGCAGCTCCCCGACGAGTGCCTCGATCGCCGTCCGCCGCCGGTCGACGCCGGGCAGGGGCAGGCGGTCCTGGACGAGACGCTGGGCCGCTTCCCGCAGGATGCCGGTGGGTTCGCCGTGCTCGTCGGTGTCGATCGTCCCGCCGGCCGGTGGCACGGTGGCGCCGTCGATGCCGCACGCGCGCAGCGCGGCGGTGTTGACCCAGGCCATGTGGGAGGAGAAGTCGGTGAGGTAGACGGGGGTGTCGGGGGCGGCGGCGTCCAGGTCGCGGCGGTGCGGCATCCGGCGCGCGTCGGCCAGGCACTCGGCCAGGTAGCCGCGGTCCCACCCGAGTCCGGTGACCCACTGACCGGGCCGGGCGGCGCGGACCGCCGCGCGCACGGCGGCCGCCACGTCGGCCAGGGACCCCACGGCCGGGTGCCCCACGTCCAGGGCGAAGGGCGGCTTCGTCAGCGCGTACGCCACACCGTGCAGGTGCGAGTCGTTGATGCCGGGCAGGAGCGTGCGCCCGGCGAGGTCGACGACCCGGGTCTTGGGCCCCGCGAGCGCTCGTATCGCGGCGGTGGTGCCGACGGCCGTGATCCACCGGCCCCGGACGGCCACGGCCTCGGCGGTGGAGAAACGGGCGTCCGCGGTGAGCACCGAGCCGCCGGTGAGGATGAGGGTGGGTGTGGTGTCGGCCATCGAGGGCCCCTTCCGGTTCGTTCTCTGTCCGTCGCCCCCGCCCGGCGGTGCGCCGGCGCGGGGACGCGGTCGCTGGGCACACGGGCCCCGACCGCCTAACATTTGGGGGCAAACGATCTGGGTGCGGTCCGGCCGGGCCGCACGGGAGGGAGGGACCGTGCGCGCACTGGTCGTCCGGCACGAGCACGCCTCACAGCCGGGGTTCGTCGGCGAGCGGCTGGCGGAGCGGGGCTGGGAGCTGACGACCGTGACCGTCGTCCCCGAACGGCACCACCACCGCCCCGCCGTCCGGTTCGACTTCCCCGACCCCCGCGCCTGGGACCTGGTCATCGCGCTGGGCGCGCCGTGGTCGGTCTACGACCACACCACCGTGGGGAGCTGGGTGGGCGACGAGACGGCGTTCCTGCGCGCCGCCCACGACGCCCGCGTGGCCGTGCTCGGCATCTGCTTCGGCGCGCAGGTGCTGGCCTCGGCGCTCGGCGGGGCGGTGGAGGCCGCGCCCCGCCCGGAGATCGGCTGGACCGAGATCGCCACCGACGACCCCGGCCTGGTCGCGGCCGGGCCGTGGTTCCAGTGGCACGGCGACCGCTGCGTGCTGCCCGACACCGTCACCGAGCTGGCCCGCACCGGCGCCGCTCCCCAGGCGTTCACCTCCGGGCGGAGCCTGGGCGTGCAGTTCCACCCGGAGGTGAACGCCGGCGTCCTCCTGCGGTGGCTGGCGGCAGGCGGCCGGGCGCAGCTCACCGCGCGGGGCCTCGACCCCGACCGGCTCCTGGAGCGCACCCGCGCGGCCGAACCCGCCGCGCGGGTGCGCGCACACCGCCTGGTGGACGCCTTCCTGGACCGGGTCGCGGGCACCGGGACGCCGCCCGCGCCCGGTGCCGACACCGCCGGTTAGGGCGGCCTCCCCGGGCGCGCCGGCCCCTCACGGGCCTTCCGGGTCGACCGCGTCCCGGTCGGCCCACAGGGGTTCGACCAGCGACCGCAGGCGCGCGGCGCCGACGCGCTCCAGCACCTCCAGGGCCGCGATGTTCTCCTGGAGCTGCCGGAGGCTGCTCGACCCGAAGAGCACGTTCCCGGCGGCGGGATGGGTCAGCGCGAAGGCGATGCACAGTTGGGCGGGTGTGGCGTCCAGCTCGCGGGCGATGTTTCCCAGCTCGCCCGCGGCCTGCTGGATGCGCGCGCGCACCCCGCCGGGGTCGCGGCCGATCTGCCGTCGGGGGTTCACCTTGCCCGCCAGGATGCCGCCTTCCATCACGTCCGACGCCTGCAGGGTGACGCCGCTCGCGAACACCTCGGCGAACGGGGCGCCGTCCGGGATCGACCGGCGGCACGGGCTGTACTTGAGCTGTGCCATCTGCGGCCCGGGGGAACCGGCGCGCAGCGCGTGCTCGCGGATCGCCAGGACGGCGGAGGCCGACCAGTTGTTCACCCCCCAGCAGCCGATGAGCCCGGCGCGTTCGAGCTCGGCGAGGTCCTCGGCGAGAGCCCGCAGGTCGGTGTCGTCGCGGCGGATGTCCCCGAGCACGGCGATGTCCGCACGGTCGGTCCCCGCCCGCAGGAGGGCGCGCTCGAGCTGCTCCTTCAGCGACTGCCCGGGGTAGGGCTCCAGCCAGAGCTTGGCGGACAGCAGGTAGGCGTCGCGCGCCACGCCCGCGGCCCGCACGACGGCCGAGAACAGCACGTCGGTGAAGACCGGCGGCTGGCCGGGAATCCCGTAGACGCCGACGTCGAACAGGTTGACGCCGCGGTCGACGGCGTGCCGCACCATGGCCACGGCGTCGTGGAAGTCCATGCGGTCGTAAGTGTGCCAGGACCCCAGGGAGAGCACGGACGCCTGCGGTCCTGCGGTGCCGATACGGCGGCGGGGAACGGTCGTGGGTGGCGTGGGCATCTGACTCCTTCGTCGGGCGGACCGCACGGCGGTCCGGGGGGAGGTGAGGGGGAACGGGGTGCGGCTAGGGCTGCCAGGGGTGCACGACGGCCTTGACCTGTTCGAGCCGTGACATCGACTCCACCGCCGCCGACGCCCGGCCGAGCCCCACGGGCTCGCTGAACAGGTCGTCCCAGCGGAAGCGGGAGCGGAAGGTGCGCAGGAACTCCACCGACCGGTGGTAGTCGCCGACGTCTCCGTTGAGGGAGCCGAGCACGGTCAGCTCCTTGCCCATCACGGTGCCCAGCGGGATCGGGTCGGGCCGCGGGCCGGTGCTGCCCACCACCACGAACCGGCCGCCCCAGGCGGCCATGTCCACGGCCTCCGCCCCGACCCCCGGGGCTCCGGCGAGGTCGAGCACCAGGTCGGCGCCCAGGCCGCCGGTGGCGTCACGCACCTGGCCGACGCGCTCGTCCGCGTCGCCGTCCAGGCCGATGGTCACGTCGGCGCCGAAGGAGCGCGCCAGCTCCAGCCGGGCGTCGGGGGCGCCCACGGTGACGACGGTGCCCGCGCCGCTGACGCGGGCCACCGCGGTGGCCAGGAGCCCGAGCGCGCCGGCGCCCTGGACCACGACGCTCGCCCCGGGGCGCACGCCCCCGGCCCGGTCGAAGGCGTGCAGCACGGTCTTGACCGCGCACCCGGCCGCGGCGGCCCAGGTGTCCTCGACGTCGTCGGGCAGGAGGACCTTCAGCGCCCCCGGAGTGACGTAGACGTGCTCCGCCAGGCCCGCGGTGGAGTACGGCCACCGGTCGGCGCGCTGCCGGAAGCCGTAGCCGCGCTCGGAGCAGGCCACCGGCGCGCGCAGCACGGTGCAGCCGTGGCAGTGGCCGCAGACGGACTCCGACCAGCCGATCCGCCGCCCCACGGTGATCTCGCGGCCCAGCGCGTCGACCGTTCCCGGCCCCGCGGCGAGCACGGTGCCCGTCATCTCGTGGCCGAGCACCATCGGCAGCATGTCCGGCAGCGCCATGGCGCCGCTCCACAGGTGGACGTCGGTGGCGCACAGCGTGGCGCAGTCCACCCGTACCAGTGCCGCGCCCGGTTCGCAGGCGTCGGGCAGCGGGATCTCCTCGATCGTCAGCGGTTCCCCGTGGGCGCGCAGGACCGCGGCCCGGGTGAAGGCGGGTATCGACATGTTCGCGTGTGCTTCCTCTCGCTATCGGCTGTGCGCGGTGTCCCACACCTCGTGGCGGCTGCGCCACCACAGCAGCACCACGATCACCAGGAAGGGGACGACGCCCTGGTACTGCTGCACCGCCTCCACCGCCGCGGACAGCCCTTCGAGGCAGCCCAGGACCAGCCCGCCGGCCAGCGTCAGCGGCAGGCTGCGGAAGGCGCCGAGCATCGCGACGGCCAGCGCCGTGTTGATGAGCTTGCCCAGCGTCGAGAAGTCGCCGCCCAGCCGGGGCGCCACCAGCAGGATCACCAGCGTGGTGACGGCCCCGATGACGACCCAGACGACGAGGGCCAGGCGCGGGGCCGCGATGCCCACGACCTGTGCGGTCGACGGCTGCTCGGACAGCGCCTGCAGGCGCAGGCCCACCCGCGTGCGGTGCAGCACGAGCCCGACGCCCGCGGTGATGAGCACCGCGAACGCCAGCGAGACCAGCGCGGACTGCGGCACCACGACGCTGCCGGCGGAGAACACCGGGGCGTCGAAGGGCCGGGGGAAGCTGTGCGCCCCCGTGGTGGTGCTGCCGAACAGCCGCAGCCCCACCGCCATGAGCGCCACGTACAGGGCGACGCTCACGGCGGCCTTGGTGTTCTGGCCGTGCCCGCCGAACCAGCGGACGAGCACCGCTCCCAGCGCCGCGGACAGGGCCGCGCCCGCCGCGACCCCGACGGGCAGGGCGAGCCAGGCGCTCACCCCCGCGTCGGTCAGCGACACCATCACGAAGGCGCCCATCGCGCCCACGGCCGCCATCGTGAAGTTGACCACGGCGACGAGCCGGTAGGTCAGCACCACGCACAGCCCGAGCAGCGCGTACACCCCGCCGCTCGTCAGGCCGGCGATCACTGAGTTCACCATCGGAACCCCCTGGTGGTTCGAGGGCACGCGCGGGGCCGCGCGTGCGCCGGCGGACGGGAGTCAGTTCTGCTCACCGGGGACGATGAAGCCCTCGGGCAGCACCTGCCAGGCGCCGCCCTCGGCCTTCACGAACCGGCTCCCCTTGACGGGGTTGTGCGCCTCGCCGGGGCCGAAGACCCAGGGCGTGCCGACCATGGGGTACTCGACGGGCTCCATGGACTTGAACGCCTCGGTCACCGAGGAGCGGGTGATGTCGCCCTCGATCGTCCTCAGCACCTCGACGAAGACGTCGGCGGACATCACGGCGCCCTGGCTGAAGGCGGTCCGCTGGATCTCGTTCTCCTCGATGATCTTCGACCAGCGTTCGTTGCCCGGCAGGGTGGCGTCGGTGTACGGCTGCCACTCGGTGCCGGCGTAGACGTGCAGGCCCGGCGGGATCGCCTGGGCGTTGGCGTCGGTGTAGCTGTTGGCGCCGACGATGAAGTCCACGTCCTCCATGCCCTGCGTCTTGGCCTGGGCGAAGTAGGGCCCCACCGGGCCGTTGTAGAGGACCGCCTGGCAGCCGGCGTTCTTGTCGGCGACCAGGTACTTGGTCGGGTCGCCCTCGCCGACCGACAGCTCCTGGTGGGCCAGCTCCTTGCCGGTCAGGTCGCTCCACTCCTGGATGGCCGCGTCGACGCCGCCGCCGCTGCCGGGGAGCACGGTGTAGTCGATGCAGACCCGGTCGTGCCCCAGCTCCTCGGAGGCGTAGTAGAGCATCGCCGTCAGCAGGCCGAACGGTCCGGGGTTGACCGGTGCGATGTTCGGGCTGGTGAAGCAGGCCGGGTCGACCCCGACGGCCGGGATGGAGACGATCTCGTGCTTACTGTAGGTGCCGCGGTTGAGCCCGCAGTCCACAGCGCTGGAGGAGCCGACGAGGGCCACGACGCCCTCGGTCTGGATCAGGTCCAGGGCCGCCTCGGTGGACCGCTGCGGGTTCATGGCGTCGTCCACGCTGATCAGTTCCAGCTCGCGGCCGTTGACGCCGCCCGCCTCGTTGACCTCGTCGAAGACCGCCTGGACCGCCTTGGGGACCTCGGGGGTCTGGAAGAGTCCGGTGACACCGTTGATGGAACCGACCTTGATCGGCCCGGTGGTCGCTTCCCCGCCCCCGTCGGTGGAGCAGGCGGCGCTGGCGCCTGCCAGGACCGCCGCGGCCAGGGCCGCGGTCACACGCGCGTGCTTCATGTGGTGCACTTCCTTGTTCTCGACGTTTTCGCCGTTTAAGCCGTTTAAGCCGTTCCCGCCGGTTTTGCCGTTCTCGGCGTTCTCGGCGTTCTCGGCGTTCTCGGCAGTGGTTGCCGCCGGACGGCCTCGGGCGGTCGTCCGGGTGATCCGCTTCCGGGTGGGGGCCGGTCGGGAGCTGGTGCGGGGCGGTGCCCCGGGCGGGCGACGGCGGTCGGCCGTGACCCGGTGCCGCCCGCCCCTGAGGGCGGCGGCCTGGCGGCGGGACCGCGTGGGGTCCCGTGGTGGTGGTCAGGGGACGGGGACGTCCGCCGTGCCCAGGTAGGCGGCCATGACGGCCGGGTCCCGCAGGACCTGCGCGGTCGGCCCCTGGGCGATGACGTGCCCGAAGTCCAGGACGGTCACCTCGCGGCAGGCCGCCCGGACGAGGTCCATGTCGTGTTCGACGAGGAGTACCGAGACGCCGAAGCGCTCGGGGACCTCGGCGAGTCGGCGGCCTAGCGTCAGCGACTCGGCCGCCGACTGCCCGGCGGCCGGTTCGTCGAGCAGGGCCGCCCGGGGGCGGGCGGCGATGGCCGCGGCCACGTCCAGCAGCCGCCGGGTGCCCGCGTCGGTGATGGACACCGGCACGTCACCGGGCGGGCAGCCGAAGAACTCCAGCAGCTCGTCGGCCTCGCCGCGGGACAGCCTGCGGCCCGCTCCGATCGTCAGGTACTCGTACTGGGTGAGCTCGGGGGCGATGGCCGTGGTCTGGAAGGTGCGGCGCAGGCCCCGCCTGGCCCGCGCGGTGGGGCTCAGCCGCTCCAGCGGCTCTCCGGCCAGTTCGACCGTGCCCGCGTAGCCCGCGACGAAGCCGGTGACCGCGGAGATGAAGGTCGACTTGCCGGCGCCGTTGGGTCCGATGAGTCCCACGACCGCTCCGGCGGGCACGGTGAGGTCGACCGCGTCCAGGGCGACCACCTTCCCGTAGCGCACGCTCAGGCCCCGCACCGCCAGGCACGGCCGCTCGTCGGCGGCCCCCTGGGGCGCCGCCGCGGTGGGGGCGGTGCCGGCCGGGAGGTCCGCCTCCCGGGGCGGGCTCGTGCCCTCCGGTGGCTCGGCTGCGGCCGGGGGCGCGGCACCCTCCGGCGCGGTCGGCTCCCGGGGCGGTCCGCTCTGTCCGGGACGGGCGCTCTCGCCCCCGCCGAGCAGCGGGCGGGCCGCGCGTTCACGCCGGCGCGTGCGGGTGAAGTCCGTCTGGCTCACCCCGCTGCGCAGGGCGAACACCGCCGCCACCCCGAAGAGCATCCCGCCCAGGTCCTGGGGCAGCCGCAGTTTGTCCAGGACGGTCGCCATCACCGCGCCGAAGATCCCGCCCATCACCGCGCCCTCGGGGTGGTGCGGCCCGATGAGGATCGCCACCGCGAACAGCGCCAGCGACTGCATCATGGCGAAGTTGCCGGCCACGACCAGGCCCAGTTGCCCGGCCATCAGCCCGCCGCCCACACCGGCGACGAAGGAGCTGATCGCGAAGGCGGCGAGCTTGCTGCGCGCCACCGAGACGCCGTGCGCGGCGGCCGCCCGCTCCGAGTGGCGCAGTTCCGTCCAGGACCTGCCCAGACGGGTGCGGCTCACCCACGTCAGCGCGAGGGCGAGCAGGGTGAAGACGAGCACCGTCAGCACGAAGTACCGGCCGTCGTCGGCGAACATCCCCGGCCGCTGGAGCATCTTCAGCTCGGCCGTGCCGGGGAACTGGTGGATGTTCAAGACGATGTCGGTGGAGACCGCGAAGCCGAAGGTGACCACCGCGAGGTTCACGCCCCTGATGCGCAGCGCCGGCAGGCCGATGGCCACGCCGACCGGGACGGCGGCGAGCCCTCCCAGGACGAGCCACAGCAGGAAGCCGCCGGGCGCGTCGGCCACGTTGAGCCGGAGCACGACCCAGGCGCCGATCGCGGCGAAGGACATCTGGCACAGGGACATCACGCCCACCCGGCCGACGATCACCCCGTAGCTCTGCATGATCACCGCCCCGGTGACCGCGGTGATCGCCAGGTAGATCCAGTACGGGGGCAGGACCACCGGCACCAGCAGGCAGGCCAGCACCGCGGTGCCCAGCCCGGTGGCCAGGGAGCGCTTGTCCGAGGGGGTCATGGTCTCTCGCTCTCTGCCGCGTCGGGGCGTGGGCGGTCGGCGGGCCCGGGGCCGCCGTGCGGCTGCGCCGTTCCGAAGTAGGCCGCGTGCAGCCGTGCGCTGTCGTCCCGCAGGTCGGCGCAGGCGCCCTCGAAGGCGACCCGGCCCTTGCGCAGCACGTAGGCACGGCTGCCGATCTCCAGGGCCAGGTGCGCGAACTGCTCGATGAGCAGGACCGCGATGCCCAGCTCCACCAGGTCGGTCACCGCCCGCATGAGGCGGCGGACCACCACCGGTGCCAGGCCCGCGGACATTTCGTCGATGAGGACGGTTTGGGGTCCGCTCACCAGCGCCCGGCCGAGCACGAGCATCTGCTGCTCGCCGCCGGACAGGCTCCCGGCCTGCAGCGTGCGGCGCTTGTCCAGTTCGGGGAAGAGGCGGTAGGCCGCCTCCGGTCCGCGGTCGCCGGTCTGGGAGACGAGCAGGTTCTGCTCGACGGTCAGCGTGCGGAAGACGGTGCGCGCCTGCTCGACGTAGGCCAGGCCCGCCTGGGCGCGGCGGTAGGTGGGGAGCTTGTCGACGCGGTGCCCGTCGAGCTCCACGGTCCCCCCGCCCGTCCGGGCCAGGCCGGCGATGCCGTCCATCAGGGTCGTCTTGCCCGCGCCGTTCGCGCCCAGCAGGACGGTGACCGAGGCCGGCTCGACGTCCAGCGAGACACCGTGGACGACGGGGACGTCCGCGCGCTTGATGCTGACGTCTTTCAGGGACAGGGCCGGAACGGACATCAGCGGCCTTCCCCGCACGCCGACCGCAGTGCCCGGACGACTTCCGCGTGCGCCCGGGCGGCGTCGGTGAGCTCACTCGCCAGGAGGCCGAAGAAGCCGTGGATGAGGCCGTCGAAGCGCACGAGCTCGACGGCGACGCCCGCGTCCTTCAGGGCGCGCGCGTACGCCTCGCCCTCGTCGCGCAGCACGTCGTACTCGGCCTCCAGTACCAGCGCCCGGGGCAGTCCGGACAGGTCGGTGGCCCGCAGGGGGAGCAGGTAGGGGTCCGCCAGGTCCCGCGCGTCGCGGGGGTACTGGGTGAAGAACCACTCCATCGCGGACGCGGAGAGGAAGTAGCCGTCCGCGTAGTCCGCGTAGGAGGCCCGCCCGTCCCCGCTGTGGCCCACCACGGGCGAGACGAGGACCTGGAGCCGGATGCCGGGCCCGCCCAGGTCGCGCGCCTTGAGGGCGACGACGGCGGCGAGGTTGCCGCCCGCGCTCTCGCCGCCGACCGCGATGCGGCCGGGGTCGGCGGCGAGCGCCGCCGCCTGGTCGTGGACCCAGCTCACCGCCGCGTAGCAGTCCTCGAGGGCGGCCGGGTAGGGGTGCTCCGGCGCGAGCCGGTAGTCGACCGAGACCACCACCGCGCCGGCCGCCGCGCACACCGCGCGGCAGGAGTACTCGTTCTCGTCCAGGGTGCCGATGGTCCAGCCGCCGCCGTGGAACCAGACGAGGACGGGGAAGGGGCCGGCCCCCTCGGGGGTGTAGACGCGCACGGGTATCTCCCCGGCCGGCCCGGGGGCCGTGGTGTCGGCGACACCGCCCACCGGGGGGAGGTCGTCGGGCATCCGCCACACCCGGCGGAACTCCTCGCGCATCGCCTGCGCGTCCAGCGGTGGGGCCTGGCCGGAACTCTCGGCGCTACCGCGCTCGATGATCCGCCGCGCCTCGGGATGCAGGGGCATCGTCACCTCCGATTGCCCAGGTGCGGTGCCGTCGCCACGATCCGGCACTGCAAATCGTATCTGATTCCATGTACGGTAAGGAGCCTCATCGGCGGTGTCTAGAGCGGGAGCGAAGAAGATGCTCGACGAATATCGGGACCTGACCGCGGCGGCCGACCTCGTCCTCACCGGCGGCCCGGTGCACACCGTCGACCGCGCGGACCGCGTGGCCGAGGCGGTGGCCGTCTCCGGCGGGCGCGTCACGCGGGTGGGCACGGCCGACGACGTCGCCCCGCTGATCGGCCGGGGCACCCGCGTCATACGGCTGCGCGGACGGTCGGTCCTGCCGGGCATCAACGACTCCCACCTGCACGGTGTCTGGCTCGGCGCGCTGTGGCCGAACCTGCTGATGGACCAGCTCGCCGACGCGGGCGGCGGGGACGGGCACCACGGCGGCCCCGGTCCGGCCGTCCGGCTGGAGACCGGCGAGCAGCGCCGGCGGGCGATCGCGCGCACCGGGGAGCTGCTGGCACCGCTGGGCGTCACCAGCTACACCGAACCGGGGCTGGGCCCCGGCGAGGACCACGGGGCGACCGGCTGCTTCGGCTCCGCAGCGCTGCACGACTACGCCGACCTCGCCGCGCGCGGCGAGCTGCGCGCCCGGGTCACCGCGCTCCTGCTCTTCGGAGAGCTGGACGGGCCCAGCACCGCCCCCGACCTGCTGCAAGGGCTGCGCGCGTTCCAGGCGCCCGCCGAGGTCCCGGGCTGGTTCCGCGTCGCGGGGGTGAAAATCTTCGCCGACGGCATCCCGCCCATGCGCAGCGCCTGGACGGAGGAGCCCTACCCCGACGGCTCCCACGGGCGGCTGCTGGTCGAGGGCGCCTCGGACGCCGAGCGCGAGGCCGCCCTGGTGTCGATGATCGACGCGGCGCACGCCGCCGGGCACCAGATCGGCGTCCACGCCACGGGCGGCCGGGCGACCCGGGTCGTCGCCGACGCCCTCGCCGCGGCCCGGGCCCGCGACGGCCGGGACGCCCGGCACTACCTGATCCACGGCGACCTGCTGCACCCGCGGACGCTGGCCGTCATGGCCGCGTCCGGGAGCGGGCTGAACACCCAGCCGGGTATCGCGGCGGCGACCGCGGGCATGCTCGCCGGCGCCCTGGGCCCCGACGCCCTCACCCACGCGTGGCCGACGCGCGACGCGCTGGCCGCGGGCGTCCGGCTGTGCCTCAGCTCCGACGCCCCCGTGCTCACGCCCGACTGGCGCGCCGGGCTGGCGGCGGCGGTGACCCGGCGCGGCCTGGACGACACGGTGCGCGGCCCGGAGCAGCGGCTGACCGTCGCCCAGGCCCTGCGCGCCTACACCGTGGGCGCGGCCTGGCAGGACGGCGCGGAGGACTGGAAGGGCTCCCTGGAGCCGGGAAAGGTCGCCGACCTGTGCGTCCTGGAGGCCGACCTGCTCCAGACGGAGGCGCGCGCCCTGCCTTCGGTCCCGGTGGCCCTGACCGTGGTGGACGGCCGCGTGGTCCACGAGGCGTGAGCCGCGCGGGCCGCGGCCGTCGCCGGCCGCGGCCCGCGGTGGTGCGGCGCGCTCACCCGCGCCGGGGAGCGTCCGTGCCCCAGGAGGCGTCGGCGTCCACCACGCCCCGGTCGATCCACAGCTCGGTCACCGCGTCCCGCAGGGCGTCGCCGTGCTCCTGCCACACCCGCACAGCCCCCAGGTTGTCCTCGAACTGGCGCAGGCTACTGGCCCCGAACAGCACGTTGGCGACGGCCGGGTGGGTCAGGCAGAAGGCGACGGCGAGCTGGGCGGGCGTCGCGCCGAACCGCTCGGCCACCCGCTGGACGGCGGGGTAGGCGGCGCTGATGCGGTCGCGGATGCCGCCCGGGTCGGCGCCGATCTTGCGCGCGGGGCGGAGCTTGCCCGCCAGAATGCCCCCCTCGAAGACGTCGGACGCCTGGAGCCCCAGCCCGGCCTCGGAGAACAGCCGCCCGTACGGCGCCCCTTCGGGCACCGAACGCCGGGCCAGGCTGTACTTGAGCTGGGCGAAGGAGGGCGGCGTCATCCCTTCGGCCAGGGCGAACTCGCGGGCGGTCCACACGTCGGCGGCCGACCAGTTGTTCACCCCCCAGGCGCCGAACCGCCCGTCGCGCACGAGTTCGGCCACGTCCGCCACCACGGCGCGGACGTTCAGGTCGCCCACGAAGTCCCCGGCGACGACGAAGTCGGCCCGGTCGGTGCCGACGCGCGAGAGTGAGACCTCGATCTGCTCGGCGAACGAGGACTCGGGGTACTCCCACAGCCACAGCTTGCCGCACAGCAGGTAGTCCTCGCGGGCCAGGCCCGCGTCGGCGACCGCCCTGCCGAAGAGCACGTCGGTGACGGCGTTCTCGGCGTGCGGCCCGAAGTTGTAGTGGGCGACGTCGAACAGGTGGGCGCCGCGGTCGACCGCCCGGCGCACGAGTTCGGCCGCCTCCTCCTTGTCCATGCGGTCCCAGGTGTTCCACGAACCGAGGCCGAAGACCGGCACACGCGGTCCGTCCGTGCCAAGCGGGCGGCTGGGCAACCGAGTTGGGTCGTTCATCGCGAACCTCCGATGGTGGTGCGCGGCCACTGGCCGCCGGAGCACTGATCGTATAACATTCAGCATATTCTTCGGCATCCAAGGAGTGCACCCATGTCCCATGGACCGGACCACACCGACCCCGCAGGACCGGACGGCATCGTGAGCGTCGCCATCGGCTACATGTCCGCCAAGCAGCTCTTCGCCGCGAGCGAGGCCGGGGTGTTCGCGGCCCTGTCCGACGCCCCGGCGAGCGCCGCCGAACTCGCCGAGCGCACCGGCCTGCCCGAGCAGACCGCCCGCATCCTCGCCGACTCCATGGCGGGCCTGGGCCTGCTCGTGCGCACCGACGGGCACTACGCCAACACCCCCAGCACGCAGCGCTACCTGGCCGGCGGGGGAGACGACGTCGACCTGCGGCCCTTCCTCGCCTTCCTCGACTCCGTCAGCTACGGCCACTGGCTCGGCTTCGGCGACACCGTCCGCACCGCGCGCCCCGCCCCGCTGGACCTCGACGGCGACCGGATGGGCACCTTCCTCTCCGGCGTGATGACCTACAACGCCCTGCACGCCCGGATGCTCGCCGAGCACTACGACTTCTCCCGGCACCAGCGGCTGCTGGACCTCGGCGGCCTCTCGGGCTCCTTTCTGGCCGAGGCGCTGCGCACCGCGCCCGGGGCCCGGGGCGTGTTCTTCTCCGGCGGCCAGCTCGTCGAGCACGCCCGCACCACGCTGGCCGACGCCGGGGTCGGCGACCGGGTCGAGATCGTCGAGGGCGACCCGGTGGCCGGCGAGGTCCCCTCCGGCTTCGACCTGGTGCTGCTGGAACACGTGGCCCACCGGTTCGACGCCGAGCAGAACCGGCGCATCGCCGAGCGGGCGCGCCAGGCCGCCGCCCCGGGCGCGACGCTGCTCCTGCTGGACTTCTTCCTGGACTCCCAGGCGCAACAGCGCAGCATCGACGCGCTGCACGCGGGGGAGTACCTGGTCATCGACGGCACCGTCGTCTACCCGGAGGACGAGGTGCGCGGCTGGCTGCGCGCGGCCGGCTGGGAGCCGGTCGAGACGCGCGCGCTGCCGGGCAGCCCGCGCGTGCTGATCGCGGAGGCCCGGTGAGCGCCGCCGGCCGCGTCGTCCTGGTCACGGGCGGCGCGAGCGGGATCGGCCGGGCCCTGGCCGAAGCCTTCACCGCCCTCGGTGACCGGGTGGCCGTGGCCGACGTGGACGCCGCCGCCGCGCACCGCACCGCCGGGGAGTGCGGCGGCACCGCCGTGACGCTGGACGTCACCGACCCCCGCTCGGTCACCGCGGGCCTGGACCTGGTGGCCGAGCGGCTGGGTCCGGTGGACGTCCTGGTGAACAACGCGGGGGTCGTCGCCGGCGGCGGCCTCCTGGTGGAGCTGCCCCTGGAGGTCTTCGACACGGTGGTGGCCGTGAACCTGCGCGGGACGTTCACCGTCACGCAGGCGGTCGCGGCGCGCATGGTCGCGGACGCACGCGCGGGCAGCGTCGTCAACATCAGCTCGATCGGCGCCCGGCAGCCCACCGCCGGGCTGGGGCACTACGAGGCGACCAAGGCCGCGGTGGACGCCCTCACCCGGACGGCCGCCCTGGAACTCGCACCGCACGGCATCCGGGTCAACGGGGTGGCACCCGGCCCGGTGCACACGCCGATGACGGCCGGGCTCATGGAGGACCCGGCGGCCCGGGAGGCGTGGGAGGCGCGCATCCCGCTGGGCCGCATCGCCACCACCGGCGACATCGCCCCGCTGGTGACGTTCCTGGCCTCCGCGCAGGCCGGACACGTCACGGGGGCCGTGGTCCAGGTCGACGGCGGTCAGCTCCTGGTGTGAGCGGCACGGCGGGCACGCGCGCGGGGCCCGGCACACCGACCGGGGAGGTGGTGGGCCGGGCCCCGCGTCGGTGGACGTGCCCGGCCGCGCGCCCGGGCCCTCACCCCCGTGTCCGCGCCGCGCGACGCCGGCCGCGGGCCCGGGCATGCGCCGGCCGCGCGCCCGGTCGGGCGGTGGTCGTGCGCCCCGGCCGCGCGGTCGGCGTCAGCCGGCGCTCCGGTTGCCGTCCGGGCCGGGCGGGGTCTGCGCGCCGTGCAGCGCCTCGGCGGTGGCGATCTTGTGGTCGCAGGCGACGCGTTCGATCTCCCGCGCCTCGGCGCCCGTCTCGATCAGGCGGAGCAAGTCGGCGTGCTCCTCGACCGAGCGGCGCGCGCGGCCGGGGACGAAGGTGAACGTCGAGCGCCGCATGTGGTCCAGCCGCGCCCACTCCGACTCCAGGAGCGCGCCGAGGTGCCGGTCCGGGCAGTGCCGGTAGAGGGAGAAGTGGAAGTCCCGGTTGAGCGCCGTGAAGGCCGCCGGGTCGAACGCCTCCAGGGCCTGGAACATGCCCTCGTTGATCTCCCGCGAGGCCGCCAGGTCCTTGGGGCCCATGTGGGGGGCGGAGATGGCGGTCGCGTACCCCTCCAGCCTGGCCAGGACCTGGAGCGAGTGCTCCACCTGCGTGGCGTCGAAAGTCGCCACCCGCGCACCGACGTTGCGCACGACCTCCACCAGTCCGTCGGACTGCAGCCTGCGCACGGCCTCGCGCACCGGGATGGTGCTGATCCCGGCCTCCTTGGCCAACTGGTTGACCACCAGTCGGTACCCCGGCACGTAGGTGCCGTCAAGGATGCGAGACCGCAGCAGCTCGTAGCTGAGCTCCGCCTTGGACTCGTTGGAATCCTTGGCCTTCTTGGCCCTCGTCCCCGGACTCACTGACGTTCCCTCACTCTCGACCGGCATCCGCGTCCTCGCTGTGGACCGGCTCGCGGTTAGCGGCCGGGAGCCGACGGCTGCCGCCGCCTTCGGCGCCTCCCCCGTGGTCACCGCGCGAGGACTCTCAGGACAGTGTGACGGAACGCGTCACCGGAAAGGGCCTGTTGGTGGTCGCCGGGCACACTCACCAGCTCCGCCACACCCAGTACGCCGAGGACCTGCTCCGTTCCGCGCACCAGCATGTCGTCCTGTCCCACCACGAGCACCGGCGGGGTGGCACCGGCCCAGGCCGTCGGACGGAACGGCGTGCTGCGCAGGCCCTCCACGCACCGCACCAGGCCGGGCGCCGCCTCGCCGTGGGCGCGCACCATGCCCGCCACGGCCGCGGTGAGGGGGTCGCGGGGCTCGCCCGCGCCGCCGACCGCGGCCCGCAGGGCCTCGACGTCCACCGCCTCGAAGGGTTCGGCCGGGCCCAGCCCGCCGAGCACCGCGCGCTCCACCCGGTCGGGGGCCGTCGCGGCGAGTTCCCAGGCGATCCTGGCCCCCAGCGAGTAGGCCACCACGTCGGCGGTCCTGGCCCCCTGCGCGTCGAGCAGGGCGAGCAGGTCCGCGGCGAAGCCGGCGGCCGTCACCTCCCGCGCGGCCGCGGGCGCCGGGCTGCTGCCGTGCCCGCGCAGGTCGGGGAGGACGACCGTCCGCCCGGCGCCGGTCAGGGCCGCGGCGATCCCGGTCTCCACCCAGTCCGTGTGGCCGCTGGAGCCGAAGCCGTGCAGCAGGAGCACCGGCGGCGCCGCCGCGGCGGCGCCCCGCTCGGGCGTGAGGATTCGGACGGCCAGGTCCGCTCGGTCCCGCATTCTTCCGGAACTCTCCATCACATCAGATACCATTCTCGATTGTATCCCGCTCGTACGGGACGGGCTTGACCGGCCGGGCGGACGTGCGGTCGGAATCAGCCGTTGCGGCCCGGCACGGGGAAGTCCACGACGACCTGCCCGGTGCCGCTGCTGCCGAAGTAGGGGCACAGCAGCTCGCCGCGCCCGGTGTACTCCTCCCAGCCGAGCAGCCCGAAGAGCATCGCCGTGTCCGCCATGGCCCCCTCGCCGGTGCACCGCCGGTTGTAGTCCGGGAGCATGTCGAGGAACTCCCTGGCCCTGCCCTGGGTCCACATCTCCAGCACCGCCGCGTCCACCTGGCGGTTGATCTCGCTGCTCACCTCGTTGAGCAGCGACTCGGCGATCTCGTTGGGCGGGAAGGCGTGCGAGAGGGAGCCGCTGGCCAGGAAGGCCACCTTGCGGTCGCTGCGCAGCACGGCCCGCAGCAGGGCCCGCCCGATCCGCCGGTTCTCCTCGATCGTGGAGTAGATGTTGCAGCCGATGGGCAGCACGCGGATCGCGGCGTCGTCGTTCATGAAGTACATCGGCACGAGGGTGGCGTACTCCAGGCCCAGGTCCCGGTAGGTGTGGACGCGCGCCTTCTGCCCGCCCGCGGCGATCTCCTCGCGCACCAGCTCGGCGAGTTCGGGGTCGCCGGGGTAGTCGTACTCCAGGTCGTGGATGAAGTGCGGCAGCTCGTGACTGGCGTAGGACGCCCGGTGGCGCTCCTTGCCGTTGAGGTGGAAGCCGATGCTGTTCATCCAGTGCGTGTCGGCCACCAGGAAGGTGTCGGCGCCCCGCTCGCGGGCCCGCCGGCCGATCTCGGTGAGTGCCTGCTCCGCGGGGCGGCGGATCCCGAAGTGCCGGCCCGGCTGGATGGACAGCCAGATCGACGGCACATGAGTGATCTTGGCCGCCATGACGATCTCTCCCATCACGCCCCTCCCGGGTGTGTGTACGCCTCGCACCCGGCGAAGGCGTCGTTGGTGCGCGCGCCCGGCACCGTCGGCGCGGGCGGGGTGTGACTCCTTCGCCTCGCGCGGTACCGGGTGACCGGAGTGCCGGTCGGGTGTCTCAGATCATGTACGAAGACAAATATCTTGTCCATAGCCCTCGCCAACCGGATCACTCATCGTGCATCATCTCGTATATGATTCAGGTCGACACGGACCACCCGCTGGGGCTGGCCCCCCAGAAGATCATCGCGGTCCACCTCAACTACCGCAGCCGTGCGCGGGAGCGGGGGCGCACGCCCGACGCGCCCTCCTACTTCCTCAAGCCGCCCTCGTCGCTGTCCTGGTCGGGACGGCCGGTGGTGCGCCCGGCCGGGTGCGAGCTGCTCGCCTTCGAGGGCGAGATCGCCCTCGTCATGGGGTCCAGGGCCCACCGGGTCCGCCCGGAGCGGGCGCTGGAGCACGTGGCCGGCTACGCAGCCGCCAACGACTTCGGCGTCTACGACCTCAAACACGCCGACCTGGGCTCCAACCTCCGCGCGAAGGGCCAGGACGGGTACACCCCCGTCGGCCCGGTGCTGCTCACCGACGCCGACCCCGCGCGGCTGCGGCTGTGCACCTACGTCAACGGCGAACGCGTCCAGGACGCCGGCACCGAGGAGCTGCTGTTCGGCTTCGACCTGCTCATCGCCGACCTGTCGCGGCTGATGACCCTGGAGCCCGGTGACATCGTCCTCACCGGCACCCCGGCCGGGTCCACCGTCGTGCGGCCCGGTGACGTGGTCGAGGTGGAGCTCAACGGCACCGGAAGGCTGCGCAGCGAGATCGTCGCCGACACCGGGGAACTGCCCGCGTGGGGAGCGCGGCCCCGGGCCGACGCGGCCACCCGCGCCGCCGCCCACGGGCCCGCGCACGGTGCCGCCCCGCCGCCCGCCTCGCCGCTGGACGAGGAGACCGCCGGGCTCCTGCGCTCGGTCTCCACCGCGACGCTCTCCTCGCAGCTACGCCGCCGCGGCGTCGACCACCACTTCATCGAGGGCGTGCGTCCCACCCGGCCGGACCTGCGCATGGTGGGAGTGGCCAGGACCCTGCGCTACCTGCCGCTGCGCGAGGACGTCTTCGCCGAGGTGGGCGGCGGGATGAACGCGCAGAAGCGCACGGTGGAGGAGATCCGCCCCGGCGAGGTACTGGTCATCGAAGCGCGCGGCGAGCGCGGCGCCGGCACCCTGGGCGACATCCTGGCGCTGCGCGCCCTGCGCCGGGGCGCCGCCGGTGTGATCACCGACGGCGGGCTCCGGGACAGCCCGACCTTCGCCGACCTGGAGCTGCCCGCCTACTACGCGGTGCCGCACGCCGCCGTACTCGGCCGCCGGCACGTCCCCGTCGACTCCCAGGTGCCGGTGGCCTGCGGCGGCGTGCTCGTGATGCCGGGCGACGTGCTCGTCGGAGACGCCGAGGGTGTCGTCGTCCTCCCGCCCGCCCTGGCCGCCGAGGTCGCCCGGGACGCGGCCGAGCAGGAGGCCGAGGAGCGGTTCATCCACGCGCAGGTGGACCAGGGGGCCTCGGTGGACGGCCTGTACCCGATGAACGAGACCTGGCGCGAGGTCTACCGCGAAGGGCACGGGGGCGCGTGAGCCGCCGCACCCCCGGCCGCGGCGGCGCGCCTGCGGGCGCGCGCCGCCAGGACCCGCCGCGCACCCACCCCAAGCCAAGGAGGACCACATGAAGTTCCGTTCGGACCCGGCGGCCGTCCGCGGGTCCATCGCCCCCGTCGTCACCCCCTTCACCGACAGCGGTGAGCTCGACCTCGCGTCCCTGCGGTCGCTCGTCCGCTGGCAGATGGAGCAGGGCTCGCACGGCATCTCGACGGGGGGCTCCACCGGCGAGCCGGGAGCCCTCGACGCCCGGGAGCGGGTCGCGGTGATGGCCGCGGTCGCCGAGGAGACGGCCGGCCGCGTGCCGTTCCTGCCCGGAACCGGCTCGGCGAAGCTTGAGGAAACCCTCTGGCTGACCGGCGAGGCACAGCGGCTGGGAGCGGACATCGCCCTGGTCATCACGCCGTACTACGCCCGGCCCACCCAGGAGGGCCTCTACCGCTGGTACGCCACGGTGGCCTCCGAATTCCCCGACCTGCCGATCGTCATCTACAACGTGCCCTCCCGCACGGCGGTGGACATCGCGCCGCAGACCGTCGGCCGGCTCAGACGGGCCCACGACAACATCGTGGGCATCAAGGAGACCACCAAGGACTTCGAGCACTTCTCGCACGTGCTGCACCACTGCGGCCGTGACTTCCTCATGTGGTCGGGCATCGAACTGCTGTGCCTGCCGCTGCTGGCCATCGGCGGCGTCGGCTTCGTCAGCGCCGCCGCCAACCTGGCCCCCGCCGCGGTGGCCAGGATGTACACCGCCTACGTCGAAGGCGACCACCGGACGGCCCTGGACCTGCACTACGCCCTGCACCCGCTGGTCGAGCTGCTGTTCGTGGAGACCAACCCCGCCCCGGCCAAGTGGGTGCTCCAGCAGCGCGGTCTGATCACCTCCGGGCACGTCCGCCCGCCACTGGCCCCGCCGACCGAGGCGGGGATCGCACGTATCAACGAACTTCTGGCCCACAGCGAGGGAGCGGCGTGATGAACCTGGAGCACTACATCGACGGGCGGCACGCCCCCAGCGTCTCCGGCGCGACCTTCCCCGTGCTGGAGCCGACGACGAACGAGCCCTACGCGACGGCCTCGGCGGGCGGACCCGAGGACGTCGACGCCGCGGTGGCCGCCGCGCACCGGGCCTTCACCGACGGCCCCTGGCCCCGCATGAGCGGCCAGGAGCGCGCGGCGGTGCTGCGCCGCATCGCCACCGCCATCGAGTCGCGCGACGAGGAGATCGCCGCGCTGGAGTGCCGCGACACCGGCCTCCCGATCACGCAGGCACGCGGCCAGGCACGCCGGGCGGCGCACAACTTCCGCTTCTTCGCCGACGTCATCACCACGCTGAGCGAGGACGTCTACCGGGTCGCCTCGGCCCAGCTCAACTACGTCCTGCGCAAGCCCGTCGGGGTGGCGGGCCTGATCACCCCGTGGAACACCCCGTTCATGCTGGAGACGTGGAAGCTGGCCCCCGCCCTCGCCGCGGGCTGCCCCGTCGTCCTCAAGCCCGCGGAGTGGTCACCGCTCTCGGCGGGGGTGCTCCCCGAGGTGATGGAGGAGGCCGGACTGCCGGCCGGGGTGTTCAACATGGTCCACGGCATCGGCGAGGACGCGGGCGCCGCGCTCGTCGCCCACCCGGACGTGCCGGTGATCTCCTTCACCGGTGAGACGGGCACGGGGCAGACCATCATGCGCGCGGCCGCCGACCACCTCAAGACCCTCTCGATGGAGCTCGGCGGCAAGTCCCCGCTGCTCGTCTTCGACGACGCCGACCTCGAACGCGCGCTGGACGCCGCGGTGTTCGGGGTCTTCTCGCTCAACGGCGAACGCTGCACGGCCAGCTCCCGCGTCCTGGTACACGAAGCGGTGTACGAGACGTTCGTGGAGCGGCTGGCCGACCGCGCGGCCCGGGTGCGGGTGGGCGCGCCCGACGACCCGGACACCGAACTCGGGGCGCTGATCCACCGGGAGCACTACGACCGCGTGCTGGACTACGTCCGCGTCGGCACCGAGGAGGGTGCCCGGCTGGTGGCCGGCGGGACGCGCCCGCCCGGGATCGCCGACGGCAACTTCCTGTCGGCCACCGTCTTCGCCGACGTCACGCCCGGCATGCGCGTCTTCCAGGAGGAGATCTTCGGGCCGGTGGTGTGCGTCACCCCGTTCACGGACGAGGCGCAGGCGTTGGAACTGGCCAACGCGACCCGCTACGGACTGGCCGCCTACCTGTGGACCAACGACGTGCGGCGCGTCCACCGGATGGCCCAGTCGCTCGAGGCCGGGATGCTCTGGGTCAACTCCCAGAACGTGCGCGACCTGCGCACGCCCTTCGGCGGCGTCAAGGCCAGCGGTCTCGGCCGGGAGGGCGGGCGGCACAGCATCGACGTCTACACCGAGTCCCACATCGTCCACGTGGCGACCGAGGAGCTGCCGGTCCTCCGCTTCGGCACGGCCTGACGCCCCCGCCCCGCCGGCCCCGGGCCGGCCGCCCCCGGACCGCCCCGGGCGACGGCCGGCCCGCCCGGCACCCCGCCACCCCCCGCCGCGGCGCCGGGTGAGCAGCCGCAGGGCGTGCCTCGGGGTGCCGGCGCGGTGTCCCTGACCAGACCCGGCGACGGAACGCGAAGTCGGATTCTCGCCAGCGTCGGCGCATGGCGACCCGCAGTCTGGACGCATGACGACAGTGACGTACCGGCCGACTGCCATCGCCCCCCCGCGTTCTCGACGAGCTCCGCCGACGCGACGACGCCGGCGCGGCCCCCCGCCCCTACGCGTACGACCCGGACGGAGCGCCCTTGCGCTGCTGCTTGCGCCGCAGCCGGGCGGGGGAGAGGGTCTCGCTGGTGTCGTACGCTCCGCTGCGCCGGTGGGCGGCGGAGGTGGGCGCCGACCCGGGGGCCTACGACGAGGTGGGCCCGGTGTTCGTCCACACCGGCCAGTGCGCGGGCCCGGACGCGAGCTCCGGCCATCCGTTCGCCGAGACCGGGGCGCGGCGCGTCCTGCGCCGATACGACGGCGAAGGCCGGATCGCCGGAGGCACGCTCGTGCGGCTGCCCAACGACCCCGGCCACGCCCGGGCCGCCGTGGACCAGGCCCTGCACACGGCCTTCGCCGACCCCGCCGTCGCGCTCGTGCACGTACGGGCGGTGGAGTACGGCTGCTTCCAGTACGAGGTACGCAGGCCCTGATCACCGACCAGGGCCACGGCCTGCGTGGCACGCGCCCGTCACGGCCCCCGCCCTGACGGGCACGCTCGGAACAGCGGCTCCCCGGCGAACGGTGAGCGCTTCCCGACCCGCTGGCCACGGCACGGTGCCGCGCGAAGCGGTCGATGCCGCACTCGACCCGGTGCCGAACCCACTACTCCGCCGCGTCGCATGCGGGCGGGCCACCGCCGCGCGGGCGTCCGAGTCCGCGACGGCTCGGCTCGACGTGACGGGGGCGAGGGGCGCGACGAGGAGGCCCCGCGCGTCCCCGAGTCCACCGCGCCGACCCCAACCCACGCCCGGCCGTCCGCGCCCGCTCCCTCCTCCGGGCGTCCCGGAGGACGAGATCACCCGGTCGTGCACGCGTCACGCTGCCGGTGAGCCGGTTCCCGAACAGCTCGCGCCCGTCCTGCGCGCACGTCGCGGTGACCGTCAGGGAGGGTTCCCGGGTCCTCACGCCCCTCACGCCACACGCCCGCTCGCCGCGGACGATTGAACGGCGCCGCCGCCCTGGTGGACCCCTCCCGGCCACGGCCTGGCCGTAGGCCAGGAGGGCCGTGACCCCCGCTCCGGCCCGGTGGGGAGGCTGTGCTCGGCTCCCGGTCGTCCGTCCGAACGCAGCGGTGACGAACGGCAGTTCGCCACTTCTGGATAGGCTGGCGGCATGGCGCTGCACCTCTTCGAAACGAATCTCAAAGCCCGGGATGACGCGGCACTGGGTCGGTTCTGGGCGGAGGCGCTCGGCTGGCGTGTTGCCGGCGAGGGGTCCGGTGCGACCAGCGTCAAGCCCTTGGGCCCCGCCTGGCCGGACGCCGCCGCCGTCCGCGTCGACGTCGTCGCCGTCCCGGACCCCGAGACGGTGAACTACCGCGCGCACATGGAACTCGCCACGACCTCCGCCGCCCACCACGCGGAGTTGGTCGCGCGCCTGGAGGAGCTCGGTGCGACGCCTGCCGATGTGGCCCGGGGCGACCTCCCGAGGACAGTCCTGGCCGATCCGGAGGGCAACGTGTTCTGCGTCCAGGAGCCTGGGGAAACCTACCGGGGCACCGGGCCGATCGCCGCGGTGGTCGTCGACTGCGCGAACCCGCGGGCCATGGCCCGGTTCTGGGGCGAGGCGATGGACTGGAAGCTGCACGAGGCGACCGACGATCATGCGCTGCTGCGCTCCGCCACGGGTGTCGGCCCGTGTCTGGAGTTCGTCCGCACGCCCCATCTGAAGGTCACGCGGCACCGCCTCCACCTCGACCTGGCGCCCTACCCCTTCGAGAGCGACGGTCAAGTGGCGGAGGCGGCCCGGCTTGAGGCCCTCGGCGCGACACCGGCCGACGCGGGCCGGGGTGACTTCCCGTGGAAGATCCTGACCGACCCGGAAGGCAACGAGTTCTGCGTCCTCGGTCCGGCCTGACGCGGAGCCTCCTCGCCCGCTCCGCCGCACCCCCGCCACCGGACTGGTCCCTGACGGCGTCCCATCACAGCCCCCGCCGCCTGGGCCACGCCTCCACCGGTACCACCCAGCCCGCCGACACATTCGCCGACGACGGGTTCCGCACCCGCCGGCGCTGCCGTGTCCGGCGTCGGCATCGAGGGCGCACTGCTTCGGTGCGCGTGGGCAGGCGGACCAGGCGGCGGTGTCGCGGACGGCGACCCCCTGTGGTGGAGGACCCGACGAGCGTCACCGGCAGGTCGCCGGCGGTTCGGGTGACCGCTCGGGTTTCCGTCGGACCACCGTCCCGGCGCTCGCCGTGCCCACGCAGGCCAGGGCGGCCCATTGCGCCATCCGCAGGTGCTCGTCGAGGACCAGCACTCCCGCGAGGCCGGCGCTCGCCGGCTCCAGGCTGACCAGCACGCCCACCGTCCTGGTCGGCAGGCGCCGCAGCGCCGCCAGTTCCAGTGAGTACGGCAGCACGGCCGAGAGCACCGCGACCACAGCCCCGGTCAGCAGCACGTGGGGAGCGAGCAGGCGCGTGCCTGGTTCGACCACGCCCAGCGGTACCGTCAGTACCGCGGCCCAGGCCAGCGCCAGGGCCAGTGGTCCCCCGCCCGCGTCCTTGGCCCCCGCCTTCTTGCTCAGCAGCAGGTAGGCGGCCATGCAGGCCCCTGACGCCAGAGCGAGAAGCACGCCGCCGAGCGGGAAGGCGGCGCCGTGCGGAGCGTAGAAGAGCCACACGCCTCCGCCGGCCAGGACGGCGCATCCCGCGTCGCGGGGGCGGCGCGAGGTGAGCAGCGCAAGGGTGATCGGCCCGAGGAGCTGGAGTGCGCTGGCCAGTCCCAACGGCAGGAGGGTCAACGCGGGGTAGATCAGGTTCATCCCCGCGATGGCGGTACCGAAGCCGAGTATCGGTCCCGCGTCCGTGCGGCTGCGGGGCAGTGCAGGCCGGTACAGGAGGAGCAGGAGAACCGCGGCCAGGCCGAGGCGCAGGGCCAACACTCCCGACGCGCCGACCACGCCGGCGAGTTGTTTGCCGATGGCCTGCCCGAACTGGATGCTCAGCACGCTCCCCAGCATCAGCGCGGGCGCTGGAAGCTTCGTCATGACTCCAGGCTTGACGCCGGAAGCATCCACGTCCAGCAAAACATTTTGCCGCTGACCGTTTAGGCTGGACTACATGATCGACCACCGGCTGCACGTCCTGCGGACACTCGCCGAGCACGGAACGGTGACCGCGACCGCCGCCGCGCTGCACCTGACCCCTTCGGCCGTCTCCCAGCAGTTGCGTCTGCTGGCCCGTGACCTGGAGGTGGAACTGCTGCGGCCCGAGGGGCGGCGAGTGCGGTTGACACCGGCCGCGCACATCGTGCTCCGGCACGCTGACGCGCTGCGGCTGCGGTGGGAGGAGGCGCAGGCGGAACTCGCTCAGCAGAGCACGGTCCTTGGGGGCACGCTGCGGCTGTGCGGGGTCTCCTCCGCGCTGGCGACGCTCGCGGCCCCGGCCGTCGCCGGGCTGCGGAAGGCGTACCCGCTGGTAGAGCCACTGGTCACCGAGGAGGAGAGCACCGAGTGTTACCGGTTGTTGCTCGCTGAGGAGGCGGATATCGCTCTGGTGCTGCCCGGCCCGGACGCGCCGCCCGTCACCGACCCCCGCTTCGAGCAGACACCGCTGACGACCGACCGTCAGGACCTGCTGGTCGCCGAAGGCCACCGGCTCGCCCGGCCCGAGGGAGTGCACCTCCTGGAAGCGGCCGACCAAGCGTGGATCGTGAAGAAGCACAACAACGACACCTTCCCCCTGGTGGCAGCGGCGTGTGCGGCCGCCGGCTTCACCCCCCGCATCACCCACCAGGTCAAGGAGTGGTACGCGGTGTCCTCGCTCGTCGCGGAAGGGCTCGGGGTTTGCCTCATACCCAGGATCGTGCCGCTGCCCCAGCACCCGGTGACGCGGGTCCCGCTGCTGGGCGGATCGGCTCCCGCACGCCAGTTGCTGACCGCCGTGCGGCGCGGCAGCGCGGGGCACCCTCTCGTCAAGGCGGGCCTGGAGGCGCTGCGCTCCACGGTTTCGCCGCACGCTGTGGGCGGCTGACAGTCCGTCGCCGCCCCCTCCTCCACAGGGAGCCCGTACCGCCCCGCTCGCCGCAGGACTGTGCCGCTACCAGCACAGTCCTGCGGGCTGCGAGCGCGGGGCTCCGGCCGCCTTCGGCGCGAGGTCTGGCGTTGCTGATCTTCGGTCGGGGGTCCCGCTCAGGCGAGCCGCCGTGAACTGGCCGACGCCGGGTGGGCTTTCGTGCAGCCGCTCCTGCCGCGGTCCGGGCGGGGGCCGCAGACGGCTGGACGACCGGACGGTCCGCACCGGGCTCGCGTGGAGGTTCCGTACCGTCGTGGGCGCCCTCCCCACCGCCGTCAGGCGTGCTGGGCGCCCATGAGCCGGGTGAAGGACTGCGGGTCCGTGTCGAAACCACGGACGGCGCGGCGCCGGGTCCATGTGCCGCCGGAGTCGCGGACGAACTCCACCAGCGTCGCGGCGGTCGCGTCGGGGACGTCCCCGAAGTCGTGCGTCTGCAGTTCGCTGTAGCCCTCGCGGACGGCGAACTCGGTGTGGGTGACGTCGGCGAACGTCACGTGCCCGCCCCCCTGTTGTATGACGACACCCACGACCACGCGCCCGTAGGCGGACGAAAGGCGATCGAGCTCCAGCGTCATCGATTCGTCGGTCCCGAAACCCAGGCCGTTCCGGCTGTCCCTGTCGAGCGTGATGGTGCCGTCCGGGGACCGGCTGTCGAAGTGCGCCAGGTAGGCGGGTGTCCCGTAGAGGTCCTCCGTCCCGTAGACGGCGGCGATGATGTCGAGGTCGTGCTCGGGGGCGTCGGCGGCGCTCGGGTCCCACTTGAGCGTCACCTCGACCTTGCCGAGCCCCTTGTTGAGATTGCTCACCGCATACCCCTTCTCGTACGGTCCAGGTCCAACTGCCCCAGGCCACCGGCCCCGTGTTCATGATGTCACGTGGCGTCAACACGGAACACGGGATACGGAACGCGGTATGTGGAGCGGTGGCCGCCGCCGTACGACCCGTCCCGGAATGCCTCTGCCGAGTCGCCGGCCCTGGCGCGTGAGCCGCGGTCCTCGCCGACGGTCCGGAGAAAGGCAACGGCGAGCCTCGCCCCGGTGCGAAGGCGAAGCGGATCGACACGGCCGACACCCCGAGGGCACTCGCCGGGAGCGCTCGGAGCTGACCGACGCCGCGCACCGGCCCAGCAGGACGCCCCTGGCCGACCGAGAGGCCCCACCCGGGTCCGGGTCGCCGCTCACCTGGCCCCAGGCGGGGGAGGAGCACCGCACGGGGCCGACCGTCCGGCAGGCTGCGTCTCCCGGGCCCTGCACACCGCCCGGCGTGCCCGGCCCCCGAGCGCTCCGAGCGCGCGGCGGCCCCGCCAGGCCCGGGGCGACCCGATGTACCACACATGTCCGGCCGGCGGACGCCGGGCGGATCGCCGGCGAGCGGCTCGCAGCGAGACCGAGGCGGAACGCCGCGCCGTGCGCCGGCCTCGGAGTCGGCCTCACCGTCGGGATGACGGTGCCCTGAGGCACCGGGGAAGCACCGAGTCGCCGCTCGCCCGCCGGTTCCGCGCGTCCGTCCCGCGCCCCGGTGACCGGTCCGGCACCGCGGATCTGTACGACGTAGGTAGTTCTGCGGATAGCGCGGCGTACGGCGCTGGGGGAACGTTGCGCCGACCGGAGCCAGGACGGGAGTCACAGGTGGAGATCGCACTGCAGAACGAGATCCTCGACAGGATGGCGCGTCCCGACGCACTGGAGGTCGCGGCGGAGGCGACGGCCAGGATCCGCCAGGAGATCCCGGCGTTGCGGCGGGTCCGATCCCTGGACGGCCTCGTCGAGCGACTGGTCAGGCATCTCCTGGACGCGCTGGTCGATCCCGAGTGCACGGGCGACGACGTTCTCGCGCTGGCACGCGACACCGGGGCGCGGACGGCGGCCCGGGGACAGCACTCGGGCGAGCTGCTCGCGGCCGTACGGCTGGTCGCGGGAACCATCGTCGTCCGGCTGACGGAATACCTCGACCAGCAGGACGTGTGCGTCGGAGCCGGCACGGTGGGCAAGATCGCACAGGCGGTGTACGCCGCGGCGGATCGCGTGGCCGAGGCCGCTGTCACCGGTTACGTCCGTTCCAGGTCGTACGCGTCCGACGGGCCCGAGGGGCGCCGGCGGAGGTTGCTCAGCCTGCTGCTGAGCGACAGCCCACGGCGGTCGGAGCTGGAGGTGGCGGCCCGGAGCGCGGGCTGGCAGCTCCCCCGCAGGGTCGCGGTGGTCGCGCTGCGGCATGGCGCCCCGGTCGAGGGACGGCTGAGGTTCCCGCCGGAGGCCCTGCTCGGGCTGCAGATGGAGAGGCGCTGCCTGGTCATACCGGAGCCGGACGCCCCCGGGCGGCGTCACCGGTACGAGACGGCGCTGCGCGGGCGGCCCGCGGTGATCGGCCCCACCGTGGAGGTGACGGACGCGGCGACCTCGCGGCGCTGGGCGACCCGGACGCTGGAGCTGCTGCACGGCGACCGCGCCGTCGCCGACGGTGACTGGCCGGTACGCGCCGTCGACATGCTCCCCCGGCTGATGACGTCGTGGAGCGCCGACCTGGTGGACCTGGCGGCGGACGAGCGGCTCGCCCCGCTTGTGGCCACCCGACCCTCTCTCCGGGAGGAGCTGGAGGCGACTTTGCTGGCACTCTAGGAGTGCCACTTCAAGGCGGACCGGGCGGCCGCACGCCTGCATGTCCATCCGCAGACCGTGCGCTACCGGCTGCGGAAGCTCGAAGGTCTCTTCGGCCCCGGGCTGTACGAACCGGGGAACCAGCTCGAACTGCACCTTCTCCTGTACGCCCGGTGTTCGCGCCGCCGTGCCCGGCGGCGCGACCGTTTTGAAGCCCGTTGACCGGACGGCTACGCTCGGCCGAAATGAACCTGCCGCGCGACGCCACGCCCTACATCGGCAGACGGCGCGAGTCGGCCGAGGTCCGTGCCGCGTTGCGTCCGGGACGGCTCGTGACGCTCACCGGTCCCGGCGGCGTGGGCAAGACCCGTCTCGCCCGGGCGGTGGCGGCGCAGACGGCCCGGGAGTTCAGCGGCGGCGCCGATTTCGTCGATCTCACCGAGCTCCGCGACGGCACGCTGCTGCCCGACCTGGTCGCCACTCGTCTGGGGCTGCGCAATCAGTCCGGCCGGGCCGCCCTCGGGCTCGTGGTGAGCCATCTGCGCGAACAGGCACGCCTGCTGGTGCTGGACAACTGCGAGCATGTGGTGACCGCGGTGGCGCCCTTCGTCGCCGCGGTCCTGGCCGAATGCCCCCGGGTGGTCGTGCTGGGCACCAGCAGGCAGTCTCTCGGGGTGGTGGGGGAGCGCGTCCTGCGGGTCGATCCGCTCGCCGTGCCCGGCGAGGGCGCGGCGGCTTCCCCGCCCGAACTGGTCCGGTACGACGCGGTGGCCCTCTTCGCGGAACGTGCCTCGGCCGTGGTGCCGGACTTCCGCCTCACCACGGACAACAGCCTCGCGGTGGTACGGATCTGCCGACGGTTGGAGGGCCTGCCGCTGGCCATCGAACTCGCCGCGGCCCGGCTCCGGTCCCTGTCGCCCCAGCAGATCGCCGACCGGCTCCGGCGGCGGCTGCCGCTGCTCACCTCCGGCCCGCGCACGGCTCCGGAGCGCCAGAGGACGCTGCGCGCCACGATCGACTGGAGCTATTCCCTGTGCTCGCCGGCCGAGCGGGCCGTCTGGCGGCGGGCGTCCGTCTTCGCGGGAACGTTCGACCTCGCCGCCGTCGAGCATGTGTGCACGGGCCTGGACGCCGGGGGCGAGGACGTCCTCGACGCCGTGGAGGGCCTGCTGGACAAGTGCGTGCTGCTCCGCGAGGAGCACGAGGGCGTCGTCCGCTACCGCATGCTGGAAACCCTCCGCGAGCGGGGCCAGGAGCTCCAGGAGGAGGCCGGTGAGAAGGTACGCGTCTCCCGCAGGCACCGGGACTGGATCGACGAGCTGACCGCGCTGGCCGACGCGGAGCTGATGAGCGCGGAGCAGTCCGCGTGGTTCGGCCGGCTGCGGCTGGAGCACGCGAACCTGCGGGCCGCCCTGGAGTGGTCTCTGTCCGAGGCCGGCGAGGCCGGTGCGGTGCTGAGGATCGCCGCCAGGCTCGACGAGTACTGGTGGTTCTTCGGCCACAGCCGGGAGTGCCGCCAGTGGCTCGACCGGGCGCTCGACATGACCGCGCCCGACCACCCCGACCGGCTGTGGGCCATGGCGGTGTGCGCGCTGCACACCGTCTGGAGCCTGGACCTGGACGGTGCGGCCGCGCGGCTGGACCGGGTGGAAGCGCTGGCGGCGGCCCGTGGCGACGAGCTGGTCACGGCCTTCCTCACCTATGTACGCGCGCTCGCCGCGCAGATCGGGGTCGACCCGCGGGCCGCCGAGCTGGCGGCCGAGGCCGCCGAGGCGTTCCGCGCCCAGGGCGAGGTCCGGCGGGAGATGCACCCGCTGTGGATCTTCGGGGTGACCTCCGGTTACCGCCGGGGCGACCTGGTCGAAGGCAGGCGCGCGCTGCACCGGATGGCCGCGCTCTGCGAGGCCCGGGGGGAGACGCACTACCTCGTCATGGCCCAGTTCGGGCTGGCCTATCTGGAGGTGGAGCGCGGTGACGTCGGTGCGGCCGAGGACCTCGCCCGCAAGGCCCTGCACCACCAGATGAGGATCGGCGCTGGCCCCGGTGCCGCCTATCTGCTGGAAGGCTTCGCGTGGATCGCCGACCGGAAGGGCGAGTACCAGAGGTCGGCCACCCTCTTCGGCGCGGCGGCGACGCTGTGGCGGGCCTGCGGGTCCGATCCGCAGGTCGCGGTCTCCGGCCCGCATCGCGCCCACCGGACCAGCACGCTGGCCGCGCTGGGGGAGCACGCCTTCGCCCAGGCCTTCGCGGCCGGCCGGAGGATGACGGAGGCGAGCGCGGTACGGTACGCGCTGGGCGGGGCGACGGGCGAGGACCCGGGCCGGCCCGAGGTGCTGACCGCACGGCAGTGGCAGATCGCCGACCTGGTCGCCCGTGGCATGTCCAACCGGGACATCGCGGCGACGCTGGTGATCTCGCAGCGCACCGTGGACAGTCACGTACAGAACATCCTCGACCGGCTCGGCGCCCGCAAACGGGCCCAGATCGCCGTCTGGTTCGCCACGCACGGGTGACTCCCACTCCCGGCGTGGCTGGCGGCCAGAGTCCCGGCCGGGGAGCGCGCCGCACCGCGCTCCCCGGCCGGGAGCGCCGGGGGAGGGGACGGCTCAGGTGCAGTGGGTGCTCCGGTACTCCTCGATGGTGTCGTTGTCCGCCTGCGGCGGCGGGCACAGGAACCGCTCGTAGCGGCTGTCGTTGTCGACCTGGAGCTTCAGCCAGGACACGGTGTACTGCGCGAGGGTGCCGTCGAAGCCGGTCGGGGTGAGGTGGGTACCGTCGTTGAGCTCCAGATACGCCTTGTCCCGCGACCCGTGGCTCTCATAGAACGGCTCGGCGTGTTGTCCCACGGGGGTGACGCCGTCGTTCTCACCACCGAAGATCATGGTGGGTACCGTGGTGTTGGACCAGCTCTTCCACCAGTGGTACGGGGTGATCGGGAGGCTCGCCCGGAGGGTGGGACGGAGGTACGAGGCGCGCAGGGCGCCGCCGCCGCCCATGGAGTGTCCGGCGACGGCCAGGCGGTCGGGATCGACCCGGTCCTTCACGGCGCTCCGCTCCGTGATGTGGTCCAGCGCGTCGAGCAGTTGCTCACCGCGCGCGTCGGGCTGGTCGTACACGGACTCCGTGTCGATGGTGAAGACCACGAAGCCATGCGAGGCCAGCGTCCGGCCGTACCAGGAGATGGAGTCCTGACGGCCGGTGTACCCGGGGGAGACCGCTATGGCGCCGAACGTACCTTCGCTGTCGTCGGTCGGGTAGTAGAGCGTCCCGCCGTCGAAGGTGGGCTGGTCGGGCACGGTGGCCGTCGCGATCTCGAACGGCCCGTCCTGCTGCCGCAGGGCCTCGGCCGTCGGGACGGGCCCGCGCGGGAACTCCGGCTCCGCCGCCGCGTCGGCGGCGGAGGCGGGAGTCAGGCCGGTGGCGCACAGCGCCGTGCCGAGGGCGACCGCACCGGCGCCTTTCGTCAGCCGCTGGTACGCGCGGGGACGGGAACGGTGCTTCATGGTGACCTCCTGTGGTCGTCCGAGGTGGGGGGTGTCGGCGGTCGCCGGGTGGTGCTCGGTGGCCGCTTCCCGACTGCCCGGTGGGTGCCGGGCGCTTGCCGGGGTGCTGGGTCAGGGGACGTCGGCGGAGGCCGCCTCGCGCAGCACCGCCCGCCCGTCCGCGGGGGTCAGAAACCGGTCGGCGACCAGCTGCCGCACGGAACGGGCGACCGCCCGCACGTAGCTGCCGTGCGAGGGGTAGAGCTCCCTGAGGCGTTCGTGGGTGAAGGGCACCTCGTGCCCGGCGATGGCGCAGAACGAGGCCCCCGTCGAGCTGCCGTTCCAGGTGCTGGTGGGTACGTCGAGGTAGGGGGAGCGCAGTCCTCCGCGTACGTTGCCGAACCGGTCCAGGACCGGCTCGCCGTCCGCGACCTCGATGGGCTCCGCGCGCGGTGGGGCGACGCCGTGCCGGACCCACCGGTCGAGGTTGCTGAGCATGGCGTCGAAGAAGATGTGGCCCGGCAGGCGGCTGCGCGGCCCCTCGTCGCACGCCATGGGCGGGACCTTGCGGCCGGCGGCCTCGATGTCGGCGCCGGACGCGGAGTACAGCAGCTCCTCGGGGGTGGCGTGCCCGGCACCGGCCATCTCGTAGTAACGGAAGCGGTCGCCCGGTGTGTCGCTGTCGGGGCGCCGGGCATCCCTCCCCGTCAGATAGTCGGACTGGGTCATGACGTGCATGATCGGCACGCCCACGTCCCGGAACCGCTGACGCGGATCTCCCGGCGGCGGAGCCGCGGCACACTGGTTGACCGGCATGGCTCCGACGAACCGCCCGCCGGAGGCCGCGACGATGTAGCCGTCGAACAGGGGCCGACCGAGGGCGCGGACGTCCAGGGGGTGCACGGCACCGATGTAGGTCTGCAGATAGCCGCCGGTCTGCGAGTAGCCGAAGCCGTAGAGCTTTTGCACGCCGCGCACCGGACTCGTCCCCCGGTCGCTGCGGAGCAGCGCGCCGACCTGCCGGTACATGTCCCAGACCAGCCCGTTCTCCGTCGCGCGCGAACTGTCACCGGGGAACAAGGACTGCAGGTCCGTGCAGTTGCGCTCGTCGTGCAGCGGCAGCGGATTGGCCATGGAGAGCGCTCCGTAGCGCTGCGGGTCGAAGTTCTTCAGCGCCTCGACGGCCACGGGCTTGGCGGTGATGCCGACCCAGGCGTCCCCGTTCCGCACGATCTGGCGGCGCATGGCGGCCCAGCCGATGTTGAGGTCGAACATGTTGGAGGGGTTGAGCATCTCGACCACGACGTTGCCGCTGAACCGGCGCGGGTTCTCCGGCTGCCGCACCAGCATGCGGGTCGTGTAGGGGGCGTCGCCGGTCCGTACTCGGGCTGGTCCCGGTTCCGGCCAGTCGTAGACGTTGGCCCTGCCGGAAACGAGGTACTCCCCCTCGGTGTAGCCGTAACGCTCGAGACGCTCCGGTACGCGCTGATGGGCCGCCCCGCCGAAGGCGTGCGAGGCGCCGGTCTGCGGCACGGGCCCCGACACATCGGGCAGGGGGATCCCCGGGGCCCCGTCTACGTGGAGCGTGGCGCTGTCGGCGGGCGCGGCAGGTGCGGCGGACGCGGTCGTGACACCGCCCGTCGCCACCCCGAGAAGGACGGCCGCGCCGAGCGAGAGGAGTACCGGGTGGTGGCCGGCCCGCCGCCGTCCTGACACGGGGCCGGCGGGCGAGAAGATGGGGAGGAGTGCGCGCACGGTCAGCGCTCCGCGACGAGGTGGTCGGCGAGGAAGTCCAGTGCGGTGGGCAGCCCGCTGATCCAGTACGACCACTCGTGGGCGCCTTCCCGGGACATGAAGCGGTGCTCCACCTTCTTACGGGTGAGCGCCATGTGCAGGTCGGCGTTCCCCGCGAAGAACTGGTCGTAAGCGCCGCAGTCCAGGTACCAGGCGGTCCGCGAGAGGGTTTCCGTATCGGTGCGGTTGATGGTGTCGAGCACGTTCCACTGCCGGTAGAGGTCGTTGAGCCGGTCCCGCCCCCTCAGGTCGGCGCCCCAGGCACGGGCGTAACGCCAGTTGTATCCCTCCAGGTCGAGCGCCATGTGCTCGGCGTCCGTCCGGATGCCCGCGCTGAGCGCGAACGACGCCGCGAACCACCCGGGCGCACGCAGGGCGAACGACAGCGCGCCGAATCCCCCCATGGAGAGGCCGCCCAGGCTCCTCCGCTCGGCCGCGCCTCCCGCGTGGTAGCGGTCCTCGATGTGGGGCAGGAACTCCTCCATGATCATGTCGGCGTACCGAAACGAGCCGTCCGCGTCGTTCATGTAGTACGTCGCCGGCTGCCGGTCCCCGGGCGTGGCCGGGTCGCGCCGCGCGTCGGGCATGGCCACGACCAGCGGGGGGATGCGGCGACGGGCGATCGCCCGGTCCAGAATCCGCCGGGCCTGCCCCAGCCGCAGCCAGTCGGTGTGCGAGCCCCCGAGCCCGTGCAGCAGGCAGAGCACCGGATACCTGCGCCCGCGGCGACGGCCGGGCGGGAGGTAGAGGGAGTACAACACGTCGGTACCGAGCACGCGGCTGCGCATCGACACCTTCTCCAGCACACGTCCGGCCGGGCCGCCCCGGGCCTGGGCCTGGGCCTGGGCCTGGGCCGGGACGGTGCTCATGCCGGACAGCGCCACGGCCGTGGCGCCGGACGCGGTCAGCAGGGATCTACGTTTCACTGCGGGTGCTCCTGTCTGGAAGAAGCGGCCTGTCCTGCGGCAGTGCCGTCGAGGTGCCGGCCGAAGTACCGGCCCGGGCGGGCCGCGGCCCTGGGTACGGCCGGATTCGCTGATCACCGTAAGGACCGTCCGCGGAATTCCGTTGTCCGGCACCGACAACGTTTCCGTGGACGTTGTCCGGCGGGCCTGTCGGCTATGCCGCAGCCGGACCGCACCCTCCCGCCGCCGGCCGGGTCCGCAGGACAGGGCGGTGACCTGGGCATCTCGCCCGTCACCGCGTCCGGGCCCGCCTTCCTCGACGCCGCCTGCCTCGCGGCCGGGCGGCCCTCCACGGCAGCGCCGTCGCGGTCACCTCGCGCACGGCGGCGGTCTCACCGACGTCCACCTGGTGCTACTTTCCTCGTCCGCCGGCGGCACCCCAGACCGCGCGGCGGCGAGGTCACGACGGGGAGAGCGGGACGGAACGGAGGGGACCGGTGCTGGTCCACGGGCTACCCCCGCGGTCGGCGGTGAGGCACACCACCCAGCGCCCCCGCGCAGTCGGCACGTCCGCCGGCGTCCGTCCGTCCGTCGGCCGGTCCGCACGAGCACCGTCGCCGGCCGGTCCGCACGTGCACCGTCGACCTCGGCCTATGGCATCCACCAAGAACCACCTGACGAGGGAGCGCGTATGTCAGTGACCGAGGCCGAGAGCCAGCCGGGGGACGCCCCCGCCCGCGAGGTGGCGCCGCGCCAGTGGATCGGCCTCGCGGCCGGGGTGGTGCTCGCGCTCATCGTGCGGTTCGTGCTCCCCGACTCGCTGTCCGCGGACGGCAAGAGCGTCGCCGCGGTGGCCACCTTGATGGCCGTGTGGTGGATGACCGAGGCCATCCCGCTGGCGGCCACCGCGCTGGCGCCGCTGGTGCTGATGCCGCTGCTGGGCGTCGCTCCCGTAGGGGACGTCGCCGCTCCCTACGCGAGCGCCACCATCTTTCTGTTCATGGGCGGCTTCATCATCGCCCTGGCCATGACGCGGTGGAACCTGCACACCCGGTTCGCCCTCGGCACCGTGCTCCTCGTGGGCACCAGTCCGGTACGGATGATCGGCGGCTTCATGCTGGCCACCGGCCTGCTGAGCATGTGGATCTCCAACACCGCCACCGCCGTGATGATGCTGCCCATCGGGGTGGCCGTCCTGGGCCTGGTCGCCCAACTGCGGGACGGGCGTCAGGACCCCAACTTCGCCACCGCCCTGATGCTCGGTATCGCCTACGCGGCGTCCATCGGCTCGCTCGGCACGGTCATCGGTACCCCGCCGAACGCCTTCCTGCAGAGCCACCTGAAGGCGGAGTACGGCATCGACATCAGCTTCTTCCAGTGGATGCTCTTCGGCGTGCCGGTAGCCGCCGTGTTCCTGGTGCTCGCCTGGCTGGTGCTCACCCGGGTGGTCTTCAAGCCGAAGATCACCGAGATCGCCGGGGCCCGCGAGATGATCGAGGAACGCAAGCGGGCGCTCGGCCGCATGGACCGGCCCCAGTGGACGGTGCTGGCCGTCTTCGCCGGGGCCGCGGCGTCCTGGGTGCTGGTCGGCGTCCTCAAGCCGCATGTGACCTGGGTGGCGGAGCACACCTCGGACGCGGGCGTCGCGATGCTGGCGGCACTGCTGCTGTTCACCCTGCCCGCCGAGCGGGGCGGCGGCAGGCGGGTGCTCGCCTGGGAGGACACCCGGGATCTGCCGTGGGGCATCCTGCTGCTCTTCGGAGGCGGGCTCAGCCTCTCCGGACAGTTCGGCGCGGACGCCAGCGGGCTGGGCCCGTGGATCGGCGACCAGGTCGGCGGACTCGACGCGCTGCCCGTTCTGCTGCTGGTCCTCGTCATCGCCGTGGTGATCCTGCTGCTGACCGAGCTGACCAGCAACACCGCCACCACCGCCACCTTCGTCCCCATCATGGCGGCGGTCGCCGTCGGGCTCGACCAGGACGTGATGCTCCTTGCGCTGCCCGTGGCGCTCGCCGCCACCTGCGCGTTCATGCTCCCGGTCGCCACCCCGCCCAACGCGGTGGTCTTCAGCTCCGGCCACGTGACGATCGGACAGATGATCCGGGGCGGAGTCCTGCTCAACGCGACCGCCGTCATCCTGGTGACGCTGGCCGTCTACACCACCGGCGTATGGGTGTTCGGCATCAGTCT
>NZ_JAPKFL010000017.1 GCF_026262575.1 Streptomyces marinisediminis
AGGGCCTCCGCTGACAGCGCCTCCTGGAGCTGCGCGGCGCTCCGCGCGCCCACCAGCGGCGCGGTGACGCCCGGCCGGTCCCGCACCCAGGCCAGCGCCACCTGGAGCGGTGTCGCGGCCAGCCCGTCCGCCGCCGTCGCCACGGCCTCCACGATCCGCTCGGCCGCACCGTCCAGGTAGGGCTCGACGAACCCGGCCAGCCGCTCCGTCGCGCCGCGCGAGCCCTCCGGACGGGCGCCGCCGCGGTACTTGCCGCTGAGCACGCCCCGGCCCAGCGGCGAGGAGGGCAGCAGCCCCAGGCCCAGATCGCGCGCGGCGGGCAGCACCTCGCGCTCCACCCCGCGCTGGAGCAGCGAGTACTCCATCAGCGTGCTCGCCAGCGGTACGCGGGTCCCGGGCGCCGCGAGCTGCCAGGTGGCGGCCTTCGCGAGCTGCCAGCCGCAGAAGTCGGCCACCCCGGCGTACCGGGCGCGTCCGCTGCTGACCGCGAGGTCCACCGCGTGCAGCGTCTCCTCCAGCGGCGTCCCGGCGTCGAAGGCGTGGACGTGCCACAGGTCGACGTGGTCGGTGCCCAGGCGCGCCAGCGAGGCGTCGAGGGCGGCCAGCAGGTGGCCGCGTGAGCCGTCGCAGGGCCGCTCGGCGTCGGCGACGCGGCCCGCCTTGGTGGCGATCACCAGGTCACGCCGGGGGACCAGCCCGTCCAGCAGCCGCCCGAGCAGCAGCTCGGCGCCGCCGTCGGCGTAGACGTCGGCGGTGTCCACCAGCGTGCCGCCCGCCTCCCAGAAGGCCTTGAGGGTCTCCGCCGCACGCTGCTCGGCCGTGCCCCGCTCCACCGGGTACCCGGCCCATGCCAAAGTGCCCAGACCGATCCGCGACACGCGCAGGCCGGTGCGGCCCAGCCGGCGTAGCTCCATGGCCGTTGAGACTACTTCCGCCCGTCGCGTACAGTCCCAGGCACCACCGTGTTACTGACCAGTAAGGGAGCGGCCATGCGGCTCGGGATCAACCTCGGCTACTGGGGTGCCGGGATGGACCAGGACAACCTCGCGGTCGCCCAGGAGGCCGACCGCCTCGGCTACAGCGTCTGCTGGGCGGCGGAGGCCTACGGCTCGGACGCGCCCACGGTGCTGTCCTGGGTCGCCGCCCAGACCGAGCGCATCGACGTGGGCTCGGGCATCTTCCAGATCCCCGCCCGCACCCCGGCCATGACGGCCATGACCGCCGCCACGCTGGACTCGCTGTCCGGCGGCCGCTTCCGGCTGGGCCTGGGCGTCTCCGGACCGCAGGTCTCCGAGGGCTGGTACGGCGTGAAGTTCGACAAACCGCTGGCCCGCACCCGCGAGTACGTCGAGATCGTGCGCAAGGCCATGTCGCGCGAGCGCCTCAGCCACTCCGGCGAGCACTGGACGCTGCCGCTGCCGGACGGCCCGGGCAAGCCCATCAAGCTCACCGTCCACCCGGTGCGCGAGCGCGTGCCGCTCTACGTCGCCGCCATCGGCCCGAAGAACCTGGAGCAGACCGGCGAGATCGCCGACGGCGCGCTGCTGGTCTTCTTCGCCCCCGAGCACGCCGAGGCCACCACGCTGGGCCCGGTGCGGGCCGGACGCGCCAAGGCGGGCAAGGAGCTGGCGGGCTTCGACCTGTGCCCGACCGTGCCCATGGCCATCGGCGGCGACGACCAGATCGACGCCCTGGCCGACTTCTTCCGCCCCTACACCGCGCTCTACGTCGGCGGCATGGGCAGCCGCAAGCAGAACTTCTACAACAAGCTCGCCCAGCGCATGGGCTACGAGCAGGAGGCCGCCGAGATCCAGGAGAAGTACCTGGCCGGCGACAAGGACGGCGCCGCCGCGGCCGTCCCGCGCGAGCTGATCGACTCCACCACCCTGCTGGGCAGCGTCGAGCGCGTGGCCGACCGGATGCGGGCCTACGCCGAAGCGGGCGTCACCACGCTCACCCTGGCCCCGGCCGGATTCACCCTCGACGAGCGCGTCGCCGCGCTGCGGGCCGGCGTCGAGGCCCTGGAGCGCTCCGGCGCGGCCTGAGCACCACCGCCCGGGGGCGGGCAGGCCTGCGGCCGTGGTGGGGGCTCGGGGTCGACCCCGCCACGGCCGTCACCCACCCAACGCGCCACCCCCGGCGGGGGTTACGCCCCGGCGCCGACCGGCCGGCGCCGGGGCGCGGCACGCCCCTCGCGGAGCGCTCACGCCGCCCGCGTTCCGGCCTCCGGGGCGGTGCCCCGGCTCCGGCCGGGGCGCCCCGGGGAGGAGCGCCTACCCTGGCTGGCATGCCCACGTTGCTGCTCGTCCGCCACGGCCGCTCGACCGCGAACACCTCCGGCCTGCTGGCCGGCCGGACCCCCGGCGTCGCCCTGGACGCCCAGGGGGAGACGCAGGCCGCGGCGCTGCCGGAGCGCCTCGCGGACCTGCCGTTGGCCGTCGCCGTCCACAGCCCGCTGCTGCGCTGCCGTCAGACGCTCCAGCCGCTGGCCGACGCCCGCCCCGGGCTCCCGCTGCACGAGGACGAGCGCATCGCGGAGTGCGCGTACGGGGAGTGGACCAACCGCAAGCTCGCCGAGCTGGCCGACGAGCCGCTGATGGCCGCCGTCCAGCAGCACCCCAGCTCCGTCGGCTTCCCCGGCGGCGAGACGATGCGCGGCATGCAGCAGCGCGCGGTGGACGCCGTGCGGGACTGGAACGAGCGGGTGGCGGCCGAGCACGGGGCGGACGCGCTGTACGTGATGTGCTCGCACGGCGACATCATCAAGTCCGTCGTCGCCGACGCCCTCGGCATGCACCTGGACCTCTTCCAGCGCGTGAGCGTCGAGCCCGGGTCCGTCACCGCGATCCGCTACACCCCGCTGCGGCCCTTCCTGCTGCGCCTGGGCGACACCGGCGGCCTGGCCACGCTCGCCCCCCGGGAGCCCGCGGGGGACGCCGCGGGCGCGGCCAACACCCCCGGCGCGGGCAGCGACGCCGCTGTCGGGGGCGGTGCGTGAGCGGGGCGATCACCGGGAGCAGTAGGGTGCCAGTGACCCCCGTCGCCGACCCGATGGAGCAGGACGTGTCCCGTCAGGTGTTCCTCTACGACCCGCCGGACCGATTCGTCGCCGGTACGGTCGGGCTGCCCGGACGGCGCACCTTCTACCTCCAGGCCACCGGCCAGGGCCGCACCACGAGCGTCGCCCTGGAGAAAGCGCAGGTCGAGGCTTTGGCCGAGCGCATCGACGAGCTGCTGGACGAGGTGGTGCGGCGCAGCGGGGGCAGCACCGCCGTCCCGGCCGTCGCGCCCAGCGAGCTCACCGACACCGGGCCGCTGGAGAGCCCGGTGGAGGAGGAGTTCCGGGTCGGCACGATGGCGCTGGCCTGGGACGGCGACAGCGAGCGGATGGTCGTCGAGGCGCAGGCCCTGGTGGCCCTGGAGGCCGAGTCCGAGGAGTCCCTGGCGGAAGCCGAGGAGCGGCTGCTGCACGACGACGAGAACGGGCCGCCGATGCTGCGGGTGCGCCTGACCGGGTCGATGGCGCGCGCGTTCGCCAAGCGGGCCATGGAGGTCGTCAACGCGGGCCGTCCGCCGTGCCCGCTGTGCAGCCTGCCGCTGGACCCGGAGGGCCACATCTGCCCGCGCCAGAACGGATACCGGCGCGGGGAAGCGTGAACCGGGCCGAGCACGAGGGGCCGGCCCCGGACGCCGCGCCCGTGCCCGCCGCGCCCGCGTCCCCCGCGGGCGAGCCGGCCGCCGACGCGGTGGCCGCGCTCCTGGCCCACGGCGAGCTGAGCGTGACCGGCCGCATCGCCGACGCGTCCAACGGCGTCTTCTACGGCACCGTCACCGCCGACGGCGCCTGTGTGGCCTGCGTGTACAAGCCGGTCGCGGGGGAGCGCCCGCTGTGGGACTTCCCGACGGGCACCCTGGCCGGGCGCGAGGTCGCCGCGTACGAGGTGTGCCGTGCGCTGGGCTGGGACCTGGTGCCGCCCACGGTGCTGCGCGACGGCCCGTTCGGCGAGGGCATGTGCCAGCAGTGGGTCGGCCCGGCCCCGGACGCGGACGAGCCCGCGCCCACCGCCGCCGACGAGCTGCTCGCCCTGGTGGACGCCGACGAACCCGGACCCGGCTGGAAGGCGGTCGGCTTCGCGGAGACGGGGCCGGGCCGCACCGCGCTGCTCGTCCACGCCGACGACGCGCGGTTGCGCCGCCTGGCCGTGCTCGACGCCGTCATCAACAACGCCGACCGCAAGGGCGGCCACCTGCTGCCGCTGCCGGACGGACGCCTGCGGGCGATCGACCACGGGGTCGCCTTCCACACCGACGACAAGCTGCGCACCCTGCTGTGGGGGTGGGCGGGCGAGCCGCTGCCGCAGTCCGTGCGGGAGCCGCTGCGCCGCCTGGCCGGGGAGCTGGCCCCCGGCGGCGCGCTGACGGGACGGCTGGCCGGGCTGCTGAGCGAGGTGGAGCTGGAGGCGCTGCGCAAGCGCGTGGCGGGCCTGCTCGGCGGCGGGCGCCACCCGCTGCCCGGCGGGAACTGGCCGGCCATCCCCTGGCCCCCGGTGTAGCCGGCCGGCGCCGGACGGGTCCGTACCCGGCGTCCGGCCGCCGGCACGGTCCCGTTCGGTGCCCGAACCGTCCTGCGGTTACGCTCATGACCATGCATGCCTGGCCCGCATCCGAGGTCCCCGCCCTGCCCGGCAGTGGCCGCGACCTCGACATCCACGACACCGCGACCGGCGGTCGGGTGACCCTCACCCCCGGTCCCGTCGCCCGCATCTACGTCTGCGGCATCACGCCCTACGACGCCACCCATCTGGGGCACGCGGCGACCTACAACGCGTTCGACCTCGTCCAGCGCGTGTGGCTCGACACCAAGCGCCAGGTCCACTACGTACAGAACGTCACCGACATCGACGACCCGCTCCTGGAGCGGGCCGGGGCCACCGGCCAGGACTGGACGCGGATCGCCGAGCGTGAGACGGCCCTGTTCCGCGCGGACATGACCGCCCTGCGGATGCTGCCGCCGCGTCAGTTCGTCGGCGCGGTGGAGTCCATACCCGAGATCGTGCCGCTGGTCGAGCGGCTGCGCGACGCGGGCGCCGCCTACGAACTGGACGGTGACGTCTACTTCTCCGTCGAGGCCGACCCGCACTTCGGCGAGGTGTCCGGGCTGGACGCCGCCACCATGCGCGCCCTGTCCGCCGAGCGCGGCGGCGACCCGGAGCGCCCCGGCAAGAAGAACCCGCTGGACCCGCTGCTGTGGGTGGCCGCCCGCGACGGCGAGCCGCACTGGGACGGGCGCACCCTGGGCCCCGGGCGGCCCGGCTGGCACATCGAGTGCGTGGCCATCGCCCTGGAGTGGCTCGGCATGGGCTTCGACGTCCAGGGCGGCGGCTCCGACCTGGTCTTCCCGCACCACGAGATGGGCGCCTCGCACGCCCAGGCCCTCACCGGGGAGCACCCCTTCGCGCGCACGTACGTGCACGCGGGCATGGTCGGGCTGGGCGGCGAGAAGATGTCGAAGTCCAAGGGCAACCTGGTCTTCGTCTCCACGCTCCGCCGGGACGGCGTCGACCCGGCGGCGATCCGGCTCGCCCTGCTGGCCCACCACTACCGGTCCGACTGGGAGTACACCGACGCCGTGCTGGACGACGCCGTCGCCCGGCTCGGCCGGTGGCGCGCGGCGGTCTCCCGCCCGGACGGGCCGCCCGCGGAAGCGCTGCTGGAGGAGGTCCGAGCGGCGCTCGCCGACGACCTCGACACGCCGCGGGCGCTGGGCGCCGTCGACGCCTGGGCGCGGCGCCAGCACGCGGACGGCGGCTCGGACGAGGGCGCGCCCGGCCTCGTCTCCCGCACGGTGGACGCGCTGCTGGGCGTCGCCCTGTAACGACGCGGACCGGGGCCGCCGGGGCACCGGCGGCCCCGGTGTGCCCCGCCCGGGGCGTGGCGTGCGCCGTCGTGGCGGGCCCGGGCGCGTCGCGCGCCTACGCCGGGGGCTCCTCCGGGTCGTCGGCGTCGCCCCCGCCCCGCCCCGGCGGCCGGCGCCGCAGGTAGCGCTCGAACTCGCGGGCGATGGCCTCCCCGGACGCCTCCGGCAGCTCGGCCGTGTCCCGGGCCTCCTCCAGCGACTGCACGTACTCCGCCACCTCGCTGTCCTCGGCCGCGAGCTGGTCGACGCCCACCTGCCACGCGCGCGCGTCCTCCGCGAGCTCGCCCAGCGGCACCCGCACGTCCAGCAGGTCCTCCAGCCGGTTGAGCAGCGCCAGGGTGGCCTTCGGGTTGGGCGGCTGCGAGACGTAGTGCGGCACCCCGGCCCACAGGCTGACCGCCGGGACCCCGGCGTGCGTGCAGGCCTCCTGGAGAATGCCGACGATCCCGGTCGGCCCCTCGTACCGCGACTCCTCCAGGTTCAGCGAGCGCGCCAGGTCCGGGTCGGAGGTGACGCCGGTGACCGGCACCGGACGCGTGTGCGGCGTGTCGCCCAGCAGAGCGCCGAGCACCACCACCATCTCCACGCCCAGCTCGTGGGCGAAGCCCAGCAGCTCGTTGCAGAACGACCGCCACCGCATGCTGGGTTCGATGCCGCGGACCAGGACGAGGTCCCGCGGTCTGTCACCGGACACGCGGACCACCGACAGCCGCGTCGTCGGCCAAGTGATCTTGCGCACGCCGTTGTCCAGCCACACCTGCGGCCGGTTCACCTGGAAGTCGTAGTAGTCCTCCGCGTCCAGCGCGGCGAACACCTCGCCCTTCCACTCCTCGTGCAGGTGTCCCACCGCGCTGGAGGCGGCGTCTCCAGCGTCGTTCCAGCCTTCGAACGCGGCCACCATGACCGGGTCGACCAGCTCGGGGACACCCTCCAGCTCGATCACCCAGCGCCTCCTTCGTCGCGGACAGTTTCGCGCACTCAGCCTACGGCGTCGCACCGTCGGGCCCGCAGCCCGCGAGCCGGTTCACCCGCCTCGCGCGGGCGCCACCCGGCCGCGCCGGTACGCGCTCCCGTCCGTGCGCGGGGGCCGCGCCGGCGTTGGCGGGCGCCGCGCCGGAACGCCCCCGGTCCGATGCTCGCCGACCGAACCCGCGCCGCGCGCCGCGCGCCGCCGCCGCCACCGTCGGGGGCCGTGCGACCGAGCCGCTTCCGTCGCCCTGTCGCCCTGTCGCCCTGTCGACCCGTCGGCCCGTGGCGGGAGGGAGCGCCGTCAGCAGCTCGACGTCTCGCGCGCCCCCGTTCGCCCCCCGCCGTCCGTGCGCCTCCCCGGGCCGCGCGCGGGGCGGGGCGCGCCTGCCGTCGGACGCCCCCGCCGGGAACGGGCCCGGCGCGCGGGCCGCGCCGAACGCGGTCCGCGCGCCGGGGAGCGGCGGGGCGGGTCAGTCCGGGCGCTGGGCGAGGAGGTCTTCCACGCGCGCCCGCACCTGGGGCGTGTCCAGCCCGCGCACCGTCAGGGTGGTGCGGCGGCGCAGCACGTCGTCCGCGCTGGTGGCCCACTCGTGGTCGCGGGCGTAGACGGCCTGCGCCCAGATCTCCGGCCCGTCCGGGTGCATCCGCTCGCCCAGCGCCGGGTCCCGGGCGACCAGCCGGGCGATGTCGAAGGCCAGCGCTCCGTAGTGGGTGGCCAGGTGCCGCGCGGTCAGCGGGTCGATCCGGCCGCCCGGGTCGCGGTCCACCAGCAGGCGGTGGGCCACGGCGTCGGGGTTGGCCACCCCCGGCAGCGGGACCCGGCGCGGCAGCCGCGACACCGGCTGCATGTCCTCGGCCAGCACCCCGCCGGGCAGCTTCGCCAACCGGTTCAGCACCGTGCGTCCGATGTGCCGGTAGGTCGTCCACTTGCCGCCCGCCACCGACAGCATGCCGCCGCGGCCCTCGGTGACGACCGTCTCCCGCTTCGCCGACTCCACCCCGCCCGGGCCGCCGGGCAGCACCCGCAGGCCGGCGAAGGCGTACGTCAGGGCGTCGCGGGAGAGGTGCTCCTCGCGCACGGAGACGGCGGCTTCGGACAGGATCTGCTCGATGTCCGCCTCCGTCGCGGCCACCTCGCCCGGGTCGCCCTCGTAGCGCTCGTCGGTGGTGCCCAGCAGAAGCATGTCCTCCCACGGCAGGGCGAAGGTGATGCGGTACTTGTCGATCGGTGTGGCCATCGCCGCCCGCCACGGCGCGGAGCGCTTGAGCACCACGTGCGCGCCCTTGGACAGCCGGATGCTGGGCGCGGCCGCCGCGTCCTCCATGCGCCGCAGGTGGTCCACCCACGGACCGGTCGCGTTGAGCACCAGCCGGGCGTCGACGCCGAACTCCGTGCCGTCCAGCCGGTCGCGCACCTCCGCGCCGGTGACCCGGCCGCGGGCGAAGCGCAGGCCCCTCACCTCGGCGTGGTTGAGCACCACGGCCCCGGCGGCCACGGCCGCCCGCACCGTCATCAGCGCCACCCGCGAGTCGTTCATCTGGTGGTCGCCGTAGACGGCCACGGCCTTGAGCCCCTCGGTGCGCAGCCCCGGGTTGTCGGCGGCGGCACGGGCCGGGGAGATCACCCGTCCCACGCCGTCCCCGAACGCCGACAGCGCCGAGTAGGCGAAGACGCCCGCGCCCAGCTTGGCCGCGCCGTGCGGGCCGCCCTCGTAGACCGGCAGGTAGAACGTCAGCGGGTTCACCAGGTGCGGCGCGACGTCCCTGGCCAGCACCCGCCGCTCGTGGTGGTTCTCGGCCACCAGCTTCACCGAGCCGGTCTGCAGGTAGCGCAGTCCGCCGTGCACCAGCTTGGAGGACGCGGAGGAGGTGGCGCCGGCGAAGTCGCCGGCGTCCACCATCGCCACCCGCAGCCCCGACTGCGCCGCGTGCCAGGCCACCGACGTGCCCAGGATGCCGCCGCCGACCACGAGCAGGTCGTACGTCGCCCGGGCGAGCACGTCCCGGGTCTCGGCGCGTCCGGGGTTGGCACCGGCCGTCGGGCGCGCCCCCAGCGAGGGGACGCTCTGCGGGATGGTGTTCATGTCGATCAGTTCTCCTCTTCGATCCAGCCCATGGTCCGCTCGACGGCCTTGAGCCAGTTCCGGTACTCGCGGTCGCGCACGGCCGCGTCCATACGGGGGGTCCATTCGGCCGCGCGCCGCCAGTTGGCGCTCAGCTCGTCGGTGTCCGACCAGAAGCCGACCGCCAGCCCCGCGGCGTAGGCGGCGCCCAGGCAGGTGGTCTCGGCGACCATCGGGCGCACCACGGGGGCGTCCAGCACGTCCGCGATGTTCTGCATCAGCAGGTTGTTGGACGTCATGCCGCCGTCGACCTTCAGCGCGGTCAGCTCCACGCCGGAGTCCTTGGCCATCGCGTCGACGATCTCGCGTGTCTGCCAGGCGGTGGCCTCCAGCACGGCCCGGGCCAGGTGCGCCTTGGTGACGTAGCGGGTGAGCCCGGCGATGACGCCCCGGGCGTCCGCGCGCCAGTAGGGGGCGAACAGGCCGGAGAACGCGGGGACGAAGTAGGCGCCGCCGTTGTCGTCCACGGAGCTGGCCAGCGTCTCGATCTCGGCCGCGGTGCTGATCAGGCCCATCTGGTCGCGCATCCACTGCACGAGCGCGCCGGTGACCGCGATCGCGCCCTCCAGCGCGTACACCGGCTTGTCGTTCCCGATGCGGTACCCGACGGTGGTCAGCAGGCCGTTGTAGGAGTTGACCGGCTGGTGGCCGGTGTTCATCAGCAGGAAGGTCCCGGTGCCGTAGGTCGACTTGCCCTCGCCCGTCTCGAAGCACGTCTGCCCGAAGAGCGCCGCCTGCTGGTCGCCGAGGGCCGACGCCACCGGCACGCCCTCCAGCACACCGCTCGCGGCGTGGCCGTACACCTCGGCGGAGGAGCGGATCTCCGGCAGCACCGCCGGCGGCACGCCCATCGAGGAGGCGATCCGCTCGTCCCAGTCCATGGTGCGCAGGTTCATGAGCATGGTGCGCGAGGCGTTGGTGACGTCGGTGACGTGCACGCCGCCGTCCGGGCCGCCGGTGAGGTTCCAGATGACCCAGGAGTCCATCGTGCCGAAGAGGATCTCGCCGCGCTCGGCCCGCTCGCGCAGCCCCTCGACGTTGTCCAGCAGCCAGCGGATCTTCGGCCCGGCGAAGTAGGAGGCCAGCGGCAGCCCGGTGTCGCGGCGGAACCGGTCCTGGCCCACGTTGCGGCCCAGCTCGCGGCAGAGCGCGTCCGTGCGGGTGTCCTGCCAGACGATGGCGTTGTGCACCGGCTCGCCGGTGGCCTTGTCCCACAGCAGCGTGGTCTCGCGCTGGTTGGTGATGCCGATGGCCTTGACGTCGTCCCGGGTGATCTCCGCCTTGCGGATGGCCCCGTCGACCACCTCCCGCACGTTCGTCCAGATCTCGGCGGCGTCGTGTTCGACCCAGCCGGGCTTGGGGAAGATCTGCTCGTGCTCCTTCTGGTCCACGGCGACGATGCGGCCGTCCCGGTCGAAGACGATGCAGCGGCTGGACGTGGTGCCCTGGTCGATCGCGGCGATGTACCCCGGGTGGGCCGCGGTGTCGGTGGCGGTGTCGGTGGCGGTGTCGGTCATGTCGGTGCTCCAGTTGCTCTCGTAGGGGCGGCGGTCAGGCGAACGCGAGCTGGTACAGCCCGCCGGCGAGGGCGCCGCCGAGCAGCGGGCCGACCACCGGTATCCAGGCGTAGCTCCAGTCTGACCCGCCCTTGTTCGGCAGCGGGAGCAGCGCGTGCACGATTCGCGGGCCGAGATCGCGGGCGGGGTTGATCGCGTACCCGGTCGGCCCGCCGAGGGAGAGGCCGATGCCGACGACGACGAGGGCGACGATCAGCACGCCGGTGCCGGACAGGGCCAGCCCCTCGTTGGTGCCGGTCTCCAGGATGGCGAGCACGAGCACGAAGGTGCCGATGACCTCGGTGGCCAGGTTCTGCGCGGTGTTGCGGATCTCCGGTCCCGTGGCGAACACGCCGAGCACCGGTCCGGGCGTGTCGCGCGCCGCGGCCCGCGTGGCCTGGGCGCCGGGGCCGCCGACGACCTCCCGGTCGGTGAGGTGCGCCATGAAGTGCCCGTAGTAGGCCACCCACACCAGCGCCGCGCCGATCATCGCGCCGACGAGCTGACCGCTGACGTAGTACGGCACCGTTTCCCAGGCGTCCTCCTTGATCGCCAGCCCGAGCGTCACCGCCGGGTTGAGGTGTCCGCCGGAGAGATTCACGGAGACGTAGGCGCCGGTCAGGACGGCGAAGCCCCAGCCGAAGGTGATCGCGAGCCAGCCCGCGTTGTAGGCCTTGCTGCGCTTGAGGACCACTCCGGCGACGACGCCGCCGCCGAGCAGGATGAGGACGGCGGTTCCGATGACCTCGCCCAGAAATATGTCGGAGTTGGACACCCGCGACTCCTTTGTTCACAGGGAAGGGCGGAACCGGTCCCGTCCGGTGTTCGACATTGTCGACCGCCGCACGGCAGTTTTATCCTCGCATCCATCTCCGTCAAGACATTGGCCACCCCCTCCTCGTCCCGCTTCCCCTCCCGGGTCCGCGCTGGCCCCGCGCCGGCCCCGCCGTCTGCGCGGCACCGGTCGGCGCCATCCGGGGCGGAGGGGGCGGGGCCGGCGTCGTCGCCACGGGCCCGGAGGGGAGCGGGTGGGGCGGGGTCCGGGCGCTGGGGCGGGCCCGGGGCGCCGCCTGCCGCCGCCCGCGGGGTGGCCGCCCCGGCGCCCGTGTGCCGCCACGCCGGACGCTGCCGCCGTGTGCGGGGCGGCCGCGTGCGAGGCGGCCGCGTGCGAGGCGGCCGTGCGGCGGGCTCCGGCCACCCGGCGGGCGGCGGGCTCGCCCCGCGCGGGTCTCAGAAGCGGCTGGCGCCCAGGTCGCGGGAGACCGCCCGTGCGCAGTCACGCACGGAGGCCACCAGCTCGGGGCGGATCGCGCCGTCCGCGCAGACCCGCTCCACCGCGCCGGTGATCCCCACCGCGCCCACCGGCAGCCTGCGCCGGTCGTGGATCGGCGCGGCGATCGACGCCACGCCCTCCCAGGTCTCCTCCACGTCGGCCGCCCAGCCCCGGGCCCGGGTGAGCTCCAGGCTCTCCTCCAGCTCGGCCAGCGAGGTCAGCGTCCGCTCGGTGAAGGACTCCCGTTCGGCATCGACCAGCTCGCTGTGGGCCACCGGGTCGTAGGCGGCCAGCACCTTGCCCGCCGCCGTGCTGTGCAGCGGCTGCATCGCCCCGATCTCCAGCACCTGGCGGCTGTCGTCGGGCCGGAAGACGTGGTGGACCACCAGGACGCCGCCGTGGTGCAGCACCCCCAGGTACACCGCCTCGCCGCTGGAGCGGGCCAGGTCGTCGGACCACACCAGTGCCCGGGCGCGCAGCTCGTGCACGTCCAGGTAGCTGTTGCCCAGCCGCAGCAGCTCCGCCCCGAGCTGGTAGCGCCCGGACGCCTCGTCCTGCTCGACGAAGCCCTCCTGCTGGAGCGTGCGCAGCAGTCCGTGGGCGGTGCCCTTGGCCAGACCCAGCGTGGAGGCGATGTCGGACAGGCCGAGGCGGCGCTCACCGCCGGCGAGCAGCCGCAGTACCGCCGCAGCCCGCTCCAGGGACTGGATGCTCCGGGCCATCGGACAACCTCTCTTCACCTAGCTGGTCCCTGGCTACGGCACCGCGCCGCCGGTCGGCATTGCCGAACGTCAGCGGATCATGTCGACGGCCCCGTAGCCCACCAGATCCTACGGCCGTCCAGCGTGCGGGACGCCGCCTGGCCCACACGCGGCGTCCCGCTACCCTGGCCTGGTGCCCGCGCCCCCGGGGCGTGCGGCAAAGCCGACAGCCGTCGCACCACAGGAGCTCCAGATGTCCCTGACGTCCCAGGCGTCCGCGCAGTTCGCGCCACTGACCCACGAAGCCCGCATCCGGGCCCTCCGCGACGCACTGGCCTCACGCGTCGTCGTCGCGGACGGTGCCATGGGCACCATGCTCCAGGCGCAGGAGCCGACCCTGGAGGACTTCGAGCAGCTCGAGGGCTGCAACGAGATCCTCAGCAGCACCCGCCCGGACATCGTGCGCTCCGTGCACCACGAGTACTTCGCCGTGGGCGTGGACTGCGTGGGGACCAACACCTTCGGCGCGAACCACACGGCGCTGGGGGAGTACGACATCACCGACCGCGTCTTCGAGCTCTCGGAGTCCGGGGCCCGCCTGGCCCGCGAGGTGGCCGACGAGTTCACCGGCGGCGACGGGCGTCCGCGGTGGGTGCTGGGCTCCATGGGCCCCGGCACCAAGCTCCCCACGCTCGGCCACGCCCCCTACGCCGTCCTGCGCGACGCCTACCAGCGCAACGCCGAGGGGCTGATCGCCGGCGGTGCCGACGCGCTGCTGGTGGAGACCACGCAGGACCTGCTGCAGACGAAGGCCGCGATCATCGGCGCCCGCCGCGCCCTGTCCGCCACCGGCCTGGACCTGCCGGTGATCTGCTCGGTGACGGTCGAGACGACCGGCACCATGCTCCTCGGCTCGGAGATCGGCGCCGCCCTCACCGCGCTCGAACCGCTCGGCATCGACATGATCGGCATGAACTGCGCCACCGGTCCGGCGGAGATGAGCGAGCACCTGCGCTACCTCGCGCGCCACTCCCGGGTGCCGCTGGCGTGCATGCCCAACGCCGGGCTGCCGGTGCTGGGCAAGGACGGCGCGCACTACCCGCTGACGGCGCCGGAACTGGCGGACGCCCAGGAGCAGTTCGTCACCGACTTCGGCCTCTCCCTGGTGGGCGGCTGCTGCGGCACCACCCCCGAGCATCTGCGCCAGGTCGTCGAACGCGTCCGCGACCTCGCGCCCGCCGAGCGGCGGCCGCGCCCGGAGCCCGGGGCGGCGTCGCTGTACCAGGCGGTGCCGTTCCGGCAGGACACCGCGTACCTGGCGATCGGCGAGCGGACCAACGCCAACGGGTCGAAGAAGTTCCGCAACGCGATGCTGGAGGGCCGCTGGGACGACTGCGTCGAGCTGGCCCGCGAGCAGATCCGCGAGGGCGCGCACATGCTCGACCTGTGCGTGGACTACGTCGGCCGGGACGGCGTGGCCGACATGGCCGAGCTGGCGGGCCGGTTCGCCACCGCCTCCACGCTGCCGATCGTGCTGGACTCCACCGAGGTCGACGTCCTGCGGGCCGGCCTGGAGAAGCTCGGCGGCCGCGCGGTGATCAACTCCGTCAACTACGAGGACGGCGACGGCCCCGACTCGCGGTTCGCGAAGGTCGCCGCGCTCGCCCGCGAACACGGTGCCGCCCTGATGGCGCTGACGATCGACGAGGAGGGCCAGGCCCGCACCGCGGAGCACAAGGTCGCCATCGCCGAACGCCTGATCACCGACCTGACGACCAACTGGGGCATCCACGAGTCGGACATCATCATCGACTGCCTGACGTTCACCATCTGCACCGGGCAGGAGGAGTCCCGCCGCGACGGCATCGAGACGATCGAGGCGATCCGGGAGCTCAAGCGCCGCCACCCGGAGGTGCAGACCACGCTGGGGCTGTCCAACATCTCCTTCGGGCTGAACCCGGCCGCCCGCATGGTGCTGAACTCCGTCTTCCTGGACGAGTGCGTCAAGGCGGGCCTGGACTCCGCGATCGTGCACGCCAGCAAGATCCTGCCGATCGCCCGGCTGGACGAGGAGCAGGTCACCACCGCGCTCGACCTCGTCTACGACCGCCGCCGCGAGGGCTACGACCCGCTGCAGAAGCTCCTGGCCCTCTTCGAGGGCGTGGACAGCAAGTCCATGCGGGCGGGCAAGGCCGAGGAGCTGGCCGCGCTGCCGCTGGACGAGCGGCTCCAGCGGCGCATCATCGACGGCGAGCGCAACGGCCTGGAGGACGACCTGGAGGCGGCGCTGGCCGAGCGCCCCGCGCTGGACATCGTCAACGACACGCTGCTGGCCGGGATGAAGACCGTCGGCGAGCTGTTCGGCTCCGGGCAGATGCAGCTCCCCTTCGTGCTCCAGTCCGCGGAGGTGATGAAGACCGCGGTGGCCCACCTCGAACCGCACATGGAGAAGACGGACGAGGACGGCAAGGGCACCATCGTGCTGGCCACCGTGCGCGGGGACGTGCACGACATCGGCAAGAACCTGGTGGACATCATCCTGTCCAACAACGGCTACAACGTGGTCAACCTGGGCATCAAGCAGCCCGTCTCCGCGATCCTGGACGCGGCCGCCGAGCACCGGGCGGACGTCATCGGCATGTCGGGCTTGCTGGTGAAGTCCACGGTGATCATGAAGGAGAACCTCGAAGAGCTCAACGCGCGCAAGATGGCCGCGGACTACCCGGTCATCCTCGGCGGCGCCGCCCTCACCCGCGCCTACGTCGAGCAGGACCTGCACGAGGTCTACGAGGGCGAGGTCCGCTACGCCCGCGACGCCTTCGAGGGGCTGCGGCTGATGGACGCCCTGATCGCCGTCAAGCGCGGCGTGCCCGGCGCCACCCTGCCCGAGCTCAAGCAGCGCCGGGTCGCCAAGCGCGACAGCGCACTGCCCGAGGCCGCGCCGCTGGACGACACCACCCGCTCCGACGTCGCCACCGACAACCCCGTGCCCGCGCCGCCGTTCCGGGGCACCCGGATCATCAAGGGCATCCAGCTCGCCGAGTACGCCTCCTGGCTGGACGAGGGCGCGCTGTTCAAGGGCCAGTGGGGACTGAAGGAGGCGCGCACGGGCGGCGGGCCGAGCTACGAGGAGCTGGTGGAGACCGAGGGCCGGCCGCGCCTGCGCGGCTGGCTGGACCGGTTGCAGACCGAGAACATGCTGGAGGCCGCCGTCGTCTACGGGTACTTCCCCTGCCACGCCGAGGGCAACGACCTCGTGGTCCTGCACGACGACGGCTCCGAGCGCACCCGGTTCACCTTCCCGCGCCAGCGGCGCGGGAGGCGGCTGTGCCTGGCCGACTTCTTCCGCCCGAAGGAGTCCGGCGAGACGGACGTCGTCGGCTTCCAGGTGGTCACCGTCGGCTCGCGGATCGGGGAGGCGACCGCCGAGCTGTTCGCCTCCGACGCCTACCGCGACTACCTGGAGCTGCACGGCCTGTCCGTCCAGCTCGCGGAGGCCCTGGCCGAGTACTGGCACGCCCGGGTCCGCGCCGAGCTCGGTTTCGCGGGCGAGGACCCGGCGGACGTGGCGGACATGTTCGCCCTGAAGTACCGCGGCGCCCGCTTCTCGCTGGGCTACGGGGCCTGCCCGGACCTGGAGGACCGGGCCAAGATCGCCGACCTGCTCCAGCCGGAGCGCATCGGGGTGAAGCTCTCCGAGGAGTTCCAGCTCCACCCCGAGCAGTCCACGGACGCGATCGTCCTGCACCACCCCGAGGCGAAGTACTTCAACGCGCGCTAGCCGATCGTCGTACAATGATCGGTCCGGTATGGGCCGGTCGGCCGCCCCCGGCGCGGGGCGGCCGACCGGCCTTCGTGTCCCACGGAGGTCCGTCGATGACCAGCTCGATCCCCGCACTCGCCACCCGTCCGGCCGAAGGCTCGGCGCTCCAGGCCGTCCTGCTGGACATGGACGGCACCCTGGTCGACTCCGAGGGCTTCTGGTGGGACGCGGAGGTCGAGGTCTTCGCCGAGCTGGGCCACGAGCTGACCGACGAGCACCGGCAGGTGGTCGTCGGCGGCCCGATGAGCCGCAGCGCGGCCTACCTCATCGGCGTCACGGGCGCGGACATCACCGTCCCCGCGCTCTCGGCGCTGCTCAACGCCAAGTTCACCGAGCGCCTGGAACACGGCGTGGCGCTCATGCCCGGCGCGCGCAGACTCCTGACCGAGCTGGCCGCCCACCAGGTGCCCACGGCCCTGGTCTCGGCCACCCACCGGCACATCATGGACCGGGTGCTGCGCTCGCTGGGGCCGGAGAACTTCACCGTCACGATCGCCGGCGACGAGGTGACGCGGACCAAGCCCGACCCCGAGCCGTACCTGACGGCGGCTCGCAGACTGGGCGCCGAACCCGCCCGGTGCGTGGTGATCGAGGACACCGAGACGGGGGTGACCTCGGCGCAGACCGCCGGCTGCCCGGTGGTCGCCGTGCCGTCGGTGACCACCGTCGAACCCGCCGAGGGGCGCACGTTCGTCACCTCGCTGGAGGAGGTCGACGTCGCCTTCCTGCGCTCCCTGGTCAGCGTCGGCGACCGGGCCTGACCCCGCCCCCCGGTCCGCCGGTACCGCGCCGGGCGGCGGCCGGGAGCGAGAGGCGGGCATCCCGGCGGACGGCGGGTCAGGCGGGGCGGCGGCGCCGCAGCGCGGCGGACGAGGGGCCCCTGACGGGGCGTCGAACATGGCTGAAACCTTTCGCCCGGCAGGCGGGCGCCCCGGGTGATGTTTCTCACCGCGGCCCCGGTCGACACGGCCGTGCGGACGTGCGAGCGCCCCCGCGCGTCGGCGCCGGGGCGGAGTGGTTCGTCCCACTTTCCGCGCACTCGCCGCCTGTGCCCCCGCGTCCGCATAGCGGATGACGCCGGTGCGGGCCTCCGTGCGCGTCCCGGCCGGGTGGTTCCCTGGTCAGGTGCCCTGAGCGCCAACTACTAATCTCTGGCTGCGGCCCCGCCAACCCCCCAGAACCACCCGGGCCGCACGAGGGAGACCACTGATGAACCGCACCACGCCGCGTGACCGAGCGTGCGCGCCCAGTTCGCCGGCCTCGCATTCCCCGACCGCGCACGCCCCCAGCGCCGCGTTCACGCGCCCCTCCGGGCCGCGGGCCGGCACCCGTCGCCACGCGGTGCGCGCCCGCGCGCGCTCCACCGCCCGGGTCGCGCACTGACCATGGCCGACCGCTTCCGCAGCGCACCGGCCCGCGGACGACCCTGCCGCCGGCGCGCCGACACCGACCCGTCGCTCCCCGCGACAGCACCGGGCCAGACCCCGGGCACCCCCTCCCGGCCCACCGGCCGGCACACCGGGTCGCCGCCGCCCGAACCGGGCGCGTCCGCGAGACCGGGCCGACCCCGCATTCGAGACAAGGTGAGAACGTGCGTGTGAGGAATCGGGCCACCTGGGTGGCGCTACCGACCGGCGTGGCCGTCACGGCCGCGCTGCTCAGCGGCTGCGGGGCCGGCGAGGGCGATTCCGCGGGCCGGGGCGAGCCCATCGTGATGGGCATGACCGACGAGGTGCTGGCCACCGACCCGGCCTCGGGGTACGACCCCGGTTCCTGGCTGGTGTTCAACAACGTCTTCCAGTCCCTGCTGAGCTTCCCCAAGGGCGCCACCCAGCCGCAGCCGGAGGCCGCCGAGAAGTGCGGCTTCCAGGACAACACCAGCCGGACGTTCTCCTGCACCCTCAAGGACGGGCTGCAGTTCTCCAACGGCAACGACCTGACGTCGAAGGACGTGAAGTTCTCCTTCGACCGCACGCTGCGCATCGACGACCCGGACGGCCCCGCCGTCATGCTCCAGACCATCGACCGGATCGAGACACCGGACGAGAAGACCGTCGTCTTCCACCTCAACACCCCCGACGCGACCTTCCCGCAGAAGGTCGCCTCCGGCGCGGGCTCCATCGTCGACCACCGCGAGTACCCGGCCGACGAGCTGCGCACCGACCACGAGGCGGTCGGCTCCGGCGTCTACACCCTGGACAGCTTCAGCGAGCAGGAGGCCGTCTTCTCGGTCAACACCGACTACCGCGGTCCGGCGAAGGCGCAGAACTCCGGCATGACGATGAAGTTCTTCGACGACCCGGCCAAGCTCAAGGAGGCGGTGCAGACGCAGGGCGTCGACATCGCCTACCGCCACCTGGCCACCGAGGACCTCGCCGAGCTGGAGGCCAGCACCAGCAGCTCCCAGCAGGACATCCAGGTCGTGCAGGGCACCAGTGCCGAGGTCCACCACCTGGTCTTCAACATGGACCACCCGGTCACCGGTCAGCGCGGCGTCCGCGAGGCCATCGCCTACCTCATCGACCGCTCGACGCTCATCCGCGACGTCTACGAGCGGACGGCCGAGCCGCTGTACTCGATCGTCCCGGCCGGCATCACCGGCCACAACACCGCCTTCTTCGACCGCTACGGCGAGCGTCCGCAGCCGGACAAGGCCGAGGCGGCCCTGCGCGCCGAGGGCATCACCGAGCCGGTGCAGCTCACCCTGTGGTCCACCCCGGTGCGCTACGGCGCCCAGACCGACGCCGAGCTGGCCGCCATCGCCGAACAACTCAACGCCAGCGGGCTGTTCGAGGCCGAGATGCGCAGCGTGGAACTGGAGCAGTACGAGAAGGCCATCGACGCGGGCGAGTACGGCGTCTACGTCAAGGGCTGGGTCCCGGACTACCCGGACGCCGACAACTTCACCGCACCGTTCTTCGGCGAGGGCAACGTCCTGAACAACGGTTACGACGCCGAGCGCATCACCGAGGAGGTGCTGCCGCGCACCGCCGCCGAGGCCAGCCGCGCCGCCACCGTCGAGGACTTCGGCACCATCCAGGACGTCGTCGCCGAGGACCTGCCGATGCTCCCCGTCTGGCAGGGCAAGCAGTACGCCGTCGCCCAGGACAGCATCTCCGGACTGGAGTGGACCCTGGACGCCTCCACGGTCTTCCGCTTCTGGGAGATCGGCAAGACCCCCGAGGACTGACCGCCCGCCGCGGGGCCGCGACGCCCCGCACCGCACGCGGAGGGGGCCGGGCGCGACGCCCGGCCCCCTCCGCGTGCGCGGTGGTGCACCGGCGTGCGCGGTGGCCCCGGGCGGGGCGGCCCGTGCCCGCCTGCCCGGGCGGCGCTTCGGCGCGTGCCGCGCGGGCGCCGTCGCCGCGCGCGGACGGCCCCGGGCGTGCGGTGGCGTCGGGCGCGGGTGGCCGTGCGGCCCCGGGCGTGCGGTGCTCCGCGCCGACGGAGGGTCCGGCGGAGCCCTCCGCCCCGGCCCGTCCGGCGTCGTCCGCGGCCGGTCAGCCGCCGGGCCGCACGAGCCCGGACTCGTAGGCGTAGACCGCCGCCTGCACCCGGTCCCGCAGCCCCAGCTTGGTGAGCACGTGGCCGACGTGCGTCTTGACCGTCGTCTCGCTGACGAACAGCTCCGCGGCGATCTCCGCGTTCGACAGCCCCTTCGCCACCTGCTTGAGCACCTCCACCTCACGCTCGGTGAGCGTGCTCAGCGCCTGCGGCACCGGCTCCTCGCCGGTGGGGAGCTGGCCCGCGTACTTGTCCAGCAGCCGGCGGGTGATGCTGGGGGCGAGCATCGCCTCCCCGTCCGCGACCACCCGGATGGCCTGCACCAGCTCCTGCGCCGGGGCGTCTTTGAGCAGGAAGCCGCTCGCCCCCGCCCGCAGGGCCTCGACCACGTACTCGTCCAGGTCGAACGTCGTCAGCACGAGCACCTTCGCGGGGCCGTCCTTCGCCGGGCCGGTGATCTGCCGGGTGGCCTCGACGCCGTCCATGCGCGGCATCCGGATGTCCATCAGCACCACGTCCGGCTGCAGTGCCCGCACCTGTTCCAGGGCCTGCTGCCCGTCCCCGGCCTCTCCGACGACCGCGACGTCCGGCTCGGCCTCCAGGATCATCCGGAAGCCGGTGCGCAGCAGCGGCTGGTCGTCGACGAGCAGTACGCGGATGGCCACAGGAAGATCCCCCTCGGCGGACGGACGGTCGCCCCCCATTCTTGCCTAACCGCCCTCCGGCGCTGTGCGCGGCGCCGGAGGGACGTCGTCGCCGGCCGCCGTCTCCTCCTCGGCCCCCGCCCCCGCCTCCTCGGGCCCGCGGGCGAGCGGGAGCACGAGCGGGTACGGCGGGGGAGTGCCGCCGAACTCGGGACAGTGCTCCCGGTGGTCGCACCAGTCGCACAGCCGGCTCGGGCGGGGCCGCCAGTCCCCGGACTCCGTGGCGCGCTCGATCGCCTCCCACAGCGCCAGCAGCTTGCGCTCGACGCCCGCGAGGTCCGCCTCGTCCGGGTCGTAGGTCAGCACGTCCCCGCTGCCCAGGTAGACGAGCTGGAGCCGGCGCGGCACCACGCCCCTCAGCCGCCACAGCACCAGCGCGTAGAACTTCATCTGGAACAGCGCCTCACCGGCGAACTGCGCGCGCGGGGCCTTGCCGGTCTTGTAGTCGACGATGCGGATCTCGCCGGTGGGCGCCACGTCCACCCGGTCGATGATGCCGCGCAGCCACAGCCCCGACTCCAGCCGGACCTCGACGAACAGCTCGCGCTCGGCCGGCTCCAGACGGGTCGGGTCCTCCAGGGTGAACCACCGCTCCACCAGCGCCTCGGCCTCGGCCAGCCAGCGCGCCAGCTCCGCGCCGTCCACCGCGCCGCCCGCGCTACCCGCGCCGTCGGCGTCGTCCGTGCCGTCCGTGCCGTCGGTTCTCTCGGGCGCGAAGAGCTGGGCCAGCTCCGGGCGCCGCTCCAGCAGCCGCTCCCACTCCGCGGGCACCAGCGCCCGGGCCCGCGGCGCGCTCCGGTCCGCCGCGGGTGCGTCGAAGAGCCGTTCGAGCACCGCGTGGACCACCGTGCCGCGCGCCGCCGCGGCGTTCGGCTTCTGCGGCAGTTTGTCGATCACACGGAAGCGGTAGAGCAACGGGCACTGCATGAAATCGGCCGCCCGGGACGGCGAGAGTGAACGCGACGGAACGGCTGATCGGCGTGTGGGGGTTCCCATGCCGCACGACCCTACGGCCCGCCACCGACACGCGGACACATACCATCGGAATCACCGGGCACACGGTGCCCAGCGGCAGCAGAGGGGAGCCAGTGGCAGACACGCGGCACGACGGCGGAGACGGCGGCACGCCGCCCCGCGACCCGGGCGGCGGACGCCCGGGCGGGGGACGGCCGGGCGGAAGGCGTCCCCGCGAGCGCGGCGGCGGCATCCTGATGGGCCGCCCCTTCGGCGTGCCGGTGTACGTCGCACCGAGCTGGTTCCTGGTCGCCGCCCTCATCACCTGGGTCTTCGGCGACCAGATCGACCGCGTGCTCCCCGGGCTCGGCGCCGCCCGCTACCTCATCGCCCTGTTCTTCGCGGTGGCCTTCTACGCCTCCGTGCTCGTCCACGAGCTGGCCCACACCGTCGCCGCGCTGCGGTTCCGCCTGCCCGTGCGCCGCATCCAGCTCCAGTTCTTCGGCGGCGTCTCGGAGATCGAGAAGGAGTCCGAGACGCCGGGCCGGGAGTTCGTCCTCGCCTTCGTCGGGCCGCTCCTCTCCCTCGCCCTGGCCGGCGTCTTCTACCTCGGCATGCAGGGCGTGGAGGCGCGCACCATCCCCGGCGTGCTGCTGGCGGGGCTGATGATCTCCAACCTCATCGTGGCCGCCTTCAACCTGCTGCCCGGGCTCCCGCTGGACGGCGGCCGCATGCTGCGCGCGGTCATCTGGAAGCTCAGCGGCGACCCGATGACCGGCACGGTCGCCGCCGCGTGGACCGGCCGGGGGCTGGCCGTCGCCGTCCTGATCGGCCTGCCGCTGGCCACCTACGCCGGGGGCCTGGGCGGTGAGGACGGCCCCACCGGCTCCCTCACCGACGCGCTGCTCGCGGCCATCCTCGCCGCGATCATCTGGACCGGCGCCGGGAACAGCCTGCGCATGGCGCGGCTGCGCGCCCGCCTGCCGGACCTCAGCGCCCGTGCGCTGACCCGCCGGGCGGTGCCCGTCACCGCCGACGTGCCGCTGTCCGAGGCACTGCGCCGGGCCAACGAGGCCGGGGCCCGCGCCCTCGTGCTCGTCGACGGCCAGGGCACGCCGGTGGGCATCGTGCGGGAGGCGGGCATCGTCTCCGTGCCCGAGCACCGCAGGCCCTGGGTCACGGCGGGCACGCTCTCCCAGGACCTCACCGACGACCTGCGGGTGCCCGCCGAGCTCGCGGGGGAGGAGCTGCTCGACCACCTGCGCGCCGTCCCGGCCACCGAGTACCTCGTGGTCGAGGAGACCGGCGAGATCTACGGCGTCCTGTCCACCGGGGACGTCGAGCGGGCGTTCGTCGCCGCCATGGCGAAGTCCTCACCGTCCTCCCCGGCCGCCGCTTAGCCGGGTTCCGCGCCCGCGGGCCGGGGCGGGCGGGACCTCGATTCGGCCCAGCCCGGCGGCTCGACTAGGCTGACGCCCATGTCCGAACCGACCGGTGCCGCCCGCCGTCGCGGGCCCTTCCAGGTCGGGGACCAGGTCCAGCTCACCGACCCCAAGGGACGCCACTACACCATCACGCTCGAAGCGGGCAAGAGCTTCCACACCCACAAGGGAGCCTTCCCCCACGACGAGCTGATCGGTGCTCCCGAGGGCAGTGTCGTCCGAACCACTGGAAACGTCGCCTACCTGGCGCTGCGCCCCCTGCTCCCCGACTACGTCCTGTCCATGCCGCGCGGCGCGGCCGTCGTCTACCCCAAGGACGCCGGCCAGATCCTGGCGATGGCCGACATCTTCCCCGGCGCGCGCGTCGTCGAGGCGGGGGTCGGCTCGGGCTCGCTGAGCACCTTCCTGCTGCGCGCCATCGGCGACGCCGGCCTGCTGCACTCCTACGAGCGCCGCGCCGACTTCGCCGACATCGCCCGGCAGAACGTCGAACGCTACTTCGGCAGCGCCCACCCGGCCTGGCGGCTCACCGTCGGCGACCTCCAGGACCACCTGGACGAGTCCGACGTCGACCGGGTCATCCTCGACATGCTCGCGCCCTGGGAGTGCCTGGACGCCGTCTCCAAGGCCCTCGTCCCCGGCGGACTGCTGTGCGCCTACGTGGCCACCACCACACAGCTCGCCCGGACGGTCGAGGCCATCCGCGAGCACGGCACGTTCAACGAGCCCGCGGCGTGGGAGACCATGGTCCGCAACTGGCACATCGAGGGCCTGGCCGTCCGCCCCGACCACCGCATGATCGGGCACACCGGCTTCCTCCTGAGCGCCCGCCGCCTGGCCGACGGCGTGGAGCCGCCCCTGCGCCGCCGCCGCCCCGCGAAGGGCGCCTACGGCGAGGACTACAAGCCCGCCTAGCGCCGCCGGGCGGAACCTCGCCGGGCCGGGTCGCGACGTGCCGTCGCGCCCGGCCCGCGCGCTTCACCGGCGCCGACGGGTCCGCCGCGCGGGGTGCCCGGGCGCGACGGCCCCGCGCGTTGGCGGCCGGTGTGACGTGTGGCACGATGCACGCACCCTCCGAGCCCGCGCCGCACCAGGAGACGCCCCGCGTGCAGACCCTCCCGCACAGCCGCCCCACGCTCACCCACTGGCTCGCCACCGCCGCGGCGCTCGCCGCGGTCCTGGGCGGCGCCGCCCTGCTCCAGCCCTCCGGCGCGCGGGCCGACGCGGCGGAACCGGCGGCCCGGCCGGGGCCCGACCCGGACGCCGCCGCCTACCCGGTCGACTGCGGCCCGTGGGAGCCGGCGGTCACCGAGCGGGCGGAGGCCGACTTCGACGCCGACGGCACGGCCGAGACGGTCGCCGCCGTGCGGTGCGCCACCGGCACCGGTACGCCGCCCAGCGGCATGTACGTGCTCGCCCACCCCGCCCGCGGCCAGGCGCCACGGGTCGTCGCCACGCTGGTGGAGCCGGCCGACGAGCAGACCGTCACCGACGTGCGCGTGCGCGGGGGAGTGGTGACGGCCACCCTGCTCGGCTACTCCTCCGACGCCGTGCCCCGCTGCTGCCCGGACGAGCGGCGCGACGCGCGCTGGCGGTGGCAGGGCGACACCTTCGCCCTGGGCCCGACCGCCCTGGCCCCCGCCACGGTCTGACTCCGGGAGGCCCGGCGCGCGGCCGGGGGCACCGGGCCGCAGTCGCCACCGGGCCGGAACCGGGCCGTGCCGGGCGCGCGCCGCGCGGGTCGCGCGGTGGGCGGCGCGGGTCGCGCCCCGTGCGCCCGGACCGCGCCGGACTTCAGCCGGCGTCCGGGCCGTGGACCTCCACGCCGTCGGCCACGCGGCGCACGTGGATGCACTCGCCGGGGCACGCCCTGGCGGAGTCCGCCACGTCGCGCAGCAGCGGCAGCGGCACCGGCGCGGTGGCGCCCGCCGCGGTGCGCAGCTCGTCGTCCTCGCCCTTCACGTACGCCAGGCCGTCGATGTCCAGCTCGAACACCTCGGGCGCGTACTGGGCGCAGATGCCGTCCCCGGTGCACAGGTCCTGGTCGATCCAGACCTCCAGCTCGCCGGTGTGTACGTCACTCTGCACGGTCATACTCGCCTGCCCATTCCTGCGTACGTGAACCTCACGGGCGCCAGCCCTCACGGCCGTTGACCAGTGAGACGATACCGCCGGTGACGGGACGATGTTTGACGGGTGGGTATCCCCTTGGCGTGAGGGAGCGCGCAAGGGTGAAGATCAGACACACCCTGACCGTGTTTGTGATCTAGGGGTTTCAACCCCCACGGGCACAGGTAGGGTCAGGAAGCGTCCAGCTCCCCCCAGAGGAGGTGAGGACCGTGGCAGCCCACGACGACGACATCAACCGCGGCTCCCGGCCGGTTCGGGGATCGGAAGACCCTGCCGACCAGGTGGCCTATCTGGAGCAGGAGATCGCCGTCCTGCGCCGCAAGCTCGCCGACTCTCCGCGGCACACTCGGATTCTCGAGGAGCGGATCGTCGAGCTCCAGACCAACCTGGCCGGCGTCTCGGCGCAGAACGAGCGGCTGGCCGGCACGCTGCGCGAGGCGCGCGACCAGATCGTGGCGCTCAAGGAGGAGGTCGACCGGCTGGCCCAGCCGCCCGCCGGCTTCGGCGTCTTCCTACAGGCCAACGAGGACGGCACGGCCGACATCTTCACCGGCGGCCGCAAGCTGCGGGTGAACGTGAGCCCCAGCGTCGAGCTCGGTGACCTGCGGCGCGGCCAGGAGGTCATGCTCAACGAGGCGCTCAACGTGGTCGACGCCATGGAGTTCGAGCGTGCGGGAGACATCGTCACCCTCAAGGAGGTCCTTGAGGACGGCGAGCGCGCCCTGGTGGTGGGGCACACCGACGAGGAGCGGGTGGTGCGGCTGGCCGAGCCGCTCATGCGAGCCACGCTGCGCGCCGGTGACGCCCTGCTGCTGGAGTCCCGATCCGGCTACGTCTACGAGGTCGTGCCCAAGAGCGAGGTCGAGGAGCTGGTACTCGAAGAGGTGCCGGACATCGACTACGCCAAGATCGGCGGTCTGGGCGGCCAGATCGAGCTGATCCGGGACGCGGTCGAACTGCCCTACCTCTATCCCGACCTGTTCAAAGAGCACGAGCTGCGCCCGCCCAAGGGCGTCCTGCTCTACGGCCCGCCCGGCTGCGGCAAGACGCTCATCGCCAAGGCGGTCGCCAACTCGCTGGCCAAGAAGGTCGCCGAGGTCACCGGCAAGCCCGCCGGCAAGAGCTTCTTCCTCAACATCAAGGGCCCCGAGCTGCTCAACAAGTACGTCGGCGAGACCGAGCGGCACATCCGCCTGGTCTTCCAGCGGGCCCGGGAGAAGGCGGGCGAGGGCACGCCCGTCATCGTCTTCTTCGACGAGATGGACTCGCTCTTCCGCACCCGTGGCTCCGGGGTCAGCTCGGACGTGGAGAACACCATCGTCCCGCAGCTCCTGTCCGAGATCGACGGCGTGGAGGGCCTGGAGAACGTCATCGTCATCGGCGCCTCCAACCGCGAGGACATGATCGACCCGGCGATTCTGCGCCCGGGCCGCCTGGACGTGAAGATCAAGATCGAGCGTCCGGACGCCGAGGCGGCCAAGGACATCTTCTCCAAGTACCTCACCTCCTCCCTGCCGATCCACACCGAGGACCTGGCCGAGCACGGCCAAGACGCCAAGGCGGCCGTCGCCGGCATGATCCAGTCGGTCGTGGAGCAGATGTACGCGGAGTCCGAGGAGAACCGCTTCCTGGAGGTCACCTACGCCAACGGTGACAAGGAGGTCCTCTACTTCAAGGACTTCAACTCCGGGGCCATGATCCAGAACATCGTGGACCGGGCGAAGAAGATGGCGATCAAGGCCTTCCTCGACCACGACCAGAAGGGTCTGCGCGTCTCCCACCTGCTCGCCGCGTGCGTGGACGAGTTCAAGGAGAACGAGGACCTGCCCAACACCACAAACCCGGACGACTGGGCCCGCATCTCCGGCAAGAAGGGGGAGCGGATCGTGTTCATCCGCACCCTCGTCACCGGAAAGCAGGGCGCGGACACCGGGCGCTCCATCGACACGGTGGCGAACACCGGTCAGTACCTGTAGTGAGGACACCGTCCGGCTGCGGCAGCCCCGCGGGGGTGCCGCAGCCGGATCGTTTCCGACGGACGCGACCGCGGTCCGCCTGTCGTCTCGGACTCCCGCCCGCACCGGCGTCCCCCTAGGCTCGGGGCTACTGGCGCCCCGCGCGGTGCGGCGGGTACCGCAGACGGGCGGATGCGCGGGACGTGAGCGCCGGCCGGGCGACGGCCGGCGTCGGCAAGGAGGGCCGCATGACCGTACGGCGCGTGATGGGCATCGAGACGGAGTACGGGATCTCCGTCCCCGGGCACCCCAACGCCAATGCCATGCTCACCTCGTCCCAGGTCGTCAACGCCTACGCGGCGGCGATGCACCGGGCGCGCCGCGCCCGCTGGGACTTCGAGGAGGAGAACCCGCTGCGGGACGCGCGCGGCTTCGACCTCGCCCGGGAGGCCGCCGACGCCAGCCAGCTCACGGACGAGGACATCGGCCTGGCGAACGTCATCCTCACCAACGGCGCCCGCCTGTACGTCGACCACGCCCACCCCGAGTACAGCGCGCCGGAGGTCACCAACCCGCGGGACGCGGTGCTCTGGGACAAGGCGGGTGAGCGGATCATGGCCGAGGCGGCCGAGCGCGCCGCCGAGGTGCCCGGCGCCCAGCCCATCCACCTGTACAAGAACAACACCGACAACAAGGGCGCCTCCTACGGCACGCACGAGAACTACCTGATGACGCGGGAGACCCCGTTCGCGGACATCGTGCGGCACCTGACGCCGTTCTTCGTCTCCCGCCAGGTGATCACCGGCGCCGGCCGCGTCGGGCTGGGTCAGGACGGCGGTGAGCACGGCTTCCAGCTCAGCCAGCGCGCCGACTACTTCGAGGTCGAGGTCGGGCTGGAGACGACGCTCAAGCGCCCCATCATCAACACCCGGGACGAGCCGCACTCCGACGCCGAGAAGTACCGCAGGCTCCACGTGATCATCGGCGACGCGAACCTCTCGGAGATCTCCACCTACCTCAAGCTCGGCACCACCTCGCTGGTGCTGTCCATGATCGAGGACGGCTTCATCGCCGTCGACCTCGCCGTCGACCAGCCCGTGCGCACGCTGCACCAGGTCAGCCACGACCCGGGCCTGCGCCGGCTCGTCACGCTGCGCAACGGTCGGACGCTCACCGCGGTACAGCTCCAGATGGAGTACTACGAGCTGGCCCGCAAGTACGTCGAGGAGCGCTACGGTGCGGACGCCGACGAGCAGACCACCGACGTCCTCACCCGGTGGGAGGACGTGCTCACCCGGCTGGAGCGGGACCCGATGAGCCTGGCCGGGGAGCTGGACTGGGTGGCCAAGCGGGAGCTCCTGGAGGGCTACCGGCGGCGGGACGACCTGGACTGGGACGCCGCGCGCCTGCACCTGGTCGACCTCCAGTACGCCGACGTGCGGCCCGACAAGGGCCTCTACAACCGGCTGGCGGCCCGCGGCAAGATGACGCGCCTGCTGGACGAGGCGGACGTGCGGCGGGCCAGGCACCAGCCTCCGGAGGACACCCGCGCCTACTTCCGCGGCCGCTGCCTGGAGCAGTACGCCGACCACGTGGCCGCGGCCTCCTGGGACTCGGTGATCTTCGACCTGCCCGGCCGGGACTCCCTCCAGCGCGTCCCCACGCTGGAGCCCCTGCGGGGCACCCGGCAGCACGTGCAGGACCTGCTGGACCGCTGCCGCACGGCCGAGGAGCTGGTCCGGGCGCTGTCGGCGAAGTGAGCGGGGGCGCGCGGGCCGGGCGAAGCCGCCGAACGAGCACTGGTAAACACGCCGGATTCGGGGGAATCATCGGGGTGGCTCCCGGGCGTTAGAGCAACTGAAGGGCCGATGTCAGTCCCTGCGAGTAGGGTCTGATCTTGAGCGTCGAATCGGAGCGGGGTGAGGTGCATGGCTACCAAGGACACCGGCGGCGGACAGCAGAAGGCCACGCGGGCGACGGAGGAGACCGAGGAGCAGGCGTCGGAGGCGCAGGCTTCGGAGGACCTCAAGGAGCGCCAGGAGGCGCTCTCGGACGACGTCGACGCGGTTTTGGACGAGATCGACGACGTGCTGGAGGAGAACGCCGAGGACTTCGTGAAGTCCTTCGTGCAGAAGGGCGGGGAGTGAGGGCGCGACCCCGCGTGCCGCGCCGGGCGTCACCGGCGCGGCACGCCCCGGCCGCCCGGCGTCCCTGACCCGGCGCCGAGCGGCGGAGGACCGGCCGGCTGCCGGTGGTGCCCACGTGGCGCACCACCGGCAGCGGTGCTCCGCGCGCCCGCCCGGTCGGCTCCCCGGGCGCCCCCCCCGTGGCCCGGGCGCGCGCCGGGCGCGAGGCCGGCGGGCCCGAGCAGGTGGATCACGATCATCTGGCGGGTAAGGTCCGGTGCGTAGTGTGCTTCAGCTGCACCGCAGGGTTGGGGCTGTTTCAAGGACCGGCCGGACGCCGAGGGGCGGGCGGCCGCATACCTGGAAGGAAACGCGTGGAAGCCAACACTCGTGACACCGGGCGTCTGCCGGCCGCCTTCCTGACGCCGGGCTCGTCCTCGTTCATGGACTTCCTGTCCACGCACGCGCCGGACCAGCTACCGGGCAACCGCCCGCTGCCGCCGGTCAAGGGCGCCCTGGAGGCGCCGCACGGCACGACGATCGTCGCGGCGACGTACCCCGGCGGCGTGGTGCTCGCGGGCGACCGCCGGGCGACGATGGGCAACATGATCGCGCAGCGCGACATCGAGAAGGTCTTCCCCGCCGACGAGTTCTCGGCGGTCGGGATCGCCGGTACCGCGGGGCTGGCGGTGGAGATGGTCAAGCTCTTCCAACTGGAGCTGGAGCACTTCGAGAAGGTCGAGGGCGCCCAGCTCTCCCTGGAGGGCAAGGCCAACCGGCTCTCCACGATGATCCGCAGCAACCTGGGCATGGCCATGCAGGGCCTCGCCGTCGTGCCGCTGTTCGCCGGGTACGACCCGGACCGCGACAAGGGCCGGATCTTCTCCTACGACATCACCGGCGGCCGCTCCGAGGAGCCGGGCTTCGCGGCCGTCGGCTCCGGTTCGGTCTTCGCCCGCGGTTCGCTGAAGAAGCTGTACCGCGCGGATCTCAGCGAGGAGCAGGCCGCCACCGTCGCGGTGCAGGCCCTGTACGACGCCGCCGACGACGACTCCGCGACCGGCGGCCCCGACCTGGTCCGGCGGATCTACCCGGTGGTCGCCGTGATCAACGACGAGGGGTACCGGCGGCTGCCGGAGGCGGAGGTCTCCGGCGTCGCCCAGACGATCCACGAGGGCCGTCTGCAGCACCCCGACGGGCCGCAGGCCCCGGTCGTCTGAAGCCAGGGCCCACGCCCCAGGAAGGAAGAGGAACGCCGGTGTCCACGCCGTTCTATGTCTCGCCCCAGCAGGCCATGGCCGACCGCGCCGAGTACGCCCGCAAGGGCATCGCGCGCGGCCGCAGCGTGGTGGTGCTGCAGTACGCCGACGGCATCGTGTTCGTCGCGGAGAACCCCTCGCGCGCGCTGCACAAAGTCAGCGAGATCTACGACCGCATCGCCTTCGCCGCGGTCGGCAAGTACAACGAGTTCGAGAACCTGCGCATCGGCGGCGTCCGCTACGCCGACCTGCGCGGCTACACCTACCACCGGGAGGACGTCACCGCCCGGGGCCTGGCCAACGTCTACGCCCAGACGCTGGGCACGATCTTCTCCAGCGCGGGCGACAAGCCCTACGAGGTGGAGCTGATCGTCGCCGAGGTGGGCGCGGCCGGTGCCGACGACCAGATCTACCGCCTGCCGCACGACGGGTCGATCGTCGACGAGCACGGCTCGGTGGCCGTCGGCGGCAACTCCGACCAGATCGGCAGCTACCTCGACGAGCGTCAGCGCGACGACATGACGCTCGGCGAAGCGCTGCGGCTGGCGGTGGAGGCGCTCGGCCGCGACACCGGAGGCGGGGAGCGCACGCTCACCGCCGACCAGCTTGAGGTCGCCGTGCTGGACCGCACGCGGCCGCAGCAGCGCAAGTTCAAGCGGGTCCTCGGCACGCAGTTGACGCGGTTGCTGGAGGAGTCCCCGGCGGCCCGGCCCGCCGCCGAGCCCGGCCCTGAGCCGGACGCCTCGGGCGACTCGCCCGACTCCGGCTCCGACCCGCGGCCCTGACCCGGCCGCGCTCCGGCCCCGGCGCACGGTGCCCCGGCAGGCGTCAGCGGACGCCGCCGGGGCGCCGCCGTGTCCGGCCGCGGTGCGGGGCCGCGCGCTCGGTGGCGCCCGGGCGGCGCCCGCCGGGCGTCAGGAGCGCCCGGCGGCCCCGCCGCTGCGGGGCGCGGCCCCCGGCGCCGCCGTTCCGCCGGTGCGCGGCGCGGGGCCGCTGGACGCGCGCGGCAGCAGGCGCACCGGGAGCGGGCGCGTGTCGGCGGGGTGCGCGTCGAGGACGGCCAGCAGGGCGCGCATGCCGGCCGCGCCGAAGTCCTCGGCGGGCAGGCGGACGGTGGTCAGCTCCGGCTCCACCGCCGTGGCCAGGGAGAGGTCGTCGCACCCGGTGACGGAGACGTCCTCGGGGACGCGCAGGCCCAGCCGCCGGGCCGCCTTGCAGGCCCCGGCCGCCAGCAGGTCGTCGTCGCAGACCACCGCCGTGGGCCGGGGTTCGCCCCCCAGGAGGCGCTCGGCGGTACGCAGGCCGCCGGTCACGCTGAGCTCCGCCGCGGGGACCCGGGTCAGCCGCACCCCCGGCGCGGAGGCGAGCGTCGCGTCCAGCGCCCGGGCGCGCAGGGCGAACGTCCAGCTCTCCACGCCCGCCGTGAGGTGCGCCAGGTGCCGGTGGCCCAGGCCGAGCAGGTGGGCGGCGACCTGCCGCATCCCGTCGGCGAGGTCCAGGTTGACCGTCGCGGCGGCCGGAGTGTCCTCGGGGCTGCTGTCGAGCATGACCAGCGGCAGGCCGCCGTCGTGCAGGGCCGCCAGGGCGTGCGGGGCCATCGAGGAGGCGATGACGCCGTCCAGCGTGGCGCGTGCCGACTCGAACGGGTCGCGCGCCGGGCCGAGCCCCTCGGGCGAGGGGTAGAGCACCACGCCCACGTCGCGCTCGGCGGCGGCACGCGCCGCCCCGGTGTAGACGCGGGCGAAGAACTCGTTGGTGAGCGCGGGCACCACCAGCAGCACGGTCCTGCGGCGGCCCAGCCGCAGGTCCCGGGCGGCCACGTTGGGCCGGTAGCCCAGCTCGCGGGCGGCCGCGCGCACCGTCTCGGCGGTGCCCGGGGCGACCCGCCCGTGCCACTTCCCGCGCAGGACCAGGGAGACCGTCGCCTGGGAGACCCCGGCGGCGCGTGCGACGTCGCGGCTGGTGGGCCGGGGCTGGGCGTGGGGCACGGCGGTGTGCTCTCCCGTCGGGATGGACGCGCGGACAGCGGACATGGTACGTATGCTGCCGAAGGTTATACGTAAAACTGATGCCTGACTGATGAACCTGAAGGAGCCGCCGCATGGCGACGGGTTACACCGAGCTGCTGCGCGCCAAGCACGCCGTGCGGCTCCTGACCGGCACGCTGGTGGGGCGCCTGCCCAACGCCACCGCGCACATCGCCATCGTGCTCTTCGCCCGCTCCGAGGGGGCGAGCTACACGCTGGCGGGCGTGCTGGCGACCGTCTACGGGCTCGCAACGGCCGTCGGCCAGCCCTTGCTCGGCCGCGCCGTCGACCTCTTCGGGCAGCCGCGCGTCATGCTGCCCGCCGCCCTGGCCTCCGCGCTGGGCATGGCGGCCTTCGCCGTGGTCGGCATCGATCCGCTGCCCCTGGCCGCCGCGGCCGTCCTGGTGGCCGGGCTGGCCACGCCCCCGCTGGAGGGCGGCCTGCGCGCCCTGTGGCCGAGCGTGCTGGGGCGGCAGGAGCGGGTGCACACCGCCTACGCGCTGGACTCGGTGGCCCAGGAGGTCATGTTCACCGTCGGCCCGCTGCTGGTGACGGCCTCCGTGGCGGTGTGGTCGGAGGCGGGCGCGCTGCTGGCGATCAACGCCGTCGGGGTGCTGGGCGCGCTGTCGGTGGTGGTCTCCGCGCCGTCGCGGTCCTGGCGCAGCGCGCCGCGCGAGGCGCACTGGCTGGGGGCCCTGCGCTCGCCGGGCCTGCTCTCGCTCCTCGGCAGCTTCCTGTGCGTCGGCGTCGCGCTCGGATCGATCACCGTGGCCGCGGTGGCCTACTCCGACGACGGCAACGGCGGCGACCTGGTGTACGCGCTGATCATGTCGGGGATCGGGTTCGGTGCCCTGGTCGGCGGCCTGGCCTACGGGGCCCGCCCCTGGCCGGGGGCGCCCGAACCCCGGCTGCGCCGCATCGTGGCGCTGCTGGCCGTGGGCTACCTGCCGCTGGCGCTCGTGCCGGGCCCGGTCACCATGACCGTGCTGGCCTGCTTCGCCGGACTCTTCCTGGCGCCCGCGCTGACCTGCGCCTTCGTCGTCGTGGACCGGCACGCCCCGCGCGGCACGGTCACCGAGGCGTTCTCCTGGCTGGTGACGGTCTTCGGCGTCGGCGCGGCCCTGGGCACCGCCGTGGTCGGCCCGGCGATCGAGTGGCGCGGCCCGGCCGGCGGTTTCCTCGTCCCCGGTGCCGCCGGATGCGCCGCGCTGCTGGTCCTGCTGGCCACACGGCGCGCGATGGGCGAGCCCCGGGCCCGGGCCGCCGAGCCGGTCGCCGCGGCGCCGGACGGGGAAAATGATCGAAACGGTGCGGGTGAAGCCGGTTTCAGAACCGGGCATCAGGCGTAATGTTCATGCATGGATCGCCGAATCTTCGGGCTGGAGAACGAGTACGGCGTCACATGCACGTTCCGGGGGCAGCGGCGCCTGTCCCCTGACGAAGTGGCGCGGTACCTCTTCCGCCGTGTCGTGTCCTGGGGCCGCAGCAGCAACGTCTTCCTCCGCAACGGGGCCCGGCTCTACCTCGACGTGGGCTCGCACCCGGAGTACGCCACTCCCGAATGCGACAACGTGGTGGAGTTGATCACCCACGACAAGTCCGGCGAGCGCATCCTCGAGGGGCTGCTCGTGGACGCCGAGCGCCGGCTGCACGAGGAGGGCATCGCCGGCGACGTCTACCTGTTCAAGAACAACACCGACTCGGCGGGGAACTCCTACGGCTGCCACGAGAACTACCTGGTGGCCCGGCACGGCGAGTTCTCCCGCCTCGCGGACGTCCTGATCCCCTTCCTCGTCACCCGCCAGCTCATCTGCGGCGCGGGCAAGGTCCTGCAGACCCCGCGCGGCGCGGTCTACTGCGTCAGCCAGCGCGCCGAGCACATCTGGGAGGGCGTCAGCTCCGCGACGACGCGCTCGCGGCCCATCATCAACACCCGCGACGAGCCGCACGCCGACGCCGAGCGCTACCGGCGCCTGCACGTCATCGTCGGCGACTCCAACATGTCCGAGACGACGATGCTGCTCAAGGTCGGCGCCACCGACCTGGTGCTGCGCATGATCGAGGCCGGCACGGTGATGCGCGACCTCACCCTGGAGAACCCGATCCGGGCCATCCGCGAGGTGAGCCACGACGTCACCGGGCAGCGCAAGGTGCGCCTGGCCAGCGGGCGCGAGGCCTCCGCGCTGGAGGTGCAGCAGGAGTACTTCGACAAGGCGTCCGACTTCTGCGACCGGCGCGGCATCCGCACCGGGGTGGTGGCACAGGTCCTGGAGCTGTGGGGCCGCACCCTGGAGGCCGTGCGCGAGCAGGAGCTGGACCGCGTCAACACCGAGATCGACTGGGTGATGAAGTACCAGCTCCTGGACCGCTACCGGGCCAAGCACGACATCACCATGTCCCACCCGCGGATCGCCCAGATAGACCTCGCCTACCACGACATCCACCGCAGGCGCGGCCTGTACTACCTGCTGGAGCGCAACGGGCGCGCCCAGCGGGTCTGCGACGACCTGCGCATCTTCGAGGGCAAGACGGTGCCCCCGCAGACCACCCGGGCGCGGCTGCGCGGCGACTTCATCCGGCGGGCCCAGGAGCAGCGCCGCGACTTCACGGTGGACTGGGTGCACCTCAAGCTCAACGACCAGGCGCAGCGCACGGTGCTGTGCAAGGACCCGTTCCGCTCGGTGGACGAGCGGGTGGAGAAGCTCATCGCGGGGATGTGAGGCGGCCGGGGGAAGGGCGCCACCGCCCGCGGAAACAGGGCTCGCACGGCCTTCCGTGCGGGCCCTGTTCTGCACGTAGAGTGGCGCGCACCGCCTTCCGGTGACCCAAGCACCCCCCAACCGAACGAGGACCGCCGTGCGCCGACGCTCCGTACTCCTAGCCCTCCCTGCCGGTCTGCTCACCCTCGCCGCCTGTGGCAACGGCGACGGGGGCGGTGACGACGGCGGCGCCACCGTGAGCTCCTCCCCGTCCGGGAGCCCGCAGCCCACGTCCGGCATCCCGATCACGGACGGGCCGCTGCCGGAGATCACCGACGGCCGGGAGTTCGGCCGGAAGCCCACCGTCGCCAAGGGCGAGGGCGACCCCTCCACCGAGGTCGCCGTCCAGGTGGTGGTGGCCGGCGCCGGGGCGAAGGTCGCCCAGGGCGACATGCTCCAGGTCGGCTACCTGGGCCAGTTCTGGGACACCGCGGAGGTCTTCGACAACTCCTTCGACCGCGGCCGGCCGGCCGTCTTCCCCATCGGCACCGGCCAGCTCATCCCGGCCTGGGACGAGGTCATGGTGGGCCAGCAGGTCGGCAGCCGGGTGCTGATGTCCGTCCCGCCCGAGTACGGCTACGGCGAGGAGGGCGACGGGCGCGGCGTCATCGAGGGCGACGACACGCTGGTCTTCGTCATGGACGTGCACGGCACCTTCAACAGCGGCAGCTCCGCGCAGGGCGAGAAGGTGCCCCAGGAGGACGCCGGCCTGCCCACCGTCGGCACGAACACCGACGGCAAGGCGCCCGCCATCGAGGTGCCCGACGCCGAGCCGCCCAAGGAGCTGGCGTCCGCCTACGTCATCGAGGGCGACGGGCCCGAGGTGCAGGAGTCCGACGCCGTCCTCGTGCAGTACAAGGGCGTGCTGTGGGACAACGGCGAGGAGTTCGACTCCACCTACGCCCGCGACCAGATCACCCAGTTCCGGCTGGACCAGGTCGTCCAGGGCTGGTCGCAGGGGCTGACCGGGAAGAAGGCGGGCAGCCGGGTGATGATCGTGATCCCACCCGAGCTGGGATACGGTGAGGAGGGCTCGCCCGGCATTCCGGGGGGCGCCACGCTCGTGTTCAGCGTGGACATCCTCGCCCTCCCCGCCGTCTGACGGCGGCCGCGGCCGCCGCGGTCCCCGAGCAGCCCGCTAGTGGCAGAAGGAGCAGTTTTTCGTGAACATCGACAAGCCCGAGGTCGACTTCCCCGAGGGCCCGGCCCCGACCGACCTCGACATCGTCGACATCTGGGAGGGGGACGGGCCGGTCGCCAAGGCCGGGGACACCGTCTCCGTGCACTACGTCGGCGTGGCCTTCAGCACCGGTGAGGAGTTCGACGCCTCCTGGAACCGCGGCAAGCCGCTGCAGTTCCAGCTCGGCGCCGGGCAGGTCATCCCCGGCTGGGACCAGGGCGTCCAGGGCATGAAGGTCGGCGGCCGCCGCCGGCTGACCATCCCCGCCCACCTCGCCTACGGCGACCACGGCGCCGGGGGCGGCCGCATCGCCCCGGGCGAGACGCTGATCTTCGTCTGCGACCTCGTCTCCGTCTGACGGGTCCCCTCGCGCTCCGCGCCGCGCGGCACCGGGCCCCGCGTCCCCCAAGGGCGCGGGGCCCGGGCGCGTTTGGACCACCGTGCGGCCGAGCGGTACCGTCGTGCCCCGGGAGTGGGGAAAGAGAAGAGGGCGTCGATGGCCATTGCGAAGGCCGAGCGGCTGATGAACCTGGCGCTGTGCCTGCTGGGCACCCGGCGGCCGCTGACCAAGCGCGAGCTGCGTTCCTCCATCGAGGCCTACCTGGAAGCCGCGAGCGACGACGCCTTCAACCGCATGTTCGAGCGGGACAAGGACGACCTGCGGGAACTGGGCCTGATCATCGACATCGGCGAGAACGTCGACGGCGAGGCCGCCTACCAGGCCCGCCGCGACCACAACCAGCTCCCGCCCATCACCTTCGACCCGGCCGAGGCCGCCGCCCTGGGCCTGGCCGCCCGGGTGTGGCAGCAGGCCAGGCTCGCGGGCGCCGCCAGCGGGGCCCTGCAGAAGCTGCGCGCCGCCGGGATGCCGGAGGCCGAGGCGGACCGCGGGGCCTCCGGCGCGCTGGAGCCCCGCATCCCCACCCAGGAGGCGGCCTTCGAACCGCTCATGCTGGCCTGCCGGGACCGCCGCCCGGTCGTCTTCCCCTACCGCAAGTCCGACTCGCCGCAGCCCGTCAGGCGGCACGTCGAGCCGTGGGCGCTGGAGTGCTGGCGCGGCCACTGGTACCTGGCCGGGTGGGACCGCGACCGGCAGGGCGAACGCGTCTTCCGGCTCTCGCGCATCGCCGGGGCCGTGCGCTCCCGCGCCGGCGCCTACACCGTGCCCGTGCCCGACCAGGTGCGGGTGCGCGAGGCCGTCGAGCGCCGGGCCGGGGAGCACGCGACGGCCACGGCCCGCATCCGGCTGCGCAAGGGCTGCGGCTACCCGCTGCGGGCCCGCGCCGCCGAGGTGGTGGACGCCGGGGAGTGGGAGGAGCTGCTGATCCCCTACGGGCACGGGCTGGACGCCTGGCTCGCGGAGTTCGGCCCCGACGTCGTCGTACTGGAACCCGCCGAGCTGCGGGCCGAGACGGTCGAGCGGCTGCGCGCCGTCGCCAAGGGCTGAAGGGGAGGAGGCCGGACGTGGCGACCAACGCCATCGACCAGACCCGGCGCATGCTGTCGCTGGTGACCTACCTGCGCGAGCGCCCCGGCGCACGCGTGGACGAGGTGGCCCGCGCCTTCGGGATCAGCCAGGACGAGCTGATCTCCGACCTGCAGGTGCTGCCGATGTGCGGCACCAGCTTCCGCGGCGGCGACCTGCTGGACATCGACACCGACGGCGAGCACATCTGGTGGCACAACGCGGACGCCGTGGACTCCGGCGGCCAGCCGCTGCGCCTGGCCGCCGACGAGGCCACCGCGCTGCTCGTGGCCGCGCGGGCCGTCGCCACGCTGCCCGGGCTGCGCGTCAGCGACCGGGAGGCGCTGCTGCGCGCCGGGGCCAAGCTGGAGGAGGCGGCCGGGGAGAACGCCCGCGCCAGCTCCCGGCTGTCGGTGACCTTCGAGTCCGAGGGCGGCGTCTTCGCCGACGTCGACCGGGCCATGGCCGAGCGGCGCAGGCTGTGGCTGCGCTACTACTCGCCCGGCCGGGACGAGCTGACCGAGCGCGAGGTCGACCCCATCCGCCTGTTCGTGCTGGGCCACACCTATCTGGAGGCCTGGTGCCGGCTCTCGGAGGCCCGCCGCACCTTCCGGCTGGACCGGGTGGCGGAGATCCGGCTGCTCGACGAGGCGGCCGACCCGCCCCCGGTGACGCCGCGCGACCTGTCGGCCGGGCTGGTGCAGCCGGCGGCCGAGGACCCCGAGGTGGTGGTGGAGGTCGGTCCGGGCGGCCGGTGGGTGGCCGAGTACTGGCCGCACGACAGCGCCGAGGAGCTGCCCGACGGCGGCCTGCGCATCACCCTGCGCACGCCGGACCCGGCCTCGCTGCGCCGCCTGGCGCTGCGGCTGGGGGCCGACGGCCGGATCACGGCCCCGCCCGAGCTGGCCGAGAGCGCCCGCGAGGCGGCCCGCGCCGCGCTGGCGGCGTACGGAGAGTGAGCCACGGGCGCGCGCTGGCGTGCGCGCCCGTCCGCGGCGGGGCGGAGCGGGTGGACTACGCTCGCCCCATGCTCTGGCCGATGTTCTTCCTCGCCCTCGCCTTCTGCGGCACCGCCGTCCTCGGGGTGCTCGGCGTCCGCGTCGCGCTCCAGGTGCGCCGGTTCTCCCGGGCCGTGGGGGACAGCGCGGAGCGGATCGCGCGGGCCACCGAGGACCTGGAGCGGGCCGCCCTGCCGCTGGCGGGCCGTAGCCGCGCGCTCACCCGCCGCTGACCCGGCCGCCCGTCGCGCAGAACGCCGCCACCGCCCTGCCGCCCGGGGATTGCCGCCGGTTCACCCCCGAGCGTTACCATGACGTACCGTGCGGAAGTCGGCGACGGTTCGGCGGTCGCATCAGGACCACAATCGCCTCGGTGAGAAGGTAGGCACTTATGCCTGGTCAGATCGGCGTCTGGCAGCTCGTCATCATCATCGCGCTCGTGCTGCTGATCTTCGGCGCCAAGCGGCTCCCCGACACCGCCCGCGCGCTGGGCAAGTCGATGCGCATCCTCAAGAGCGAGGCCTCGCAGATGAAGAAGGAGGGCGGCTCCTCCGACTCCGGGCGGGCCGAGTCCGCCGACACCTCCGAGACCCACACCCCGCGCACCATCCAGGCGGCACCGGGGGACGTCGCCAGCTCCCGCCCCGTCGACGAGCCCCGGCACACCGCGCAGGGCTGACGGCACCGGCTCACCCAGTCACCTGTACGGCGGCCGCGCTCCGGGCGGGCCGCCGCCCCATGAGATGAGGACGTGGGTTGCTCAAGTCCGCCCGCACAGCCAACAAGGCCCCGAAGGACCCCGAGGGCCGGATGCCCCTGGTGGAGCATCTGCGCGAACTGCGCAACCGCTTGGTCAAGGCGCTTTTGGCCATCGTGCCGCTGATGGTCGTCGCCCTGTTCTTCGCCAAGGACATCGGCGAGTTCATCACCGCGCCGCTGCCGCTGTGTGAGACCGAGGAGGAGGCCGCGGCGCTCGGGCACAAGTGCCCCGAGCTCACCCAGGTCGGCCTCACGTCCCCGTTCACCACCTACGTCAAGGTGGCCCTCCTCACCGCGCTGGTGGGCGCCGCGCCGGTGTGGCTGTACCAGGTGTGGGCCTTCCTCGCGCCCGGGCTGCACCGGCACGAGAAGAAGTACGCGGTCTGGACGGTGGTGTTCGGCACCCCGCTCTTCCTCGCCGGCGCCTTCCTCGCGCGCTGGCTGCTGCCCCAGGCGATCCCGATCCTGCTGAGCTTCAGCATGGACAGCGCCCAGCCCCTCGTCAGCGTCGACGACATGATCGACATCTCGGTGAAGCTGGTGCTGGCCTTCGGACTGGCCTTCCAGCTCCCGCTGGTGCTCGTGCTGCTCAACGTGAGCGGGGTCCTCAGCGGCGCCCGGATGATCGGTTGGTGGCGCGGCATGGTACTGGGCATCACCGTGTTCTCCGCCCTGGTCACACCGACGGACCCGCTGTCGATGCTCGTGCTCGCGGTCCCGATCGTCACGCTGTACTTCGGCGCGGTGGGCTTCGCCTTGCTCAACGACCGCCGCAGGGCCGCCCGCGACCCGGACGCCCACCTGGCCGACGACGAGGCGTCCGAGCTGGACCTGACCCCGGAGCCGGTCAACGCCGCGCCGCGGGTCCCCGAGCAGCCCGACGGCGCCCGCCGCGACGGCATGGACGACGCCACGTAGGACGACGCCCCGCAGAACGACGCCTCGCGGGGCGGTGACGGGCCGCGCGCCGCTCGCCCGGCTGCCCCCGGTGGGCCGTCCGCCCGCGGCGGCACGGTGCCGTGCCGCCGCGGGGGAGGAAATGATCAGCCGGTGTCCGAGGCGGCCGGTAGGCTCGTACGCACGATGACCGAGGACATGTCCCCCGCTGAGCGGTACGCCGCCGCGCGCCGACGGGCCGCGGAGGAAGCCACCGCGCTGGCGCCCTTCCGTCAGATGTACGACTTCGAGCTGGACGCGTTCCAGCTCGACGCCTGCCGGGCGCTGGAGGCCGGCAAGGGAGTGCTGGTGGCCGCGCCCACCGGCTCAGGCAAGACGATCGTCGGCGAGTTCGCCGTCCACCTGGCCCTCACCCAGGGCCGCAAGTGTTTCTACACCACGCCGATCAAGGCGCTGTCCAACCAGAAGTACGCCGACCTCGCCCGCCGCTACGGCGCCGAGCGCGTCGGCCTGCTGACCGGGGACAACAGCATCAACGCCGAGGCGCCGGTGGTCGTGATGACCACCGAGGTGCTGCGCAACATGCTCTACGCCGGGTCCCAGACGCTGCGCGGCCTGGGCTACGTCGTGATGGACGAGGTGCACTACCTCTCCGACCGGTTCCGCGGCGCGGTGTGGGAAGAGGTGATCATCCACCTCCCGCAGTCGGTGACGCTCGTGTCGCTGTCGGCCACCGTCTCCAACGCCGAGGAGTTCGGCGACTGGCTGGACACGGTGCGCGGCGACACCAGCGTCATCGTCTCCGAGCACCGGCCCGTGCCGCTGTGGCAGCACGTGCTGGCCGGACGCCGGCTCTACGACCTGTTCGAAGAGAAGGGCGGGCGCCGCGAGGTCAACCCCGACCTGGCGCGCATGGCCCGCATGGAGAACAGCGTCACCGGCCCGCGCGACCGGCGCCGGGGCGGCCCCCGCCGCGAGGCTGACCGGGAGCGCGAGCGCCGCCAGCAGCGCCGGATCTGGACGCCGAGCCGCCCGGAGGTCATCGACCGGCTAGACGCCGAGGGGCTCCTGCCGGCCATCACCTTCATCTTCAGCCGGGCGGGCTGCGAGGCCGCGGTGCGGCAGTGCCTGGTGGCCGGGCTGCGCCTGAACGACGCCGCGGCCCGCGCCGAGGTGCGCCGGCTCGTGGAGGAGCGCACCGCCGCGATCCCGGACGAGGACCTGCACGTCCTGGGCTACTTCGAGTGGCTGGAGGGCCTGGAGCGCGGCATCGCCGCCCACCACGCGGGCATGCTCCCCACGTTCAAGGAGGTCGTCGAGGAGCTGTTCGTCCGCGGTCTGGTCAAGGCCGTGTTCGCCACCGAGACCCTCGCGCTGGGCATCAACATGCCCGCCCGCTCGGTGGTCCTGGAGAAGCTCGTCAAGTGGAACGGCGAGCAGCACGCCGACATCACCCCCGGGGAGTACACCCAGCTCACCGGGCGGGCCGGGCGGCGCGGCATCGACATCGAGGGACACGCCGTGGTGCTGTGGCAGCGCGGCATGGACCCGGCCGCGCTCGCCGGCCTGGCCGGCACGCGCACCTACCCGCTGCGCTCGTCGTTCAAGCCGTCCTACAACATGGCCGTCAACCTCGTGGAGCAGTTCGGGCGGCACCGCTCGCGCGAGCTCCTGGAGACCTCCTTCGCCCAGTTCCAGGCGGACCGCTCCGTCGTCGGCATCTCCCGGCAGGTGCAGCGCAACGAGGAGGGGCTGGAGGGCTACCGCGAGGCGATGACCTGCCACCTGGGCGACTTCACCGAGTACGCCCGGCTGCGGCGGGAGCTGAAGGACCGGGAGACGGAGCTGGCCAAGCAGGGCGCCGTCCAGCGCCGGGCGCAGGCCGCGGCCGCGCTGGAGAAGCTCCGCTCGGGTGACATCATCCACGTGCCCACCGGGAAGTTCGCCGGGCTCGCCCTCGTCCTGGACCCGGGGCTGCCGGCCGGACGCAGCACCGGGCACCGGCAGTTCGACCACCACGACGGGCAGCGCCCGCTGGTGCTGACGGCCGGACGCCAGGTCAAGCGGCTGGCCGGGATGGACTTCCCCGTGCCGGTCGAGGCGCTGGGCCGCATGCGCATCCCCAAGTCGTTCAACCCGCGCAACCCGCAGTCCCGCCGCGACCTGGCCTCGGCCCTGCGCACCAAGGCGGGGGCCGCCGAGCACACCCCCGCCCCGCACCGGCGCCGCCGCGAGCGCGCGCCGGCCGCCGACGACGCCGAGATCGGCAGGCTGCGGGCGGAGATCCGCGCCCACCCCTGCCACGGCTGCGACGACCGCGAGCACCACGCCCGCTGGGCGGAGCGCTACCACCGCCTCAAGCGGGACACCCGGCAACTGGAGCGCCGCATCGAGGGCCGCACCAACACCATCGCCCGCACCTTCGACCGCGTCTACGCCCTGCTGTCGGACCTGGAGTACCTGGACGGGGACCGGGTCACCGAGGACGGCAGGCGGCTGGCCCGGCTCTACGGCGAGCTGGACCTGCTGGCCGCCGAGTGCCTGCGCGAAGGCGTCTGGGAGGGACTGGGCGCCGCCGAGCTGGCCGGCTGCGCCTCGGCGCTGGTCTACGAGGCCCGCACCCCGGACGACGCGCTGGCGCCGACGCTGCCCGGCGGGCGGGCGAAGGCCGCGCTGGGCGAGATGGTGCGCATCTGGGGCCGGCTGGACGCGCTGGAGGAGGAGCACCGGGTCAGCCAGAGCGCGGGCGTCGGCCAGCGGGAGCCGGACCTCGGCTTCGCCTGGGCCGCCTACCGCTGGGCCGAGGGCGACGGCCTGGACGCGGTGCTGCGGGAGGCCGAGATGCACGCGGGCGACTTCGTGCGCTGGTGCAAGCAGGTCGTCGACGTCCTCGGCCAGCTCGCCGCGGCGGCGCCGGAGGGCGGCACCGTGCGGCGCAACGCCCGCAAGGCGGTGGACGCCATGCTGCGGGGCGTCGTCGCCTACTCCTCGGTGAGCTGAGCGCGCCGCGCGGCTCCCGGGCGCTTTGGGAGCCGCGCGGGCCGGTGGGACGGGCGCGTGTTCAGTGCGCCGCGCGGGCCAGCGCGTCGAGCACGCGCTCCAGGGAGCCGCCCAGGCCCCACCGCTCGGCCAGCTCGGCCGTCCGCCGCGCGTCCCGGGGCGCGCCGGGCAGCGTGGCGTCCAGCTCCGGCAGCGGGACGTCGCGGGCCACGCGCACCACCGTCGGCGCCACCGCGAGGTAGGGCATGGCCTCCCGCAGCCGGCGCCGCTGGGCGGGGGTGATCCCCGAGCGCGGGTCCTCCACGGCCGCGAGGATGCCCGGCAGGTCCCCGTGCGCCGCCAGCAGCCGGGCCGCCGTCTTCTCGCCGACGCCGGGCACCCCGGGCAGCCCGTCGCTGGGGTCGCCGCGCAGCACCGCCAGGGTGGCGTAGCCGGGGCCGTCGACGCCGTACCGCTCGCGCAGCGCCGCCGCGTCGAACGCGGCGAGGGTGCCCACGCCCTTGACCGGGTACAGCACGCGCACGCCGCGGGCGTCGTCGACGAGCTGGAACAGGTCCCGGTCGCCGGTGACGATGTCGACCGGGTCGGTGGCCGCGGTGGCCAGGGTGCCGATCACGTCGTCCGCCTCGTACCCGGGGGCCTCGGCGCGGGCGATGCCGAGCGCGTCCAGCACCTGCTCGATCACCGGCACCTGCGGCGCGAGCGTGTCCGGGACGACCTCCTCGTCCGGGCCCGCCGCCGTCTCCCGGGCGACCCGGTGCGCCTTGTAGGACGGGATGAGCTCCACCCGCCAGGCCGGGCGCCAGTCGGCGTCCATGCAGGCCACGAGCGCGGACGGCCGGTGGTCCTGGACCAGCCGGGCGATGAAGTCCAGCAGGCCGCGCACGGCGTTGACCGGGGTGCCGTCCGGGGCCCTGACGGACTCCGGCACGCCGAAGTAGGCGCGGAAGTACAGGGAGGCGGTGTCGAGCAGCATCAGGCGTCGCGTGGTCACCCCCCGATGATGCCGCAGCCCGCTGACAGCCGGGCCGTCGACGGTGCGGCGTGGCGAGGTGCGCCGTCCCACAGGTTGAGACCATTTCGTGACGTGTGCGGTGGTGTGCGTTGGGCAGGCGTGCACAGTCCGGGCGAGTCTGCCCGGCATGTCAAGCACCTATCAGGACAAGGGGGAACGCCCGGTGGCCGCAGAGCACACGGCGCGACAGCCCGAACCACCCGCACAGAAACATCCCACCGACAAGCGCGGTGCCGGGTCGTCGATAGCTCGCGGCGTCTTCTGGCCTGCGGCGATCGTCATCGCCGCCTTCGTGCTGTACGCCACCGTGTTCCGGGAGCACGCCGCCAAGGTCATCTCCCAGGCCAACGAGAGCATCGTCGGCGGCCTCGGCTGGTATTACATGGCCATCGTCTCCCTCTTCGTGATCTTCGCGCTGTGGGTGGGCATCGGCCGCTACGGCGACATCCGGCTCGGCAAGGAGAACGAGAAGCCGGAGTTCGGCATGCGCTCCTGGCTGGCGATGCTGTTCGCCGCCGGCATGGGCATCGGCCTGGTGTTCTGGGGCGTCGCCGAGCCGACGAACTTCTTCGCCCAGCCGCGCCCGGGCACCGGCGAGGGCCAGGCCGAGAAGGCCGAGGCGGCGATGGTGCAGACGTTCCTGCACTGGGGCATCCACCCGTGGGCCATCTACGCGGTGGTCGGCCTGGCCGTCGCCTACGCCGTGCACCGCAAGGGGCGCCCGGTGTCCATCCGCTGGGCGCTCGAGCCGCTCCTCGGCGACCGGATCAAGGGCCGCTGGGGCGACGCGATCGACGCGATCGCCGTCATCGGCACCCTCTTCGGCGTCGCCACCTCGCTGGGGCTGGGCGTGATGCAGATCGCCGCGGGCCTGGACTTCCAGGGCTGGGTCGACGACGGGGGCAGCAAGACGCTGCTGGTCGTGCTCATCGCGGGCATCACGCTCGTCGCGACGCTGTCGGTGGTCTCCGGCATCGGCAAGGGCATCAAGTGGCTGTCGAACGCGAACATGGGCGTGGCCGCGATCCTGCTGCTGTTCGTGCTGATCACCGGCCCGACGCTCTACATCTTCAACACCTTCGTGCAGGACACCGGCGGCTACCTGCAGAACATCCTGGCGCTCAGCTTCGACACCGGCGCCTCGCAGGGCGACGCCGGCACCGACTGGGTCAAGGGCTGGACCGTCTTCTACTGGGGCTGGTGGATCTCCTGGGCGCCGTTCGTCGGCATCTTCATCGCCCGCATCTCGCGCGGTCGCACCGTGCGCGAGTTCGTGTGCGGCGTCCTGCTCGTGCCCACGCTGCTGACCTTCTTCTGGTTCTCCGTCTTCGGCGGGGCCGCGATCCACCAGGAGACCGTCGGTGACGGCGGCATCGTCGGCGCGGGCGACACGGTCAACAACGACTACGCGCTCTTCCAGCTCCTGGACACGCTGCCCGGCGGCGCCTTCTTCGCCGGCCTCACGGTCCTGCTGATCGTGATGTTCTTCGTCACCTCGTCGGACTCCGGCTCCTACGTGGTGGACATGCTCGCCTCCGGCGGCGACCCCAACCCGCCGGTGTGGAGCCGGGTGTTCTGGGCGTGTGCCGAGGGCGCGGTGGCCATCGCGCTGCTGGTCGCCAGCGGCGCCGGCACCGAGGCGCTGACGACGCTGCAGACGGCCGCCATCATCATCGCCCTGCCGTTCAGCGTGGTGATGCTCGGCATGTGCGCCGCGACGCTGAAGTCCTTCCACCGGGAACGCCAGGCCCACCTGGAGGCCAAGCGGCGCCGCGACGAGGCCCGGCTGATCGACGAGGCCGTCGCCGCCTTCGAGGAGGGCATGGAGAACGGCTCGCTCTCCGACGGGGGCCAGGGCCAGCGGCCCGGCGAGCAGGACCAGCGGCCCGCGGGCAAGCGGTAGCGCCACGGGGCGGGTGAGCGCCCGCCCGTAGCGCCCGGAGGCGGCAGCCATGGACCCAGGCCGTAGCCTGACGTCCATGGCTGCCGCTTCCCGTGTCGTCTCCCTCGTGCCCTCGCTGACCGAGGCCGTGGCGGCCACCGCGCCGGGGGCGCTGGTGGGCGCCACCCACTGGTGCACCCACCCGGCCGGGCTCGACGTGGCGCGGGTCGGCGGCACCAAGAACCCCGACACCGCGGCGGTCGCCGAGCTGGCCCCCGACCTCGTCCTCGCCAACGAGGAGGAGAACCGCCCGGCCGACCTCGCCGCGCTGAAGGCGGCGGGCCTGGAGGTGCTGGTCACCGAGATCCGCACGCTGCCGCAGGCCTTCGACGAGCTGCGCCGCGTGCTGGGGCGGGCCTGCGGGGTGCCGCGTCCGCCCTGGCTCGCCGCGGCCGAGGCGGCCTGGCGGGACGTGGGCCCCTGGGCGCTGACGCCCGCCGCCCGCGCCGTCGTGCCCATCTGGCGCCGGCCGTGGATGGTGCTCGGCCGGGACACCTTCGCCGGAGACGTGCTCGCCCGGCTGGGCGTGGCGCACCGCTACGCCGCACACGCCGAGCGCTACCCGCGCGTGCCGCTGGCGGAGCTCACCGGCCCGGGGACCGACCTCGTGGTGCTGCCCGACGAGCCGTACGCCTTCGCGCCCGACGACGGCCCCGAGAGCTTCCCCGGCCTGCCCGCCGCGCTGGTGAGCGGGCGCCACCTCACCTGGTACGGCCCCTCGCTCGCGGAGGCGCCCGCCGTGCTGGGCGGCGCGCTGCGAGCCGCGCTCGGCCGCTGAGAACCGGCGCTCGGCGGGCGCCCGCGCGGGGCACGCGGGACCCCCGCGCCGGCGCCCGCAGGCGCGTCGCGCGGGCGGGCTGCGGGGCCGGGCCGCTTCGACGCGCGCGCGGACCGTGGGCGCGCCCCGGCCGCCGGGGGCGCCAGGGCGTCGGGGACCGCGTTCTCCGGTGCGCGGCGGGACGCCGCCGGCGGTGCGCCGGAGCGCCCGCGGGGCGGGGGACGGCGGCGGCGCTGCCGGTGCGCGGGGGCTCGGGCGCCGGGCCCGTCGGCCGGGGCCCGGTGAGCGCGCGCGGCCTCCTGGCTCCGGCGCGCCGCCGGGAGCACCCGCCCGCGCGCCGCCGGGCGGGGGAGGGGCGCGGTCACAGGAAGGTGTGGCCCTCTCCGCGGTACGTCGGGGCGGTGGACACCACCCGGTCACCCTCGATCAGGTGGAGCGCGTCGAAGCGTTCGGCCAGCTCGCCGGACTTGGCGTGCCGGAACCACACCCGGTCGCCGATCAGCAGGTCGTCGGCGGGCGGTCCGAGCAGCGGGGTCTGCACCTCGCCCGCCCCCTCCGCCGGGTCGTACCGCAGGCCCTCGGGCAGCCAGGGCACCGGCAGCCGGTCGGCGCCGGGCGCGCCGGAGGCCGGGTAGCCGCCGCCGAGCACGGTCACGGCGCCGAACCCCGGCCGGCGCACCACCGGCAGGGCGAACAGCGCGGCCGGACGCCCGCCGAAGGAGGTGTAGTGGTCGAACAGGCGCGGCATCAGCAGCCCGGACCCGGCCGCCACCTCGGTGACCGCGTCCTCGGCGGCGGTGTGCTGGACGCTGCCGGTGCCGCCGCCGTTGACGAACTCCAGATCCGGGACGACCGCCCGCACCGCCCGCACGGCCGCCGCCCGCCGCTCCGCCAGCTCCCGGCGCGCCGCGTGCTGCATCACCCGCACCCCCGCCGAGCGCAGCGGCCGCCCGGGGACCCGGTCTCCCACCCCGGCCACGTGGCCCTCGTAGGCCATCACGCCGACCAGCCGGAACCCCGGGCGGCGCAGCACCGCGCGCGCCACGTCGGCCAGTTGCCCGGGGGAGTGCAGCGGGGAGCGCCGCGCGCCGAACCGCAGCCGCCCGCCCAGCAGGCGCAGCGAGGTGTCCAGCTCCAGGCAGACCCGGATCTCCTGCTTCCCACCGCCCCGGGCGGCGTCGATCCAGGCGAGCTGGGCCGGATCGTCCACCATGACGGTCACCGCCGCCGCCAGCTTCGGGTCGGCCGCCAGCTCCGCGTAGCCCGCCCGGTCCGCCGACGGGTAGCCCACCAGCACGTCCGCGAGGCCGCCACGGGCCAGCCACACGGCCTCGGCCAGCGTGAACGCCATCACTCCGTGAAAGCCCTCCCGCGCCAGGGCCCGCTCCAGCAGCGCCCGGCAGCGCACCGACTTGCTGGCGACGCGCAGCGGCTTGCCGCCGGCCCGCCGCACCAGGTCGGCGGCGTTCGCGTCGAAGGCCTCCAGGTCGCACACCGCGAACGGGGCGTCCAGGTGCGCGGTGGCCCGGTCGTACCGGGCCCGGTCTGCTGCGGGGTGCGGGAACGCGGAGGGCACCAGGGCAGCTTGCCAGAGCGACCGCGCGGCGGTCACCCCCCGGAGCGGGTTGCCGCACCCACGGGCACGCACCGTAGAGTGGCGCACACACCAGGACTGACGGTTCCGTGGGGCGTCCCACGGACGACCGGCCGGCCCCCTTCGCGGTGGCGGCTTCGAGCGCGAGGGGGTGCCGGTGAGCACTGAGGCGGACCCGGCTGGCCCCCCGCCGCCGACCCGGCCCCGGCACCCGTCCGCCCCGCCCCGGCCCACCGCCCCGCCCCGCCCGGCCGCGCAGCCCCGCGCACCCGAACACCCCCGTGCGGGTGAGCCGGGTGGCGCGGCGGAGCCGCGGCGCGCGGGGGAACCGCGCACCGGGGACCCGCGCGGCGCGGGACCCCGTGCGGGCGTCCCGCCGCGTACCGTGCCCCGCGCCCGTCCCGCGCCCGGTGCGCCGGCGGCGCCCCGCCCCGAGCCGCGTCCGCCCGCGTCCTGCACGCCGCCCGCCACGCCGCCCACCGCGCCCCCGGCCGCGCCCGGGCCCCTCGCCGCGCCGCCCGCCCCGCCGTCGGCGCCGCAGCCGGCGGCCCCGCACCGGCGGGGCCGCGCGCGCACCGTCGCCGCCGCCCTGTGCCTCGTCCTCGGCGTGGGCCTGCTCGGCGGCGCGGCCACCGGCGCCTGGCTCAACAGCACCCCGGGCGGGCGGCCCACCGCGGCGGAGACCTTCACCGGCGCGCGGGAGCTGTGGCACTCCGCCCCCGTCGACACGCTCTTCCCGCCCACCCTCGAGGGCGAGGGCGCGGGCCCCGGCGGCGCCGACCGGGTGTGGATACGCGCGGCCGTCGCCCCGGACAGCGGCTGCGCCGAGGCGTTCGACGAACTGCTGGCCAAGGCGCTGGCCCCGGTCGGCTGCGACCGCCTGCTGCGCGCCACCTACGTCGACGAGACCTCCTCGTCCGTCACCACCGTCGGCGTGGTGTTCACCGAGGCGGAGCGCGCGGGCATGCGCGAGCTGGAGGAACGGTTCGCCCGCGAGGGCCTCGGCACCCGCGAGGACCTCATGCCGCGCGCCTACGCCGCCCGCGGCACCCCGTCCGCCGGCTTCGGCGACGCCCAGCGCGCCACCTGGACGGTGCGCGTGCGCACGGATTTGCCGGTGGTGGTCTACGCCGTCACCGGTTTCGCCGACCAGCGCACCGCCCCGGCACCCCAGCCGGCGGCCGAGGCCACCCGGGAGGGCGAGACCTCCGCCGTCGCCCAGGCCGGGCTCGGGCACGCCGCCGAGGGCGTCGCCGACCTGATCGAGACGGGCCTGCGCGACGCCGCGACCCGCGACGTGCCGGGGGACCGATGAGCGTACGCGGATCCGGACCCGGCCCGGTGGCACCGCGGCTTTCGCCCCGCCCCGCGGGCCCGGGCGGCCGCCGTCCCCCGCGCACCGCCCCGGTCGCCCGCGCGGTGGCCGCGCTCGGCGCCGCCCTGCTGCTCCTGCTCTCCCCGGTGGCCGGGCAGGCCGCCCACGCCGACGGCATCCGCGAGCGCCAGTGGTCGCTGGACGCGGTCGGCGCCCGCGAGGCGTGGCAGACCACCCGCGGCGCCGGCGTCACCGTGGCCGTGCTGGACACCGGGGTGGACGCCGGCCACCCCGACCTCCAGGGCGCCGTCCTGGAGGGCAAGGACGTCATCGGCTTCGGCGCGGGTCCGGGCGACACCGCCTGGGCCCAGCACGGCACCGCGATGGCCGGGATCATCGCCGGGCGCGGCCACGGGACGGACCGCGCGGACGGCGTCGTCGGCATCGCCCCCGAAGCGGACATCCTGCCCGTGCGGGTGCTGCTGGAGGAGGCCGACCCGGCCCGCGAGCGCGCGCGCGACGCCCCCGGGCCCAGTGCGCTGGCCGAGGGCATCCGCTGGGCCGTCGACCAGGGCGCCGACGTCATCAACCTCTCACTGGGCGACGACAGCGCCTCCGCGCACCCCGACCCCCGGGAGGACGCCGCCGTGCGCTACGCCCTGCGCAACGGCGCCGTGGTGGTGGCCTCCGCGGGCAACGGCGGCGAGGAGGGCGACCCGGTCTCCTACCCGGCCGCCTACCCCGGCGTCATCGCCGTCACCGCCGTGGACCGCTACGGGGCCCGCGCCCCCTTCTCCACCAGCCGCTGGTACGCCACCGTGGCCGCACCGGGCAAGGACGTGGTGATAGCGGACCCCGACCGGCGCTACTACAAGGGGTGGGGAACCAGCGCCGCCGCGGCCGCCGTCTCCGGCGTCGTCGCTCTGGTGCGCGCCGCGCACCCCGAGCTGAGCCCCGCGCAGATCAAGCGCCTGCTCGCGGACACCGCCGACGCGACCCCGGCGGGCGGGCGCAGCGACGCCCTGGGCACCGGCGTGGTCGACGCCGCGGCCGCGCTCGAACTGGGCGCGACGCTGGAGCCCCGCCCCCAGCGCCCGCAGGGCCGGCCCCACCCGGCCGAGTACTTCGGCTCCGGACCCACGCCCGACGCGGCCGGGGCGGGCGCCTGGCCCGCCGTGGCGGCCGGAGCGCTGGGCGCGCTCTTCCTGGCCGCCGCCGCGGCCCTGGCCCGGCGCGCAAGCCCGCCCCGCGGCCGCTGACGGCCGCGGGCTACCCTCGTCGGGTGGTGCTCAAGAACATCCCCGACCCCGGTTACGCCGACGACGACGGCGCGGCGGACCCCGCGCTCGCCCGGGCCCTGGCCGCCTACGCGGCCGACCGCGGTGCCCAGGGGCGGGTACTGGACGCGCTGCCCGGCGCCCGCCTGCTGGTGCCCGTCGTGGCGGTGCTCGGCGAGGCCGAGACCGGGCCGGACGGCCTGCGCCGGGACAAGAGCAGCGACATGGCCGTGCCCACGCTCACCGCGCCGGGCGGCCGGCGCGCGCTGCCCGTCTTCAGCTCCACCGCGAGCCTGGCCCGCTGGCAGGCCGACGCCCGACCCGTCGCCGTCCCGTTCCACCGCGCGCTCCAGGCGGCGGCGCACGAACAGGCCGACACGCTGGTGCTCGACCTGGCCGGGCCGGTGACCTTCCAGCTCACCGGCTCCGCGCTGCGCGCCCTGGCCGCCGGGCACCCGCGTCCGGGCGGGCCGCTCGGCGAGGGCGCCGTCACCGAGGCGGTGCGCGTGGTCGTCGCGGCGGAGCCGGACGTGCTCAGCGCCCACCTGGCGCCCGGCGGCACCGCGGACGGCACCCTCGCGCTGCGGCTGGCCGACGGCGCGGAGCCCCGGGCGGTGGCCGCCCGCGTCGCCCGCGCCCTGGCGGCGGACGCCGCGCTGCGCGAGCACCTGGTGCGCGGCCTGGAGCTGGCCCTGCTGCCGCCCGGCGCCGCGCTGCCGGGAGCGCCGCTGTTCAGCCGTACACCGGCCCCGTGAACTTCTCGCCCGGCCCCTGCCCCGGCTCGTCGGGGACGACCGAGGCCTCCCGGAACGCGAGCTGCAGGGACTTCAGTCCGTCCCGCAGCGGCGCGGCGTGGTAGGAGCCGATCTCGGTGGCGCTCGCCGTCACCAGCCCGGCCAGCGCCTGGATCAGCTTGCGTGCCTCGTCCAGATCCTTGTGCCGCTCGCCCTCCTCGGCCAGCCCGAGGTTGACCGCCGCCGCGCTCATCAGGTGGACGGCGACGGTGGTGACGACCTCCACGGCCGGGACGTCGGCGATGTCCCGGGTGACGGTGTCGAAGTCGGGCCCCGGCCGGGCGGCCTGGTCGCCGGCGGACGGCGCGTGCGCGGGCTGGTCCGGCTGCGGGGAGGGGGCGGCGTCGGTCATCGTGGTTCGCTTTCTGCTCAAGCGGCGGGGGCGGTGCCCCAGCCTAGGCGGGCGGGCCGGCTCCCCCGACCGGGGGCTTGCGCGCGGGCGCGGTGTGTGCGCCCGTCGTGTACCGGTCGTGTACGATGGGGGGTGACCGGTCGGACGTCTCCCGCCCCGCAAGGCGGTGGTGATGCCCGGCCCGCAAGTGGAGGCTCCACGCTCCCACCCGTTCCGGCCTGACGGTCGGCGGGTCAACGGTCAGGTCGCGCCCCGCGGTGAACGCGGCGGTGCTCCCGGTCTGTGCGGAGCCCCGTCTTGTGTCCCGTCCGGGGCGTTTCTCACGTCGCGCCCATGACGGGGCGGTCTCTCACCCACAGACACGTGACGCGGCTGTCCGCCAGGCGGCCGCGTGGTGCTACCTAGGAGGCCCCATCAGCGCCGAGCCCCGCATCAACGACCGGATTCGCGTCCCCGAGGTGCGACTCGTCGGTCCCAGCGGCGAGCAGGTCGGCATCGTGCCGCTCGCCAAGGCCCTGGAGCTCGCACAGGAGTACGACCTCGACCTCGTCGAGGTGGCCGCGAACGCGCGGCCTCCGGTGTGCAAGCTCATGGACTACGGGAAGTTCAAGTACGAGTCGGCCATGAAGGCCCGTGAGGCGCGCAAGAACCAGGCGCACACGGTCATCAAGGAGATGAAGCTCCGGCCGAAGATCGATCCGCACGACTACGACACCAAGAAGGGTCACGTCGTCCGGTTCCTCAAGCAGGGTGACAAGGTCAAGATCACGATCATGTTCCGCGGGCGCGAGCAGTCCCGGCCCGAGCTGGGGTTCCGACTGCTGCAGCGGCTCGCCGACGACGTCCAGGACCTGGGCTTCGTGGAGTCCAACCCCAAGCAGGACGGCCGCAACATGATCATGGTGCTCGGCCCGCACAAGAAGAAGACCGAGGCCATGGCGGAGGCGCGCCAGGCGCAGGAGGCACGCAAGTCGGCCCTGCGCGGCGACCAGCCGGCCGAGGCGCCTGCCGAGGAGACCGCCGAGGCGTGAGCCTCACCCGGAGCGGCCACCGCCCCGGGACAGCCCGAACCGAACCAGAGTTGACGTTCCCGCCCGCCCGCGCCACGGGGCAGCCCGGCGCGGACGACGGGAACGCCAGAACTCCATGATGAGGAGAGAACGGCGACATGCCGAAGAACAAGACGCACAGCGGTGCGAGCAAGCGCTTCAAGCTCACCGGCTCCGGCAAGGTGATGCGGCAGCGCGCGGGACGTCGCCACTATCTCGAGCACAAGCCGTCGACGCTCACGCGCCGTCTTGCGGGCACGAACGAGATGGCCCCGGCCGACGCCAAGAAGATCAAGAAGCTTCTCGGCAAGTGAGCCGTCGGCCCGCACCGCGCCGTGCGCGAGCGGGCCGGGACCCAGACCGGTACCCATCGATGTTTGGGCCGCGCGCATCCACCGCGGCCCCGCTACAAGGAGTCAACACGTGGCACGCGTCAAGCGGGCAGTCAACGCCCACAAGAAGCGCCGGGCGATCCTGGAGCAGGCCAGCGGCTACCGTGGCCAGCGCTCCCGCCTGTACCGCAAGGCGAAGGAACAGGTCACCCACTCGTTCGTCTACAACTACAACGACCGCAAGAAGCGCAAGGGCGACTTCCGCCAGCTCTGGATCCAGCGGATCAACGCCGCGGCCCGCGCCAACGGCATGACCTACAACCGCTTCATCCAGGGCCTGAAGGCCGCCCAGGTCGAGGTGGACCGCAAGATCCTCGCCGACCTCGCGGTCAACGACCCGAACGCGTTCGCCGCGCTCGTCGAGGTCGCCCAGAAGGCGCTGCCCAGCGACGTCAACGCCCCGAAGGCCGCCTGAACGACCGGCTGAGCCTTCCCGCGGCACCGGACCCGCAGGCCCACCGGCCTGCGGGTCCGCCGCGTTCGGCGGCGGGCCGTCCGGGTGGCCCGCCGCCACCCGCCCGCCCCACCCCTCCCGCACTGACGGAAGCGAGACCGCCGCACCATGGGCACCGCCGAGCCGATCTCCCCGCGCAACCCCCGCGTCGCCTTCGCCCGCCGGCTGGCCCGGCGCGCCACGCGCGGCAAGGAGCGCCGCTTCCTCGCGGAGGGTCCGCAGGCCGTGCGCGAGGCCGTCGCCCACCGCGGGGCCGACGGCCGTCCCACGCTCGTCGAGCTGTTCGCCACCGAGGAGGCGGTCGAGCGGCACGCGGACATCGTGGCCGCCGCCCGGGCGGCCGGGGCACGCGTCCTGCCCGCGTCCGACGCGACGATGGCCGACATCGCGCAGACCGTGACCCCGCAGGGCCTCATCGGCGTCTGCCACTTCCTGCACACCCCGTTCGCGGACGTGCTCGCCGCGCGCCCCGCGCTGGTCGCCGTCCTCGCCCACGTGCGCGACCCGGGCAACGCGGGCACGGTGCTGCGCTGCGCGGACGCCGCCGGGGCGGACGCCGTCGTCCTCACCGACGCCTCCGTGGACCTGTACAACCCCAAGTCCGTGCGCGCCTCGGCGGGTTCGCTGTTCCACCTGCCGGTCGCCGTGGGCGTCCCCGTCGCGGAGGCCGTCACGGGGCTGCGCGCCCACGGGCTGCGGGTGCTGGCGGCCGACGGCGCGGGCGAGCGGGACCTGGACGGGGAGCTGGACCGCGGGGCGATGAACGGGCCGACGGCCTGGGTCTTCGGCAACGAGGCCTGGGGCCTGCCCGAGACCACCCGCGCGCTCTGCGACGAGGTGGTGCGCGTCCCGATCCACGGCCGCGCCGAGTCCCTGAACCTCGCCACGGCCGCCGCGGTCTGCCTCTACGCCTCCGCCCGCGCCCAGCGGTAGGTCGCCGGGCCACCGCCCGGCGCCACCGCCCGGCGCCGGGCCGTGGTGGGCGCCGCCGCCCCTCCGCCCCCGTGCGGACGGGGCGGCGGCGCCCTCGAACCGGCCGGGCGTCAGCAGCGCTGGTCGGTGGCCGCCTGGTTCGGCAGCGGGTCCCCGGCCCGGCGCACGCCACCGACCGCGGCGGTGCACTCCTGCAGGGTGGCGGCCGAGTCGGACCAGAACTCCTGGCCGTTGGTGTTGGTCCAGGTGACGTGGCCGACGTACTCGTCGCGGGAGTAGCTGTAGACGCCGGCGCTGACGTCGTAGTCGCCGTAGTCGCCGCTGTTCTCGCGGAAGCTGTCCCAGACCCACACGTAGCCGTAGTTCTCCTCGCACTCCGGCGAGTAGAACTGCTTGACGGAGGCGATGCGGACCCCCGCGCGGGTGATGTAGGACGTGGTGCCGATCTGGTACGCGTCCAGGCACACCCCGGCGTCCTGGGCCCGGGCGCTGGCGGGGTTGCCCGCGGCCGAGGGCGCGGTGGCCGCCTCACCGCCCGCGGCCCGCTGCGGGGAGGGCGCGGGCGCGGGGCCGGTGCCGGCCATGGCGGACGTCGCGGGGACGAGGGCGAAGGCGCAGGCCGCCGCGGCGACGAGGGTCTTTCGAGCACGCATGTGGCTGTTCCCCTTTGCTCGGTGTGTCGCGCACCCGGAGGTGCGCGGATGCCCGGCGTCCGGTGGTGCTCGCGTTGGTCGTGGACGCCGCGCACACGAGGTGGTCACCCCGTCAGACACCCCGCCCGGCGGCCCGGTTGTACGCCACCGCACACGCATCGGGCCGCCCGCCGCGGTGGTGGCGGAGCGCGGAGCGCCCCGTGCCGTCCGTGGGCCCGCCGAGCAGCGGGGGCGGTGGGTTCCGGGCGCGGCGGCGGCCCGGGCCCGCGGGGCGGCGGCGGTGCGGTGCCCAGGCGCCCCCGGGGGCCGAGTGCCGGGCCCGAGCGGTCCGCGCCGGCCGGAGCGGCCCCGGGCGCCCCGCCGCAGCGGCGTGAGGCGCCCGGGACCGGGCGGAGCGGGGGGCCGTGCGGCCTACAGCCCCTGCCAGGACGGCTTCGCGGCGTAGGTGGCGCGGAAGTAGTCGGCGTGCTCCAGGCCGGAGGCCGCGGCCTGGTCGACGACCACCGTCGCGTGCGGGTGCAGTTGCAGCGCCGACGCCGGCACCACCGCCGCCAGCGGCCCCTCAACCGCGAGGGCCACCGCGTCGGCCTTGGCCTTCCCCGTGGCGAGCAGCACGAGGTGGCGCGCCTCCAGGATCGTGCCGATGCCCTGGGTGATGACGTGCCGCGGCACCTGGTCGACGTCGCCGTCGAAGAAGCGCGCGTTGTCCGCCCGCGTCTGGTCGGTGAGCGTCTTGATCCGCGTCCGGGAGGCCAGTGACGAGCAGGGCTCGTTGAAGCCGATGTGGCCGTCGGTGCCGATGCCGAGGAGCTGGAGGTCCACGCCGCCCGCCTCGGCGAGCGCGCGGTCGTAGGCGTGGCAGGCGGCGGCCAGGTCCTCGGCCGTGCCGTCGGGGCCGAGGAACGCGCTGGGGGAGAGCCCGAGCGGCTCCACGACCTCGCGCAGCACCACCGAGCGGTAGGACTCCGGGTGCCCGGCCGGAAGGCCCACGTACTCGTCGAGCTGGCAGACCCGGGCCCCGGACGCGTCCAGCTCGCCGCTCGCGATCCTGCGCGCGAGGGCCGCGTACACCGGGAGCGGCGTCGAGCCCGTGGCGACGCCCAGGAGCGCGTCGGGCTTGCGGCGCAGCAGGCCGGCCATGGCGTCGGCGACGAGGTCGGCCGCCGCTGCGGCGTCCGGAACGATGACAACTTCCACAAGGATCCCTGTCTGTGCGCTGGCTGCATTGGAGTAGACCACTGGACCGGACCAACGTACCCAACCGGGCGGCGCCCGGGCCAGAGCACCCGCGCTTGCCGACACCGCCTGCCGCGCGCGCCGTGCGCGGCGTAAGGTTTCGCCCAGGGCGCTCGCAGGGTGAGGGGGAAGACAGGTGCCGGAAGTGGCCGCGTTCGGGCTGGAGCCCGACGACCTGCCCGACGGACTCGTCGTCGCCGACGAGCGCGGCCGGGTGATCTGCTTCAACGCCGCCGCCGCCCGCATCACCGCCCACAGCGCCGACCAGGCGCTGGGCCACCGGATCGAACGGGTGCTGCCGCTCCAGGACCTCGACGGCCGCATGTGGTGGCAGCTCACCGACCCCTACGGCGGGCTCGCCATCCGGCGCGGGCAGCCCGAGCGCAACCTGCTGCTGCCCGGCGGGCGCGAGGTGCTGGTCTCCGCCACGTACGCCCGCGTCCACCCCGGCGGGCCCCTGCGGCGGCTGGTCGTGACGCTGCGCGGCACCGAGGCCCGGCGCCGCAGCGAGCGCCGCCACGCCGAGCTGATCGCCGTCGTCGCGCACGAGCTGCGCTCCCCGCTGACGTCGGTGAAGGGCTTCACCAAGACCCTGCTGGACAAGTGGGAGCGCTTCACCGACGACCAGAAGCGGCTGATGCTGGAGACCGTGGACGCCGACGCGGGCCGCATCAACCGGCTCATCGCCGAGCTGCTGGACATCTCCCGCATCGACTCCGGGCGCCTGGAGCTGCGCAAGGAGCCCGTGGACCTGCCCTCGGCCGTCTCCCGGCACATCGACGCCCACCTGTGCGCGGGCGAGCCCGCCGAGCGCTTCCGCTACCGGGTCGGGGAGCCGCTGCCCCCGCTGTGGGCCGACGCCGACAAGATCGACCAGGTGCTGGGCAACCTGCTGGAAAACGCCGTGCGCCACGGCGACGGCACCGTCACCATCGAGGTGAGCGCCGCCGAGCCCACCCGGGCCGTCCCCGAAGGAGTCACCGTCACCGTGAGCGACGAGGGTCCCGGCATCCCCGAGGAGTCGATGAGCCGCGTCTTCACCCGCTTCTGGCGGGGCAGCCGGCGCGGCGGGACGGGGCTGGGCCTGTACATCGCCAAGGGGATCGTCGAGGCGCACGGCGGGACGATCACGGTGGGCCGCTCCCCGGCGGGCGGCGCCGAGTTCCGGTTTACCCTGCCCGTGGGAGTCCCGGCCGTCCTGGCGTGACGCGCGCACCGCGCCACCGCCGCGACCGGCCGTGGAAGATCACCACGGGCTGCTCCGCGTCCCTGCCACGACGCCGCGCCCCGTAGACTCGTGGCCTGGCACTCCCGCGCCGCCCCCGGGCGTCGCCGGTGCCAGCCGCCCAGGAGCCCGCGGGCCCAGCGCACAGGCGTCAGCCAATCGGAAGTACGGGAAGAGATGTCGGCACCCAACAAGTCGTACGACCCGGTCGAGGTCGAGGCACTGAAACCGGAAGCGATCGAGCGCGCGCGGGACACGGCACTGGCCGCGATCGCCGCGGCCGACGGCCTCGACGCGCTGCGCGAGGTCAAGGCCGCCCACGCCGGCGACCGCTCCCCGCTGGCGCTGGCCAACCGCGAGATCGGCGCCCTGCCCCCGCACGCCAAGGCGGACGCGGGCAAGCGCGTGGGCGCCGCGCGCGGCGCGGTGAACAAGGCGCTCGCGGCGCGTCAGGAGGAGCTGGAGGCCGAGCGCGACGAGCGCGTTCTGGTCGAGGAGGCCGTGGACGTCACGCTGCCCTACGACCGCGTCCCCGCGGGCGCCCGGCACCCGCTGACGACCCTGATGGAGCGCATCGAGGACGTCTTCGTCGCGATGGGGTACGAGGTCGCCGAGGGCCCCGAGGTGGAGACGGAGTGGTTCAACTTCGACGCCCTCAACATCGGCCCCGACCACCCGGCGCGCTCCACCCAGGACACCTTCTTCGTCGCGGAACCCCGCGCCGCCGCTCCCGGCGGGCAGGGCGGGCGGAAGGGCGAGCCGGCCCCCGGCTCCGGCCTGGTGCTGCGCACCCACACCTCCCCGGTGCAGGCGCGCGCGCTGCTGGACCGCGAGCCGCCGGTCTACGTCGTCTGCCCGGGCCGGGTCTTCCGCTCCGACGAGCTGGACGCCACCCACACCCCGGTCTTCCACCAGGTGGAGCTCCTCGCCGTCGACGAGGGCCTGACGATGGCCGACCTCAAGGGCACGCTCGACCACATGGTGCGCGAGCTGTTCGGTGCGGACATGCGCACCCGCCTGCGGCCGAGCTACTTCCCGTTCACCGAGCCGTCCGCCGAGATGGACATGGTCTGCTACGTCTGCCGGGGCGCCTCCGTGGGCGACGCGGCCCGGCCCTGCCGCACCTGCTCCTCCGAGGGCTGGATCGAGCTGGGCGGCTGCGGCATGGTCAACCCGCGGGTGCTGACCGCCTGCGGCGTCGACCCGGACAAGTACAGCGGGTTCGCCTTCGGGTTCGGCATCGAGCGGATGCTGATGTTCCGCCACAACGTCGAGGACATGCGAGACATGGTCGAGGGTGACGTGCGCTTCACCCGGCCCTTCGGAACGGAGATCTGATGCGCGCCCCGCTTTCCTGGCTGCGGGAGTACGTCGACCTGCCCGCCGGTGAGACCGGCCGGGACGTCGCCGCCAAGCTGATCGCGGCCGGGCTGGAGGTCGAGACCGTCGACCAGCTCGGCGCCGGCCTCAGCGGCCCGCTCGTCGTCGGCAAGGTCCTCGCCATCGAGGAGCTGACCGAGTTCAAGAAGCCCATCCGCTACTGCCAGGTCGACGTCGGCCAGGCCAACGGCACCGGCGAGCCGCAGAACATCGTCTGCGGCGCGCGCAACTTCGCCGTCGGTGACAAGGTCGTCGTCGTCCTGCCCGGCGCGGTCCTCCCGGGGAACTTCGCGATCTCCGCCCGCCGCACCTACGGCAAGCTGTCCGAGGGCATGATCTGCTCGGCCGCCGAGCTGGGCATGGGCGAGGACCACGACGGCATCATCGTGCTGCCGCCCGAGTACGAGCCCGGCACCGACGCCGTCGAGCTGCTCCAGCTCGTCGACGAGGTGCTGGACATCGCCGTCACCCCCGACCGCGGCTACTGCCTGTCCCTGCGCGGCGTCGCCCGCGAGGCGGCCACCGCCTACGGGCTGCCGCTGCGCGACCCGGCGCTGCTGGACGTCACCGCCCCGGGGGAGTACGGGCCCGCCGTCGAGGTCGCCGACCGGGAGGGCTGCGACCGGTTCGTGGCCCGCGCGGTCACCGGCGTCCGCCCCGAGGCGCGCTCGCCGATCTGGCTCCAGCGGCGCCTGCAGAAAGCCGGGATGCGGCCGATCTCGCTCGCGGTGGACGTCACCAACTACGTGATGCTGGAACTCGGGCAGCCGCTGCACGCCTACGACCGGGCCCGCGTCGAGGGGGCCATCGGCGTGCGCCGGGCCGCGCCGGGGGAGAAGATCGTCACCCTGGACGGCGTCACCCGCGTGCTGGACGCCGAGGACCTGGTCATCGCCGACGACGCCGGGCCGATCGGCCTGGCCGGGGTGATGGGCGGTGCCAGCACCGAGATCGCGGACGCCGAGGCGGCCGCACCCGGGTCCGGCGCGGCCGAGGGCACCCGCGAGGTGGTCATCGAGGCGGCCCACTTCGACCCGGTCGCCATCGCCCGCACCGCGCGGCGGCACCGGCTCAGCTCCGAGGCCTCCCGCCGCTTCGAGCGCGGCGTCGACCCGGAGGCCGCCGCGGCGGCCGCGCAGCGCGCCGTGGACCTGCTGGTGCTGCTGGCGGGCGCCACCGCCGAGGCCGGGGTCACCGAGGTGCGCGGGCGGACCGCGCCGCGCACCGTCACGCTCCCCGCCGACCACCCCGACCGGGTCGCGGGCGTCTCCTACGGCCGGGAGACCGTCGTGCGCCGCCTTCAGCAGATCGGCTGCGACGTCACCGGGACCGACGAGCTGACCGTCACCGTGCCGAGCTGGCGGCCCGACCTGACCGACCCCAACGACCTCGCCGAAGAGGTCGTCCGGCTGGAGGGCTACGAGAACCTGCCCGCCACCCTGCCCCGGCCGCCCGCCGGGCGGGGCCTGACCGACCGGCAGCGGCTGCACCGCCGGGTGGGCCGCGCGCTGGCCGGAGCGGGGTTCGTCGAGGCGCCGAACTACCCGTTCGTCGGGGACGCGGTGTGGGACCGGCTGGGGCTGCCGGCCGACGACGCGCGCCGCCGCACGGCCCGGCTGCTCAACCCGCTCTCGGACGAGGAGCCCGCCCTGCGCACCACGCTGCTGCCCGGGCTGCTCGCCGCGCTGCGGCGCAACGACGGGCGCGGCAGCCAGGGCCCGCAGGGCGGCGTCGCCCTGTTCGAGACCGGCCTGGTCTTCCGGCCCACCGGGCGGGAGCGGCCCGCCGAGCGGCTCGGCGTCGACGCCCGGCCGGACGAGGCGGCGCTGGCCGCACAGGACGCCGCGCTGCCCGGGCAGCCGCGCCGCGTCGCCGCCGTGCTGGCGGGCGCGCGCGAGCAGGCCGGCTGGTGGGGCGCCGCCCGCCCGGCCCAGTGGGCGGACGCCGTCGAGGCGGCGCGCGTCGTCGCCCGCGAGGCGGGTGTGCGCCTGGAGGCCGCCGGCGACCAGTACGCGCCCTGGCACCCGGGGCGGTGCGCGGCGCTGTACGCGGACGTCGACGGCGAGCGCACGCTCGTCGGTCACGCCGGCGAGCTGCACCCGCGCGTGACCAAGGCGCTCCAGGTGCCGCCGCGCACCTGCGCGATGGAGCTGGAGCTGGACGTGCTGGAGCGCGCGGCCGGGGGCGCCGTCCAGGCGCCGCGCGTGTCGACGTTCCCGGTGGCCACGCAGGACGTCGCCCTGGTGGTGGACGCCGCCGTCCCGGCCGCCGACGTGGAGGCGGCGCTGCGCGAGGGCGCGGGGGACCTGTTGGAGTCGCTGCGGCTGTTCGACGTCTTCACCGGTGAGCAGCTCGGCGCGGGCCGCAAGTCGCTGGCCTACGCCCTGCGGTTCCGGGCTGCCGAGCGGACGCTGACCGCTGAGGAGGCCACGGCCGCGCGGGAGGCCGCGGTGGCCGCCGCCGTCTCCCGCACGGGCGCGGAGCTGCGCGGCTGACGCGAAACGGCGGCGCGGCGGACACGAGCGAAGGGGCGGCTCCCCACCGGGAGCCGCCCCTTGGCGTGCGTGCCGCGCGCGGGCGCCCTCGGGGAAGGCGCGCGGCGCGCGGGCCGTCAGTCGTACGGGTAGAACCCCGCGCCCGTCTTGCGGCCCAGGCGCCCGGCGTCGACCATCCGCTGGAGCAGCGGGGGCGAGGCGTACAGCGGCTCCTTGAACTCCTCGTACATCGAGTGGGCGACCGAGGCCACGGTGTCCAGCCCGATCAGGTCGGCGAGCTTGAGCGGGCCCATCGGGTGGGCGCACCCCATCTCCATGCCGTTGTCGATGTCCTCGCGGCTGGCCGTGCCGGACTCGAACATCCGGATCGCCGACAGCAGGTAGGGGATGAGCAGGGCGTTCACCACGAAGCCCGACCGGTCCTGGGCGCGGATCGCGTGCTTGCCCAGCACCTTGCCCACCACGTCCTCGGCCCGGGCGACGGTGGCCTCGCTCGTCGTCAGCGCCGGGATCAGCTCCACGAGCTGCTGGACGGGCGCGGGGTTGAAGAAGTGGATGCCGAGGACCTGGTCGGGGCGCGAGGTGGCCACCGCCAGCTTCACCAGCGGGATCGAGGAGGTGTTGGAGGCCAAAATCGCGTCCTGCCGGGTGACGACCTGGTCGAGCACCTGGAAGATCTCCGTCTTGACCTGCTCGTTCTCCACCACGGCCTCGATCACCAGGTCGCGGTCGGCGAACTCGCCGAGGTCCGTGGTGAAGGTGAGCCGCTCCAGGGTGGCGTCCCGCTCGGCCTCGGTGATCTTCCCGCGCCCCGCGGCCCGGTCCAGCGAGTTCACCAGCCGGGTGCGGCCGAGCTCCAGGGCCTCGCCGGTGGTCTCGGCGACCGTCACCTCCAGCCCGGCCCGCGCGCACACCTCGGCGATCCCGGCGCCCATCTGGCCGCAGCCGACCACTCCGACGCGTTCGATGTCGGTCACATCGTGCCTTTCGCTGTTCTCGTCCCGGTCCGCGGCGCGCGGCCGCGTGGGTGGAGGCCGCGGCGCCTGTGCGGTCCGACGTTACCGCCGTCGGCCACGGGAGTGAGGCCCGGGTGCCCGCTTCGCCGCACTCGGGTCGGATTCCGTGTTCGTCCCGCCCCGGGCGGGCCTGCCGGTGCATCCTGGGACGGATCACCCGCTGTGTGGCGGTGGTCACTCCTCGGCGACTTCAGGGGGCACGATGGGACGGCTGACACGACGGGCGTTCGCGGCGGTGGCGGCCGGCGCGCTCTCCGGGGCGCTGAGCACCTCCGGCGCGGCCTCGGGGGCGCCGGGCGGGGGCGCCCCGCGCCCCGGGGTGCGCGGCATGTGGATCGCCACGGTGGAGACGATCGACTGGCCGCGCACCCGGGGCGTCGCTCCCGAGGCGCAGCGGCGGGAGCTGGACGCCCTGCTGGACACGGCCGTCGAGCGGCGGCTGAACACGGTGTTCTTCCAGGTGCGGCCCACCGCCGACGCGCTGTGGCCCTCGCCCCACGAGCCGTGGTCGGCCTGGTTGACCGGCGTCCAGGGCCGCGACCCGGGCTGGGACCCGCTGGGCCACGCCGTGCGCGCGGCCCACGCCCGCGGCCTGGCCCTGCACGCCTGGTTCAACCCCTACCGGGTGGCCAACCACGGCGACGCCTCCCGGCTCGTGGCCGACCACCCGGCCCGTACGCACCCCGGGTGGCTCGTGCCCTACGGCGGAAAGCTGTACTACAACCCCGGCCTGCCCGCGGTCCGGCGGTTCGTGCAGGACGCCATGTTCGACGCCGTCGAGCGCTACGCCGTCGACGGCGTCCACTGGGACGACTACTTCTACCCCTACCCGGTGGCCGGGCAGGCGTTCGACGACGACGCCGCGTACGCCGAGCACGGCGGCGACTTCGCCGACCGCGGCGACTGGCGGCGGCACAACGTCGACCTCCTGGTCCGGGAGGCGAAGGCGCGGCTGCGGCGCGTGCGCCCGGCGGCGCGGTTCGGGGTAAGCCCGTTCGGCGTCTGGCGCAACGCCGCCACCGACCCGGCCGGCTCCGACACCCGCGCCGGCGTCCAGACCTACGACGACCTCTACGCCGACACCCGGCGCTGGGTGCGCGAGGGCTGGGTCGACTACATCGCTCCGCAGGTGTACTGGCACATCGGCTTCGCCGCGGCCGACTACGCGACGCTGGTGCCCTGGTGGGACGCGGTGTGCCGGGGCACGGGCGTGGACCTCTACGTGGGCGAGGCGCTGTACAAGGCGGGCGACCCCGCCCAGCCCGCCGCCTGGCAGGACCCGGCCGAACTCTCCCGCCACCTCGCGTTCGCCGCCGACCACCCGCGCGTCGAGGGCCACGTCTTCTACTCCGCCCGGCACGTGGCCGCCGACCCGATCGGCGCGATGAGCCGCGTCGTGCGCGACCACTACCGCTGACGGGCTCCGGGGCGGGCCGCGCCCTCAGCCCTCCCGCGGGGGGCGCACGACGGAGTCCGGCCCGGGGGAGACGACCGCCTCGTGGCCGTCCTCGAACCGGACCCGGTAGGGCGGTTCGCCGCGTGCGCCCAGCACCTCCACGATCCGGGCGGTGCGGTCGTGCTGCCCCACCACCCGGCCGTGCACCAGCAGTTCGTCACCCTTTTCCGCGTGCATGACTCACCTTTCGCCCGGTTCGTCCCTCAGTGTCGCTGAACGTCCAGTCTAGGCGCGATGCCCGCGCCCAGCGCGGTGTGCGGCGGACCGCTGGGTGACGACGATGCACGCCAGCACGGCCACCGCCGCGACGGGGGCCAGCGGGCCGGGTTCCTCGCCCAGCAGCAGCACCGCCCACACCAGCGTCAGCAGGGGCTGGGCGAGCTGGAACTGGCTCGCCCGCCCCACGCCGATGACCCCCATGCCCCGGTACCACACGATGAGCCCGAGCCACTGCGAGCCCACCACGAGCCAGGTGAGGCCGACCGCGGCGTGCCAGGTGAGCCGCGCGGGCTCCAGGGCCAGGGCCAGCGCCGCGCCCGGGACGGCCAGTGGCAGGCACAGCACCAGCGCCCAGCCGATGACGTGCGAGCCGGGCAGCTCCCGCGCCAGCCGCCCGCCCTCCGCGTACCCGGCGGCGCAGACGACGAGCGCGGCGAACAGGTAGCCGTCGGCTCCGGTGAGTCCGCCGCCCCCGTCCCGCAGGGCGAAGCCGACCGCCACCGCGGCCCCGGCCACCGCCGCCGTCCAGAACGGCCAGCGGTACCGCGCCCGCTGCCGCCAGGCGCCGTAGGCGGCCGTCGTCAGCGGCAGCAGGCCGACGACGACCGCGGCGTGCGCGGTGGTGGTGGTGCGCAGCGCCAGCGTGGTCAGCAGGGGGAACCCGACGACGACGCCGACGGCCACCACGGCCAGCCCCGGCCAGTGGCGGCGCGCGGGCAGCGGGGCCCGCCACGCCAGCAGGCAGGCCAGGGCGAGCGCCCCGGCCAGCGCGGTCCTGCTCGCGGTGACCAGCCACGGGCCCAGCCCCTCAAGCGCCCAGGCGGTGGCGGGGAAGGTCAGGGAGAACGCCGTCACGCCCAGGACGGCCAGGCCGCTGCCGCGGAGGGCGCCCGAGGGGCGCCGCGGCCTCGACGGCGGTGCGGTGCGGGGGACCGCTATCGCCGCGGTGTCGGTAGCGCTACCGTGTACTTTCATGGTCCACAGTAGCAGTGTCGCGGAAGTCGCAGGGAGTCTGCGCAAGGAGCTGGATCGCTACCCGGTGGGGGAGCGCCTGCCGTCGAGTCGGGCCCTGGTGGAGCGCTTCCGGGTCAGTCCGGTCACCGTCAGCCGCGCCCTGGCCGCCCTGGCCGCCGAGGGCCTGGTGGTCACCCGCCCCGGGGCCGGGGCCTTCCGGGCCGCGCCCCCGGCGTCCGGCCCGGCCGGAGCGCGGGGTGACACCTCCTGGCAGGAGGTGTCGCTGAGCGCCGAACCCGCCGCGGACCAGGTGCCCCGGACCGTCGACGCCACCGGGCTCCTGGCCACGCTCAGCCCGCCCGGGCCCGGGGTCATCGCCCTGCACGGCGGCTACCTGCCCGCCGCCCTGCGCCCCGACCGGGCCCTGGCCGCCGCGCTCGCCCGCGCCGGACGGCGCCCCGGCGCCTGGCGGCTCCCGCCCCTGGAGGGCATGCCGGAGCTGCGCACCTGGTTCGCCCGCGAGATCAGCGGCCCCGGCGGCACGCGCACGGGCGCCGACGTGCTGATCACCGGAGGCGGGCAGAGCGCCATCACCACCGCCCTGCGCGCCCTCGCCCCGCCCGGGGCGCCCGTGCTGGTGGAGTCGCCCACCTACCCGGGCCTGCTGGCCGTCGCCCGGGCCTCCGGGCTGCGCCCCGTGCCCGTGCCGGGCGACGCCGACGGGGTGCGCCCCGACCTGCTGGCCGACGCGTTCCACGCCAGCGGCGCCCGGGTGTTCGTGTGCCAGCCGCTGTTCCAGAACCCCACCGGGTCCGTCCTGGGCGGGCAGCGACGGGCCGCCGTGCTCGCCGCGGCCCGGGAGGCCGGCGCCTTCGTCGTCGAGGACGACTACGCCCGGCACCTGGCGCACGAGGACTGCGGCCCGCTACCGCCCGCGCTCGCCGCCGAGGACCCCGACGGGGTCGTCGTCCACCTGCGGTCGCTGACCAAGGCCGCCTCGCCCAGCCTGCGGGTGGGCGCCGTCGCCGCGCGGGGGCCGGTGCTGGAACGGCTGCGCGCCATCCAGATCGTCGACAACTTCTTCGTGCCGCGCCCGCTCCAGGAGGCCGCGCTCGAACTCGTCGGAGCCCCCGCCTGGCCGCGCCACCTACGCGCGATCGGCGCCGAGCTGCGCGCCCGCCGCACCGCCGCCCTGGCGGCCCTGGCCGAGTGGCTGCCGCACCTGGTGCCCGCGCACGTCCCGCGCGGGGGATTCCAGCTCTGGCTGCGGCTGCCGGCCGGCAGCGACGAGACGGCCGTCACGGCCGCCGCGCTCCGGGCCGGGGTCGCCGTCGCGCCCGGGCGCCCGTACTTCGCCGCCGAGCCGCCCGCCCCGTACCTGCGGCTCTCCCTGGCCGCCCCGGCGAGCGTCGCCGAGCTGACCGAGGGCATCGAGCGACTGCGCGAGGCCTGCCCGCCCCCGCCGCGGTGACCGCTTGCCGCCGCGGCCCCGGGGGTGCCACGCTGCACCGCATGCTCGACGGCTACGAGATATCCAGCGACCCCGCCCGCCTGGACACCGCGCTGGTGCACCGCTGGCTGTCCCGCGACACCTACTGGGCACTGGGCCGCAGCAGGGAGCAGCAGGAGCGGGCCATCGCCGGGTCGCTGAACTTCGGCGTCTACGCCGTCGCCGACGGGGCGCAGGTGGCCTACGCCCGCGTCATCACCGACCGCGCCACCTTCGCCTGGCTCTGCGACGTCTATGTGGCGCCGCCGGTGCGCGGGAGCGGGCTGGGCACCCGCCTGGTCGAAGCCGTCTGCGCGGAGCTGGGCCCCGACGGGCCGCGCCGCGTCATGCTCGCCACGCACGACGCGCACGGCGTCTACGCCAAGGTCGGCTTCACACCGCTGGACGCCCCCGAGCACTACATGGCGCGCGTCGCCCCTGACCCGCGGGGGTGCCCGGCGGTGGCGGACGGCCGCGGGCGCGACCCTACGACCGCGCACCGCCCACCGCGCGCCGCCCACCGCGCGCTGGTCCGGCGCCGCCCGGAGCGCTTCCCGGCTCGACGCCCGGCTCGACGACGAGACGACGGCCGGTCCCCGGTCCGACGGCGACCGGGTGCGCGACGGCACCGGCCGCCGTGCGCGCCGCCCGCCGCCCCGCCCACCCGGCGACCTCACCGGCCGCGTCGGGCACCGGCGCTCGTCGACGGGCCGGCGTTCCGGGGCGCGGCGGCGGTCTTCAACCGCGCCCTTCCGGGTACCCGCACGGGCATGAGTGCACAGGAGGAACCGCCGCTGACGCCCGACCTGCCCCCGCAGACCGAGGCACCCGATCTGGAGGAGGCGCAGCGGCTGGCGGCGGAGCAGGAGCGCCGCGAGGCCGAGGACTACGAGTCCGAGGGCGAACCGGGCGAACCCACAGACTGAACCGACCGACCACCGTGCCCCTGGGGCGGCGACCGCCGCCCCAGGGGCACGACCCGCTCCGGGCACCTGCCCGCCCGCCCCCGGGCCGCGTCCGCCGCGCGATGTCCGTGGCCTGGCCGCGCCCTGGCCCCTGGGCGCGTTCCGCGTCCGTGCCGGCGCCGCGCCGCGTGCGTGGTGAGTCCGCGCCGCGTCCGTGCGGCCTGGACCGCCTCCCCGCCGCCGTGCCCGCACGGCGTCCGGGCCGCCCGGCTCCGCCTCGCTAGGGCGACGACGCCGACGTGCCCTCCGCGCGGCGCGTCCACGCCGTTCCCGCGCCGCCTCCCGCAGCGCACCGCCGGGGCCGGCGGAAAACGGCGTTGCATAAAACTGTGTTGCTTCGTATAGTCATGCCATCGAGGAGGAGGAGCGATGGCGGTAAGCGTGGCGGTGGCCGGGGCCAGTGGGTATGCGGGCGGGGAGGTGCTCCGGCTGCTGCTCGGCCATCCCGAGGTGCGCGTGGGGGCGCTGACGGCGAACTCCAACGCCGGGCGCCCGCTGGGGGAGGTGCAGCCGCAGCTCGCGCCGCTGGCCGACCGGGTGCTGGAGCCGACCGGTGTCGAGGCGCTGGCCGGGCACGACGTGGTCTTCCTCGCGCTCCCGCACGGGCAGTCCGCCGCCGTGGCCGCGGAGCTGGGGGACGACGTGCTCGTGGTGGACTGCGGCGCCGACTTCCGCCTGGCCGACGCCGAGGCGTGGGCCCGATTCTACGCCACCCCGCACGCCGGCACCTGGCCCTACGGCCTGCCCGAGCTGCCCGGGGCCCGGGACGCGCTGCGGGGGTCCCGGCGCGTCGCGGTCCCCGGGTGTTACCCGACGGCCGTCTCGCTCGCGCTGTTCCCCGCCTACGCGGCCGGACTCGCCGAGCCGGAGGCTGTGATCGTCGCCGCCACCGGCACCTCGGGCGCGGGCCGGGCGCTCAAGCCGCACCTGCTGGGCAGCGAGGTGCTGGGCTCGATGAGCCCCTACGGCGTCGGCGGCGTGCACCGGCACACCCCGGAGATGGCGCAGAACCTCAGCGCGGTGGCCGAGGAGCCGGTCACCGTCTCCTTCACGCCCACCCTCGCCCCCATGTCCCGCGGCATCCTCGCCACCTGTTCGGCGAAGGTCCGGCCCCCGGGGGACGCCCGGGCGCTGCGCGAGGCGTACGGCAAGGCGTTCGCCGACGAGCCGTTCGTCCGCCTGCTGCCGCCCGGGCAGTGGCCCGCCACCGCCCACGTGCACGGTGCCAACACCGCGCACGTGCAGGTGGCGCTGGACGAGGACGCGGGGCGTGTCGTCGCCGTCAGCGCCATCGACAACCTCACCAAGGGCACCGCGGGCGGCGCGGTGCAGAGCATGAACATCGCCCTCGGGCTCCCCGAGGAGCTGGGGCTGCCCACCACCGGAGTGGCGCCGTGAGGCGCGCACCCGCGCGGGACGCGGCGCGGACGACGACGGCCGCGCCACGGGGCGCGGGCGCAGGAGCGAACGGAGACAGGCAGTGAGCGTGACGGCGGCGAAGGGGTTCACGGCGGCGGGTGTCGCGGCCGGGATCAAGGACGGCGGTGCGCCGGACCTGGCCCTGGTGGTCAACACCGGGCCGTGCCAGGCGGCCGCGGGGGTCTTCACCCGCAACCGGATCAAGGCGGCGCCCGTGCTGTGGTCGCAGCAGGTCCTCTCCGGGGGGCGGGTTTCCGCGGTCGTGCTCAACTCCGGCGGCGCCAACGCCTGCACCGGCCCGCTGGGCTTCCAGGACACCCACGCCACCGCGGAGCGGGCCGCCGAGGTGCTGGGGCACAGCGCGGCGGAGGTGGCCGTGGCCTCGACCGGGCTGATCGGCGTGCGGCTGCCCATGGACAGGCTGCTGCCCGGCATCGACCAGGCGGCCGGCGCGCTGTGCGCGCACGGCGGCGAGAAGGCCGCGATCGCCATCAGGACGACCGACACCGTGCACAAGACGGCGGTCGCCGAGGGCTCCGGGTACGTCGTCGGCGGCATGGCCAAGGGCGCGGGCATGCTCGCGCCGTCGCTGGCCACCATGCTGGTGGTGCTCACCACCGACGCCGACGTGCCCGCCGGGCAGCTCGACGCCGTGCTGCGCGAGGCCACCCGCACGACCTTCGAGCGGGTGGACTCCGACGGCTGCCTGTCGACCAACGACACCGTGCTGCTCCTGGCCTCGGGCGCCTCCGGCCGCACTCCGGACGCCGGGGAGTTCGCCGAGACCGTCCACGCCGTCTGCGCCGACCTGGCCCGCCAGTTGGTCCGCGACGCCGAGGGCGCGTCCAAGGACATCCGGATCGAGGTCGTGAACGCCGCGAGCGAGGACGACGCCGTGGAGGTGGGCCGCTCCATCGCCCGCAACAACCTGCTCAAGTGCGCCGTCCACGGCGAGGACGCCAACTGGGGCCGGGTGCTGTCGGCCATCGGCACGACGTCGGCGGCCTTCGCGCCCGACCAGCTCAACGTGGCCATCAACGGCGTGTGGGTGTGCAAGAACGGCTCCGTAGGCGAGGACCGCGCCCTGGTGGACATGCGCTACCGCGAGGTCCGCATCACCGCCGACCTCGCCGCGGGTCCGCACGCGGCCGTCCTGTGGACCAACGACCTGACCGCCGACTACGTCCACGAGAACAGCGCCTACTCCTCCTGAGGGTCATGACCACGCGAAAGCACACCGCTCTGCCCAAGGCGCGCACGCTGATCGAGGCGCTGCCCTGGCTCACCCGCCACCACGGCAAGACGGTCGTCATCAAGTTCGGCGGCAACGCAATGGTCGACGACGCGCTGAAGGCCGCCTTCGCGCAGGACGTCGTCTTCCTGCGGCACGCCGGGCTGCGCCCGGTCGTCGTGCACGGCGGCGGCCCGCAGATCAGTGCCCAGCTCGACCGGCTGGGGCTGGCCTCGGAGTTCAAGGCCGGGCTGCGCGTCACCACCCCGGAGACGATGGAGGTGGTGCGCATGGTGCTCGCCGGGCAGGTGCAGCGCGAACTCGTCGGGCTGCTCAACCGGCACGGCGCGCTCGCCGTCGGCCTGACCGGCGAGGACGCCCACCTCATGACGGCCACCAAGCGCTGGGCCGAGGTGGACGGCGAGCGGGTGGACATCGGCCGCGTCGGCGACGTCACCGCCATCGAGACCGGCGCGGTGCGCGCCCTGCTGGACGACGGCCGCATCCCGGTCGTCTCCTCCATCGCCCGCAGCGCCGACGACCACCACGTCTACAACGTCAACGCCGACACCGCCGCCGCCGCGCTGGCCGCCGCGCTGGGCGCCGAGACGCTGATGGTCCTCACCGACGTCGAAGGCCTGTACGCGGACTGGCCGCGCAGCGACGACGTCATCAGCCGGCTGACCGTCAGCGAACTGGAGAAGCTGCTGCCCGGCCTGGCCAGCGGCATGGTGCCCAAAATGGAGGGCTGCCTGCACGCGGTGCGCGGCGGCGTGCGCACCGCGCGCGTCATCGACGGCCGGGTGCAGCACTCCATCCTGCTGGAGATCTTCACCGACGAGGGAATCGGCACGATGGTCGTGCCGGACGAGACCGAGAGCGACGACGAGGGGGAACGGGCGTGAGCAACGAGGAACTGACCCGGCGGTGGCGGGGCGCGGTGATGGACACCTACGGCACCCCCCGGGTGCCGCTCGTCCGCGGCGAGGGCGTCCGCCTGTGGGACGCGGACGGCACGCAGTACCTGGACTTCGTCGGCGGCATCGCGGTCAACGCGCTGGGCACCGGCCACCCGGCCGTCGTGCGGGCCGTCTCCGAGCAGGTGGCCACGCTCGCGCACGTCTCCAACCTCTTCGTCGCGCAGCCCCCCGTCGCGCTCGCCGAACGGCTGCTGGAGCTGGCCGGGCGGCCGGGCGCGGTCTACTTCGGCAACTCCGGCGCGGAGGCCGTGGAGGCCGCGGTGAAGATCGGCCGCCGCACCGGGCGCACCCACATGGTCGCCACCCACGGCGGCTTCCACGGCCGCACCCTGGGAGCGCTCGCCCTCACCGGGCAGCCGAAGAAGCAGGACCCCTTCCGGCCGCTGCCGGGCGAGGTCACCCACGTGCCCTACGGCGACGTGGAGGCGCTCCGGGCGGCCGTCACCGAGCGGACGGCGCTGTTCGTCGTCGAGCCGGTGCAGGGGGAGAACGGCGTGGTCGTGGCCCCGGAGGGCTACCTCGCCGCGGCCCGCGAGATCACCCGGGCCACCGGCACGCTGCTGGTGGTCGACGAGATCCAGACCGGCATCGGGCGCACGGGCCACTGGTTCGCGTGCCGGGCACAGGGCGTCGAGCCGGACGTCATCACCCTGGCCAAGGGCCTCGGCGGCGGTCTGCCCATCGGCGCGACGCTCGCGTTCGGCCACGCGGCCGCACTGCTCACGCCGGGCCAGCACGGCTCCACCTTCGGCGGCAACCCGGTGGCCTGCGCGGCGGGCCTGGCCGTGCTGGAGACCATCGCGGCCGACGGTCTGCTCGACCACGTCCAGCGGATCGGCGCCCGGCTGCGCGACGGCCTGTGGGCGCTGGGCCATCCGCTGATCGACCGCGTCCGCGGCGCCGGACTGCTCCTGGGTATCGTGCTCACCGAACCGGTCGCCGCCCAGGTGCAGCAGGCGGCCCAGGACGCGGGTCTGCTGGTGAACGCGGTGGCCCCGGACGTCATCCGGCTGGCGCCACCGCTGGTCGTCGGCGACCCCGAGGTGGACGCCCTGCTCCGCGCGTTCCCGGCGGTCCTGGACGCGGCCGACCCCGCGGCCCCGTCCCGACGAGTCGGAGCGTGACGATGCGTGAGGAGCAGCCGAACGGGCAGTCCGTCCCGCAGACGCGGACGGCCCGGCACCGCCGGATCGTGGACATCCTGGGCCGGCAGCCGGTGCGCTCGCAGAGCCAGCTCGCCAAGCTCCTCGCGGACGACGGCCTGTCCGTCACCCAGGCCACCCTCTCCCGCGACCTCGACGAGCTGGGGGCGGTGAAGATCCGCAACACCGGAGGGGAGCTGATCTACGCCGTGCCGGGGGAGGGGGGCGACCGCACCCCGCGGGCGCCGCTGGGGGAGTCGGCGAGCGAGGCGCGCATGGCACGGCTCGCCGGCGAGCTGATGATCTCGGCGGAGGCGTCCGCGAACCTCGTCGTGCTGCGGACGCCCCCGGGGGCCGCGCAGTTCTTCGCCTCGGCCATCGACCAGGCGGGCGTGCACGAGATCATCGGCACCATCGCCGGGGACGACACGCTGCTGCTGATCAGCCGGGCGCCGGAGGGCGGCCAGGCCCTGGCCGACCACCTGATGCGCCTGGCCCAGCGCAACCGCTGACCCGCCGCCCCGGGCGGCCGGCCCCGCCCCCGTCCCCGGGTCGGCACCCCGTCGCCGTTCCCGGACTCCGCCTTGGGGCCGCCGCCTTGGGATCGCCGCCTTGGGATCGGCGCCTTGGGATCGGCGCCTTCGGGCCGCCGCCTTCGGGCCGGCGGCGGAAAACCGGGTGACCGGCGGGCCGGACGGCTGTGAGAATCGTGGCGCCATCGCCCCGACGCGCCCCTGGAGCCGCGCCATGCCCCGTCGCCTGACCGCCCCCGCGCTCTTCCCGCCCCCCGGTTACGCCCACGCGGCGGTCGTCGAAGCCGGGGAGCGGCTCGTCTTCAGCGCCGGGAGCGTGCCACTGGACCGACACGGCGACCTCGTGGGCGCCGGCGACCACGCGGCGCAGACCCGCCAGGTGCTGGCGAACCTGGACACCGCGCTGCGCGCGGCGGACAGCGGGCTGGAGCACGTCGTGACCACCGAGGTGTACGTGGTGGCCGAGCGGGACGAGGACCTGGAGGCCGTGTGGGACGAGGTGCGCGCCTCCGGGCTGTCGGTGGGGCCGCACGCCTCCACGCTGCTGGGCGTGGCCCGGCTGGGCTACCCCGGGCAACTGGTGGAGATCACCGCCGTGGCCACCGTGCCCTGACGGCCGCGCCCCGCCCCGGGCCGCCGGCCGCTCACGGGGTCGGCGGCAGCGGCAGGGGCAGGCCGGGCAGGCCGTCGAGGCTCGTTCCGACGTGCTCCTTGCCGCGGAAGTAGGCGTCCAGGCTCGCGTCGTCCTCGCGCGCGAAGCGGGACGCGTGCAGGGGCCGGTCGGCCTCGTAGGACATGAACGGCACCGCGTATCCGCAGGTGTCGCGGATCAGCTCGGCGGTGACGACGACGACCGCGCGCAGCCCGTGCCGGGAGCCGTCGATGCCGGGGAAGTGCGCCAGCAGCCCGGTGAAGCGCGCGTCGTCGCGGAACACCGGCTCGCCGCGCCCGTGCACGCGCACGATGTTCGGCGGTCCGGCGAACGCGCACCACATGAGCGTGATGCGCCCGTTCTCCCGCAGGTGGGCGATGGTCTCCGCGTTGCTGCCGGCGAAGTCCAGGTAGGCGACGGTGCGTTCGTCCAGCACGGCCAGTGAGCCGCGCAGGCCCTTGGGCGAGAGGTTGACGGTGCCGTCCGCGGCCAGCGGCGCCGTCGCGGTGAAGAAGACCGGCTGCTCCTCGATGAAGCTCCGCAGCCGACCGGTGATGCCCTCGTGTGTTTTCCCCATGCCCTCCATCATCCCCGCGGGGGCGCGCGGGGCGCTCGCGCGTCCGCACGGTGGGAACGGCGGGCCGGGTCCGGGCCGAGCGCGGCGGAGCCGCTTTGACGAACCATGCGCCGGGATGCATACTTATACCTGTCGCCGTATGGATCGTAAGGAGACCCCCGTGACCGAGCGCGTCGTACTCGCCTACTCCGGCGGCCTGGACACCTCCGTCTGCATCGGCTGGATCGCCGAGGAGACCGGGGCCGAGGTCGTCGCCGTCGCCGTGGACGTCGGCCAGGGCGGAGAGGACCTGGACGTCATCCGCAAGCGCGCGCTCGCCTGCGGTGCCGTCGAGGCCGAGGTCGCGGACGCCAAGGAGGAGTTCGCCGACGAGTACTGCCTCCCCGCGCTGAAGGCCAACGCCCTCTACATGGACCGCTACCCGCTGGTCTCCGCGCTCTCCCGGCCGGTGATCGTCAAGCACCTGGTGGCCGCCGCCCGCAAGCACGGGGCGAGCACCGTGGCGCACGGCTGCACCGGCAAGGGCAACGACCAGGTGCGGTTCGAGGCGGGCATCGCCTCCCTCGCCCCCGACCTGCGGTGCATCGCCCCCGTGCGGGACTACGCGATGACCCGGGACAAGGCCATCGCCTTCTGCGAGGAGAAGAACCTCCCGATCGCGACGACGAAGAAGTCCCCGTACTCGATCGACCAGAACGTCTTCGGGCGGGCCGTGGAGACCGGCTTCCTGGAGGACATCTGGAACGCCCCCATCGAGGACGTCTACGAGTACACCGAGAACCCGGCCACCCAGCGCGCGGCCGACGAGGTGGTCATCACCTTCAAGGAGGGCGTGCCGGTCGCCCTCGACGGCAAGCCCGTCACCGTCCTCCAGGCGATCCAGCAGCTCAACGAGCGGGCCGGGGCCCAGGGCGTCGGCCGGATCGACATGGTCGAGGACCGGCTGGTGGGCATCAAGTCCCGCGAGGTCTACGAGGCCCCGGGCGCCCTCGCGCTGATCACCGCGCACCAGGAGCTGGAGAACGTCACCGTCGAGCGGGAGCTGGCGCGCTACAAGCGGCAGGTCGAGCAGCGCTGGGGCGAGCTGGTCTACGACGGCCTGTGGTTCTCCCCGCTCAAGCGCGCCCTGGACGGCTTCGTCAACGAGGCCAACGCGCACGTCAGCGGCGACATCCGGATGACGCTGCACGGCGGCCGGGCCGTCGTCACCGGCCGGCGCTCGGAGTCCTCCCTGTACGACTTCAACCTGGCCACCTACGACAGCGGCGACACCTTCGACCAGTCGCTGTCCAAGGGCTTCATCGAGATCTTCGGCATGTCCAGCAAGATCGCCGCCAAGCGGGACCAGGCGCAGTAACCTGCGCTCGGGCCCGTCCGGGCACCACCGCCGCCGTCCCGCCCCGCTGCCGTGGGCGGGGCGGCGGTCGCACACCGCACGGCCGGAGCACCGGCCGCCGCCAGCACGCCACGCACCCGAGGAGCAGGACACAGATGAGCAACGGCGCGGAGCAGGGCGCGACCCCCGACGTGCGGCTGTGGGGCGGCCGGTTCGCCGACGGCCCCGCGGCGGCCCTGGCCCGCCTGAGCGCCTCCGTCCACTTCGACTGGCGGCTGGCCCCCTACGACATCGCCGGCTCGCGGGCCCACGCCCGGGTGCTGCACCGCGCCGGTCTGCTGACGGCCGAGGAGCTGGAACGCATGCTCGCCGGGCTCGACCGGCTCGAAGCCGACGTGGCCGGCGGCAGCTTCACCGGCACCCTCGCCGACGAGGACGTGCACACCGCGCTGGAGCGCGGCCTGCTGGAGCGGCTCGGGCCCGACCTCGGCGGCAAGCTGCGCGCCGGCCGCTCGCGCAACGACCAGGTGGCCACGCTCTTCCGGATGTACCTGCGGGACCACGCCCGCGTCATCGGCGGCCTCCTCGCCGATCTGCAGGAGGCCCTGACCGCGCTCGCCGAGGCCCACCCGGACGTCGCGATGCCCGGCCGCACCCACCTCCAGCACGCCCAGCCGGTGCTCTTCGCCCACCACGTGCTCGCCCACGTCCAGGCGCTCGGCCGGGACGCGGAGCGGCTGCGCCAGTGGGACGAGCGCACCGCCGTCTCGCCCTACGGCTCGGGCGCGCTCGCCGGCTCCTCGCTCGGCCTGGACCCGCGCGCCGTCGCCGCCGACCTCGGCTTCGAACGCGGTTCGGCCGCCAACTCCATCGACGGCACCGCCGCGCGCGACTTCGCCGCGGAGTTCGCCTTCGTCACCGCGATGATCGGCGTCGACCTCTCCCGCATCGCCGAGGAGATCATCCTGTGGAACACCAAGGAGTTCTCCTTCGTCACGCTGCACGACGCGTTCTCCACCGGCTCCTCGATCATGCCGCAGAAGAAGAACCCCGACATCGCCGAGCTGGCGCGCGGCAAGTCCGGGCGGCTCATCGGCAACCTGACGGGCCTGCTGGCCACCCTCAAGGCGCTGCCGCTCGCCTACAACCGCGATCTCCAGGAGGACAAGGAGCCGGTCTTCGACTCCTGTGACCAGCTTGAGGTCCTGCTGCCCGCGTTCACCGGGATGCTGGCGACCCTCACCGTCCACCGCGAGCGCATGGCGGAGCTGGCCCCGGCCGGGTTCTCGCTGGCCACCGACGTGGCCGAGTGGCTGGTCAAGCGGGGCGTGCCGTTCCGCGTGGCGCACGAGGTGGCGGGGGAGTGCGTCAAGGAGTGCGAGCGCACGGGGATCGAGCTGGAGGAGCTGACGGACGAGCAGTTCGCCGCCATCTCCCCGCACCTGACGCCCGAGGTGCGCGGCGTGCTGAACGTGCCCGGCGCGCTCGCGGCGCGCGACGGCCGGGGCGGCACGGCGCCCAGCGCGGTCGCGGAGCAGCTCGCCGAGGTGAAGGCCGACCTGGCGAGGCAGCGGGAGTGGGCGGACGCGAAGAGCTGAGCCACCCGGCGGCCCGGGCACGGTGGACCGCCGCCGCCCGTCCGCCGCCCGTCCGCAGCCGGCTGTCCTCGGCCCGCTGCCGGCTGTCGTCGGCCGTCGGCTGTTCGCCGCCCGCCACCCCCCGCCGTCCGGATCACCGGGCACGTGCCGCACTGTCGTGAGACATATGTGTCTCATATGAAGTACCGTCGTCTCATGACAGTGCACAGGGGCCAGGTGCTGAAGGCGGCGGCCGAACTGCTCTCGCGCAAGGCGACGGCGTCCATGGACGACATCGCGCGGGCCGCCGGGATCAGCCGGGCGACGCTGCACCGGCACTTCGCCGGGCGCGAGGCGCTGGTCTTCGCGCTCGCGGAACTGGCCGTGCGCCAGATCGAGGACGGGCTCGACGCCGCGCGGATCGAGGAGGGGGACCCGGCGCAGGCCCTGCGGCGGCTGGTGGCCCAGGCGACGCCGGTCGCCGGGTTCCTGGCGTTCCTCTACGGCGAGAACCAGCTCTACGAGCCCGGCACGCCCGACCCCGGCTGGGCCCGCATCGAGGAGCGCGTGGGCGCGCTGATCCGCCGGGGCCAGGAGCGGGGCGCCTTCCGCCGCGACCTGTCCGCCCACTGGCTGACCGACGCCCTCCACGCCCTCGTCGTCGCCTCCGGCTGGTCCGTGCAGGACGGCCGGATGGCGCCGCGGGAGGCCCCCCGCATGGTCGCCGAGGTGCTGCTCGGCGGCGTCCTGGAACGGCGGACGGCGTGAGCGCGCCCGGCGCGAGCCGCTGGGTGGCGCTCGCCGTGCTCGTCCTCGCCGTGCTCCTGGTCGGCATCGACGCCACCGTGCTGGGCCTGGCGATGCCCTTTCTCAGCGAGGACCTGGCCCCCTCCAGCACCCAGCTCCTGTGGATCGGGGACGTCTACTCCTTCGTCATCGCCGGGCTGCTGGTGTCCATGGGCAGCCTCGGGGACCGGGTGGGTCGCAAGCGGCTGCTGCTGGTCGGCGCCACCGTCTTCGGCGCCGTCTCCGTGCTCAACGCCTACGCCCACAGCGCCGAGGCGATGATCGTGTGGCGCGCGCTGCTCGGGGTGGCCGGCGCGACGCTGATGCCGGCCACGCTCGCGCTGATCCGCAACCTCTTCCACGACCCGCGCGAGCGCAGCCTGGCCGTCGGCATCTGGGGCGCGATGGCCTCGGCGGGGGCGGCCGTGGGCCCCGTGGCCGGCGGCTTCCTGCTGGAGCACTTCTGGTGGGGGTCGGTCTTCCTGATCAACCTGCCGGTGATGGCCGTGCTCGTCCTGGTCGGCGCCCGGGTGCTGCCGGAGTCGAAGAACCCGGCCCCCGGCCCGTGGGACGTGCCCAGCGTGCTGCTGTCGATGGCCGGCATCGTCGGCGTCGTCTACGCGGTGAAGGAGGCCGCCGCGCACGGGTCGCGCTGGGACGTCTACCTCGCCGGCGCCCTGGGCGCGCTGTGCCTGTCCGCGTTCGTGCGGCGGCAACTGCGCCTGCCCCACCCGCTGCTGGACATGCGGCTGTTCCGCAGCCGGGGCTTCTCCGGCGCGGTGCTGGCCGACCTGCTCACCATCCTGGGGCTGTCCGGGCTGATCTTCTTCCTCTCCCAGTTCCTCCAGATGGTGCAGGGACGCAGCCCGCTCCAGGCCGGTGTCGCGGAGCTGCCCGCGGCGATCGGCGCGGTCGCCGCCGGCCTGCTGGCCGGGACCGTCGCCCGGCGCACCTCGGTGCGCGCGTCCGTCTCCGGCGGCCTGGCCGCCGTGGGCCTGGCTCTGGGCGCCTGCCTGTGGCTCGACCAGTACACCGACTACTGGCTGCTCGGACCGGTGCTGCTCGTCGTCGGCCTCGGCGCCGGGCTCTCCTTCACCGTGACGGCCGACGTCATCCTCTCCAGCGTGCCGCGGGAACAGGCCGGGTCGGCCTCGGCCGTCTCCGAGACGGCCTACGAACTCGGGGCCGCGCTCGGCATCGCGCTGCTGGGCTCCATCGTCACCGGGATCTACCGGGGCTTCGCCGTCCCCGAGGGCGTGCCCGACGCCGTGGCCCGGGACGCCCACGCCTCGCTGGGCGGCGCCGTCGACGCGGCGGCCAGGCTCCCGGCGGAGCTGGGCGACCCGCTGCTCGCCGCGGCGCAGAGCGACTTCACCGCCGGGCTGCGCTCGGCGGCCGGGGTCGGCGCGGCCGTCCTGCTGACCGCCGCGGTGGCCGCCTGGCACCTGCTGCGCCACCAGCGCCTGTCCGACGTCCCGGAGGAGGTCTGACCCGCCCGGGGCGGCCCGCCGGGCGGGCCGCCGGTTCCGGGGCGCTCGCCCTCAGGCCGCTTCCTTGGCCTTCGTGGCGTACATGTCGACGTACTCCTGGCCCGAGAGCCGCATGACCTCGCTCATCACCTCGTCGGTCACCGCGCGCAGCACGTAGCGGTCGCGGTCCATGCCCTCGTAGCGGGAGAAGTCCAGCGGCTCACCGAACCGGACGGCGACGCGTCGGCCGCCGCCGAAGCGGGGCAGCCCCCGGCCGCCGGGCTGCACCTGGTCGGTGCCGATCATCGCGAACGGCACCACCGGCGCCCCGGTCATCAGCGCCAGCCGGGCGATGCCGGTGCGGCCCCGGTAGAGCCGCCCGTCCGGGGAGCGGGTGCCCTCGGGGTAGATGCCGAAGACCTTGCCCTCCTCCAGCACCCGGCGCCCGGTCATCAGCGCGGCGACGCCGCCGCGCCCGCCGTCCCGGGCGACCGGGATCATGCCGACGCCGGTGAAGAACCACGCCATCAGCCGCCCCTTGAGCGTCGTGCCGGTGACGTACTCGTCCTTGCCGATGAAGAACACCTGCCGGTCGGTGACGACCGGCAGCACCATCGAGTCGATGAAGGTGAGGTGGTTGCCGGCCAGGATCACCGGGCCCTCGCCGGGGATGCGGTCGGCGCCCTCGATCCGCGGCCGCAGCAGCAGGCGGAGCAGCGGGCCCAGTACGGCCTTGATGAGAAGGAAACGGCCCCTCACTGGGATTCAGCCTCCGTGGTGTGTGATCGGCGCGGCGTGCGCCGGAACCGACGATACCCGCGCTCGCGTACCCGCGTACGCGGGGGTAACCGCGTCGGCGCCCCGGGGCGGGGCGGGGCGGTGGTGTTCGCGCCGTGTTCCGCGGGCCGTCTCCCGCCGGACAGCCGGGCGCGCCTACGCTGCGGGCCGTCGATCCGTCAGGCACCGCCGCCCGCCCGCACGCGCGGGCGGCGGCAGGAGAGGAGAGGTCCATGGAGCCCATGGCACACCAGCAGCGCCCCGGACGCCGGGCCGTGCTCGGCGCGACGGTGCTGGGAGCGGCCGGCGCGATGACGCTCGGCGCGGCCGGTACCGCCCAGGCGCGGCCCGAAGCGGGGCCCGGGCGCGGCCGGGGGCCGGGGAAGCTGCCGGTCCCCGCGGTCATCGCGCACCGCGGCGCCAGCGGCTACCGGCCCGAGCACACCATGGGCGCCTACGAGCTGGCCCTCGACATGGGCGCCGACGTCATCGAACAGGACCTGGTGCCCACCCGGGACGGCCACCTGGTGTGCCGCCACGAGAACGAGATCGGCGGCACCACGGACGTCGCCGAGCACCCGGAGTTCGCCGCCCGCAGGACCACCAAGACGGTGGACGGCCGCGACATCACCGGCTGGTTCACCGAGGACTTCACCCTCGCGGAGCTGAAGCGGCTGCGGGCCGTCGAGCGCATCCCGGACCAGCGCCAGGAGAACACGCTCTACGACGGCCGCTGGCAGGTGCCCACCTTCGCCGAGGTGCTGGACTGGGCCCGTGCGGAGGGCCGCCGCCGGGGTCGGACGGTGTGGCTGCACGTGGAGACCAAGCACCCCAGCTACTTCCGCGGCCTGGGGCTGGGCCTGGAGGAGCGCCTGGCCCGCCACCTGCGCGCCCACCGCCTGCACCGCCGGAACGCGCCGGTGTTCGTGCAGTCCTTCGAACCGAGCAGCATCCAGCGCATGGCCCGCCTCGTCGACACCCCCGGCGTGGTGCTGCTGTCCTCGGCCGCCTCCCGCCCGTGGGACTTCGTGGAGTCCGGCGACCCGCGCACCGTGGCCGACCTGGTCACCCCCGCGGGTCTGGACTGGATCGCCTCCTACGCCCAGGGCATCGGGCCCACGCTCGACCTCGTCGTGCCCAAGCGCGCCGACGGCAGCCTGGGCGAGCCCACCTCGCTCGTGCGCGACGCGCACCAGCGCGGCCTGGTGCTGCACCCCTACACCCTGCGCAACGAGAACGCCTTCCTGCCGGCCGAGTTCCGGCGCGGCACCGACCCGGCCGCCTACGGGGACGCCTTCGGCGCGCTGCGCGCCTACTTCGCCACCGGTATCGACGGCATCTTCACGGACCAGCCCGACACCGCGCTGCTGGCCGCCGCCGACCACCGCGCCGGCTGAACGGGGTCCGCCTGACGACGCCTGTTCACCCGGACGGCCCCGCGCTCCGCACCGCCCACCCACCGCGGAATCGCAGGCGGGTCGGGAATCTCACAGCGGAGTTCGGGGCCGACGCGTTCCCGTCGCCTGCGATCTGTGCGCAGAATGCTGTCGGCGGAGGTTGGAATGCTGCCCCGTAGGGAAGGGTGCGTAAGACAACCGGCGTCACCAGGGCAGCCAGTCCGGCCGCGCGACCCTCACCCGCTGCCGCGCCGGACGTGAGACACCAGAAAGAGGCGTGCGCACATGGGCATGAGCGTGACCATCTCTGCGGCGACCGGGCAGGACACCGAGCAGATCCTCAAGCTCCAGTACCTGTGCTACCAGAGCGAGGCGGAGCTGTACCGGGACTGGAGCATCGAGCCGCTGACCCAGACGCTGGACGCCCTGCGCGCCGAACTCGAGGGCGGCTGCGTGCTGGTGGCCCGGCTCGGCGAGGAGGTCGTCGGCTCGGTGCGCGGCCAGGTCGACGCCGCCGGCACCGGGCACATCAACAAGCTCGTCGTCCACCCCCGGCTGCAGCGGCACGGGCTCGGCGGGCGGCTGCTGGCCGCCCTGGAGACGCGGCTGGCCCAGGAGCAGGGCGCCCAGCGGTTCCGGCTGTGCACCGGCCACCGCAGCGAGGGCAACCTGCGGCTGTACCGGCGCTGCGGCTACGTCGCCTCCGGCACCGAGCGCGTCTCGCCCAAGCTGAGCGTCATCACGCTGGAGAAGGCGGCCGTCGCCGAGGCGTACGCCCAGAGCGCGTGACGCCAGCCGCCCCGGGGGCGCCGGCCTGCCCGGCCTGCCCGGGGCGCCGGCTCAGTCCGCCGCCGGCTCCGCGCGCCGCAGCCACAGCAGGCCGACGACCGGCAGCACCAGCGGGATGAACAGGTACCCCATGCCGTAGGTGGACCACACCGTGGTGTCCGGGAAGGCCACCGGGTCGAGCACCGACCAGGTGCCCACGGCCAGCACGCCCACGAGTTCGGTGACGCAGCCGGCCAGCGCGGTGCGCCGCGCCGCCTCGCCGCCGCGCACCAGCGCGACGGTGATGCCCGCGTACACGGCCGCGGCCAGGGCGGACAGCAGGTAGGGCAGCGGGGCCTCGTCGAACCGGGTGGCGATCTGGTACGCCGAGCGGGAGGTGGCCCCGATGGTGAAGATCGCGTAGAGGGTCACCAGGAGGCGCCCGGGGCCGGTGCCGATGCCGGCCCGGGGGCGCGCCGCGTCGCTCTCGCGCGCCCAGGCCGGCCGGCCGGCGGGGGCCGCGTCGCGGCGTGTTCGCTCAGGCACCGGTGCCGCTCCAGACGTCGTGGAGCCGCACCTGGAGCACCGCCAGCACGAAGGCACCGGCGGCCACCGTGGCCGACCCCCAGCGGGTGCGCTCGGCGAGCGAGAGGAAGGCGACCGCCGGGATCGCCGCCGCGCAGCCGAGCAGGTACGAGACGAACACGAGCGTGCCCTCGTCCGCCTCCTGGCCCCCCGCCAGCGCCACCACGCCGACCACGAGCTGGACCAGCGCGAGCACGGTGACGACGGCCATCCCGATGAAGTGCCAGTCCTTGGTGGGCTGGTCCCGGTAGGCCGCGAAGCCGCACCAGGCGGCCAGCGCGAGCGCGGCCACGCCGAGCGCGACCGTCAGGGGGGTGAACATGGCAGCGACTTTACTGCGCTGCCCCGGCTCGTCCCGTTTCGGGTCCGGCTCCGCGCCCCACCGCGCGCACCGCGGGTCGTGGGGCGCGGAGCCGGACCGTCCGTCCGGCGTGGCGGGTGCCCGCGGTGCGCCGTCCGCGTGGCGCCGTGCCCGTCCGCCGCGCCGCCCCCTCCGTCCGCCCTCGTCCGCCCGCACCCCGCCCGTGTCGCCGCGTCCGTCCCGCGGCGGCACCGAGGGCCCGCCGTCGCGCTCTCCGCGCTCGTCGGCCGTGGCCTTGGCCACAGTGCGGTGTGCCGGAGCCGGCCGGCCGAGCCCCGCAGCGCCCCCGTCTGCCGCACGATTCCGCAGGTCACAGCGGTGTGCGTGGCGAAGCTTCGGGTACCGGACGCCCGTTTCAGCATGCGGACATCCGTCTCTGCGGTCGGGACGCGGCCGTGGGCGTCTGGTTCACTGGTGCCCATGACCACGACGCGCAGCCCCCTTCACGTCACCGAGGCCCTCCCGGCGCCCGGTGACCGCTGCATGCGTCGAATGTGTGACCGCTGAGGGCCCCCGCCTGAGCCGCCTCGCGCCCCGAAGCGAGGCTCCGTAGCGGCGCCGCGCCGTCGACCCCGCCCCGAGGCGGCCCGGCCGCGCCCGTGCGCCCGGCGCCCGTAAGGCGCCGCCGCCTGCCGCCCCACCACTTCACCGCGCCCGCAGCACACCCGTGCGCGCCGCCGGCCAGCCCCGGCGCGCACTCGACAGTGACGGAAACCCAGTGATCACCACCACGGATCTGACGAAGGTCTACCGCACCAAGGACCGCGAGGTCACCGCCCTGGACGGCGTCAACCTGCACGTGCGCGAAGGCGAGGTCTACGGCGTCGTCGGCCAGAGCGGCGCCGGGAAGTCCTCGCTCATCCGCTGCGTCAACCTGCTGGAGAGGCCCACCTCCGGCACCGTGACCGTCGCGGGGCAGGACCTCACCGCGCTCGCCGGGCGCGGCCCGCGGCCCTCCGCGGCGCTGCGGGCCGCGCGCAGCCGCATCGGCATGGTCTTCCAGCACTTCAACCTGCTCTCCTCGCGCACCGTCCAGGGCAACGTCGAACTGCCGCTGGAGATCCTCGGCGTCTCCCGGGCGGCCCGCCGGCGCAAGGCGCTCGACCTGCTCGACGTCGTCGGGCTGGCCGACCGCGCCCGCGCCTACCCCGCCCAGCTCTCCGGCGGGCAGAAGCAGCGCGTGGGCATCGCCCGCGCCCTGGCCGGCGACCCCAAGGTGCTGCTCTCGGACGAGGCCACCTCGGCGCTCGACCCGGAGACCACCGGCTCGGTGCTCCAGCTCCTGCGCGACCTCAACCGGCAGCTCGGGCTCACCGTCCTGCTCATCACCCACGAGATGGACGTGGTCAAGTCCGTCTGCGACTCCGCGGCCCTGATGCGCGGCGGACGGGTCGTGGAGTCGGGCACCGTGCCGAAGCTGCTGGCCACGCCCGGCTCCGAACTGGCCGCGACCCTCTTCCCGGTCGGCGGCGAGCCCACCGCGGCCGACGGCACGGTGGTCGACGTCACCTTCCAGGGTGAGGCCACCGGGCAGCCGGTCGTCGCGCGGCTCGCCCGCACCTACAACATCGACATATCGATACTCGGCGCCGCGATGGACACCGTCGGCGGACGCCAGACCGGGCGCCTGCGCATCGCGCTGCCCGGCGACTACGCCGACAACGTCGTCCCCGTCGGCTTCCTGCGCGAGCAGGGGCTGACCGTGGACGTCGTCACCGCACCCGGCGCCGACCGCGCGGGCGCGGCGCCGCGACGGGAGGGCGTGCGATGACCTGGTCCGAGATGCAGCCGCTGCTGCTCCAGGCGTGCGTCGACACCCTCTACATGGTCGGCTGGGCCACCGCCGTGGCCGCGCTCGGCGGCCTGCCCCTGGGCGTGCTGCTCGTCCTCACCGACCGCGGCGGCATGCTGCGCAACGGCCCCGTCAACCGCGTCGTGGGCGCGCTCGTCAACGTCGGCCGCTCACTGCCGTTCGTCATCCTCCTCGTCGCGCTGATCCCGTTCACCCGCCTGGTGGTGGGGACGTTCATCGGTCCGACGGCGGCGATCGTGCCACTGGCCGTGGGCGCGGTCCCCTTCTTCGCCCGGCTGGTGGAGACCGCGCTGCGCGAGGTCGACCGCGGGCTCGTCGAGGCCGCGCAGGCCATGGGCGGCGGCACCGGCACCGTGGTGTGCAAGGTGCTGCTCCCGCAGGCCCTGCCCTCCCTGGTCGCCGGACTCACCACCACCGTCATCGTGCTCATCGGCTACTCCGCGATGGCCGGCGTCGTCGGCGCGGGCGGCCTGGGCGACCTCGCCCACACCTACGGTTACCAGCGCTTCGAGACGGCGCTGATGCTCGTGACCGTCGCGATCCTGATCGCCTTGGTCACCCTCGTGCAGCTCGTCGGCGACGCCGCCGTGCGCCTGCTGGCCCGCCGCGAGCGCGGCGTCCGCTGACGCCCGCCACCCCCACAGACCACCCTCCGCACCACCGAGAAGCCCGAACTCTTCGTCGGGCAGGCACCACAGGAAAGAGAGCACTCATCGTGCGCACCCACCGCAAGATCACCGCAGCCGCGGCCACCACCGCCCTCGCCCTGGGCCTCACCGCCTGCGGCACCGCCTCCGACCCGGACACCGGCGGCTCGGGCGACGGGGCCGGGCAGGGCCCCCTCACCGTCGCGGCCTCCGCGACCCCGCACGCCGAGATCCTGGAGTACGTGCGCGACCACCTGGCCGAGCAGGAGGGCCTGGAGCTGAACGTCAAGGTCTTCAACGACTACGTGCTGCCCAACACCGCCACCGAGAGCGGCGACGTGGACGCCAACTACTTCCAGCACAAGCCGTACCTGGACGACTTCAACGCCAAGAACGGCACCCACATCGTGCCCGTCACGACCGTCCACCTCGAACCGCTCGGCCTGTACTCCCAGGACGCCGGCGACCTGTCGGACATCGCCCCCGGGCAGACCGTCGCCCTGCCCAACGACACCACCAACGGCGGCCGCGCCCTGCGGCTCCTGGACGCCCACGGGCTCATCGAGCTGACCGACGACGCCGGGCAGGACGCCACCCTGGCCGACATCGCCGACGCCAAGGGCCTCACCTTCAAGGAGCTGGAGGCCGCCACCGTCCCGCGCGCGCTGGGCGAGGTGGACGCGGCCGTCATCAACGGCAACTACGCCATCGAGGCCGACCTGAGGCCCGCCGAGGACGCCCTCGCCCTGGAGGACGCCGAGGACAACCCGTACGCCAACCTCCTCGCCGTCAGGGAGGGCGACGAGGACGACCCGCGCGTCGCCCTGCTGGCCGAGCTCCTGAACTCCGAGGAGGTCAGGACCTTCATCGAGGAGGAGTACGACGGCTCGGTGCTCCCCGCGTTCGAGGACGCCACCGCCTGAGCGGCTCCCTTCACCCCGAGCGCGGCGCCGGAGCCCCCCGCGGGCCCGGCGCCGCGCGCGGGCGGCCATGCTGCATGCTGGGGCATTCGAACCCATCGGCACGGAGCGGCGCATGACACCCTGTTTCCCGGACATCTCCATCAGTACGGAGCGGCTGGTGCTGCGCCCGTTCGAGGAAGCGGACGTCCCCGCGCTCACCGACATGATGAACGACGAGCTCGTCACCGCCTGGAGCAGCGCGCCCCACCCCTACACGCGCGCGGACGCCCGGCAGTGGGTCCACGCGGCGGCGCCCCGGGAGCGCACCAGCGGACGCGGCATCGTCTTCGCCGTCAGCGAGTTGCTCACCCAGCGCCTGGTGGGCATCACGCACCTGCGCCACACCGACTGGCGCATCCGCACCACCGAGGCCGGGTACGTCGTCGCCCCGTGGGCGCGCGGCGAGGGCTACGCGGCCGAGGCCCTGCAGGCGGTCGCGCGCTGGCTCTTCGCGGACCAGGGTTTCGAACGGCTCGAAGTGCGCACCGCGGCCGGCAACACCGCCTCCCAGCAGGTGGCGCAGAAGGTCGGCTGCATCAGCGAGGGCGTGCTGCGCAACGCCGGGATCGTCCGCACCCGCAGCGACGACTGGGCCGCCGCCCAGGGCGGAGCCGACACGGAGTGGAGCGAGATCCGCACCGACCTCATCGTGTGGGGTCTGCTGCCCGAGGACCTCGACGACGCGGGTGGCGAGCGCCCCGCCACCGTCGAGCGCACCGCCGCCCCCGACCACCGGCCGCTCGGGTAATCTCACTGGCGCCCGACCCGCGCCGACCCCAGGAGAGTCCCGCCGATGGCCGACCGTGTCACCGTGATCGGCTGGGACGGCTCGCCGGTGACGGGCACGGCCCGCGCGGCGCTCGACGCCGCCACCCTCGTCGCCGGAGCCGGCCACCACCTCGCGCTCCCGGAGGTGCCGCCGACCGCCGAACACGTCCGCCTGGGCAGCATCGCCCTCGCCGCCCGGCGCATCGCCCAGCACCGCGGCACCGCCGTCGTCCTCGCCGACGGCGACCCCGGCTTCTTCGGCGTCGTCCGCGCGCTGCGCGCCCCCGAGCACGGCCTCGAAGTGGAGGTTGTGCCCGCCGTCTCCGCCGTCGCCGCCGCGTTCGCCCGTGCCGGGATGCCGTGGGACGACGCCCAGCTCGTCGTCGCCAGCGGCCGCACCCTGCGCCGCGCCGTGAACGTCTGCCGCGCCCACCCCAAGGTCGCCGTCCTCACCTCGCCCGGGGCCGGCCCGGCCGAACTGGCCCTGCTGCTCGGCGAGGTGCACCGCACCTTCGTCATCTGCGAGGAACTGGGCACCGCGCGGGAGCGGATGACCGTGCTGACCTCCGACAAGGCCGCCGACCACGTGTGGCGCGACCCGAACGTCGTCATCGTCGTCGGCGGACACGGCGCGGGCGCGGGCACCGGTACCGGCGCCGTCCAGGGCAGCGGCTGGCTCGCCGGGCGGCCGCCGGGCTACCCCGAGGGCCCGCGCGGCTGGGCGCTCCCGCCCCTGCCCTACGGCGACACGCACGCCACCGCCACCACCGGGGAGTCCGCGCAGTTGCGCGCCGCCCAGCTCGCCCGGCTCGGCCCGCGCACCGGGGACCTGGTGTGGGACATCGGCACCGGCAGCGGCAGCCTCGCGGTGGAGGCCGCCCGCTTCGGCGCCGCCGTCATCGCCGTGGACCGCAACGCCGAGGCCTGCGCGCGCGCCACCGCGGCGGCCCGGCGCGTCGGCGCCCAACTCCAGGTCGTGCGCGGGGGAGCGCCCCAGGTGCTCGAAGACCTCCCCGAACCCGACGTGGTCCGCGTCGGCGGCGGCGGCCTGCGCACGATCGCCGCGTGTGCGGAGCGGCGCCCCGAGCGGATCGTCACCCACGCCGCCACCCGGGACGAGGCCGAGGGCGTCGGCCGGGTGCTGGCGGAGGCCGGGTACACGGTCGAGTGCGCCCTTCTGCAGACCCTCGAACTGGACACCAGACACTGGTCGGAGCGGGACCGGACCGTCGTCTTCCTGCTGTCCGGACACCGGGTGTGATCTGCGCCGGAACAACCGTGACCAACCGGGGCCAGCGGTACACCCCGGCCCGGTCGGCGGGCCCGGGGCCGGTAGGCTGAGCGACTGTTGTGCCGTCACCCAGGGTTGACGCCTTGTTCGGCTTGCCCGGCCCGGTGCGGCCGGCGGCAACGGGAGACGTGCCGCGCGCGGCGCGCGCTCGTTCTCCCTACGGGGGAGTCCCCACCCGGGACTCGCAGGAGCACTACGGATGGCGAGGGGTACGCATGACCGACACCGGCCAGGTCCCGGGCGAGGGACAGCCGGAGAACGCAGGCGCGCAGCCGGACGGGCCGGGCACGCCGGCCTCCGGTACGTACACCTACGCGGACCCCGACGCCACGCCGCCGGCCGGCGAGGACGACGACATGCTGCTCATGCCCGGGGCCCAGGGCGCGTGGAGCGAGTCGGCGCCCGCAGCGCCGCCCCGGCCACCGCACACCGGCGCGCCGGAGGCCGACGGCCGCGACCCGGGGTACGCCGAGCACGGCCCGGCCCCGGCACACACCGGCGGTCGCCCCGCCCCCCGCCGCCCGCTGCACCTCGGGCCCCCCGTCCCCGAGCACTCCGGTGCCGTGCGCTCGCTGGCCGACCGCGGCCCCACCACCCCCGGCCCCGTCCCCGCCGAGCCCGCTGCGGAGCCCGGCCCCGTTCCCGCCGAACACGCCGCCCCGCCCGTGGGGGAGTACCCGGACGGCGGGTACCCGCCCGCCGCTTCGGCGCCGACGGCACCGGGCTTCGAGCCGCCGCACGTCGCCCCCGCTCAGCCCGGCGCCTGGCACCCGGCCCCGCAGCCGCCGGACGCGGGCGCAGAAACGGTGGACCACCCGGTGCCGGTGCCGGAGGCCGTCGCGGACGAGCCCGCCACGGCCCCGCCCGTCGGCGCCCCGCAGGCCGAGGCGGGGCGGGCGTACCCCGTCGAGCCGCCGCACGCCGTCGAGCCGCGGCCCGCCGACGCCGCGCCGCCCGCCGACGGCCCGTACGCCGACGCCGAGCACCGGGCGGCGCCGGAGGCCGCGCCGCAGCCCGCTCCGGCGGCCTCCGCCGCGGACGGTGCGGTGCCCGTCGAGGGGTCCTCCGGCCCCGTGGCCCAGCCCCCGCTCCCGCAGGACGCGCCGCCGGCCGACGGCGACCAGCCGGAGGCCGGTGCGCCGCCCCACCCCGTCGCCGAGACGGACGGCACCGACACCGCGCCCCCGGCGGGCGCCCCGGAGCCGCCCGCCGCCGTGCCGCCGTCCGGTGCCGCGGAAGCGCGGCCGACCGTCGCACCCGAGCCCGCGCCGGGGACCGAACCCGCGCCGGAACCGACGGCGGCGCAGGCCCCGGAGCCGGTCGCCCCGGCGCCCGAGGCGGACGCCACGCCCGCGCCCGAACCGCACGTCACCGCGTACGCACCCGCCGCCGGGTCCCCTTCGGCCCACGAGCCGGAGTCCGGGCCCGGGCAGGGGCAGCCCGAGGAGGCGGCCGAGCCCGGCGCGGCCGACGCCGCCCCCGCTGAGCCGGTGGCCGCCGAGCCCGGCGAACCGGTGGTCGCGGGCCCCGGCACCGTGCCCGGGGCCCATGCCGCGCCGGAGTCGGAACCGGAGCCGCAGCCGGAGCCCGGCGAGGCACCGCAGACCGGACCGGAGCCGCAGGCCGGACCCGAGCCCGAGCCCGGCGAGGCGGCGCGCACCGCCCCGGAGCCGCAGGCCGCCCCGGAGCCGACGCCGCCAACCGGTCCGGAGCCGCAGGCCGCGCCCGGCCCAGAGGCTGGAGCGGAGCCGGAGCCGGAGGTGGTGCCCGGCGAGGCACCGCAGACCGGACCGGAGCCGCAGGCCGGACCCGAGCCCGAGCCCGAGCCCGAGCCCGAGCCGCGAACCGCCCAGGAGCCGCAGCCCGACGCCGAGCCGCCCGTTCCGCCCGCGCCCGCGACCCCGCCCGCACCCGGCTACCCCGACGCCGAGCGCGAGGCCCTGCACCGGGTGATGCGCGAGCGCCGCGACATCCGCAACGGCTTCCGCCCGGACCCGATCCCGCACGAGGTGCTGCTGCGCGTCCTGGAGGCCGCGCACACCGCGCCGAGCGTCGGCCACTCCCAGCCCTGGGACTTCGTCCTCATCCGGGCCGAGGAGACGCGGCGGAAGATGCACGAGCTGGCCGTGCGCCAGCGCGAGGTGTACGCCAGGTCGCTGCCGCGGGCCCGCGCCAAGCAGTTCAAGGAGCTCAAGGTCGAGGCCATCCTCGACACGCCGGTGAACATCGTGGTCACCGCCGACCCCACGCGCGGTGGCCGCCACACCCTGGGGCGGCACAGCCAGCCGCAGATGGCGCCGTACTCCTCCGCGCTCGCGGTGGAGAACCTCTGGCTCGCCGCCCGCGCGGAGGGGCTCGGCGTCGGCTGGGTCAGCTTCTTCGACGAGCGCGAGATGGTCACCGAACTGGGCCTGCCGGAGCACCTGGAGGTCGTGGCCTACCTGTGCGTCGGCTATGTCGACGCCTTCCCCGAGGAGCCGGAGCTGGCCCGTTCGGGCTGGTCCAAGCGCCGCCCGCTGGCGTGGGTGGTGCACGAGGAGGCCTACGGCCGCCGCGCCCTGCCCGGCGCCGAGCCCAGCGACCTGCTGGCCGAGGCGCTCGCCGGTATCCGCCCGCTGGACGCCAAGGCGCTCGGCGAAGCGTGGGAGCGGCAGAAGCGGATGACCAAGCCGGCCGGCGCACTGGGCATGCTGGAGATCATCTCCGCCCAGCTCAGCGGACTGGCCCGGCAGTGCCCGCCGCCCGTACCGGAACCGGCGGCCGTGGCCGTCTTCGCCGGGGACCACGGCGTGCACGCCCAGGGCGTCACGGCCTGGCCCCAGGAGGTGACGGCCCAGATGGTCGCCAACTTCCTCGGCGGCGGCGCGGTCTGCAACGCCTTCGCCAACCAGGTCGGCGCCGAGGTGTGCGTCGTGGACGTCGGCGTGGCCGGGGAGCTGCCCAGCACCCCCGGCCTGCTGCCGCGCAAGGTGCGCCCCGGCACCGCCGACATCACCACCGGCCCCGCCATGGACCGGTCCGAGGCGCTGCGCGCCATCGAGGTCGGCATCGAGACCGCCCGCGACCTGGTGACGGCGGGCAACCGCGCCCTGCTCACCGGCGAGATGGGCATCGCCAACACCACCGCGTCCGCCGCGCTCATCGCCGTCTTCACCGGGGCCGACCCGGCCGAGGTCACCGGCCGCGGGACCGGCATCAGCGACGAGACGCACGCCCGCAAGGTCGACGTGGTCCGCCGCGCGCTCCAGCTCCACCAGCCCGACGCGGCCGACCCCATCGGCGTCCTCACCGCGCTCGGCGGCCTGGAACACGCGGCGATGGTCGGCCTGATCCTGGGCGGCGCGTCGCTGCGCACCCCGGTGATCCTGGACGGCGTCAGCGCGGGCGCCGCCGCCCTGGTGGCCCGGGCCATCACCCCGGAGGCGCTGGCGGCCTGCATCGCCGGGCACCGCAGCGCCGAACCGGGGCACGTCGCGGCGCTCACCAAGCTGGGTCTGCGACCGCTGGTGGACCTCGATCTGCGGCTCGGCGAGGGCACCGGCGCCCTGCTCGCGCTGCCGATCGTGCAGAGCGCGGCCCGCGCGATGCACGAGGTCGCCACGTTCGACGCCGCGGGGGTCACCGAGAAGTCCTGATCAGCGCGGTGTCGACACCCCCGGCTACGATGCTCACCGAGCCGCGCTGACCCGTTCCCGGCCGCTGCGACGCCGCAGCGGCTTCGCACCCCCTGCCCCGAGGAGCCGCACCGCCATGTCCGAGACCGCCGCCTACCCGGTCGGCCTGCGACTCGCCGGTCGCCGCGTCGTCGTGCTCGGCGGCGGCACCGTCGCCCAGCGCCGCCTGCCCGCGCTGGTGGCCGCCGGCGCCGACATCGAGCTGATCGCGCCCACCGCCACCCCGTCGGTGGAGGCGATGGCCGAGGCGGGTGAACTGCGCTGGCGGCCGCGCGCGTACCGCGAGGGCGACTTGGCGGAGGCCTGGTACGTCCTCGTCGCCACCAGCGACCCGGCGGCCAACGCGGCCGCCTCCGCCGAGGCCGAGGCCCGCCGCGTCTGGTGCGTGCGCAGTGACGACGCCGAGGCCGCCACCGCCTGGACACCCGCGACCGGACGCAGCGAGGGGGTGACGGTCGCGGTGCTCACCGGGCGCGACCCGCGCCGCTCGGCCGCCGTGCGGGACGCGGTGGTCGAGGGGCTGCGCGACGGCACCCTGGTCGCGCCGCGGCACCGGGCCCGCACCGCCGGCGTCGCGCTGGTCGGCGGGGGCCCGGGCGACCCGGACCTCATCACCGTGCGCGGCCGGCGCCTGCTGGCCGAGGCCGACGTCGTCGTCGCCGACCGCCTCGGCCCGCGCGACCTGCTGGACGAGCTGCCCCCGCACGTCGAGGTCGTCGACGCCGCGAAGATCCCCTACGGCCGGTTCATGGCCCAGGAGGCCATCAACAACGCGCTCGTCGAGTACGCGAAGGCCGGGAAGTCCGTCGTCCGGCTCAAGGGCGGCGACCCGTTCGTCTTCGGCCGGGGCATGGAGGAGGCCATCGCGCTGACCGAGGCGGGCATCGCGGTCACCGTCGTCCCCGGCATCTCCAGCTCCATCAGCGTGCCCGGCGCCGCCGGCATCCCGGTCACCCACCGGGGGCTGGCGCAGGAGTTCACCGTGGTCAGCGGGCACGTGGCGCCCGGCGACGAGCGGTCGCTCGTGGACTGGCGGGCGCTGGCCGCGCTGCGCGGCACGCTGGTGCTGCTCATGGCGGTCGAGCGCGTCGGGGCGATCGCCGAGGCCCTCGTCGCCCACGGCCGCGATGCCGCCACGCCGGTGGCCGTCGTGCAGGAGGGCACCATGGCCGCCCAGCGCCGGGTGGACGCCACGCTCGCCACCGTCGCCGAGCGGGTGCGCGCCGAAGGCGTCCGCCCGCCCGCCGTCATCGTCGTCGGCGACGTCGTGTCGGTCGGCCCGGGGGCCGGTTCGGACGCGATCGGTCCGGGCCCGGACGGCCCGCGTGGCTGAGCCCGTCCTCGTCGACGACCCGGGGGACCCCCGGCTCGCGGACTACACCGGCCTCACCGACGTCGAGCTGCGCCGCCGCCGGGAACCGGCCGAAGGGCTCTTCATCGCGGAGGGCGACAAGGTCATCCGCCGCGCCCTGGCCGCCGGGCACCCCATGCGGTCCATGCTCCTGTCGGCCAAGTGGACGGCGGTGATGGCCGACGTCATCGCCGAGGCCACCGCACCCGTCTACGTCGTCCCACCGGACGTCGCCGAGCAGGTCACCGGCTACCACGTGCACCGCGGCGCGCTGGCCTCCCTGGGACGGCTGCCGCTGCCCGGCCCGGGCGCACTCCTGGCCCGGGCGCGCCGCGTGGCCGTGCTGGAGTCCGTCAACGACCACACCAACACCGGCGCCATCTTCCGCAGCGCGGCCGCCCTCGGCATGGACGCGGTGCTGCTGTCCCCGGACTGCGCCGACCCCCTCTACCGGCGCTCGGTCAAGGTGTCCATGGGCGCCGTCTTCGCCGTGCCCTACGCCCGCCTGGAGGACTGGCCCGGCGGCCTGCACACGCTGCGGGAGGCCGGCTTCACCCTGCTGGCGCTCACCCCCGACGCGGCGGCCGCCCCGCTGGACGAGGTGCTCGCCGCCCGCCCCGGACGGGCCGCGCTGCTGCTCGGCGCCGAGGGCTCGGGGCTCAGCGAGCGGGCCCTGCGCGCCGCCGACGTGCGCACCCGCATCCCCATGGCGCACGGCGTGGACTCGCTCAACGTCGGCGCCGCGGCGGCCGTGGCCTTCTACGCCCTGAACGCCGGACGCGCCTGACGGGTCGGCCGCGCCGCACGCCGCCCGGCCGCCCGCGCCGACCGCCCCGGCCGGCGCACACCGTCCGAGCCTGGGCGCACACCGGCCGCCGGGTCCGGCGTCACGGCGTCCCGGCGCCGCCGCCCGCGGCCGAGTGGTGCGCCGGCCGAGAGCCCAGCGCGCCGTCGTCCGGCCCCTCGCAGCCCTGCGCCGCCGCGATGCCCAGGGCCACCAGCAGCGTGACCGTCACGAACACCACGAGCCGCTGGCGCAGCAGCCGTCGGTCGTGGCGGGCGGCAGGGGCGGGACGGCGCACGGGGCGGCGGGGCCCGGCTCCGGTCGGGCGACCCGCCCCCGCCCGGGGCACGGTGCGCGCCCCGGCGGCCGCCGGCCGGGGCCGGGTGGCCCGGGGCCGGGTCGGCCTGCGCTGCCCGCCGCCGCGGGCGGCGGACCGCTCGCGCTCGGGCGCCGGACCGGTGGCCGACTGGGCCCCGGGACGCGGGCCCGCGCCGCCGGGCCGCGGCGTGGCCGGGGCCGGGCGCGGCGCCCGCTCGGTGCGCTGCCGGGCCGGCTCGGCACTCCGCCGCGGCGCCTGGCGCGGCACCGCGTCGGCGGTGTCGGGCAGCCCCCGGGCCTCGCGCGCCGCGATCTCCTTCAGCCGCAGCGACAGTTGCAGCGTGGTGGGCCGCGCCTCGGCCGACTTGGCCAGGCACGCCCGCACCAGGGGAGCGAGCGCGGGCGGCACCAGGTGGAGCTGCGGCTCCTCGTGCACCACGCGGTAGAGCATGACCTCCGAACTGCCCTGGCCGAACGGGGAGTCCCCGGTGGCCGCGTAGGCGAGCGTGGCGCCGAGCGAGAAGACGTCCGTCGCCGGCATCACGGCCGCGCCGCGCACCTGCTCGGGGGCGAGGAAGCCGGGGGAGCCCACGGCCGTGCCCACGTGGGTGAGCGTGCTCGCGCCGGTCGCCCACGCGATGCCGAAATCGATGATGCGCGGGCCCTTGGGCGACAGCAGGATGTTGGACGGCTTGAGGTCGCGGTGCACGACCCCGGCCTCGTGCACGGCCACCAGCCCCTCGGCCAGCGCCGCGCCGACCGCGGCCACCTGGGCCGGCGGCAGCGGACCGCCCTCGCCTACCTTGTCGTGCAGGGAGGGGCCGGGCACGTACTGGGTGGCGAACCAGGGCCGCTCGGCGTCCAGGTCGGCAGCGACCAGGCGGGCCGTGCAGCCGCCCCGGATGCGCCGCGCCGCCGAGACCTCGCGGGCGAAGCGCGAACGGAACTCCTGGTCCTCGGCGAGATCCGGGCGGATGACCTTGAGGGCGACGCGCTGGCCGCGCTTGTCCGAGCCGAGGTACACCACACCCATGCCGCCGGCGCCCAGCCGCCGGTGGAGCTTGAACGAGCCGACGACTCGCGGGTCCTCGCGCCGGAGCCGCATCATCGCCATGTCCTTCCCCTACCTCCGGTGGGGAGGCCCCACGTGCCCATCCTCTGACGGGTCACAGCTTACGGACTGCCGCCCCCGCGCGCCGCCAGGCCGCGCACGCGGCGCCGGACGGATTCGCGGCCGCACGGGCGCGAGGCGCCCCGCGCGCCGGGCCAACCCCGCTGCCCCGCACGTGGACTGACGCGGCGCCAGCCGCCGCGCGCACCCGTCGGGTGCTCCGCGACACGGGTGATCGACGTCACCCAACTCGGCGCGTCGCGCCGGGCCTTGGCGCCGCACCCGAAGGCGCGGCCGGTGCGCTCCGCGCGCGGCGGCCGCCCCCGGGCGACCGTCTGGTCCCCCTCGGGCGCGCGTCCCCTCCGGGGAGTCCCGGGGGGCGGCCGGACCCCCTCTCCACCCTGCGGAGTAGGGGCGGCGGGCGCGGGTCCTCCTGCGGGATGCCTCCGAGTCGGTACGCGGGCATGACGTGCCGCACCCCCGCCGGGGCCTAGCGTGGAGGGCAAGCGGCGGGTGCACGTACTCGTCCCCCGAGGTCACCCACCCGCCGCCCCGGAACCACGACAGGAGACGATCATGGCGGACACGGCAGGACGCCCGGCCGTCCGGGCACGGGGCCGGCTCGCCGGTGCGCTGAGCGCGGTGGCGGCCGGACCGGCCGACGGCGGCCGGTCGCCGCAGCCGCGGCACCCCCTGGTCGCCGCGGCCATCGTCCTGCCGCTGGCCGTGCTGCTCGCCGTGCTCTTCGGCGGAGTGGAGGCCGTGATCACCCAGGCGTCGTCCGTGGCCGGAATGCTGGGGCGCTGAGCGCTCCGGGCCCGGGAGAGCGGCCCGGGCCGGAACGTCCCGGTGTACGCACCCGTGGGGACGGGGAACGGCGGACGGCACGTGAGCCCGGGCGGCCGAAGGGCCGCCCGGGCTTCGCGCGCTCCGGGACCGCGCGGCGCGCGAGCCCGGGGAGCGCGAAGCCGCGACGCGCGTGAGCCCCCGGCCGGATTGGCGGCGGGGGGCTCACGCGGTGGTGGACGATACTGGGATTGAACCAGTGACCTCTTCCGTGTCAGGGAAGCGCTCTCCCGCTGAGCTAATCGTCCGGGAGGCGGTCCGGCCGGGGCCGGATGCGGTGCGCGATACTGGGATTGAACCAGTGACCTCTTCCGTGTCAGGGAAGCGCTCTCCCGCTGAGCTAATCGCGCGGGCGGGCCCGAAGCGGACCAGTGGACGATACTGGGATTGAACCAGTGACCTCTTCCGTGTCAGGGAAGCGCTCTCCCGCTGAGCTAATCGTCCGCAGAGGTGGAGACGGGATTTGAACCCGTGTAGACGGCTTTGCAGGCCGTTGCCTCGCCTCTCGGCCACTCCACCAGAAGTGCGGGCACAGGTGCCCCCACCGTCGAGCGGACGACGAGATTCGAACTCGCGACCCTCACCTTGGCAAGGTGATGCTCTACCAACTGAGCCACGTCCGCACGCCTCCCGGCCACTGACGCGGCCCGGCGACGTGTTGAACTCTAGCGGATTCCCCGGCCAGCTCAAATTCCGTTCACCCTGCGTGCTCGTCCTAGACTCGACAGCGTGCTCGATCTGGCCCCCTTCGCCCGCTTCGGCGGCCTCCTCGCCTCCGACCTGCGGGATGTCACCGCCGACCCCGCGGCTTTGGACTCCCGTGGGTGGTGGGCCGTCGTCGCCGACTTCGAGGGCCGGACCGTGTGCGCCCGCTTCGGCGACGTCCGCCCCGACCCGCGTCCGGGGGCGGCCGCCCGCTGGCGGGGCCCCGCCCCCCACGCCTGGACGTCCTCGCTGGACCGGGCCGCCTACACCGCAGGCGTGCGGCACATACGCTCGCGCATCGCGCGCGGCGAGGTCTACCAGGCCAACCTGTGCCGCGTGCTGAGCGCGCCGCTGCCCGACCCCGAGTGCGCCGACGTCGACGGGCTCACCGCCCGCCTCGCCCGCGGCAACCCCGCCCCGTACGCCGGGACCGTCCGGCTGCCCGCGCACGGCGTCGAAGTCGCCACCGCCTCACCGGAGCTGTACCTGCGCCGCGCCGGACGCGTGCTGCACTCCGGCCCCATCAAGGGCACCGGGCGGACCGCGGCGGACCTGCTGGAGAAGGACCACGCCGAGAACGTGATGATCGTCGACCTGGTCCGCAACGACCTGGGCCGCGTCTGCGCCCCCGGCAGCGTCACCGTCCCCGCGCTGTGCGACCTGGAGGAGCACCCCGGGCTCGTCCACCTCGTCTCCACCGTCCGCGGCGAGCTGGCCGAGGGCGCCGGGTGGGCGGAGCTGCTGGCCACCACCTTCCCGCCCGGGTCGGTCACCGGCGCGCCCAAGTCCAGCGCGCTGCGCGTCATCCGCGCCCTGGAGACGGCGCCGCGCGGCCCCTACTGCGGCGGCGTGGGCTGGGTGGACGCCGACCGGCGCACCGGCGAGCTGGCGGTGGGGATACGCACGTTCTGGCTGGACCGCACCGCGCCCGGCGGCCCGGTCGTGCGCTTCGGCACCGGCGCCGGGATCACCTGGGGCTCGGACCCGGAGCGGGAGTGGGCGGAGACCGAGCTGAAGGCCTCCCGGCTGCTCGCGGTAGCGTCGGGGACACACGCGCACGTGGCGAGCGGAAGGTAGGGCCGTGACGCTGATCTGGCTGGACGGGGAGCTGCGGGAGGCCGCCATCGCGCGGGTCTCGGTGTTCGACCACGGGCTGACCGTCGGCGACGGCGTCTTCGAGACCGTCAAGGCGGTCGCGGGACGGCCCTTCGCCCTCACCCGCCACCTGGAGCGGCTGGCCGCCTCCGCGCGCGGCCTCGGCCTGCCCGAGCCGGACGCCGACGAGGTGCGCCGCGCCTGCTCCGCCGTGCTGGAGGCCAACCCGGTGGAGCTCGGCCGGCTGCGCATCACCTACACCGGCGGCCCGTCCCCGCTCGGCTCGGACCGGGGCGAGGCCGGGCCGACCCTCGTCGTCGCCGTCGGCAGCGTGGCGCGGCGCCCGGACAGCACCGCCGTCGTCACCGTCCCGTGGACGCGCAACGAACGCGGGGTGCTGGCCGGGCTGAAGACCACCTCGTACGCGGAGAACGTCGTCGCGCTCGCCCAGGCCCGCGGCCGGGGCGCCTCCGAGGCGCTCTTCGGCAACAGCAGGGGCCGGCTGTGCGAGGGCACCGGCTCCAACGTCTTCGTCGTCCTCGACGGCGAACTGCACACCCCGCCGCCGGCCTCCGGCTGCCTGGCCGGCATCACCCGGGCCCTGGTCGTGCGGTGGAGCGGCGCGCGGGAGACCGACCTGCCGATGGACGTGCTCGACCGGGCCGAGGAGATCTTCCTCACCTCCTCCCTGCGCGACGTGCAGGCCGTCCGCCGCGTCGACGGCCGCGAGCTGCCCGCCGCGCCGGGCCCGGTCACCGCCGCGGCCATGCGCACCTTCGCCGAGCGCTCCGCCGAGGACCTCGATCCCTGAGTGCCGCGTCAGCCAGGGTCTGCCCCGTCGCGACACCCGGCACGGCGCCTCGCGGCGTCGCCGAAACGACCGAGTAGGCCCCCTACCCCCCTACGCACGCTACGCCCGCTACGCCGCCGATCCGCCGCCTCGCGGCCCACCGCACCGGACGCCGCCCCTCGACGGGCGAACCCGGCTGGCGCGGCACGAGCGGCTGTTGCCCGCAGGGCCGCAGGGGGGTAGAAAGCGGCATGACCACCACGCTGCGCCCCACCGGCCCCGAGGAGCGCGGAGCCGACGCCGCCCGCGTCCGCTCCTACGCCATCCACGTCAACGGGCGCACCGTCGGCGGCCTGCGGCTGGCCACCGTCCCCGGCCACCTGCCCGCCGGGCGCGTCGAGGACCTGCGGGTCGACCCCGCCGAGCGCGGGCGCGGCCGGGCCACCGTCGCCGCGCTGGCCGCCGAGGAGATCCTGCGCGACTGGGGCTGCCGCCACCTGCTGGCCGAGATCCCGCCCGGTGCCTTTGCCGCGCACCGCCTGGCCGACGCGCTCGGCTACACCGAGCGCAACCGCCACCTCGTCAAGGAGCTGGCCGCGCCGCCCGCGCTGCCGCCCGACAGCGTGGCCCGGCCCCTGGCGGCCGCGTCCTTCGACGCCTGGCTGGCCACCGCGCGGGCCGAGTACGTGGAGGTCTGGTCGCGCCAGGGCCTCACCCCGGCCGAGGCCGCCGCCAAGTCCGACGCCGACCACGCCGCCGCGCTCCCCGACGGCCCGGCCACCGCCCGCACGGCGCTGCGGGTGCTCGCCCACCGGGGCACCGACGTCGGCACCCTGTGGCTGCACCTGGGCGCGGCGGACGCCCCGCGCGGGTACGTCTACGCGGTGCGCGTCGACCCCGGCCACCGGGGCCACGGCCACGGACGGTCGCTGATGCTGCTGGCCGAGCGCGAGTGCCTGGCCGCCGGGGCCCGGGCGCTGCGTCTGAACGTCTTCACCGACAACGCCCCCGCGCTCGGCCTGTACGCCTCACTGGGCTACACCGCGGCCGCGCACCACTACGTCAAACCGCTGGGGTGAGAACGGGCGAGCAGCCCGTCCACCAGCGCCTCGACGCGCTCGCGCAGCCCCTCCTGGCTCTCCCCGCCGTCCAGCCGCTCACCGGCGAGCAGGTAGGTCGGGGTGCCGGTCACCCCCAGCGCCTTGGCCTCGGCCTGGTCGGCGTCGACGGCCAGCAGGTGGCGCCCGTCGATCAGGCAGCTCTCCACCTCGTCGACGTCCAGCCCGAGAGCGGCCGCGACCTCCAGCAGCACCGGCTCGCCCCGGGCCCCCAGCTCCGCGGTGCGCGCCAGCAGCGCCGCCACGTACTCCTCGCCGCGCCCCTGGGCGAACGCCTCCTCGGCGGCCTGCGCCGCCGCGTACGCGTGCGGGTGCTTCGCCAGCGGGAAGTGCCGCAGCCTGATCTCCAGCCGCTCCCCGTAGCGCTCGCGCCACGCGGCCAGGTCGTCCAGCGCCGTGTGGCAGTCGGGGCACTGGAGGTCCAGCCAGGCGTCCAGCGCGGGGCGGGGGAGGGCGTCGGGGGAGTCCGTCATGGGCCCAGTCTCGCAGCCGGGCATGACCGGGCACGCCGCGGAGGTGCACGATGGAGGCATGCTCACCGTGACCGTGTGCGCCGCGCTCACCGCGGCCGGACTCGCCATCGCCTTCCTGACGGCCTGGCGGCGCCGCTTCGTCGCCGCCACCCGCATCGCGGCCGTCGCGCTGCTGCCGCTCGGGCTCGCGCTCTCCGGCCTGCTCGCCCTCGGCGGCCAGGTCGCGCGCGCGGCCGGGTCGTGGGCCGCCGACCTGGTGCTCGACCCCCGGGTGTGGGCGGGCTTCGCCGTCCTGGCGGTGGCCGTCGTGCTCTTCGTCGCCGCCGGGTTCGCCGGGGCGCGCTCGCGCTCCCGCCGCGGAACCGCCGGGGCGGAGGCGGCCCCGGCCGGGCGGGAGCGGCCCGCCGCGACGGCCGGACCGGACCGGGGCCAGGCCGCGCCCGCCCCGAAGCGGCAGGGCGGGAGCGAGGACTTCTCCGAGATCGAGGAGATCCTCAAGAAGCACGGCATCTGAGCGGGCCGCGGGAGCGGACCGGCCGGGTAACCGGCGAACCCGGGCGGTCGCCGGGCGTGTTGACGCGCTCCCGGCGCGTGCCTGCGCGATCATCGCGCCGAGATGCCCGACACCCCCCGCCGCCGGCGCGGCTGCCTGTTCGCGCTGTCCCAGCCGCCCCTGATGGTCTTCCTGGCCGTCGTGGCCACCCTGCTCCTGGCCACCGCGCTGCACGACCTGCTCCTGCTGTGAGCGGGCGGCCGGCGGCGCCGGGCGCGTCCCGCGCCGGGCCCCGGGCGCGCGTCACCCCTGGGCGGCGTCGCGCTGCCGGGCCCGGTAGGCGGCGACGTGCAGCCGGTTCCCGCACGTGCGGCTGTCGCAGTAGCGGCGCGACCGGTTCCGCGAGAGGTCGATGAACGCCCGCCGGCAGTCCGGCGCCGCGCACCGGCGCAGGCGCTCACGCTCCCCGGCGACGACCAGGAAGCCCAGCGCCATGCCGCCGTCGGCCGCCAGGTGGTCCGCGACGGAGGCGCCGGGCGCGAAGTAGTGGACGTGCCAGTCGTGGCCGTCGTGGTCGGTGAGCTGCGGCGTCGTCCCGGCCTGCGCCACGAGTGAGTTGACCAGCTCGGCGGCGGTGCGCACGTCGGGCGCCGCGAAGATCTCCCCCAGCCGGTCCCGCACCTGGCGGACCGCCGCCACGTCGGCCTCGGTCAGCTCGCCGACGCCGCTGATGTTGTGGCGGGCCACGTACACCCGCAGGCTGGCCAGGTCGGTCAGGAGATCGGGCGCCTCGGCGTCCGGGGTGGTGTTGAGGAGGTCCACCACCACGTCGAGGGCGTACCGGGTGTCGTGGTTGATCAGCACGGTCGGTCGCTCCCCAGGCAGGTGACGTTCTGGCTTCCATGGTCCGTCATCGCCCGACGATGGCGCTGCGGAGCCGTTGCGTAGCTGCCGGGAGACTCTAGCCGAGGCCCCGCAACGCCGATGCCGCCGCCACGAGCAGTCGTGGCGGCGGCATCGGCCTGCCGCGCGGGCACCAGCCCCGTGCCGTCGCCCCGAGTCGGACGGCACGGAGTTGGTGGTCTCAGCTCTCCGCGAGGATGTGGGAGAGCTCGGTGTCGAGGTCGAAGTGGCGGTGTTCCGTGCCCGGGGGCACGGCCGCGTCCGTCCGCTTGAGGAACGACTCGAGGGCCCGCGCGGGAGCCTCGAGCAGCGCCTCGCCCTCGGGGGAACTGAGGGCGATGCAGACGACGCCCTGCCCGTGGCTTCGGGAGGGCCAGACGCGGACGTCTCCGGTGCCGGTGGGGCGGTGCAGCCCCTCGGCGAGCAGGTCGCGGGCGAACACCCACTCGACCGTTTCCTCGGCACCGGTGTGGAAGGTCGCATGCACGGCGTAGGGGTCGGCCGTGTCATACCGCAGGCCCGCGGGTACAGGCAGGGAGGACTCGCTCGATACAACGAGGCGCAGGTGCAGCTCGCAGCTGACCGTGGTGTTCATAAGCGCCAGGGCCTTTCGCTCAGTGTGCGCTCGGGGGTTCGCACGTCGGCGAAATCGACATGCCACCTACCGGCCGGTTGTAAACCCCTCTGACCGATTTGTGCGGCTTCAAGTCCTTCGTACAGCCTATCGCTCCTTGTGGCGATTGCTCCATACCGGTGAACGAGGCCGAGCGGGTCCCTGCGGCGGCCGCCGGGCCCGCCATGGTCATTCCGACCGCTGACATGGGGTAATGTTGGCGCCGCACCGCGGGCGATTAGCTCAGTGGGAGAGCGCTTCGTTCACACCGAAGAGGTCACTGGTTCGAACCCAGTATCGCCCACCGCGTGCACCGGGCCGGGAGCGTGACGCTCCCGGCCCGGTGTCGTTCTCCCGCTCGCCGCGCGCCCGGCCGCCGCGGCCCCGCGAACGGCGTACGGCGGTTTGGCGGCGCGCGGCGGCGCGCTGTATGGTTCTTCGCGTGCCGAACGGCACCGGGGGCGATTAGCTCAGTGGGAGAGCGCTTCGTTCACACCGAAGAGGTCACTGGTTCGAACCCAGTATCGCCCACCCCCGACGAAGCCGGTCCGCGTGCGACGGACCGGCTTCTCGCGTTCCGCGTCCCGGGCGCGCCGCGGCCGGTCGCCGGCCCGGTGGTCCGCGTAACCGTTTCGCGCCCGGGCGGCCGCGCTCGGTACGATTCCCCCTCGGCGCGGGCGGCCGTCCGCGCGGTCCACATGAGTCAGGAGAGATCCGGTGTCCGATGTCCGTGTGATCATCAAACGCGATTCCGAGCGGGAAGAACGCGTGGTGACCACGGGCACTACGGCCGCCGCGCTCTTCGAGGGGGAGCGGAGCGTCGTCGCCGCCCGGGTCGGCGGCGCGCTGAAGGACCTCGCCTACGCCCCGGTGGACGGCGAGGAGGTCGAGCCCGTCGAGATGTCCAGCCCGGACGGCCTGGACATCCTGCGCCACTCCGCCGCCCACGTGCTCGCCCAGGCGGTGCAGGAGCTGTTCCCGCGGGCCAAGCTCGGCATCGGTCCGCCGATCAAGGACGGCTTCTACTACGACTTCGACGTCGACGAGCCCTTCCAGCCCGAGGACCTCAAGCGCGTCGAGAAGAAGATGCAGGAGATCGTCAAGCGCGGCCAGCGCTTCTCGCGCCGCGTCACCACCGACGAGGACGCCCGCCGGGAGCTGGCCGGGGAGCCCTACAAGCTGGAACTCATCGGCCTGAAGGGCTCGGCCGCCGAAGCGGCCGAAGGCGCCTCCGCCGAGGTCGGCGCCGGCGAGCTGACCATCTACGACAACCTCGACGCCAAGACCGGCGAGCTGTGCTGGAAGGACCTCTGCCGCGGTCCGCACCTGCCCACCACCCGACTGATCCCGGCGTTCAAGCTCATGCGCTCGGCCGCCGCCTACTGGCGCGGCAGCGAGAAGAACCCGCAGCTCCAGCGCATCTACGGCACCGCCTGGCCCTCCAGGGACGAGCTGAAGGCGTACCTGGAGTTCCTGGCCGAAGCCGAGAAGCGCGACCACCGCAAGCTCGGCGCGGAGCTGGACCTGTTCTCCATCCCCGAGGAGCTGGGCTCGGGCCTGGCCGTGTTCCACCCCAAGGGCGGCATCGTCCGGCGCGTGATGGAGGACTACTCGCGCAGGCGCCACGAGGAGGCGGACTACGAGTTCGTCAACACCCCGCACATCGCCAAGGAGGGCCTGTTCGAGACCTCCGGGCACCTGCCGAACTACGCCGAGTCCATGTTCCCCCCGCTGGAGTTCGACGGGCAGGACTACCGGCTGAAGGCCATGAACTGCCCGATGCACAACCTGGTCTTCAAGGCGCGCGGACGCTCCTACCGCGAGCTGCCGCTGCGGCTGTTCGAGTTCGGCACCGTGTACCGCTACGAGAAGTCCGGCGTCGTCCACGGCCTCACCCGGGCGCGCGGCTTCACCCAGGACGACTCGCACATCTACTGCACCCCGGAGCAGATGCCCGGGGAGCTGGACAACCTGCTCACCTTCGTTTTGAACCTGCTGCGGGACTACGGTCTGCACGACTTCTACCTGGAGCTGTCCACCCGCGACGACTCCGAGAAGTTCATCGGTGAGCCCGAGGAGTGGGAAGAGGCGACGCGGGCGCTCCGGGAGGCGGCGGGCAAGCAGGGCCTGGAGCTCGTGCTGGACCCGGGTGGCGCGGCCTACTACGGCCCGAAGATCTCCGTCCAGGCGAAGGACGCCATCGGGCGCACCTGGCAGATGTCGACGATCCAGGTCGACTTCCAGCAGCCCAAGCGGTTCGGGCTGGAGTACACCGCGGCCGACGGCTCGCGCCGGCGTCCGGTGATGATCCACCGCGCGCTGTTCGGCTCCATCGAGCGGTTCTTCGCCGTGCTCCTGGAGCACTACGCCGGGGCGTTCCCGGCCTGGCTCGCGCCCGTCCAGGCGACCGGCATCCCGATCGGCGACGACCACGTGCCCTACCTGCTGGACTTCGCCGCCGAGGCGAAGCGGCGCGGCCTGCGCATGGAGGTCGACTCCTCCGCGGACCGGATGCAGAAGAAGATCCGCAACGCGCAGAAGGCCAAGGTGCCGTTCATGGTCATCGCCGGTGACGACGACGTCGCCGCCGGAGCGGTCAGCTTCCGCTACCGGGACGGGTCGCAGAAGAACGGCATCCCGCGCGAGGAGGCGCTCGCCGAGATCCGGGACGCAGTCGAGCGCCGGGTCCAGGTCTGAGCGGCCACCCGTCGCCGGAGCCCCGCACGCACCCGCGCGCGGGGCTCCGGCGCGTGCGGACCGCCCGGCGTGCCCCGCCGTCCGGCGCGTCGGCGCGCGCGGGGTGCGAGCGGCGAAACACCCCCGGCGGTGCGGCGGCTGCGCGGCGGCGCGGCGGGGGCCGCGCCTCCCGTCGAGCGGTCCCGGCGCCCCGCACGCCCCGGCCCGGCTCAGCAGGCGCCCCGGCGGCCCGCCCCTGCAGGCCGACGCCATATGCTGGCCCGCATGAGCAGTGAGCCGGAGCAGCAGATCGGGGTCGGCACGCCGGACGCGTTCCAGCGTCTGTGGACACCGCACCGGATGGCCTACATCCAGGGCGAGAACAAGCCCTCGGGCCCCGGTGCGGAGGACGGCTGCCCGTTCTGCGTGATCCCGCGGAAGGACGACGCGGACGGCCTCGTCCTGGCCCGCGGCGAGCACGTCTACGCGGTGCTCAACCTCTACCCGTACACCGGCGGCCACTGCATGGTCGTCCCCTTCCGGCACGTGGCGGACTACGCCGGGCTGACCGATCCGGAGACGGCCGAGCTGGCGCTGCTGACGAAGCGGGCGATGACGGCCCTGCGCACCGCGTCGGGCGCGCAGGGGTTCAACGTCGGCATGAACCTCGGGGCCGTCGCGGGCGCCGGCATCGCGGCGCACCTGCACCAGCACATCGTGCCCCGCTGGGGCGGGGACACCAACTTCATGCCGGTCGTCGGCCACACCCGGGTGCTGCCGCAGTTGCTGGCCGACACCCGGCGCATGCTGGCCGAGGCCTGGCCCGCCGAGGACTGAGCCAGCGGGCCCGAGCGCCCCCGGCCGCACCGCGCCCCGGCGCCGGGAGGCCGGCTCAGACGTCGTACCGGTCGGCGTTGGCGGGCGTGGGGGCCTGCACGGCGCCGCTGAGGAACGAGGAGCGGGCCTGGAACTTGTCGGTGTCCACCCCGTTGGCCGCCAGCACCTGCACGGTGGCCGTGTGCACCGCGCGGAGCACCGGGGTGGCGGCGCGCAGCGCGTCGTCGGCCATGAAGCGGTGCCGCCAGGGCTGGTTGGCCCACGTGTGGCGCAGCCCGAACGGCTCGGGCAGCGTGAGCTTGCCGCCGAGGAAGTCCAGCACGGGCGGGAACCAGGTCAGCGGGGCGCGGGCGGCCAGACGCACCACCTCGGGCGTCTCCACCAGGGGCAGCGAGACCGTCTTGGTCTCCCAGAACTTCACGTGCTTGGCCACCGACTTCTCCTTCGGTGACGGCTTGGTGGTGAACAGCGGGTGCACCGGACCGAGCGCGTGCCCGGTGACCTCCACGCGCAGCGTGTGGTGCAGCACCGTCACCGTGATCATCAGGGTCAGCACGAGCTGGCCGTCCCAGAGCACGAACTGCACGCCCAGGTAGTGCCGGTTGCCGCTGCCGAACTGCTGCTCGTTGCAGATCCGCTGGATCTCGAAGTCCTTGACCTGGAAGGACTCCACCTCCTGCCCGTCCGGCCGGGCCACCTCCTTGGCACCCTCACCGACGGGCGCGACGACCCAGTGCCGGACCGAGGGCTTGGGGAACCCCCCGGTGTGCAGCGGGCCGCGCTCCAGCAGGCGCAGCCGGTCCTCGATGGCCCGCACGACGTCCCAGCTCCGGAACGGGTTGATGTCGTCCACGCCCTCGGCCGGGGTCAGCTCCTCCGCGAGCTGCCAGCTCCCCCAGCGGGTGCCCATGCCCAGTATCCCCTTGGGCCCGGCGTAGAAGACGACGTTGCTGTGCTGCTCGGCGGCGACCCGGATCAGCGCCTGCCGCAGCTTCTCGGCCTCCTTGTCGTTCGGGTCCTGCGGCACGGCCTCGGGGATGCGCGCCCCGACGCCGCCGCCCCCCAGCAGGCTGCTCCAGTAGGCGCGCAGGTCCTTGGCGTAGCGCTCGCAGATCCGCTTGGCCACCAGCCAGCCGACGACCGGGGCGAGGAGCATCGCGATCAGGTAGAGCCCGAGGAGGCCGCCCAGGGGCAGGGCGACGGCGAGCACCAGCACGAGTCCGGCCAGCGCGGCCAGGGCCAGCACGCCGAAGACCCCGGCCCGGCGGTTCTGCGCCCCGGCGAGCGTGCGCCGGAGCTGGAACCCGACCAGCCACAGCAGGACGCCGGGCAGGAAGAACAGGCCGAAGACGACCATCACCAGCGTGAGCTTGATGTCGCGGGCCTTGCGCAGCCGGGTGGCGGCCAGGCAGTGGTCGACGACGGAGATCGGGTCGGTGCCGAAGGACTGGATGAGCGGCTTGCGGCCGCCCCCGAGCATCCGCACCCGCACCGCGCGGGAGAACGCCTCCCCGAGATTCGGTTCGAACAGGGACAGCTTAGGCTTGCTGACGGACGTCGCCTCGTTGGCGTCCACCAGCGGTGCGACCGGGCCGTCCCGGTACGCGGCCGAGGCCAGCGCCTGGGTGGCCGCCGTCTGCCCGGAGTCGCCGCCGCTCAGCGGCACCTGGGCACCGGCGCTGAAGTCCACCTCCACGGCGTGCTTGCGGTCGTCGAAGCCTGCCACTGCTGCCCCCACTCCTGTTTCCGCGCACAAGCCACTGCCCCACTCCCCGCGGGGGCGGAGCGTGAAACATCTGCCGGAGTGTCAGCGTAGCGGTGCCCAGCGCACGTTCCCCCCTCTTTGCCGCATCCGTCGCGCGGTCCGCGGCGGCCGCGGGGCACGCCGGGCGTAACTGCGGCCGCCGCGGACCGCGGCACCGGGGCGGGCGGGCGCCGGTCCGCCGCCCCGGCGGCCGGCCTCCGGCGCGTCCGGCCCCGGGCGCCGGCATCGTGGCTGCGCCTGCCGGTCTGCCCGTCCGGTGTTCGGGCCCGCCGGTCCGCCTGTCCGGTGGCCGGGTCCGCTGGTCCGCTGGTCCGTCTGTCCGGTGTCCCCGGGCCTGCTCGTGTGGCCGTCTGATGTTCGGGTCTGCTGGTGTGGTCGTGGTGTCCGGGTCCGGCTGCCCGGTGTCCGCCTGCTCACCCAGTGTCCGGGGTGGCCGTCTGCCGTCCGGCGGCCGGGCCGGCCGTCCGGGAGGGGCGACGGCGCGAGGAGGGGCCGGCCGCCGGGGCGCGCGCCGCGCCGGCGCGCTCCCCGCGCCGCCCGCAGACCGCGTGCGCCGCCGGTCCCGGCTCGCCCGCGCCCGTCCCGGCGCGCCGGGCGCGGCGCCGCCCGCACCCGTTCGTGCTACCGCTCCGTAACGCCGCCGCCGCGCTGGCTACGATGGGGCGGCCGGTGGCCGCCGAAGCGCCACCGCCCGCACCGACCCCGGGACCGCCATGCTGAACAAGTACGCGCGTGCGTTCTTCACGCGTGTCCTGACCCCGTTCGCCGCGCTGCTGCTGCGCCTGGGGGTGAGCCCGGACGCCGTCACCCTGGTCGGCACGGCCGGAGTGGTGGCCGGAGCGCTGGTGTTCTTCCCGCTCGGGGAGTTCTTCTGGGGCGTCGTGACCATCACGGTGTTCGTCTTCTCCGACCTCGTCGACGGCAACATGGCCCGGCAGTCGGGGCGCTCCAGCCGCTGGGGGGCGTTCTTGGACTCCACCCTCGACCGGGTGGCGGACGCCGCCGTCTTCGGCGGGCTCGCCCTGTGGTTCGCGGGCGCGGGCGACTCCCTCCTGCTGTGCGCGCTGGCGATCTTCTGCCTGGCCAGCGGGCAGGTCGTCTCCTACACCAAGGCCCGCGGCGAGAGCATCGGGCTCCCGGTGAACGTCAACGGCCTGGTCGAGCGGGCCGAGCGCCTGGTGATCACGCTGGTGCTGACCGGGCTGGCAGGTTTCGAGACCACGTTCGGCGTCCCGCACCTCGGCGTGCTGCTGCCGGTCGCCCTATGGGCGGTCGCCGTGGGCAGCGCCGTCACCCTGGTGCAGCGCGTGGTCACGGTGCGCCGGGAGGCCGCCGCCGCGGACGCCGCCCCCGCCGCCCCGGCGCCGGGCGGCACGGAGAAGGGGAGGGGAGGGCCCGCATGAGGGAACGGCTCACCGACGGCCTGTACGGGCTGGGCTGGGCGGGCGTGAAGCGGCTGCCGGAACCGGTCGCCGTACGGCTCGGGCAGCGCATCGCGGACGTCGCCTGGAAGCGGCGCGGGCCGGGCGTGCGGCAGTTGGAGGCGAACCTCGCCCGCGTCGTCCCCGACGCCTCCGCGCAGCGGCTCACCGAGCTGTCCCGGGCCGGGATGCGCTCCTACCTGCGCTACTGGATGGAGTCCTTCCGGCTCCCCGCCTGGGACCACGAGCGCATCGCGAACGGCATGCGGCTGCTGGACGCCCACCGGCTCACCGAGCCGCTGGAGCAGGGCCGCGGCGCCGTGCTGGCCCTGCCGCACCTGGCGAACTGGGACCTCGCCGGCGCCTGGGCCACCACGCAGCTCGGGGTGAACCTGGCCACCGTCGCCGAGCGGCTGAAGCCCGCCTCGCTCTACGACCGGTTCGTCGCCTACCGCGAGTCGCTGGGCATGGAGGTGCTGCCGCACGACGGCGGCACGCCGTTCGGGGTGCTGGCCCGCCGCCTGCGCGCGGGCCAGGTCGTCGCCCTCGTCGCGGACCGGGACCTGTCGGCCTCCGGCGTGGAAGTGTCCTTCTTCGGCGAGCCCGCGCGGATGCCCCCCGGCCCCGCGCTGCTGGCCCTGCAGACCGGCGCCCCGCTGCTGCCCGCCAGCCTGTGGTTCGACGACACCCCGGTGATGAAGGCCCGCGTCCACCCCGCGATCGAGGTGCCCGCCGAGGGCACCCGGCGGGAGAAGGCCGCGGCGATGACCCAGGCGCTGGCCGACGTCTTCGCCGAGGCGATCGCCGCCCACCCCACCGACTGGCACATGCTGCAGCGCCTGTGGCCGGCCGATCCGCCCACCCGGCCCGGCGGACCGGCGAAGAGGGAGCCGCGCCCGTGAGGATCGGCATCGTCTGCCCCTACTCCTGGGACGTGCCCGGGGGCGTGCAGTTCCACATCCGCGACTGCGCCGAACACCTGATCCGCCTCGGTCACCGGGTGTCCGTGCTGACCCCGGCCGACGACGACAAGCCGCTGCCGTCCTACGTGGTCTCCGCCGGGCGTGCCCTGCCGGTGCCCTACAACGGCTCGGTGGCCCGGCTCAGCTTCGGCGTGCTCTCCGCCGCCCGGGTGCGCCGCTGGCTGGCGGACGGCGACTTCGACGTGCTGCACGTGCACGAGCCGGCGGCGCCCTCGCTGTCCCTGCTGGCCTGCTGGGCGGCGCGCGGGCCCATCGTCGCCACCTTCCACACCTCCAACCCGCGCTCGCGGGCCATGGTCGCGGCCTACCCGATCCTCCAGCCCGCGCTGGAGAAGATCAGCGCCCGCATCGCGGTCAGCGAGTACGCGCGGCGCACGCTGGTCGAGCACCTGGGCGGGGACGCCGTCGTCATCCCCAACGGGGTCGACGTGGGCTTCTTCGCCGACGCCGAGCCCAAGGCCGAGTGGGAGGGCGGGACGATCGGCTTCATCGGCCGCATCGACGAGCCGCGCAAGGGCCTGCCGGTGCTGATGCGGGCGCTGCCGGCGATCCTGGAGCGGCGCCCGGCGGCGCGGCTGCTGGTGGCCGGCCGGGGGGACGAGAAGGAGGCCGTGGCGGGCCTGCCCGCGCACCTGCGCGACAGGGTCCAGTTCCTGGGCATGGTCAGCGACGAGGACAAGGCGCGGCTGCTGCGCAGCGTGGACGTCTACGTGGCGCCCAACACCGGGGGCGAGAGCTTCGGCATCATTCTCGTCGAGGCCATGTCGGCCGGGGCCCCGGTGCTGGCCAGCGACCTGGACGCGTTCGTCCAGGTGCTCGGCGGGGGTGAGGCGGGCGAGACCTACCCGAACGAGGACGCCGACGCGCTCGCCCGGGCGGCCGTGCGGCTGCTGGGCGACGCCGACCGGCGCGCCGAACTGCGCGCGCGGGCCTCCGCGCACGTGCGGCGCTTCGACTGGGGCACGGTCGCCGCCGACATCCTGGCGGTCTACGAGACGGTCACCGAGGGCGCCTCCACGGTGGCCGAGGACGACCGCATGCGTCCGTGGAACCGGCTGCGCCCCGGACGCGCCTGACCCGCCCGGGGCCGCTCCGGGCCCCCGGGGCACGCGGGGCGTCCGCTAACGTTGCGCCCTGTGACTGCGCTTTCCTGGGTCGTGTGGACCACCCTCGCGCTGGTGGTCGTCGGCGTCTACCTGAGCTGGACGGCCGGGCGCCTGGACCGGCTGCACGCCCGGATCGACGCCGCGCGTGCCGCGCTGGACGCCCAGCTCCTGCGGCGGGCCTCCGTCGCCCAGGAGCTGGCCACCTCCGGCGTCTTCGACCCGGCCGCCTCCATGCTGCTCTACCAGAGCGCCCACGACGCCCGGCTCGCGGCCGAGGAGAGCCGTGAGGTGGCCGAGAGCGAGCTGAGCCAGGCGCTGCGGGCCGTGCTCGGCGAGCCCGGCCAGATGGAGGCGGTGCGCGCGGTGCCCGGGGGCGAGGAGTCCGTCGGCGAGCTGGCCGAGGCGGTGCGCCGGGTGCCGATGGCGCGGCGGTTCCACAACGACGCGGTGCGCGCCGCCCGCGCGCTGCGGCGGCACCGCGCGGTGCGCTGGCTGCGGCTGGCCGGGCACGCGCCGTTCCCGCTGGCCTTCGAGATGGACGACGGGCCGCCCCCGGCCCTGGTGGACCGCTCCGGGAACGGAGCACCGGCGGGCGCCCCCGAGCCGACCGCCGCCCGCGACGCGGACCGGGCCGCGGAACACACCGCTGCCGCCGGGCGGGACGGCGGCGGGACCGGAGGCGGCGCTGCCGCCGGGGCCGGTGGCGGGGCCGGAAGCGCCGATCGGGGCACCGGAACGGGCCACTGACCGCGAATTGGACCTTTCCCGGACACCGGGCGGCCCGGTTTTATCAATGATGGCGCAGGCTCGGTCGCGAAGTGGACTTCGTGGCCGGTCCGGGTGGCGTGCCGAACGGGCCTACGATGGACCGTGTCGGCCGTCTCGCCGCCTTCACCGCTTCCGTACCGTTAGTCGTCTTTCCGCCGAGTGAGGTCAACCGTGTCCACCACGTCCCCCAGCACTTCCCCGACCCCCGAGACCGGCACCGCGCGCGTCAAGCGCGGCATGGCCGAGCAGCTCAAGGGCGGCGTGATCATGGACGTCGTCACGCCGGAGCAGGCGAAGATCGCCGAGGACGCCGGTGCCGTCGCGGTCATGGCCCTGGAGCGGGTCCCGGCCGACATCCGCAAGGACGGCGGCGTCGCGCGCATGTCCGACCCGGACATGATCGAGGGCATCATCGACGCCGTCTCCATCCCGGTCATGGCCAAGTCCCGCATCGGCCACTTCGTCGAGGCCCAGGTCCTCCAGGCCCTCGGGGTCGACTACATCGACGAGTCCGAGGTCCTCACCCCGGCCGACGAGGTCAACCACAGCGACAAGTTCGCCTTCACCACCCCGTTCGTCTGCGGTGCCACCAATCTCGGCGAGGCCCTGCGCCGCATCGCCGAGGGTGCCGCGATGATCCGCTCCAAGGGCGAGGCCGGCACCGGCAACGTCGTCGAGGCCGTGCGCCACATGCGCCAGATCAAGGGCGACATCGCGCGCCTGAAGGGCCTGGACAACCACGAGCTGTACGCCGCGGCCAAGGAGCTGCGCGCCCCCTACGAGCTGGTGGCCGAGGTGGCCGAGCTGGGCAAGCTGCCCGTCGTGCTCTTCTCCGCCGGTGGCGTCGCCACCCCGGCCGACGCCGCGCTGATGCGCCAGCTCGGTGCCGAGGGCGTCTTCGTCGGCTCGGGCATCTTCAAGTCCGGCGACCCGGCCAAGCGCGCCGCCGCGATCGTGAAGGCCACCACCTTCTTCGACGACCCGAAGATCATCGCCGACGCCTCCCGCAATCTCGGTGAGGCCATGGTCGGCATCAACTGCGACACCCTGCCCGACGAGGAGCGCTACGCCAGCCGCGGCTGGTGACCAGCGCCCCCACGCACGGCCGCCTGCGGGCGGCCCGGCCCCCGCGGGCCGGGCCGCCCGCAGGCGCTGGTCCGAGAGGTACACCGTGAGCAACCCCGTCATCGGCGTCCTGGCCCTGCAGGGCGACGTCAGGGAACACCTGGCGGCGCTCGCCGGAGCGGGCGCGGACGCCCGTGCGGTGCGCCGGCCCGAGGAGCTGGCCGAGGTCGACGGCCTGGTCATCCCGGGCGGCGAGTCCACCACCATCTCCAAGCTGGCCTCGGCCTTCGGGCTGCTGGAGCCGCTGCGCGCCCGGGTGGGCGAGGGCATGCCCGCCTACGGCTCCTGCGCGGGCATGATCATGCTCGCCGACAAGATCCTGGACCCGCGCTCGGGCCAGGAGACGATCGGCGGCATCGACATGATCGTGCGCCGCAACGCCTTCGGCCGCCAGAACGAGTCCTTCGAAGCCGCCGTGGAGGTGACCGGCGTCGACGGCGGCCCCGTCGAGGGGGTCTTCATCCGCGCGCCGTGGGTGGAGTCCACCGGCGCCGGGGCCGAGGTCATCGCCGTCCACGACGGGCACCCCGTCGCGGTGCGCCAGGGCCGTCTGCTCGCCACCGCCTTCCACCCCGAACTGACCGGCGACCACCGGGTGCACGAGATGTTCGCACAGATGGTGCGGGCAGCGGCGTGACGCGCTGACGGTAGGATCGGGCGCACTGGTAACCCGTTGGTGACATCGAAGGAGCGAGGCTGTGTCCGGCCACTCTAAGTGGGCAACCACCAAGCACAAGAAGGCCGTGATCGATGCCAAGCGCGGCAAGCTGTTCGCCAAGCTGATCAAGAACATCGAAGTCGCCGCGCGCATGGGCGGTGCGGACCCGGACGGCAACCCCACGCTCTACGACGCCATCCAGAAGGCGAAGAAGCAGTCGGTCCCCAACAAGAACATCGACAGCGCGGTCAAGCGCGGCGCCGGCCTGGAGGCGGGCGGTGCCGACTACGAGACGATCATGTACGAGGGCTACGGCCCCAACGGCGTCGCCGTGCTCGTGGAGTGCCTGACCGACAACCGCAACCGCGCGGCCTCCGACGTGCGCGTCGCGATGACCCGCAACGGCGGCTCGATGGCCGACCCCGGCTCGGTGGCCTACCTGTTCCACCGCAAGGGCGTCGTGATCGTCCCCAAGGGCGAGCTGGCCGAGGACGACGTGCTCGCCGCCGTCCTGGAGGCGGGTGTGGAGGAGGTCAACGACCTCGGTGAGTCCTTCGAGGTGCTCAGCGAGGCCACCGACCTGGTCGCGGTGCGCACCGCGCTCCAGGAGGCCGGCATCGACTACGACTCCGCGGACGCCAACTTCGTCCCCACCATGCAGGTGCAGTTGGACGAGGAGGGCGCCAAGAAGATCTTCAAGCTGATCGACGCCCTCGAGGACAGCGACGACGTGCAGAACGTCTTCGCCAACTTCGACGTCTCCGACGAGGTCATGGCCAAGGTCGACGCCTGAGCTTCGCCGGGCGCCCCGCCTCCGTGCCCCACCCCGCCCCGGACGCCCGAGCACGGCGCGCGCGGCCCGGGCACCGGCCCTGGGCCCCACCGGACGGCCGCGCCGCCGCCGTGGCGCGCCGCGTTGTCGGTGCGGCCCGGTAGCCTGCGTCGAACGGCTCGCCCGGCAGGGGCGGCGAGGTGACGACAGGGGAGGGGCGCGCGTGCGTGTGCTGGGCGTGGACCCGGGGCTGACCCGCTGCGGCGTCGGCGTGGTCGAGGGCGTGGCGGGGCGTCCGCTGCGCATGGCCGCCGTCGGCGTGATCCGCACCCCGGCCGACGCCGAGACCGCCCAGCGGCTGGTGGAGATCGAGCGCGGCATCGACGGGTGGCTGGACGCCCACCGGCCCGAAGCCGTCGCCGTGGAGCGGGTGTTCAGCCAGCACAACGTGCGCACCGTGATGGGCACCGCGCAGGCCAGCGCCGTGGCCCTGCTGTGCGCGGCCCGGCGCGGGCTGCCCGTCGCGCTGCACACGCCCAGCGAGGTCAAGGCCGCCGTCACCGGCACCGGGCGGGCGGACAAGGCGCAGGTCGGCGCCATGGTCACCCGGCTGCTCCGGCTGGACGCCCCGCCCCGTCCCGCCGACGCCGCCGACGCGCTGGCGCTGGCCATCTGCCACATCTGGCGCGCTCCCGCGCTCAACCGCCTCCAGCAAGCGCACCAGGCCGTCCGCGCCGCCCGAACCCCCCGCTCGCGAAAGGGCACCGTCCGATGATCGCTTTCGTCCAGGGCCCGGTGGCCGCGCTCGCGCCCGACGCCGCCGTCATCGAGGTCGGCGGCGTCGGCATGTCCGTGCAGTGCGCCCCCGCCACGCTGGCCGCCCTGCGCGTGGGGGAGCGGACGAAGCTGGCCACCTCCCTGGTGGTGCGCGAGGACAGCCTCACCCTCTACGGCTTCGCCGACGACGACGAGCGCCAGGTCTTCGAGCTGCTGCAGACCGCCAGCGGCGTGGGCCCCCGGCTCGCCCAGGCCATGCTCGCCGTCCACCGGCCCGACGCCCTGCGCCGAGCCGTGGCCGCCGGGGACGAGAAGGCGCTCACGGCCGTGCCCGGCATCGGCAAGAAGGGCGCGCAGAAGCTGCTGCTGGAGCTGAAGGACCGGCTCGGCGCGCCGGTCGGCGGCGCCGCGCCCGCGGCGGCGGCCGGCGCCGCCGGGCCGGCGCCCTGGCGCGAGCAGCTCCACACCGCCCTCCTCGGCCTGGGCTACGCCGCCCGGGAGGCCGACGAGGCCATCGAGGCCGTCGCCCCGCAGGCCGAGGCCGCCGGCGGCGGGGCCGTGCCGCCGGTGAGCACCCTGCTGCGCGCCGCACTCCAGACCCTGAACCGCACCCGCTGAGGCGCCCCGCGCCCCGGCCCGAGGAGACAGTGAGCATGACCCGGGACGACGACCAGGGCGCCAGCGCCCCCGCGGACGGCGACGCCTACGCCGCCGCACCCCCGGCCACCGGCGGCGAGCGCCTGGTGGGCGCCGACGCCGACGGCGAGGACACCGCCGTCGAGGCCGCGCTGCGGCCCAAGACGCTCGCCGAGTTCGTCGGCCAGCCCAAGGTGCGCGAACAGCTCGACCTGGTGCTCAGGGCCGCCCGGCAGCGCGGCGCCACCGCCGACCACGTCCTGCTCTCCGGCGCCCCGGGCCTGGGCAAGACGACCCTCTCCATGATCATCGCGGCCGAGATGGGCGCCCCGATCCGCATCACCTCGGGCCCGGCCATCCAGCACGCCGGGGACCTGGCCGCGATCCTCTCCTCGCTCCAGGAGGGCGAGGTGCTCTTCCTGGACGAGATCCACCGCATGTCCCGGCCCGCCGAGGAGATGCTCTACATGGCGATGGAGGACTTCCGCGTCGACGTCGTCGTCGGCAAGGGCCCGGGCGCCACCGCCATTCCGCTCGAACTGCCGCCGTTCACCCTGGTCGGCGCCACCACCCGGGCGGGCCTGCTGCCGCCCCCGCTGCGCGACCGCTTCGGCTTCACCGCGCACATGGAGTTCTACGAACCGGCCGAGCTGGAGCGCGTCGTCCACCGCTCCGCGAAGCTGCTGGAGGTCACCACGGACGCCGCGGGCGCCGCCGAGATCGCCGGCCGCTCCCGCGGCACCCCGCGCATCGCCAACCGCCTGCTGCGCCGGGTGCGCGACTACGCCCAGGTCAAGGCCGACGGCGCCGTCACCCGGGAGATCGCCCGGCAGGCGCTGGCGGTGTACGAGGTGGACGAGCGCGGGCTCGACCGGCTGGACCGCTCGGTGCTGCACGCCCTGCTCAAGCTGTTCGGCGGCGGCCCGGTCGGGCTGTCCACGCTGGCGGTGGCCGTGGGGGAGGAGCGCGAGACGGTCGAGGAGGTCGCCGAGCCGTTCCTGGTGCGCGAGGGCCTGCTCGCCCGCACGCCGCGCGGGCGGGTGGGCACCCCGGCGGCCTGGGCCCACCTGGGCCTGACGCCCCCGCCGCGGCCCGCACCGGGGGCGCCGGGGGGCCAGTCCGGGCTGTTCGACGGCTGACCGGCGGCGGTGCGCGGAAGGCCGGGTTCGCCCCGCACCGGAACCTCCACCGCCGGCGAAGCGTTGTTCCAGCGGCAGAGCCTCGCCTAGACTCCGCCGATGCCGCCCCTGGGGCGGCAGACTCATCCATCACCCCCCAGGCCGCTCGCGGCCCTGCAAAGGACACTCTTCCGCCGTGGATATCGCATTCCTTCTCCCCCTCCTCATCCTCATCGGCTTCATGTTCGTGATGACGAGGTCGGCCAAGAAGAAGCAGCAGCAGGCCATGCAGATGCGCGACCAGATGCAGCCTGGCACCGGCGTCCGCACCATCGGCGGCATGTACGCCCGGGTCAAGGAGGTGGGGGACGACACCGTGCTGCTCGAAGTGGCCCCCGGTGTGCACGCGCTCTACGCCAAGAACGCCGTCGGCGCGGTGCTGGAGGCCGAGGAGTACGAGCGCATCGTGCACGGTGAGACGCACGGCGAGGACCCGGTGGTTCCCGACGACGCCTCCACGCTGACCGGACCGAGCGGTTCCGCGGACGCCGTCACGGATGAGAAGATCGACCTGGGCAAAGACGGCGAGGCGCCCGGCGCTGCGGACGAGCACCCCCAGGACTCCAAGCGCGACGGCGACAGCGGCCCGAAGTAGCCGCTACGCCGCCGGACCCTCGGTCCGGCGGCGCCGCACGTTCCGCACATCATCTCGCGTGCTGCGCGGTGACCACCGCGCGCGGGCGGCCGGACAGGGAGAAACGACAAGGTGGCGACACCGAAGAAGCGCCGGAGGTCCCCCGGGGCGCAGGGGAAACCGGGGCGTGCCCTCGCGTTGATCATCGCCCTCACGGGGCTGCTGGTCGGAGGCATGTTCCTCGCCGGTACCAAGAGCCCGCGCCTGGGCATCGACCTCGCCGGCGGCACGAGCATCACGCTCACCGCTCAGGAGCAGCCGGGCAAGGGCGACGCGATCAACCCGGCCAACATGGAGACGGCCGCCTCGATCATCGACCGCCGGGTCAACGGCCTCGGTGTGTCCGAGGCGGAGGTCAAGACCCAGGGCGACCGCAACATCATCGTCAACATCCCCCGCGGGACCGACGAGGAACAGGCCCGTGAGCAGGTGGGCACCACGGCCGAGCTCGGCTTCCGCCCCGTGCTCAACGCCGTTCCCGCCGCCGCGCCCGCCCCCGAGGGCGAGCCCTCGCCGAGCCCCGAGCAGAGCGCGGGCGAGCAGGACGACGCCGCGGAGGGCACCGGCGACGACAAGGCCGAGGCCCCGGAGGGTGAGGAGTCCCCGGCGGACGAGGGCGAGGAGTCCCCGGCCGACGAGGCCTCCAACGAGCCCAGCCCGCAGGGGGCCCGCCAGGGGCCGGTGGACGAGCCGACCCCCTCGCCCGGCGCCCCCGAGGAGGGGGAGCAGCCCGGGGGCGAGGAGGAGCCGCAGGAGAGCCCGGTGCCGCCCGAGGGCCAGGAGGAGGCCGCCGCGCTCATGCAGCGCCTCCAGGAGCTCGACTGCTCCACCCCCGAGGCCCGCGCCAACGCGAGCCAGGCCGTCGCGGCCGCGGAGAACTCCGAGCCCGTCGCGGCCTGCGACCGGGAGGGCGCCTACAAGTACGCGCTCGGGCCGGTCGAGGTGCCCGGCACCGACGTGACCGGCGCCGACGCGGTCTTCGACCAGCAGCGCGGCATCTGGATCGTCACGATGGACTTCAACGACGCCGGCGCGGGCAAGTTCGCCGACGTCACCGGGCGCATCTCCACCCTGCCGCAGCCGCAGAACCAGTTCGCCATCACGCTCGACGGCGAAGTCGTCTCCGCCCCCTCCGTCTCCTCCCGCATCGGCGGCGGGCAGGCCGAGATCAGCGGCAGCTTCGACCAGGATTCGGCCGCCGACCTCGCCAACGTGCTGAAGTTCGGCGCGCTGCCGATCAGCTTCCAGGAAGCGAACGTGGTGAGCATCTCGCCCTCGCTCGGCAGCGACCAGCTCCAGGCCGGGCTGATCGCCGGCGGCATCGGGCTGGCCCTGGTCGTGCTCTACCTGCTGTTCTACTACCGGGCCCTGGCGCTGGTGGCCATCGCCAGCCTGCTCCTCATGGGCGGGCTGACCTACGTCGTCATGTCGCTGCTCGGCCCGGCCATCGGCTTCGCGCTGAGCCTGCCGGCGGTCTGCGGCGCCATCGTCGCGATCGGCATCACGGCGGACTCCTTCATCGTCTACTTCGAGCGCATCCGGGACGAGGTCAGGGAGGGCCGGTCGATCCGTCCGGCGATCGAGCGGGCGTGGCCGCGGGCGCGGCACACCATCCTCATCTCCGACGTGGTCTCCTTCCTCGCCGCCGTCGTCCTGTTCTTCGCCGCGGTGGGCTCCGTCCAGGGCTTCGCGTTCGTCCTCGGCCTGACCACCCTGCTCGACGTGCTGATCGTCTTCCTGCTGACCAAGCCGCTGACGAGCCTCCTGGCGCGCCGTCCGTTCTTCGCCGACGGGCACCCCCTGTCGGGCCTGGACCCCAAGCGGCTGGGAGTCCGGCCGCCCATCCGCGGGCGCCGCTTGGCCCCTGCCACCGCTGAGCCGAAGGAGGCCTGACGTGACCAGGATCGGTGCACTCGGCGCCAGGCTGAACCGCGGCGAGGTCGTGACCGACATCGTCAGCCGCCGCAAGCTCTGGTACGCGGTCTCCGCCCTCTTGATCGTCGTCTCCCTGGCCGGGCTCGGCGTCAAGGGCCTGTTCATGGGGGTGGAGTTCCAGGGCGGCGCGGTCTTCACCACGCCCGCCACGCAGGTCACGGTCGAGGAGGCCCGCACCTCCGCACAGGAGGCGACCGGCAACGACGCCCGCGTCCAGCGCCTGGGCAACGGCTCGCTGCGCATCACGGTCACCGGCCTGGACACGCAGACGTCCAACAGCGCCCGCGCCGAGATCGCCGAGGACATCGGCGTCGCCCCCCAGGACCTGGGCGTCGAGCTGGTCGGCCCGAGCTGGGGCGACCAGATGACGAGCAAGGCGCTCACCGGCATGGTGATCTTCCTGGTGCTCGTGAGCGTGTACCTGGCGATCACCTTCGAGTGGCGCATGGCCCTGGCCGCCCTCGTCGCGCTCCTGCACGACCTGGTCATCACCGTCGGGGTCTACGCGCTGGTGGGCTTCGAGGTCACGCCCGGCACGGTGGTCGGCGTTTTGACGATCCTCGGATACTCGCTGTACGACACCGTGGTCGTCTTCGACAAGGTCAACGAGAACACCCGCACGCTGACCAAGCAGAGCCGCCGCACCTTCGAAGAGCTGGCCAACATGGGCCTGAACCAGACGCTGGTGCGCTCGGTCAACACCTCCGTCGTGGCGCTGCTCCCGGTGGCCGGACTGCTGCTGATCGGCGCGGGCCTGCTCGGCGGGGGCATGCTCAAGGACATCGCCCTCTCGCTCTTCGTCGGCCTGGTCGCGGGCACCTACTCCTCCATCATGATCGCGACGCCGATCGTGGTGGACCTCAAGCGGCGCCAGCCCGAGGTGCGCGCCCACACCCGCCGGGTGCTGGCCAAGCGGGCCAAGGCCGCGGACGGGGGCGGTGACGACGCCGACGCGGCGGACGGCGCCGAGGGCGCCGGCGGCCCGGACGACGCGGGGCCGGACGCCGACGCGGGGCCGGCCGCCGACGCGGAGGCGACCGACACGCCGGCCGACTCCGGGGAGCCGCGGGGTGCGGAGGAGCCGCGCGACGTGGCTCCGGCCGGTGCCGGCGTCGTCTCCCCGCGCCGTCAGGACACCCCCGGCGGCCGCCGGGGCCGGGGCGGCGCCGCGGGGAAGCGGCGGTGAGCGGCGTGACGTCCTCGCCCCCGCTGCCCGCCGACGTCTGCGACCTGCTGCTCAGCCGCATCCGGGACGTGCCGGACCACCCCAGGCCCGGCGTGGTGTTCAAGGACATCACCCCGCTGCTGGCCGATCCGCGGGCGTTCACCGCGCTGACCGACGTGCTGGCGCGGCGGTGCGCCGCGCTGGGCGCCACCAAGGTCGTCGGCCTGGAGGCGCGCGGGTTCATCCTCGCCGCGCCCGTCGCGGTGCGGGCCGGGCTCGGCTTCGTGCCGGTGCGCAAGGCGGGCAAGCTGCCGGGCGCCACGCTCGGCCAGGCCTACGACCTGGAGTACGGCAGCGCCGAGATCGAGCTGCACGCCGAGGACCTCACCGCCGGGGACCGGGTGCTGGTGATCGACGACGTGCTGGCCACCGGCGGCACCGCGGAGGCGTCGGTGCGCCTGATCCGGCGTACCGGCGCCCGCGTCGTGGGCACCGCCGTCCTGCTGGAGCTCGGCTTCCTCGCCGGCCGGCCCCGGGTGGAGGCCGCACTCGACGGCGCCCCGCTGGACGCGCTCCTGGCCGTCTGACCGCACCGTCCGCCACAGCCTCGCGCCGGGCGGCCCATCCAGGGCCCGCCCGGCGCGGGGCTGTGCGGCGCGGGGCTGTGCGGCGCGCCCGCACGGCCGGCCGCCCGAGCGGCCCGGACGCCCGGCGCCGGGGATCGATACCATGGCAGTCCAGCCGTTCCGTGGCCGGAACCGTTCGAGGAGTGCTCTTGCCAGACGAGGCCCAGCGACTCACCGCCACCGAGCGAAGGGACACAGGCACCGCCCAGCGGCCCGCGACGGGCGCGCCCGGGGATGCCGCGGGCCCCAGCCCGGCCGAGGCCGAGTCCGCCGCGCCGCGCCCGGCCGCGTCCGCGCCGGACCGGAAGCCGGAACGCAGGGGCGGCGAGAAGCCCGGCAAGCAGCACCCCGCGTCCGCCGCCCGGCCACCCGCCCCGGCCCCCACCAGCTCCGGGTCGGGGGACGGCGCCCCGGCCCGCGCGATCTCCGGCGTCTCCGGGCGCTACGGCTCCTCCAACCGCGTCCGCGCGCGCCTGGCCCGGCTCGGCGTCCAGCGCTCCAGCCCCTACCACCCGGTGCTGGAGCCGCTCCTGCGCATCGTGCGCGGCAACGACCCCAAGGCCGACACCGCCACCCTGCGGCAGATCGAGAGCGCCTACCAGGTCGCCGAGCGCTGGCACCGCGGGCAGAAGCGCAAGAGCGGTGACCCCTACATCACCCACCCGCTGGCGGTCACCACGATCCTCGCGGAGCTGGGCATGGACCCGGCCACCCTGATGGCCGGCCTGCTGCACGACACCGTCGAGGACACCGAGTACGGCCTGGAGACGCTGCGGCGCGACTTCGGCGACCAGGTGGCCCTGCTGGTCGACGGCGTCACCAAGCTGGACAAGGTCAAGTTCGGCGAGGCGGCCCAGGCCGAGACCGTGCGCAAGATGGTCGTCGCCATGGCCAAGGACCCGCGGGTGCTGGTCATCAAGCTGGCGGACCGGCTGCACAACATGCGCACCATGCGCTTCCTGCGCCGTGAGAAGCAGGAGCAGAAGGCCCGCGAGACCCTGGAGATCTACGCCCCGCTCGCCCACCGGCTGGGCATGAACACCATCAAGTGGGAGCTGGAGGACCTCGCCTTCGCGATCCTCTACCCCAAGATGTACGACGAGATCGTCCGCCTGGTCGCCGAGCGGGCGCCCAAGCGGGACGAGTACCTGGCCACCGTCATCGACGAGGTGCAGGGCGACCTGCGCGGAGCCCGGATCAAGGCCACCGTCACCGGGCGGCCGAAGCACTACTACAGCGTCTACCAGAAGATGATCGTGCGGGGCCGGGACTTCGCCGAGATCTACGACCTGGTCGGCATCCGCGTCCTGGTGGACACCGTCCGCGACTGCTACGCGGCACTGGGCACCGTGCACGCCCGGTGGAACCCGGTGCCCGGGCGGTTCAAGGACTACATCGCGATGCCGAAGTTCAACATGTACCAGTCGTTGCACACGACGGTCATCGGGCCCGGCGGAAAGCCCGTCGAACTGCAGATCCGCACCTACGACATGCACCGCCGCGCCGAGTACGGCATCGCCGCGCACTGGAAGTACAAGCAGGAGGCGATGGCCGGCGCGTCCAAGGTCCGCACCGACGCCGGCGGGCGCGGCGGCAAGGACACCGTCAACGACATGGCGTGGCTGCGCCAGTTGCTGGACTGGCAGAAGGAGACGGAGGACCCGGGCGAGTTCCTGGAGTCGCTGCGCTTCGACCTCTCGCGCAACGAGGTGTTCGTCTTCACGCCCAAGGGCGACGTGATAGCGCTGCCCGCCGGGGCGACGCCGGTGGACTTCGCGTACGCGGTGCACACCGAGGTGGGGCACCGCACCATCGGCGCCCGGGTGGGCGGCCGGCTGGTGCCGCTGGAGTCCACCCTCGACCACGGCGACACGGTGGAGATCTTCACCTCCAAGGCCCCCGGCGCGGGCCCCTCGCGGGACTGGCTCGGCTTCGTCAAGTCCCCCCGGGCGCGCAACAAGATCCGCGGCTGGTTCTCCAAGGAGCGGCGCGACGAGGCCATCGAACAGGGCAAGGACGCGATCGTGCGCGCCATGCGCAAGCAGAACCTGCCCATCCAGCGCGTCCTGACCGGAGACTCCCTGGTCACGCTCGCCCACGAGATGCGCTACCCCGACATCTCCTCGCTCTACGCGGCCATCGGCGAGGGCCACGTCACCGCGCAGAACGTGGTGCAAAAGCTCGTGCAGGCCTTCGGCGGCGAGGAGGCCGCCAACGAGGACATCGCCGAGACCTCGCCGCCGCTGCGCCGCACGCGCGCGGGACGCCGGACGAGCGCCGACCCCGGGGTGATCGTCAAGGGCACCGAGGACGTGTGGGTGAAGCTGGCCCGCTGCTGCACACCGGTGCCGGGCGACCCGATCATCGGCTTCGTCACCCGGGGCAGCGGCGTCTCGGTGCACCGCGCGGACTGCGTCAACGTCGACGCGCTCGCGCGGGAGCCGGAGCGGATGCTGGACGTGGAGTGGGCGCCGACGCAGTCCTCGGTGTTCCTGGTCGCCATCCAGGTCGAGGCGCTGGACCGCTCGCGCCTGCTCTCGGACGTCACCCGCGTCCTGTCCGACCAGCACGTCAACATCCTCTCGGCGGCCGTGCAGACCTCCCGCGACCGGGTCGCCACCTCCCGCTTCACCTTCGAGATGGGCGATCCCAAGCACCTCGGCCACGTGCTGAAGGCCGTGCGCGGGGTGGAGGGCGTCTACGACGTCTACCGCGTGACCTCCGCGCGCCGGACCTGACGGGCGGTCCGGCCGCCGTCCGTCGCGGTACCGCACCCGACGACGCGGCGGGCCCCCGGGCACACCCCCCCCGGGCCCCCCCCGGCGCCCCCCCCCGGGGCCCGCCCCCCGACCGGCCGCGGACCCGCCCCGCCCCGCCCC
>NZ_JAPKFL010000018.1 GCF_026262575.1 Streptomyces marinisediminis
GTCTGCCTGACGAGATCACCCGGGCCCTGGACGACGTCTCGGCCCCGCTGCACCGCTACCCCGACCACGACTGGAGCACGCTGTGACCACCTCCGAGGGCACCCCCGGCACCCCCGGCACCCCCGGTGCCACCGACGGCTCGGCCGGCCCGGGCGGCCCGGGCGGCCCGGCCCCCGCGAGCGGTCCGGGCGGCGACGGGCCCGGTGCCGGTGGGCCTGGAGGCGGGGAGTCCGGTGCCGGGGAACCCGGGGGCGGGGAGCCCCGGGGCAAGGCGGCGGAGTTGATGGCCGCCGTGCGGGCGGTGGAGCGCGGTGAGCGGTCGGCCGCCGAGTTCTTCCCGGCCCCGGAGCCGCCCCGCGCCCCCCGCCGCGCCCCCGCCCCCGGGGCGGCCCGCGTCGGCCCGCGGGCCGACGCGGGCGACGCCGTGGTGGTGCCGCCGGAGGTGCCCCGGGTGCTGGCGGCGGGCGGCGCGCCGGAGTCGCTGGCCCCGGCCGTCGTCGAGGCCCTGGGCCCGCAGGCCGCCGAGGAGCTGCGGGAGGACCCGTGGCGCCTGCTGGCGGTCGCCGGGGTCGCGCCGGAACAAGCGGACGCCTTCGCCGCGGCCCTGGGCGCCGAGGGCGGGACGGGCGAGCCCCGGCGGGCCCAGGCCCTGGCGGGCTGGCTGCTGGAGCGGGCGGCCCGCTCGGGGCACACCGTGCTCGGCGCCGAAACCCTGGAGCGCGGGCTCGCGCGGTACGGCGTGCCGGACCCGGGGGAAGCGGTGCGCGAGGCGGTGGACGCCGGAGCGGTGCTGGTCTTCGAGGGGGAGCCACAGGACGCCGAGGCCCCGGTGCCGCTGCTGCTGGGCCTGGAGCGCTGGGCGCTGGCCGAGGAGAGCCTGGCCGACGGGCTCCAGCGGCTGCGCGGCACGTTCGCGGCGCCGGACGCCGACGAGGCGCGGCGGTGGGCGGCGGCGGCCGACGGCGTGCCCTCCGCGTCCGCGGCCGAGCTGGTGCGGGCGGCGGCGGACAGCGGCCTGGTGGTGCACACCGGCGGGGAGGCCGCCCGCGCCGAGGTGGCCGCGCTGGTGGCCGCCGCCCGGGCGGCCGGGCTGCGCGCGTGCGCGGCGGCGCACACCGCAAACGGGAGGCAGCGGCTCGCGGCCCTGGTCGCGGCGGCCGGCGAAGCGCTCGCCGCCCCGGCACCCGGGCCGCCCGCGCCCGGCATGCCCGAGGTCGGTGGCGTCGAGCACGCCGGGGCCGGTGGCACCGAGCACGCCGGGGCTGGTGGCGTCGAGCACGCCGGGGCTGGTGGCACCGAGGCGGAACCCACGGGCGGGGCCGTCACCGTCGCCGGTCTGCTGAGTGGCCGGGAGGGGCCGACGCGGCAGGAGGACGGCACGCTGGCGCTGGACGTGCTGGCGGTGCTGGACGCCCCGCTGCTGGACACGGAGGCCGCCGCGGCGCTCGTCGAGGCGCTGCCGGACGGTGCCCGCCTGGTCCTGAGCGGAGACTTGCACCTGCTGGGCTCGGCCGGTCCGGGGCAGGTGCTCGCTGACGTGCTGGCGGCCGGCGTCGCGCCCCGCGTCGTCTCCCGCACGCCCGACCCCGGCCCCCTGGGCGAGCTGGTCTCCGGCGTCGGCGCCGGTGAGCTGGTCCGGGTCGAGGCGCCGGACCGGGAGGTGGTCATCGTGCCCGTGCGGGAGCCCGCCGAGGCCGTGCACCGCACCGTGCAGCTCGTGGCCGACTCGGTGCCGCGCGCGCTGGGGATCGACGCCGCGGACACCCAGGTCGTCACGCCCGGCCACGGCGGCGGTGCCGGCACCCGGGCGCTGAACAGCGCGCTGAAGGAGCGGCTCAACCCCGGCCCCGGCCGCTTCGGCGGCTTCGACCCGGGCGACCGGGTGGTGTACTCGGTGGCGCCGGGCCGCGTCACCCTGGGCACGGTGGCCGGGGCCGACGACCGGGGGCTGCGCGTGACGGGGGCGGACGGCTCCGCGTGGACGGTGGCGAAGGAGCGCGTGGGCACGGCGCTGCGGCACGGGTGGGCGGTCACCGCACACCAGGCCGCGGGCCTGCGGTGGCCCGCGGTGGTGGCCGTGCTGCCGGGAGACGCGGCCGAGGCGCTGGACCGGCCGTGGGTCTACACGGCGTTCGGGCGTGCGGAGCGGCACCTGTCCGTCGTGCAGGGAGTGGAGGGCGCGCTGCCGCGCGCGGTGGCGGAGCGGCCGGGAGCGCCCCGCTCCACGCGGCTGCGGACGCTGCTGCGCCCGCAGCCGCGGCCCGGAGCTAAGGAGGCTCAGCGGGCGGAGACGGCCGCGTCGTCCTCCGACTCCCCGCCGCCCGCGCCGTAGCCCCCCGCACCCCGTCGCGCGGCGCCCTGCCCGGCCCCCGGGGCCGCGTCGGCGTCGGCGTCGTCGGCGTCGTCGGCGTCGATGTCCTCGGTGTCCTCGGTGTCCTCGATGTCCTCGGTGTCCTCGTCGTCGAAGACGGTGCTGATGTCGTACCGGCAGACGACGCGCTCGGGGTCGGCGCCGTCGAACGGCTGGTCCAGCCACTCCCCCGGCTCCGCGGGCTCGTCGTCGGCGACGACCCACAGGGTGGAGTCGCCCTCGGTGAGCCCGAACTCCTTGTGCCGGGTGGCGAGCTCGTCGGGCTCGAACTCACCGAAGAGGACGCCCAGCGCTGCGTGCACGCTGCTGCCCGGCGTGTCGGCGTCGCCCTCCGAGGGGTCGACGGCGTCCGGGTCCAGGTCGGTGACGCGCTGGGCCTGGGCGAGCAGGCGCAGCGGGTCGCTGACGGTGTAGTCGCGGCGCATGTAGACGCTCAGGGCGGTGGGTTCGTCGGGCCCGAGGTAGCCGTGGGCGCTCTCGCCCCCGGGGATCTCGAACGGGGTGACCTCGTCGTAGGCCCCGTACAGGAGTGCGTCGTACGCCTCGCCCGCGGCGGCGAGGTCGTCGTACGCGGCGTTGACGGCGGCGTCGGCGGCAGCCCCTCGGGTGCCGCGGGCCCGTCGTTCGACCACCTCGAGGTGGTGGTCGAGGGCGGACTTCAGGGCTTCGACGGACGCGCGGACCTCGGCGGCGGTGGGCTGCGCAGCATCAGACATACCGCAGACGCTATCCGGAGGCGGGCCCTATCCGCACAATGGATGCGATGCCGGAATATGAATTTCGCGATGTGTACGTCCCGCGTGGGGTCTCCCGGAGCGCCGCCACGCGGTCGTTGACCGAGCAGGCCGAGTACGGCCACTGGGAACTGGACCGGCTGCGCCTGTACCCGGACGGCAGCCGCCGGGTGCGGCTGCGGCGCCGCATCATCCGCCAGGTGCGGGCCACGTGGTGACCGGGCGCGCCGGGGTGACCGCGAATCCCGCCGCACCGGCGGGACCCGCGGTCGCGGTGTGTCGGGTCAGCGCTGCGCGGCGACGCGGGCGCGGCGGTACAGCACGTAGCCGCCGAGCATCAGCGCGGTGCCGACCGGGAGCACGGTGGTGAGCGCGGAGGCGCCGGTCTCGGCGAGCTCGGCCTGCGGCTCGTGCCGGTCACCGGCCGGGGTGACGCCGGTCTCGCCGCCGTCGCCCGCGGTGTCGCCCGGCTTCTCGGCCTCCGGCTTCTCGGCCTCGGGCTTCTCGCCCTCCGGCTTCTCGCCCTCCGGCTTCTCGCCCTCCGGCTCCTCGCCACCCGGCTCCTCGCCCCCGGGCTCCTCCGGCCGCTCCTCGCCCGGTCCTTCGGGCGCGCCGCCGTTGGTGCAGTCGTTGCCGATGGCCGGGTTGAGGACGCCGACGACGTCCACGGTGTTGCCGCAGACGTTCACCGGCACGCTCACCGGCGCCTGCACGGTGTTGCCCGAGAGCACGCCCGGCGACCCGACGGCCGCGCCGTCGGCCTCGGCGCCGCTGTCGTGGTGACCGTCGTCGTGGTGACCGTCGTCATGGCTGTCGTCGCCGACGTTCGCACACTTGTTGCCGATGGCCGGGTTGAGCCCGCCGACGACGTTCACGGTGTTGCCGCAGACGTTCACCGGCACGTGCACGGGCGCCTGCACGGTGTTACCGGACAGCACGCCCGGCGAGTTGACGGCGGCACCGTCGGCGTCGGCGTCGGCGTAGGCCGCGACGCCGGAGAGGGCGAGCGCGCCGCCCGCGGCCACGACGGTGATCAGGCCCTTTTTGGTGACCTGTCGCATGGTTGCTTCCTGTCTTCGTTGCTGGCGGGACGGCGAGGCGGCTCCGCAGTGCCCGCGGACCTCGGCTCGCCGGAACTGACAGCCCCGGAGCGCGTGGCGCGCGCTCCGGGGCTCGGCATCAGGCCCTCACGGGCTCAGTCAACCGTGACGTCAGTCGTTGATGCAGACGTTGCCGAAGGTCGGGTTCAGCACGCCGATGATGTCGATGGTGTTACCGCAGAGGTTCACCGGAATGTGCACGGGCACCTGGACAACGTTGCCGGACAGCACACCCGGCGAGTTGACGGCGGCACCGTCGGCGTCGGCGTCGGCGACGGCGACGCCCGCACCCGCGAGAACCAGGCCACCGGTGGCAGCCGCAGCGGCGACGACCTTCTTGATCATTGTTCCTCCTTGTTGGCAATGCGGTCCCAGCCACGGACCGCATCCCGTGTAACGAGGAGTGGAAGGCATGGCTACGTTTCGCCCGGCGCATTCACCCGTGCCGGTGAAACCCGCACACACGCCCGACGTTGGTCGCACGCAGCCGCGCGCACGGCCCACGCGGCGCCGCGACGCCCCGCCCGGCCCCGGCGTCCCGCCGGCGGCGGGCCCGGGCGGGGGCGCGTCAGCACTGCTCGATGAACCGGTCGAGCACGCGCACGCCGAACCGCAGGCCGTCCACGGGCACGCGCTCGTCGACTCCGTGGAACATCCCGGCGAAGTCCAGCTCCGGGGGCAGTTTCAGCGGGGCGAAGCCGAAGCAGCGGATGCCCAGGTCGTCGAACTGCTTGGCGTCGGTGCCGCCGGAGAGCATGTAGGGCACGGCCCGGGCGACCGGGTCCTCCGCGACGAGCGAACTCTGCATGGCTTCGACCAGGGCCCCGTCGAAGGTGGTCTCCAGCGCCTTGTCCGCGTGCACGTCCTCGCGCCTGACCCGCGGGCCGAGGACGCGGTCGAGGTCGGCGAGGAACTCCTCCTCGTGCCCGGGCAGGAAGCGGCCGTCCACGTGTGCGGTCGCCTGGCCGGGGATGACGTTGACCTTGTACCCCGCGCCGAGCTGGGTGGGCGCGGCGGTGTTCTGCAGCGTGGCCCCGATGATCTTGGCGATGCCGCCCAGCTTGGCCAGGGTCTCCTCCATGTCCTCCGGGTCGAGTTCGACGCCGAGCGCGTCGGAGAGCTCGTCGAGGAAGGCGCGGACCGTCTTGGTGACGCGGACGGGGAACCTGTGCCGGCCGAGCCGCCCCACCGCCTCGCACAGCTCGGTGATGGCGTTGTCGTTGTTGGTCATCGAGCCGTGGCCGGCCGTGCCGTCCACGGTGAGCCGCATCCAGTGCATGCCCTTCTGCGCCGTCTCGATCAGGTACAGGCGCAGGTTCTCGTTCACCGTGAAGGAGAAGCCGCCCACCTCGCCGATGGCCTCGGTGACGCCCTCGAAGAGCCCGGGCTGGTGGTCGACGAGGTGGCGGGCGCCGTAGCGGCCGCCGGCCTCCTCGTCGGCCAGGAAGGCGAGCACGATGTCGCGCGGGGGCTTGCGGCCGGTGCGCATGCGCTCGCGCACGACGGCCAGGGTCATGGCGTCCATGTCCTTCATGTCCACCGCGCCGCGGCCCCACACGCAGCCGTCGGCCACCTCGCCGGAGAACGGGTGGTGCCGCCAGTCGTCGGCGTTGGCCGGGACGACGTCGAGGTGGCCGTGGATGAGCAGGCCGGGCCGGGACCGGTCCACGCCGGGGATGCGCACGACGGTGGAGGCCCGCCCGGGCCGGGACTCGAAGATCTCCGGCTCCAGCCCGACGTCGGCGAGCTGTCCCGCGACGTACTCGGCCGCGGCCCGCTCGCCGGGGCCGCTGTCGTCTCCGTAGTTGCTGGTGTCGATGCGGATGAGGTCGCGGCAGATGCCGACGACCTCGTCCTCGCCGGTGACGGCGCTGTCTGCCGGGGTCGGGCTCGACTCGCTCACACTGCCTCCAGGTGGTGACGGGGGTCCTCCCCCATCCTGGCGCCTCGCGCGGCCTCCCCCAAGGCCAGGGGGATCGGCGGCCCGGAATCCAGTGCTATCGTGGGCGTCGCGCCGAGCGGCACAGCCCGCGCGGCCCACCGGTCCGGGTGGCGGAATGGCAGACGCGCTAGCTTGAGGTGCTAGTGCCCGTTAAGGGCGTGGGGGTTCAAGTCCCCCCTCGGACACCAGCGAAGACCCCGGTTCATCTGGGGTTTTCTGCTTTCCTGGGCAGTGGCGTGACCAACCACGTGACCAACGGCCCAGCGATTCCCCAGGTCAGACCAGGGATGACAGGCCGAGTCGGCCTGCACCGGAGGCGGCCAGCCGCCGCGCTCCGCCCTTACGAGAGTGCCCGTATCAGGCCATGGTGTAGCCGGGCGAGTGGTGCCGGACGTTGGCGGAGACCTCTACGGGGTTCTCCCCGACCCCAGATCGTTTGTGACCTTGCTGTGCCGCCAGTCGTGGATGCGGAACTGTTCGGGCAGCCTCAACCGGGTGCGCAGGGTGCGCCAGCGGGCCGAGACCTTCTCCGGGTCCTGCGGTCCGCCTGCCTCGCCCCGGTACAGCTTGCAGCCGTCGCGGGCGAACACCAGGTCATGGTCCGTCCAGGCGGAGCCGAGACGCTTCCGCTCGGCGTCCTGGCGCTCCTTCTGCCACTTGAGGACGTTCATCACTGCCTGGTCCACGTAGATGACGGCGTTGTCGTCGCCGTCTTTGGTGAGCTTCCGCAGCCGGTAGGAGTTGCCCTCTCCGACCACGACCCAGCCCAGTTCAACAGCTCCCTCGTCCCAGCGGACGAGGGGCCACTTCACGCCCAGGGCCTCGCTGCGGCGGACGCCCGTGGCGGCGTAGACGGTCCACAGAGGAGCGTCCCTCAGGCAGTGGTGCGTCAGACCGCCGTCACAGGCGGTTGCCGCACGGCTCCCAGACCGAGGACAGGAACCGCCCGGTGCCGTCATCGTCCAGGGCCGGGTACTTAGGGACTGCAAGACGTTCGGTGTAACTCCCGATCAAGGAAGACGCACCGATGACCAGGGGGAACGTGACCGAGCCCGGGACCACCGAGCCGGGTAGGCCGCAGCCGTCGAAGGCTGTGGACGACCAGCTGATCGACGGGCTGGTGGGCCGCGCTCAGGCCGAGGGCCTGCAGCTGACCGGTGAGGGCGGCCTGCTGCAGCAGTTGACCAAGCGGCTGCTGGAGTCCGCTCTCGAAGGCGAGATCACCGACCACCTCGGCTATGACCAGCATGATCCGGCCGGGAAGAACCGTGGGAACTCGCGTAACGGCACTCGGGGCAAGACCGTGCTCACGGACGTCGGGCCGGTGGAGACAGCCGTGCCCCGTGACCGCGAGGGCAGCTTCGAGCCGCAGATCGTCCGCAAGCGGCAAAAGCGCTTGTCCGGCGTGGACGAGATGGTGATCCCGGTGTCCGCGAAGGATCTGACGACCGGCAAGGGCCGGGCCCGCTGGACCATGCGCTGGAAGACCGCCCTGAACGCCTTCGATACCACCTTCGACGGCCGCCTCTCCGCAGCCCGCCAGTGACCCCAACCGCCCTGGTACACCGCCCGTTTGACAGACCCCGCTCCGGCAGGCCGGCCGTCCGGCCACAGTCTTCACGCTCCGCGAAGACAGTCCCGGTGACACTGTGTCGCAGCCGACCAGCGCGGACAGTGACCAGTACCTGGACACTTACCGTCACGCAGAGCGCCCGCCGGCCAGCGCGGAGCGTGAGGAGAACCGCGCAACGGTCGTCCAGCTCGACGCCTACCGCCCGGCCCCGGAGGCAGCGGTAGAACCAACGCCCGAACCGAAGCGGCCCGAACCCCTCGCCGCTTCCAACCCCTTCCGTGCCCTGCTCCAACCGCTGAACAAACCAACTGCGCCCCCGCCACACGGCGGGGGCGCACTTTCCGTTATGCCTACACGTGCGGCTACTTGCCGTCGTCGGGCTTGGGCTCAGGCGGACGCGGGGCCTCAGGCGGCATCGGCCCCCCGTCGTGCTTGCCACCGTCCATGGCGGGATGTGCGAACGGGATGCCCCGCCACCCGTCCGCGTCAGGCGTACGAGATGCGTACGTCTCGACTGCCAAACCGGTCATGGCGACTCTCCTTTCCACTTGTTGTTTCCGGACCCCACCCCGGCTGAGGCGGGGCGTCCTGGGGTGAGCCATAGCGGGCATGCGCGGCCAGCGCGCGAGCGGCTGACGGTGGGTTCAGGTGAGCTTGCCGGTAACGGCGAGCGTGATGAGAAGCGCTGCCGTCCCCCACGTCGCCAGTGCGAACACAGGCCCAGCGAAACGGCACAGGCCACGGGATAAGCGCCTCACTGTCGCCCCTTTGCCTTGCAGATGGAGCAGGGGAAGGGGCACGGCTTCACGACCGACCCACGCGGCACGAACACGACACCGGAGGTGCGGTCAACGCGAGGCTCACTCGGCGTCGGGGCAGCCATCAGTGCCCCTCGGGGTGACGGGCGAGGAAGACGTTGCAGTCAGAGACCGTCGTCATGTCCCCACCCGCGCGGGCACGATCGCGCACGTTGGCCAGCTCGATGCAGCCCGCGCAGCCCTCTACCGGCATCGGGTCGGGCTTGGTGCGCAACGGCAGCTCAACGGGCGGAGTGGAGTACTTCGTTGGCTCGGTCATGCCGACACCCCTTCGCGTCATTCGTGTGATGAAGACGCTACGGAGAGTGGGTGTCGATGGGCCACGCTATTGCATGCGATTGCACACCAATTATCGGAGCGAGTCCCGGGCCGTAGTGATCAACGCACGAGCCTTCGGCCCGTAGACCGCCATGTCTGCCAGCCCCGCGAACGTGTCAGCGTAGGAAGCGATCTCGCTGGGCTGCGTGATGGTGAGGTAGCCGGAGACCAACTCGACGTTGACCTGTGCTACGTCATAAATCCAGAAGTTCTCGACGGGCAGACGGGGGCGACGCTGGGACACAGGGATCACACCTAGGCTGACGTTCGGCAGACGGCTCACTATGAGCAACTGCTCCAACTGCGTTCGCTGCGTCTCCGCCGCGCTAAGCGTGTTCCGGAGAACCGGTTCCTCGATCAGGAAAGCAAAGCGGCGGTTCCCCTCATACAGCACGTGCTGACGCTCCATGCGGGCTGCTACCGCGTCGGCAACGTCGTCCATGGAAACCCGCTGCCTCTGGATGGTCCGGAGTACGTCCTCCGTGTATCCGCTGGTTTGGATGAGGCCCGGGATTGCCCATGAGGAGTAGGAACGAAACCGGCGAGTGCGCTCATACAGCGGAAGACGTTCTTCCTGAGACCGTCGCAGACCGGCACGCTCCGCCCGGCGCCACTCGATCCACATCCCCTCAACGGCACGCAGGGAAGCAACCAGGTCATCCGTCTGGTCCTCCGCGCCGCACGCCCGGCACCACGCCCGGATGTCGTCGGCCGATGGCGACGTTTTCGCCGTCGAGATCCGCGACACCTTGGACGGATGCCAGCCGCACGTACGCGCGAGCGTCTTGCCGTCCAGTCCGGCGTCCGTACAAATCTCACGAAGACGTTCGGCAAGTATCTTGCGGGCGGCCTGGACGCTCGATGATCCGGAATTTGCCATGGTGCGGGCCGGTCAGACCGGCTTGTACTCCTCGTGTGGCGTAGCACGATCCCAGATCGCATCGAACGAATCTACGCACCACTTAGCCAGCACGGCGTCCCGGACGTACTCTCGGTCCATCAGTTCCCCGTTTCCGCCGAAGTGATGGAAGAGGACTGTCTCCTCGTCGAAGACCCAGAAGTCCACTGCGGGAATAGCCAGGTCCTTGGCCCTGCGCCGTGGAAGCCAACGAACTTGCTCGCCCGCAGCGAGGTTCGTCACGGCGTAGTCGTACTCGAAGCGGACGTACTCCGACAGCGGTTCGGATACGACGCGAGCGCGGCGCAGGTCCACTCCCCGAGCTACGGCATCGTGCACGGCGTCGTGCCAGCCCTCCCACCGGGTTTCCCGGTTGCCCGAGTGGAACCGGTGTCCCTCTTGCCAAGCCAGAAAGTCGGGGTCTTCGGTCTGGTAGTGGTCGCGCACTTCCAGGTGAACAGCGGATCGCTGGGCGCGGGACAGCGGTTCACGTGCCGGGGGCTGCATCTGCGACGTCTCCGTCCTTTCGCGGGATGAACTGAAGCATGACTGCGGGAAGCCTGATGATCGTCTCGTGGTCCGGCACGTCCGTGGAGTGGCCGGGGATTGAGCCGACCTCCTGGCACTCCTTCACTTCCTGCTCGGTCGCCCTGTACGACTGGATCAGCAGGTCTCCCGTCCTCGTGGAGCCAGATCGTCGGCGAGTCGTCCTTGCCGGTGTCGGGGATGATCCCGAGGAACTTGTAGGCCATGGCTGCTCCCGATGTCGATGCGGTTGCACTCACTTGCGGGAGCGTCACCCGGTTGAGTCTCGGCGTCAAGAGCGCCTGAGAAGAGTGGCGCGAACTGGGTTGGCCACGTGACCAACGCATGACCAACAGCGGACCGAAACAGCCAGAAACCGCAGGTGAGGGTGACCAACCGTGACCCGATCGAAGGTGCCTTAGGGGGACGTTCCCGCAGGTCAGCTAAGTAATGAGCTGGTGCCCGAGTGGAGAGTTCACGTCCCCCCTCGGACACAGTGCCTGGGACCCCTGTTCGTCAGGGGTCTTCCGCGTTTCCCGGCGGTGGTGTGACCGGAGGCCGGCCGGCGGCCCGGCGCACCGCGGGCCGTGGCGCGACCCGGCCCCGCGGGCTCCCCGGGCGGCGCCCCGCGGGCTCCTCAGTTCTCGCGTCAGTTCTCGCGCGCGTGGGCGCGGCGGGCCGTCGGGCGGATCCGGCGGTGGCGGGCCGGACGTGCGCTGCGGCCTGCACGGCGCTTCCGCCCCCGCCTCCGGCCGTGTCCCGCCGCCGGTTCGTGCGCGGCCCGGCGCGCCGCCCCCGGCCGTGCGTCCGGCCCGCCTCGCCGCCGACGCCGTTCGCGGCGGGGAAGCGCGGCGGGCGGGGCGGCGAGCCCCGCGCCGGGGGCGCGCGCCGACGCCGTTGCGCTTCAGGTGCGGGGGGACTCCGGGGGCGCGCCGTCGTCGCCGTGCCCGGTGCGGCCGTCCAGGACGTGCTCGACGATGCGGGTCACCGCCGCGAGCCCCTCGGGCGACAGCTCCAGGGCACGCAGGGCCAGGTTGCGCACGCCGAGGTTGTGCGCGACCTGGGCGAGCGCGATCTCGGCGTCCGTCTGCGCGGCCGTCGCCTCGTCGAGGAAGTAGGACGCGGGCACGCCGAAGAACCGGGCGAGCGCGGTGAGCAGCTCGGTGGAGGGGTTCTTCTTCGTCCCGGTGCGCAGGGCCGAGAGGTAGGCGCCGCCGACCCGGATGTGCGGGTGCGACTCCTTCACGGCCGCGGCGACCTCGTCGTTGGTGTACGGCCGGCCCCGGGGCCCGTACGGGCGGATGGTGTCGAAAAGGTGGTTGAGCGCCGCCGCCAGTGTCGGCAGGCCTTTGCTCTCCGGCATCGCTCCTCGCCCTCCCGCCTCACCCCGGCTGTGGGGCATCCTAACCCGGCGCCAACTCCCCTGCTTCAACCCGTGGTTGACACCTGGACCCGGCGCCCGATTAGACTCACACAGCGCACGGGATCAACTACCGGTTGAATAGGTCAGGAGCCGCACCGCCGCCCGTGCCGCCCGGCGCACGCCCGGGTGGCCGGCCGGAGGGAGCGGGCGGGACGCACGGCCGACAGCACGGAGCCGGCAGCACGTACAGGCACGCCCGGGCCGCACCCGGGCCCGGACAGGCGGCACCGCGCCACGGCCCGGTCCGCACCACCAACTCAGCCAGGTCAGCACGTCGTCGCGAGGCGGAGCCGGACCGGTCCTGGTCGCCACCAGAACCGGTGCTGCCACCGGCCAGCGGGGAAGAGGGGATCGATGAGGACCGCGCCGAGGTCAGCAGGCGGCCCGGTAACGCCGGGCGTCCCGTGCGGCGGGCAGGTGCCGCGCACCGGTGCCGTCCGGCAGACGGCGCACGACGGACCCTGCGCCGAGTGCGGCAGAGACCTCGTCGACGGGCTCACCGGCGTGCTCGACCGCCAGGTGTGGGACGGCCGGGCCCTCGCCGCGCTCGCCGCCGCCCGGGACGCCGGTCAACCGGTGGCGCTGCTCCTGGCCGACCTCGACGGGTTCAAGAGCGTCAACGACACCTACGGCCACCTCGCCGGCGATGCCGTCCTGCGTGCCGCGGCCGCCGTGCTCAGCCGCATCGACGGCGCGGTCGTGGGCCGGTACGGCGGGCACACCGGCGACGAGTTCCTGGTGCTGCTGCCCGGCCTGTCGCTGTCCGAGGCGCTGGCCACCGCCCGGACGGCGCTGGCCGGGGTGCGCGGCCAGACCGTCGGCGCGCACACCGGGCGCGGCGCGACCGTCGCCCTGACCGGGCAGACCGTCTCGCTGGGAGTGGCCGAGTGCGTGCCGCACGGCCCGCCGCAGGAGGCGCTGTTCGGGCTGCTGCTGGACTGCGACGTCGCCCTGCGCGCGGCCAAGCGGGACGGCGGCGACCAGGTCCGCACGGCGGTTCCGGGGGCGACGGCCGACGGCTCCGCGGCGTTACCCGCGTCCGACCCGCCCGACCTCGGCCCCGACCCCGGCCCCGCCGGGCCCCAGACCACCGGGCGCCTGCCCGCGGGGCCCGAGACCGCCGGGTCCGCGCCGCGCCCGCCGGGCGCCGCCGGGGGCCCGCCGACCGGTGGCGTGGAACGCCCGGCGGCGGGCGGTACGGCTGCGCGCCCCGGCGGGGGGCGGGGCGCGCAGCGACCGCGCGAGGTGCGGATACCGCTGGGCGCCTTCGGCCACACCGCGTCCGGCGACACCCTGGAGCTGGTGCTCTCGGCTCCGGCGGCGGCCCGGTTGCACGAGGTCCTCGGGCGCCTGCTGGACGACGGCACCGGTGCCGCTCCCCCGACGTGAGTCCGCGGCCCCGGAGCGGGGCGGCGGCTCGTCCGTCCGGGCGGACGCCGGAGCGCGAACGGGTGAGCGGGGCCGTCCGGTCCCGGTGCGCGGGGCGGGCGCTGCCTAGGGTCGAGGGCGAGTCTCCCGGGAGGAGCCGCCATGCCGACCCTGAGCCGCCCCCTGGCGGGCGCCACCGCGGCCGTGGCCGCGGGCCTGCTGGCGGCCACGGCGCTGGGCGCCGTGGGGACGGGCGGGGCGCGCGGCCTCGCGGACGGCCGCAGCGCCGCCGTCGCGCAGACCGCCACGGGCACCGCGTCCCCCTCGCCGCCCCCGCCCACCACGCCGTCGCCCACCACGCCGCCGGCTCCGCCGGGGCCGCCCGCGCTGGGGGCCTTCCTCGCCTCCGGGCCGACCGGCGTGCGGCGCATCCCCGCGCTGGAGCGCTGGCTGGAGGGGGCGCGGCTGCGCGTGGGCCACACCTACCTGCCCGGTGACCTGTGGTCGAACATCGAGGGGCGGCCCGCCTTCCTCAACGCCTGGGCCCGCTGGCGCCGCGCCGACCCCGACCGGCTCCTGGTGCTCAACGTGCCGATGCTGGAGCGCAACGAGGCGGACGTGCCCGACGCCGAGGTGCGCCGGCTCCTGCGGGCCGGTGCGCGGGGCGCCTTCGACCACCACTTCCGCCTGCTGGCCCAGCGGATGGTGCGCATGGGCATCCCGGACACCGTCGTCGTACTCGGCTGGGAGATGAACGGCACCACCTACACGCACCGGTGCGGCCCCGACCCGGGGGCGTGGAAGGCGTACTGGCGGCGCGTCGTCACCACCATGCGGGCCGTCCCCGGCCAGCGGTTCCGCTTCGACTTCGCCCCGAACCGCGGGCGCGACGCCGTTCCGTGGCCCGAGTGCTACCCGGGGGACGACGTCGTCGACGTCATCGGCATGGACTCCTACGACCAACCGCCGGGCGAGGACTTCCGGGACCACGTCGAGCAGCCCTACGGGCTGCGCCACCACGTGGAGTTCGCCGCGGCCCGCGGCAAGCCGGTCTCCTACCCGGAGTGGGGCCTGTTCCGCAACGGGGACAACCCGGAGTACGTGCGCGGCATGCTGGCGTGGTTCGCCGAGCACCGACCGCTCTACCAGACGATCACCGACTACTGCCCGCACGGCGTGTGGCAGTGCGAGGACAACCCCCGCTCCGCCGCGGTGTACCGCGAGACGCTCGCGCAGCGGGGGCGGGAGTGGGCGCGGGCGGGGGCCGCCGAGGCGTTCGGCTCCCCCGCGCCGCACGGGACCGGCGGCTGCCCGCCGGCCCCGGTGGGCGACGCGCTGCAGCGCTCGCTCGCGGGCCGCTGGTGCCACCGCGCCGAGCCGTGAGGCGTCAGCCGGGGGCGGCGCCGCCCGCCGACCGCGCCGGGCGCGTGTCGGCACCCGGCCGGGCGGGCCGCCAGGCGGCCAGGCGCGCGGGCCACCGCCGCAGGGCCGGGAAGCGGGTCCGGGCCAGCTCCGCGCACGCCGCACGGCCCACCGCCTGCGCGGTCAGCCACCACAGTGCCGGGGCGAGCCGGCGCCGGGCGAGCAGGAGACGCTGGTTGGTCACCGGCACGGGGCGCCAGTGCAGCTTGTACGGCTCGGTGCCGCGCAGCAGGCTCAGCACCCGCCGCCCCGACCCGGCCGCCTGCCGGGCGTCGTGCCGCAGCAGCATGGTGGTGATGTCCACCTTGCGCTCGCGCAGGACCGGGTGCGCCCCGTAGAGGTAGCCGCCCGCGAGGTCGGCGGACAGCAGGGTGACGTCGGTGGCCACCACCTCGCCGTCCAGCCGGTACTCGGTGACCGCGGCCTCACCGGCGCGGGCCATCTGCCGTGCGGCGCGCGCCAGGTGTTCGGCGAACCGGGGCCGCAGGTGCTCGGGCGTCACCCCGCGCCCGCGCCACTGGAGCGCGTGCAGCCGCAGCAGGGTGGCGACGGCGTCGGGCACCTCGTCGGCGGGGACGGCGCGCTCGGTGACACCGAGCGCGTCGAGCCTGCGGAGCTTGGCGCGGAAGCGCCGCGCCTGCCGTCCCGGGAGCCGGTCCAGCAGGCTCTCCAGCGGCGCCCCGGGCAGCTCCAGGCACACCGAGTCGCACAGGCGGCTGCGCGGGCCGGGCCAGTGCCGGTACAGCCGCTCGGCGTCGCCGCCGGGGCGCACTTCGCGCAGGTCGATGACGGCGCCCGCGGCGGCGTCCCGCAGCCCGTCCAGCAGGGCCGCCGGCGCGCCCGGGCAGCCGGGGTCGACCAGCACGTCGCGGAAGTCGGAGACGGGCCCGCCCAGCGGCACGAGCACCGGCAGCGGACGGTAGGCCAGCATCAGCGGCGCGGCGGCGACCAGGGCGGGCCCCTGGTGGACGAGCACCAGGCGCAGCCGTCCGGGCGTGCCGTAGGACAGCCACCACGAGTGCAGCCACGGGTGGCTCTGGAACGGGGTGGCCGCCGGGCTGCGCCGGTGCAGGGCGGCCCAGCGCGGGCCGAGCGCGGCGAAGGCGTGGGCGTCCCGGCAGACGGTGACCGTCAGCGCGGACCCGGCGGGTGGGGCGGTCGCGGTGGCGGCCGTGGTCACCGGGCCGACTCCTTCCGCTGCGCGCGGCCGCCGCGCTGGGTCCGGCCGCCGCGCTGGGCGGCGGTCGCCCTTCCGGACGCCTTGCCCGATGACGTGCCCGACGACGTGCCCGGGGACGCGTCCGGGGCCTTGGCGGTGTTCCGGCGCGCGGCCCCGTCCCCGCTCCGCTCCGGCGATCCGGCGCCGGGCGGGGCGCCGCGCTCCGCGGCCCCGGTGCCGGTTCGCGCCGGGTCGGGGGCGTCGGCCCCGGACGTGCCGTGCGCCTCCGCGTCCGGCGCGCTCCCGGGCGCCTCCGGGGAGCCGTCCGCTACCGGCGCGGTCGGCTCGGGGACGGGGCCGGGGCCGGGTGCGCAGGCCGAGGCGGACGGCCGCGCGGGCGGTGCCGGGGCGCGGGGCGCGGCCCTGGGGCGCACCAGCGTGAACAGGCCGCCCACCAGCGCGCCCGCGCTGGTGCCGACGGCCGCGGACAGCGGCGCCGAGGGCGAGGACGGGCTGCCGGGCGGGAGCGCCCGGGCGAACCGCACGAGCCGTACGCCGGTGCTCTCGGCCGCCGCGTCGGCGCTCGCCGCCAGCGCGTCGGCCACGGCGTTGGCCCGCTCGGCCGCGTGGGCGGGCCGGGTGGCGGTGCCGGTGATCTCGATCATCGGGGCGTCCGGCGACGTCGCGGAGCGCACGCTGGCGCCCAGTACCCCGGTCGGTGCCCCGGCGGCCTGCCGGGCGTCGCGCAGGACGGCGCCGCTGGTGGCGATCCGTCCGTAGGCCTGGGCGAAGCCGAGGGCCGCCGCCGGGTCGGACCCCTCGCCGGGCACCACGACCACGTAGCTGGTGGCGGCGTACCGCGGCGTGCTCAGCAGGCCCCAGGCGCCGCCGAGCGCGAGCCCGAGCAGCGCGCACAGCCCGACGGGCCACCAGGCGGGCGGCCTGCCGTGCCACCTCGCGCGCCACCGCCGGGTCCCGCCGCCCGGGCCCGGCGGCCGCAGGGCCGCCAGGCGGCGCGGCGCGCGGCGGACGGACGCGGGCAGCGGCAGGCGCGGGCGCGAACCCCCGCGGGGCGCCGGGCCGTCGGCCGGGTCGGCGGGGCGCTCGGGGGCCGCGGCGGGACGCCCGCCGGGGCCGGCCGGGCGGTCGGGCGCCGGGGGCGCGGCGGTGTCGGCCGGGCGGTCGGCGGTGTCGGCCGGTGCGGTATCGGGCATGCCAGGTCACCTCTCCGATGCGACGGGTGCGGCAGTTGCGACGGGTGCGACGGATGTGACGGGTGCGGTCGGCGCGGACGCGGCGGCCGCCCGGGCGTGGACGGACTCGTAGAGGCTCATCAGCCGGTCGGCGCTGCGGGTGATGTCGTAGCGCCGGACGGCGGCCGGTACCGGCTGCCGGGGCAGTCGGGCCGCGCGCAGCGCCCGGAGTTCGGTGACGAGCTCGGGCACCCCGGGGCCGATGCGCCGGGCGCCCGGCGCCGCGGTGGGCGGCAGCTCGTCCAGGGCCGGGCAGGTGACGTGCCGGACCGGCAGGCCCGCCGCCAGCGCCTCGAGCGCGGCGAGCCCGAACGCCTCCTCGTGGGACGGGGAGACGAAGACGTCCATGGCTCCCAGCAGCGCGGGCAGGCCGGGCTCGTCTCCGGCGGTGTCGGCCACGGCCCCGTCCCGCTCGCCGGTCAGCAGCACCCGGTCGGCGGCGCCCAGCCGTTCGGCGAGCCGACGCAGGGCGAGCCGCCGCGGGCCGTCCCCGACGAGCAGCAGACGGGCGTCCGGGAGCGCGGCGACCGCCCGCACGAGCACGTCGAACCGCTTGCCGGGGACGAGCCTGCCGACACCGCCGACGACGAAGGCGCCCTGCGGCAGCCCGAGCCGGGCCCGGGTATGACGCCGCAGCCCGGGGTGGAAACGGAACCGGGCGGGTTCGATGCCGTTGGGGATCAGCTCGATGCGCGGGGCGGGCACGCCCCAGTCGCGCAGGCGGCGGGCGACGGTGGCGGAGACGGCCACCGTCGCGCCGCCGAGCCGCTCGGTGGCCAGGTAGAGCCCGCGGGCGGACGCGGTGAGCGGGCGTCCCTCGATCTGCGCGTCGCCCAGGGAGTGTTCGGTGGCCACCACGGCGCGCACCCCGGCCAGCCGGGCGGCGGCGCGGCCGTAGACGCAGGCGCGGTAGAGGTGGGTGTGCACCAGGTCGTAGTGGCCGGCGCGGATGAGCCGGACCAGCCGGGGTAGGGCGGACAGGTCGCGGTTGCCGCTCATGCCCAGGTGGGCGACGCGGTGCCCGTCGCCCCGGATGCCGACCGCGACGGGCCCCGGGTTGGTGAGGGTGACCACGTCGCAGCCGACGGGCAGGTGGCGCAGGAGCAGCCGCAGTTGCTGTTCCGCGCCGCCCACGCCGAGCCCGGTGATGACGTGCAGCGCCTTCACCGGGCGTCCTCGGCGGGCGGCGCCGCGGGCGGCAGCGGGGTGCGGCGCAGCGGGTGGAGCAGGCGCTTGGCGCGCAGCCGCCAGGCGGTGTCGCGGGCGCCGACGTGGACGCGGGGCACGGCGTGCGGGCCGGTGAGGTGGCCGGGGTCGACGGCGCAGGCGTAGGCGTAGCCGGCGTCCCGCACGGCGCGCACGGCACGGGAGTCCACGGCGCCGTAGGGGTAGCAGAACCCGGCCGGGGAGCGGCCGGTCAGCTCGGTGAGCAGCTCGCGGCTGCGGGCGGTCTCGGCGCGCAGCACGGCCTCGCTCGCGGTGGTCAGGCGCTCGTGGTGCAGCCCGTGGGAGCCGATCTCCATGCCGGCGGCGGCCGCCGCCCGGATGCCGTCGGCGTCCAGCAGCGGCTTGCGCGGGCCGAGCGGGTCCCAGGCGTTGTCGCCGCCGAGCCGGCCGGGCAGGACGAAGACGGTGGCCGTGCAGGCGTGGCGGCGCAGGACGGGCAGGGCGTGCTCGACGAAGTCGGCGTAGCCGTCGTCGAAGGTGAGGCCGACCAGCCGTCCGGCCCGTCCGGCCGCGTGCGCGCGCAGCAGCTCCCCGACGCCCACTCCCACCAGTCCGCGCCGTCCCAGCCAGGCGAGCTGCCGCTCCAGGCGCTCCGGGGAGACGGTGACGGCGTAGGGGTCGTCGGTGGTGGTGTCCACCGAGTGGTACATCAGCACCCAGGGGCCGCGTCGGCGTCCGCCGGCGGCGGGCGGCCGGGCGGCGGGGGCCGGGCCGCACGGACGCGGCGGCGGCGCGGGCGCGGCACGGGGTGCGGGCGGCGCGGCGGGCGGCGCGGCGGGCGGGGCGGCCGGTTCAGCGGACATGGGGGCTCTCCTCGGTCGGTCGGGTCCTACGGATGCGGGCGGCCCGGCGCAGGGCCGCGGTGACGAGGGCGGGGACTTCGGGGGCGCGCAGGGCGCACCCGGCGGCGGCGAAGACGAGTGCCACGGCCGCTCCCCCGGCCAGCACGGCGCCCAGCGCGGCGGGCAGGAGCGCGGCGACGGCCCACCCGGCGCAGGCGGCGGCCGCGGCGGCGGCCACCAGCCGCGCCAGGCCGGTGACCAGGCGGCCGACGGAGACGGGGACGACCCGCGCCCCGAGCCCGTGCAGCAGCAGGGCGGCGGCCACGGTGATCCCGGCGGCGTTGGCGGCCGCGATCCCGTGGACGCCCCACACCGGCGCCAGCGCGGCACCCGCCACGACGGTGAGGACCAGTCCCGCCGCCATGGCCGCCGCCGGGTACCAGGTCGGGCGGGCGGCGGAGAAGAACGGGCGGACCAGGGCGCCGACGAGGCTGTGCCCGAGCAGGCCGAGCGCGTAGACCCGCATCACCGAGGCGGTGGCCGCCGTGTCCGCCGGGCCGAACGCGCCGCGCTGGAAGAGCACTTCGATGATCTGCGGCGCGCAGCCCAGCACGAAGGCGGCGCCGAGCAGGACGACGAGGCCGGCCAGGTGCAGGTCCCGCTCCACCCGGCGCCGGGCGGCCTCGGCGGCCCCCTCGGCCATCGCGCGGGCGACGACGGGGAAGGTGACGGTGCAGATCATCAGCGACAGCACCATCGGCATCTGCGCCACCTTCTGCGCGTAGTTCAGGTGCGAGATGGCCCCGGCGGGCAGCCCGGAGGCCAGGTACCGCTCGACGAGCACCTGCGACTGGCGGCTGACGGCGAACAGCACCACCGGGGCGAGCAGACCGAGTCCGAGCAGCGCCGGCCGGGCGACGGCGCGCGGCCGGTCGGCGCGCGGCCGGTCGGCGGCACGGAGACGGACGGCGGCACGGAGACGGACGGCGGCACGGTGCCGGAAGCGGTGACGCGGGCGCCGGGCCCGGCGCCCCGGGCCGCGCGAGCGGCCGGCCGGCAGCAGGCGGACGGCGGCGGGCAGTTGGACGAGCACCATCGCCACCCCGCCCACCGCCACCCCGAGCGCCGCGCCCCGCACGCCCAGCACGGAGTGGGCGGCGACGACGGTGGCGATGATGGCGAGGTTGTACGCGGCGTAGATGGCGGCCGGCGGCGCGAAGGAGCGGTGGGCGCGCAGCGCGGCGCTGGCGTATCCGGCGATGCCGAAGGTGAGGACGGTCAGCGCGGTCAGCCGGGTGCAGTCGACGGCGAGCCCGGGGTCGGCCAGGCCGGGCGCGAGGGTGTGGACGAGGGCGGGGGCGGCGGCGGCCAGCACCCCGGCGGCCAGCGCGAGCGCGGCGAAGAGCCGGGGGAAGGTGGCGGTGAGCAGGGCGCGCACCGGGTCCTCGGCGGGTCCGGCCCCGTGGTCGCCGGCCGCCGGGCCGGGCCGCGTCGCCGCGGCGCGGCGGGAGAGGGCCAGGCTGAAGGCGGGCACCAGCAGCAGCGCCATGGCGTCCTCGATGAGCAGCGTGGCGGCCAGCTCGGGGAGCGTCCAGGCGACGAGGAAGGCGTCGGTGGCGCTGCCCGCGCCGAAGAGGTGGGCGAGGGTCTGGTCGCGGACGAGCCCGAGCAGGGCACCGGCGGCGGTGAGCACGGCCGTCAGGGCCGCCGCCCGCGCCAGCGGACGCCCCAGCGCCGACGCCCCGCCCGCACCGGCCTCCCGCTCGCGGGCGGGCCCGTCTCCGGCGGCCCCCGGGCGGCCTGCCCCGGGGGCCCCGCCGGGCGCCGCACCGCCCGCACCCGCCCGGGGCGCACCCGCCCGGGGCGCGCCCGGCGGGCCCGGTGCGTCCGCCCGTGTCACCTGCCCGGCTCCGCTCACGGGGCGGCCGTCCGCTCGGCGCGGGGGTCGTGGGGGTGGAGGGCCCACCAGGCGGCCAGCCCGAGGACGACACCGGCGAGCACGGTGGAGGGGCCGCCGATGTCGGCGTAGGCGAAGTCGAAGAGCTGCCAGCAGAGCAGGCCGACGGCGACCAACCCCACGTCGTCGCGGGCCCGCCCGCCCGGTCGGCGGCGCTCCAGCCGGTGGCGGCGCACTCCCAGTACGACGAGCGCCGCCCAGCTCCCGGCGAGCGCGGTGATCCCGAGCAGGCCCTGCTCGCTGAGCACGAGCAGGTACATGCTGTGCGGGGAGAGCAGGGGCTCGCGGCTGAAGGCGCGCCCGGCGCCCGCGGTGTCGCTGCCGGAGGACAGGGCGAGGGAGGCGTGGGCGTCCCGGTGCGCGGGGAAGTGCTTGACGCCCACGCCGGTGAGCGGCTCCGCGCGCCACATGCCCGCGGCGGCGGCCCACAGCGCGTACCGGTCGGTGACCGACTGGTCGGGCGCGGCGGTGACCCGGGTGATGCTGGCCAGCCGGTCGCCGACGCGTTGCGAGCCGACGCCCAGCCCGCCGACGAGCACGACGGCCGCGCAGGCGACGACGGCCAGCGTGCGCAGCGCGAGGCGGCGTCCGGCCAGCAGCAGCACCACGACCCCCGCGACGGCGGTGGCCAGCCAGGCGCCGCGGCTGAAGGAGAGGGCGAGCGGCACGGTGAGCGCGGCGGCGCAGCCCAGCGCGGCGGGCCGCAGCCAGCGCGGGGCGCGGTCGGGCGGGGCCAGTCCGAGCGCGAGCGCGACGAGGAGGCCGTGCGCGACGACGGTGGACATGCCCATCACGTCCAGCGGCCCGAAGGTGCCCACGGCGCGGAGGTCCTGGCCCTGGTAGGAGGCGCCGGTGCCGGTGGCGTACTGGTGGACGCCGACGCCACCCTGCACCACGGCGGCGGCCAGCACGGCGGCGGCGACGAGCCTGGCGTCCGCGCGGTCCCGCAACAGCAGCGCGACGGCGGCCGGGACGAGGACGAACACCTGGAGGTGGCGCACGAGGCCGGGCAGGCTGGCCGCGGGGTCCGTGGAGGCGACGGTGGCCACCGCGAAGGCGACGGCCGGGGCGGCCAGGACCACGGCGGCCGACCGGGTCAGCGGCCGGGCCCGGGTGCGCAGCAGGCGCACGGCGCACCACAGCACGAGCGCGGCCGAGGCGGCGTCCGCGGGGCCGACCCGGGCGTCGTCCGCGCCGGGCGGGACGCACAGCAGCAGCACCACCGCCACCACCGGCAGCACCGGAGCGTGGCGCCGCACCCGGCCCAACGGGTGCCCGGCGCCCGGGTCCGCCGGGCGCGGAAGCGGCCGGGGACGGCTGCCCCCGGCGCCCCGGAGCGCGGTCGTCGCCGTGGCCGCCACCTCAGCTCCCCGTGTGCCGGAAGAGCAGGGTGGCGGTGCGCAGGAGGATGCGGACGTCCTGCCACAGCGTCCAGCTCGCGATGTAGTGGTTGTCGAAGCGGGCGCGGTCCTCGATGGAGGTGTCGCCGCGCAGTCCGTGCACCTGGGCGAGCCCGGTGATCCCCGCGGGCATCCGGTGCCGGGCGGCGTAGCCGGGGTGGGCCTCGCTGAACCTGGCCACGAAGTAGGGCCGTTCGGGGCGCGGGCCGACCAGGCTCATGTCCCCGCGCAGCACGTTCCACAGTTGCGGGAGCTCGTCCAGGGAGGTGCGGCGCAGCAGGCGTCCCGCGCGGCTCATGCGCCGGTCGTCGGCGACGCTCCACAAGGTGGCCGACTCGTAGGCGTCGGCCGGGCGCAGCGTGCGGAACTTCAGCAGGGTGAAGGGGCGGCCGTCCTGGCCGACGCGCTCCTGGCGGAAGATCACCCCGGGTCCGTCGGCCAGGCGTACGGCGGCGGCGCAGGCCAGCAGCACGGGGGCGGCCAGCAGGAGCGCCGCGGCGGCGAGGACGACGTCGAGGAGCCGCTTGGCCAGGGCCCCCGGCAGGCCGCTGGGCGGCGGGTCCAGGCGGCGGCAGCCGTGGCCCCACAGGTGGGTGTCGGGCGGGGCGGCGCCGGGCGTGTCGTCCGCGATCCACAGGGTGCAGCCCTCGGCCGTCAGGAGGCCGGCGAGGGCGGACAGCCGCGGGTCGCTCTGCGGGGCGGCCGCGAACACCGCGTCCCGGACGGCGTGCCGCGCGACGGCCCGCTCGACGTCCTCCGCCGTGGCCAGGACCGGCAGCGCGGACGCCGCGCCGTCACCCTCGCCCGCGTCGCCGACGACGGCGACGGGGCGCAGGCCGTACTCGGGGTGCTCGCGCAGGGCCGCGGCGAGCCGCCGCCCGGCCGGGCCGGTGCCCACCAGGAGCGTGGCGTGCGGTGTGCGCCGGGCCCGGCGGCGGCGGGCGGCGAGCACGAGACCGCGGGCGGCGGTGGCCAGCAGGAGGTGGGTGGCGACGACGGCGAGCAGCTCGCCCAGGGCCAGCGGCCGACCGGGGCTGAGCCCGGCCCACGCGGCGGCGGCCAGCCCCCAGGCGGCGCCGAGGCGGGCCAGCAGGGCGGGCAGCGCGTCGGCCGCGGCGGCCCGCGGGCCGGGGCGGTACAGGCCCGCGCGGGCGTTGAGCGTGAGGGCGAGGGGCAGCGCGAGGGCCGGCACGGCCGGCGGGGTGGCGGCGGTGCCGGCCAGGGCGAGGACGGCGGCGGCCGCGACGCCGGTGAGGCAGTCGGCCACCCGCAGGGCGCGGCCGGTCCGCGAGCGCGCGCGGGTGCCGGGCCGCCCCGCTCGGGCGGGCGGCCGCCCGCCCGAGCGGGGCGGCGGGAAGGTGGCCGGGGCGGCGTGGCCGGCCGCCAGCAGGGGGCCGGGGCCGGCGGTGTCCGCGCTCTCGGTGGTCATCGCTGGATGCGCTCCCTGTGCTTCGGATACGGGCGCCCCGCCAGCTCCCGGTACAGCTCCGAGACGGCGGCGGCGGTCTGCCGCGCGTCATGGGCGGCGCGGACGTGGTCCTGGGCGCGGCGGGCGGTGCGGGCCCGCAGGGCGGGGTCGTCGAGCAGCCGCAGCAGCGCCCGGGCGAGGGCCGCCGGGTCCTCGGGCGGCACGAGGCACACGCGGCGCAGGTCGGCGGGCAGGCTCTCGCGGGCCCCGGTGACGTCGGTGAGCACCACGGGGCGGCCGCAGGCCATGGCCTCCAGCGGGGCGAGGGCCATCCCCTCCCAGCGGGAGGGGAGGACGACGAGGTCGGCGGCCCGGTACCAGGGCACGGGGTCGGCCGCGGCCCCGGCCAGGCGGACGCCGACGGGTGCGGCGTCCAGCAGGGCGGCGCGGTCGGGCCCGTCGCCGACCAGGACGAGGCGGGCGTCGGGGTGGGCGGCGCGCACCGCGGGCCAGGCGCGCAGCAGCACGTCCTGCCCCTTCTGGCGGCACAGCCGGGCGACGCAGACCAGCAGCGGCGCGGCGTCCGGCAGTCCGTCCAGCGCGGGCGGGCCGACGCGGGACGCCGGGTCGGCGGGGTGGCGCGGCGGGCCGGCGGGACCGGGCGGGGGGCCGGCGGGGCGGAAGCGGTCGAGGTCGACGCCGTTGGGGACGACGGCCCAGCGCGCGTCGATCCCGGCGGACGCGCCGCGTCGCCGTTCGTCCTCGCTGACGCACAGCACCCGGTCGGCCCAGCGGGCGGCGGCGCGCTCCCAGCGCAGGGCCAGGGCCCGGGCCGGGCCGGAGACGGCGTCGAAGGACCAGGCGTGCGGCGTGAAGAGCGTGGGCACGCCGCCGCGCAGCGCGAGGCGGGCGGCGAGCCCGGCCTTGGCGCTGTGCGCGTGGACGACGTCGGGGGCCAGTCTGCGCACGAGGCGGGCCAGGCGCAGAACCTCGGCGGGCAGCGCGGCCCCCGGGGCGCGGCCGGCGGGCCAGGGGTGGACGGCGGCTCCGGCGGCCGCGGCCCGGTCGGCGAGCGGGCCGCCGGGCGGGCAGGCGAGGTGGACGCGCGTGCCCTGCCCGGCCTGGGCACGGGCCAGGTCGGCGACGACCGACGCCACGCCGCCGTCCACGGGCTGGGCGACGTGGAGCACGGTGAGCGGGCGTGTCGGGTGGCGGTCGTGCGGCACGCGTGGTCCTCCCCGGGCGGGTGCGGCGGGTGCGGCGGGTCAGCGGGTGCGGGCGGGCGGCGGTGTCCGCCGGTGGCGGGCGGACGGCGGACGGCTCCGGGCTCGGGCGGCAGCGCCGGAGGCCGTCGCGGTGCGTGCTCGGCGAAGCGCGCGGGGCGTCGACTGCACCCTGACAGAATCCTGTCCGATGAACGCCGTGACGCGCTGATATTCACTCAATACACCCGGTTTGCCGGACAGTGGGGTCTTTGCCCACCGGTGGCGCCCTGGGGGTGCTCGCCGGGGCGCTGCGGCCGGACGCCGCCGGGCGGCGCACGGAACGTCACCAACGGGTGATCGGGCGTATCCCCCTCCGCGGCGAGTCGTTGAGCGGTGTGCCCATGGAGCACAATCCCCAGAAGGAGATCGCTATGAAGCGCATCGTCAAGGCCACCACACTGGCCGCCGCCGCCGGCGCCCTGGTCGTCGGCGGCGCGGGTGCCGCGCTGGCCGACGCCGACGCGGACGGCGCGGCCGTCAACAGCCCCGGCGTGGCGAGCGGCAACGTCGTCCAGGTCCCGGTGCACGTGCCGATCAACCTGTGCGGCAACAGCATCAACATCGTCGGGCTGCTCAACCCGACCTTCGGCAACGTCTGCATCAACGACTGACGCGGATGTGCCGCACGGCCCGCGGGCGCCCCACCGGCGCCCGCGGGCCGCTGACGCGCGCGCACGCCCCGCGCCGTTCCGTGTGCCGCGCGTCGGTGCCCGCGCGTCGGTGGCCGTGCGCCCGTGCCCGCGCGCCCGTGCCCGCGCGTCAGCGCTTGGCGCGGCTGGGCTGGACGCGCTTGGGCTCGCCCGGCATCTTCGGGTAGTCCGGCGGGTAGGGCAGGTCGCCCATGCCGTGCTCGCGCATGTCCCGTTCGGCCATCTCCAGCAGCGGCCCGAGCGGGAAGGCGTGCTCGTCCATGTCGGCGTGCACGTCACCCTCGCGGGCGAACCGGGCGGGCATGGTGGCCAGGTCGAAGTCCTCCGGGCGGGCGTCGTCGAGCTCCTCCCACCGCAGCGGCGCGGAGACCTGGGCGCGCGGGTGGGGCCGTACCGAGTAGGCGGCGGCGATGGTGCGGTCACGAGCGGTCTGGTTGTAGTCGACGAAGATGCGCGCGCCGCGCTCCTCCTTCCACCAGGCGCTGGTGATCCGCTCGGGCGCCCGCCGTTCCAGCTCGCGCGCGACGGCGATGGCCGCCGCGCGGACCTGCACGAAGGTCCAGCGCGGTGCGAGCGGCACGAAGACGTGCAGGCCCCGGCCGCCGGAGGTCTTGGGCCAGCCCCGCAGCCCGAGCTCGTCCAGCAGCTCCTGGAGGCGGCGGGCGGCCCAGCGGGCGTCCGCGTAGTCGGTGCCCGGCTGCGGATCGAGGTCGATGCGCAGCTCGTCGGGGTGGTCGGCGGCGCCGCGCCGCACCGGCCAGGGGTGGAAGGTGAGCGTGCCCAGGTTCGCGGCCCACACCACGGCCGCCACCTCGGTCGGGCAGATCTCGTCGGCGTGGCGCCCGCTGGGGAAGGTGATGCGTTCCGTGGGAATCCACCCGGGCAGGTTCTTCGGCGCGCGCTTTTGGAAGAAGGACTCCCCGGTGACGCCGTCCGGGTGACGTTGCAGGGTGGTCGGACGGTCGCGCAGCGCGCGCAGGATGCCGTCCCCGACCGCCGCGTAGTAGTCGGCGACGTCGCGCTTGGTGAAGCCGCGCTCGGGGAAGTACACCTTGTCGGGGTTCGACAGCCGTACCGTGCGGCCGCCGATCTCCCGTTCCACCGCCTGGCCCATGGCGCCACGCTAACCGCCCTCGCCCGGCCGCGCCCGTCCAGCGGGCGGACACCGCCGGGCGGACGCACAATCGCCGCATGGACCTGCCGGTGATGCCCCCCGTGAAACCGATGCTGGCCAAGCCGGCGGCGAAGATCCCGCCGGGCATGCACTACGAGGCCAAGTGGGACGGCTACCGGGCGATCGTGTTCCGGGACGGCGACGAGGTGGAGATCGGCAGCCGCTCGGCCAATCCGCTCACCCGGTACTTCCCCGAACTGGTCGAGGCGCTGCGCGCCAACCTGCCGCGGCGCTGCGTGCTGGACGGCGAGATCGTGGTGGCCCGCGAGGGGCGGCTGGACTTCGACGCCCTCCAGCAGCGCGTCCACCCCGCCGACTCGCGGGTGCGGCTGCTCGCCCGCACCACCCCGGCCAGCTTCGTCGCCTTCGACGTGCTGGCCCTGGACGACACCGCGCTGCTCGACGTGCCGTTCGCCGACCGGCGCGAGGTGCTGGCCACCGCGCTGCGCGAGGCCGGGCCGCCGGTGCACCTGGCTCCGGCCACGACGGACGTCGAGGTCGCCCGGCAGTGGTTCGAGCGGTTCGAGGGGGCGGGTCTGGACGGCGTCGTGGCCAAGCGGCTCACGCTGCCCTACCGGCCCGACCAGCGCGTGATGGTCAAGGTCAAGCACGAGCGCACCGCCGACTGCGTGGTGGCGGGCGTGCGCCACCACAAGAGCGGTCCGGTGGTCGGCTCGCTGCTGCTCGGCCTGTACGACGCCACCGGCAGGCTGCAGCACGTGGGCGTGTGCGGCGCGTTCTCGATGGCGCGGCGGCGCGAGCTCATGGCCGAGCTGGAGCCGCTGCGGATGGCGGACGCGGCCGGGCACCCGTGGGCCGCCTGGCGCGACGAGCAGGCGCAGGCCTCCAGCCGGCTGCCGGGCGGTCCGAGCCGCTGGAGCGGGCGCAAGGACCTGTCCTGGCTGCCGCTGCGCCCGGAGCGGGTGTGCGAGGTCGCCTACGACCACATGCAGGGCGACCGGTTCCGGCACACGGCCCAGTTCCGCCGCTGGCGCCCGGACCGGGCCCCGAAGGAGTGCACGTACGCCCAGTTGGAGGAGGTCGCCACCTACGACCTCTCCGACGCGCTGGGCGGCTGACGGCCGCGCCCCCGGCCGCCCGGTGCCCCATGCCGCGCGGTGCGGCCGGAGGCGGGCGCGCCGGAGGCGGCGGCGTCCGCCCCCGCGCCGTCAGGTGTGGCAGTGGCCGCCGGGGGACAGGTCGGACTCGGCGGGGAGGTCCAGGGTGGGGTTGCGGTCGAAGAAGCCCGTCGGGCGCAGGGTGAAGCCGGTGGCGTCGACGGGCATGACCGGCCAGTCCTCCAGCCGTGGCAGGTGTGTGGGGCCGAAGGTGTGCCAGAGGGTCAGCTCGGTGTTCTCCAGCGGCTCGTCGGCGGCGGCCCACGCGGTGACGCCCGCGCCCCCGGGGTGCTGGTTGGGGTAGTCGCCGTCCGGGTAGCGCCGGTCGGCGCGGTGCCTCGTCACCCACAGGTGGCGGGTGCCGTAGCCGACGCGCCGGGCCACGGAGGACTCGGGGTCGGCGAGCAGCACGGGGTTGGCCTGCGGCACCAGGGTGTAGGCGACGGGGCGGCCGGTGCGGTTGCGGGACCCGGGGTTGGTCAGGCGCCAGGTGCGGGCGACGGCCGGATCGGCGAGGCGGCCGCCGTCCGCACCGCGCCGCAGGGGCGTGGCCCGGGTGGTGAAGGCGTTGCCGTTCGGGTTGTCCGGGCCCATCGGCAGCCGGACCGCCTCGACCTCCTCGACCGTGTTGGCCGGGCCGTCCACGGCCGGGTCCAGGCGGGCGCAGAACAGGTGCTGGTGGAAGGGGGCCTGGAGCCCGGGGGCGACCTCGGTGGCGTGCGGCGTGTGCGCGCCCGGCTCGGTGGCCGAGGTCTGCACGATGCCGGTGGACTTCGCCTCGAAGGCGATCGTGCCGTCCTGGTGGAGATACCAGTAGAAGCCGTAGTCGTAGTTGCCCAGGGTGGTGACGAAGGAGATCACCAGGCGGCGGGAGCGGCGGCTGACGACGGCGGTCTCCCCGCTGGCGTCGAAGATGTTGGTGTGCTTCCACAGCAGCCCGGTGTCCTCCTCGTGCACGCAGATGGCGTGCCGCAGCGTCTCGGGGTGGCCGAGGTCGTCGTGGAGCACGGCGTCGAGGTAGCGGATCTCGCCCAGGCAGTCGCAGCCCAGGCGCAGCGAGTTGGCGTTGCGGCCGAGCAGGTACTCGCCGGCGTCCAGGTAGCACACCCAGTCGCGGGCGGGGTCGGGCTCGGCGTAGGGGACGGCCATCTCGGCGAGCGAGGCGCGGTGCAGGACGGGGCGCAGCCGGTCGCCGTCGCGCACGGCGAGCTGGTGCAGCACCAGGCCCTCGCGCGCGTTGAAGTCCAGCCGCAGGTCCCAGTTCTGCCAGGTCAGGTGGTGACCGTCGAGGTGGAAGGACGGCCCGTCGGGCTGGGTGATCTCCAGCCGCCGCAGGTCGGTGCGCGGGGGCGGGGTGTGCGCGGGGTCGTAGTTGCCGCACTCGGCGGGGACGGGGACGGCCCCGGTGTCCAGCACGCGCAGCACGCGCCGCTCGGTGAGGTCGACGTCGGCGACCAGGCCGGCGACGGGGTGGGCGAAGGGGTTGTCGGTCTCGTCGCAGCGCAGGAACGTCAGCGAGCGCAGCATGCGCCGCCCGCTCTCCTGCTCGCGGGCGAAGTTCCCGGCGGCCAGCGGCGCGGCGACCGCCCGGGCGATCGCGTCGTCGTCGAGGCCGCGCCCGGCCATGGCCGCGCGCCAGTCCGGGTCGGCCTTGACGATCGCGTCGCACAGTTCGTACTCCTCGAAGAGGATGGGCGGCTGCCCGTCGGTGGCCGCGTCCAGCTCGCGCCAGGCGACCAGGGCGCGGGCGGTGACGTCGACGACGGCCTCGGCGGAGCGTCCCGTGGCGCGGTCCAGGAGGGTGACGCGCACGTGGCGGGTGACCGGGTCGCCGGGGCGGTGGCTGGCCGCGGCGTGCCGCTCGGGCTCGTCCAGGAGCACCAGGGGGAAGCGGGTGGCCTCGGTGACCTTGCCCGCGTCGGTCAGGACGGCCCGGGCGGTGGCGATCTCGTCGGCGGTCAGCGGGTCGAGTGGGTGGTCGGCCATGGCGGGCTCCTACTGCGCGGGGGTGGTCGGGGCGGCCGGGGCGTCGCCCGCGGCCTTCTCCAGTTGGAACGCCTCGTTGCCCAGGCCGATCCTGGCGTACGTCTCCGGGCGGGTGGCGCGCAGGAACAGGCCGACGCAGACGCCGGCCAGGGCGGCGACGCCGACGACGGCGGGCAGTGCCCAGCGCAGCGCGGACCGCGGGTCGGCACCGAGCAGGATGTCGAAGTCGGCCAGCGCGTAGCCGAAGACGACGCCCAAACCGACGGTGGCCAGGCCCGCGCAGACCAGCCGCCCGGCCTGTACCCGGGTCGCGCCGCGGCGGACGAAGAAGGCGATGACGGCGACGGAGGTCACGGCCATGAGCGCGATGACGCCGAGAGCGCCGATGTTGCCCAGCCAGGTGAACAGCCGGAGCACGGGCGTGGTGGGGTCGCCGGTCGGCAGGTCGTCGCCGATCGCGAACGCCGCGATGACCACGGTGGCCACGGCCGTCTGGAGGAAGGAGCCGAGCGCGGGGGCGCCGGTGCCGGCCGAGGCGCGGCCCACGGCGGCCGGCAGCAGTCCCTCGCGGCCCATGGCGAAGGCGTAGCGGGCGACGACGTTGTGGAAGGCCAGGATGCAGGCGAAGATGCCGGTCAGGAACAGCACGTGCAGCACGTCGGTGAAGGCCGAGCCCAGCCGGGGGTCGGTGAGGGCGAACAGGAGGGCCGGGCCCTGCTGCTGGGCGTTGGCCACGATGCGGTCCGGGCCGGCGGCGGTGCTCATCAGCCACGAGGTCAGCGCGAAGAACACGGCGACGCCGCCGACGGCCAGGAACATCACGCGGCGCACGATCGTCTGCGGACGGTGGGTCTCCTCGGCGTAGACCGGGGCCTGTTCGAAGCCGAGGAAGGCGGCGACGGTGAAGCACAGCGCGGTGCCCACGCCCGCGCCGGCGAGCGCCGCCGGGTCGAACGCGGCCAGCGACAGCCCCTGCGGCCCGGGGTCCGCGAGGAAGGCGAGGTCGACGATGACCACGAGGGCCACCTCGATGAGCAGCAGCACGCCGAGCACCTTGGCGTTGAGGTCGATCTTGCGGGCGCCGAGCACGCCGGTGGCCGCGACGGCCAGCAGCGCCGGCACCCACCAGGCGACGCCGACCTCGAAGTAGCGCTCCATGAGGGTGGCGACCTCGAAGCCGAACAGGCCGAAGACACCCACCTGGAGTGCGCTGTAGGCGGCCAGGGCGACGAAGGAGGCGCCGGCGCCCGCGGTGCCGCCCAGCCCGCGGGCGATGTAGGCGTAGAAGGCGCCGGCGTTGTGGACGTGCCGGCTCATCTCGGCGTAGCCGACGCCGAAGAGGGCCATGATGACGCCGAGCACCACGAACAGCAGCGGCTGCGCGGTGATGCCCATGACGGCGTAGGTGGTGGGCATGACGCCGGCCACCACCATCAGCGGCGCGGTGGCGGCGACCACGGACAGCAGCAGGCCCGCGGTCCCCAGCCGCCCCGCGCGCAGCGCCCGCTCCTGGCCCACGTACGTGCTGATCTCCCGCGCGGGCTGGGCGCCCGGGGAGCCGTGCGCGCGGGGGGTGTCGTCGCGACTTCCGGTGGTGCGGCCCGGCGTCGGCATGTCGTGTCCTCTCCGGTCGGGGTGCGGCGTGCGCTGGTCAGGCGGTGGGCGCCCGGGGCGAGGGTCCCCCGGCGGGCGCGCCCCCGGGGCCTTCAGGCCGGGGCCTGCGGGCGGAGGCCGTCAGGCCAGGCCGAAGGCGCGGCTGCGGGCGGTGTGGAACGCCGTGCGCGGGTCCCGGCCGCCGTAGTCCCAGGGCGCCCCGGTGATGTGCGGGCCGATGCGCTGGAACAGGGCGGCCGCCTCCGCCATCCGGCCCTCGTGGAACTTGGCGTAGGCCAGGTAGTTCAGGTCCACCAGCCGACGCGGGTGGGTCTCCTCGGTGCCCCACTCCAGCCACCAGTCGAAGGCGCCGCGCACGGTGAGCAGGGCGCGCCGGGTGGTCCAGTGGCCGGCGGCGGCGGGGTCGGCGGGGAGCCGTCCGGCGGCGGCCAGGGCGTGGAAGCGCTCGGCGTGCGCGACGACGGGCAGCAGGGCCAGCGGCGAGTCCGCCGGTGCCCGCTCGGCGGCCTGGCGGGCGAACGCGTACACCGGGTGCGGCGCGTGGTCCGACGGGGTCTCGGCGAGCGCGAGCTGGGCCGTCATCAGGTGGTGGGCGTGGTGGTGCTCGGGGTGCCGTTCGCGCAGTTCGGCGAAGGCCTCCCGGCAGGCCTCCGCGGCGCCCAGGTGCCGGGCCAGCAGCAGGCGGGCGAGCCACGGCGTGGGGTCGGCCGGGGCTAACTCGGAGGCCAGGCGCAGGGGTTCCTCGGCGCTGGCCGGAGTGCGCTTGCCGCGCAGCGCCCGGGTGACGGCGACGCAGGCGAGCAGGAGCGCGGCGTCGGCGCTGTCCGGCTCGGTGAGCTGCCACTCGCGGGCCCAGGTGCCGCTGCCCGGGGCCTGGGCGAGTACGAGCGCGCGGTGGCCGCGCCGGTCCCAGTCCGCGCCGGTGGCCAGCAGCAGGGCGCGGGCGTCGGCCCAGCGGCCGCGGACCAGGGCGTCGCGGGCGTCGGCCAGCTCGAAGTCGTCCAGGGCGGGGTCGGTGCGCTGGCCCTGGCCCCGGCGGCCCAGCGGGAAGGAAGGGGGCGGTGGGTTCATGGTCGGTGCTCACCCAAGCGGGTGAGGGTGCGGGCGTCAAGCCCGAGATGAGCATTCCGCTACCGAACTTGCGCGCAGAGTGCGCGTTTTGCGACTCCTCGGGTGCGTTTTACCCCGTCCTGTGGCTTTCCGGAATGGTTCACTCCGCCCCGGGCGCGGCCGGCCGTCCCCCCGCCGCATACGCTCGGGGCATGACTGGAAGGCTCGGACGGTCCGTACGGCTGTGGTTCTCCCCCGGGCGGCTCCGCGAGGAGGGGCCGCAGCCCGACTACCGCTTCTCGCTGGCCAACGAGCGCACCTTCCTCGCCTGGGTCCGCACCGCCCTCGCCCTGGTCGCGGGCGGGCTGGCGGTGGACCAGTTCCTCACCCGCTTCGGCCCCGGCGCGCGCACGGCCATCGCCGTGGCCCTGCTGGTCACCGGCGCGGTGTGCGCGGTGCGGGCGGTCGACCACTGGGCGCGGTGCGAGCGGGCGATGCGGCGCGGCGCGGACCTGCCCCCGTCCCGCTTCCCCGCCGCGCTGGCCGTGGGGACCGGGCTGGCCGCGCTGCTGGTGGCGGCCGTGGTGGCGCTGGACGGCACGGGCCGGTGAGAGCGCCGCGCGACGCCGGGGTGCAGCCCGAGCGCACCCGGCTGGCCTGGCGGCGCACGACGCTGGCCTACACCGTGGCCGGCGCGCTGCTGATGCGGCAGGTGCTCGCGCATCACCCCGGGCCCGCCGGGTACGGTGCGGTGGCGGCGGTGCTGGTGACCGGGCTGCTGCTCGCCGGTCTCGCGCACCGCAGAACCGGCGGGCTGGGCGCGGCGCCCCCGGCTCCGCTGCGTCCGCGTGCCGCCGGTGCGGTGGCGCTCTGCACGGTGGTCCTCGCGATGGTGGGAATGGTGGTGCTCCGGTGACGGCACTGGTCGTGGTCATGGGCGTGTCGGGCTCGGGCAAGACGACGGTGGGCGAGCGGCTGGCCGCCCGGCTGTCGGTGCCGTACGCGGAGGCCGACGACTTCCACCCGCCGGGCAACGTGGCCAAGATGGCCGCCGGGACGCCCCTGGACGACGCGGACCGCGCGCCCTGGCTGGACGCGATCGCCGCCTGGCTGGCCGAGCACGCCGGGCGCGGCGGCGTCGTCACCTGCTCCGCGCTCAGGCGCCGGTACCGCGACCGGCTGCGCGAGGCCGCGCCGCGGCTGTTCTTCGTGCACCTCGACGGCTCCCCCGAGCTGATCGCCGAGCGGCTGGCCGGGCGCAGCGGTCACTTCATGCCCCCGGCGCTGCTGCGCTCGCAGTTGGAGGCGCTGGAGCGGCTGGACGCCGACGAGGCGGGCGGCGTCGTCTCGATCGACGGCACCCCGGAGCAGGTGGTGGCCCGGACGGCCGCCCTCGTGCCGGGCGCGTGACGCCGGTGGACGCGCGCCCCCGGTAGGCGCCCGGCGCCGGCGCACGCCCAGGTGCACGCCCGGTACCGGCGGGCGTCCAGTACCGGGGGGCGTCCAGTACCGGCGGGCGTCCGGCGGTTCACCAGGTGGGGTCGATGCCGGTCATCCAGGTGGGCAGCGGACGGTAGACGGTCAGGGCGCGCCGCTCCTTGTCCAGCGTCAGGCTGGGCGGCGCCGGCGCCGTCTCGCCGTCGTAGGCGCAGACCGTGCCGGGCTGGATGCCGGTGATGCGGATCGCGGGCACCCGCGCCGCCGCGTGCACCGGGGAGCGGTGCAGCAACCCCGTCACCGCCGCGGCCAGCAGCCGCACGCGCGCCCAGCGGCCCCCGTGCACCACGTGCACGTCGAGCTGCCCGTCGGCGAGGTTCGGCCGCCGCGGCGCGCTGCCGCCCAGGCCCGCGTAGGAGCAGTTCCCGGCGAACAGCAGCCACACCGAGCGGCGGCGCCCGTTGATGGCGAGGTCCACCGGCCGCGCGTGGCGCAGCACGTGGACGGCGGCGAGGACGGAGGCCGGCCAGGAGCCGACCCGGCGGCTCCAGCGCTCCCGGACCTCCACCAGCTCGCCGTAGGCGCCCAGGCTGAAGGTGTTGACGAAGTGGCCGGGCGCGTCCGCGCGGTCCGGGTCCCGGCCCGGGGTGAAGCGGGCGAGGTCGACGGCGATGGCGTCGCCGCCCTCCAGCGCGCGGGACAGGTCGGTCGGCCGGGTGATGCCGAGGTCCTGGGCGAGATGGTTGAAGGTGCCGCCCGGCAGCACCGCGAGCGGAACGTCGTGGCGCAGCGCGATGGGCGCGGCGGCGCTCACGGTGCCGTCGCCGCCCAGGACGCCCAGCGCGCCCCCGCGCTCGGCCGCGAGCCGGGCGGCCCTCTCCAGCGCGGCGCGGAGCGACTCCGTCTCCCGCTCCCAGACGACGAAGTCCGCCTCCGGCAGCGCGGCCCGCGTCTCGGGCAGGCTCTCGGCGCCGCCCGAGCCGCTGTTGGCCACCACGACCAGGCCGCGCCCGGCCGGCAGCGCGGGGGCGGCCACGAGCGGCTGGGCGGGCGGCGCGGGCGGCCGCGGGGTGAGCGCGAGGCGGACGGCGAGGGCCGCCCCGGCACCGATCGCGGCGCCGGCCAGCACGTCGCTGGGGTAGTGCACGCCGGTGTAGACCCGCGAGAAGGCCACGGACCAGGCGATCGGGGCGATGACCGCGCCCCACCCCCGGGACTCCAGCGCGACGCCGGTGGCGAACGCCGCGGCGGAGGCGGCGTGGCCGGAGGGGAAGGAGGTGGTGACCGGCTGGCGCTTGAGCCGCCGGATGGCCGGCACCGCGTCCAGGAACGGCCGGGGTCGCCGCACCGCCCACTTGCCGAGGGTGTTGACGCTCGCGGACGCCACCGCGAGGGAGGCCACACCGCGTACGGCCGCACGGCGCGTCCGCACGCCGCCGATGCCGGACAGGGCCATGCCCGCGGCGATCCCCCACCACAGTCTGCCGCGGTCCGCGCTGTGGGAGAGCCGGGGCAGCAGACCCTCGGCGCCGGGCCAGTGGCGTTCGGCCACCGCGGTGAAGAGCGCGTGGTCCCAGCTTCGCAGACGCGGTCGAACAGGCATGTCGATGGCTCTACCCCGAATTCCCACTCCCTCACCTGCCCGCCACCGTCCGGCGGCGGACGCGCCCGGCCGGGCACGGGCCGCGGCGGCGCACGGGCGGCTGCGCACGGGCGGGCGGCGCACGGGCGGGCGGCGCACGGGCGGGCGGCAGGCGGGCGGTGGGTGCCGCGTGCGGGCGGCGGCGCGGCCGGGTGGGCGGCCGGAGAGGGGTGCGCGTCACTTCCTCTGGACTCCATACCGACTAGTCGGCATGATCGGGGGTGCCCGTGCCGCCCGTCCGCGCGGGCCCGCGCGAGCACCGCGCGGTCCGTCACCCGCTGGAGGTCCGATGAGTTCGCGCCCACCGTCGCACACCGACGATCCACCCGGCCTGGACCTGGCCCGGCTGCGCTCCCACCTCGACCGGGAGCGTCCGGGCCTGGTCGGGGGCGAACTGCGGGCCCGGCTCGTCGAGGGCGGCCGGTCCAACCTCACCTACCGGGTCACCGACGGCGCCGGCGAGTGGGTGGTGCGCCGCCCGCCGCTGGGCCACGTGCTCGCCACGGCGCACGACATGGCGCGCGAGCACCGGGTGATCAGCGCGCTGGGCGACACCGACGTGCCGGTGCCGGAGACGGTCCTGCTGTGCGAGGACGCCGACGTCCTCGGCGCCCCGTTCTACGTCATGGAGTACGTGCGCGGCACGCCGTACCGCGACGCCGCGGAACTGTCGGCCCTCGGCCCCGAGCGCACCCGGAACGTGGTGCTCGCGCTGCCGGACACGCTGGTGCGGCTGCACGCGGTGGACCCCGACGCCGTCGGGCTGGGCGACTTCGGCCGGCCCGAGGGCTTCCTGGAGCGCCAGCTACGGCGCTGGGGCAAGCAGCTCGCCGCCTCGCGCAGCCGCGAGCTGCCGGGCGTCGACGCGCTGCGGGACGCGCTCGCCGCCGACGTGCCGCACTCCCCCGCGCCCACCGTCGTGCACGGCGACTACCGGCTGGACAACGTGCTCGTGGGCGCCGACGACCGGATCGCCGCCGTCCTGGACTGGGAGATGTCAACCCTGGGCGATCCGCTCACCGACCTCGGCCTGCTGGTGATGTACAGCGAGCAGCGCGCGGTGGCCGGGGCGCCGATCTCCACGACCCGGGAGGCCCCCGGGCACCCCGAGCCGGCGGAGCTGGTCGAGCGGTACGCCGCCGCCTCCGGGCGGGACCTGTCGCGGATCTCCTGGTACACGGCGTTCGCCTACTTCAAGCTCGCGGTGATCGCCGAGGGCATCCACTACCGCTACACCCTCGGCCAGACGGTCGGCGCGGGTTTCGACCAGATCGGCGCGCTGGTTCCCCGGCTCACCGAGGCGGGCCTCGCGACACTGAGGAAGGGCTGACGACTGCCATGGACTTCGCCTACGACGCACGCACCGAGGAGCTGCGCGAGCGGCTGCTGGCCTTCATGGACGCGCACGTCCACCCGGCCGAGCCGGTGGCCGCCGAGCAGCGCGCGGCGCTGGACTCCCCCTGGCGGACCCCGCCGGTGGTGGCGGAACTGCAGGCCGAGGCGCGGCGGCAGGGGCTGTGGAACCTCTTCCTGCCGGACCCGGCCTACGGGGCCGGGCTCACCAACCTCCAGTACGCGCCCCTGGCCGAGATCACCGGGCGCAGCCCGCAGCTCGCGCCCACCGCGCTGAACTGCGCGGCACCGGACACCGGCAACATGGAGCTGCTGGCGGAGTTCGGCTCCGCCGAGCAGCGGCGCACCTGGCTGGAGCCGCTGCTGGCGGGCGAGATCCGCTCGGCGTTCGCGATGACCGAGCCGGACGTCGCCTCGTCCGACGCCACCAACATCGAGACGCGCATCGAGCGGGACGGCGACTCCTGGGTCGTCTCCGGCCGCAAGTGGTACATCTCCGGGGCGATGAACCCCGACTGCGCGGTGTTCATCGTGATGGGCAAGACCGACCCGGGCGGCGCGGACGTGCGCCGGCAGCAGTCCATGGTGCTCGTGCCGCGCGACACCCCGGGGGTCCGGGTGCGGCGGGCGATGCGGGTCTACGGCTACGAGGACCACTGGCACGGGGGCCACGCCGAGGTCGTCTTCGACCGGGCGCGGGTGCCGCTGGCCCACCTCGTGGGCGAGGAGGGCGGCGGCTTCGCCATCGCGCAGGCGCGGCTCGGACCCGGCCGCATCCACCACTGCATGCGCCTGGTCGGCATGGCCGAGCGGGCCATCGAGCTGATGTGCCGCCGCGCGGTGGCGCGCACGGCGTTCGGCAAGGCGCTGGCGGAGCAGGGCGTGGTGCGGGAGTGGATCGCGGACGCCCGGGTCGCGGTCGAGCAGTTGCGGCTGCTGGTGCTGAAGACGGCATGGCTGATGGACACCGTCGGCAACCGCGGGGCGCACACGGAGATTCAGGCCATCAAGATCGCCGTGCCCCGCACGGTGGTGGGCATCCTGGACCGCGCGGTGCAGCTCCACGGGGCGGGCGGCGTCAGCCAGGACTACCCGCTGGCCGAGCTGTGGGCCGGAGCGCGCACGCTCCAGTTGGCCGACGGCCCGGACGAGGTGCACCAGCGCTCCCTGGCCCGCCGCGAACTGCGGCCCTACCGCTGACCGCCGCACCCCGCGCGGGCGGAGTCCGGCGCGGGCCGCCGCCCCGGTGCGGCACGGGCCGGGGCCGCACTCCGCGCCCCGCCCGCGCGCAGGGCCGCCGCCCCGCCCCGCGCGGGGCGGGGTCCGCACCGCCGTCCGGGCCCGCCGGAGTCGCGGGGCGCGGGGCACACCCCCCGCCCCCGCCATCTCCGGCCGGCGCGGGTTCGTAGGCCTTCCACCCGCCGCCGCCCCCCGGCCCGGCCCGGGGCGGGGCGGGGCGGGATCGCCGGGCGCCGGCGCGGCCGGTGCCGCCGGGGTGGTCCGGCTCAGGGGCGCAGGGAGCGCATGAGCAGGTCGGCGAGCTGGTCGGCGACCTCGCGCGGGGTGAGCCGCCCGCCGGGGCGGTACCACGCGGACAGGTGGTGCACGCAGCCGAAGTGGTAGTCGACCACCAGCTCGGCGGAGACGGCGTCGGTGAAGACGCCGCCGCGCTGCCCCTCCTCGACCAGCGCGCGGAAGCGCTCGTGGTACCGCCGGCGTTCGGCGCGCACCTGCTTCTGCTTGCCGGGGCTGAGCTGGTGCATGGAGCGGAAGAAGATGGCCGCGTCGTCGAGGTTCTCGATGCTGGTGACCACGACGTCGGCCGCCGCGTCGCGCAGGCGCTCCTCGACGGGGGCGTCCCGGTCGGCCACGGCGTCCAGCCGCTCTTGCTGGAGGCGCAGCAGGCGGGCGTAGATCTCGTGGAGCAGGTCGTCCTTGGAGCCGAAGTAGTGGTACAGCGCCCCCTTGGTGACGCCCGCGCCCTCGACGATCTCCTGCACGGACGTGCGGTCGTACCCCCGGTCGGCGAACAGCCGGGTCGCGGTGGCCAGCAGCCGTTGGGGCACCGGCGGCGGGGCGTCGTCCGGCCGGGCCTGGGCGGCCGCGCGGCGGGGCGTGGCGGCGGTCATCAGTGGGCTCCCTGCTCCAGCTTCCGCTGGACGTGGTTCATCGCGCCGAGCCACCGGTCGGGATCGGTGGCGCGAGCCGCACTGTATCCGGCCACCTCCGGGTGCGGCAGCACCAGGAAGCGCCCGGCGTCGACGGCGGCGTGCAGGGCGTCGGCCACCTGTTCCGGTTCGATCGCCGTCGGCGTCAGCACCAGCTCCCCCGCGGCGCCGGACGAGCGCAGCATGTCGGTGCGCACTCCCTGCGGGCAGATGGCGTGCACGTCGATGCCGCGGTGCCGGTAGGTCACCGACAGCCACTCGGCGAAGGCCAGCGCGGCGTGCTTGGAGACGCTGTAGGGGGCGGAGCCGACCATGGTGAGGAGCCCGGCGGCCGAGACCGTCGCCACGAAGCGGCCCCGGCCGCGCTCCAGCCAGTGCGGCACCAGCGCCCGGGCGGCCCGCACGTGCGCCATGACGTTGACGTCCCAGGCCGCCTCCCACACCGGCTCCTCGGCCTCCGGGCCGCCGGGCGGGGCGATGCCGGCGTTGGCGCAGAAGACGTCGACGGTGCCGCCGAGGGCGTCCAGCGCCGCCGGCACGATCGCGGAGGCGTCGCCGGGCAGCGGGATGCCGCCGATCTCCTCGGCCACCTGCCCGGCCCGGTCGGCGTCGAGGTCGTTGACGACGACCCGCGCGCCGCGGGCCGCGTAGCTGCGGGCGAGGGCGGCGCCGATGCCGCTGCCCGCGCCGGTGACCACGACCGCCTCGTCACGCCGCGTCGCCATGTGGTGTCCCTTCGCCGGAGTGCCTGGAACCCGGCCGCCGCCGGGCCTGCCACCTCGCAGACTAACCAGTCGGTATGCCAGGGCGGAAGGGCGGCGCACCGGCCACGGGGAGCAGATCGCGTCACTGCGCGCGGCATGTGCGGGTAGACGGGAGCCAAACAGTGGTGTGGCACGTCCCATCCGCAGCCACTCGGTCCAGTGAGGTCCCTTGCAGACGGAGGTGGGATACCTTGGCCGGTTTCAGAGCACTCGCCGCACAGGTCCGCGACCCCGCCCGGGCGCCGTCCCAACGACGCCGGGCCCTGCGCAAGTGTCTGGAGCGCTTCGCTCCCTACGGACACCGCGCCACCTGGCAGCACCTGTGCACCCGGGCCGGCATACGGCCCGACGACCGCGCACCCGAGCCCTGGCGGCTCGTGGCCGCACTGGAGGAACTGGAGGAGGCGCGAGCGGTGTGGCTCGCCCACGAGGAGGAGTTCGCGCGACGGCGCCGGGAGCAGAAGCACCTGGGCATCCGGCAGCCCACCGCGCTCGACGACTGGCACCGCAACACCTGGGGCGGGCGCGCGCTGCTGCCGTTCGACGACCCGGCCGCCCCACCGCGCGCCCCGCTGGCCGTGGTGCTGCGCGGGCTGATCGCGGCGATGGAGGCGAGCGTGGACGCCGAACCGCGGGCACCGGCGCTGGCGGGGCGCTGACCGCCGCCGACCGGGCCCCGACCGGCGTCGACCCGGCGCCGAACGGGCGTCGAACGGGCGTCGACCCGGCGTCGACCCGGCGTTGACAGCCGCGCGGCACCGACGCATGCTGAGCAAGCGCTTAGCAATCCCACAGGGCAGCGGAAGGGTGCACAGATGGCGGAGCCCCGGGTTTTCACGTCGGTCGAGGAACTGCGGGCGGCGGTCGGCGAGGAGTTCGGCCCCAGCGACTGGCTGGAGGTGGACCAGGAGCGCGTCGACCTGTTCGCGGACGCCACGGGCGACCACCAGTGGATTCACGTCGACCCCGAGCGCGCCGCCCGGGGACCGTTCGGACAGACCATCGCGCACGGCTACCTGACGCTGTCCCTGCTGCCCGCCCTGGTGCCGCGGGTGCTCCGGGTCGAGGGGGTGCGCATGGGCGTCAACTACGGCGTCAACAAGGTGCGGTTCCCCGCGACCGTGCCGGTGGGCTCGCGGCTGCGTGCCCGGGTGCGGATCGCGGACGTCGCCGAGGCGGGCGGCGGAGTCCAGCTCACCGCCCAGGTGACGGTGGAGCGCGAGGGCGGCGACAAGCCGGTGTGCGTGGCCGAGAGCGTCAGCCGCTACTACGTCTGACCGCCCACGCCCACCGCCCGGTGCGTCCGACGGCGTACCGCGCCGCGCGCGCGGCGACGGCACCGCGCACCCGACCGACGGCGTGCGCCGGGCCCGTCGCGGGGAACGCGTCCGCCCGGAACGGCGGGCCGCCCCGGGCCCGGAGGTGCGGGCGCCGGCGGGAGGGCCCGCCCCGGCGCGGCGGCTCACGGCCGGCGGCGACGCGCGGGCCGTCGCGGTGACCGGGCGCGGCCACCGCGCCGTCGAGCGCGGCGGCGCCGCGCGCGGGAGCGAGGGCGCCGGCGACCGACGTCCGCCGGGGCAGCGGGTCAGCGGGGGGCGGCGCCGACCATGCGCAGGGCGAGGTCGGCGTAGAAGGCGCCGATCTCCTCGGGGGTGCGCCGCCCGGGCGAGTACCACCGCGCGACGTCGATGCACAGCGAGAGCACCGCGAGCGCGGTCGCGCGCGGATCGTCCACCGCGAACTCACCGGCCTCCGCCCCGGCGGCCACCAGGTCGCGCATGACCTTCTCCGAGCGGCGGCGCAGGCCGACGATCTCCGCGTAGTGCTCCTCGCCCAGCGCGCTCAGCTCGTACTGCACGACGCGGGCGGTGGTGTGGTGCTCGGCGTGCCAGCGCACGAACGTGCGCACCGCCCCGGCCAGCCGCTCCCGGTACGGGCCCGCCGCCTCGGCCGCCTCGGACAGCAGCCGCACCGAGCGGTCGTGGCCGACCCGGCTGATGTGGTAGAGCAGCTCTTCCTTGGTGCGGTAGTGGATGTAGAGGGCGGCCGGGCTCATCCCGGCCCGGCCCGCGATGTCGCGGGTGGTCGTGGCGTGGAAACCGCGCTCGGCGAACGCCTCGACGGCGGCCACCAGCAGGCGGCGCGCGGCGTCGGGTGAGACGCCGCCCCAGGAGTCGTCCGGAGATCCGCCCCGGGCCTGTGCTCCGGCTCTGGCCGCCTGTGCCATCTGCTCCTCGCCCCGCTTCCGTCGACCGGGCGAACACCATACATCGCCGTCCGCCGCACGCTGAGCGCCTGCTCAGCGTGCGGCGGACGGCGTGCGGCGGACGGTGCGGCGCCGACCGGTCGCGTACGGGGCGGCGCCCGGGTCCGCGCGGGGCGACGGCGTCAGAACGCGGAGACGCCGGTGAGCGAGCGCCCGATGACGAGCTTGTGGATCTGGCTCGTCCCCTCGTAGAGCGTCATGACGCGGGCGTCGCGCAGCAGCTTGCCGACGGGGAACTCGTCGATGTAGCCGTAGCCGCCGAACACCTGGAGCGCGTTGTTCGCGGCGCGTACGGCGGCCTCGCTGGCGTGCAGCTTGGCGACGGAGGACTCGGTCTGGAAGGGCTTGCCCCGGTCGATGAGGTCGGCCACGCGCCAGGTGAGCAGGCGGGCGGCGTCGACGTCCACGGCGATGTCGGCGATCAGCTCCTGCACGAGCTGGTGCCCGGCGATCGGCTTGCCGAACTGCTCGCGTCCCCCCGCGTACCCGACGGCCGCCTCCAGGGCCGCCTGCGCGATCCCGACGCACCCGGCCGCGACCGACATCCGGCCTTTGGCGAGGGCGGACATCGCCACCGAGAACCCCTTGCCCTCGGGGCCCAGGCGGGCGGCGTCCGGCACCCGGACCCCGTCGAACACCAGCTCGGCGGTGGCCTGGCCGCGCAGGCCGAGCTTGCCGTGGATCTCCCGGCGCGTCAGCCCCGGGGAGTCGGTGGGCACCAGGAAGGCGGTGACGCCGCGGTGGCCGGGCTCGTCGCCGCTGCGGGCGAACAGCAGGACGACGTCGGCCCACGTGCCGTTGGTGATGAACGTCTTGGCGCCGTCAACGACCCAGTCGGCGCCGTCGCGGCGGGCCCGGGTGGTCAGGTGGCCGGCGTCGGACCCGGTGCCGGGCTCGGTGAGGCCGAAGCAGCCCAGCGCCTCGCCCGAGGCGAGGGCCGGCAGCCACCGCCGCCTGTGCTCCTCCTCCCCCCAGGCCGCGATCGTCTTGGCGACGAGGCCGAGGGAGACGGAGAGCACGCCGCGCACGGCCGAGTCGCCCCGGCCGAGCTCCTCGGTGACCAGGCAGTAGGACAGGTGGTCGCCCCCCGAGCCGCCGTACCGCTCGGGGAGGGTCAGTCCCAGGAAGCCCAGCTCGCCCAGGCGGCGGACGATGCCGCGGTCGATGGACTCGGCACGGTCCCACGCGGCGGCGTGCGGGGCGACCTCGCGGTCCACGAAGTCCCGGGCCAGGCCGCGGGCGGCCCGCTGCTCCGGGGAGAGCTCCAGATCCACGGCCGGTACCTCCGAATTAACCTAGCGGCGCTAGTTTTTGGGTGACGGGCTCTACTATGAGCCGCATGGCCCGCCCCCGCAAGCCCCTGCTGAACCCCGACCGCATCGTGGAGTGCGCGCTCGCGCTCGTGGACACCGAGGGCCTGCAAGCCGTCTCCACCCGGCGGCTGGCCGCCGAACTCGGCGTCAGCGGCCCGTCGCTCTACCACCACTTCCGCACCAAGGACGAGATCCTGGACGCGGTCGCCGACCGGGTCTGCGCGGACGTGGACCTGTCGGTGTTCGAGGACGGCACGGAATGGCGCGAGGCGCTGGAGGGCTGGGCGCGCTCCTACCGCGCGGCGCTGGCCGCCCACCCGAACATCGTCCCCCATCTCGCCCAGGGCCCCGGGCGCCGGCCGAGCCAGCTCCGCATGGCCGACGCGGTCTTCGGCGCGATGACGGCGGCGGGCTGGCCGCGCGCGCACGCCACGCACATCGGCGCGCTGATGCGGTACTTCGTGGCCGGGTCCGCGCTGGGTTCGTTCGCCCGCGGCTTCGTGGACGACGCCGCGCTCTACGCCCGCGACTACCCGCATCTGGACCAGGCCCACCTGCTGGCCGAGCACCAGCAGCGGGTGGACGAGGGCGCGTTCGAGACGGGTCTGCGCGCGCTGCTGGACGGCCTGGCACTGCGCTACCCGCAGGCGGCGGGGCGCCCGGGACCGCGCCCGGACGCCCCGTGAGCGCGCGGCGCGGCTAGAAGACCACCAGGGCGCGGCCGCCGCGCCCGGCGAGCATGGCGTCGAAGGCGGCGGGGATGCCGTCCAGCCCGATGCGCTCGGTGACCAGCATCCCCAGGTCCAGGCGGCCGGCGCGCACGTGCTCGGCGAGGACGGGCACGTCCCGGGCCGGGACGCTGTCGCCGAAGACGCAGCCGGTCAGCGTGCGGGCGAAGTGGAAGATCTCCAGCGGCGAGAAGGAGACCTGCTCGCCCTTGCCGCCGATGCCGACGACGGTGGTGCGCCCGCCGCGCCGGGTGGAGCTCCAGGCGGCCCGGATGGTCTCCGCGCGGCCCACGCACTCCACGGCCACGTCGGCGCCGTCGCCACCGGTCAGCCCGCGCAGCTCCTTGGGTGTCGCCTTGGACGCGGGCACGAAGTGCGTGGCCCCGGCCGCGCGGGCCAGCTCCTCCTTCTCCGGCGAGACGTCCACGGCGACGACGGGGCCCGCCCCCGCGATGCGCGCCGCCTGCAGGGCGGACAGGCCCACCCCGCCCACGCCGAAGACGGCCACCGACTCCCCCGCGCGCACCCGGGCGCTGTGGTGGACGGCGCCGTACCCGGTGAGCACGGCGCAGCCCAGCAGCGCGGCGTCGGCCAGCGGCACCCCGTCCGGCAGCGGCAGGACGGCCCGCTCGGGGACGACCGTCTCCTCGGCGAACGCGGCGGTGGACAGCCCGGGGTAGAGCTCCCGCCCGTCGGCGCCGCGCGCGTAGGGGACGGTGGTGGCCGCGTTGGCGTGCGGGCACAGCCACGGCTCGCGCAGTTCGGCACAGAACCGGCACTGGCCGCAGGCGGGCGCCCAGTTGAGGATCACCGGGTCGCCCGGGGCGACGGCGGTGACGCCCTCGCCGACGCCGGCCACCGTCCCGGCGCCCTCGTGGCCCAGCACGGCCGGGGCGGGCTGGCGCAGGGTGCCGTTGGACAGGGAGAGGTCGGAGTGGCACACCCCGGCGGCGGCCAGCCGGACGCGGACCTGCCCGGGGCCTGGCTCGGGCAGCGCGATCTCGGTGATCTCCAGCGGGGCGCCCACGGCGGGCAGGACTGCGGCACGGACCACGGCGCGTGGCTCCTTGTGGTGGTAGGGGCGGGGTCAGAACTGGAGCGACTTGGTCTGCAGGTACTCCGCGAGCCCGTGGGTGCCCAGTTCGCGGCCCACCCCGGAGTGCTTGTACCCGCCGAAGGGGGCGAGCGGGTTGAACCGGCCGCCGTTGATGTCGACCTGGCCGGTGTCCAGGCGGCGGGCGAAGGCCGCGGCCTCCTCGTCGTCGGCCGCCCACACCGCGCCGGACAGGCCGTAGACGGTGTCGTTGGCGATGCGGGCGGCGTCCTCCTCGTCGCGGTACTTCAGGATCGACAGCACCGGGCCGAAGATCTCCTCCTGGGCGATGGTCATCTCGCTGGTCACGTCGGCGAAGACGGTGGGCCGCACGTACCAGCCGCGCTCGCGCCCCGCCGGGGGCTCGGCCCCGCCGGCGACGAGGCGGGCGCCCTCGCGCTCCCCCTGGGCGATGTACCCGGTGACGCGCTCGCGCTGCGCCGCGCTGACGACGGGGCCCAGCCGGGTGCCGTCCTCGGTCGGGTCCCCGGGGACGTACTTGGCCACGGCCTCGGCGGCCAGCGCCACGGCCTCCTCGTACCGGTCGGCGTCCACCAGCATGCGGGTCCAGGCGCTGCACGTCTGTCCGGAGTTGGCCATCACGTTGGCGACCCCGACCTTGACGGCCTTGGGCAGCTCGGCGCTGGGCAGGATGACGTTGGCGGACTTGCCGCCCAGCTCCAGCGCGACGGGCTTGACGGCCGCGCCCGCGGTGGCGCCGATCCGGCGGCCGACCGCGGTGGAGCCGGTGAAGGACACCAGGTCGACGCCCGGGTGTCCGGCCAGCGCCTCACCCGCGACGGGGCCGTAGCCGGTGACCAGGTTGCACACGCCCGCCGGGAGCCCGGCCGCGTCCACGGCCTCGGCGAAGAGCTGCGCGACCAGCGGGGTGTTCTCGGCCGGCTTGAGCACCACGGTGCACCCGGCGGCGAGCGCGGGGGCGACCTTGGCGACGATCTGGTGCAGCGGGTAGTTCCACGGCGTGATGGCGCCGACGACCCCGATCGGCTCCTGGAGCACCCGGGAGTTGCCCACGCGCTCCTCGAAGGCGTACTCGGCGGCGATGGTGGCGTAGGACCCGGCGACGGCGATGGGCAGGTCGGCGTGGACCGCGCGGGAGAAGGACAGGGGCGCGCCCAGCTCGGCGGTGACGGTCTCGGCGATCTCGTCGCGCCGGGCGGCGAGCGCGTCGCGCAGGGCGCCCAGGTGCCGGCCGCGCACGGCGGGCGGCGTCGCGGCCCAGCCGGGCAGCGCGGCCCGGGCCGCGGTGACGGCCGCGTCGACGTCCTCGGCGGTGGCCGCCGGGACGCGGGCGATGACCTCCTCGGTGGCGGGGTTGCGGACCTCGATGGCGTCGGCGGCGGCGGGCCGCCAGGCGCCGTCGATGTAGAGCGCGTCGTGTGCCTGCATGCCCCCAACCTAGCGCCGCTAGTTTGCCGCTGTCAGCGGCGCGGCCGGGTGCGGTGCGTCACGGGGCCGCCCACGCGGCACCCGCCGGGACGGCACCCGTCGGGACGGCGGCTCCCGCACGCACGTCGGCACCCGCGCACACCCGCGCCCCCGCGAGCCCGCGCCCCCGCCCGTCCGGGCGTGGGGCTGTGCCGGCGCAACGGGTGCGGGGCCGCTGCGCCGGCACAGCTCCACGTCCGGGCGCGTGACCGGGCGCGGGGCGCCGCCGCGCACGCGGTCGCGGCGCTCACCGGGCGCCGTCGAGCACCTTCTCCAGGAAGGCGTCGAGGTTGCCGCGCATGCGCGCCACGCGCTCCGCGAGCGGGAGCCCCTCGCGGTACCGCACCACCAGCCGGGACTGCTTCCGGCCCCGCAAGTAGAGCGGACAGGCCAGGTCAGCGCACATGTAGGCGCCCACCGAGTCACCCTGCCGCCCGGCCGCGCCGGCCCTGCGGGCGGCGAGCAGGGAGACGTCGGAACCCGGGTGCCCGGTCAGGCACAGCGAGCACAGAGTGGTCTTGGTGAAGCTGCGGTTGATGTTCTGCGACGCGCGCAGAGCGACCCCGACGGGGCCGTCGGCCCGGGGCACGACGAGGTAGCCGCGATCGGGCGCCCCCGGGTCCCGCCAGCCGAGGAAGTCCAGCTCGGCCCAGGGAACGTCGGCGAAAGCGGCCGGCAGCCGCAGGCGCCCCGCCTCACCCTTGGAGCAGTTGACGAAACTGGCGCGTATCCCACGTTCGGTCATCGGTTCCACGTCGCAGAAGCTAACAGCACGCCCGCGCGCCGGTCGCCCGAATTCTCCGCGCGGACGACCGGGCGACCGAGCGACCGGGCGACCGGGCGAGCCGACGACCGGGGGCGGGCGCGCCCCGACGCAGGCGCGCCCTCGCCGGACGGGCCCCGCGGGGGCGGGCCTGCGCCGGGACAGGCCCTCGCCGGGGCGGGCCCCTTGCGCACCGCCCCTGTATTCCTATGATGCTGCATAGGAATACGTCCGGGCGGCAGGAGACGAGCGATGGGCAGCAGCGAGGGACGACTGGAGTACCTCTCCGGATTCGGGAACGAACACAGCAGCGAGGCCGTGCCCGGGGCGCTGCCGGTGGGGCGGAACTCGCCGCAGCGGGCACCGCTCGGGCTGTACGCGGAGCAGTTGAGCGGCTCCGCGTTCACCGAGCCGCGAGCGCACAACCGGCGCTCGTGGCTGTACCGCATCCGCCCGTCGGCCGCGCACCCGAGGTTCACCCCGATGGCGGACGAGCGCGGCAACCCCGCCCTGCTGACGGCGCCGTTCACCCAGGCGCCGGACCCCAACCGGCTGCGCTGGGGCCCGCTGCCGGAGCCGGCGCCGGGCACGGACTTCGTCGCCGGCCTGTGGACCCTCGGCGGCAACGGGGACGTGACGCAGCGGGCGGGAATGGCCATCCACCTGTACGCCGCCACCGCGTCCATGACCGACCGGGTCTTCAGCGACGCCGACGGGGAGCTGCTCATCGTCCCCCAGTCCGGGCGGCTGCAGCTGCACACCGAGTTCGGGCGGCTGTCGGCCGGGCCGGGCGAGGTGGCGCTGGTGCCGCGCGGCGTGCGCTTCCGCGTCGAACTGCCGGACGGCGCCGCCCGCGGCTACGTGTGCGAGAACTACGGCCAGCCCTTCACCCTGCCGGAACTCGGCCCGATCGGCGCGAACGGCCTGGCCAGCCCGCGCGACTTCCTCGCCCCCACGGCCGCCTACGAGGACGCGGACCGGCCGGTGGAGGTGGTGAACAAGTTCTGCGGCACCCTGTGGGCGGCACGGTACGACCACTCGCCGCTGGACGTCGTCGCCTGGCACGGCAACCTGGTGCCCTACGTCTACGACCTGCGCCGGTTCAACGTGCTGGGCACGATCAGCTACGACCACCCGGACCCGTCCCTCTTCACCGTGCTCACCGCGCCCTCGGACACCCCGGGGCTGGCCGGGGTGGACTTCGTCGTCTTCGCACCGCGCTGGCTCGTCGGCGAGGACACCTTCCGGCCGCCGTACTTCCACCGCAACGTGATGAGCGAGTACATGGGCCTGATCGAAGGCGCCTACGACGCGAAGGCGGAGGGGTTCGTGCCGGGCGGCGGGTCGCTGCACAACATGATGTCGGCACACGGCCCGGACCGGCAGACCTTCGAGGCGGCGAGCGCCGCCGAGCTGCGCCCGCAGAAGATCGACGACGGGCTGGCCTTCATGTTCGAGACCCGCTGGCCGGTGACGGCCACGGCCCAGGCCCTCGACGCCGGACACCGGCAACAGGGCTACGACGATGTGTGGCAGGGTCTTCAGCGACACTTCCGCAACTGACGCACCGGGCGCGCCCGGCGTCCGTCCCGGGTGACCCGGAGGCCAACGGTGACCCTCTTCGCTCCTGACTCGGTCGAGCTCAACCGGAAGCTGCCGCTGTGGTACCAGGTGTCGCAGTCGCTGCGGGCCTCGATACTGGGCCGCCCGCCCCAGGCCCCGCTGCGGCTGCCGACGGAGGAGGCGCTCGCCGAGCACTACGGCGTCAGCGTGCTCACCATGCGGCAGGCGCTCAAGGAGCTGGAGAGCGAGGGGCTGATCAGCCGGCACCGGCGGCGCGGGACGTTCATCGAGCCCGGCGCCCGCCGGGGCCGGCCGGTGCGGCTGCTGGGCTCGGTGGACACCATCGTGGCCCAGCAGTCGGGCGAGGACACCACGCTGCTGGGCCACGGTCCGGCGCCCGTGCCCACCGAGCTGGTGGAGCACTTCCCCGGCACCGCCGAGGCGGTGTCGTACCGCAGGCTGCGCCGGGACCGGGACAGCGGTGAGCCGACGAACTGGGCGGAGAACCTGATCCACCCCGAGATAGCCGCGCACGTCGACCCGGAGGCGCTCCGGCGGATGCCGATGACGAAGCTGCTGCGGGACGAGGTGGGCGTGCGCATCAGCCGGATCACCGACACCGTGGAGGCGCGGTTGGCCGACCCGGAGACCGCCAGGCTGCTGCAGGTGCCGCTGCTGAGCCCGATCCTGCACTACACGGGAGTGACCTTCGACGAGCGGGAGCGGGTGGTGGACGTGGCCCGCATCCACTACCGCGGTGACCGCTTCTCCTTCTCCGTCACGGTGGAGAACGTCACCGACGACTGACGCCGCGGTGGGCGGGGCAGCGGGCGCTGCCCCGCGTGGCCGGGCCGGACGGGCGGGCGCCGGACGGCCGGGACCGGCGCGCACAGCGTCGGCCCCGGCCGTGCCGCACGGTCAGCCCCGGTCGCCGAAGAGCGAGCGGCGCAGGCGGCGCAGGGGGGCGAAGAGGGAGACGCGAGCGCTGCGGCTGACGCGGCCGCGGGTGACGTCGCGCGTGGTGATCTCCCGCATCAGGGTGGTGGCCTCCTCGGCCTTCCCCTGGGGCACGGCCGGGCCGCCGATCACGCTCAGGTGCCGGTCGAGACGGGAACCCGTCCCCCCGGTATGGCAGTTGATCGCGGGCACCCGCGCCCTGCTGCGGACTGTTATCTGCTCCATGTCACTCCCCACCCGTACGAACGGCACCCGGCCCGGGCAGAGACAGACTATCGCCCGACGGGGACCGGCGGGTATCCCGGGCATGTGATTCACCTGCCCGGCAAGGCGGTTGACACATCTCCGGGCACCGCACCGGACCCGTCGGCGGCGGCCCGCCACCCCCTCCCACCCCGCACGGAACGCCGCTGTGCCACCGTGCCCGCCCCGTGCGCCCCCGCGTGCGAGGCGTGCGCCCGGCACCGCGTTTCTTCCGGGGTGGCTCGGCTGGAGCGGCGGGGAAGTGCGATGGTTGCCCAGCTCAGCGGCAGGCGACGGTGGGTGGTAGGTGCGCGACAGGTGTCGAGGACGGCGGCGGATGGTCTCCCTCAGAGGGACGTGCGCAGGGATCTGTCCAAGATCGTCATGAGTTGTGCAGCACGGCTCTTGCCGGTTGGCGCGAGGGGGTACCGGTTGAGGACATCGATCAGGACCGGTGTGGCGCGTTGCCCGGCCTGCTCGATCAGCTTGAGCCCGACGGTGAAATCGCCGCCTGCGTTCAGTTCCCCCACGAGCGCCGCGCTCGCAGCGGCTCGCAGGATGTGGCCTACCTGGGTGGCTTTCGCAATCGGATGAAGGTAAGCCGCAGAGGCGGCATCACCGGCGGCGCGCGCGGCGAGCCGTTCGGCTTCGGTGGCCGCTTCCTTCGCCGCGCGGTGAGCGTCCAAGGAGGTGGTGCGCTGGAGCTTGGTCCTTCTCGCGCCGTTCACGAACTCCCATGCGGCGTCGATGGCTGCACGAGGTCGAGGATCGCTGGGGTTGGCGGCCTCGAACACGGGGAGAACCTCCTCGGCGCTCTCCACCACGTAGCGTGCGACGACACGCAGCTCATCCATGGTCAGCTCGAAGTCCCCACATACGGTCGTCACGGAGCCGATTCTGCCACTGCCCAACCGCCTGAAGCCGCATTATCCGGATGATCGGACCGTTCGACGAGGGGCGTCACATAGGTAGTCAGCGGTTCGGCTGCGCCATCAGCTCCCGGTGCGCGGCGCGTGCGGCGGCGAGGTCCTCGTCCCGTCTCTGCGAGTTCGGCGCGGAGATCGAGGATCTGCTGTTCCAGCTCGGTGGCCCGGCGGGTGAGCGATTCGACGTCGGTGGGGGCGCCGAGGCCAGACGCCTCCCAGGCGGCCTGCCACCGAGGGCCTCGGAGAGACGTCGTTCCAGCCGGATGATGTGCTCTGACAGGCGGCCGTTGCGGGCCGTGAGGTTCGCGACATCGGCCAGCAGCGACTGGCCGCTGACCTGCGTTCCGGCCGTCGCACCGGGAGGCGGTTCACCCGCTCGGGCGAGAACGGCAGCGTGCAGGTCACCATGCCGGTGGATCATGCCCGCGAGATGGGTGTTGCGGGGGACCAGGATGTCGTCGAACTGCTCGACGCGTTGCTCGCGCAGGTGTCGGACGACGCCTCGCAGCAGGACGGGCGGGGTCTTGACCTCGGCGTCCGTGCGGGCCTGAAGGACGTAGAGGATCTCAGCGGTCACCGGGGCCGGCAGGCCCCGCGGGCTCAGCGCGGTGGACTCCGCCGTGCCGGGCTCGGTGGCGAGCAGCGCCACCGGCGCGGGGCGCAGGAGCCGCCGGGCCGCCCCGGGTGGGCGGCGCCGCTGGCCGCCGGCGCCGCGGTGGCGGCGATCGGCGCGGGGCTCGCGCTGGGGGCGACCGGTCCGCCGGTACACGCCCCGCTCACCTTCTTCTTCCTGCTCACCGCGCCGGGCGCGGCCCTGGCGTGGTGGTTGGGCGGGCTCGACCCGCTCAGCCGCACCGTGGTGGCGCCTTCGGCGGGTCCGTGGCCGCCAACCTCGTGGTCGCGCAGGCGATGCTGGCGACCGGGGACTGGTTGGTGCGCGGCGGCGTGGCCGCCGTGGCGGCGCTCAGCGCGCTGGGGCTGCTGGCCGCCGCCTGCGCGGACGCCGCCCGCACGCGGCGTCCGGGCGCGTCCCGCCGAGGGGGCGGTGACGTGGCCGCCGACGTCCGCGGCCCCGGGAGCTGACCGGCACCGGTCGCGAGGCGTGAACGGCGTTGCGGATGAACGGCGTTGCGGGTGGACGGCGTTGCGGGCGGACGGCGCGGGCGGCGGTGCCACCGAGCCGGCCGACCCCTCCCCGCCGCGCGGTTCGCGCTCGCCGCGGGCCGGGCGCGGCGGACGAGGGCGACGCGGCTGTCCGGGGCGGCGAAGGCGTACCGGCCGGGGCGGGCCCGGGGTTCTCCGGGCCCCGGCCCATCAGGTGCTGGACCTGGGGCGGCCGGTGCGGGGCGAGGGTTTCGGCCACCCGCTGCCGGGCGGCGTCCGCCCCGGCGTCGGCGCTGAAGGGCGTGTGGGTGAAGCCCGGCCGGGCGCGGGGCCCGCGGGCCGTCCACCGGGCACCGGCGTGCCGGACGCCTCCGGCGAAGGCCCGCCGTCGTCCCGGCCGCCGGGCACCGGGCGGCACAGCGCGGGCGGCGGGCCGAGGCCCACGGCGGGGACGGCACCCGCGAGCAGCGCCCGGCGGCGCTCCGCCGTGCCCGCGGAGTGCGACGTCACCGGCCCAGCGTGGCGACGCGCCGCACGGTACGGGCCGGAAACCCCCGTGCGTACGGCGTCCGGGTGACGGATCATGGGCGCCATGCCCAACGAGCGCGAGGATCTGACCACCGCCCCGCCGCCCCAGGAGGCGCTGCCCATCCGGCTGACGATGGATGACGCCGACTCCCCCTCCGACGTCATCGACGCCCTGTTCCTCGGCCGGTTCGCCACCGGCGCGCAGCCCTTCTCCACCGGACGCACCCTGGAGCGCGTCAAACCCGGCAGCACGCTCCTGCCCCCGGCGGCCCGGGTGCTGCGGGCCGCCCGGGAGGGCGAGGGGCGCTTCACGCTCGCCGAGGGCACGGGCTGGACGGTGCTGGTCTCCCGCTACGGCAGCCGCAACGCCCAGGTGACGGTGACCGCCGTCAGCCAGGAGCTGGCCGACGAGCGGCTGAGCCAGGCGCTGGAGGGCGCGGAGGACGAGCCGCGGCCCGAGCCCACGGACGTCACGATGGGCTTCTGGTACGTCTCGCCCCTGCGCGGCCCGCACCGCACCACCCGGCAGATCGCCGCCGGCGCCTGGGACGAGGTGCGCGGCAACTACACCGCCCCGGTGGCCGACGCGCTGGACGGCCTGATGAAGCTGACGGCCGACGACGTGGCCGGGCGGCTCCTGCTGCTGCACGGCCCGCCCGGTACCGGCAAGACCTCCGCCCTGCGCACCCTGGCCCGCGCCTGGCGCGACTGGTGCCAGGTGGACTGCGTGCTCGACCCCGAGCGGCTGTTCAACGACATCGGCTACCTGATGGACATCGCCATCGGCGAGGACGACGAGACCGGCGGCCAGGGCCGGTGGCGGCTGCTGCTCCTGGAGGACTGCGACGAGCTGATCCGCGGCGAGGCCAAACACGCCACCGGTCAGGCCCTCTCCAGGCTGCTGAACCTGACGGACGGTCTGCTCGGCCAGGGCCGCAAGGTGCTGGTGGGCATCACCACCAACGAGGACCTGGAGCGGCTGCACCCGGCCGTGGTCCGTCCGGGCCGGTGCCTGGCCCGGGTGGAGGTGGGCCCGCTCTCCCGCACCGAGGCGGTGAGCTGGCTGGGCACCGAGGAGGGCGTGGGCCCCAACGGCGCCACCCTGGCCGAGCTCTACGCCCTGCGCCGCGGCGTCACCCCCGCGGGCACCCCCACCCACCCCGCCCCGCCCCACGAGGGCCTCTACCTGTAACGACCCCCGCCCACCCGCGAGGCCGCCCCCCACACCGGCCCGCGGTCCGCGTGCCCCTCCCCTGCGGGGCGCCGACGCCTTGCCACGCGAGCTGCCCGGTGAGGCGGGGCTGACGCGCGCCGCCGCGACCCGTGGCGTCCGGGGCCGTGGCCACCGGTGCGGCCTCCCCCTGCGGACGGGCGAGTCCCCGTGGGCGCCGGGAGTGGTGGCCGGGCTCGTGGCCTGGGGTCGCTGGGTGAGGCGTCAGGCGGGGTCGTAGGTGGCGCGGAGGGCGTCGTGGACGGTGGCGCGGGCCGCGGCGTGGTCGAGGCCCAGGCGCCGCGCGTGCCGGGCGTACTCCTGGGCGGCCTGGGCGGCGGCCCGGTGGGCGGCGTCCCCGGCGGCGGCGACGAACGTCCCGGCCCGGCCCCGGGTCTCGATCACCCCGTCGCCCTCCAGGGCGCGGTAGGCCTTGGCGACGGTGTTGACCGCGAGCCCCAGCTCGCCCGCGAGCCCGCGCACCGTCGGCAGCCGGTACCCCGCGGGGAGCCGCCCGGAGCGGGCCTGCTCGGCGATGTGGGCGCGCAGTTGCTCGTAGGGGGCGGTGGCCGCGTCGGGGTCGATGGCCAGGTGCAGGGTCACGGGGTGCTCCGGGGTCGGGGAAAATCGCGGGCGCGAGCGGCGGCGTCAGCGTAGCGTCCCGCGACATGACGATCGAGGTGCGCGAGTTCCGGCCCGAGGACGCCCCGCGAGTGCTGCACGTGCGGCGGACGGTGCTGCCGTTTCTGGTGGTGCGCGAGGAGTCGTTGTTCTGGGAGAGCACGCGGGCCGCGCGGCGGCTGAGCGCGCAGGTGTTCGTGGCGGAGGTCGACGGCCGGGTCGCCGGCGTCACCGAGGCCCGGCTGCTGGACGCCACCGAGCGGCCCGGGCAGGCGTTCGCGCTCCCGCAGGTGCTGCCGGAGTACCGGGGCCGGGGCGTGGGCACGGCGCTGCTGGACGCCGCCGAGGCGCACCTGCGCTCCGTCGGCGGCTCGGACGTGTACCTGTGGGCGCTGGACGACGGCCGCTCCCCGGGCCTGGCCGAGCGGCGCGGCTATGCCCGGCGCCGCGCCTCCCGCGCGCTGCGGCTGGACCTGACCGGGCCGCTGCCCGACCCGCCGCCGCTGCCCGCCGGGGCCCGGCTGCGCACGGCCGCGGCGTACGCCGACGACCCCCGCCCGCTGTACGAGGCGGACGTGGAGTGCGCGCGGGACGAGCCGGGCGACGTGCCGCTGACCGACCTCTCCTACGAGAACTGGCGCGCCACTTACTGGGAGCGCCCGGAGTTCGATCCGGAGCTGAGCAGCGTGCTGGAGCTGGACGGCGCGGTGGCGGCGACAGCGTCGCGCACACCGACGGGGCCGACCGGTACTCCTCCGGCATGACCGGCACCCGGCGCGCCCTGCGCGGGCGGGGGCTGGCCCGCGCCGTCAAGCACGACTCGCTCCTCCGCGGCCGGGCCGCCGGGTACCGGGAGGCGTTCACAGGCAACGACGCGGACAACGGCCCCATGCTGGCGGTCAACCGGTGGTTCGGGTACGCGCCCTTCGCGACGGAGTGGCGGTACGTGAAGGAGCTGGTGGGCGAAGGCGGGCGGCGGCCGGCGGGCTGAGCGCCCGCGGCCGCCGCCCGCGCCGTCGTCCGCGATCGCCGTCAGCGGCACCAGGCGACGTGGTCGAGGTTCTTGACGTAGCGGGCGGTCACCCAGCCCTGGCGGTCGTAGAGCTTGTACCAGATGTCGTTGCCGCCGACGTTCTGGTTGCGGACCTTGCACTCCAGGGCGATCTTCGCGCCGCTGCGGTAGCTGCCGAGCACCGCGGAGTGGGTGGTGGGGCGGGAGCGGATGTTGAGGGCGGTCTTGGCCACGACCCGGCCGTAGGCGACGTGGGCGGCCTCGTCCGCGGCGTCGGTGTGGTCGGCGGTCTCGTCCGACGACGGCTTGGCCTCGGCGGGGGCCTCGGCGGCGTTCGGGGCCATCGCCGGGTCCTCGTCGGCGGCCAGCGAGGGCGCGGCGCCGAGCACGGCGAGGGCGAGGGCCCCGGCCGTCAGGGCGACGGTCGTCTTGGCGGACTTCAGCACGGATTTCTCCTCCGGTTCGAGGGGTTTCGCGGGCGGCGGCCGACGGTGCGGCGCACCGTCGGCCGCGCGCTGGTGCGCGTCGTCCACGAGCATGGGGCCGCCGCGGCGGCGGGGCCGGGTGCCATTCCGGCACCTCACCCGGGCGGGGGTGGCACGCAGGGCCGGTGGAGTGCCTCGTGCGCGCGGCGGATTGACGCCGCCTCAGCCGCCGGGCGGGGGCGCCGGCGCCGTGGGCCCGGTGCCGTACCGGACGAGCCGGACCTCCCGGACGCCGGTGCCGTCGGCCTCGTCCAGCCGCGCCGTGCCGTCCGCGGTGAACCCGGCGCGCCGGTAGAAGCGCAGGGCGCGGGTGTTGGGCCGGTACGCGTAGACGCACACCGGGCGGTGGCCGCGCGCGGTGAGGTCGGCCACGGCGTGCGCGAAGAGCCGCCGGCCCAGGCCGGTGCCCAGGCGCGCGGGGTCGACGTACAGGCCGTGGACCTCCGCCGCGTCGGCGCCGAGGTCCGCGTCCTGCCCGAAGTCGGCGGGGCCCGTGCGGCAGTAGCCGAGCACGGCGGTGGACCGGCGCTCCTCGACGACCCACAGGCGGTGCCCGTCCGGCTGCCGCGCGAGGTGGTCGGCCCACCGCGCGGCCTCGCGCCGCGGGTGCAGCGCGGCCAGCAGGGCCGGGGGCAGCATGCCGGTGTAGGCGGCGCGCCAGGCCCGCACCTGCAGCGCGCCGAGGGCGGCCGCGTCCTCCGGCCGTGCGCGGCGCACCGTCGTCGCGGCGGTCACCGGGTCGCCTCGGCGAGCTGGAGGAGCTTGGTGGCGGTGTTCCAGTTGCGGGCCGTGGCGGTGACGCCGGGCAGCCGGGGCGCGGTCACCTTCGGGGCGAGCCGGGAGCGCCCCAGGCCGCCGGGGCAGTGCAGGTAGAGGACGCGGCCGAGCAGGCGGAAGGAGTCGGGCGCGTGGGCGGCCTGGTCGATGGCGTCCAGGGCGCCGGTGTCCTCGGGCGCCGCGGAGAGGAACACGCAGTGCAGCGTCTTCGGCTCGCCGACGGCGTCCGGGTAGGGGTTGGCGGCCAGCTCGGCGGCCAGCTCGGCCGGGGTGCGCGTGAGGACGGGGACGTCGACGCCGCAGTCGGCCCGCAGGCGTTCCCGCAGGTCGGCGGCGACGCGCTGCGGCGCGTGCCCGTCCGGTGCGCAGAGCACGATGTTGCCCGTCTGGAGGTGGACCCGCACGCCGGTGCAGCCGAGCGCTTCGGCCGCCTGGCGCTGCTGGGCCATCGTCACCCGGTTGTGTCCGCCCACGTTGACGCCGCGCAGCAAGGCGATGAGCCGAGTCGTCATGCGCTCAGCCTCGCACGCGGACGGCGGTGTCCTCCCCCGGTTTTCCGACCGGCGCGGTGGCCGGGCCGCGCGGACGGCCCGGGGCGCCGGGAGCGGGGCGGGCGGGGCGCCGCGGGCGGATGGCGCGCGCGGGCCCGCCACGTGGCCTGACGCGGGCGCGCGGGCCGGCCACGGCGCCCGCGTCAGGCCACGTCGTCGAGCGTGCCCGCCGGGTGCGCGGCGGCGCTGCCGAAGCGGCGCCGGGCCCGGTCGGCCGCGGCCTCGGCCCGGCGGGCGCGCTCCTCGCGCGGGTCGAGGGAGAGCTGCCGGGAGGCCAGGTCGGCGGCCGTGAGGTCCTCCGCGCGCAGGGTGAGCGCGCGGACCCGGGCGCGCTGGAGGCCGAGCGCGTCGTGCAGGGCGTAGGCCAGGGCGGTCAGCGCCGGGGTGTGCGCGGTGGGCTCGGGCAGCGCGCGGGTGCGGGTGGTGGTGGAGCGGTCGGCGTACCGGACGGTGAGGGTGAGCGCGCGGGCCACCTGGGCGTCGCGGCGCATCCGGTAGCCGAGGTCGTCGGCGAGGGTGAGCAGGGCGCGGCGGCGCCGGTCGGCGTCCAGCTCGTCCCGGCCGAAGCGGTGTTCGGCGGCGGCCGAGCGGGCCGGGGCGCTGGGCAGGACGGGGGTGGGGTCCTCGCCGTGGGCGCGGGAGCGCAGGCGGCGGGCCGGGGCGGCACCGAGGATGCGCTGCAGCGTGGCGGGTGGGGCGGCGGCGACCCGGCCGACGGTGTCCAGCCCGTAGGCGCCCAGCGCGCGGGCGGTCGCGGGGCCGACGCCGTGCAGGGCGGCCACCGGCTTGGGGTGCAGGAACGCGGTGACGGCGGCCGCGTCGCCGGGGACGGCGCGCACCTCGCCGGGCGGCCCCGCCTGGGCGGCCATGCGCGCCAGCAGCGGGTTGGCCGCGGCGCCCACGGTGCAGTGCACGGCGTAGTGGGCCAGCGCGCGCACCCTGACCAGTTCGGCCAGCTCCGGCGCCGTCCGCCCGAAGTAGCGCAGGGCGCCGCGGACGTCGGCGAGCGCGGCGTCCGGTGGCAGCGCCTGCACCACGGGGGTGATGTCGGCCAGCAGCTCCAGCAGCCGGGGGTAGCGCTCCTCGGTGAGCCCGGTGCCGAAGTGCACGTAGAGGACGTGCACGGTGCCGTCCACGCCGCTCACCCCGCGCTTCCGGGGCTGGAGTGCCACAGCTTGCGGACGCTGCCGGGGGGCTCGCCCGCCGGGCGGAGGTCGGCCCAGGGGTGCATCGCGTAGCCGGTGGACATGCGCACCCGGCGCCCGGTGCCGCCCCGGGAGGCGGCGCCGCCCTCGGGGGCGGTGCCCGGCTGCTCGGCGAGCCGGGCGGCGACGGCCTCCAGTCCGCCGGTGCGGCGCAGCTCGGCCAGTTCGGCCAGGTCCCAGGCGGCCGAGCCGACCACGCTGAAGCTGCGCGGGCCGCGCCGCTGCACCACGCCGCGCACCAGCAGCAGCCAGGAGTGGAAGACGGTGTGCGCGCAGGCGGCGTGGCTGTCCTCGAAGAACGCCAGGTCGCTCAGTCCGGTGCCGTCGTCCAGGGTGACGAAGACGACGCGCTTGCCGGAGCGGATGGGCGGTGTCTGCGTGGCCACCTTCGCGCCGGCGACCAGCACGGTCTGCCCGTGGGGGACGTCGGCCAGCCGCCGGGCGGGGCGGACGCCGAGCTCCTCCAGGAAGCGGCGGTGGTCGCCCATCAGGTGGCGGGAGGCGTCCAGGCCCAGGACGCCGAGTTCCGCGTCGAGCCGTTCGCCCTCGTCCAGATCGGGCAGGCCGGCGGGCGGCACGGCCGGGTGGTCCCCGGAGCCGGGGGCGGGCGCGGCACCGGGGCGCGGGGCGGGCGCGGCGCCGTCGAAGGGGAGTTGCGGCGCGTCGCTCCCCGGGCGACGGCCCCGGTGCAGCTCGGCGAGGTGCAGCAGTATGTCGCGCCGGTTGCCGCCGAAGGCGTCCAGCGCGCCGACGCGGGCGAGTCCCTCGGCCACGGGGCGGGGCGGGCGGGCGCGCTCCAGCAGGTCGTGCAGCGAGCGGTAGGGCCGCCCGGCGGCGATGCGCGCGGCGTCCGCCTCGCTGATGCCGCGTACCTCGCCCAGCGCCAGCCGCACCCCCCAGCGCCCGGATTCGGACTCCAGTTCGATGCGATAGGCGGCGTCGGACCGGTTGACGTCCAGGGGCAGGATCGGCACCCCGCGCCGCCGGGCGTCGGCCAGCAGCAGCCGCTTGGGGTACATGCCCGGGTCGTGGGTGAGCACCCCGGCGTAGAAGGCGGCCGGATGGTGGGCCTTCAGCCAGGCCGACTGGTAGGTGGGGACGGCGAACGCGACGGCGTGCGCCTTGCAGAAGCCGTAGGCGCCGAACGCCTCGACGATCTCCCAGGCGTGGTCGACGACGGGCCCGGGGTAGCCGCGCCGCGCCGCGTGCCGGGCGAACCAGGCCCTGATGCGCGGCTGGAGGTCGGGGTCGGCCAGCGCGCGGCGGGTCTCGTCGGCGAAGGACCTGCCGCAGCCGGTCAGGGTGTCCAGCAGCTCGATGATCTGCTCGTGGAAGACGACGACGCCGTAGGTCTCGCGCAGCGCCGGCTCCAGGTCCGGGTGCGGGTAGCGGGCGGGACGGCGGCCGTGCCGGGCCTCGATGAAGGGGTGCACCATGTCGGCGGCGACCGGCCCCGGCCGGAACAGGCTGATGTCCACCACCAGGTCGTGGAAGGTGGCGGGCTGCAGGCGTCCGATCAGGTCGCGCTGGCCCGGGGACTCGATCTGGAAGCAGCCGAGGGTCTCGGCGGACCGGATCAGCTCGTAGGTCTTCGCGTCGCCCGCGCCGGCGATGTCCAGCGCGTCCAGGTCCACGCGCTCGCCGGTGGTGCGCTCGACCTCGCCGACGGCGTACGCGAGCGAGGACTGCATCCGCACCCCCAGCACGTCCAGCTTGAGCAGGCCGAGCCTCTCCACGTCGTCCTTGTCGAACTGGGACATCGCGAAGCCCTCGCCGCTGGTGGGGACCACCGGCGTGCGGGCGCGCAGCCCGGCGTGCGAGAGGAGCATGCCGCACGGGTGCATGGCCATGCCGCGCACCAGGCCGTCCAGCGCCTCCACCAGCTCCCACAGCCGCGGCCCGTACCGGTCGGCGTCCAGCGCGCGCAGCTCCGGCAGCTCGGCGAGCGCGCTGCGCGCGTCCCGGGCGCGGATGTGCGGGAAGGCCTTGGCCAGCCGGTCCACCTCCGCCGGGTCCATGCCGAGCGCCGCGCCCACGTCCCGCACGGCGTGCCGCACGCGGTAGGTCTCCGGCATGGCGACGGTGGCCACCCGCTGCTCGCCGAACCGCTCGAAGACCGCCCGGTACACCTCCAGGCGGCGGGCGGACTCCACGTCGATGTCGATGTCCGGCAGCGCCTTGCGGTGCTCGGAGAGGAACCGCTCCATCAGCAGCCCGTGCTCCACCGGGTCGGCGGTGGTGATGCCGAGCAGGTGGTTGACGAAGGAGCCCGCGCCGGAGCCCCGCGCGGCCACCCGGACGCCGAGCGCCCGCACGTCGTCCACCACCTGCGCGACGGTGAGGAAGTAGGACGCGAAGCCGTGCCGCTCGATGACGCCCAGCTCCCGCTCCAGCCGGTCCCAGCGGGTGCGGTCGCGGTCGTAGCGGCGGACCACCATCTGCCCGGCGCAGCGCGAGCGCAGCACCCGGTCGGCGGTGCGGGCGTGCGCCCCGACGAGGTGGGGCTCGGGGAAGTGCGCGCTGCCGATGCCCAGGTCGTCGCGGCCGTCCACCCGGCACTGGGCCGCCGTCTCCTCGGTGCGGTCCAGCAGCCGGTGGGCGAGGTCGCGGCGGAACCCGGCCGCCTCGGCGATCTCCCGGGCGACGGCGGCCATCCGGTCCGGGCCCTTCAGCCAGCGCTCACCGCCGTCCAGGCCCCGGGCCGGGTCGACGGGCACCAGCCGCCGGGCGGCGTCCAGCACGTCGGCGACGGGCCCCAGGCCCGGGTCGGCGTAGCGCACGGCGTTGGTCAGCACCGGGACGACGCCCTGCTCGGCGGCGAGCCCCAGCATCCGGGCGGCCTCGCGGCGGGGCGCGGAGCCGACGACCTCCAGGCGCAGCGCCGCGCCGAACACCTCGCGCCACGGGCGCAGCAGCCGCGCCGCCTTGTCCGGCCGCCCGGCGGCCAGCGCCCGGCCCACGTCGGACCGCGGTCCGAGCAGCACGGTGACGCCGGTGGCGGCCGCGTCGGCCCGGGTCAGCTCCGGGCGGGTCGCCGTACCGACGTGGGCGCCCGCCGTCACATCCCGGTGCGCGGCCGTCACCAGCCGGCACAGCTCCGCCCAGCCGTGCGCGCCGTCCCGGGCCAGGAACACCACGCGCTGCCCCGGCTCGTCGACGAAGGCGCCGCCGCGCACGGGCGCGCGCCGCTTCCCCGGGGCGTCCTCGCGCGCCTCGGCCACGGCGAGCTCCACGCCGTACAGCGCCCGCACCCCCGCCCGCTCACACGCCTGCGCGAACCGCACCGCACCGCCGAGCGTGTCCCGGTCGGTCAGGGCGAGCGCGTCCATCCCCCGCTCGGCGGCCCGCTCGGCCAGCCGCTCGGGGTGCGAGGCGCCGTACCGGGCGGAGAGGCCGGAGACGGCGTGCAGGTGCGTAAAGCCGCCCATCCGCATCTCCTCGCCACACCAGCACCCCCTTCGCCGTCGTCCTTGCCTCCCCAGCTTAACCCTGCTTTCGAATGCACGTTCGAACAGGGTGTGCGCGCCGCCGCCGAAGGGGAGCGGCCGGGTCTGGACGACCGGACGAGGGCACGGCGGGAGGGCCGGACGGCGCACGGGGCGGAGGCGAGAGGAGGCGGGAAGGGGGCCGGACGGCGGCGTGGTTCACCGTGCGGAACCGGAGGGCGCGCCCCGGCACGGGCGGGCGGTCACCCCGCCGGGCCTCGGCCGCGCACCGGTCGCGGGCACCGGTGGGCCACGAGCCCACGCCCGCCGGGGACACCGCGTCGGCCACGAAACGCCGCGCGGGCCGCGACCGGGGCGTCCGGGCGGGGCACCCGGGCGGGGCCGGGGGCTAGCGAGGCGGGGGCTCTCCGTCCTCCGACCGGGCCGCGCGGCGCTCGGCGAGGACCTCCTCCACGTCGAAGGGCGCCAGGTTGAGCGGCGGCCCGGACAGCGGGCGGCGGCGGGCGGCGTCGATCTTGGCGTTGACGGCGGCGAGGAGCTCGCGCGCGGCCCGCTCCGTGGGCGCGGCGAGGGCGGCGCTCCGGGCGTCCTCGGCCTCTTTGCGCAGCGCCAGGCTCGGCGGCAGGACGGAGACGCCCTCGCGGTGCATCTTCTCCTTGATCCACCAGTTCTCGTCGTAGGGCCGCTCCAGGCCGCGCAGGGGCTTGCCCGCGCCGGTGAGCCCGGCGAAGGCGCCGCGTTCGGTCGCCTCGCGGATCTGCCGGTCGACCCAGGACTCGAAGTCGACGCCTGGCGGTTTGCGTTCGGTCATCTCACGCCTCCGGGCTCAGGAACTCCAGACGGTTGCCGTGGCAGTCGTCAACGTAGAAGCGGCGGAAGCCGGGGAAGGCCGCGTCCCACACCACGCGCACCCCCTTGTCGGTGAGCCGCTCGGCGAGCGCGTCGAGGTCGGCCACGAGGATGCCGGGGTGGCCCTTGCTCACGGGGCGGAAGTCCTCCTCGACGCCGAGGTGGATCTCCAGGCCGTCGGCGCGCACCCACAGGCCGCCGCGAGCGGCCAGCTCCGGCGGCTTGCGCACCTCCGTCATGCCGAGCACGTCGACGTAGAAGGTGCGGCACAGCTCCTCGTCACCGGGCGGGAGGGTGAGCTGCACGTGGTGCAGGCCGAGACCGAAGCCCGACCGGGCCGGAGGGTCCTCGTACGGCTGGGGCGTGTCGCGTTCTCTCATGCTGAGACCCTTCCCCTCCGGGCGGTGGCTCACCCCGGCCCTCCCCACCGGCCACTGTTTACGATGAAGAGGACGTTTCACCCCGACCGGGCGCGGACGCGGACGCCGCGGCCGGCGGGACGGGCGGCCGATCACCCGATGTGACGGACGTCAACGAAACGGCACCCGTAGTTTGCCCGGATCAGGGTAGGGGCCAACCTCGGGACACCAGTCACTCAAGCGAAGGAGCCCCATGAGAATCGGCATCGTCGGCGCGACCGGCCAGGTCGGCAGCGTGATGCGCGACATCCTGGCGCAGCGGGACTTCCCCGTGGACGAGCTGCGCCTGTTCGCCTCCGCACGGTCGGCGGGACGCACGCTGCCGTGGCGGGACGGCGAGGTCACGGTCGAGGACGCGACCACGGCCGACTACGCGGGGCTCGACGTGGTGCTGTTCTCCGCGGGCGGCGCCACCTCCCGCGAGCTGGCGCCCAAGGTCGCCGCCGCCGGCGCCGTGGTCATCGACAACTCCTCGGCCTGGCGGCTGGACCCGCAGGTTCCGCTGGTGGTCTCCGAGGTGAACCCGCAGGCCGCGCTCGAGCGCCCGAAGGGCATCATCGCCAACCCGAACTGCACCACCATGGCGGCCATGCCGGTGCTGCGCCCGCTGCACGCGGAGGCCGGGCTGACGGCGCTGGTGGTGGCCACCTACCAGGCCGTCTCCGGCAGCGGACTGGCCGGCGTCGCGGAGCTGGACGGGCAGGCGCGCAAGGCGGTCGAGGGCGACGCCGCCCAGCTCGCCTTCGACGGCTCCGCCGTGGACTTCCCGGCGCCGGACAAGTTCAAGCGTCCGATCGCCTTCAACGTGCTGCCGCTCGCGGGCTCGATCGTGGACGACGGCCTGGGGGAGACGGACGAGGAGCAGAAGCTCCGCAACGAGAGCCGCAAGATCCTCGGCGTCCCGGAGCTGAAGGTCTCGGGCACCTGCGTGCGCGTGCCGGTGTTCACCGGCCACTCCCTCCAGGTCAACGCGCGCTTCGAGCGGCCGATCAGCCCGGAGCGGGCCCGCGAGCTGCTGGCCGGAGCACCGGGCGTGGCGCTCTCGGACATCCCGACGCCGCTCCAGGCGGCCGGGCAGGACCCGAGCTTCGTGGGCCGCATCCGCCGCGACGAGACGGTCGAGCACGGCCTGGCGCTGTTCCTGTCCAACGACAACCTGCGCAAGGGCGCCGCGCTCAACGCCGTGCAGATCGCCGAGCTGGTCGCGGCCGAGCTGTCCTGAACCGCCGCGTCCCGGCCGCCGGGCTCCCGGCCTGACGGTCACCGTGCCGCCGCGCCCGCGCGGCACGACGGCCGGGAGCACGAGGACACCACGGCACGTCGACACCACGGCACGTCGACACGTCGGCAGGAGGCCCCCGGCGCCGAGCTCGCCGCTCGGCGCCGGGGGCCTCCTGCCGTCCGCGGGGAAGACCCGAGCGGCGCGCGCCCGGCGGAAGGTCCCGGCGGCGCGGCGCCCGGAGCGCGGCGCACGCCCACGGACGGCCCGCCGGGGCGCGGCACGGCGCCGCCCGCCGCCCCGTCCACCAGGCGCTCCAGGGCGGACGCGGCCCCGTGCCGCGCCCCTCCCGCCCCCGGGTCCGACGCCGCCGCCCCGTGCGGCGGGTGGAGGAACCGGACGGTGGGCGTCAGCCGGTGGAGAGGTCGCGCTCCCCGGCCCGCACGGCCAGCTCCAGGGTGTTGCCCGGCGGCGGGAACGGGCAGAGGAAGTGGTCGGCGAAGGCGCACGGCGGCAGCGTCGTGCGGTTGAAGTCCACCGTGACCGTGCCGTCGGAGGCCGGGGCGCCGGTGCGCAGGAAGCGGAACCGGTGGCTGCCGTGGCCGCTGGTGGCGTCCGCGAAGACGGCCCACAGGGCGCCGCTGCCCACCACCGAGACGCGCAGGTCGTGCTCGCCGCCGTCCGGGGCGGTGAAGCGCACCTCGCCGCCGAGCTCCAGCCCGCGGGTGTGGCCGTCCGCGTTGGGCACCGGCACGCGCCGCGCGCCCTCGTAGGCGTGGAAGGTGCCGGGCAGCACCCAGCGCTCGTCGTAGGGCGTGGTGCGGATGCCGGGGAACGCGCGGCGTGCCGGAGCGGCCGGGTCGTGGACCCGCACGGCCCACCGGCCCTCGCGGCGCAGCAGCTCCAGGCGGCGGTCGCCCCAGGTGATCCGGGTGTGCTGCACCGCGCCGGGCGCACCGCCCAGACGCCGTTCGCCGACGAGCATCTCGCCGCCCGCGGAGAGCTCGTCGAGGACGTCGGCGTGCACGACGACGCCGGTGCCGTCCGGCGTGGGATGCCACTGGCCCGGCAGGCCCTCGACCCGCCCCTGGTCGTCGGCGTCGGCGAGCCAGTGGGTGCCGGTGACCGAGAGGGGGCCGTAGGGGGCCAGCACCGTCTCCAGGCGCTGCTGGTGCCACTCCTGCCACCGCTGCGCCGCCGAGGAGCCCGGCGCCACGGGGTTCGCGGCGTCCACGGCGTGGGCGGGGGACGCGGCGTGCAGGGGGGTCGCGGCGCCGAGCGGACCGCCGGCGCTCGCGGGGTCCGGGAGGTTCGGGGAGGTATCGGCGTTCATGCGCCCAACCTGCCACAGACCGGACCAGGAGGGTGTTATCCGCACGCCCGACGGCGCCCGGCGCCGGGGCCGGCAGCCGACGGGCCGGGGCGACGGGCGCGCGGACGGACCGGGGCGCGGGACAGGACGCCGGGTCAGCCGGCGGGCCGGGCAGCAGGTCAGACGGCGGGTCAGGACACCGGCGGGGCGCGCGCACGCCGCGCGCCCCACGCCCCGCGCACCGCCCCGGCGGCACGGCGCGTCGTCCCCCGAAGGGTGACGGAGCGTCACCGGTGCGCCCCGGCGCGCTCACCCGGTCGACGACGGACCTCACCCGCGCGGTCGCCCGCAGTGATCTTTCTGTCTTTCCTCACCGCATACCGCATCGGCGCAGTTCCGGGGGGCATGATGTGTGCAGCAGAACTGTCACGAATCATGTCCGCGACGTATATCCCCTTGGCGCACCCTCCGCATCATGGACGACGATAGGCGTGCGGACGGTTCGACCGCACGCGAGAGGAGGCGTCCATGGGATCGGTGCGCAAGGCGAGTGCCTGGCTGGGCCTCGTCGATGACAGCGAGATGCGGTACTACGACGACGACTACGCCGAAGGCCCGGAGCCGGGGGACGCCGCACGGGATGCGTGGGTCACCGACCCGCGCATCCAGGCGACGGCGGAGTCCGCCCAGGACGCGGGCACCCGCATCGCGACCATCACGCCGGACGGGTTCCGGGACGCCCGCACGATCGGTGAGCTGTTCCGCGACGGCGTGCCGGTCATCGTCAACCTGACGACCATGGACTCCGGTGACGCCAAGCGCGTCATCGACTTCGCGGCCGGGCTGACGTTCGGCCTGCGCGGCTCCATCGAACGCGTGGCGACCCGGGTGTTCCTGCTGACCCCGGACACGTACCAGATCGTCAACGGCGAGCAGCGCCGTCCCACCCGGGACGGGTTCTTCAACCAGAGCTGACGTGCCGTGCGGGGTGCGGGCCTCCCCCGCCGCCCCCGCCCGGCACGCGAACCGGCCGACCGACCGGCCGACCGCGCCCCGCGGCCGCCGTCCTCCCCGCCCGGCCTCCTCCGCGTCCGCCCCTTCCCGCGCCTTTGCTCCCGCGCCCCGGGACGCCACGGCACTCCGCCCCTTGCCGTCCCCCGCCTCCCGCCTGCCGCGTCCGCCGTCCGGGCCGGGCGAGCGGGCGGCCCCGGTGCCTAGCGGAACGCGTCGCAGCCCGTGAGGGCCTTGCCCAGCACGAGTTGGTGCATCTCCACGGTGCCCTCGTAGGTGAGCACCGACTCCAGGTTGGTGGCGTGCCGCATGACCGGGTACTCCAGGGAGATCCCGTTGGCGCCCAGGATCGTTCGCGAGGTGCGGCAGATCTCGATCGCCTCGCGCACGTTGTTGAGCTTGCCGAAGCTCACCTGCTCCGGGCGCAGCCGCCCGGCGTCCATGCGGCGCCCGAGGTGGTGGGCCAGCAGCACGCCCTTGTGCAGCTCGACGGCCATGTCCGCGAACTTGGCCTGGGTGAGCTGGAACCCGGCGATGGGCCGGCCGAACTGCTCGCGGGCGCGGGCGTAATCCAAGGCGGCGTCGAAGCTGGCGCGGGCCGCGCCCATCGCGCCCCACACGATGCCGTAGCGGGCGTGGTTCAGACAGCTCAGCGGCCCCTTGAGGCCGACGACGCCGGGCAGGACCGCGTCCTGGGGCAGCCGCACGTCCTCCAGCACGAGCTCGCTGGTGACCGAGGCGCGCAGCGACCACTTGTGCCGGATCTCCGGTGCCGAGAAGCCCGCGGCGTCGGCGGGCACCAGGAAGCCGCGCAGGCCCTCGTCGGTCTGCGCCCAGACGACGGCGACGCCGGCCACCGAGCCGTTGGTGATCCACATCTTGCGCCCGTTCAGCACCCAGTCGGTGCCGTCCCGCCGGGCGTGGGTGCGCAGGTTGGCCGGGTCCGAGCCGTGGTCGGGCTCGGTCAGGCCGAAGCAGCCGATGGTCTCACCGGCGGCCATCGAGGGCAGCCAGCGCCGCTTGTGCTCCTCAGAGCCGTAGCGGTGGATGGCGTACATCGCCAGCGAGCCCTGCACCGAGACCAGCGAGCGGATGCCGGAGTCGGCGGCCTCCAGCTCCAGGCAGGCCAGGCCGTACTGCACGGCGCTCGCCCCGGCGCAGCCGTACCCGTGCAGGGACATCCCGAGCGCGCCGAGTTCGCCGAGCTCGCGGGCCAGCTCCCGCACGTCGGGCAGCTCACCGCGCTCGTACCACTGGGCGACGTGCGGCAGCACGCGGTCGGCGGCCCAGCGGCGGACGGTGTCGCGCACCGCCAGCTCCTCCGGGTCGAGCAGGTCGTCGAGGCCGAGGGGGTCGGCCGGGTCGAAGGGGGGCGGGGTGGTGCTGGACATGCTCGGCCTCCGGGTCGCTGAAGTCGTCACGGTGCGGGCGGCAGTGGTGCGCCCCTGAGGTTACTGACGAGTAACGCCGGTGGGCAAGCACGTGTCGTCGCCGGGTGCCGACGGCCCCGGGACGCGTCCGGAGCCCATCGCGCCGCCCGCGTCCTCGCCCCGCCCGGTCGCCGCCTCGTCCGGGCCGCCAGCGGCCCCGCCCGGCCCGGCCGCGACGGCGCCCGCTTGCCCGGCCCGCGCCGAGCCCGGCAGCCGCAGGGCGGCGAGCGCCCCGGTCAGCAGCAGCGCCGCGCTCACCAGCAGCGTGACGTGCATCCCCTGCACGAACGCCGCCCGGGCCGAGGCGCGCAGCAGCTCGCCGGTGGCGCCGCCGAGCCCGTCGGCCACCACGTACGCCTCACCGAGCGAGTGCCCGGCCGCGTCGGCGGCGTCGCCCGGTATCCCGGCGGCCGCCGCGACGGACGAGCCGTAGGTGCCGTTCATGACGCTGCCCAGCAGGGCGATGCCCAGGCCCGCGCCGAGCTGGTAGGCCGTCTCCCCGATGGCCGCGGCCCCGCCCGCCTGCTCGGGGGGCGCGTCGCTCAGCATCGACTCGTAGCAGCCGAACAGCACCGCCTCCAGGCCGAAGCCGAGGACCAGGAAGGCCCCGGTGCACACGCCCGGGTCGTCCTGGACGCCGAGCGTGGTCAGCGTCAGCACGGCGAGCACGGTCGCCACGAACCCGCCGCCGACCATCAGCCGCGGCCCCAGCGCCCGCAGCAGGTGCGGACCGGCCAGCCCGGCGGCGATGGCGGCCACCGACAGCGGCAGCAGCCGCAGCCCGGTCTGCAGCGGCGAGAGCCCGAGGACGAGCTGGAGGTACTGGGCGGCCAGCAGCGCGAGCCCCACGAGCGCGAGCACCGTCAGCACGATGCAGGCCACGGAGGTGCCGAAGGCCGGGCGGGCGAAGGCGGAGAAGTCGATCAGCGGGCGCGTCCGGCCGCGCTGCCGCCGCACGAACCAGGCCAGCAGGGCGCCGCCCGCCACCAGGAGCACGGCGGTGGCCGGGTGGGTCAGCTCGCCGCCGCCCATCCGCTTGACGGCCAGGACCACGGCGAACAGGCCCGTGGCGGCCAGCACGGCGCCGACCACGTCCCAGGGACCGGTGCCGGCCCCGGTCGACTCCGGGACCAGGCGCAGGGCCACCGGGATCGCCAGCACCATCAGCGGGACGTTCAGCAGGAACACCGAGCCCCACCAGAAGTGCTCCAGCAGCAGCCCGCCCACCAGCGGCCCGGCGGCGGCGCCGACGGCCGCGACGGCGCTCCAGATCCCGATGGCCAGCGCACGCTCCCGCCGGTCGGGGAAGACGTGCCGGAGCAGGGAGAGGGTGGCGGGCATGATCATCGCACCGCCCGCCCCGAGCAGCGCCCGGGCGGCGATCAGCACCCCCGGGTCGTGGGCGAGGACGGCCAGCGCCGAGGACAGGCCGAAGAGCGCGTAGCCGCTCAGCAGCACCCGGCGCCGGCCCACGCGGTCCCCGAGCGTCCCGAAGAGGATGAGCAGCGAGGCGCACACCAGCGGGTAGGCGTCGACGATCCACAGCAGCTCGACGGGGCCGGGCCGCAGGTCGGCGGTGACGGCGGGCACGGCCACGTGCAGCACCGTGGCGTCGAGGGCGACGAGCAGCAGGCTGGCGCACAGCACGACGAGTACGGCCCAGCGGCCGGGGCCCTGACCGGCCCGGCTGGTCCCTGTCATGCGCGTTCCTCCTCCGCTGGTCGCGTCCGTAGGGTACGCGAGTCCGGCCGGGCCCCCGGTGGCCCGTCGGCCCCGGCGCCCGGTCCGGTGGACGGGCCGCCGCCGGACGAAAGGTTAATCGGGCGTGGACGGGGGAAGAACGCGCGGGCAATGGGGGGCGCCGGTCCGGGAAAAGCGGCCGCAATTTACCGCCGCCCCCGCTTTCGCCGAGAAACCGCCCGGCGGGCCGCGCGGGGGCGCATTCCCCTCGTCCCCACCACATCACATCGCCATTACGAACCCCGGCGCCGCGCCGTCCTCCCTTGTCACCCGCTGTAATGTCGATTGAGTGCGCACCGACCGAATCTTCGCCCGCCTGGGACAGGAGCCCACGCGGCCGCCGAACCCGGCCCCGGGGATGAGCGTCACCCGCAGAGTGCTCTTCGGCGCCACGCTGGCGTTCTACGCGGCCGTCGTGGCGGCCGTGCTGCGGACCTCCTACCTGGTCCGGCTGGACTGGCAGCTCATGCTGTTCCGGCCGTACAAGCAGTGGCCGGAGCTCCACCCGTTCCTGGACTACTTCGTGGTCCTGGGCCAGCGCGGCCCGACGGCCGCGCTGGTGGCGGCGTGGCTGGGGTGGCGGTCGTGGCGGCAGCGCACGCTGCGCCCGCTGCTCATGCTGGGGGCGGCCCTGCTGCTGCTCAACGTGACGGTGGGTGCGGCCAAGCTGGGCATGGGCCGGGAGGGGCCGCACTACGCCAACCTCGTCGGCGCCAACGAGATGTTCCTGACCGGCGATATATTCCCCTCCGGGCACACCGCGAACGCGGTCGTCACCTGGGGCATCCTGGCCTACCTGGCCAGCACGCAGCCCGCCAGGCGCCGGCTGTCGGTCGTGGCGGCCGTCTTCGCGCTCGGGGTCGGGGCCACCACCGTCTACCTCGGCACGCACTGGCTCAGCGACGTGCTGCTCGGCTGGGCGGCCGGGCTGCTGATCCTGCTGGCGCTGCCGTGGTGCGAGCCGCTGGCGGCCCGGGTGGAGGGGCACGTGCTCGCCTACTGGACGCGGCTGCGGGCCGCCGGGCGGGTGATGACGGCGGGCGCGGCGCCGCCGGGCGCCGGGGCCGCCGCGTCCTCCCCGGCCGCGGGCACGCCGCCGTCGGGCACCGCACGGCCGACCGCCACGGCGGAGGGCGGCGCCGAGCCCGGCCGGGCGCTGGTGCGCGGCGCGCCCGCCGGCCACCCGCAGCGCGTGCGCCCCGTGCGTTCGGACCGCACCCGGCCCGCCCCGCTCGGACGCTGACGCGCCCCGCGCCCCGGTCGTGGCCGGCCGGTACCCGGCCCCGGCTCTCAGCCCTTCCAGCTACGGACGACGCGGTCGTCCTCCACGGTGAGGTTCAGCCGTCCGGCCAGGTACTCCATCGTGATCATGGCGTCGGGCGGCAGCACCCGCACCCTGCTCCACCCCTTCTCCCTGGCCCGCTCCTCCGCCTGCCGCGCGGGCATCCCGGCGTAGGCCTCGGGGTCGTCGTCCGGTTCCGTCGCTGCGAACGGTGAATCTCCCATGCCGCCACCGTACCGGCGGGCGCGCGGCACCCGGAAGTCCCGGGCGGATCGTCACGCCGTCACGCTTGTGTCACAGTCCGACCGGCGCCCGCTCGCCCGGACGGCTCACTCTTCCGGGTTTTTTCCGGGCCGGGCGGAAATCCTTTCCGAGCGCTCGGAAATGGGCGCCGGAAGGCGGCCTTCCGGAAATCGGCAATGCGTGGGCACGGCGCTTTCCGGCGCGGCGCGGGACGCGGTCGGCGACTTTTCCAGGACGCGGGTCAGGCGGTCGCGCACGGCCGCGATGTGGGCGGTCAGCTCCGCCGGTTCGCGGACCTCGAAGTCCGCGTCGAGCAGCAGCAGGTGCACCGCCATCGTCGCCGGCGAGTAGGCACCGGTCCGCAGCAGACAGGTGTGCTCGTCGACCGCCTCCAGCGTGCCCGCGGCCGGGGGGATCCGCGCCGCCGCCTCCTCGGCGGGCAGGTGCAGCAGCACCGTGGCCCGGGTGAGGTAGGCGCGGGTGGAGACGCCTTCGGCGACGTAGGCGCCCAGGTCCTCGGCGGGCGGCCGCCGGGGCGTGAAGCGCGGCCCGTGCGGCGGGGTCAGCGTGAGGCGGTCGACGCGGAAGGTGCGCCAGTCCGCGCGGTCGGCGTCCCACGCCACCAGGTACCAGCGCCGCTGGCTGCTCACCAGGCGCAGCGGCTCGACGGTGCGGCTGGTCGGGTCGCCGCCCAGCGCGCGGTAGGTGAACCGCAGCCGCTGGTGGTCGCGGCAGGCGTGGGCCAGCTCGCTGATGATGTCGGGGTCCACGCCCGGTTCGCGCCGCGCGTGCCGCATCGGCACCGTGTACGCGGCGAGCGCGGCCACCCGGCGGCGCAGCCGGTCCGGCAGCACCTGCTCCAGCTTCGCCAGGGCGCGCGCGGAGGACTCCTCGATCCCCTCCACACCGCCCGCGCCGACCGCGCTCTGCAGCCCGACGGCGACCGCCACGGCCTCGTCGTCGTCCAGCAGCAGGGGTGGCAGCCGCGCTCCGGCGCCGAGCCGGTAGCCGCCCGCCGTGCCCGTCGCGGAGTGCACGGGGTAGTCCAGGCCGCGCAGCCGCTCGACGTCGCGCCGCACCGTGCGCGCGCTCACGCCCAGCCGGTCCGCGAGGTCGGCACCGGACCACTCGCGGCGGGCCTGGAGCAGCGAGAGCAGGCGCAGCAGGCGCGCCGAGGTCTCCATCATGGCGTCGAGTGTGGCAGCCCTCACGGACACCCGCTGTCCGCGGGACCTCCCCCGGGCCGCGCCCCGGGGGCGCGACGCGGCGGGCGGGCGGCGGGCGGGTTCAGGACGCGGCGGGCGCCGCCTCGAACCGCAGCAGCAGTTCGTTCGCGGCCGAGTAGCCCGGCCGCACCCGCTGCCGGCCGTCGGCCAGGGCGACCGCCGGGTGGCGCACGGCGTTCCGCTTGTCCGCGACGTCGTCCAGGATGCGCGCCAGCCGGACCGGCGCGGCGGCGCGGGAGGGCCGCAGCAGGAGGGCCGCGCGGGCGGCCGGGCCGGGGCCGGGCAGGGCGGCGAGCGGCAGCCGGGCGGTGAACCCCGGCTCCCGCGCTCGCGCGGGCACGGCCACCACGGGCTCCTTCGCCCCCGGCGGCACCGCCTCGACGACGGCGTCGGGGCCCAGCTCCGCCCCGTACAGGTGGCCGCGCAGGGTCAGCACGCCGTCGGCCACCTCCACGCCGGTGGCCTCGGCGTGCGGCCAGCGGTGCCAGGCCCGCACGGCAAGCGTGCCGCGCGACGTGGTGCACGGGATGCGCACGCCCAGCCACGTGCGGTCCGGGCGCGGCACCCGGTCCACCAGGGACCGCAGGTCGTGGGTGCCGGGCAGCAGGCGGCCGCGACGGCGTTCGCCGGTGCCGAGGTAGGCGTGCCACAGCCCCTCGGCCAGCGTCATGGTGCTCGGCAGCGCCGCCCGCAGCAGGCCGGGGGACGTCGGCACCAGGGGCAGCCGGACCTCCTCGACCGCTTCGCGCCCGGCGGCGGGCCGGCGGCGCAGCAGCAGGCCGGTGTCCCAGCGCTCGTGGGCGCCGTCGTGGGCGACGTCGAAGGTGAGTCCGCCCGCGCTGTCGGCCGTGCAGTGGGCGCGCGGGCGCGCGCCCCGCGGTGAGCGCCCCGCGGTGGTGGCGTTCATCCGCGGCGCCCCCGCTGTGCCGCCCGCGCGGGCGCGGCGGCGGCCGTGGCCGTGACCGTGCGTATGTGCATGCGTCCCTGATCCTGGTTTCGACGCGGACAGGCCCCCCGCACCGGTGACCTGTTCGCCGTGCACCGGGTAAGACCGGGATGCGGTGCCCGGGGTTGGCTGATGTGACGTACTTCTTCCCACAACCGCCGCCTTTCCGCCGCCGCGGGCTTCCGGTTCGCGCGCGCCCGCCGCGGCGGGCGGCGCCACGCGCGGCGCCCCGCCACGGTGGGACCGTGGCGGGGCGCCGTTCGCCGTGCCGTGACGGGCCGCGGCCCGCGGGCCTTCGGGCGGCACGGGCCCCGGAGGGACCCGCGACCGGCCGCCCGCGGACCTCCGGGCGGTCAGACCTTCAGGCGCTGGCCGGGCATGATGAGGTTGGGGTCGGCGCCGATGACGCCGGCGTTGACCTCGTAGACGGCGCGCCAGTCGACGCCGTGCGCCTGGGCGATCCGGCTGAGCGTGTCGCCCGCCTTCACCGTGTAGTTGGCGCGCGGGTGGTCACGGCCCGCACGGGGCTGCGCGGCCCGCTCCCGGGTGGCGGACTCCCCGCTGGGCGCGCTCCGCGGCGCGCTCTTGGGGGCGCTCTTCGGCGTGCTCTCGGGCGCCGGCTGGGCGGCCGGCGCGCCGGAGCCGGACGGCCGGGCCGGGCCCGGGTCGGTGCCGTAGAGGCCCAGCTTGGCGGAGCAGGCGGGCCACGCCCCCCAGCCCTGGGCGTCCTGCACCTTGTTGGCGATCTCGATCTGCTGCGCGCGGGTGGCCTGGTTGGCCGTCCCCGCGTAGGCGGTGCCGCCGTACGCCGCCCAGGTCGAGGCGGAGAACTGGAGGCCACCGTAGTAGCCGTTGCCCGTGTTGATCTGCCAGTTGCCACCGCTCTCGCACTGGGCGAGCCGGTCCCACACGCCGCCGTCCGCCGCCTGGGCGGTGCCGGTCGCGAGGGAGAGCAGCGCCAGCGGGGCCGCGACGGTCAGCGAGATCGCGCCCGCACGTGCTGCTTTGCCACGACGATCGAACAAGACGAATCCCTCTCATACGCCCCGGGGTCCCCCAGCCGTGCCGGTCCTTCGGGCGCCGGTCCTGCGCGCCCTCGGGTCCGGGACGGCGGCGTCCGCCGGCACGTGCGCCCTGCCGGGCGTCGGCACGCCGTGCGGAACGCGGGTGCGTTCGCGCTCGGCGGGCCGGGAGGGCGGACTGCCCCGGGTGGTGCTCGGTGCACCGCTGCTCGAATGTAGGGACGGCACCGGGCCGCCACCAAACAACGGGCCGAAGTCGCAGGCCAGTTGCCGTTTACCGCCGGTAACAGCGAAGAGGTGTACGGACCTTATGCCCGGATAAATCATCACTAAGACGGATTGCGCGCCGCGCACGTTGTGCTTCACCTCACCGTCACAACTTCCGCCGCTTGCCCATCAATTGACTGACTGTGACCGATTTCGACGACCTGCTCACCATGTGCGTTCACAGAATCGGCCCGAGGGCGCCGGATGCGTGACTGTCACCACAGGTTCTCCGTTGTGCAGACGAACCAGTACCGAACGCCAGGAGCCCCTGTGTCCTCCATGCTCGACGTCAGTGACGAGGTACGCGCCGAGATCGGCGAAGACGAAGCGGCCAAGCTGCTCGCCGGCGAGACGCTGCCCGAGAGCTACGACTGCACGTCCTGCCGCACGCCCGGCAGCACCCGAAGCGAGCGCACCAGCACGGTGTTGTTCGTGGGCGAGGAGACGGCCGTGCTCGCCTTCGCCCACGCGGGGTGCATCCCCTCGCAGATCGTCCGCGTCTCCGAAGAGCAGATCCAAAGCGCCGTCCGCACCATCTCCGGGGAGGCGGGCAGCCCGGCCGAGCCGGCCGGCACCCCGGCCGTGGCCGACGACCGGCAGGCCGTCCTGGGCGTGACCTGCGGTCAGGTCCTCATCGGCGACCAGCTCCACCCGGCCATCGTGGTGGAGCCCGCGGGCCCGATCGCCCGGCCCGGCTCCACCGGCGGCGGCGACGAGTTCCTGCCCCTGCTCATCGAGGCCGGTTTCCTGCCGGTGACGGACATGGCCAAGCGGCCCGACCCGCTGCCCGGCTGGTCGGTCCTGATGGCCATGGGCAAGCTGCACGCCGTGCTCCAGCCGCCGGAGGAGGGGCGGCAGCCCACCTCGTGGTGGCAGGCCCACCAGCCGCTCGCGGTCACCGACGAGTGGCGCGCCACGGCCAACAAGGCGAACTCCGTGGTGGTCTACGCGGCCCCGGCCGGCTCCATCGGCCAGCAGCCGCGCGAGGACCTCCTGCGCGACGCCTTGGACAAGGCCGCCGCCAACGGCGTCCTCGTCGCCGCGACGATGCCGCTGGCCGGCACGTAGGGCCACCGCCCGCTCAGGGACCTCCACCGCGGCGGCGGGTGCCGGCCGGCGTCCTCGGGACGCCGTCGGCGCGCGCCGCCGCGTCGGCGCGCTCTCACCGGCGCCCGCAGGGCCGGTGGCCAACGCCGGACCGGCAGGCTGACGTTCGACCCGACCCGCATCCTGTACGGGTTCCGCTCGTTGGCTCAGACGTGCACTCCTACGAACCTCCCCGCGCCCGCTACCCCTACCGCGACCACGGTCAGATCCCCGCCATGCGGCCGCCCCACGAACCCCTGGCGGAGCGTCAGGCCCGCTCGGCCACGCCGATCTTCGACGCCCTGTACGCCGAGTACCGCCGCCTGTTCCGCGCGCTGCCCGGCGACCGCACGGGCGAGGAGGAACTGCGGTTCACCGGCTTCGGCGCGGTGTACGGCACGGGGTTCAGTCCGGTGCGGTACGAGGAGGGGCGCCACCGGGCGCCGGTGCGGCACGCCGCCGCCGCGCTGCCGCCCGCGCCGCGCGACATGGGCCGGTAGCCGCGCGCCGCCGTCCGGCGGTAGCCGCCCGCGGCACCGGCCGGCGGCCCCGGCATCCGCCGACGGGGCGGCCTGGGCGGGGTTTCGGCCGCACGCGCCGACGACGGCCGCCGCACCGGCCCCCTCGCGGTGCGGCGGCCGTCGTCTCAGCGCTTGCCGCGCTTCTCCCGCACCCGTACCGACAGGTGGATCGGCGTCCCGGCGAAGCCGAACTCCTCGCGCAGCCGCCGCTCGATGAAGCGCCGGTAGCCCGCCTCCAGGAACCCGGAGGCGAACAGCACGAACCGCGGCGGCCGGGTGCCGGCCTGGGTGCCGAACAGGATGCGCGGCTGCTTGCCGCCGCGCACCGGGTGCGGGTGGGCGGCCACCAGCTCGCCCAGGAAGGCGTTCAGGCGCCCGGTGGGCACCCGGGTCTCCCAGCCCTCCAACGCCGTCTCGATGGCCGGGACCAGCTTCTCGACGTGCCGTCCGGTGCGTGCGGAGATGTTGACCCGCGGCGCCCACCGCACCTGCACCAGATCCCGCTCGATCTCGCGCTCCAGGTAGAAGCGGCGCTCGTCGTCCAGGGTGTCCCACTTGTTGTAGGCCAGCACCAGGCCGCGCCCGGCGTCCACGGCCATCGAGATGATGCGCAGGTCCTGCACGCTGATGGACTCGCTCACGTCCAGCAGGACGACGGCGACCTCGGCCTTCTCCAGCGCCGCCGCGGTGCGCAGGGAGGCGTAGTAGTCGGCGCCCTCGATGAGGTGGACACGGCGGCGGATGCCGGCGGTGTCCACGAACTTCCACGTCTTGCCGCCGAGTTCGATCAGCTCGTCGACCGGGTCGCGGGTGGTGCCCGCCAGTTGGTCGACGACGACGCGCTCCTCCCCCGCCACCTTGTTCAGCAGGGAGGACTTGCCGACGTTGGGACGGCCGATGAGGGCGACGCGGCGCGGCCCGCCCAGGGGGGTGCCGAACGTCTGGGCCGGAGCCTGGGGCAGCGCCTTCAGCACCTCGTCCAGCATGTCGCCGGTGCCGCGTCCGTGCAGCGCCGAGACGGGGTGCGGCTCGCCCAGGCCCAGCGACCACAGCATCGCCGCGTCCGCCTCGCCGGACGGGCCGTCGACCTTGTTGGCGCACAGCACGACGGGCTTGCCCGCCCGGCGCAGGAGCTTGACCACGGCTTCGTCGGTGTCGGTGGCGCCCACCGCGGCGTCCACCACGAAGACCACCGCGTCGGCGGCCTCGATGGCGAACTCCGCCTGCGCGGCGACGGCGGCGTCGATGCCGAGGACGTCGATCTCCCAGCCGCCGGTGTCCACCACCTTGAAGCGGCGGCCCGCCCACTCGGCCTCGTAGGTGACGCGGTCCCGGGTCACGCCCGGGCGGTCCTCCACGACGGCCTCGCGGCGGCCGATGATGCGGTTCACCAGGGTGGACTTGCCGACGTTGGGGCGGCCCACGACGGCGAGCACCGGCAGCGGTCCGTGCCCGGCGTCCTCGAGGGCGCCCTCGACGTCCTCGGCGGCGAAGCCCTCCTGGGCGGCAAGCTCCATGAACTCCGCGTACTCGGCGTCGCCGAGCTCACCGTGCCCGTGCTCGTCGCCGGAGCTGATCTGGTCGTCCATGAGGTCCTGTCCTTGCTGGAAAGCTGTACTGGCGTGGCCAGCGCGGGCGCTGGCGGAAAAGGGGGGGCTCAGCGGCCGGTCAGCCGCCTGGCCTCGGTCAGATGCGCGCCCAGCCGCTCCGTCAGCCGCTCGGTGGCCTCGTCCATGACCGTCCGGGTCCGCCGGCCCCCGCCGACGGAGACCGGGTCGCCGAAGACGACGTCGATGCGGCTGCGCAGCGGCGGCAGGGCGGGTATCGCCGTGCCGCGCCGCCCGGAGCTGCCGAGCACCGCCACCGGCACGACCGGGGCGCCCGACCGCACGGCGAAGTAGGCCAGCCCCGCGCGCAGCGCGGCGAAGTCCCCGGCGCCCCGGCTGCCCTCGGGGAAGATGCCCAGCGCGCCGCCGCGCTCCAGCACGCCCAGCGCGGCGGTGACGGCGGCGCGGTCGGCCGTGGACCGGTCCACCGGCACCTGCCCGATACCGCGCAGGAACCAGCCCAGCGGGCCGACGAACGCCTCCTGCTTGATCAGGAAGTGCACGGGGCGGGGGCAGGTGCCCATCAGCACCGGGCCGTCGACGTTGTGCGCGTGGTTGACGGCCAGGATGACGGGGCCGGTCACCGGTATCCGCCAGGTGCCGAGCACGCGCGGCCGCCACAGGCCGTGGATGAGGCCGATGCCGATGCGCCGGCCGGTCCGGGCGCCGCGTGCGCTGGGCAGCGGCCTGCCGTGTTCGCTCACGCCGTGCGCTGCCCCTCTTCGGCGCCGGTGCGCCGCTTGTCCTCGATGAGGGTGACCACGCACTCGACGACCTGGTCCAGGGTGAGGTCGGTGGTGTCCACCTCCACCGCGTCGTCGGCCTTGGCCAGCGGCGAGGTGGCGCGGCTGGAGTCGGCCGCGTCCCGGCGCAGCAGCGCCTCGCGGGTGGCGTCGAGGTCCACGCTGCCCTGCTCGCCCACGCGGGCCTTCAGCTCGCCCCCGCGCCGGGCGGCGCGGGCCTCGGGCGAGGCGGTGAGGAACACCTTGAGGTCGGCGTCGGGCAGCACGGTGGTGCCGATGTCCCGGCCCTCGACGACGACGCCGCCCGGCCGGCCGGCCGCGTCCGCGACGATGCCGCGCTGGAGCGCGGTGATGGCCTCGCGCACCCGCGGCACGGCGCTCACCGCGCTGACCGCCGCCGTCACCTCGGCGGTGCGGATGGGCCCGGAGGCGTCCACGCCGTCGACGGTGATCGTCGGGGCGGACGGGTCGGTGCCGGAGACGATGGCGGGGCGGCCGGCCGCCGCCGCGACCGCCGCGGGGTCGTGCACGTCGACGCCGTGGGTGAGCATCCACCAGGTGATCGCCCGGTACTGGGCGCCGGTGTCCAGGTAGCTGAGCCCGAGCTTGGCGGCGACGGCCTTGGAGGTGCTGGACTTGCCCGTGCCGGAGGGGCCGTCGATCGCGACGACGACGGGCGCCGGGGCGCCCGGGGGGACGGGGGTCGCGCCCTGAACGGTTGCAGCCACGGTGAAGAGGGCCTTTCTGGAGCCTGCGGGTGCTCGGGGCGGGACCTGCCCCGCCCCCAGGCTACCGGGAAGTGGACGGCCGCCTCACCGCGCCCGGGGCCGCTCCCGGCGCCGGACGCGGCGGCCGCCGCCGGCTCACGCCCGCCGGATCGCCCAGCCCCGCTCCCGCAGCACCTCGGTGAGCCGTGGGGCGGCGGTCTGCTCGACCATGAGCTGCACGTGCCCGGCCTGCTGCCCGGTGGCGTGCTCGATGCGCACGTCCTCGACGTTGACGCCCGCCTGCCCCGCGTCGGCGAAGATCCGGGCCAGCTCGCCGGGCCGGTCGCTGATGAGCACGGCCACGGTGGCGTACGCCGCCGGGGTCTGCCCGTGCTTGCCCGGGATGCGGGAGCGCCCGGAGTTGCCGCGGCGCAGCACGTCCTCGATGCCGTCGGCCCCGGCGCCGCGCTTGGCGTCGTCGGCCGACTCCAGCGCGCGCAGGGCCCGCACGGTCTCGGTCAGGTCGCTCGCGACGGCCGCGAGCACGTCCGCGACCGGGCCGGGGTTGGCGGAGAGGATGTCCAGCCACATGCGCGGATCGGACGCGGCGATGCGGGTGACGTCGCGGATGCCCTGCCCGCACAGCCGCACCGCCGTCTCGTCCGCGGCCTCCAGCCGGGCGGCGACCAGGCTGGACAGGAGCTGGGGCGTGTGCGAGACGAGCGCGACGGCCCGGTCGTGGGCGTCGGCGTCCATGACGACGGGCACCGCCCGGCACAGCGCGACCAGCTCCAGTGCCAGGTTCAGCACCTCGGTGTCGGTCTGGGCGGTGGGGGTGAGCACCCACGGGCGGCCTTCGAAGAGGTCCTCGGTGGCGGCCAGCGGCCCGGACTGCTCGCGGCCCGCCATGGGGTGCGTGCCCAGGTATGTGCGCGGGTCGCAGTCCAGCTCCGCCAGTTCGCGGCGCGGGCCGCCCTTGACGCTGGCCACGTCCAGGTAGCCGCGGGCCGCCCCGGCGCGCTGGGTCTCGGCCAGCACGGCGGCGACGGTGGCGGGCGGCACGGCGACGACGGCCAGGTCCACCGGGCCCGGCGGCGGCTCGGTGGTGCCGGCGCCCAGCGCCGCCGCGGTGCGGGCCTGCTCGGTGTCCCGGTCGCGCAGGTACACGGTGACGCCGCGGGCGGTGAGCGCCAGCGCGGCGGAGGTGCCGATCAGGCCGGTGCCGATGACGAGCGCGGTCCGCATGTCAGAGGCCGACCTCACGCATGAGCATGCCGACCTCGGTGTTGGTCATGCGGCGCAGCCACCCCGACTTCTGGTCGCCCAGCGGGATCGGGCCGAACTTGGTGCGCACCAGGCGGTCCACCGGGAAGCCCGCCTCGGCCAGCATGCGCCGCACGATGTGCTTGCGGCCCTCGTGCAGCGCGACTTCGACCAGGTAGTTCTTCCCGGTGTTCTCCACCACCTTGAAGTGGTCGGCGCGTGCGTAGCCGTCCTCCAGGGGGATGCCGTCCTTGAGCCGCTTGCCCAGGTCGCGCGGGATGGGGCCCTGGATCGCGGCGAGGTAGGTCTTGGTCACGCCGTAGCGGGGGTGGGTCAGCCGGTGCGCCAGCTCGCCGTGGTTGGTGAGCAGGATCAGGCCCTCGGTCTCGGTGTCCAGCCGGCCCACGTGGAACAGCCGCGTCTCGCGGTTCTGCACGTAGTCGCCCAGGCACTGACGGCCCTCGGGGTCCTCCATGGAGGAGACGACGCCGGCGGGCTTGTTCAGCGCGAAGAACAGGTAGGACTGGGCGGCGACGGTGAGCCCGTCCACCTTGATCTCGTCGTTCTCCGGGTCCACCCGCAGGCCCTGCTCCAGCACGACGCGCCCGTTGACCTCCACGCGCGCCTGGTCGATCAGCTCCTCGCAGGCGCGGCGGCTGCCCATGCCCGCGCGGGCCAGCACCTTCTGGAGCCGCTCGCCGTCGGGCTCGTCCCCGTCGAAGGTCTTGGGCAGCTTGAGGTCCGGCTTGTCGTGCCGGGCGCGGTTGCGCTCCTCGACCTGCGCGTCGTACTCGCGGGAGCGGGCGGGCGCGCTGCGCCGGGGACGCCGGGCACCACCCTGGGCCCGGCTCCCGGGCTTGCCCCCGCCGCCCTGGCTCCGGCCGCCGGGCTTCGGGCCGCCGCCCGGGCCGCCCTTGCCCCCCTGACCGCCCTGACCGCCCCGGCTGCCCTGGCTGCCCTGGCCGCCCTGGCCGCCCGGGCTCTTGCCGCCCTTGCCGCCCGGCGCGCCGCCGCCCGAGCCCGCCGTCGGGTAGCGGCGCTCCTCCGGGCGCGGACGGCCGCTGCCGCTCCGCCGCCGGTCGTCGCGGCCGCTGCCCGCGCCCCGGTTGTTCCGGTTGCTGTTCCTGCCGCTGCTTCGCATGTGATCCGTCTTACGTCCGAGCGTCGCCGCTGTCATCGTCGTCTGCATCTACCTCGAACGACGGCACGCCCTCCTGGCTGTCGCCCTCGACCGCGTCCGCTTCGGGGAGGAAGGGCGCGAGCTCCGGCAACTCGTCCAGACCGCGCAGGCCCATCCGCTCCAGGAAGTAGTGCGTCGTCACGTACAGGATCGCACCTGTCTCGGGTTCGGTGCCCGCCTCCTCCAGCAGCCCCCGCTGGAGGAGGGTGCGCATGACGCCGTCGCAGTTCACGCCGCGCACCGCCGAGACCCGCGAGCGGCTGACCGGCTGGCGGTAGGCGACGACGGCGAGCGTCTCCAGCGCGGCCTGGGTCAGCCGCGCGTGCTGACCGTCCAGGACGAAGCCCTCGACGGCGTCGGCGTACTCGGCCCGGGTGGAGAAGCGCCAGCCCCCGGCGACGTACCGCAGCTCGAAGCCGCGCCCCTGCCGCGCGTAGTCGTCCGCCAGGGCCCGCAGCGCGTCGGCCACGGCCCGCCGGGGGCGCTGGAGCACCCGGGCGAGGTGCTCCTCGGCCACGGGCTCGTCGGCCACCATGAGCACCGCCTCCAGGGCGGGCCCGAGTGCCAGCTCGGCGATCCGGGACGCCCCGGCCGGGGCGTCCGCGGCGGGTGCGGCGCTTCGCTCGCTCATGGTCGGCCTGCCTCCTGCCGCCCCGGCCCGTCCTCGGGCCGGGGCTCGCGGTCGAACTCGTCGGTGACGTGCGGCGCCTCCCGGTCGCCGCCGCTCCAGCGCACGGTGAGGGCACCCAGCGCCTCGCTCTGCTCCAGGGTGACGGCCCGCTCCCGGTACAGCTCCAGCAGGGCCAGGAAGCGGGCGACGACGGTGAGGGTGTCCCCGGCGTCCTCGGTCAGCTCCGCGAAGCTCGCCGTGCCCCGGGCGCGCAGCAGCGCCACGACGACCTCCGCCTGCTCGCGCACGCTGACCAGCGGCGCGTGGATGTGGTCCACGTACACGCGCGGCTTCGGCTTGGGCTGCATCGCCTTCACCGCGAGCCGGGCGAAGCCCTCCGGGCCAACCCGGATCACGACGTCCGGCAGCAGCTCGGCGTGGTGGGGCTCCAGGCCCACCGTCCGCGGGTACCGGCGGGCCTCGGCGGCCAGGCGGTCCGCGAAGATGTCGGCGACCCGCTTGTAGGCGCGGTACTGCAGGAGCCGGGCGAACAGCAGGTCACGGGCCTCCAGCAGCGCGAGGTCGGCCTCGTCCTCGACCTCGGCGGACGGCAGCAGCCGGGCGGCCTTCAGGTCGAGCAGGGTGGCGGCGACGACCAGGAACTCGGTGGTCTGGTCCAGGTCCCAGTCCGGCCCCATGGCCCTGATGTGCGCCATGAACTCGTCGGTGACCCGGGAGAGCGCCACCTCGGTCACGTCCAGCTTGTGTTTGGAGATGAGCTGGAGGAGCAGGTCGAAGGGGCCTTCGAAGTTGTCCAGCACGACGGTGAACCGCCCGTCGGCCTCCGCCTCGTCGCCTTCGCCGCGGTCCGCACGGGGCGCCTCGCCCTCCGGCGCGCGCGGTCCCGGCGGCGCGGCGGGCGGGGGCGGTTCGGGTGGCGCGGGCGGCGGACCCGGTGGCGCGGGAGCCGCCGCAGGTGCCGACCGGTACGGGAGCGCCTCCTCGGGCGGCCGGGGCGCCGCGGGCACGCCGCGCCCCAGGGCCCGTCGGGCGGGTCGGGCTGCGGGGGCGGGCGGTTCGGGCGGGCTCATCGCGACCGCACCCTATCGCCCGCGACGGGGCCGGGGACGCCAGCCGCTCCGCGCGGCCCGGCGTACCGGCGCGGCGGGCGCGGGGCCCGGCGGCGGGCCCGGCGTCAACCGCGCAGGCGGCGCACCAGGATACTGGCGTCGCCGCGCGACTCCAGGTCGGCGAGGACGACGGCCACCGCCTCGCGGACGATGCGCCCGCGGTCGACGGCCAGTCCGTGCTCGCCGCGCAGCACCAGGCGCGCGTGCTCCAGGTCCATCAGCTCCTCGGCGGAGACGTAGACGGTGATCTTCTCGTCGTGCCGTTCCCGGCCGCTGGGCCGGCGCGGGGCGCTGCGGCGCCGCGACTGCCCGCCTCCGGCACTCTGCCGGACGGCTCCGCCCCGGTTCGGCGCGCCGCCGCGGGACGCGGCTCCGGCACCGCCGGGCTGCCCGGGCACCGCCGGGCGGGCCGGGCGGGCGCCGCGTCCGCTGTGTTCATCGGCGGCGGGCTGCTGCTCGGCCGGGGCGGCGGGCGGCTGCCGGCCGTGTTCGGTCGGCGGGGCGGCCGGGTTCGGCTGGGGCGAGGAGGGCTGGACCCCGGGGCCGCCGGTCGTGCGGAACAGTTCGTCGGCTGCCGGGAGACTCACTCGGCGTGGCACCGGGCGAGCACCTCCCTGGCGAGCTGGCGGTAGGCGGCGGCGCCGACGGAGTTGGAGGCGTAGGTGGTGATGGGCTCGCCGGCGACCGTCGTCTCGGGGAAGCGGACGGTGCGGCCGATGACCGTGTGGTAGACGTTGTCGTCGAACGCCTCGACGACGCGGGCCAGCACCTCGCGGCTGTGCACGGTGCGCGAGTCGTACATCGTGGCCAGGATGCCGTCGAGTTCGAGCTGCGGGTTGAGCCGCTCCTGCACCTTCTCGATCGTCTCCGTCAGCAGCGCGACGCCGCGCAGCGCGAAGAACTCGCACTCCAGCGGGACGATGACCTTGTGCGCCGCGGTCAGCGCGTTGACGGTCAGCAGGCCGAGCGAGGGCTGGCAGTCGATGACGACGAAGTCGTAGTCCGGCAGCAGCGGTTCCAGGGCGCGCTGGAGGGTGGACTCGCGCGCCACCTCGCTGACGAGCTGCACCTCGGCGGCGGAGAGGTCGATGTTGCTGGGCAGCAGGTCCATGCCCGCGACGGCCGTCTTCAGCAGCACCTCCTCGCTGGACATGCCCCGCTCCATGAGCAGGTTGTAGACGGTGAGGTCGAGCTCCATCGGGTTGACGCCGAGACCGACCGAGAGGGCGCCCTGCGGGTCGAAGTCGACCAGCAGCACGCGGCGTCCGTACTCCGCGAGCGCGGCGCCGAGGTTGATGGTCGAGGTGGTCTTGCCGACGCCGCCCTTCTGGTTGCACATCGCGATGATCTTCGCGGGCCCGTGTTCGCTGACCGGGCCCGGGATCGGGAAGTAGGGCAGCGGACGGCCGGTGGGGCCGATGCGCTCGCGGCGCTGGCGGGCCGCGTCGGGGGCGAGGGTGGCGGCGTACTCCGGGTCGGGCTCGAACTCCGCGTCGGGGTCGTAGAAGTGACCCTCCGGAAGCTCGGCGTGCTCGGCGAACCCCCCGGGGAGGTGGCCGCTTCCGGCGTCCCCCTGCGGTCCGTCCGTGCCGTGGTGGGCCTGCTGGCTCTGGTGGGCTGTCATGGTCGAGGAGTCCTGGTGTGCGGTGAAGGTGCGGACAGCGACGGAGCCGACAGCCCCCCGCCCGGCGAGATCCCGGCCCGGCGCGGGCGTTCCTGGTTGACCACCCCCGGGAGTGAATGTCGACTTATTCACAAGTCGTCTTACCTCCTTGCCGACCAGGAAATTTCTAGACAGGTCAGTGTGGCGCCATGCCGATGTTTGGTGACTCTATGGCGAGTCGGCAGTCCGCAGCAACACAAACCGACGGAGTCGGCGCGATGTGTCGGGAACCGAACACCCGCTTGTCAAGGGCGTAACGGGTCCGCATGGAGGCCACCCGGGGCACGCGAATCGGTTGAACGGTCACGTTCTCCGCGAGTCGCCCCGGGCGGTCCGGGCGCCGTCGCGCGCCGGCAGCGGGAACGGCCCCGGCCGGACCACGGGAACTGCGTGGTCCGGCCGGGGCCGTGGCGCCGGTGATGTGGACCACCGGCCTTGACGCGGCACCGCGGGGAGCGCGGGCGCGCGAAGACCGGGTCAGCCGATGAGGTCGGCCAGTTCGACCCGCTCCAGGCCGTGCGCCTCGGCGACCGGGCCGTACACGACCTTGCCGTCGTGGGTGTTGAGGCCCTTGGCCAGCGCGGCGTCCCGGCGCAGCGCGTCCGCCCAGCCCCGGTTGGCCAGCTCCAGGATGTAGGGGAGCGTGGCGTTGGTCAGCGCGTAGGTGGAGGTGTTGGGCACCGCGCCGGGCATGTTGGCGACGCAGTAGAACACCGAGTCGTGCACCCCGAAGGTGGGCTCGGCGTGCGTGGTGGGACGGGAGTCCTCGAAGCAGCCGCCCTGGTCGATCGCGATGTCGACAAGGACACTTCCCGGCTTCATCCGCGACACCAGTTCGTTGGTGACCAGCTTCGGGGCCTTGGCGCCGGGGATGAGCACCGCGCCGATGACCAGGTCGGCCTCCAGCACCGCCTTCTCCAGCTCCAGGGCGTTGGAGGCGATCGGGCGGACCCGGGTGCCGAAGATCTTGTCGGCCTCGCGCAGCTTGCTGACGTCCTTGTCCAGCAGCGTCACGTGGAAGCCGAGGCCGACGGCGATCTGCGTGGCGTTCCAGCCGGAGACGCCGCCGCCGATGACCACCGCGCGCGCCGCGTGCACGCCGGGGACGCCGCCGGGCAGCACCCCGCGGCCACCGGCCGAGCGCATCAGGTGGTAGGCGCCGACCTGCGGGGCGATGCGCCCGGCCACCTCGGACATCGGGGCCAGCAGGGGCAGCGCGCGGTTCGCCGTCTCGACCGTCTCGTAGGCGATGGCCGTGGTGCCCGACTCCAGCAGGGCGTCGGTGCACTCGCGGGAGGCGGCGAGGTGGAGGTAGGTGAACAGCGTCTGGTCCTTGCGGAGCCGGTGGTACTCCTCGGCGATCGGCTCCTTGACCTTCAGCAGCAGGTCGGCGGTGGCCCACACCTCGTCGGCGGTGTCGAGGATGGTGGCGCCCGCGGCGACGTACTCCTCGTCGGCGATGGAGGAGCCGGCACCGGCGTTCTGCTCCACGTAGACCTGGTGGCCGTTGCGGGTGAGTTCGAGCACGCCGGCCGGCGTGATGGCCACGCGGTACTCGTTGTTCTTGACCTCGCGGGGGATACCGACCTTCACGTCGATCACGGTCCTTGACTTCGGGGGTGCTGGCGGACGCCGGGCCCATCCGGCTCCCTCATCAGCCCATACATCAGCATAAGGGCGACAAAGCGGAAGCGGCCGGGTAGCAGTCAGATGACCACGGCCCTGCCAGTCTAATGAAGGAGCGCGCCCTGTCCAGCCTTACAAAGCAGGAATCTCTTCCGCGATCACTATGTATTTCGCAGGCATCTGGTCACGTGGGGGCACCGTCGACCGGTTCCGGGGGGCCCGTCACCGGCGCTTCGGCGCCCGCCGCGACGGGCGTGCGCGCCCCGCCCGGCCCCTCCCCCGCCGCGACGCCGCCCCCCAAGGCGGCGGCCGGCCCGCCCGGCTCCGCGCCGCCGGTCTCGGGGGCCTCCGGCCGGTCCGGCGGCGCCTCCCCCCGGGGCCGCCCCACGGCCGCCGGGGCCGGCCCCGGGGCGTCGGCAGCGTCCGGGCGGGCGAGCAGCCGCCCGGCGGCCGCCCGGTGGGCGGCGGACCCACCGGTGTCGCCCAGCCGGGCGCAGGCGTCGGCCAACCGCAGGCACAGCGCCGCCTCCAGCCGGACGTCCCCGGCCTCGCGCGCCCGCTCCAGCGCCAGGTAGCCGGTGCGCAGCGCGTCGTGCGGACGCCCGGCGTACTCCTGGACGCGGGCCACCTCGCCGAGCGCCCGCGCGTGGCCGTGCGCGTTCCGCAGCCGCCGGTACGCCCCGGCCGCCGCCCGCCAGCAGCGCAGCGCCTCCCCCCACTGCCCGGCGTACAGGTGCGCCGCGCCCAGCCGGCCGTGCAGCCGGGCGGCGCCCTCCTGGTCGCCCAGGCTCTGGCACAGGGCGAGCGCCCGCCCGTACCAGTCGGCGGCGCGCGACCAGTCGGTCAGCTTTGCGTAGGTGCCGCCGAGCGAGTCCATGGCCCGCACCGCCGCCTCGGTGTCGCCACCGCCGTCGGCGCGGACGGCGGCCAGTGCCGCCCGGTAGCGGTCCAGGGCGACCGGCAGCCGCCCGGTCCAGGCGTCCAGGTCGCCGAGGTTGAGCAGGGCGGCCGCCCGCTCGCGGTGCAGAGCGCGCCGCTCGGCCACGTCCAGCACCAGCTCGTGCAGGCGGTACTGCTCGGGCGCCGTGCGCTCCGGCGGGCGGTGGGCGTTGAGCGCGCGGGCCAGCGCGGCGATGAAGCGCCGGGCGAGGGTGTCCAGCTCCCCGTCGGCGACGGCGAGGCGGGCCCCGGCCAGCAGCGCGGGCAGCCGCGAGTCCAGCCACGCCGCGGCCTCGCGTGCCGTCTCGAAGCGCAGCGGACGGGGCTGCCCGGCCAGCTCCCGGCGCGGCGGCGACCCGGCCGGTTCGGTCACCGCCCAGCAGGCGTGCAGCTGACGCACCGCGCGCTCCAGCAGCCGGGCGCGGGCGAGCTGCTGCTCGGCGGGGCGCTCGGCGGCCGCCAGCTCGGCGCGCAGCAGCGGGTCCAGGCAGCCGGGGACGCGGTAGGCGTCCCCCGGCAGCGGGTGCAGGAGCCCGTAGCGGGCGAAGTCGGCCAGCCAGGCGCCGGCGGCATGGACGCCGCAGCCGGCGAGCCCGGCGGCCAGCGGGGCGTCCACGTAGCCGTCCGGCGCCAGGCACAGCAGGCGCAGCAGGCGGGCCGCGGAGGCGCCGAGGGAGGCGCGCACCAGCCGGAAGGTGCGCTCCACCGGCGTGCCCTCGCCCTCGGTGCGGGCGACGGTGCGGGCCGCGTCCAGCACGGAGGCGTGCGGGTGGGCGGCCAGCCAGCCGCCGGCCAGGGTGAGCGCGGCGGCGTGGCCCGCGCAGCTCTCGGCGAGCAGCTCGGCGGCGCGCGGGTCCACGGTGATGCGCACGTCGGACCCGGCGCGGCGGGCGATGAGCGCGACGGCGGCCGCGGGGTCGAGGCCGCCGAGCGTGCAGGGCCGCACGTCCGCGACGCCGCTGAGCGGGCCCTCGGCCGTCGCGACGACCAGGCAGCCGGGGTCGTCGGGGAGCACCTCGGTGAGCTGCTCGGCGGCGGCGACGTCGTCCAGGAGCAGCAGGGCCCTGCGGCCGCGCAGGGCGGCTCGCAGGGCCTCGGTGAGCTCGTCGCCGCCGGCGCCCGGCGGGGCGGGCACGGCCAGCGCGTCCAGCAGGTCGCGGGCGACGCGTTCCACGGGGACGGGCAGGCCGCCGGGGTCGGTCAGCCGGGCCCTGAGCACGCCGTCGGGGTGGTCGGCGGCGGTGCGGCGGGCGAACTCCTCGGCCAGCGCGGTGCGCCCGGAGCCGGGCTCACCGGCGATGAGCAGGACGCGGGCACGGGGCGCGGGGCGCCCGGCGAGCGTGTCGAGACCGGCCCGTCCGACGTCTTCGCGCAGGGCGGCGAGCTCGCGCTCGCGTCCGCTGAACGCCGGTGTCCCGGCCTCGGCTCCGTGGTGCAGCGCCTGATCCGTCACGCGCCGAGCGTAGTGCAGCGGCGCTCGCCCGCGGCGGCAGCGACAGGCGCCGGGGCCGCCCGCTTCACCGCATCGGCGGCGGGTCCGGGGCGTCCGGCCCGGTGACGGCCGCCACCGCCCCGCGCGCACGCGGGGCGGTGGGGCGCGGACCGGCCGCCGGGGCCGGGGTTCACCCCTGCGGGTAGGGCCGCGCGGGCCACGGCGCGAGCGCCGGGCGGAGCGTGCTCAGGCCGCCGGAGGTGCGGGCGGCGTGGAGCGCGAGCGCGCCGACCGCCAGGCAGGTGTTGTGCAGGTCCCCGGCGAGGACGCCGCGCACCAGCTCCGCCAGGGGGACGCGGGCGAGCTCCATGTCGGCCTCCTCGTCGAAGACCTCGAAGCGGGCGCCCTCGGCCGCCGACAGGTCCCGGGCGAGGAAGACGCGCACCGCCTCGTCGGAGCCGCCGGGGCTGGTGTACACGTCGGTCAGGACACGCCAGTCCCCGGCCCTGACGTGGGCCTCCTCGTACAGCTCGCGCTGTGCGGCGTGCAGCGGGTTCTCCCCCGCCACGTCCAGCAGGCCGGCCGGGATCTCCCACAGCTTGTGCCGCACCGGGTGCCGGTACTGCTTGATCACCAGCACCCGGTCGTCGTCGTCCAGGGCCAGCACGGCCACCGAGCCGGGGTGCGTCTGGTAGTCGCGGCCGGAGGTGGAGCCGTCGGGCATGACCACCTGGTCGGTGCGCACGCCGGTCTTGGCGCCGGTGAAGGGCGTCGCGGTGTCGGTGACGCGCCACTCCTGGGGGGTGTCGACGAGCCGCTCCGTCACCGCCGGGCCCCCTGCCGGCGCTCGACGGCGGCCTTGACCAGCCCGGCGAACAGCGGGTGGGGGCGGGTGGGCCGGGACCGCAGCTCGGGGTGGGCCTGGGTGGCGACCAGGTAGGGGTGCACCTCGCGCGGGTACTCGACGTACTCCACGAGCTTGTTGTCCGGGGAGGTGCCGGAGAACACCAGTTGGGCCTTCTCCAGCTCACCGCGGTAGGCGTTGTTCACCTCGTAGCGGTGCCGGTGCCGCTCCTCGACGTAGGGCTCGCCGCCGTAGACCTCGCGCACGATGGAGCCCTCGGCGAGCTTGGCCGGGTACATGCCCAGGCGCATGGTGCCCCCCATGTCGCCGTCCCCGGCGACGATGTCGAGCTGCTCGGCCATCGTGGAGACCACCGGGTGCGCGGCGGCGGGGTCGAACTCGGTGGAGTTCGCGCCCTCGATGCCGGCCAGGTTCCGGGCGGCCTCGACGATGACGCACTGCAGGCCCAGGCACAGGCCCAGCAGCGGCACGCCGTTCTCGCGGGCGTAGCGGATGGCCTCGACCTTGCCCTCCACGCCGCGCTCGCCGAAGCCGCCGGGGATGCAGATGGCGTCCACGTCGCCCAGGAGGCGTTCGGCGGCCCCGGGCGCGCGGCACTCGTCGGAGGTGACCCACTTGATCTTCGCCCGGGTGCGGTTGGCGAAGCCGCCCGCGCGGATGGCCTCGGTCACCGACAGGTAGGCGTCGGGCAGGTCGATGTACTTGCCGACCAGCGCGACGGTCACCTCGTGGTCGGGCTGGTGGACGCGGCCGAGCAGGTCGTCCCACTGGGTCCAGTCCACGTCGCGGAAGGGCAGGTCCAGGCGGCGCACCACGTAGGCGTCCAGCCCCTCGCCGTGCAGCACCTTGGGGATGTCGTAGATCGACTTGGCGTCGATGGCGGCCACCACCGCGGCCTCGTCCACGTCGCACATCAGCGAGATCTTGCGCTTGATGGCGGTGGGGACCTCCCGGTCGGCGCGCAGCACGATGGCGTCGGGCTGGATGCCGATGTTGCGCAGCGCGGCCACCGAGTGCTGGGTCGGCTTGGTCTTCAGCTCGCCGGAGGGGCCGATGTAGGGGAGCAGGGAGATGTGCACGACGAAGACGTTGTCGCGGCCCACCTCGTGGCGCACCTGGCGCACGGCCTCCAGGAACGGCAGCGACTCGATGTCGCCGACGGTGCCGCCGACCTCGGTGATCACCACGTCCACGTCGTCGCCGGCCAGGCGGCGGATGCGGTGCTTGATCTCGTTGGTGATGTGCGGGATCACCTGGACGGTGTCGCCGAGGTAGTCGCCGCGCCGCTCCTTGGCGATCACCGAGGAGTAGATCTGGCCGGTGGTGACGTTGGCCGAGCCGTCCAGGTCCACGTCCAGGAAGCGCTCGTAGTGGCCGATGTCCAGGTCCGTCTCGGCGCCGTCGTTGGTGACGAACACCTCGCCGTGCTGGAACGGGTTCATGGTGCCGGGGTCGACGTTGAGGTACGGGTCCAGCTTCTGCATCGTCACGCGCAGGCCGCGGGCCTTGAGCAGTGCGCCCAGGCTGGACGCCGTCAGGCCCTTGCCGAGCGAGGACGCGACACCCCCGGTGACGAAGATGTGCTTGGTCGTCATGGACTTGGGTGGCATGGCCAAGAGGGGGCTCCCGTGGTCGCGAGGTGGGGTGCGCACCGGCGCCCGCCGGGGCCGAAGCCGGGGTGCCGCTGCCTGGGGTTCGGGGGCCTGTCGTGCGGGACGCAGCACCCTCCGCTCCACGGGCTACCAGGGTATCAGCCGTCCGGCGACCCCGCCGGGCGCGGGCGGTCCGGCGGGGCCGGCCGCAGCGGGCCCCGTGCGGGGGCGGGCGGGACCGCCCGCCCCCGCACCCCGGGCCCGACCCGGGGGCGGAGCGGCCGCCGGCCGGGGCGCGGTCCGGCGAAGTGACCCGACGAAGTGGGCCGACGATGTGACCTGAGGACCGCAGTCCGCCTATCGTGACGACAGGGCGGTCACCCCGCCCGGCGTCGTATGCTGCTCGGATATTCGCAGGGCAGAAATCAAGATCTCGTACGTCCCACGGGGGGCGTCACCGCCGTTCGACTGGAGATGCCTGTGGCCGGGCGCATCGAGGACTACGCACTCATCGGGGACATGCAGACCGCTGCCCTGATCTGCCGCAACGGCACCGCCGACTGGCTGTGCCTGCCTCGTTTCGATTCGCATGCCGTCTTCGCCGGACTGCTCGGCACGGAGGAGAACGGGTTCTGGCGGCTCGGACCGACGCCGGTGGGCTCGGCCGAACCGCAGCCCGCCACGCGCCGGCGCTACCGCGGGGACTCGCTGATCCTCGAGTCCGAGTGGGACACCGACCGCGGCACCGTCCGGGTGACGGACTTCATGCCGCCCCGCGACGGCGCCCCGCAGCTCGTGCGCGTCGTCGAGGGCGTCAGCGGCCGGGTGCCCATGTCCTCCGCGCTGCGCATGCGGTTCTCCTACGGCTGGGTGGTGCCGTGGGTGCACAAGGTGGACCACCGCACCGTCGCCGTCGCCGGGCCGGACTCGGTGTGGCTGGACACCGACGTCGAGACCTACGGCAAGGACCTCACGACGTACGCGGACTTCACCGTCGCCCCCGGTGACAAGGTGGCGTTCACCATCAGTTGGCAGGCCTCGCACCTCAAGCCCCCGCCGCACCCCGAGCCGTTCACCGCGCTGGAGAACACCGAGGAGTTCTGGCGCGAGTGGGTGGGGCAGTGCACCTACCACGGCCCCTACCGGGAGGCCGTGATCCGCTCGCTGATCACGCTCAAGGCGCTCACCTACGCGCCCACGGGCGGCATCGTCGCGGCGCCGACCACCTCGCTGCCGGAGGACATCGGCGGCGTCCGCAACTGGGACTACCGCTTCACCTGGCTGCGCGACGCGGCGATCACCCTGTCCTCGCTGCTGCGCACCGGGTACCGCGACGAGGCGCGGGCCTGGCGGGAGTGGCTGCTGCGCGCCGTGGCGGGCGACCCGGAGAACCTCCAGATCATGTACGGCATCGCCGGCGAGCGCGAGCTGGGCGAGACGGAGCTGACGTGGCTGGACGGCTACGAGGGCTCCAAGCCGGTGCGGGTGGGCAACGGCGCGGCCGGGCAGCTCCAGCTCGACGTCTACGGCGAGGTCACCGAGGCCCTGCACCTGGCGCACATGACGGGCCTGGCCCGCAACGACTACGCGAGCCTGCTGCAACTGAAGCTCATCCGCTACCTGGAGGACCACTGGGACGAGCCGGACGAGGGCATCTGGGAGGTGCGCGGGCCGCGCCGCCACTTCGTGCACTCCAAGGTGATGGCCTGGGTGGCGGTGGACCGCACCATCAAGCTCATCGAGTCCGGTGAGGTGGACGGGCCGCTGGAGCGCTGGCGCGACCTGCGCGACGAGATCCATCGCACCGTGTGCGAGAGGGGCTACGACAAGGAGCGCAACACCTTCACCCAGTCCTACGGCTCCAAGGAGCTGGACGCCTCGCTGCTGCTCATTCCGCAGATGGGCTTCCTGCCGCCGGACGACAAGCGCGTGATCGGCACCATCGAGGCCATCCAGCGGGAGCTGTCCACCGAGGACGGGTTCGTGGTGCGCTACCCGACGCTGGGCGTGGAGACCGGGGTGGACGGCCTGGAGGGCGACGAGGGCGCGTTCCTGGCCTGCTCGTTCTGGCTGGCCGACGACCTGGCGATGATCGGCCGGGTCGACGAGGCGCGGCAACTGTTCGAGCGGCTGCTGTCCCTGCGCAACGACGTGGGGCTGCTCGCGGAGGAGTGGGACCCCAAGCTCAAGCGGCAGGTCGGCAACTTCCCGCAGGCCTTCAGCCACGTGCCGCTGATCGACACCGCGCTGCGGCTGACCGCGTCCGGCGCGTACGGCGGCTGACGGAACGGGCGGCGGGCGGGTGAAGGAGGAGCAGAGCACGGTGTCCGCGCCGGGCGCCCCGGCGCCGTCCACCGCGTCCGGGGCGCGGCCCACGCTGGAGGCGGTCGCCGCCCACGCGGGGGTCTCCCGGGCCACCGTCTCACGGGTGATCAACGGCGGCGCCGGGGTGCGGGCCGAGGTCAGGGAGCGGGTGCGCGCCTCCGTCGCGGCCCTGGGCTACGTCCCCAACCAGGCGGCCCGCTCGCTGGTGACGCGCCGCACCGGCGCGGTCGCCGTGGTGATCGCGGAGCCGGAGACGCGGGTGTTCTCGGACCCGTTCTTCGCCCGCCAACTGCGCGGTATCAGCCGCGAGCTGTCCCGGCACGACACCCAGTTGCTGCTGTTGCTGTCCGAGGGGCCGGCCGACCACGAGCGGATCGGCCGGTACCTGTCGGGCGGGCACGTGGACGGGGCGCTGCTGTTCTCGCTGCACGGCGACGACCCGCTGCCCTCGATGACGGCCGCCTCCGGCCTGCCGACCGTCTTCGGCGGGCGCCCGGGGTGGGCGGGCGCCGAGCACGACCCCGGGCTGCTGTACGTGGACACCGACAACCGCGGCGGCGCCCGGCAGGCCGTGGCGCACCTGCTCGCCCGCGGCCGCCGCCGCGTCGCGGTCATCACCGGACCGCTGGACATGACCTCGGCGCTGGACCGGCTCGCCGGGTACCGGGACGCGCTGGGCGTGGCCGAGGCCGACCCGGCGCTCGTCGCGAACGGGGACTTCACCGCCGAGGGCGGCGAGCGGGCCATGGCCGAACTGCTGGACCGCTCCCCCGACCTGGACGCCGTCTTCGCGGGCAGCGACCTGATGGCCTCCGGCGCGCTGCGCACGCTGCGGGAGCGCGGCCGACGGGTGCCCGAGGACGTCGCCGTGGTCGGGTACGACGACCTGCCGCCGGGGGCGTGGGCGGAGCCCGCGCTGACGACGGTGCGCCAGGACGTCGAGGAGATGGGGTCGATCATGGCCCGGCTGCTGCTGCGCCGGCTCGGTGTGGCGGGGGCCGCCCACGACGGCGGTGGCGACGCGGACGACGGCCGGCCCGCCGACGCGGACGGACGCACGGAGCCGAACGAACGCACGGAGCCGGACGGGCGCGCCGCCGGGGAGGGCGGCGCTCAGGCCCCGCTGGCCCCGGTCGTCACCCCGGCCCGGCTCGTGGTGCGCGCGTCGGCCTGAGCTTCGGCCCCCGGCCGCCGCGGTCAGGGCGCGCGCAGTTCGTCGTAGACGCTCAGCACGTGGGCGACGGTGGCGGCCTCGCCGTCGCCCGGGGCGCCCACGGGACCGTCTCCGGCCGCGGGGAGGGCGACGGGCGCCAGCCGGGCGTCCCGGGCACCGTGGCGGCGGGCCCGGTCCACCAGTTCCGAGGTGGCGCCGAGCACCACCCGCGCGGCCCGCACGACACGGCGCTCCAGCAGCCGCACGGCCGGAGCCGGGACGCCGACCAGCCGGGCGCGGGCGTGCCAGGTGACGACGAGCGCCACCCCGTCCCGGCCGCGCAGGGCGAGCGCGGCGAGCAGTCCGGCGCCCAGCCCGTGCGCGTGCATCACGTCCGCCGGGGCGCTGACCGAGCGCAGCACCGCCAGCGCGCGGGCCCGGCGCCGGACCGGCAGGGAGGCGAAGTGGGCCCCGGCGCCCGCGAACTCCCGCGCGGGGCCCGCGGCGGGCGGCGCGCACACGGTGACGCGGACCCCGCGCGCGACGAGTCCGGCGGCCAGCGAGCGCACGTGGCCGCCGGGTTCGGCGCCGGCGTCGCTGAGCACCTGCACGACGTGCAGCGGCCGCTCCCGCGCGCCGGCGGGGGGCGGGGCGGGGGGCGTCGGCGGAGGGGGCACGGTGGCTACCGGCTTTCGTTCGGCGGCCGGCCCGTCAGCGGTCGGCGCGGGCGGCGGCGAGCAGTTCCTCGGCGTGGGCGCGGGCGAGTTCGGAGTCCTCCTGGCCCGCCAGCATGCGGGAGAGCTCCCGGACGCGCTCCTCGCCGTCCAGCGCCTGCACGCCGCTGCGGGTGACCGTGCCGTCGCTGGTCTTGCGCACGGCCAGGTGCCGGTCGGCGAACGCGGCGACCTGCGGGAGATGGGTGACGACGACGACCTGCGCGCTGCGGGCCAGCCGGGCCAGGCGGCGTCCGACCTCCACGGCGGCCTTGCCGCCCACGCCCGCGTCGACCTCGTCGAACAGGTAGGTGGGCACCGGGTCGGCCCCGGCGAAGACCACCTCGACGGCGAGCATGACCCGGGAGAGCTCGCCGCCGGAGGCGCCCTTGGCGATGGGGCGGGGCGGCGCGCCGGGGTGGGGAGCGAGCAGCAGCTCCACCTCGTCGGTGCCGTGCGGGCCGAAGGCGACGGTGCGCCCGCCGACGTCCAGCCCGTCGGGGTCCTCCGAGCGCCGCAGCGCGAAGGAGACGCGGGCGTGCGGCATGGCCAGTTCGGCCAGCTCCGCGGTGACGGCGTCGGCCAGGCGCCGGGCGGCCGCGGTCCGGGCGTCGGTGAGGGAGGCCGCCAGCCCGGCCAGTTCGGCGCGCAGGGCGTCGCGTTCGGCGGCCAGCTCGCCGATGCGGTCGTCGTCGCCCTCCAGCTCCGCGAGGCGGGCGGTGCCCTCCTCGGCCCAGGCCAGCACGGCGGCGATGTCGGCGCCGTACTTGCGGGTGAGCTGGGTGAGGGCGGCGCGGCGCTCCTCGACGGCGGCCAGGCGCCGCGGGTCGGCGTCCAGGGCGTCGGGGTAGCCGGCGAGCTCCCCGGCGATGTCGGCGAGGACGATCTGCACCTCCCCGAGCCGGTCGGCGAGGTGGGCGAGCGCGGGGTCGTGGGCGCGGACGGCGTCCAGCGCGCGGTGGGCCCCGGAGACGAGGGCTCCGGCGTCCACCGACTCGGGGTCGGCCGGGTCCCCGGCCAGCGCCCCGTGGGCGGTGGCCGCGGCCGACGCCAGCGCCTCGGCGTGGCCCAGCCGGGCGGCCTCGGCGGCCAGTTCCGCGTCCTCGCCGGGGCGGGGCTCGGCGGCGGCCACTTCCTCCAGGCCGAACCGCAGCAGGTCGGCCTCCTGGGCGCGTTCGCGGGCCCGGGTGGTCAGCTCGTCGAGCTCGCCCGTGACGGCGCGCAGCCGCCGGTACGCCCGCGTCCACTGGGCCAGCGGCCCGGCGACGGCCTCGCCGGCGTAGCGGTCGAGCGCCTGCCGCTGGCGAGCCGGGCGCAGCAGCCCCTGCTGGTCGGTCTGGCCGTGCACGGCCACCAGGTCGTCGCTCAGCTCGGTGAGCAGGCCGACGGGCACGGAGCGGCCGCCGACGTGGGCCCGGGAGCGGCCCTCGGCGGAGAGGGTGCGGGTGATGATGAGCGCGTCCTCGTCCAGCTCCGCCCCGGCCTCCACGGCCCGGCGGGTGACGGGGGCGTCGGCGGGGACCGTCACGCGGCCCTCGACGACGGCGGCCTTGGCGCCCGTGCGCACCAGCCCGGCGTCCGCGCGGCCGCCGAGCAGCAGCCCGAGGCTGGTGACGACCATCGTCTTGCCCGCGCCCGTCTCGCCGGTCACCGCGGTGAAGCCGGGGGACAGTTCGAACGCGGCGTCGTCGATCACGCCCAGGGCCTGAATGCGCATCTCCTCCAACACGGCTACGACCATAGCCGCTCGGCCGCACCCGGCGGTCGCGGTGGGGCGCCCGGGTCGCCGGGCCGGCGTCAGCGGCCGCGCCAGCCGGCCACGGGGAGGGCGAACTTGGCGACGAGCCGGTCGGTGAAGGAGGCGTGGTGGAGGCGGGCGAGGCGGACGGGGACGGCGCCGCGGCGCACCTCCACCCGCGCGCCGGCCGGCAGCTCCACGGTGCGCCGGCCGTCGCACCACAGGACGCCGTTGGGGGTGTGCGCCTGCACCTCGACGGCCAGGACGGACGCGGGCGAGGTGACCAGCGGCTTGGCGAACAGCGCGTGGGCGCTGATCGGGACCATCAGCAGCGCCTCGACCTCCGGCCAGACCACCGGGCCGCCGGCCGAGAAGGCGTAGGCGGTGGAGCCGGTCGGCGTCGCGCAGACCACGCCGTCGCCGCCGAAGCGGGACACCGGGCGGCCGTCGACCTCGGTGACGACCTCCAGGATGCGCTCGCGGGCGGCCTTCTCCACCGACGCCTCGTTCAGCGCCCAGTCGGTGTGCACGGGGTCGCCGTCGGTGCCGCCGTTGCGCACCAGGACGTCGATCGTCATGCGCTCCTCGACCTCGTAGTCCCGGGCCACCACGCGGTTGACCACCCGTTCGAGGTCGTCGCGTTCGGCCTCGGCGAGAAAGCCGACCCGGCCGAGGTTGACGCCGAGCATCGGCACGCCGGAGGCGCGGGCGAACTCGGCGCCGCGCAGCAGCGTCCCGTCCCCGCCGAGCACGACCAGCAGTTCGCACCCCGCCATCAGGTCGGCGCCGGCGTCCACGACCTCCACCGCGCCGGGCAGCGGGAGGTCGCGCGCCTCGTCCTCCAGCACCCGCACGCCCAGGCCGTGCCGCAGCAGGCCCTGGACGACCAGTTCGGCGCTGCGCACGGCGGCCGGACGGCCGGTGTGGGCGAGCAGGAAGACGGTGCGCTGGTCGCTGTCACTGGTCACTGGGGCCCCTCCGCCACGGCTCGGTCGACGTCGGCCGGGTCGAGGTCGGGCGCCCCGGCACGCAGCCACAAGAAGTATTCGACATTGCCGGACGGCCCGGGGAGGGGGCTGGCGGTGACGCCGCGCACACCCAGGCCGAGTTCGGCGGCGCGCAGGGCGACCGTGCGCACGGCCTCGGCGCGCAGGGCGCCCTCGCGCACGACGCCGCCGCTGCCCAGCCGCTCGCGGCCCACCTCGAACTGCGGCTTGACCATCAGCACCAGGTCGGCGTCGGGGGCCGAGCAGCCGACCAGCGCGGGCAGGACCAGGCCGAGCGGGATGAAGGACAGGTCGCCGACGACCAGGTCGACGCGCTGCCCGTCGAGCGCCGCCGGCGTCAGCTCCCGTACGTTGGTGCGGTCCTTGACCACGACGCGCGCGTCGCTGCGCAGGCTCCACGCGAGTTGCCCGTAGCCGACGTCCACGGCGAACACCCGGGCGGCTCCGGCGCGCAGGAGGACGTCGGTGAAGCCGCCGGTGGAGGCGCCCGCGTCCAGGGCGGTGCGGCCGCGCACGGCGAGGCCGAGCGGGGTGAAGGCGGCCAGGGCGCCGGCGAGCTTGTGGCCGCCGCGCGAGGCGTAGTCCGGGTCGGAGCCGTCGGCGCGCACGACGATGGCCGCGCCGGTCTCGACCTGGGTGGCGGGCTTGGCGGCGGGGGTGCCGCCCACGGTGACGCGGCCGGCGGCGATGAGCTGGCTCGCGTGCTCGCGGGAACGGGCCAGCCTGCGGCGCACCAGCTCCGCGTCGAGTCGGGCACGGCGGGGACGGGTGGCGGCCACCTGCGGTTCAGCTCCCGGGGTTGTGCTGGTCGAGCGCGGTCAGCGTGGTGCGCAGGCCGCGGTGCGCCTCCTCGTACACCGCCAGGTGGGCCGAGGGCTCCAGCCGGTCGGCCTCCGCCAGCCGCCGCAGGGCCGCGTCGACCTCCGGGTGCCCGGTGGGCCGGACGCCCACGCCCAGCGGGCGCGGCGCGGCGGGCGCGAGGTCGGCGAGGCCGGGCCCGCCCGCGGCGTCGCCCGCGTCCCGGGGCGCCTCCGCGCGCGCGTGCGCGTCCTGGCCCGCGTGCGCGTCCTGGGGGGTGCCCGCGTCCTGGGGGGTGCCCGGGGCCGCCGCGCCGGTGGCGGCGGTCGGGGCCTGCGGGTCCTGCTCCGGCGCCGGGCCGGGCCTGGCGTCGTCCATGCGATGCATGGCCCCGACGCTACACGGCCGCCCGCCGCCGGGCGGCGGGTACCACCAGCGGCGTCCCGGTCTCGGGGTCGGGGATGACCTGGCAGCGCAGCCCGAAGACCTCGTGCACCAGGTCCGCGGTGACGATCTCGCCCGGCGGTCCCTGCGCGACGACCCGGCCGTCGCGCAGGGCGATCAGGTGCGTGGCGTAGCGGGCGGCGTGGTTGAGGTCGTGCAGCACGGCGACGAGGGTGCGGCCCTGTTCCTCGTGGAGCTGGGCGCACAGGTCCAGCACGTCGATCTGGTGCTGGATGTCCAGGTAGGTGGTGGGCTCGTCCAGCAGCAGCAGCGGTGTCTGCTGGGCGATGGCCATGGCGATCCACACGCGCTGGCGCTGGCCGCCGGAGAGCTCGTCCACGTAGCGGTCGGCGAGCGCGGCGACGCCGGTGGCCTCCATCGACGCGCGCACGGCCCGCTCGTCCAGGCGGGACCACTGCCGCAGCAGGCCCTGGTGCGGGTAGCGGCCGCGCGCGACGAGGTCGGCGACGGTGATGCCGTCGGGGGCGGTCGAGGACTGCGGCAGCAGGCCGAGCGTCCGCGCCACCTGCCTGGCGGGCCGGCTGTGCAGCTCGGCGCCGTCCAGCAGGACGCGGCCCGCCCGCGGGCGCAGCATCCGGGCCAGCGCCCGCAGCAGCGTGGACTTGCCGCAGGCGTTGGGGCCGACGATGACGGTGAAGGAGTCGTCGGGGATGGCGACGGTCAGGTCCTCGGCGATGGTGCGCTGGTCGTAGGCGAGGGTGAGCCCTTCGCCGCGCAGTCGGCTCGGCGGCGCCGTGCGGCCCATGTCGTTCCTCTTTCCGTGGGGGTGCTCCGCGGCGGGCGTCCGGCTCATATCCGGCCCGCCCGCCGCTCGGTGGCCAGCAGCCAGACCAGGTACCCGCCGCCCACGAGCCCGGTGACGACGCCGACGGGCAGCAGGTGGCCGGGGAAGGCGCGCTGGGCGAGCAGGTCGGCGCCCACCAGCAGCGCGGCGCCCAGGCAGGCGGAGGGCAGGAGGTTCGGGCCCGGCGCCCGGGTCATGCGGCGCGCGAGCTGCGGGGCGGTGAGCGCGACGAAGGCGACGGGCCCGGCGGCGGCCGCGGCGAAGGAGGCCAGCAGCACCGCGGCGGCCAGCAGCGCGAGCCGCAGCCGCTCGACGGGGACGCCGAGCGCGGCGGCCGCGTCGTCGCCCAGCTCCAGCAGGTGCAGCGCCCGGGCGGAGGCGACCACCGGCGGCAGCAGAGCGGCCAGGGCGACCAGGAGCGGCCCGGCGCTGTCCCAGCCGCGCCCGTCCAGGCTGCCGGTGAGCCAGAGCACGGCGCGGCCGGCCTCGGTGATCTGCGCCCGGGTGAGCAGGTAGCCGTTGACGCCGGTGAGGATGGCCAGGACGCCGATGCCGGTGAGCACCAGCCGGTAGCCGTGGAGGCCGTGCCGCCAGGCGAGCGCGTAGATCAGCACGCCGGTGAGCAGGCCCCCGGCCACCGCGCCGCCGGCCAGCGCCAGGGAGCTGCCGCCGACCAGGACGATGACGACGAGCGCGCCGGTGGCCGCGCCCGCGGTGAAGCCGAGGATGTCGGGGCTGCCCAGGGGGTTGCGGGTCAGCGACTGGAACAGCGCGCCGGCCAGCGCCAGCGCCGCGCCCACCGCGAGCGCGGTGATCACGCGCGGCAGCCGCACGTCGCGCACGATGAACGCGTCGGCCGGGTGCCCCTGCCCGGCGAGCGTGCGCAGCACGTCGGCGGGGGCGAGCGGGTACTCTCCGCTGCCGACGGCCAGGACGCCCAGGGCGAGGGCCAGCAGCGCGCAGGCGGCGCCCACGGCCAGGGCACGGGGCCGGTAGCGCAGGGACGTCCGGCCCCACCGGACCACACGGAGGACGCTCATGCCCGGGCCACCCTCCGACGCCGCACGAAGTGCAGGAACAGCGGCCCGCCCAGCACGGCGGTGACGATGCCCACCTGGAGCTCGCCGGGCCGCCCCAGCACCCGGCCCAGCACGTCGGCGCCCAGCAGCAGCACCGGCGCGAGCACGGCGCAGTAGGGCAGCAGCCAGCGCAGGTCGGGCCCGGTCAGGGAGCGCACCAGGTGCGGCACGATGAGCCCGACGAAGACGATCGGTCCGCAGGCGGCGGTGGCCGCGCCGACCAGGAGCGTCACGGCGACGACGGCGCCCGCGCGGGCCCGGCCGGGGCGGGCGCCCAGCGCCGTGGCGGAGTCGTCGCCCAGCGCCATGGCGTTCAGCGGCCGGGCGAGCGCGAGCGCCAGCGCGGTGCCGGCGGCGACGAACGGCGCGAGCTGGGCGACGACGTCGAGGCGGGCGCTGGCCAGCGAGCCGACGGTCCAAAAGCGCATGCGGTCCAGGGAGGCGGCGTCGATCAGCATCACGGCGTTGACGTAGGAGAGCAGCGCGGCGTTCAGCGCGGCGCCCGCGAGCGCGAGCCGGGCCGGGGTCGCGCCGCGCCCACCGCCGACGGTGTAGAGCAGCACGGAGACGGCGGCGGCACCGGCGAAGGCGAACCACACGTAGCCGGAGTAGGCGCCCACGCCGAGGAAGGCGATGGCCGAGACCACGGCGGCCGACGCGCCGGCGTTGATGCCCAGCAGCCCGGGGTCGGCCAGCGGGTTGCGGGTGAGGGCCTGCATCACACCGCCGGCGAGCCCGAGCGCGAGCCCGGCGGTCAGCCCCAGCAGGGTGCGCGGCAGCCGCATCTCGTGGACGACGGTGTACTGGGCGGACGCGGGGTCGGTCAGCCCGGGCCACACCGTGCCCAGCGGTAGCTGCTTGGCGCCGACCGCGATGCTGAGCACCACGACGACGGCGAGGAGCAGCAGCGCGGCGAGCAGCCCGGCGGCGCGCGCGGCGCCGCGTCCGCCCCGCGTCCGGCGCGGCCCCCGCGGGCGGGCGACCGGCCCGCGGCGGGTCTCGGAGGGCTGGGTGAGCGTCACGTACGGGCTCCGGGTCGGGCCGGGACGGTGACGGGCACCGGCCACTGGACAGAGACTTAGGTTAGGTTAACCTAACGCAGATGCCGGGGTGCCCCGCACCCCACGTCCCCGCCGACCGACGGTACCCGCGTCGGGGCGCCGGGGGCTCAGGCCCGTTCCTCGACACGTCCGGAGAGAAGACACCACCATGCCCACTGCCCGCACCACCCACCTGACCCGCCGCGGCCTGCTCTCCGCGGGCGGCGCACTCGGCGCGGGTGCGCTGCTGGCCGCCTGCGGCTCCTCACCGGGCGCGGGCGGCGGGGGCCAGGGCGGCACGGGGGACGGGGGCGCGTGGTCGTTCACCGACGACCGTGGCGAGAAGGTCACCGCCGACGCCCGCCCGCGGCGGATCGTCGCGTTCACCGGTACCGCGGCCGCCCTGCACGACTTCGGGCTGGACCGGCCGCTGGTGGGTGTCTTCGGCGAGACCCGGCGCGAGGACGGCTCCCCCGACCCGCTGGCCGGTGAGCTCGACGTCGCGAAGGTGGAGATCGTCGGCAACGCCTACGGCGAGTTCGGCCTGGAGAGGTACGCCGCGCTCCGCCCGGACCTGCTGGTCACCCACATGTACGACCCCGGGGCCCTGTGGTACGTCCCGGAGGAGAGCAAGGACAAGATCCTCGAACTGGCGCCCAGCGTCGCGATCACCGTGGCCCGCGTCCCGCTGCCCGAACCGATCAAGCGGTACGCCGAGTTGGCCGAGTCGCTCGGTGCGGACCTGCGGGCCACGCGGGTGACGGACGCCAAGAAGCGCTTCGAGGCGGCCGCGGAGTCGCTGCGGCGGGCGGCGAAGGCCCACCGCGGGCTGAAGGTGATGGCCGCCTCGGGGGCCGCCGACTACTTCTACGTCTCCAACCCCGACAACAACACCGACCTGATGTACTTCAAGGAGCTCGGCGTCGACCTCGTCCACCCCGAAAACCTGGACGCCGGTGGCTACTTCGAGTCGCTGAGCTGGGAGAACGCGGACAAGTACCCCGCCGACCTGATCCTGTTGGACAGCCGCACGGTGGCCCTGCAGCCCGAGGCGCTGGCGTCCAAGCCCGCCTGGCGCGCCCTGCCCGCCGTCCGGGCCGGCCAGGTCACCCCCTGGGACACCGTGCCCCGCTTCAGTTGGGCCGGCAGCGCGCCGCTGCTGGAGTCCCTGGCGACGGCCATGGGCGAGTCCCGGAAGCTGAAGGGCTGAGCCGGCGGTGGCGGCCGCCGAGCCCTTCGGTCTCTTCCCCGCGCACGTGCTGCGCAGCGTGCGGCTGAGCCCCGCCCTGCTGCGCGTCACCCTCGGCGGCGAGCGGCTGGCGGAGTTCGCCTCCGGCGGGCGGGACCAGAGCTTCTCGCTGTTCCTGCCGCATCCGGGCCAGGCCGAGCCGCTGGTCCCGGACGGCCCGGACTGGTTCGCCCGGTGGCGGGCCATGGACCCGGCCGAGCGGGCGGTGCTGCGCTCCTACACCGTCCGCGAGCAGCGGCACGCCGTCCGGGAACTGGACGTCGACTTCGCCCTGCACGAACCGGCCGGGCCCGCCTCCCGCTGGGCGGCCCACTGCACCCCCGGCGACCGGGCGCTGCTGCTGGGCCCGACCACCGCGGAGAACAAGAGCGTCGCCTTCCGGCTGCCGCCCGCCGCGCGGTGGACGCTGCTGACCGCCGACGAGACGGCGCTGCCCGCCCTGGCCGGTATCCTGCGCGACCTGCCCGCCGGGCACCGGGCGCACGCGTTCGTCGAGGTGCCCTCCGGGGCGGACCGGCTGCCGCTGCCCTCGGTCGCCGACGCGCGGGTGCGCTGGCTGGTCCGGGGCACGCGCGTACGCAACGCGCCGCTGCTGGACGCCGTGCGCGCGGCCGCGCTCCCACCGGAGCCCGGGTACGCGTGGCTGGCGGGCGAGGCCCGGGGCGTGCGGGCGCTGCGCCGCCACCTGGTCCGCGGGCGCGGCTGGGACCGGCGCGCGGTCACCTTCACCGGCTACTGGCGGCAGGGCGCCTCCGAGGAGGACCTGCGCGCGGAAGCCCTCACCGGTTAGGCCGCCCCGCCGGTGGCGCCGGCGCCGGGCGCGCGGTGCTCGCCGTCCGCCGCCGCGCCCCGCACCCGGCGGCGCCCCGCACCCGGTGCCGGGCGCTCCGTGGCGGCGCCCCGCGCCGCCCCCGCCCCGGGCCCGGACGGCACGGCACGGCACGGCCGCGGGCGCGGCGGTACGGCACGGGTGCGCCGCCGCGCGCCCGCGGCCGCCGGCGGTGCGTCACAGGCCCAGGGCCGCCAGGGGCTGGTCCACCCCACCGGTGAAGGCGTCCGCCCCCGCCGCCTCCCACGCCGCCGCGCACAGCGCACGCAGGCCGTCCAGCGGCTCCCCGGCGCCGTCGAGCACCAGGGCGCCGCCCGCTACCGCGGCGGACCAGCCACCGCAGGCGAACCCGGCGCCCGAGCGCACCGGGGCGGGGTGCGGCACGGCCAGGCCGCGCAGGTCGGGCGCCAGGTAGGCGGGCCGGTGCGCCCGGGGCGCGCGCAGCAGGCCCCTGGCGTCCGTCACGCCGGTGAACACCAGCAGCGCGTCGACGCCGCCCGCGTGCGCGCCCTCGATGTCCGTGTCCAGCCGGTCACCGACCACCAGGGGACGCCGCGCGCCGGTGCGCAGGATCGTCTCCCGGTGCATCGGCGGGCGCGGCTTCCCGGCCACCCGCGGCTCGGGCGCCTCCCGCATCCACCGGGTGGCGATGCGCACCACCTCCACCGCCGCGCCGTTGCCCGGTGCGATGCCCCGGCCGCTGGGGATCGTCAGGTCGGCGTTGGAGGCGTACCAGGCGGCCCCGCGCCCCACCGCGAACGCCGCCTCGGCCAGCCGGGCCCACGCCAGCTCCGGGCCGCCGTACCCCTGCACCACCGCCACCGGGTCGTCGTCGGCCGACTCCACGACCGTCAGACCCCGTTCGGCCAGCGCCACGCGCAGGCCCTCGCCTCCCACGCACAGCACCCGGGCGCCCGGCTCGTGCCGCTCGGCGATGAGCCGGGCCACCGCCTGGGCCGAGGTGACGACGTCCGCCGGGCGCGCGGCGACACCGAGCGAGGTCAGGTGCTCGGCCACCGTGTCCGGGGTGCGCGCCGCGTTGTTGGTGACGTAGGCCAGGCGCATCCCGGCCGCCCGGGCGGCGTCCAGCGCGGGCACGGCGTGCGGCACGGCCGCGCCGCCCCGGTAGACGACGCCGTCCAGGTCCAGCAGGGCCGTGTCGTAGGCCGCGTGCAGCGGCTCCGCGCAGGATCGCAGCATGGCGGTCCCTCCTCCTGTCCGCCCGCGCCGGGTGTCCGGGCGCGAGCGTAAGTTTTTGGTCGTTTGAAGCGTTTCGGTCATCTTCCACCCGGGCTCTGGTAAGGACCGTCGGGCGGTTTAGCATGCTGAGATGGATGCTGACGGTCTGCGCCTCGTCCCCTTCCGCGGCCTGCGCTACGCGCCGGAGCGGGTCGGCAGTCTCGCCGCCGTCACCTCGCCCCCCTACGACGTCGTGGTGCGCCCCGACCAGGTGGAGCAGTTGGAGACCGCCGACCCGTACAACATCGTCCGGCTCATCCTGCCGCAGACCGCCGACCCGGCCGCCCGGCACCGCAAGGCCGCCGAGACGCTGCGCGCCTGGGAGGCCGAGGGCGTCCTGGTGCGGGACGCGGAACCGGCGCTGTACGTCTACGAGCAGCGCCGGGGCGAGCTGGTGCAGCGCGGCCTGATCGGCGCGCTGCGGCTCTCCCCGCCCGAGGAGGGCGTCGTCCTGCCGCACGAGGACGTGATGCCCCAGGTGGTCGAGGACCGGCTGGCGCTGATGCGGGAGACCGGCGCGAACCTGGAGCCGCTGCTGCTGTCCTACCGCGGCGACGGCACCGCGACCGGCGCCACCGGCGTGATCGAGCGGGCCGTCAAGCGGGCGCCCCTGCTGTCGACCACCACCACCGACGGATTCGCCCACCGGCTCTGGTCGGTGACCGAGCCGGGCGAACTGGCCGAGGTCGACGCCGACCTGTCGTCCCGCCGCGCGCTGATCGGCGACGGACACCACCGCTGGGCCACCTACCTGCGGCTGCGCGCCGCCCACCCCGAGCGCCCGGCCTGGAACCACGGCCTGGTGCTGCTGGTGGACACCATGCGCTACCCGCTGCGCGTGAGCGCCATCCACCGCTTCCTGCCGCACCTGACCCCGGCCGCCGCGCTGGCCCGGCTCGGCGACGCCTTCCGCGTCCGCCCCCTGGCCGCCCCGCTGCCCGACGCCCTGGCCGCGCTGGAGGAGACCCCGGGCAACGCCTTCCTGCTCGCCGGCGGCCCGGACTCCTTCCACCTCCTGGACCGGCCCTCCCCCGACCTGCTCTCCTCCACCGTGCGCCACGACCGCCCGCAGACCTGGCGGACGCTGGACGCGACGGTGCTGCACGCCGCGCTGCTCAACGCGGTCTGGGAGGTGCCCGACCGGCCGTCGGACATCGGCTACCTGCACTCGGCGGAGGCGGCCGTGGCCAAGGCCGCGCGCACGGGCGGCAGCGCGGTGCTGATGCGGGCCGCGGCGGAGTCCACGGTGCTGGAGCTGGCGCAGCAGGGCGTCACGATGCCCCGCAAGTCCACCTCGTTCGGCCCGAAGCCCGCCACGGGCCTGGTGCTGCGCACCCTGGACGATCCCGCCGACCTCGCCTGACGCCCCGCCGGCTCGCCGCCGGCTCCTCGCCGCAGCACGCTGCCGCAGCACACCGTCCCGCGCGCGCCGCCGGCCCGCTCCCGTCCCGCCGTCGCACCGGGGTGCCCGCCGCCGTCGGCGTGCCCGCGTCGCGGTGTTCCCCCACCCGCCCACGGACGGCCCAATGCGCCGCTCCCCGCCCGGCCCGCACTAGACACGTGGGGTTGACCGAACGCCGCGCACGGGACTGCACCAGCGGCGCCGGACCGGCTGTGTGAGGGAGCGCGAGGCGATGACGTACGCCACGGAACACGAGCGGGAGCGGGAGCCGGTCGTCCGCAAGCGGCGCCCGGGAGCGGTGGTGGTCGACTGGCTGACCACCACCGACCACAAGAAGATCGGCGCCCTGTACATGGTCAGCGCGTTCGGCTTCTTCCTGTTCGCCGGGGCGCTGGCGATGGCGATGCGCGCCGAGTTGGCCCGGCCCGGGACCCAGCTTCTCTCCAACGAGCAGTACAACCAGGCCTTCACCATGCACGGCACGATCATGATGCTGATGTTCGCCACCCCGATGTTCGCCGGGTTCGCCAACGCCATCATGCCGTTGCAGATCGGCTCGCCCGACGTGGCGTTCCCCCGGCTCAACATGCTCTCGTACTGGCTGTTCCTCTTCGGCGCCCTGATCGCCGTCAGCGCCTTCCTCACCCCGAACGGGGCCGCGTCCTTCGGCTGGTTCGCCTACACCCCGCTGTCCACGGAGCCGTACTCACCAGGGGTGGGCGGCGACCTGTGGATCATGGGGTTGGCGCTCTCCGGCTTCGGCACCATCCTCGGCGCGGTCAACTTCATCACCACGATCATCTGCATGCGCGCCCCCGGCATGACGATGTTCCGCATGCCGATCTTCACCTGGAACGTGCTGCTCACCAGCGTGCTGGTGCTCCTGGCGTTCCCGGTGCTGGCGGCCGCCCTGTTCGCCCTGGAGGCCGACCGGCTGTTCGGCGCGCACGTCTTCGACCCGGCCAACGGCGGCGCGCTGCTGTGGCAGCACCTGTTCTGGTTCTTCGGCCACCCCGAGGTCTACATCGTCGCCCTGCCGTTCTTCGGCATCATCACCGAGGTCATCCCGGTCTTCGCCCGCAAGCCGATCTTCGGCTACGTCGGGCTCATCGGCGCGACCATCGCCATCACGGGTCTGTCGGTCACCGTCTGGGCCCACCACATGTTCGCCACCGGGGCCGTGCTGCTGCCCTTCTTCGCCTTCATGTCCTTCCTCATCGCCGTGCCGACGGGCGTGAAGTTCTTCAACTGGATCGGCACCATGTGGAAGGGCTCGCTGTCCTTCGAGACGCCGATGCTGTGGGTGACCGGGTTCCTGGTCACCTTCCTCTTCGGCGGCCTCACCGGCGTCATCCTGGCCTCGCCCCCGCTGGACTGGCACACCAGCGACAGCTACTTCGTGGTCGCCCACTTCCACTACGTGCTGTTCGGCACCGTCGTCTTCGCGATGTTCGCCGGCTTCCACTTCTGGTGGCCGAAGTTCACCGGCACCCTGCTCGACGAGCGCCTGGGCAAGATCCACTTCTGGACGCTGTTCGCCGGTTTCCACCTGACCTTCCTCGTCCAGCACTGGCTCGGTGCCGAGGGCATGCCGCGCCGCTACGCCGACTACCTGGCCGCCGACGGCATCACCGCGCTGAACACCGTCTCGACCATCGGCGCCTTCCTGCTCGGCCTGTCCACGCTGCCCTTCCTCTACAACGTGTGGCGGACGGCGAAGTACGCGCCCAAGGTGACCGTTGACGACCCCTGGGGGTACGGCCGCTCGCTGGAGTGGGCCACCTCCTGCCCTCCGCCCCGGCACAACTTCGTGACCCTCCCCCGCGTCCGCTCCGAGTCCCCGGCCTTCGACCTGCACCACCCCGACGTCGCGCAGATCGACCGCACCAGCAACCTGGCCGCGGACGCCTCCGTCGCGGGGGGAGCCGAGCCGACGCCGCCGCGCGGCGGCCGGGGCGCCCGGTGAGCCCCGCCGGTGCCGACCGCCACGCCGTCGACGCCGAGGCGGGGCTGCGCGAGTTGGAGGGCTACCTGCTGTGGCAGGCGGAGGTCGGCCGCGCCCGTACGCGGGCCGAGGCGTTCGCCGCGCGGATGCCGTGGCTGACGACCGCCCAGCGCGAGGAGGTCGTCCGCCTGTACACCGCCGAACACCTGCGGCTGTCACGGCAGTACCTGGAGACCGTGGCCGCTCGGTGCCACGCGCTGCGCGGCGAGTACACCGCCCGGTTCGCCAAGCTGCGCCGACGCGTGGTCCGCCGGGCCACCGCCGCCTGCGCGGCCGGCCTCTCGCTGTCCGTGACGCTGCTCTGCCTGCTGACGCTCGCGCGGCGCTGAGCCGGGCGCGACCACCTTCCCGATCTCCTTAGGTTAGGCTAACCTAAGTAATCACGCGGTGCCCGACGTCACCCGCATCCGTCCCGGCCGCTGCCGCCGCCCGTGCCGACAGGACCTCGGGCCCTCGCCCCGGCCCGGCGGGGGAAGCGGGCACCGCGTCGACCAGGGAGGACCCGATCGTGCACGTGAACTGCTCTCCCGACGAGCACTCCGCCGACCCGGCGGCCACCGCCGGGCCCGACGCACATCCCGGCGCGTGGGCCTCCACACGCCGCAGGGCCGGCGTCGACGGTCACCCGGGCCCGTCCTCCACCACCCTGGCGGACGCCTCGGCCACCGGCCGCGCTCCCGCGCGCGTCTCCCCCGGCGCCCCGCGCGGGAGCGCGCGCCGACCGGGCGGGCGGACGCGGGCCCGCGTCCGCCCGTGGACCGCCTGACGCCGGAACCCGGCCGACCCCACGCCTTCCGCGCACGGACAGGAGCCACCGTGTCCGACTCCCCCACTCCCCCGCACGACGTCCCGCCTCCGCCGGCCGGCCGGCGGAGGGAAACCGCCTCCCGCGTGAGCGCGGCCCCGCCCGCCGGTGCCGAAGCCCCGCCCGGCGCGTGCGCCCTGCGCCCGGTGGACCCGTTCGCCGACGCCGCGCTGGTGCACGGCTGGGTCACCCACCCCGCGGCGGCCCACTGGCTCAGGGAGGACGTGACGCTCCCCGACGTCGAGCGCGAGCTGCTGCGCATCGCCGCCGACCCCCGCCACGAGGCGTACATCGGCCTCCACCGGGGAGAACCCGCGTTCCTCGTCGAGCGCTACGCGTCCGCCCGCCCCGGCCGCCCGGAACTGTGCCCCGCGCGGCCGGGCGACGCGGGTCTGCACGTGCTCGTCGCCCCGGCGGCGCCCCGGCTGCGCGGCGGTGCGCTCACCGCCCTCGCCGACGCCCTGGAGAGGCTGCGGGCGACCGCGCCGCTGCCCCGCCCCGGCAGGCCGCCGTCCCCGCCCGGCACCGTCGCGCCCCCCGGCGGGCGGGCGGGGCACTCCTTTCGCCCCGTCGGGCAGCCCCTGGCCGCCTGATTCCTGGCGCGGGGCCCCCGGGAGCCGCTGACCCGCGGTCAGCCGGCCCGGGGCGGCGGCGCGCTGTGGCACGCCGCCCCGGGCGGGCTCAGCGCTCCCCGGGCCCCTCGGCCCCGTCGCGCTCCCCCGCCGGGCCCCCGGCGTCGACCGCCTCGGTCTCGGCGTCCGCCGCCTCGGGGTCGAAGGCGTCCAGGAACTCGATGCCGTCCAGCTCGGCCAGCCGGTCGGACGCGTCCGTGGTGCCCTGCTGGTCTGCCTCCAGCGCCTTGCCGAACCACTCCCGGGCCTCCGCCTCCCGGCCGACGGCCAGCAGCGCGTCGGCGTAGGCGTACCGCAGCCGCGCCGACCACGGCTGGACGGAGCCCGAGGCGAGCTCGGAACTCTGCAGGGTCACCACGGCCGCGTCCAGTTGCCCCATGTCCCGCCGAGCCCCGGCGGCCACCAGGCGCATCTCCACCTGGCCGGCCTTGTCCAGCCGCTGCACCTCGGGCTCGCCGGCCATCGCGAGCGCCTTCTCGGGCCGTCCCAGACCCCGCTCGCAGTCGGCCATCACGGGCCACAGGTGCTGGGAGCCCGTCATGCGCCGGGCGGCGCGGAACTCCGTCAGCGCCTCGGCGTACCGCTGACTGCCGTAGGCCGCGAAACCCATGGCCTCCCGCACGGCGGGGACCCGCGACGCCAGCCGCAGCGCCACCTTCGCGTAGCCGTAGGCGTCCTCGGGTTCCTCGTCCAGCAGGCGGGCGACCATGACGAGGTTCTTCGCCACGTCCTCGGCCAGCGTCTTCGGCAGGCTCATCAGCTCCTGGCGGACGTCCTTGTCGACCTCCTCGCCCGTGACGTCCTCCGGGATCGGCAGCCGCCGCACGTACTCGCGCGGCCGGTCGTCACGCCGGTCGTCGCTCCGGAAGCCCTCGCGCCGCGGGCCGCGCGGCCCGTCACCGCCCCGGAAGCCGCCCCGGCCCCGGTCGTCGCGGCCCCGGTCGTCGCGGCCCCGGCTGTCCCGCCGGTCACCGCCGTAGGGCCGCCGACCGCTCCGGTCGTCGTCCCGGTACCCCCCGCGGGGGCCCGGCCGCCGGTCGTCCCGCCCGAACCCGCGCTCGCCGCGCCGCTCGCCGCTCCGGAAACCCGGCCGGTCATCCCGGCGCTCGTCGCTCCGGAAACCCCGCCGGTCATCCCGGCGCTCGTCGCTCCGGAAACCCCGCCGGTCGTCCCGGCGGTCGCCTCGGGCATCATCCCGTCGGGGCCCACGCCGATCGTCACGCCGGAAGCGCTCGTCGCTCCGAAACCCACGCCGGTCATCGCGGCGCTCGTCACGCCGGTCGTCCCGGCGGTCGCCACGGGCGTCCTCCCGCCGGGGCCCGCCCCGGTCGTCTCGACCGTAGTCACGCCCCTCGCCGCGCCGCTCAGGGCGCTGCGGCCGGTCGTCACGGGCGAACGCCGGCCGCCCGTCGCGACGCTCGGGACGCTCGTCCCGGGAGAAACGCGGCCGGTCATCACGCGAGAACCGCAGCCGGTCGTCACGGCCGTACCGGGGCCGGTCGTCGCGCTGGGGCCCACGTAGGTCTCCATAGCGGTCCCCTTGCCCGCCACCGCGCCGATCGTCCCGGTGGTCGTCCCGCCGGAACTCCCGCCGGTCGCCGCGGGGTCCGTCACCGCCGGCCCGGCGCCCGTCCCGGTCGTCGCGCCGATAACCGCCACGGTCATCGCGCCGGTCGTCACGCCGGTCCTCCGGCCGACGGTAGCCGCCGCCCCGACCCTCGCGCCGGTCGTCGTCACGGCGGAAACCTCCCCGATCACCCCGGTCGGCGGAATCCCGCCGGTAGGGCGGCCGGTCGTCGTCGCGCCGGTCCCGGCGATAGCCGCCGCGTTCCCGGTCGTCGGGGCGCCGCGGGCCACGGGCCCGGTCGTCACGACCTCCGCGGAAATCCTGTCGGCCACCGCGGCGCTCACCGCCCCTGTCGTCACGCCGATCCCCGAAACCGCCGGTACGGCGGGGGCGTTCGGACCTCTCGGGTCGGCCCGGCCGCTCCTCTGATGAGTTCGACATGGGGGTGACTCCTTGCTCCGTGTTCACGTTCGATGTCGCGCTCTCGCGGGGGCGAGTGCGCGGAAAAACAAAAAACCGCCGGTCCCAGCATGTCGCTGGGACCGGCGGTCCTCAAAGATTGTTCGGCGGCGTCCTACTCTCCCACACACTCCCGCATGCAGTACCATCGGCGCTGA
>NZ_JAPKFL010000019.1 GCF_026262575.1 Streptomyces marinisediminis
TTGCCCGACTTCTCGCCCTTCTTCCTGGCGTCCTTGCCGGCGGCGCTGTCCGAGGCCGCCTCGGCCGCCTGGGTCTTGTAGCCGACGATCAGCCGCTCGGCCGCGGCGGCCGGCGCGGTGTCGGCCGGGGTGGCCGCGGGCGCCGCGGGCGCGGCCACGGACGCGGTGATACCACTGCCCAGCAGAGCCGCGGTGGTCACTGCCAGCAGGGATATGCGCAGAGGTCTGGAACCGTTCAACGTGCTGCCTTTCGTGGTCGGCCGCGGAAAGTGGTCGCGGCCGACAGCGATGGTGCGGTTCATGACAAGCCGGGCAGTGCGCGTGGCCGGTGGGGTGGGGAGAGGGTGCTGTGGGGTGAGGCGTGGGGGGCCAGGGGCGCGTCGGGCAGCGGGGGGAGCGCCGGTCACGAGTGCGCTGGATGCGCCGCACTCGTGCCCGGATGCCGGGACCGCACGGTGCCTGCACGCGGAACCCTGTTCGAGTTCCCCGGCCGGCACCCGACTCCCCCCGGTGCCCGTGCACGACACCGGTCGGCCGAAGCGCGTCAGTGGCGAATCCCCCGCCTCGGGCGAACGTTCGACCAACCGGTGGCCAGGAACCTACGGCCGTCGGTCGAACGCGTATATCCGGAACCGCCCTCCTACGGATACCCAATTAACCCCGGTGAACCGCGCGCTTGGTCCACGCCAGGGAGGTGCGTGGCGGTCTAGTCCTGAACTGCGGGTTCGCCCGGGACGGTCGTGCGGGGGCGCACGCGTCCGGCGGTTGCGGATGTGAGTCCCGCCCGCGGGGCTGGGAACGGGTTGTGCGCGGGCCGGGCCCCGGGCCCGGACCCCGGGCCGACGCGGCGCGGGGGCCGTGCGCGGCGCGGGGCCGGGCCCCGGGCGGGGTGGGGCGGCCCCGGGCGTGGTTCCGGGGGTGGTTCCGGATGAGGGGGCGCGGTACCGGTGGCGTGGGCTCGTGGGGGACGGGCCCGGTGGCTCGGGCTCGTCCGTGGCGGCCGGGTCTCGGGGCCCGGGACGGGTCGGCCCCCGCACCGCGTCGGCCGGGGTGTCGGCGTCCACCGGGGCCGGGCGGTCGAGTGGTTTCGGACCCGTGCCCGGCAGCCGTGCCCGTACGGCCCGGTCAGGGGCGGCCCGTGGTGTCCGTGCCCTCCGCGCCGTCGCGGGCCGTGGCCAGTTCCTGGCGGGAGGCGGTGCCCAGCTTGCGCATCGCGCGGGCGACGTGCTGCTCGACCGTGCGCGGCGACAGGTGCAGCGTGCTGGCGATCTCCTTGTTCGTCAGCCCCGTCCCGGCCAGCTCCGCCACCTCCTGCTCGCGCGGCGAGAGCTGGGCGCCGTAGGACGGGCGGCCGGGCGGACGGCGTTCCTCCAGCGGCTGGTGCGCACGCAGCACGGAGCGGGCCCGGGCGGCGTCCCACATGGCACCGAGTTCGGACAGCCGCCCCGCGCAGGCCGTGAGTTCGGCGATCGCCCACGCCCGGTCGCCGCCCCGCCGGTCCGCGGCGTCCTCCCCGGGCTCCGGTCCGTCCCCGGCCTCCAGGACGCAGCGCGCCGCCGCCTCGGCGGTGAGGGCCTGGGCGTACGGGCGCGGCATCCGCTCGAACGCGGTGGACGCCGCGCGGTACAGCTCCACCGCGCGCGCCGGTTCGCCGTCCGCCTCGGCCAGCACCGCCCGCGCCCAGTCCAGCCCCGCGTGCGCGCAGGGGGCGTCCAGCCCGTCGAGCCCGGTGGCGTAGGCGTCGACCATGGCGCGGGCGCCGGGGAGGTCGTCGGCGTGGCACAGGGCTTCCACGGCCCACGGCGCGAGGTCGGCGGCCCACACCCACACGCCCTTCTCGGCGAGCCGGTCCCAGGCGTCGCGGGCGGTGGCGGCGGCCTGGGCCACGTCCTGCCGCACCAGGGCCATCCGGACCAGCGCGCCCGAGCTGGCGGCGGCCAGCGGCGCCGCCGCGTGGCCGGTGGTGGGCGCGGTCTGCTCGGTGAGCCAGGAGGCGGCCCGCCGCCACTCGCCCTGCGCGACGCTGAGCAGCCCCAGCACCATGCGGGCGTCGGCGGCGATGACGGGCATGTCGGCGGTCGCGGTGACGAACGCCTCGCACCGGGCCGCGAGCCCCGCCCACCGGCCGTTGTTCCACTCCAGCAGCAGCCGTGCGCCGAGCCCGGTCTGCTCGGTGTAGGGCGCGCCGCTCTTCTTGCACAGGGCGAGCCCGTCGGACAGCAGCCGTTCCGCGCGGCCGTAGTGGCCCAGCCAGACGGCCGAGTCGGCGGCGTTGCACAGGCCGCGGGCGACGTGCTGCCGCACCCGGCGGTCGGCGTGTTCGGCGGGCAGGTCGGCCAGGAGCTTCCACCCCCGGGGGTCGCCGTAGCTGAGCGCGACGCCCGCCCGGTTGACGTGCACGGCGGTGCGCACCAGCTCCTCACCGCTGTCGGCGGCGGCCTCCTCGGCGCCCGCGAGCCACTCCAGGTGGGTCGCCAGCGTCGCGCCGGGCCAGTACGGCATGGCCAGCGCCGACATGGCGCGCGCGGCCAGGTCCGGCCTGCCGGTGCGCAGCTCGGCGGCCGCCCGTTCGAGCTCGCCCCACCCCTGCGAGCCCCGGCCCACCTGGTTGCACAGCAGCAGACCGAGGTCGAGGCGGAGCTCCCCGCGCACGGCCGCGGGCAGCGCCTCGTCCTCGACGACCTGGCTCAGCACCTCCACCGTCTGGTCCGACCGCAGCCCGACCACCGCGCTGCGCGCCAGCATCGGGGCCAGCCGCGCGCGGGCGGTGGGCGGCACGGCGGGGGAGGCGAGCGTCCGCTCCAGCAGGCCGATCGCCTCCTGGTGCCGGCCGGCGTCCGCCGCCTGCCGCGCGGCCTGCTCCACCGCGCGCAGCCACGGCCGCACCCGGCCGCTGGCGCGCCGGTGCTGCGCGAGCGCCGGCCACGGCACCGGCTGCCGCCCGGCCAGCACGTCCGCGGCGCGCCCGTGCAGTTCCTCGCGGACGGGTCCGGGCAGCGCCCGGTGCACCGCGCGCGCGGCCAGCGGCACCGCGAACCCGTACCGTCCGCTGCCGCCGCACCCGCCGTGGCCGCACGCGTCGTCCCCCTCCGCGCCCGGCTCCGCGACCTCCGCCAGCGCGGCCCCCGCCAGCGCCGCCACCAGCGCCGCGCGGCCCTGCTCCGGGGCCAGCCCGGCGACGGCGGTCAGCTCGGCGCCGGTCGCCGGTTCGCCCAGCACGGCCGCCGCCCACACCACGGGGCGGTGCTCCGGCGCGAGTGCCGCGGTGCGCCCGAGCGCCCGCTCGGCCAGCCGCACCGGTACCCCGGCGGCGTCCACCTCGGCGGCGGTGCAGCGCCGCGGCGTGGCGTCCCGTACCACGGCCAGCAGGTCCAGCACCACCTGGGCGACGCCGCCGGAGCGCCTCCACAGCCGGTCCACCGCCTCCGGGGTGCAGCACTCGGCGCCCAGCGCGGCGCTCGCCGCCTGCCGGACCTGCTCCGGCGTCCACGGCTCCACGCGGTGCCGGAGCACGGTCAGCCCGGACGGGTAGTCGACGGGCGCACCGAACGGCAGCTCCGGCGCGGCCAGCTCCTCGGGCCGGTAGGTGACGACGGCCGCGAGCCCGGGGCGCGGACGGGCCAGCAGGCCGCGCAGGCGCGCCAGCTCCTCGGGGGCCGCCCGGTGCACGTCCTCCACCACCAGCAGCACCGGCGCGTCGCCCTCGGGCAGCTCCTCGGGCGGCGTGCCGTGCCCCGCGGGGCCGTACGCCCAGTGCAGCCGAGCCGCGGCGCGGCGGGTCTCGGGGTGCTCCAGCAGCCGCTGCGTCAGGTGGCTCTTGCCGGTGCCGGCCGCGCCCGCGACGAGCACGAGCAGCGGTTCGCGGGCCAGCGCCGTCAGCGCCCACCGCAGCCGCCCCGCCCACGCGGGCTCACGCACCGTAACCGAGCTGTTCCCCGCCGCGTCCATCAGGGGTTTCCGCTTTCTTTGCGTATCCGTACTTCCGACGGCACTGATTGTTCTCCTGGTGGAGTGCCGCCGACCGTGGTGTCACGAGGGTTCCGAGACTCGCGCCCCTTGGGGCAACCAGCTACGGGCCGCGGACCAAGCGTGCAGGAGAGCCGCATGATCACCGCAGAGCACCAGCAGCCGCCCACGGAGACGGAGTGGGCCGCGCCGGACCGGGCGCTGTGCACGCTGCCGGTGACGCCCGCCGCCGCACCGGTCCTACGGCGTTTCGCCAGGACGACGGCGCAGCGGTGGAGCCTGTCCGAAGACGTCCACGACGCGCTGGGCGTGGTGGTCACCGAGCTGGTCACGAACGTCATCCTGCACAGCGGAAGCCCGCATGTCACCCTCTGGCTCCAGCTTGCCGAGGACGTCCTGCGCGTCGAGGTCCGCGACGGCGGGCGCTGGCAGCTCTGCCCGGCGCCCCACCGCGACCCGGACGCCGAGTACGCCGAGTGCGGCCGCGGCCTGGCACTCGTCGAGGCGCACGCCGCCCGCACCGCCGTCCGGCTGGGCCCCGAGGGCACGACGATGGTCGCCGACCTGGCCCTGTGACGCGCCCCCACGCGGGGCGGCGCACCCGCCGCCGCGGCTGACCGCGCGGCCCGGCCGGGAGCCCTCGGGCCGCCCGTCGCGGCACACGGCGCGCAAGCCGCCACGCCGCCCCTACCCGGTACTCCGCCCGCCCGGGCCGACCGGCTCCGCCGGCTGGCGCAGTGCCGCCACGAAAGGACGCTTGTCCGCGTGGCCCCCGCCGCCCCCGGGTACGCCCCGACGACGCAGTGCCCAGCGGAGGAAGCCACTCATGAGCAGGACCGAGCAGACCACGACCGCGCCACCCGAAGGGGACGTGTCGGCCCGCCCCGCGCCCCCCGCCCCCCAGCACAGACCGGACGAGCCGCCCGAGAGCCCCCGTGCCCAGATCAACCGCAAGTGGGCCGAGCTCCTCCAGGAGACCCGCGTCGCCCAGACGGGTGTGCAGATCCTCCTGGGCTTCCTGCTCGGCATCGCCTTCACCGCCCGGTTCGCCACCCTGGGACCGGTGGAACACGCGACGTACGTGGTCACCGTCGTCCTCGGCGCGCTGGCCGCCGCCGCGCTCATCGCCCCCGTCTCCATCCACCGCTGCCTCACCGGCAAACGGATGAAGGACGAGGTGGTGCGCATCGCCGGACGCCTGATGACCTGCGGTCTGGTCCTGCTCGCCCTCACCATCGGCGCCTCGCTGATGCTGATCCTGGACGTGGTGCTCCCCGGCCTCGTCGCGCACCTGATCGTCGGCGGCGTCATGCTGTGGTTCGCCGCGTGCTGGTACCTGCTGCCGCTGTGGCTGCACCGGCGCGCCGTCCGCCGCACGGTGGGCACGGCGACCGTGCCGGCCGCGGCGCACTCCGAGGAGTCCCGCCGGCACCCCGCGCACCCGCCGGCGACGGCCCTGCCGTAGCGGTGCCCCGGGGGCGGCCGGGCGTGCGCGGGCGCACCGCGTGCGTCGCCCCGCCGCCCCGCGCCGTCCGGCGGGCGGCTGTCCTCCGGCACCGGCCGCCCGCGGCGGGGCCCGCGTGACGGCCACCCCGTGACACCGCCGCTCCGCCGCGCCGCAACTCCGCCCGCTCGCCACCCGCCTCGCGCTGCGGGCGGCGTGCGGCGGTCGCCGTTCAGCGGCCGGGCTCGCCGCCCGGCCGTCGGGCTCGTTCTCCACGGCGCTCCGCGCGACGGGGCGGGAAGCCCGAGGCGAGCGCGGGGGGTAGCCCCATGGCCGGTCGGCCGTGGCGCTCCGTAGCGTCGCCGGTGCGGTCGGCCGGAAGGCCGGGACCGCGCTCACCGCAGTCAGCGACAGGAGAACCCCATGCGCGCCCCGATCCGTGCCCTCGGCGTCCTCACGGCGGCGGGCGTCGCGGCCCTCACCCTCGGAGCCTGCGACGTCGGGCCGCGCTCGACGTTCCAGGACGAGAGCTTCGCCGCCGGCGACATCACCGCCGTCCGGCTGGACGTCGACTCGGGCTCGGTGGAGCTGCGGGGGAGCGAGGACGCCCGGGGGGCCACCGTCGAGCGCACCGTGCGGCACGCGGGCGACCGGCCGGGAGCGACGCACCGCGTCGAGGACGGCGTGCTGCTGCTCGGTGGCTGCGGGAACGACTGCTCGGTGGCGTACACCGTGGACCTCCCGGCCGGCCTCCCGGTCACCGGCAGCGCCACCGCCGGACGCATCACACTGGGCGGCGTCGGGAACGTCGAGGTGCGCACCACCTCCGGGCGGATCGAGCTCGACGGCGTCACCGGGAGCGTCGAGGCCACCACCACGAACGGACGCATCGAGGGCCGCGACCTCGCCGGGGGCGGCATCCGGGCGCGCACCTCGAACGGGGCCATCGCCCTCACCGTCAGCGCCCCGCAGGACGTGCGGGCGGAGACCAGCAACGGCACCATCGACCTCACCGTGCCGAACGAGCCCTACCGCGTCTCCACGAAGACCGCCAACGGCGCCACGGACCTCGCCGTCACGGAGTCGACGGACGCCGAGTACCACCTCGACCTGACCACCAGCAACGGCGGTATCACCGTCGACACGGCTTCGTGACGGGACGTGAGCCCGCCTGCCCGCTCGTCCGTCCGTCCGCTCGTCCGCACGGTCGGCGTGGTTTCACGTGGAACGTCGGCCCCCCCGGTGCGCCGGCGCGGTGCGCTGTCCGGTGGAACGCCGCAACGCGCTGCCCGGGCACCCGCCGGGACGGGCTCGCCTCGGCGGCGTGCCGACGACTGGGCCCGCGTCCGGCGGTGCTTGCCGGAACCCGGCAAAACACCGTCGCCGCGATCGGCCCGGCACGGGCATGGTGCCCGGAGCGGTGAGCGGGGAGAGTCGGAGTCCACAGGGGAAAGGGGGCTGCGACCATGACGACGACTGCGCCGACGGAGACGAAGGCGGCCACCGACCGGGCCACCGACGCGCCGGAACTGCGCGCCAACGGCGTCACCGTCCGGTGCGCACCGGACGGGATCGTGTGGGAAGACCGGAAGCGGGTGACCCGCATCCCGTACGAGACGGTGCTCAGCGTCAGCGCCACCTCACCGAGCGCCCGTTACGTGCGGCTGCGGCTCGGCCTGCTCGACACCGGCACCGGCCACCCCGAGCGGTACGAGCTGGTCTGCCTGCGGCGCACGGGCGAGCCGTTCGCGGCGGCCCTGCGCCGGCGTGTGCAGGGTGCGGGCCTGGCCAGACGGGTCGGCCCGCGCCGCCGACCGGTCACCGTCCAGCGCCGCGCGGCCCGCTTCTCGCTCCTCGACCGCTGCGGGCTGCGGCGCTAGCCGTATGGACCGCGAGCGCGGCCCCTACGCCGTCAGCAGCGAGTCGTCCTGGACGCGGGCGCCGGGGAGCCCGTGCCGGGCCGCGACGAGGGCGCTGTCCACGTCCCGCGTGCCGGTCGCCACGCACAGCGAGTAGGCGAGGTCCTCCATGCGCTGGCGCACACCGGCGCCACCGTCCTCGGCGTGCAGGACGGCGAGCGTCTCGTACTGCTCCACCAGGTTGCGCAGGATCACGGGGTGAGCCATCAGCACGGTGTTTCTCCTTCGCTCAACATCCTTCGCTGACCCGGCTACCCGGCCACCCGCCCGGCATGCCCACCGAAAGCCCGTCCCGTAAACCGTTTCTTCATTCCGGCAGTGATCGCTCGTTGGGGTGATGCTCTGGCCGGACGCCCTGGGTACGCTCAGGAGGCAGGCGAAGATGCGGCCATGGGAGCAGTGATGAGCACCGAACCCGAGTACCGGTGGCCCAGGCCGCCGCAGGGCGGCTACACCGCCGAGGACCTCGACCGCCTTCCGGATCTGCCCCCGCACACGGAGCTGATCGACGGGAGCCTCGTACTCGTGAGTCCGCAGACCGCCTTCCACGACCGGGTCATGTACCTGTTGCAGTCGTCACTGCTGCAGGCGCTGCCAAGCGAGGTCGACGTCTACCGGGAGATGACGGTGACGCTGTCCCGGCGCGACCGGCCCGAGCCGGACATCCTCGTCGTGCGGGCGGAGGCTTTGCGGGACCTCAAGCAGACCACGTTCGCCCCCGAGGACGTCCTCCTCGCCGTCGAAGTGGTCTCCCCGGACTCCGAGGTGCGCGACCGCGGCATCAAGCCCGCCAAGTACGCGGCGGCGGGCATCCCGCACTTCTGGCGCGTCGAGAACGTCGACGACCGTCCCGTCGTCTACGTCTACGAGCTCGACCCGGCCCCGCGCAGCTACGCGCTGACCGGCATCCACCACGACGAGCTGAAGACCACCGTCCCGTTCGACCTGCACATCGATCTGACGGCAGTCCGCCACGGTCGCCGCGGCGCGTGACCCGATCGTGATGCCGGCGGGGGCAACCCCTCCGCCGGTCGGCTTGTCAGCGCTCCGACAAGGTCATCACCTCAAGGAGCGTTTGTGCAAAGCCAGCCACCCGAGGCGCTGTCGGCCTCGGCTCCGGCGTCAAACCCGCCCCCCTCTCCCGCACCGCCGGACGCGTCCGCGCCGGTAGCGGGCACCGGGCGGCGCCGCGTCCCCACCGCGCTGCTGATCGCTTGCGCCGTCCTGCTCGGCCTCGTGGGCGGCGTCGCCGGGGGCTACACCGTCCAGGCCGAGCGCCCGCCCACCCCGTTGCCGCCCCTGGCGCAGCCCGGACTCGCCTATCCGCAGGAGCCGTTGTCCGAGGGGGAGGGGCCCGAGCCGCTGACGCCCGAGGAGGACCGCCGGGTCCGGACCGACGGCGACCTGAGCGAGCTCCTGCTGGACAAGCCGAAGGACGCACGGACACCGCCGGGCCGCTCCGAGCGGAGCTGGACCTCCCCGTGGGCCCACGCGGCGAAGTACAGGGACGCCGAGGCGATGTTCGAACTCCTCGTCGGGAGCTCCTTCCGCCGCCAGGCGGAGACGGCGTGGCTGGAAGGCGAGGACGTCTACGTCTCCGTCTCCCTGCTCCAGTTCCACGACGACCGCGCCCACGACTCACGGGCGTACAGCGAGACCATCCAGCCCTACTTCCCCTCCCACGACGAGACCAGCATGAGCATCCCGGGCATGGAGGACGGGAACGTCCGGGTCTACAGAACGGACGCCGGCAACGAGCTGACCGGGCCGGTGTACGCGGGCGAGGCCGTGGCCCGCCGCGGCGGAGTGGTGGTGCAGATCAGTGTCGCCGCCCCCGACCCGGTCGACATCGACTTCGTGAGAGAGCTGGCCGAGCGCCAGTTGGAGCGCCTGTGATGAGCATTCCGGAGACGAACCCCGAGAAGGGCCCGACGCCCGGCACCGCCCCGTCCCGGCGCAGGCGGTGGCTGACGCCCGCCACCGTGACCGCCGCACTGGCACTCCTCGCCGGCGCGGGCGGGGCCACCCACACCGCCGTCACGCTCGCGGGCGCCGACCGCACCTCGCCCACCACCGTGGTCGGTACGGCGGAGGCGGCCGGCCTGGACGACGGGCGGAGCCGCGACGCCGGTGAGGGGCTGCGCCGCCTGCTGCTCCCGGTGCCGGAGGACTTCCGGCCCGGCCCGGACTTCGGCCACCTGCCCAACGACGTCGAACTGGACAGGGAGCGCGCGACCGAGCACGAGGTGGCCTACGGCGGAGCGGAGGACCCGGAGCTGCGCCGCGTGTACAAGGCGTTTCTCGACGACCTGCGGCTCCAGGGCTCGGCCATGCGCAGCTACAGCGGCGACGACGGACGGCTGACCGTGCAGGCCATCCTCGTCAAGCTGGGGGAGGAGGACGCGGCACCGGTCCTCGCGGACCTCGTCGCCACGGAGTTGGAAAGCACACCCGGGATGCGCGAGGGCCCCGCGGTCGACGGGTACGAGGACGCCCGCTGCCTGGTCGTCGACGAACCCGACCTCGGCATGGACATCGTCCGCTGCCTGGCGGGACTGGACGGGTTCATGGTGACGCTGAACGCGGTGGGCAGCCGACCGATGGACCACCAGCTCGTGACCGACATGCTCGCGCGGCAGCTCGACCGCGTCGCGTCCCCGGGAGAGTACGTATGACGGACACCACCGCCCCCACCCCGAGCGCTCCGGACGCCGACGCTCCGGACGCCGCGGTGACCGAGACCCCGGTCGCCCCGGCCGCCACCGCGGTGGACCCCGCGTCGCCCGCGGAGGCGGACGCGGCCGCGGCGAGCGCGGACGCGGCCCCGGGAGGGCCGGCCGCCGAGCCGCCGTCCGCCCCCGCCGAACCCGAGCGCGCGACCACGACCGAATCCGAGCCCGGCTCTGCGACCGAGCCCGAGCGCGAGCGCGCGACGGAGCCCGAGCCTGAGCCCGCGTCCGCGTCCGAGCCCGGAGCCGAGCGCGGGCCCGAGCCCGCGTCCGGGTCTGCGACCGTGTCCGAGCCCGAGGGCGCGACGGAGCCCGAGCCCGTGTCCGAGCCGGAGCCCGCGACCGCGACCGGGCGCGGGACGGAGCCCGGGCCCGCTCGTTGGCGCACGGCCCTGCGGTGGGGGTCCGCGGCGCTCGTCTGCGCGGCGCTGGCCGGGGGCGTCGGCTACGGGCTCACCCTGCCCGAGCGCACGGACGTGCCGGGCCTGGCCACCGAGCACGACGGCCGCTGGGACTACCCAAAGCTGACGCTGCCGGCGCTGCCTTCCGGCTCACCGCTCCCCTTCGAGGACGCCAACGTCGCCCGGGTCCACCACGCCGACCTGCGGGACCTGGTGCTCCCGGCGCCCCGGGGCGCCGAGGCGCACGAGGAGCTGCCGCCGCTGGAGGGCGGCTGGGTCGACCAGGGGTCCTTCATGGACCTCTTCAGCAGCTCCGCCATCACGGCGGACATCGACGCCCGGCTGGCCAGCGACCCGCCCCGGCACATCGCCGCCCGCGGGTGGGTCATGCCGGACGGCACCCGGACCAGCGTCCACCTGCTGCGCTTCAACACCGGTGCGGTGGCGCAGAGCTTCGAGCGGGAGATGCTGCGCGACGGCACACAGCCGTGGAACGCCCTCTCCGACGGCGCCGCCCTGCGGGTGGACCAGGAGTGGGCGGCCCTCGACGCCCGGCTGGAGACGGTCACGATCACCCCCTACGAGGAGCGCGAGCCCTACGGCACCGAGCAGAGCCGCATGGCGTACGTCCTCGCGGGTGACACCGTCGGCGTCGTCGTGCAGACCGGGGAGGGCGGGGCCGGGGACGTGCCGTTCCAGCAGACGGTGATCCTCCAGGCGCAGCTCCTGAGCTGACTCAAGCCGGTCCGCCGGGCGGCGCGGGCGCTCCGGGCCGCCCGGCGAGGCGGGCGGCGACGCGTTCCCGCAGGCGCTCGTACTCGGCGGCCCGGCGCCGCGGCCGTCCGGGCGGACGGGGGACCGGGGCGCCGTCCGTCACCCGTTCGCCCCGGCGGAACTGCTCCCGGGTGAGGTCCAGCTCCAGCCCGCTGGGCAGCCGGTTCCACCAGTGGTAGCCCTCCCAGGCGCCCCCGGGGCCGTACACCTCCCCGCGCACCAGTGCGCCGCCGAGCAGGTCGTGCACGACGAGCGCGGTGACGTCGCAGTGGCCCCACGCCGGGTTCCGCGGCGTCCAGGGGATGCGGGTGAGGTCGGAGGGGCAGCACGTGTCGGCGGCCCAGCTCGCCCGGACGGCGGCCTCCAACGCCCCCAACGTCAACGGCCCGGCCCCCCGCCGACCCCGATCCCCGTGGCGCGGAGCCGCCCGGCCCGCTGCCCTGCTGCCCGGCGGGCTGCGGCTCGGCGTGCTGCGCACCGGAGCCGTCCGGCCCGGCGTCCTGCGGAGTGGGAGTCATGACGCCCAGCGTCCCAGCCCCCACTGACACCGGCCCGGCACGGCCGACTCCCGACACCGGCCGAACCGGCACCGGTCGAACCGGCACCGGCCGGTCCCGGTGCCGCCGGAGCGGTGCGGCCTCGGCCCGTGGGGCCGGAGGCCCCCACGGGGCAGGCGGTCGGAGCAGGGCCGCCGGGTAGAGCCACCGGAGCAGCCCCCCCCCCCCACGGAGCAGCGCCCACGAAGCAGCCCTCCACGGAGCGGAGCCACCGGAGGAGGGGCGCCGGGGCGAGGCGGCCGGGCCACGTCAGGGGCGGCGCGGCCGGAGCGCCCCGGACGGCCGGGCGCGGCCGGAGCGCCCCGGACGGCCCGGCGCGGCCGGAACGCGCCCGCCGGGGGAGGGGCCGCGGCGCGGCTGGTGTGAGGTACCGCACGTTCCCGTGTGGGTTCGCGTGAACCGGGCAGGGGTCGTCGCTGGGTGGGTGCCGCCGCGTCTCAGGATGCGGGTCCGGGAGGCCGGACGTGGCCCGCTCGATAAAATGAGCCGACCAGGGCCCCGGCGAACGGGTCCGGTGAGACCGAGAAACGAGGAGCGCACGTGAGCCTAGTCGTGCAGAAGTACGGCGGCTCCTCCGTTGCCGACGCAGAGGGCATCAAGCGCGTCGCCAAGCGGATCGTCGAGGCGAAGCAGCGCGGCCACCAGGTGGTCGTGGTGGTCTCGGCGATGGGCGACACGACGGATGAGTTGATCGATCTCGCCAGCGAGGTGTCTCCGATCACCTCGGGGCGTGAGTACGACATGCTGCTGACCGCCGGAGAGCGCATCTCCATGGCCCTGCTGGCCATGGCGATCAAATCCCTCGGTCACGAAGCCCAGTCCTTCACCGGGAGCCAGGCCGGTGTGATCACCGACTCCGTGCACAACAAGGCGCGGATCATCGACGTCACGCCCGGCCGCATCCAGGCGGCGCTCGACGACGGCAACATCGCCATCGTCGCCGGCTTCCAGGGCGTCTCCCAGGACAGCAAGGACATCACCACGCTCGGCCGGGGCGGGTCCGACACCACCGCGGTGGCGCTGGCCGCCGCGCTCGGCGCCGAGGTGTGCGAGATCTACACCGACGTCGACGGCGTGTTCACCGCCGACCCGCGGGTGGTGAAGAAGGCCAGGAAGATCGACTGGATCTCCTTCGGTGACATGCTGGAGCTGGCCAGCTCCGGCTCGAAGGTGCTGCTGCACCGGTGCGTGGAGTACGCACGCCGTTACAACATCCCGATCCACGTCCGCTCGTCGTTCTCCGGCCTGCCCGGCACGTGGGTCAGCAACGAACCGCGAACAGGGGACGATCCGATGGAGCAGGCGCTCATCTCGGGCGTGGCACACGACACCTCCGAGGCCAAGGTCACGATCGTCGGAGTCCCGGACAAGCCAGGTGAGGCCGCGGCCATCTTCCGCGCCGTCGCCGACGCCGAGCTGAACATCGACATGGTGGTGCAGAACGTTTCCGCCGCGTCCACGGGCCTGACGGACATCTCCTTCACGCTGCCGAAGACGGACGGCAAGCGGGCGATCGACGCGCTGGAGAAGCGCAAGGAGAGCATCGGCTTCGACTCGCTGCGCTACGACGACCAGATCGCGAAGATCTCGCTCGTCGGCGCGGGCATGAAGACGAACCCGGGTGTGACGGCGACGTTCTTCGACGCGCTGTCCAACGCCGGGGTGAACATCGAGCTGATCTCCACCTCGGAGATCCGCATCTCCGTCGTCACCCGCGCGGACGACGTCAACGAGGCGGTGCGCGTGGTGCACACCGCGTTCGGGCTCGACAGCGACTCGGACGAGGCCGTCGTCTACGGCGGCACGGGCCGCTGACGGCGGCACCGCCGCCGCGGGCGGCCGGTACCGCCGGCCGCCGCCGTGGCCGGACGCCCCGGCCGCTTTCCCGTTTCCCGCACATCCGCTCACCGGACAGCCCGCCCGGTGCCCGAGGAGGAGGCCGACCGCGAGGTCGGCCCCGCCCTCCGGCGCCGGGCGGGCTGTCCGCTATCCGGACCACGTGCGCCGAAGTTCACCTGCGATGACCGGATTGACGCGCTATGTGCGGCGGTTGTGATCAAGTTGTGGTGGTTGTGACTTGATCTCAATCTGCCACTGGCCGAAGATTTCCGTGCCCCCGCAACCGACGGGCGGCAGGCCGCGTCTCCCGGACCACCACCGTGGCGGCGGGCGCAGGGCGGGGTAGCGAGGAAGAGGCGGTACGCATGGGGGCGTTCGGCGCGTCGTCAGAAACGGCGCCGGGGGCGTACAACCCTGACGGGGGGCAACGTGTCCAACTGGCGTGGCAACGGTTCTCACGACGACAGCGCCCCCGCGTGGGGGCATCCCGGTGATCGCACCCTGGCCGGCGGCCTCGCGACGCGGCACGGCCGTGCCGGTGCAGCCGCACGCGGCCGACGCTGACGACGCGCCCGCCGTGGGAACCTCCGTCGACCACCTCACCGAGACCTACCGCACCCACTACCGCTCGCTGCTCGGCCTCGCGGCGCTGCTGCTGGACGACACGGCCTCCTGCGAGGACGTGGTGCAGGAGGCGTTCATCCGCGTCCACTCCGCCCGCAGGCGCGTCAAGGACCCGGACAAGACGCTCGCCTACCTGCGTCAGACCGTCGTCAACCTCTCCCGCTCCACCCTGCGCCGCCGCATCCTGGGCCTGAAGGTGCTGGCCAAGCCGATGCCGGACGCCGCGAGCGCGGAGGAGGGCGCCTACGAGGCGCTGGAGCGCGACGAGCTCAAGCGCGCCATGCGCGGGCTCCAGCGGCGCCAGCGCGAGGTGCTGGTCCTGCGCTACTTCGCGGACATGACCGAGGAGCAGGTCGCCCAGACGCTGGGCATATCCCGCGGCTCGGTCAAGGCTTACGGATCGCGCGGCATCGCCGCCCTGCGCGTCGCGATGGAGAACCCGGCATGACGACGGAACGGGGCACCGGCGCCCCGCACGGACCCGACGGACCGCACGGCGAGCGCGACACGCGCCCGCTGCCCGGGGCGAGCCCCGCCGACGCCGAGCCCGGCGGCCCGGGCCCGGCCCCCGCCGCGCCGGGCACGGCACACGCGGCCCCCGAGCCGCCCGGCGACGAGGAGGCCCTGCGCCGGCTGCTGCGGGACGCGGTGCGCGACCTCGAACCGTCCGCCGGCAGCCTGGACCACCTGCGCCGGGCCGTGCCCGCCCGCCGGGCCCGCCGGCGGCACGTCGGCGTCGGGCTGGCCGCCGCCGTGCTGGTCGGCGCCGTCGCGGTGCCCGCGTTCACCACCGGTGTCGTGCCCAGCCCGCTCGGCGGCGGCGAGCGCGGCGAGAGCGCGCACAGCGCCGACGGCAACGGTGCCGAGGAGCCGTACGGCGGCCGGGACGCCACGGGGCAGGACGCGGGCGGAGCGGGCGGCGGCCAGGGCACCGAGGGCGCCGAGCGCGGCGGCACGGGATCGACCGAGCCCTCGCAGGGCGGCTCCCCGTCCCCGGACGACACCGCCGACCTGGGCGCCTCCTCCCCGCTGTGCCTGCGCGACCAGCTCGGCGAGGCCGCGGCCAGGGTCGGCGACCCGGACCCCACGGGCGCCCGCTACGGGGGGTTCACCTTCACCAACGTCTCCGGCGACAGTTGCCGCGTCTCCGGCTCCGCCGACCAGTTGACGGCCGCCGCGCAGGGCTCCGCCGACGCGAGCGCCGTCACCGTGCTGGACCACACCGAGGGCGGGCGCGCCCAGGGCCTGCCCAGCCCCGTCGGCGTGCCCGACGAGCTGATCCTGCGGCCGGGCGAGTCCTTCCAGGTGCGGTTCGCCTGGTTGCCGGACACCACGCGCGGCGCGGGTGGCTGCCCGGCGCCCGAGCGGCCGGCGGACCCGCGTCCGGAGCCCGAGCCGTCCGAGGGCGGGACCACGTCCGGCAGCGGCACCGGGGGCTCCGGCGGTTCCGGCGGCTCGGGAAGCACCGGGGGCTCCGGCACCACCGGTGGCACCGGCGGGTCCGCGGGCTCCGGTGGTCCCGGTGGCGAGGGCGGTCAGGACCACCCCACCGGCACCGGCGGCACCGAGCAGCCGCCGAGCGGCACGGACGGCGAGTCCGCCCCGGCCGCCCAGGAGGCGTCCGGTCTGAGCCCCCACTCCGACTCCGGCGGCAGCGGCGGCCGGACGGACGACGGCGAGGGCGCGGCGACCGCCGTCGTCCTGCGCTACACCCCCGCCGCCGGGGGGCCGGACGCGCCACTGGCGCACCTGGACGACGTCTGCGCGGGCACGGTCTACCGCACCGGCGTCCTGCCGGTCCAGTAGCGCCCCCGCCCTCGCGCCAGCGCACGGCATCGCGCCCCGTACCGCCACACGCGCGCCGGACCGCACCGGCCCCGCGCACGGTGCGCGCGGGGCCGGTGCGGGCCTCTCGGCGCGGGGCGCGTCCCGGGTGCCGGATTCGCCCCAGTACCGTGGGGGCGTGTACCGGTTCCTGCTGACACCCCGGTGGTGGGCGCTCAACGTCTTCCTCGTGCTCGCCGTGCCCTTCTGCCTCTTCATGGGAAGCTGGCAGCTCGGCCGCTTCGAGGACCGGGTGGACTCCCACCAGGAGGGCAAGGCGCGCGCCGAGCGGACCGCCGCCGAGGACGCGGTGCCGCTGGCCTCGCTGCTGCCGGTGACCAAGGAGACCTTCGGGCGCACGGCCGAGGTCTCCGGTCGCTACGACACCGCCGCCGACCGCCAGTTCCTCGTCCCCGGGCGACGGCTGGACGACGAGTCCGGCAGCTACGTCCTCAGCCTGCTGCGGCCCCAGGCGCCCGGGGAGCGCGCGGTGCCCGTCGTGCGCGGCTGGCTGCCCGGCGAGCCCGACGCCGCGCGGGTGCCGCCCCCGCCGAGCGGCCAGGTCCGGGTGACCGGGGCGCTCCAGGCGTCGGAAAGCGGCGGGGCGAGCGGACTGCCGGACGGCCAGCTCGGCGCCATCAGCGCCGCCACCCTGGTCAACCTGGTGCCGTACCCGGTGCACGACGCCTGGCTCACCGTGCCCGAGCCGGCCGACGGGCTGCGCGCCGTCCCGCCCACCGCCCCGAAGGGCAGTGGGCTGGACATGAAGGCGTTCCAGAACCTGGGCTACACCGCCGAGTGGTTCGTCTTCGCCGGCTTCGCGGTGTTCATGTGGTTCCGCTTCCTGCGCCGCGAGGTGGAGGTCGCCCGGGACGCGGAGCTGGGCCTCACAACCGGGGAAGACCCTCCTCCACCGGCATCCCCAGCCGCTCCAGAGCGAACCGCAGCTCCAGCCCCACCTGCTTGACGCGTTCGGCCACCACCAGCGAGCCGTGCCCGGCGTCGTACCGGTACACCGCGTGCGGGTGCCGGCGGGCCGCCAGCCGGTCGACGTAGTTCTCCACCTGGCGGATGGGGCAGCGCGGGTCGTTGACCCCGGCCGCGATGTAGACCGGTGCCCGCACCCGGTCCACGTACGTCAGCGGCGAGGAGGCCGCGTACCGCTCCGGGACCTCCTCCGGCGTCCCGCCCAGCAGCGTGCGGTCCATCGCCTTCAAAGCCTCCATCTCGTCGTGGTAGGCGCTGACGTAGTCCGCGACGGGGACGGAGGCCAGGCCCACCGCCCACGCCTCCGGCTGCGTGCCCAGGCCCAGCAGGGTGAGGTAGCCGCCCCAGGACGCCCCGGCCAGCACCAGCCGGTCGGGGTCGGCGAGCCCGGAGTCCACCGCCCACCGGCGCACCGCCGCGATGTCCTCCAGCTCGATCAGGCCCACGCGGTGCTTGAGCGCGTCCGTCCACGCCCGCCCGTACCCCGTCGAGCCCCGGTAGTTGACGCGGACGACGGCGAACCCGTGGTCCAGCCAGGCGGCGGGCTGCGCGGCGAACGCGTCGCTGTCGTGCCAGGTCGGCCCCCCGTGGATTTCGAACACGGTGGGCAGCGGCCCGGTGCCGTGCCCGGTCGGACGCTGCACCAGCGCGTGCACGGACCCGCCCGGCCCGTCCACCCACACGTCCTCCACCGGGCGCGACCCCGGGGCCTTCAGGCCCGGCGGGTCCAGCACCACCGCGCCCGTGGTCGAACGCACCGCGGGCGGCTCGGCGGCCGACGACCACAGGTACTCCACGCTGCCGTCCGGCCGCGCCGTCGCGCCCGAGACCGACCCGGGCGGCGTCTCCACCCGCGCCAGCGCGCCGCTCCCCAGCTCGTAGCGCCACAGCTCGCTGCGCGCCCGGTAGCTGTGCACGACCAGCAGCGCGTCGCCGTCCGGGTACCACTCGGCGCCGACGTCACCGGGCAGGTCGATCGGCAGCTCCCGCGTCTCGCCGGTGGCCGGGTCCCACACCATCGGCTCCCAGCGTCCGCGCCGCTGGTGCCCGACGAGCAGCCGGGTGTCGCCCGCCGCCGGGGCGAACCCCATCACGAACAGGCCCAGCTCCTCGGTGCCGCCCCGGGTGTCGTCCAGCTCCGCGACGGCCGTCCCGTCCGCCGTGCGCACGACCCGGATCGCCGAGTGCATCGCGTCCCCGTGCTCGGTGTGCTCGACGGCCACGAGGGCGCCGTCGTGGCTCAGGTCGCCCACCCCGGCCGACTCCCGGTGCCGGTAGATCTCCACCGGCTCCGACCCGTCCGGCCGCACCACGTGGAGCGTCGTGCCGTCCGCGTCCGTGGACCGTCCCACCACGGCCGTGCCGTCCCGGCCGAGCGCGAGCCCGGCCGAGTAGGCGGGCGCCAGCCCGGGCGCGGCGGGCTCGGCCGGACCGCCTCCGGAGAACGGCTCCCGCCGCCAGACGCCGAACTCGTCGCCGTCGGTGTCGTCGAACCACCACACCCACGCCCCGTCGGGCGTGAGCGTGCCGTCCGTGGTCCCGTTGGGCCGCTTCGTCACCTGCCGCTGCTCACCGGTGTCGCGGTCCCACGCGTACAGCTCGTACGTGCCCGTCGCGTTCGACACGAACAGGCAGCGCTGCGGCGCGTCCAGCGCCCACTCCGGCAGTCCCACCCGAGCCGCTCGGAACCGCTTCTCCCACTCCGGCATCCCGTCCACATCACTCATCCCCCCATCCTCCCCGATCCCGCCGGGGCCGCGACGCCCCCGGCGGGAGGCGGGGACGCGACGGCCGGGGCGGCGGGGAGCAGGGGCGGCCGGGGCGGAAGAGCCGCCGGGCCGGGGCGACGGCCGGAGCGGCCGGGCGGGGTGAGGCGGGCGCCGCCTCACCCCGCGAGGAGCGCGGCGAGCGGCAGCACCGCCAGCGTCACCAGGAGCGGCAGGGAGGTGAGGAGGCAGCCGCGCCGCTTGCCCCGGTCCACGAGGAATGACGCCGCGACGGCGACGCCCGCGCCGAGCACGGCCGCCCCCCACAGCGGCAGGAGCACGCCGGCGGCCATCCGCGCCGCTCCCTTCCGAGAAGTGGCGGGGCCCCGCGGACCCCGCCGGGTGGCTCAGTCCGCCAGCTCGACCTGGAAGTCCACCTCGACCGGGGCGTCGATCGGGAGGACGGCGACGCCGACCGCGCTGCGGGCGTGGACGCCCGCCTCGCCGAAAACCTCGCCCAGCAGTTCGCTCGCGCCGTTGAGCACGCCGGGCTGGCCGGTGAAGTGCGGCGCGGAGGCGATGTAGCCGGTGACCTTCACCACGCGCACGACCCGGTCCAGGTCGCCGCAGACGGACTTGATCGCGGCCAGCCCGTTCAGCGCGCAGCGCGCGGCCAGCTCCTTGGCCTGCTCGGGGGAGACCTCGCTGCCCACCTTGCCGGTGGCCGGGAGGGCGCCGTCGACCAGCGGGAGCTGCCCGGCGGTGTGGAGGTAGCGCCCGGTCCGCACGGCCGGCACGTAGGAGGCGAGCGGCGCGGCCACCTCCGGCAGCGTCAGGCCCAGCTCGGCCAGGCGCGCCTCGACCCGGGAGGCCGTCACGGCTTGGGCCGCTTCAGGTAGGCCACGAGCTGCTCGGGGTTGTTCGGTCCGGGCACGACCTGGACGAGCTCCCAGCCGTCCTCGCCCCAGGTGTCCAGGATCTGCTTCGTCGCGTGTACCAGCAGCGGCACAGTGGCGTATTCCCACTTCGTCATGGCCTTGAGGGTAATGGCTGGGGCGCACTGGATACGCTCCCAGGGTGAGCAGGCTGCATGTGGTCACCGGCAAGGGCGGCACGGGCAAGACGACGGTCGCCGCCGCACTCGCGCTCGCCCTGGCGGACGCGGGCAGGCGCACGCTGCTGGTGGAGGTGGAAGGACGTCAGGGCATCGCCCAGCTCTTCGAGACGGAGGCGCTGCCGTACGAGGAGCGCAAGATCGCCGTCGCCCCGGGCGGGGGCGAGGTGTACGCGCTGGCCATCGACGCGGAGAAGGCGCTGCTGGACTACCTGCAGATGTTCTACAAGCTCGGCTCCGCCGGGCGCGCGCTCCGCCGGATAGGCGCCATCGACTTCGCCACCACCATCGCCCCCGGCGTGCGGGACGTGCTGCTGACGGGCAAGGCGTGCGAGGCGGTGCGCCGCCGGGAGAGCGCCGGCGGACCGTTCTCCTACGACGCCGTCGTCATGGACGCGCCGCCCACCGGACGCATCACCCGCTTCCTCGGCGTCAACAGCGAGGTCGCCGGGCTGGCCCGCGTCGGCCCGGTGCACAACCAGGCGCAGGCGGTCATGCGGGTGCTGAAGTCCCCGGAGACGGCCGTGCACCTGGTGACGCTGCTGGAGGAGATGCCGGTGCAGGAGACGGTGGACGGCGTGGCCGAGCTGCGCGGCGCGGGGCTCCCGGTGGGCGCGGTCGTCGTCAACCTGGCGCGTCCCGCCCTGCTGGACGCGGACGACGTCGCCCGGGCGGACGGCGCCCGCGCCGAGCTGGCGCAGTCCCTCGCGGCGGCCGGGCTGGGCGGGGCGCGGCGCGGTGGCCGGGCGCACCGCCTGGTGGCGCCGCTGCTGGACCAGGCCAGGGAGCACGCCGAACGCCTGGCCCTGGAGGCCGGACAGCGGGCGGCCATCGCCGGGCTCGGCCTGCCCACCCGCGAACTGCCGCTGCTGTGGGACGGCGTCGACCTGGCCGGGCTCTACGAGCTGGCGGCCGCGCTGCGCGCCCAGGGCGTCGGCGGCATGACGGACCACGGAAGGACGGACCACGGGGCGCAGCACGCCACGGCGGACCACGGCACGGCGCACCACGGCACGACGGAGCACGCGAGCACGCGCGAGAGCGAAGGAGGCCGGGCATGACCCCGTCCGCCGCACAGCCGCAGGGCCCCCGCCCCGGTCCCGTGCTGGAGACCGACCCGCTGCTGGACGACCCGGCCACCCGCATCGTCGTCTGCTGCGGTGCGGGCGGCGTGGGCAAGACCACCTCGGCCGCCGCCCTCGCCCTCCGCGCGGCCGAGCGCGGCCGGCGCGTCGTCGTCCTCACCATCGACCCGGCGCGCCGACTCGCGCAGTCGATGGGCCTGACGGAGCTGGACAACACCCCGCGCCGGGTGCCCGGCATCGACACCGCCGAGGGCGGCGAGCTGCACGCGATGATGCTGGACATGAAGCGCACCTTCGACGAGATCGTCGAGGCGCACGCGGACGGGGAGCGGGCCCGCGCGATCCTGCGGAACCCCTTCTACCAGTCGCTGTCGGCCGGTTTCGCCGGGACGCAGGAGTACATGGCGATGGAGAAGCTGGGTCAGCTCGCGGCGCGCGACGAGTGGGACCTCGTCGTCGTCGACACCCCGCCCAGCCGTTCCGCGCTGGACTTCCTGGACGCCCCCGGCCGCCTCGGCTCCTTCCTCGACGGCCGCTTCGTGCGCGTCCTGGCCGCCCCAGCGAAGGCCGGCGGGCGGGCCGGGCTCAAGGTCTTCAGCCTCGGCATGACGGGCGTGTCCATGGTGACCGGCGCGCTCGGCAAGCTGCTCGGCGCGGGCATGCTCCGCGACGTGCAGACGTTCGTCGCCGCGATGGACACCATGTTCGGCGGCTTCCGTAAGCGGGCCGACGCCACCTACCGGCTGCTCCAGGACCCCGGCACCGCGTTCCTCGTCGTCGCCGCGCCCGAACGCGACGCGCTGCGCGAGGCCGCGTACTTCGTGGAGCGGCTGCACGCCGACCGGATGCCGCTGGCCGGTCTGGTGCTGAACCGGGTGCACGGCAGCGCGGCCGCCCAGCTCAGCGCCGAACGCGCGCTGGCCGCCGCCGAGGCGCTGACGGAGCCGGACCCGGACGGCGAGCCGGACCCGGACGGCGAACGGCCCGCGCACGGCGCTGGGGAGGCGGACGGGGAGCGGGACGGGGCCGGCGCGGACGCCGGTGCCGCCGCCGCCGACACCGCCGGGGAGCCCGGCCGCGGCGGGCCCGGCTCCGAGGGTGCCGACGACACCGACGACACCGGGCCCGGCTCCGGCGGCCGGGGCGCGGGGGAGGTCGACGCGCTGGCCGCGGGGCTGCTGAGGCTGCACGCCGAACGCATGCGGGTGCTCACCCGCGAGCGGCGCATGCGGGACCGCTTCGCCGCCCTGCACCCCGAGGTGCCGGTGGCTCAGGTGGCCGCGCTGCCGGGCGACGTCCACGACCTCGCGGGGCTGCGCGACATCGGCGCCCGCCTGGCGTGTCAGCCCGCGGCGACGGTCACGTCCACGGGCGGCGCGGAGACCTCCGCGGCGGCCCCGGCGTAGCCGCGCCCGAACTCGTACTCCGCGCGCGCCGTCTCCAGCAGGCGGCGCCAGGAGGTGACCATGGGCCGGCGGCGCAGCAGGGCCCGCCGCTCCCGCTCGGTCATGCCGCCCCAGACGCCGAACTCCACGCGGTTGTCCAGCGCGTCGGCCAGGCATTCGGTGCGTACCGGACATCCGGTGCACACCGCCTTGGCGCGGTTCTGGGCCGCTCCTTGCACGAACAGTTCATCCGGATCCGTCGTACGGCAGGCGGCCTGCGTACTCCAGTCGGTTGCCCAGCTACTCATTTGCTGGTGCCGTCCTCTCCCGAAATCGAGGCTCCCCCACGGCGACAAACGGCATATGCACCGTCGCCAGTTGAGGACGTTACGGAATGCGAGCAAGCGACAACACCCCCGTCGGGCCCAATCTTGAATGGTCCGATCGGACTATGCGTGCCTGGGAGATCACCCAACGGAGTGACCCCACGTCGCGCCCCGGTTTCGGCGGTGCGACGCGAAGTCGCCTGGCATATTCCGCCAATCCGGACGGCTCTCATCACCCACAGGAGTGAGAACCGGGATCAAACCACCCACCACGCGCCGTCACCGTGCCCGGGCGCGCGCCCCCATGACCCCGGATGAGATTCACCCGTTCGAGTCGTCTCCCGGTTGACCGGCCTCCCCGCGGCCCACCCCCCTCGGCGCTAGGGACGTCCGGCGCGGCGGGCTACCCTTGCCCGCATGGCAAACAAACGCTCGGGTGGTGGCCTCTCCGCCACGCAGCAGGCCGCCAAGTTCCTCGGCGTCAGCGTGCTGGCCGGAGCCGTCATGGCGGGCCTCGCGCTGCCCGCCGCCGGGATCGTCGGCCTCACCGCGAAGGAGACGGCCCAGGGCTTCGAGGAGCTGCCGACCGACCTCAAGCGCCCTCCGCTCAGCCAGAAGACGCAGATCCTCGACGCCGAGGGCAACCTCATCGCGGACGTCTACTCGCGCAACCGCGTCGTCGTCCCGCTGGACGAGATCTCGCCGTGGATGCGCAAGGCGATCGTCGCCATCGAGGACTCGCGCTTCTACGAGCACGGCGCCGTCGACCTCAAGGGCGTCCTGCGCGCGCTGAACCGCAACGCCCAGGCCGGCGAGGTCACCCAGGGCGCGTCGACGCTGACGCAGCAGTACGTGAAGAACGTGTTCGTCGAGGAGGCCGGCAACGAGGAGGAGGCGTTCGAGTACGCCACCCGCCAGACGATCGGCCGCAAGATCGTCGAGCTGAAGTACGCGATCGCGGTGGAGGACGAGCTCACCAAGGACCAGATCCTGGAGAACTACCTCAACATCACCTACTTCGCCTCCCAGTCCTACGGCGTGGAGGCCGCCGCCGAGCGCTACTTCTCCAAGAGCGCCGCGGACCTCGAACTGCACGAGGCCGCGCTGCTGGCCGGGCTCGTGCAGTCCCCCGAGCGCTACAACCCGCTCGCGGACGAGGAGGAGGCGAAGAAGCGCCGCGACGTCGTCCTCGACCGCATGGCCGACGTCGGCGACATCTCGCCCGAGGAGGCCGCGGAGGCCCAGGCCCGCCCGCTCGGCCTCAAGGAGAGCCAGCCGCGCAACGGCTGCATCACCGCCACCATGGAGGCGGGGTTCTTCTGCGACTACGTGCGCGAGTCCTTCCTCGGCAACCCGGCCTTCGGCGAGACCGACAAGGAGCGCAAGCAGCGCTGGGACCGCGGCGGCCTGACCATCCGCACCACCCTGCGCCCCGACGACCAGGAGGCCGCGGCCGAGGCGGCGAGCAGCAGGGTGCACAAGGACGACGAGGTGGCCGCCGCCGTCGTCTCCGTGGAACCGGGCACCGGCCGGATCACGGCGATGGCCCAGTCCCGCCCCTACGGCACGGACTCCGAGAAGCACCAGACGTCGATCAACCTGTCGGTCAACAACGACATGGGCGGCTCGGTCTACGGCTTCCCGGTCGGCTCGACGTTCAAGCCGGTCGTCGCGGCCGCCGCGCTGGAGGAGGGCGTCAGCCCCGCGGACACGTTCACCTCCAAGGCCGACCACACCTTCGACGAGGACGAGTTCACCACGTGTGAGGGCCAGCCCTACGGCGAGGGCGAGTACCCGCTGTCGAACGAGCTCGACAGCGAGTCCGGCACCTGGGACATGACCAGCGCGTTGAAGCTGTCCATCAACACCTACTCGGTGGACCTCATCGCCAAGACGGGGCTGTGCGAGGCCGCGTCGATGGCCAAGGACATGGGCATCAAGCAGGGGTCCGGCAAGCCGATCGAGATGAAGCCCTCCATGGTGCTCGGCGCCCAGGGCAGCAGCCCGCTGACGATGGCGGCCGCCTACGCGACGTTCGCGAACCGGGGCACCTACTGCGAGCCCATGGCCATCGACTCGGTGACCGACGTCCAGGGCGCGGAGCTGCGCCCGGCCGGCCCCAACTGCGCCGAGGCCATGTCGCCCAGGACGGCCGACACCATCAACACGATCCTGAGCGGCGTCGTCGAGGACGGCACCGGCCGCTCCGCCGGCCTCACGGGCCGCCCGAACGCCGGCAAGACCGGTACGACGGACGGCCGCAAGCACGCCTGGTTCGTCGGCTACACCCCGGACCTGTCCATCGCCGTGTGGGTCGGCGGCGACGGCACCACGCAGCCGGAGATGTTCGACATCACCATCGGCGGCCAGTACTACCCGAAGGTCTGCGGCGGCTGCCTGCCCGGACCGATCTGGAAGGACGTGATGACGGGCGCGCTGGAGGACGTGCCGGCCACCGAGTTCCACACGGTCGACGTGCCGCGGGGCGACGAGGACGAGGACGACGGTGACGACCGCGACGAGCGCGGCGACCGGGAGGACCGGGACCGCGACGACGAGGCGCGGGGCGACGACCGCCCGGGCGACACCCGTCCCCCCGGCCAGCCCGGCGGCCCCGGGACCCCGGGCGAGCCGGAGTTCACCGGCTTTCCCTGGCCCGAGCCCACCACCGGCGGCGGCGGCGACGGCCCGGGCGGCCCCGGGGGCGGCGGCGACCCGGGCGGCCCCGGCGGCTGGACCGACGGCGGCACCCCCGGCTTCCCCCCGCCCGCGCGCTAGCCGTACCGGTCACGAGCGTCGTCGACACCCGCAGGTCTTGCTCGCGGCGAACACCGCCGCCGTGGTGGAGCCGGTCAGGGCCGCACCGCAGGGAGGTCCGCGCGCTCCACCGGGACACCGGGGCGCGGGACGGCGGGACGGCGGGCCCGGGATCCGGCGCGGGAGGCTCGCGGCCCGGTGTCCCGGCGCGGCGGGTCCCCGCCAGGGCGGACGGCGGGCCGGGGCCCGCGTGTCCGCCCGGGCGCGGCTCAGGACGCCCGGGCGCGGGTGCCGTTCAGGACGCCAGCGCGCGCTTGACGGCGGCGGCCACGCGGCCGCCCTCGGCCCGCCCGGCGACCTTCGGGTTGACGGCCTTCATGACGGTGCCCATGGCCTTCGGCCCCTGCGCGCCCGTCTCGGCGACGGCCTCGGCGACCAGGGCGGACAGCTCCTCGTCCGAGAGCTGGGCCGGCAGGTAGTCGGCCAGGACCTCGCCCTCGGCGCGCTCGCGCCGGGCGGACTCCGCGCGACCGCCCTGGTCGAAGGCCTCGGCGGCCTCCCGGCGCTTCTTCGCCTCGCGCGTGAGCACCGCCAGCACCTCGTCGTCGGAGAGCTCGCGGGCCGCCGTGCCCGCGACCTCCGCCTTGCTGATCTCGGTGAGCGCCATGCGCAGGGTGGCGGAGCGCAGCTCGTCGCGCTGCTTGATCGCCGCGGTGAGGTCGTCCTGGAGCCGGGACTTGAGCGTGGTCATGGCGTTCAGTGTGCCAGGCGCGTCCGCGGAGCCGCGCGCCGTCGTGTGTCGTCGGCGCGCGGGCGCGGGGAGCGCGGGGAGCACGCCCCGTCGCCCCAGGGCCGGTCGGGGTGGCGGGGCGTGCCGTCTGCGGGGCGTGCGCCGGGCGGGGCTACGCCGCCGGGACGCCCAGGCCGCGCGCGAGCACCGGCCAGGAGGCGCGGAACTCGCGCTCCCAGTAGCGCCAGCCGTGCAGGCTGCCCTGGTAGAAGTGGGTGGTGGCGTGGACGCCGAGGTCGGCCAGGCGGTTGGCGAAGGCGCGCGAGGTGAGGTCGGTGGCGACCTCCAGGGCGTCGACGCCCTGGTCCGGCGGGTCGAGCGGGCCGGGCCGTCCGTTGCCGTTGGCGATGTAGAGCGGGAGGTCGCGCAGCCCGGCGGCCTGCTCGTAGGGGTTGTTGGCGGACCAGCGTGCGCGCCCTGACCACAGGTTGCCCCACAGCCCCACCGGGTTCTCGCCCTCGCGCACGAGGATGCCGGAGATGACGCTGCGCATCCCGGTCATGGTGGTGTGCAGCAGTCCGCTGTAGGAGGCGGCGGCGTGGAACAGGCCGGGGTGCAGGGCGGCGTACTTCATCGCGCCGTAGCCGCCGACGGAGATCCCGGCCACGGCGCGGCGCTCGCCCGCGCCGTACGCGGCCAGGAGTTCGGGCAGTTCCGCGGTGTGGAACGTCTCCCAGCCGGGGCCGCCCAGGCCGTAGTTCCACCAGTCGGAGTAGAACCCCGCCTGGCCGCCGCTGGGCAGCACGGTGAGGACGTCCTTGTCGGCGAGGAAGCCCTCGATGTCGGTGTACCGGGTCCACGAGCGGTACTCCGCCTCGTCGGGGCCGTGCAGCAGGTACAGGGTGGGCCACGTCCGCCCGGCGTCGGGCCGCCACCCGGCCGGGAGCAGCAGCCGGACGCGGGCCTCGAAGCCGAGCGCGGGGGAGTCCACGGTCAGGTCGAGGGTGCGGTCGTCGACGCGGTCCTCGGCGACGACGCGGGCGCCGCCCGGACCGTCACCGCCGCCGTCGTCGCCGGGGGGCCAGGGCCACCAGGCGGGCGCGGCGGCCCCGGCCTGCGGGGCGAGCAGCAGGGCGGCGAGAACGGCGGCCAGCAGGCCGGCGGCCCACCGGCGTGCGGCCCACCGGCGTGCGGCCCACCGGCGTGCGGCCCACCGGCGTGCGGGGCGCCGGTGCGCGGGGCGCCGTGCCGGACGCGGCGCGCGGGCGGGGGGTGTCGTGCGAAGCCTCATCTCGGTGCCTGCCTGTCGCGGTCTGCCGGGGGAGTGGGGTGCCGGGGGCGGGGGGTCACAGCGGCATGTTGCTGTGCTTGCGCTGGGGTGGTGACTGCCGCTTGTTCGCCAGCAGGCGCAGCGCGCCGGCCACGTGGTGGCGGGTCTCGGAGGGGCGGATCACGGCGTCGACGTAGCCGCGCTCGGCCGCGACGTAGGGGGTGGCCAGGGTGCGCTCGTACTCGGCGATCAGCTTGCGGCGCAGTTCGGCGCGGGACGGCTCGGGCCGCTCGGCCAGCTCCGCGCGGTGCAGCAGCCCGACGGCGCCGGCCGCGCCCATCACGGCGATCTGCGCGGTGGGCCAGGCGAGGTTGACGTCGCAGCCCAGGTGCTTGGAGCCCATCACCGCGTAGCCGCCGCCGTAGGCCTTGCGCACGACGACCGTCACCGTCGGCACCGTCGCCTCGGAGTAGGCGTACAGCAGCTTGGCGCCGCGCCGGATGATGCCGCCGCGCTCCTGCGCGAGCCCGGGCAGGTAGCCGGGAACGTCGGCGAAGGTGAGGACGGGCAGGTTGAAGGCGTCGCAGAAGCGCACGAAGCGCGCGGCCTTCTCGGAGGCGTCGATGTCGATGGTCCCCGCCTGGTGCAGCGGCTGGTTGGCGACGACGCCGACGGTGCTGCCCTCGACGCGCGCCAGTGCGCAGATCATGTTGGGCGCGAAAAGCGGCTGGATCTGGAGGAGTTCGCCGTCGTCGACCACGGCGCGCAGCACGTCGCGCATGTCGTAGCCCTGGTTCGGGGCGCCCGGCACGAGGTGGTCCAGGTGCGTGGCGTCGGGGGCGCTGCCGGGGCCGGTGGCGTACCGGGGCGGCGGTTCGAGGTTGTTGGCGGGCAGGTAGCCCAGCAGGTCGCGCACCCAGTCGACGGCGTCCTCCTCGTCGGCGGCCAGGTGGTGCGCGGTGCCGGTGACGCGGCTGTTCAGCTCGGGCCCGCCGAGGTCGTCGGGCGTGGTCTCCTCGCCGGTCACGGTGCGCACGACGTCGGGGCCGGTGACGAACATGTGGGAGACGCCCTCGACCATGACGGTGAAGTCGGTCAGCGCCGGTGTGTAGACGGCCCCGCCCGCGCACGGCCCCAGGACCAGCGAGACCTGCGGGATCACCCCGGAGGCGTTCGCGTTGCGCCGGGCCAGCTCCGCGTAGTGGGCCAGGGAGACGACGCCCTCCTGGATGCGCGCGCCGCCGGAGTCGTTGATGCCCACGACCGGGCAGCCGATGCGCTGCGCCAGGTCCATGAGCTTGAGCACCTTCTGCCCGGACGCCTCGCCCAGACTGCCACCGAACACGGTGAAGTCCTGGGAGAAGACGCACACCGGGCGCCCGTCGACGGTGAGGTGGCCGGTGACCACCCCGTCCCCGTACGGCGCCGCCTCCTCCGGCCGGTAGCCGGTGGACGGGTGCCGGGCGAGCCGGTCGGTCTCGGTGAACGAGCCCGGGTCGGCCAGCAGCGCGATGCGCTGGCGCGCCGTCAGCTTGCCCTTGCGCCCCTGCCGGACGGCGGCGCGGGCGTCCGCGCGGCGCACGGCCTCCTCCTCGCGCCGCGCCCAGTCCGCGAGGCGCTCGGCGGGCCCCGGCGCGTCGGCGTACCCGTCGTGGGGGTCGGGATCGGTGCCGGGGGTCATGAGCTGCCTCCCGTGGTGAGGGCCGCGCCGAGGTGCCCGGCGACGCGGTCGACGTGCGGCGGGTCGATGACGGAGAGGTGGTCGCCCGGGACCTCGACGACGGTCAGGCCGGCGCAGTGCTCGTCCCAGCCCAGCGCGCGGTCGGTGCGCCGGTAGCGCGGGTCCAGGGCGACGGTGGGCTCGTGCGGCGCGGCGGCCCGGTACAGCACCACGGCACCGTCGTACGGGCCCGGCCGGTACTCCTCGGCGACGTGGGTGTCCACCGCCGAGGTGTACTGGTGGCGCAGGGCCGCCGCGCCGATGTCCAGCCCCGGGTGGGCGGCGAGCAGGTCGGTCAGGAGCCCGATCCGCTCCGGCGCCGACCGCCCGGCCAGCTCGTCCCAGGGCACGTCGAGCCGGGCCCCGTAGGTGTGCTCGATGTGCCGGACGAAGCGCCTGAGCCGCTCCGTCCCCGCGTCCGCGGCGTCGCCGCCGTCCCCGCGCAGCGGCAGGACCGCGTCGATCAGCACCACCAGCTCCACCTCGGCCCCCGCGGCGGTGAGCCGGCGCGCCGTCTCGTGGGCGAGGACGCCGCCGAAGGACCAGCCGCCCAGCCGGTACGGCAGCCCCGGCGGCTGCCGCTCGCCCAGCAGTTCGGCGTAGCGCGCCGCCTTGGCCTCGACGGTGGCCAGCTCCGCCAGCCGCTCCAGGCCGTAGCAGGGGAAGCCGCGCGGGAGCCGCTCGACCAGCGGCCGGTAGACGCTGGTCGGCCCACCCGCGGGGTGGAAGAGGAACAGCGGCGCGCCGTCCGCGCGTTCGCCGGGCTCCGGGGGGCGCAGCACCCGGAGGGGGTCCCCGGGGGCGTGGTCCACGTGGTGCCGCACGGCGTCGGCCATGCCGGCGACGGTGGGGCGGGCGAGGAGGTCCGCGGCGTCGAGCGGGTGGCCGAGCTCGGCGGCGAGCAGCTCGGCGAGGGCGGCGGCGCGGGCCGGGGTGCCGCCCACGGAGGGGAACGCGTCGTGGCGCACGTCGAACGCCGCGTCGGGCCCCAGGAGCCGCCGCCACAGGCGGGCGACCAGCCGCTCGGCGGGGTCGCGCGGCCCGACGGGCGGGGCGGCGGGCCGCGCCTCGACGGGCGCGAGGCGCGGGCGCCCGGGGGCCGCGGGTTCCGGCTCCCCGGGTTCCAACCCCCCGGGTTCCGGCTCTCCGGGGCCCGGCGTCAGGCGCAGCTCGCGCGCGAGGAACCCGGCCACGTCGGCCAGGCCCGCCCCGCGCAGCAGCGGTGTCAGCGGCAGCCGGACGCCGAAGTCGCGCTCGACGGCGTTGCGGGCGCGCTGGGCCATCAGGGAGTCCAGGCCCAGCGTGGTGAGCGGGGTGTCCGGGGCGAACGCGTCGGCGGGGTGCCCGGTGATCCCGGCGAGCACCGTGCGCAGCCGCGCCGTCAGCACCGTCCGGGCGCGGGCGGGCGGCAGCGCGGTGAGCGCGTCGGGGCCGGGCCAGGCGTCGGCCGGGGCCGCGCCGTCACCCGGCGCGGCGTCGGTGCCGGTGCCGGTGCCGTGGGCTGGCGTCGCACCGTACTCCGGCGTCGCACCGTCCTCCGGCGCCGCACCCGCCCCCGTGCCGGCGTCCGACGCGGGAACACCGGGCTCGCTGAACCAGTGCCGCCGGTGCCGCCACGCCCGGCGCGGCAGGTCGGCCAGGTGCCCGCTCCGGTAGCGCTCGGCGAGCACGGTGGGGTGGCCGTGCAGGTGGAGCTGGGCCAGCGCGGTGTGGAAGGCCGTCGCGTCGTCCTCGGCGCGGTGCAGGGTGCCGGTGGCGAGGACGTCGGCCACCCCCTCGGCGGCGGCGGTGGCCTCCACGGCGCTGACGAGGAGCGGCCCGGGGGAGAGCTCCAGGTACGCCCGGTGCCCGTCCCGCACGGCGGCGGAGACCGCCGCGGACAGGCGCACCGGGCGGCGCAGGTTGGCGGCCCAGTAGTCGGCGTCGCAGGCGGGCAGCTCGCGCGGGTCCTCGTGCACGGTGCCGTACCAGGGGACCTTCGGGACGGTGGGGCTCAGCGCGGCGAGCTCCTCGCGCAGCTCCGCCAGCAGCGGTTCCACCTGCGGGGAGTGCCCGGCGGCGGTGACGCGCAGCGGCTTGGCGAGCCGCCCGGCCCGCTCGACCCGCGCCACCAGTTCGGCGACCTGCTCGGCCGGCCCGGTCACCGTCAGGTGCTGCGGGGCCGTGAGCACCGCGGCCGTCACGTCGGACAGGCGGCCGCCGTCCTCCCCCACGAGATCGGCGAGTTCGCCCGGGGACAGCTCGACGGCGGCCATCGCGCCGCCCCCGGCCGCGCTGGCCCCGGCGAGCAGCCGCGCGCGGACGGCCATGACGCGCAGCCCGTCCGCGGCGTCCAGCGCCCCGGCGGCCACCGCGGCGGCGACCTCGCCCATCGAGTGGCCGATCACCGCGGCGGGTTCGACGCCCGCCGCCCGCCAGCGCGCGGCGAGGGCGACCTGGACGCCGAAGAGGGCGAGCTGGTCGCGGAAGAGCCCGGGCGCCTCGGCGGTGTCGCGCAGCGCGGTGGACAGGGCGAAGCCCGCCTGTGCGGTGAACAGCGGGTCCAGTGCCCGCACGGCGTCCGCGAAGGGGGCGTCGGCCTGAAGCAGACGCGCGGCCATACCCGGGTACTGCGAGCCGAAACCGGAGAACACCCACACCACCCCGCGCCCGGCCGCCCCGGAGCGGACGACGGGACGGTCACCGGCGGCCACCCCGCGCAGCGCGGCGGCCAGTGCGGCCCGGTCGGCCCCCACCGCGGCGGCCCGGTACGGCAGGTGGTCGCGGTGCCGGGCCAGCGTGAAGGCGACGTCGCCCGGCGGCGCGCCGGCGTCGTCCGCCAGCCACCGGGCCAGCCGGGCGGCACCGGTGCGCACGCGCGCCGGGTCGGCGTCCGACAGCGCCAGCACCTGCACGCCGTCCGGCGCCGGCGCGGCGGGGCGGTGCTGCGGCCACTCCTCCACCACGACGTGCGCGTTGGTGCCGCCGAACCCGAACCCGGAGACCCCGGCCACCGCGCGGCCCGAGTAGCGCGGCCACGGCGTCGGCGCGGTGACCACCCGGAGGCGGTCGCGGTCCAGGCGCAGGCGGGGGTTGGGCCGGGTGTGGTGCAGGGTCGGCGGTATGCGCCCGTGCGCCAGGCCGAGGACCACCTTCATCAGCCCCGCCACCCCGGCCGCCGCCTCCAGGTGCCCCAGGTTCGTCTTCACCGAGCCGAGCAGCAGCGGCCGTCCGGACTCCCGCGCGCGGCCCAGGACGGCGCCGAGCGCCTCCGCCTCGATCGGGTCGCCCAGCGGCGTCCCGGTGCCGTGCGCCTCGACGTAGTCCACGGCGGTCGCGTCGACGTCGGCGCGGGCGCAGGCGCGGGCCAGCAACTCGCGCTGGGCGCCGGGCCGGGGCGCCATCAGGCCGTTGGAGCGGCCGTCGGAGTTGGTGGCCGTGCCGCGCAGGACGGCCAGGACGCGCGAGCCGTCGCGGCGGGCGTCGGCGAGCCGCTTGAGCACCAGCACCCCGCACCCCTCGCCGCGCACGATCCCGTCGGCCGCCGCGTCGAACGCCTTGCACCGTCCGTCGTGCGAGAGCGCCCCGGCGAGGCCGAAGGTCGCGGAGATCGCCGGCGTCAGCAGCAGGTTGACGCCGGCGGCGAGCGCGGTGTCCGACTCGCCGTCGGCCAGGCTCCGGCACGCCAGGTGCACGGCGACGAGCGAGGACGAACAGGCGGTGTCCACGGTCATCGACGGACCGTGCAGGTCCAGCACGTAGGACAGCCGGTTGGCGAGCACGCTGGGCGCCGCGCCCGTCGCCGTCCACTCCTGGACGCCGCGGAGGGTGCGCGCGGTGAGCTGGGCGTACTCGGTGGCCGACGCGCCGACGAACACCCCCGTGCGGCTGCCCCGCAGCGACGCGGGCGGCACCCCGGCGTGCTCCAGCGCTTCCGTGGCCACCTCCAGCAGCACCCGCTGGTGGGGGTCCATCAGCGCGGCCTCGCGCGGGGTGACGCCGAAGAACTCCGCGTCGAAGCCCGCGATGTCCTCCAGCACCCCGGCCCGGCGCTCCACGCCCGCCAGCAGCCGGGTCTCCTCGGCGCCGCGCGCGAACGCCGCCCAGCGCTCGGCGGGCACCTCCCCGACGGCGTCCCGGCCCGCGTCCAGCAGCTCCCAGAACGCCTCGGGGCCGTCCGCGCCGGGGAAGCGGCAGCCCAGTCCGACGACGGCGATCGGCGGGCCGGCCGGCCCGCCGGGGCCGGGGGCCGGGCCGAAGGCGTCTTCGGGCGCAACGGCGTCCGGGGCCCCCTCGGCGTCCTCCACCGCCAGGTGTCCGGCCAGGGCGCTGACCGTGGGCCGCTCCCACGCCAGCGTCTCCGGCAGGGCCCGGCCCACCCGGTCGGCCAGCTCGGCGGTCAGCGTCGTCGTCTGCACCGAGGACAGGCCCAGCTCGGTCAGCGGCGCGTCGGCGTCCACGGCGGCGGGGTCCACGCCGGTGAGGTCGGCGACGCGGGTGACGAGCCACCGGCGCAGCGCCGCGGCGTCCTCGGCGCTCACTGCCCGGCCTCCGGGGCAGCGAACCGCTCGACGTGCGCCCCCGCCTCGTCGCGCGCCTCGTCGTGCGCCCCCGCCTCGTCGTACGCCCCAGCGAGGTAGGCCCGGCGCGCGGCGGCGCGGGCGACCTTGCCGCTGGAGGTGCGCGGCACCGACCCCGGTGGCAGCAGCCGCACGTCGTGGGCGGCCACGCCGTGCCGGGCCGAGACCGCGCCGCGGACGGCCGCCGCCACCTCCGCGGGCGGCGCCTGGCCGGCGCGCGCCGTCTCGGCCACCAGCACCAGGCGCTCGCCCGGGTCCCCGGCGGCGTCCGTTGGCGCCGGGACGGCGAACGCGGCCACGTGGTGCGGGCGGACGGCGGCGTGCGCCTGCTCGGCCGTCAGCTCCAGGTCCTGCGGGTAGTGGTTGCGGCCGCCCACGATGACCAGGTCCTTCAGGCGGCCGGTGACGTACAGCTCGCCCTCGTGCAGCACGCCCAGGTCGCCGGTGCGCAGCCACGGCCCGCCCGCGTCGTCCGGCAGCGTGCCGGCGAAGGCGCGGCGGCCCTCCTCGTCCGGGTTCCAGTAGCCGCGCGCGACGTTGGGCCCGCGCAGCCACAGCTCGCCCACCCGGCCGGGCGGCAGCGGCGTCCCCGACTCCGGTGCCACGACGCGCAGTTCCTGCCCGGCGGGCAGGCCGCAGGAGACGTAGACGCCGCCCGCCTCCGGGGCGGCGGGCGGCCGGGCGGTGCCCGCGGCCAGCGCCTCGCGGTCCAGCACGGTGGTGCGCGGCGGCCGTCCCGCGCGGCTCGCCGCGGCCAGCACCGTCGCCTCGGCCATGCCGTAGGAGGGCCGGTGCGCCTCGGGCCGCAGCCCGCACGGGGCGAACGCCGCCTGGAACCGCTCCACCGTGGCCGCCCGCACCGGCTCCGCGCCGTTGATCATCACCCGCACGTCGTCCAGCCGCAGCCAGTCCTTCTCCTCCGGGCCGACGCGGGCGGCGGCGAGGTCGTAGGCGAAGTTCGGCGCCGCGGTGACCGTGCGCGGGTGCGTGGACAGCAGCCGCAGCCAACGGCCCGGACGGCGCAGGAACGCGGCCGGGTCCATCAGCACGGCGTGCAGCCCGCAGACGACGGGCGAGGCCACCGCGAGCACCAGCCCCATGTCGTGGAAGAGCGGCAGCCAGCTCACCACCGTGTGGCCGCTGCCGGGCCCGAACCCGTAGGCGTCGCACACCTGCCGGACGTTGGCCAGCACGTTGGCGTGACCGATGACGGCTCCGGTGGGACGGCGCGTCGAGCCCGAGGTGTACTGGAGGTAGGCGACACCCTCCGGCTCACCGGCCGCCGCGCGGTGACCGGCGGGCCGGTGGTGACCGGCGGCTCCACCCTCCTCGGCGGCCGCCTCCACGTCGACGACCAGCGGACGGCCCGGCACGGTGCGGCGGGACGCGCGGGGCTCGCCGGGGTCGGGCGTGCCGGGGTCGGGCGTGCCGGGGGCGGGCTGGCCGGGGGCGGGCTGGCCGGGGGCGAGCCCGGCCACCAGCTCGCGCACGTCCGCCTCGTGCGCGGCGGTCGTGAGGACGGCGGCGGGCGCGCAGTCCGCGAACGTCGCCGCCAGCCGGTCCGCGTGCCCCGAGCGCCCCGGCGGCATCAGCGGCACCGCCACGGCACCGGACCGCTGCGCCGCGAGCACGGCCACGAGGTAGTCCACACCCTGCGGCGCCAGCACCGCCACCCGCGCACCGGGCTCGACGCGCGCCGCCAGCCACCCCGCCACCGCCGCCGTACGGCGCTCCAGCTCCGCCCAGGACACGGTGGTCGCCGTGCCCCGGGCGGAGTGGGCGAAGTCGACGAAGGTCACGGCCCGCGCGTCCGGCCGCTCCCGGGCCCAGTGGCGCAGCCAGCCGTCGAGCGACCCGGGCTCGGCGGGCGCCTGCGCCGGGGCGGCGGACCCCGTGGCGGGCGCCGCCGCGGAAGCTGTCGCGGACGGTGCGCGGGCGGGCACCGTGCTCGGGGATGTGGGGGTGGGCATGGCGGTGCTCTCCAATGCTCATGGTGGGCGCCTGCTCACAAGGGGGGCGCCGACGAAGCGGGAGACGGAACTCGGCCGTGGGGGACGGCTCAGTATTCGAAGTCGGTCATGGCGTTGTCAACGCTGAATTGTGCGTTTGCCGTGGTGGTTGAATTCTGTGCGTTGTCTGTCAGTTCGGTGAGTGTGTCGAGCGTCGCGACTATGCCCCGGGTGACAACTTTTCCGACGCTCCTGCCTGCGCAAACTCCAGCCCGGGCACCGGCGTTGCGGTCGGGCGGACCGGGTGGCTAACCTCCCGGGACCGGAAGCGCCACCCCCCGCCTTCCCGCGCGCGGAAAAATTCCGAACCCGCCGACTCGCCCTTTCCGCCCCCGCGCGCAAAAACGCTCGCCGCCGAAATACCCGGCACGACTCCGCCCCTTTCCACCACCCCCCGAGCCGCAATCCCCGGGCCCCGGGCTGGCCACCACACCGCGCACCGGCACCACCTGTCACCTGTCACCTGCCACCTGCCACCTGCCACCGGCCACCTCGTCCGCGCGCCACCGCCCCGGCGCACCGCCCCCGCACTCCGCCCGTGCGTGCAACGGGTCTCCGGCGCGCCGGAGCCCGCGGGCCGCACCGCGCGCCCCCTCGGCTCGCGGGGTGCTTCCCCGGGCGCCCGTCCCGAGTGGTCGGCGACCGGGGCGTCCTCGCGGTGCCCGCACCGCCCGCCACCGCGCACACCGCCCGCACTGCCCGTCGGCGGCCGCAGGCCGTAGCATGCGGGGGCCGGGAGGGAGCCCTGTGACCATGCCGTACACGCCAGCCGAACTGCCCGACGGCCTCGACGCGTTCACACCGCGGCCGCCGACCCCCGACGCACCGGCCCTGTGGCTGGTCGACGTCGCCCGCCACCGGGAGACCGCCGCCCGCCTCGCCCCCGACGTGCTGGACGCCGACGAGCAGAAGCGGGCCGCGACCTTCGTGCGCCCCCAGGACCAGGACCTCTACCGCACCTCGCACGTCGCCCTGCGCCTGCTGCTCGGCGCCCACCTCGCGCTGCCGCCCGCCGAGGTGCGCTTCACCCGCCTGTCGTGCCCGGGCTGCGGTGAGCCCCACGGCCGTCCCGCCGTCGCCGACGGCGCCCTGCACCACTCCCTGTCCCACACCGGCGGCCTCGCCCTCGTCGCCCTGGCCACCACCCCCGTCGGCGTCGACGTGGAGCGGCTGCCGAGCCCGGACACCGTCGCGAACACGGCGCGGGCCCTGCACGCGCGCGAGGCCGCCGAGCTGGCCCCGCTGTCCGCCGACGACTCCCCGGCCGCCTTCGCCCGGGCCTGGACCCGCAAGGAGGCCTACCTCAAGGGCCTGGGCATCGGCCTGGGCCGCGACCCGTCCCTGGACTACGTCGGCACCGGCCCCACCGCCGCCGGCCTGCCCGGCTGGACGATCGCCGACGTGCGCGTCCCCACCGGGTACGCCGCGGCCGTCGCGCTGGCCCGTACCTGACCGTCTCCCGGGCCCGACGTCGGCGTCCCGCCGTCCCACCGTTCTGCGATCATGGACGCATGCGCGCGCGATACGGAGTTCCCCTGGGAGTGGCCGCCTTCGGCGCGGCCTGCGTCGGCTACGCGGTGGGCGTCGAACCCCGCGCCTTCCGCCTGCGCCGGGTCACCGTCCCCGTCCTGCCGCCCGGGGCGCGACCCCTGAGACTGCTCCAGGTCTCCGACATCCACATGGTGAGCGGGCAGCGCTACAAAACCCGCTGGCTCCAGTCGCTCGCCGGGCTGCGCCCCGACCTCGTCGTCAACACCGGGGACAACCTCTCCGACCCCGAGGCCGTGCCCGACCTCCTGGACGCCCTCGGCCCCCTTCTGGAGTACCCCGGAGCCTACGTCTTCGGCTCCAACGACTACTACGGCCCCCGGCCGCGCAACCCCGCCCGCTACCTGCTGGAGAAGGCCAGCGGCCGCCACGGCCTCAACGGCAACCCGCCCGTCCAGGGCGCCCGGCACATCCCGTGGGAACCCATGCGCGACGCCTTCGACGCCGCGGGCTGGGCCGACCTCACCAACGCCCGCGGCCGCCTCAAGCTCGACTCCTGCGACCTGGCGTTCACCGGCCTGGACGACCCCCACATCAAGCGCGACCGCTACGACACCGTCTCCGGCGGCCCGGACCCGGACGCCGACCTCACGCTCGCCGTCGTCCACGCCCCGTACCTGCGCGTCCTGGACGCCTTCGCCGCCGACGGCTACCCGCTCATCCTGGCCGGTCACACCCACGGCGGGCAGCTCCGCGTCCCCTTCCGCGGCGCACTCGTCACCAACTGCGACCTCGACACCGCCCGCGCCCGCGGGCTGTCCACCCACACCGCGCGCGACCACCGTGCCTACCTCCACGTCTCCGCAGGCTGCGGCGCCAACCGCTACACCCCGGCCCGCTTCGCCTGCCCCCCGGAGGCCACCCTGCTCACCCTCACCCCACCCCGGTAACCAAATTTCGCGTCCACGCGACGGTGGGCTACAGTAGTCCCCGTTGCTTCGGGGTGTGGCGCAGCTTGGCAGCGCGCTTCGTTCGGGACGAAGAGGTCGTGGGTTCAAATCCCGCCACCCCGACTGAAGAAACACCAGGTCAGGAGCCTGATCCGCTCAGCGGATCGGGCCCTTGACTTGTTTTCGGGAGTCGCTTGGGAGCCATTGGGGAGTCGGCCTCGTTCCCCGGCTCCCGGTACCCGCGAGTCGCAGTGGCTTGCTACCTTCCCCTGAGCTCGGCTGCCCTGCCACCGGCCGGCTCCAGGCACGAGGCTGCGCGAGTCCCCGCCGGTGACACGGCAGCGATCTTTCACAGATCACGAGCGCGTTCGTCCACTCCGTGAAGGGACATTCCCTCCATGCCTTCCGGGGCCGTCCTCCAGATCAAGGTCACCCTGGCCGACATCCGTCCACCGATCTGGCGCCGCCTGCAGGTGCCCGCCGACATCACTCTGGACCGTCTGCACCGGGTGATCCAGACCGCGATGAGCTGGGAGGGCAACCACCTGCACGTCTTCGAGACGCCCATGGGAGCCTTCGGGCGCCCCGACACCGAACTCGGCCACCGTGACGAACGTGAGGTGTCGCTCCGCTCGGTGGCCCCGGCCGTCGGCGACAGGATCGGCTACACCTACGACTTCGGCGACAACTGGCTCCACCACATCCAGACCGAGAAAGCCCTCAACGGAGTTCCGGGAACCGCCTATCCCCGCTGTGTTACCGGCCGCCGTGCATGCCCACCCGAGGACTGCGGCGGGCCTTGGGGCTACGGAGAGCTCCTCGTCGCTGTCGCGGACCCCGAGCACGAAGAGCATCGGCTCATCACCGAGTGGCTCGACGGCCCCTTCGACCCCGAGTATCTCGACGTCGACAGGGCCAACAAGCTCCTCACGGACGGTTGACCGTCCGTGAGGCCCCAAAAGCAGAGCTGCGAGATGGTCCGACGATGCACCGTCGGTTGGGAAGGCACGCCCAGGCTCAGCGTAGTCAACGAAGACGGCAACCACTGATTTCCGGCTTCTTGATCGACGAGAGCGTCCGGGAGGGCGCCCGCCGCATGCTGTGGCCGTGCTGGAGGCCGAGGTCGACCAGTACATCGCCGAGCTCACGGCCGAGCGGGACGAGGCCGGTCGCCGTCAGGTCGTGCGCAACGGCCGCCACCGGCCCCGCACCGTCACCACTGCCGCCGACTCGGTAGAGGTCACCACCCCACCACGCGTGAACGACAAGCGCGTCGACGAGGCTACCGGCGGGCGCAAGAAGTTCTCCTCGAAGATCCTTCGGCCGTGGGCGAGGAAGTCCCCGAAGACCAGCAAGGGTACTGCCCCTGCTCTACCCGCGCGGACTGGCCTCAGGGGACTGCGTGCCCGCGCTGGAGCAGTTCCTCGGTACCTCGGCCGGCCTGTCGGCAGCGACGGTGACTCGGCTGGCCAAGCAGTGGAGCGACGACCACGCCGCGTTCCAGGAACGGGGCCTGCCAGGCAGCGACTACGTGTCCGTGTGGGCCGACGGTGTCCACCCCGAAGCGAGGCTCGGGCAGGCCCACGCTTTGCGTGCTGGTACTTATGGGCGTGCGCGCCGACGGCCGCGAGGAACTGATCGCACTGGCGGAGGGCCTGCGGGAGCCGACCGAGTCGTGGGCCGACCTGCTAAGGGACTGCCGACGACGCGGCATGCGTGACCCCATGCTGGCCGTCGGCGATGGTGCGGTGGGCCTGTGGCGGGCCCTGCTGAAGCCTCCCGTATGCGCTCGCCTTTCTGACGAGCACGTACGGGGCCGGGTGAGGTGCTCTGGTCGTGGCTGCGTCGCCCCCTCACTCGGCCGGCCGGGACATCCGTGGCTCATCGGTCGTGCACCCGAGAGACGCGTACAACGGCTCTCCCTCCGAGGTGGCGGTTAGGCTGATGCGCTTGCAGCCGCGTACCGTCATCGAGTTCATGAGCGCTGTCGCCACCGCCCGCGCGTAGCCGCGTCCGCGGAACGCCGGATCGGTGGCGACAGTGCTGATGTCGCCGTTGCACGGCTTGCTGCTGGCGGGGCCCGGAAGCCCGAAGAAGAAGGAACCCCAGCGCACAGGCCGCCACACGGCCTGGAGCGGCGCTCACCATTGAGAGCGGCGACCGTGTCCCGGCCACCGAGTATTGCGGCGAACGCCGTCCCGCATTCCTCGCCCCAGGGACCGTCCGGCAGGTCTCTCGGCCTGGTTCGAGGGCTCCTCCGGGCAGGTCAGCGAAAGTTGGCGCATCCGCGCCAGTTCCCTGGCGTCGGCGGCCACCGCCCGTCGCACGAGCACGCTCACTACGGCTCCTCCCGTTGACACGTACGTTCTTGATTGCGGCGATGTTCTTGGGGTCCGTATCCTGCTGGACAACGCGTTGAAGGAGACGAGTAGCCGCAGGACCACGCGAGCAGAGAGAGCCGCCGGGAGCTGGGAAGGCGGCCTCGCGCCCCGCGGTGAAGACCCTCCCGAGCGCGGGGAGGAACGACCTCGCCCGGAGGTCCAATGCCCCGCCGGCCGGCCCCCGTCACCGGGCCCGAACGAGGCCGCCACCAGGTGGCGGCGAAAGTGCGGTGGCACCGCGAGTTGCCCTTCTCGCCCGCACTCCCAAGGGATCATGACGACGTCCTTCGGAGGACCGCAATGATCCACAGCCGCGTACACGTCTCCGACCTGCGAGAACACGTCGGCCGTACCGTTTCCGTCTGCGGGTGGGTGAACACGCTCCGCCTGCAGCGCAAGATGCAGTTCGTCATCGTGCGGGACAACACCGGCATGGTGCAGGTGACCCACAAGCGCGACGGCGGGCCGCTGGAGGCCCGGCTCGAAGCCCTCACCCCCGAGTCCGCCGTCCGTGTCACCGGCCGTGTCGTCGACGCCGCCCAGGTCAAGCTCGGCGGCCTGGAGATCGTCCCGGAAGAGTTCGAGGTCCTGAACCCGGCCGCCGCACCGCTTCCGATCGACGAGCACACCGGCCTGGAGCAACGCCTGGACTGGCGCTTCCTGGACGTGCGCCGCCGGCCCGCCACCCAGTTGCTGTTCGCCGTGCAGACCACCCTGGAACAGGGGATGCGCGAGTACGCCTACGAGCAGGGCGCCACCGAGATGCACACCCCCAAGCTCATGGGCACCGCCTCGGAGTCCGGCGCGGAGGTCTTCAAGCTCGGCTACTTCGGCCGCAGCGCCTACCTGGCGCAGTCTCCGCAGTTCTACAAGCAGATGGCCATCGCGGCCGGGATCGACAAGGTCTTCGAGATCGGACCGGTCTTTCGCGCGGAGCCGTCGTTCACCTCCCGGCACGCGACCGAGTTCACCGGCGTCGACGTGGAGCTGGCCTGGATCGACGGCGTCGAGGACGTGATGGCGTTCGAGGAGCGGATGCTCGCGCACGCGATCGCCAGGGTCGCCGACGCGCACGGTGAGGCGATCGCCGAGCACCTCGGCGTCGAGGTCACCGTCCCCACGACGCCCTTCCCCCGCATCACCATGGCCGAGGCCCACGAGATCCTGCGCAAGGGCGGCTGGGACCCGGGGGAAGTCAAGGAGGACCTGGACCCGGAGGGCGAGCGGAGCATCTCGGCTCACATCAAGGAGGCCACCGGGCACGAGTTCGTGTTCATCACGCACTACCCGGCGGGCATCCGGCCCTTCTACCACATGCGGCCCGCCGACGACCCGAGTGTGACCTTGAGCTTCGACCTGCTGTGGAGCGGGCTGGAGGTCACCACCGGAGCGCAGCGTGAGCACCGGTACGACGTGCTGCTGGCGCAGGCCGCGGAGAAGGGCATGAGCCCCGAGCCGTTGCGGGACTACCTGAACGCGTTCCGGTACGGGTGCCCGCCGCACGGCGGGCTCGGCATGGGCCTCGGTCGAGTGCTGATGGTCATGCTCGGCCTGGACTCGATCCGCGAGGTCACCTTCCTCTTCCGCGGACCGAACCGGCTCACGCCGTAACCGGTCGCGCACCGCGTCCCCCGGCACGGGGCACACTCGCCCGTGCCGGGGGACGCGGTCTCAGTAGCGGACGTTGCGCAGGTCGTGCGTCCACGCCTCACCCGGGTTCTTGTCCCAGTAGGCCCGCAGTGCCAGCTCCCGGTCGGAGAAGCGGCCCCGGTGGCACAGGCCGCCGTGGGAGAGGGTGACGCTCATGGCGAGCGCCGACTCGGTGGTGACCCAGTGGGGTGTCAGCGCGTGGCTCCACAGCTGGTCGCCGGGCCGCATGGTGACGGACTGGCGGTCGTCCGGATCGTGCGTGGGCGGGTCCTCGCCGGTGGTCTCGCCGAGGACCGCCGCGTCGGCCGTCAGGTGCTTGTCGGGGTCGAGGTAGCTGTGGAAGGTCTTGGCGCCGTGCACCTGCCAGACCAGGCCGTGCGAGTTGTCGTTGTGGTAGGTCGAAGACGCGCCCTCGGTGGACAGGAAGAGGATGGGCGCCAGACGCTGCCAGGTGAACCCCCGGGCGGACAGGTGCGTGCGCCAGGGGATCATCACCTCCTCCTGGAAGCCGTCCAGGAGGTCGTCGTAGAAGCGGCTGAGGTTGAAGTGCACCAGCCGGAACGTCCAGGTGGCGATCTCCTCGATCGGCGCGGTGCGGAAGGCGGCGGTGCGGTCCATGCGCACCTGCCAGTCGTCGTCCCCGAGGACCGTGAACCGGACCTCCTCGTCCCTGCGGATGTGGTCGAGGATGTCGACGGCGGGCAGGAAGGTGTGGTCGAAGGGCACCTCCAGCGGGAGGTTCGGCGGTTGCCGCCAGCGGCGGGGAAAGTCGTCGGGTGTCGTGATCGCCATAGAGCGGTCCATGGAGTCGGGATGCGTCGGGTCGCCCTCACGCCGCCGTGCACGACGCGCTGCGGTCGTCGGGCGCGGCGGCGGGGCGGCGGCAGATGGCGGCGCAGTCCGGGGTCACCCGGTCCTGCGCCGGAGCGGTCAGGAACTGTCCGATCGCGGCCCGGGGAGCGTGGGCGCTGACCGACGCCTGGCCGTAGGGGCAGCGCCGGATGCGGCCGTCGGCGGAGACGTACGCGGTCGCCGAGCGGCACTGCCACCGTTCGTCCCCGCCTGCGGGGAGTTGCAGTTCACGCAGTTCACCGAGGTAGGCCCGGTAGCGGTCGGACAGGTCGAAGTGGCGGCCCAGCAGCTCGGCGTCGAGCTGCTGCCGTGCCAGGTAGTCCTGGACCGATCCGCCCTCACGGCGCAGAGTGCGCTCGTCGAGGACGACGGGACTGAACTGGACCTCCACCCCGGCCCCGGAAACGAGGCCGGCCAGCTCCCGGCACTCCTCGTCGTCCAGATCCCAGCAGGTGACGTGCAGGATCTTCGTCCCGGTGCCGAGGGCGCGCAGCGTGTCGATCCCCGAGGCCGCGGTACGTGTGGTGCGTCCCAGCGCCATCGCGCCCCGCGAGTCGGCGGAGACGGTCACGTTGGCCAGCAGACGCGCCACCCGGGAGAGGGCGGTGACCTCGGCCGCGGTGCGGGCCGAGGTCACCACCGACACCGCCATGCCGAACTGGTGGGCCAGCCGTACCAGCTGCCGAAGCCGCGGGTGGTGGGTCGGCTCCCCACCGCTCAGGCACACCCCTTCCACGCCCGCCTCCCTCAGCCGCGACAGGGTGCGGGTGTAGGTCGCGGTGTCCAGGAAGCCGTGGGCTCGGTCGGCGCGGAAGCAGAACCCGCAGGCCACCTTGCAGTGCCCGGCCGTGGAGATCAGTGCCGTACGGACCTGGGTGCTCATTGCACCCCCGTGTCGTCCCACACGGCGATCTCCACGGTGCTCGTGTAGAAGGCGCACATCTCGGGGTCCGGGGCGTCGCCCCCGACGAGGGTCTGCTCGTTGCGGGACGGGCCGCCGCAGACGGCGAGCGCCGGGCAGTCACCGCACTCGGGTACCGGTGCGACTTCCTTCGCCACGCCGGCCAGGAGGCCGGGGTCGGCCCGCAGCTCGTCGAGCGTGTGCAGGAACGACGGCTCGGTGAAGTTGATGTCGCACAGGCTGACCCGGTTGCCGGGCAGGAGGGCGGCGTTCAGACTGCGGTCGCCCTGCATGTGGTCGAACAGCATCGGCCGGCGGGTGTCGAGGGCCTGGAAGGCGCGGTCCAGGACGGAGAACAGCATCCCGCCCCGTCCCAGCGCGGCCAGGCGCGCCTCGTACAGTTCCTTGGCCAGATCGGCGCCTTTGACCTGCCAGCGGCCCGCCGTCGGAATGGGCGTGTTGACGTAGACGAACTTCAGCCCGAGGTCGTCGACGATCCACCGGACGGTATCGGCGAGGCGTCCAATGTTCGCGGCCGTCGGAGTGAGGTTGCAGCCCACGTGAAGCCCCTCAGCCTCGACGAGCCGGGCGACGTTGCGACGGATCCGGTCGTCCGCGGGCCGCCCGCCGAGCAGGAGGCGGTTCGCGGAGTTGACGCCCGGGGGGCCGTCGACGGAGATGCCGACCCCGTACTCGTACGCGACGAGGTGGTCGAGGACCTCGTCGGTCAGACGGGCGCCGTTGGTGACGACCGTGCGCCGCACCCTGGCCACGCCGTAGCGGTCGGCGAGGGTGTCGGCGAGCCGGTCGCCGTACCGCATCAGGTCGAAGCGGATGGTCGGCTCGCCGCCGAACCACTGGACGGACACCTCCTCCTGCCCGGCGTTCTGCTCGAACAGGAACTCCAGCCCGTGCGAGAGCTCGTCCTCCGTCATGTCCGGCTCGCCGGTGTTGGTGTCCACGAAGCAGTAGGTGCAGGCCATGTTGCAGCGGTCGGTGAGGACCACGCGCAGGCCGCTGATGCGGCGGGGGACGGCGTCCAGGCCGAGGTGTCGGAGACGGTCGTGGAGTGCCTCGCGCCGGTCGGCCGCGGGACCGCCGGGTGTGAAGCCGAGCCCGGCAAGGGCTTGGTGGGTCGCGGTCGGGGGGACCCCGGCGAGGTCGTGGACCTCGCCGGAGTCGATGAACACACTGTCCAGCCCGACCGGGTCGAGGAGAACCGCTTCCCCGGCCCGCTCGTACCGGAAGTACTTCCCCCACAGCATCCGAGGGACGGCCATGGTGGTCAGGCCGCCGTTTCCTCTTCGGCGATCGCGAGCTCGCCCACGACCTCGCGGACCCTCTCCTCGGCGGCGGCCTGGAGCTTCGCGGAGGTGGCCGGGGAGCCGCCGTCGGCGAGGACGATCACACCGGGCAGCGTCGGGTTCGGCGCGATGACCGTGATGCCGGCCGGTTCGGTGCCGATGACCATGATCGCGTTCTTCAGCTCGACCCAGTCGGTCCGCTCCTTGAGCGCCTCGATGATGCGGTTCTGCTTCTCCTGGAAGGAGGCACGCTCACCCATCCACACGCCCGCCTTGGACTTGGAGTCCACGACGTCCGCGTAGATGAGGTGGTCCTTCTTCTCTCGTCTGGCCTGAGGCACGGCTGTTCCTCTCTCTGCGCCGGATGGTGCTGGAACATCCCCTTGCGCCCACCGGAGCCCGCCGGGCGCCACCCCGCCCGGGGAGTGTGGGCGGGGCGGCACCTGGCGGTCCTGCGGCATCCGGGGTCGATGACGCCGGCTTTCCTCGCCGGTCCCGCAGCGCCGCGGTGCGCGGTGCCGCGTGACGGGACCTGACTTCGCAGCGACGAGGTGACATCATGCTGTCTCCCGAAGTCCTGTTTCGAGGACTCTGACAGGCCATCAGCAGGGCTCGCAGAGGACTTAGTCGGTGCTCGATGGACGATTTCCCGCCGCCGCAGCGGCACTACCCGTCACTCTCTGGCAGGAGCTCGCCCCGGAGGAGATCCATGTCCCGTCCCGCAGGCAACACCAGGCTCAAGGCCGCTCGCCTGGCTGCCGGATACAACTCCCAGCAGGCCCTGGCTGACGCCATCACCGAGGCGGCGCGGAAGCTCGGGATCAGAGGTCTGGCTGTCGGCGTCCGGCAGGTCCGGCGATGGGAGTCGGCCACACCGCCCTGGCCGCAGCCCGACGTGCACCGAGTCCTGACCCACCTCATGGGGCAGGGCATGGAGGACCTCGGATTCGTCCCCCCCTGGGGAAGCTCGCGGTCCCGGCCCGGCACAGCGGTCGACAACACCCCCCGCGCGCCTCTGTCCGGAACACGTCTGGCCGCCGTGCCCGCTCGGAACGAAGCCGCGACACAACCGGCGACCATCGGCGGGGACTTCGCGGCCGTCACACGCTCACACCGGCACTTCTACTGGTCCGTGGCGCCTGCCGTACTGCACCCCGCGGTCCTGGAGCACGCCCGTCTCGGCTGCGCCCTTCTCCCGGAAACGGCGAACCCGACCCGCCGGGCCCTCGCCGCCTCCCTGGCGGAGTCCTACCTGCTGGCCGGCCGGATCGATTTCTTCGACCTGCGGCAGCCGGAGCGGGCCTCGGAGACCCTCCTCCTGGCCCTGCAGGCGGCAGGCGAAGCGAACGATCCCCTGCTCGGAGCCGCCATCCTCGCGCACATGGCCTTCATCCCGGGCTGGGCGGACGACCGGGAGGCAGCGGCGGAGCGTATACGGGCCGCCCGTACCTACGCCCGCCGCGGAGAGGCGTCCGCCGAGGTCTGGGCATGGCTGGACGCTGTCGAGGCGGAGTGCGAGACCCGTTGCGGAGACCCCCACGCGGCGCTGCGGTTGATCCGTCGTGCCGAGGACATCCTTGCCGCGGGAAGCGAGCACGCCTCTCCCGAGTGGCTGGACTGGTTCAGTCCTGTCCGCCTGTCCGCTTTCAAAGGGAACACGCAGCTGAAAGCCGGCCACATACCGCAGGCGCGCAAGACACTCCACGAGGTGCTCGACGCTTTGCCGCCCGAGTCGGACAAGCAACGCACCGTCGTCCTCGGCGACCTCGCCGCGGTCGAGTCCGCCGACGGAAGGCCGCGGGAGGCGTGCGGATACGCCGTCCAGGCCCTCGACCAGTTGGCGGCCACCTGGTACGCGACCGGCATGGACCGCGTCCGCGAGGTCCGCCGCACGCTCGCCCCCTGGCAGGACGAGCAGTGCGTGCGGGACCTCGACGACCGCCTCTACGACTGGGGTACGACGGTCAGCGCGCTTCAGCGTTGAACTTGGCGATCTTCTCCGGCAGCTCCGCGAGCGAGTCGATGCGCATCGTCGTGATCGCGTCCGCGTCCGGATCGCGCTGCTGGATCGTGCCCCAGGGGCCACGCCGGATCAGGGCCGTCAGCAGGCCCGCCTGTACGGCCGGGCGGATGTCGTTGTCGAGCCGGTCACCGACGTAGAGGATCTCGCCCGGTGCGGCGGGCGTGGCCTCGATGACGTGCTCGAAGAACTTCACGTCCGGCTTGGAGGCGCCCCAGTCGTCACTGGTGGCGATCATGTCGGCCAGAAGGTCCAGCCCCCGCAGCAGGCCGCCGGCCCTGACGGTCTGGTTCCCCGCGATGCCCACCCACAGCCCGGCCTCGCGCAGAGCCGCCAGCGCGGGGCGGACGTCCGGGTACAGATCGCCTTCACCGAACCACTCCGGCTGCCCGGCAGCCGCGCGCTTCTCCCGCTCCTCGGTCAAATCGAAACCGGGCCGGAACTCCTGGAACGTCTCCCGGTAGTCCCTCCCCTGCGCGATGACCGCCCCGAACATCGCCGCGAAGGTGTGCCGCGGCACCCCCAGCCAGTCAGCCCACGTCCCGTACTCCCGGGTCTCGTCAACAAGGCACTCGCCGACATCGAACACCACCGCACGAATCATGCACCGCAGGGTAGACGGTCCGGCGCGGCGGCGAAGCAGCCCTTTCGGACTGTGACCCCGGGCCGGGCGGGATCCTTTCGGCAGGCATGGTGCTTGTGTACGCAGCCGCCATCGGTGTGGGGCATCGCACAGCCGCCAGCGCTCCGCGGAGCCAAGGCTGGAGCAACCGCCGAGACACGGAAGGGCCTTGGCCGCTACGCCCGCCGATGTCGGCCCACGGGCCGGTAACCGGTGCCCGGCCACCGCAGCACCCGTTGGGGAGGGGGAGGCGCCGGACCGCGGTCGTGGGGGTGGCGAGGCCCCGCACGCGGCATGCCGACGGCCGGTCCGGGCCCGGTCCCGGGAGACCGCACGGGACCGGGCCCGGGCACTCCGGCGGCGGAATGCCGGCCCCCGTCCTGCTGTCTCATCACCAGGCTCCAGTGCAGCTGCTCCAGGTGGAACACGCACGCCCGGCACGCTCGGACCTCGACGTCGATGCCGCGCGCGCTGATCGTGCCGATCGGCGCGACCTCCGTGCCGGTGCTGTCGCAGCGGAAGCACGTCCCGGCCGCCCACTCGAACCGCTCCCACAGCGCGAGCGGCTTCACGGCCGCTCCCCGGCCTCGACGGGACGGAGGTCGGCGATGCGCGGCGTCCACTCCCGGCCACCGCCGACAGGGCGCAGCCACGCCCGGGTGGGCGCCGCCGAGGCGGGGTAGGGCCAGTCCTGCACCTCGCCCCTCCGCCCGGTGCGGGTGTCCAGGACGAGGGCCCCGGTGGTCAGCCAGTCGGGCAGCGGTGCGGGATCGGACGCACCGGCTTCCGTGCCGTGTCGGCCGGTGGTCGGCGTGGTGGGCACCCAGTGGTGCGTGCCGCTGTTCGTCATCGGACCTCCAGCGATCCTCGGCCGTAGGTGGTGGCCCGCCCCGCGCGTGGGAGAGGGACGGGCCACCTGGACCGCCCGGCGGCGAGGGGAGTCATACGGCATCGCCCCGGACGGTGCTCTGAAGTGGCGCATCGCGGGTTCTCCGGATGCCGCCACCGACCCGAGGCGCTCGGCTGAGGGATGGCGTCACATCGCCTCCCGGCCCCGAGTTCCTTGGGCTGCGCGGTGAGGCTGCACAAGATCCGAGTCCCTGGCCGCCTCGCACGACGGCAAGTAAGCCCTGACGGGGGCCGTTTCGCAGTGGACAGGGTTAACGGACGCCCTCGTTGACCGTTAACTCCCCACACGCGAAGCGGTCTTGCCATCATCATGCGGTGACCGGGCAACCACGGGCTGCGAGGGTGCGATGAAGGCCAGGACGAAGCTGCAGGAAGCCAGACACGCACGTGGGTGGACTCAGGCGGACCTGATCGACGCGCTCACGGCCGCGGCGGAGCGGCTCGGGGTGGAGTCGCCGACACGTGCCAGTCTGAAGACTCTGGTCTCGATGTACGAGAACGGACGGCGACCGGTCAGGCGTGATCATCGGCTGCTGTTCCGCGAGGCGTACCAGGCGACCGACGCCGAGCTCGGCTTCCCCTCCCACGTGGAGGAGACAGGGCCACGGGGCCCATCGTCCGCGCCTTCGCCGCGGAGCAAGCTGCCCGCCCCGGTCAGCACGGAGATGCTCGGCTACCTGGCGTCCGTCCTTCGGCAGCACGCCCAAGCCGAACCGCTGGTGGGCCCTCGGTTCCTGGTCGCGCCGGTGCGGAGCCAGATGCCCCTGATCGAGCAGATGTGCCAGGAGTCCCACGATCTGCTGCGCGCGGACGTGCTGCGGGTCGGCGCCCGGTACGCCGAGTTCCTCGGATGGCTGTACCAGGACACCGGCCGCACGGACGAGGCCGTGCGCTGGACCAGGACGGCGATGGACTACGCACAGGAACTGGGCGATCCGATGCTCATCGCGTACATCCTCCAGCGGCGCGGCAACATCGCCACCGAGGCCGGCCACGCCGGGCACGGTGCAGGTCTCGCCACCGCCGCACTACGACATGCCACCAGTCTCTCCCCCCGCGTGCATGCGGTCGTCCTACGGCAGCTCGCCACCAGCAAGGCACGCCTCGGAGAGCGGAGCGAGACCGCTCGCGCCATCGAACACGCCATGACGGCAACCGCCGCGGGAGACGATTCCGACCCCCTGGCCGGATACTGCTCGCCGGCGTACATCGAGATGGAAGGAGCCGACTGCGCCCTACACCTCGGCCGGCCGGACGAGGCCGTGCCGACCTTCCACAGGAGCCTGAGCCACTGGGCCGCCGTGCAGGAGCGGGACCGAGGACTGTGCCTCGCCCGCCTCGCCACAGCGAACGCCGTCCTGGAGGACGTGGAAGGCGCCTACGAGGCGGCACGGCAAGCCCTGGACATAGCGGAGCGGACGGGATCGGCACGCATCCGAGCCGAGCTGTCCCGCCTGCGGCAGCGCCTTGCACCATGGCGGAAGCTGGTGGAGATTTCAGAACTGAACGGGGCGCTGGACAGGATGAACGGCGCCGACCTCTAGCGAGCCGGAGGAGCCCCGTGAACCTGCTGCCGACAGCCACGAGCACCGACGTCCAGGAGCGGCGGCCCCGGGTCGCCGTGCTCCCGGTCGGCTCCTTCGAGCAGCACGGGCCCCACCTCCCCCTGATCACCGACACCGCCATCGCGGCCATCTACGGACGGTGCATCGCGGACGCCTACCCGGTCCACCTGCTGCCGCCCATCACGATGGGGTGCAGCCACGAGCACGGCTCCTGGCCGGGCACGGTCAGCATCAGCGCCAGGACCCTCTACGCGGTGATCGACGACATCAGAGCCTCCCTGGGCCGATCCGGCATCCGGAAGCTGGTCATCGTCAACGGCCACGGAGGCAACTACGTCCTGTCGAACATCGTCCAGGAGGCGAACGTCGACGGGCCGCGCATGAGCCTCTTCCCCCTGAGCGGCGACGTGGACCGCGCCCGCAGCGACGCAGGTCTCGTCTCGGACAAGCACGGCGACATGCACGCGGGGGAGTACGAGACCTCCATCCTGCTGCACGCCGCCCCCGAGCTGGTGCGTCCTGGCTACGAGAAGGCCGACCACGACGGCGGCGAACGCCGCTTCCTGCTCACCCTGGGCATGACCGAGTACACCGCATCGGGCGTCATCGGCTATCCCTCTCACGCCACGGCCGAGAAGGGCGAAGCCCTCCTCGGCAGCCTCACAAAGAGCTTCGCCGACCACCTCGCCGCCCTGGGCGAACACTGACCGAGCGGTGAGCCCACCACCTCACAGGCGCGAGGTGCGGCTGCGCGACACCACGCTTTACACGTCGATGTTCCGCTACGACGACCACCTGCTGGTCAACCTGCACATCTGGGGCCAGCCGGCCAGCGCCAACCCCCTGCTCCACCTCCGAAGAGTCGACGCCTCCGGGTGGTTCGACAACTACGCTCAGAGCTTCGACGCCGTCTGGGCCGGTGCCCGGCCCTGGACGCCCGACCAGAGGGGATGGCCGCCCATGGGCAGGACTGAGTACTACCACGACCCCGACGCCGCCAAGGCGAACACCCTCATCCCCGCCAGCAACCTGCTCGTCGTTTAAATGCCGCCACCCCGACTTCGTATCAGCAGGTCAGGGCCGGTTTCCCTTCGGGGAGACTGGCCCTGATCGCGTTGTGTCTGGGTGCCTGGGTGTCAACTGGGTGTGATCTTGAAACGGGGTGTCACCGCTCGGTGGCACGCTCCTGCAACAGCCGGTCGAGCACCGGCACCGGTGAGCGGGGGACGAGGGCCAGACGGTCGTCCAGGGACGCGTGCCAGACCTCGGTGAGCTGTTCCATGAGCAGCGTGCGCATGGAGTCCGTCATGTGTGGGCGTACCGGGCGCCGACTGATCCGTCCTCGTGCCCCATCCGTTCGCCCATGGGCACCCTGGGGGTGCCCAGCTCCTCCATGAGCGTGCGTGCCCGTGGCGCAGCCCGTGCCGGGTCAGCCGGTCCTTGATGGGCACCCAGCACGCCTCGGCCCGTCCGGAGGCGCCACGGCCACGCACGGGGACGCCGGGGAAGGGCCCGCCGGTCACCGGCACGGGGTGAGCCTCGGCCGGTGCCTTCTTCGGGTACCAGCCGGTGGCCGCCGGGGTGAAGATCCACGTGGCGTGCCCGGACCGGCGCCAGTGCGCGGCTTCCCGAGCCGGGCCGGTCTGCCGGACGAAGCCGACCTCCGCGATGGCCTTCTCCACCCGCGTGCGCGTCCCTTCCCTCACGGCCTCCGGCCGTTGCGCACGTTGGACACCGTGCCGGTGGACACCCCGGCGAGCGCGGCCACCCCCGGAGGGTAGGCCCCGGCTGCTAGGCCCCGGCCGCCGAAGGGGCACAGGGGCCGGGCCCCGGGTCAGCCGGCCGACGCTATGGCCGGGCGGTCCAGCCTCGTGCGCCTGGGCGACCGCCGCGGCTTCGACGTGGTCGCGTACGGGAGGTGAGGAGATGGGCACGGGTATCGAGTGGCTGGACACTGCCCAGGTGCGAGGTGGGGCGGTGACGCTCCTGGCCGGTGTGGGCGGCGTGGTGTGGCGGGCTGTAGGTCACACCGATTCGCGTAATGCCGCTTGGGGGCGTGCATGGAACAGGGCGCGGAGGGGCCGATCACGTCGCTGACGACTCCCGGCGAGAGGGCGCAGGCGGGTGGGCACTGGCCTCTGTCGGCGGCCCCGTCTCCCCGGCAGAGCGCCGCCGAGTGGAGGAACGAGGGCGCCGCGTGGCTGGTCGCCGGGCCGCATGGTGACGGACTGGCGGTCGTCCGGATCGTGTGCGGGCGGGTCCTCGCCGGTGGTCTCGCCGAGGACCGCCGCGTCGGCCGTCAGGTGCTTGTCGGGGTCGAGGTAGCTGTGGAAGGGCGACACGCTGTGGCCGGATCTCGTGGAGGCGGTGGAAGCCGGTGATCGGGCGCGCGCGGTCCGGGCACTGGCGGCTGCATATGCCGCAGCGCGGGGGACCGAACCCGCTTACAAGCTGTGCGAGGTCAACCTCTCAGCTCAGTACGAGTCGTCGCCGATGTCCCTCGGCGCGATGGGCGAGTTCCTGAGTGACTACGAGACGTGGCTGCTGTCACCCAAGGTCGAGTGACCGGCGAAAGCCCACTCGTCTCCCTCGATGTCGTAGTGGGTCACCGTTGTCACACGGCGTTGCCCCCGCACAGCCCGGGAGTATTTGTGGCAACACCCCGACGGAGGCCGAATACACCGCATAACCTCGCGGGCATGGAAGTACCCGCACCTGGCGCGTCACCGGACGCCGGCGACGGCGGGGCGCGCAGGCGGCTGGACGCGTACGCCTACCTCAGTGCGCCCGAGCGGCTGGAGCACGTCGCGATCATGCGGGTCTTCTGCGGGACCCTGCTGGCGGACCTGGCCGTCCCGGACGTCGTGGCGAAGCTGCGCGAGGCTGGTGGCCCTGGTGCGGGGCTCGACGCCGACACTCTCACGGGCCGGCTGGAGAAGCTGGTGCAGTGGGGGAACCTGTTGCGCAGCAGCCACACGGTGAAGGCGACCAGCATCAGCGAGTACCAGCGGTCCCGCTCGCGCTACCAGTTGTCGAAGCTGGGCGAGCGCATCCAGCGGGACGCCGACGGGGTCCTGGCTGAGGCCGACGCCGCCCGCGAGGTGAGCAACGAACTGCTGGCACTGGTCGAGCGCGGGCTCCGGGAGCTGGCCGAGCTGGTGACCGCGCCCGGTGGCATCGAACCGCAGGACGGGCTGGAGCGGGTCAGCACACTGTTCGTGCAGTTCACCGAGTTCGCGGACTCCGTCCGGGACTTCTACGCCTACCTCGGCCAGGTGCTGGCCCGGTACGACCTGGACAGCGCCGAGTACCAGGGCTTCAAGGAGCTGCTCCTCGACTACGTCGAGGCGATCACGGAGGACGTGGCGTTCCGCGCACCTCGTATCTCGGGGGCGCTGGACACCCTGTGGCCGCACCTTCCGGGCCTGCTGGCCCGGCTGGACGCCCACGCGCAGGGCCTCACCGGGCTGTCACCACAGGGTGACGGCCGCCCGGAGACGCGGATCCAGCGCAGCCGTGGGCGCGAACTGGCGGACTGGGAGGGCCTGCGCGGCTGGTTCAGCGACACCGACGGCCACGGCAGCCAGGTCGACCAGCTGCGGGACGCCACCCTGCGAGCGTTGCAGTCGCTGCTCGCCAACGCCAAGCGGATGCTGAGGTCGGCCACCGGGGAGATGTCCCGGCGCAGGGATCTGCTGCGGCTGGCCCGATGGTTCGACGAAGCGGCACCGCAGGATGCGCACGACATCGCTGTCGCCGCCTTCGGGCTGTACGGCGCCCGTCACCTGGGCATACCCCCGGCCACCGACGAGGTGGTGCCCGCTGCCACGAGCTGGTGGACCGGCCCGGTCGTCGAGGTGCCGGTGGCCCTGCGCGAAAGGGGCAGCCGCGCCCCGCGGGGCCGGACGTCCTCGGCGGAGGACCACTCCGCGCAGAAGCAGCGGCTGCGGGAGGCCGCCCGTCAGCGGGCCGCGGACCGGGCAGCGGCGGCGGACGAACTGCGCAGCGCCTCGGGCCGGTTCACCGAGGTGCGTCTCACCTCGGCGGCGCTCGGACTGCTCCTGGAGCTGCTGGCCACCGCACTCGGGAACGCTCAGCTCCGGCGTCGCGCCGGCCCGGTCGGGGAGCGGGCGACGGGATTCGACCTCGACGCGGCGCACAGCGAGGACGCCGAGCTGGGCATCCGGCTCACCGTGCGGCGCACCGCGGGGACGTGGTGCGTCCTGCACTCGGCCGACGGCGATCTGCTGCTGGAGGATCTGGAGCTCGACATCGGCCGCATTTCCGCCACGGCCGACGGCGAAGCCGAGGTGAGCGTGTCATGACCCTCCCCTCGGCACACGACGTCGCTCTGGCCGCCGAGCGCCGCAGCGCCGCCCGGCTGCTGCTCGCCCACCCGCTGGTCACGTCGGACGGTCCCCACGCCGACCTCTTCCCGCTGATCCGCAGGCATGCCGACTGGCTGGGCAAGCGTTTCCAGCAGGTGCTCGGTTACCGTCTGCTGGTGGACAGCTCCTACGCCCGGCTGTTCAAGGCCGGCCTGGGGGCGGGCGCGGGACACCGGCTGGAGCGCTCCACCGGCACCCCTTTCACCCCTCACACGTACGCCTGCCTGACGCTGGCCCTGTCCGTGCTGGTGACCGCCCCCGAGCAGATGCTGCTGTCACAGCTGGTGGCCGACGTCAGGGCCGCTGCGGCAGACGCGGGCATCGAGCTGGAGGAGACGGGCCGGGCGGCCGGGAAGCGGACCTTGGTCGCGGCGCTGCGTCAGCTGGTCCAGTGGGGCGTCCTCATCGAGATCGAGGGCCATGTGGCCGCGCTTGTGCAGGAAGCGGGCGGAGAAGCCCTGATCACGGTCGATCGGGAGCTGGCCCGCGTCGTCGTCGCCGGGCCGCTCTCCCCATCACGCGACGGAGCCGATCTGGTCCGGCGGGCAGCGGACCCGGGGTTCGGCGGGCCGCGCACCTATGTGCGCCGGATGCTCGTCGAGACACCCGTCGTCCACCTCGACGAACTGACCGACGCCGAACGCGACTGGCTGCGCACCCGGCAGCGCCGGGAGGCCCAGGCGTTCTCCGAACTCCTCGGCCTGGAGATGGAGATCCGCGCCGAGGGAGTGGCGCTGGTGGACCCCGAGGACGAGCTGACGGATCTGCACCTGCCGGGCACCGGGACCGTCGCGCAGGCCGCGCTGCTGGTGGTGGAGCGGCTGGTGGAGCGGCTTCGGCCGCAGGAGCCCGGACATCCGGCGACCGGAGGGACGCTCGTCATCGGAGTGGCTGTCCCGGACGGCCTGGTGGATGAGCTGCTGGCCGAGCTGATCGCCGAGTACGGGCGGCGCAGCAACTGGCAGCGCGGCTACCTGGAGGACATTCCCGCCCTGCGGGATGCCGTGCTGGACCTGCTGGTCCGCATGCGGCTGATGGCCCGCGCCGGCCGGCTGCGCGCCGAGGGCGAAGGGCTGCCGGAGGGGTACGCCGAAGAGGCACCGGAAGGGCGCACGGTGACCGATGTCCGCGGGGCGCGGCCCGACGGCGACGGCTGGGTGCTGCTGGCAGCGGCGGCACGCTACGCCACCCACGTCACCGTGCGCCCGGCCACCGCAACCGGCAAGGGTGCCGATATCCAGGAGGAGTTGCCGCTATGACCGCCGATGCACGTGCCCCTGTCCCGCTGCCGCGTTCCGGCTCTGCGACGACCGCCGGCACCCGCTTCCGGTTGCACCGCGCGGGCATCCACAACGTCTGGCAGTACGACGAGCAGGAGTTCGCCTTCGGCGACGGGCGGCTGCTGCTGCGCGGCAAGAACGGCGCGGGGAAGTCCAAGGCCCTGGAGATGCTGCTCCCGTATCTGCTGGACGGCGACTCCCGGGCGCTGGACGCCACGGGCACCGGCCGGACCACGCTCGCCTGGCTGATGCTGGACGGGTTCGAGCAGACCAATCGGCTCGGCTACCTGTGGGTGGAGTTCCGGGGCACGACCGACGACGGCGGCCCCCGCCACCTCACGCTCGGTGCCGCCGTCCGTGCCTCGAAGTCGACGCAGAAGGCGCTGCCGACGTTCTTCGTCACCCCGCTGCGCGTCGGCGAGGACCTGCACCTGGTAGAAAACGGCAAGCCCCTGCCGGTCGACCGTCTCAAGGAGATCGTCGGCTCCGACAACACGACCGAACGTGCGGTCCTCCACCGCTCCCGGGTGGCCCGGGAACTGTTCGGCATCACCGACGCCACCCGCTACCGCAACCTCACCCAGCTCCTCCACCGGCTGCGGCGCCCCACCGTCGGGGACCGCATCGAGCACGGGGGACTGGCCCTGCTGCTGAGCGAGACCCTGCCGGGGCTCGACGAGGACGTGGTCGAGAAGGTGGCGCGCAACCTCCACGACCTCGACACCGTACGTGACGAGCTCGGCCGCCTGGAGCGTACCGATGCGGCGCTGCGCACGTTCCTCACCAGCTACCGCGGCTACCTGGCCGGAGTCCTGCGCACCTTCGCGCAGGCGGTGAGCCGGGAACTGGACGTCCTCGCGCAGCGACGCCGGGCAGCCGGAGACGCCGCACAGCGGACCAGCGAGCTGAGGACACAGGAAGGGGAGTCGGAAGCCCGGCTGGCAACCCTGCGCGACGAGGAGGAAACCGCCCGGACCGATCTCGCCGCCCTGCACGCCAGCCGCGCCTACCGCAGCCTGCGCGAACTGTCGGAGCGCCGCAGCACGGTGGAGGCACTGCACACCGCCGCCGCGGCCGCCTTCACCGCCCTCGGCAACGCACACGGCGCAGAAGAAGGCGCGGCCGAGCGGCTGGCCGACGGCGTCGAGCATTTCGGGAGCCGGCTCACCGAACTGGGCACCGAACACCGGGAACTGCTGGCGCAGGCGGAGAAGGCCGGGCTTCCCACCGGCCATCTCGGCGAGGCAGTCGCTCTGCCCCGCACGGTCCGCTCCCAGGCCGTCGAGACCGAGCTGACCGCTCCGGACGGGGAGACGCACATCGTGCGGCACCGGCCGGTTGTCCGCGTGGACACGGCCACGGTGCGGGACGGGCTGCGCTCCTGGCAGGACCAACTGGAGGGCGCCGAGACGGTCGTGAAGAACCGGACCCGGATGGTCCAGGAGGTGACGCGCCTCATCAAGCGGGCCGAGGAGGTCCGGACCCGGGCAGCACAGGCCGATGCCGAGCGGGAACGGCTGGAGGGTGAGACGGAAGAGGCCGCCGGCCGACTTGAGGCCGGCCGCGAGAAGGTCGCCGAGGAGAGCGGTGCATATGCCCACCAGGTCGCCGAGTGGGTCACCCGCACGCAGGCCGCCGTCGGACCCGACTGCCCGTCGCTGGACGCCGTCCGCACCGCGGTCACCCGCGAGAGCTCCACCGACGCCCCGTTCGCGGACCGCACGCTCCCGCCCGACATCGACAGCCAGGTGCGGCAAGCCGCTCACGCCGCACTGGAGCCTTACGGCGAGGAACTCACCGGGCGCCGGGACGCCCTGGCACTCGCTGCCGGCCGGCTCGACGAAGAACTCGACCGCCTGGCGAGTCAGAAGCAGGACTGGGAGCGGCGTACCGATCCCGAGCCGCCGGTCCCCTACCACCGCGTCGCCGAAAGGACACCGGGCAGCGGAGCACCCTTCTACCGGCTGGTGGACTTCACGGATGACCTGACTCCCGCCGACCGGACCGGTCTGGAGGCGGCACTGGAGGCCGGTGGGATCCTGGACGCGTGGGTTGGCGCGGACGGCGCCCTTGTCGATCCCCGCACCCGTGACACTCTGCTGCGCCCCGGTCCCGCGTTGCCGGACGGGCCGACCCTCGCCTCGGCCCTGCACCCGGTGCCCCAGGCGGGGTGCGGCGTCGCATCCGAGCAGGTGGAACGCCTGTTGGCCGCCATCGCGCTCGCACCGGCCGAGGAAACGAACGCTCACGACGCGGTGTACTACGACGGAAGCTGGCGTCTGGGCGTGCTCAGCGGCCGGCACCACAAGAAGGTCGCCGAGTACGTGGGAGCCGCCGTACGCGCCGAGACCCGGCGGCGCATCCTCGCCGAACTGGAGGAGCGGCTCACGCAGACGCGGCAGCGATTGGCCGACGCCCGTCACGAACTCGCCGAGGCCGATGCCCGGCGCCGGGCCCTCCGGCTCGCGGAGCAGGACTTCCCCCGGGCACGAGGTCTGGCCGACGCCTGGAGCAGAACCGAGTCGGACGAGAGGGCACTGCACGATCTGACCGCCAAGGCGACCCGCGCGGCCCGTGCGGCCGAGGAAGCACGCGCTCTCGCCGTAGCGGCGCGCGCCGAGGCGGATGCCACCGCCACCGCCCATGACCTGCCCAGCGACCCCGCCGAACTGGAACGCGTACGCACCGCGCTGGCCGCCCTGCTCACCGGCATCGGACATCTGCGCAGGGCAGTCGGCAGCACGGGTGAGCGGCTCGGCGCCCATCACGCCGATGCCGAGCGGTACGAACGCGCCCTTGACGACCGCCTGGCCGCGGAGGAGAACTACCGGCTCCGCCTCACCGGACTGCGTACCGCACAACAGGACCTGCACACCCGCGAGGAGGCCATCGGGGCGACCGAAGACGAGATCCTCACCCGCGAGCAGGAAGCCAGGCAACGCATCACGCACGCCGTCCAGATCCTTCCGGCGGCACGACGAACTCGCGACGAACTCCACGACCTGCGCGTGCGTGCGGAAGAGGAGGAGAAGCGCCTGCGCGGTGATCTGGCCGACCAGGAAGCGGCGGTCATCGACACCGGCAGCATCCTGCGCGGCGCACTCGGCCGGCCGGAGGTGGTGCGCGGCGCCGGACTGGACCGGTCCGCGCTGCCCGAGGAGGTGGCGGACGATCCCGGCTCGGACGTCCGCAGCCGTCTACGCGCGCTACAGGATCTGGCCGACGCGGTAGAACAGGCCCTCGGCCGCCCGAAAGACGAGGTGTCGGACAGCACCCTACTCAACCGGCACACCGACCTGCGCGACCAACTGGCCGGCGGGTTCGACGCACAGATGGAGGAACGCGACGGGATCAAGGTGTGCCGTCTGATCGACGACCACGGTACCCACGACGTCGCGGCCGTGGGCGAGCGGATCGCCGTCCAGGCCGCCGAGGCCCGGGGGCGGCTCACCGAGCGCGAACGTGAGGTGTTCCAGCGATTCCTGACCGGCGAACTCGGCGACCACCTCTCGGCCCAGGTCATCACCGCGGCGAATCTGGTCGCGGCTCTCAACGACACCCTGCGGACCGTACGCACCTCCCACGGTCTCGGTGTGGAACTGCTGTGGAAGCTGGACGAGGACGTGGACGCGGACGTGCGGGCTGCCGTCGAGCTGCTGCGCAGCCCGTCGAGTCTGCGCACGCGCGAGCAGACCGAGCAGCTCCTCGAGGTACTGCAACGCCGGATCGAGGACGCCAGACGGGCCGATCCTTCGGCCGGTTACGCCGCCCATCTGCGGACCGCGCTGGACTACCGCGACTGGTTCCGCTTCCACACCTTCGTGGTCGAGGACGCCGCCCCGGGACGCAGGCGGAGACTGACCGGCCGCACCGGACTCAGCCAGGGCGAGCAGCGAGTGCTCTCCTACCTGGTGCTCTTCGCCGCGGCCGCCGCCCACTTCACCAGTCTCGCCGAGTCGGCGCCGCAAGCACCGCGGCTGATCCTGCTCGACGACGCCTTCGCCAAGGTCGACGAACCCACCCACGGGCGACTGGGGCGGATCCTCGTCGACCTCAACCTCGACTTCGTCCTCACCAGCGAACGGCTCATGGGCAATTGGCCGGAGGTGCCGTCCCTGCACATCTACGAGTGCCTCCGTGATCCCCATGTGCGCGGGGTGGCCACCTTGCACTACACCTGGAACGGCCGGCATCGGCGTCTGGTGTCCGTATGAGCAAGCTGCCCGCCGCGACACGGGACTGGCTGGCCGGCCCCGGGCTCACCCGGCTCTGGGAGGCGGTACGCAAGCGCCTGGAAGGCAACGGCCTACAGGCCACCGGCTCCCTCCGGCTGACCTCGGTGAGCACCCAGGAACGCAACGACCTGTCGCTTCTGCTGGGCAAACCCGTCACGGGTGCTGCCGTGACTGTGCGCCTCGACGCGCTCGACACGCGGCTGCGCGCCTCGGGGGCCGGACTCGGGCTCAGAGGGGTCCTGGAGGAAATCGGCCCGCCGCTCACCGACCGCCGGGCCGTCCGCGCGGGTATCACGGCACGGCGCGAGCACATGTGGTCGTCGCTCACCTCGGCGCTGGACGCCTCTCCGCTTGCCGGCCAGGAGTGGACCGGCCGGTGGTACGACCTGCTGCGCCGTACCGGCGTACCGAGAGGAGTGACGCCCGAAACGGCGGTACGCACACTTCAGCAGGCTGTCCAGGTCCTCACCGTACTGCTCGGCCCGGAGCGGGGTGGCACCCGAGGCCGAGGAGAACTCGCGGCCCTGGCGACCGGGTCCGCGCACGGCCTGGACGACGGCACCTGGCTCGCGCGCCTCGTCCAGCGTGGCATCGCCCTCGCCCACGGCACCGAGTTTCCCGGCGACGCGGCCGGCCGACGTGCGCTGTGGCGCCTGGTGTCCGTCACACCGGACGAGGTCTCCAGCACAGTGCTGACCTACGGGCTGCGACCCGTCGGCGGAGGCTGGCGGGAGCAGGCCCTGCGGGAGCGGGCCGCCCATCACGCCGAAACCCACCTCACACTGCGCGATCTGCACGGCCTGCGGCTGCAACTGCCCGCCGGAACAGCGATCCACATCTGTGAGAATCCGCGCGTGGTGGAGGCTGCGGCCGACGCGGCTTGCGTCCGCCCCCTAGTGTGCACCTCCGGCAGCGCCGCCACGGTGATCCTCACGCTCCTCGATGCCCTCGCCGCCACCGGCTGCCATTTCGCGTACCACGGCGACTTCGACTGGCCGGGCATCGCTCTGGCGAATCGGATCATCCGCCGCTACAAGGCCCTGCCGTGGCGCATGGGTGCCGAGGACTACGAGCACCTGGCCGCTCGCAGCCAGGCCGAGGGAATCCCTCAGCTACCGCTCGACGGCCGGCCTGTCGACGCGTCCTGGGATCCGGACGTCACCCCCGCCATGACCGCCCTCGGCGTCGCGCTCCACGAGGAGGCCACCCTCGACCTTCTGGTGGACGACCTGTCGGCCGGAGGCAGGAACGCCTGAAGGCGCACAGCAGGTGCTCAGGGTGCGAGCCCGGGGCTCCGGAAGCCGACCGTCTACCTGACGTCGATCATCCGGACCGGCTGCCCGGTGGTGCGGGCGATGGTTTCGAAGTCCCGGTCGTAGTGCAGCAGTGTGAGTCCTGCTTGTTCCGCGGCCGCAGCCACGAGAAGGTCGACGGCTCCGGCACTGCGATGCTCCCCCTTGGCCGTGAGCCCGCGCTGGACGACGCGGGCGCGCCGGTAGACGCCGTCGGGCATGGGGCACCAGGTGAACTGGTTCAGCCGTCCCTGGATGGCTCCGGTTCCGGTCCGGTGCGAGCAGGTCTCGCCGGTGCCGTCTACGCCGCACCGGCTGCCTCGGCCGCAGCCGCCGGCTGAATCAGCCGGGCCAGTTCCTCACGCCCGCGCCTGATGACGTCGAGCGCCGATGCCGGATCCGTACCCGGCGGCAACGGAGTATCGGTGAGCACGTCCGTAAGCGTGTACCGGCCGAGCAGCCACCGCTGCAGTGCACGCCAGTCGGTGCCCCGGTTGAAGGAGAGGTTGTTCTCCCATGGCGACGCCTCGTACCGGGTACCGTCGGCGCCGTTCGCGTGGAGCAGCCCGGAGCGGCGCACCAGACACGGGAAGCAGACGCCGCAGTTGGCGATGGGAGGGCCGCCGCTGCGGCGGGTGGGCGGCTTGCCGCAGCTCAGGGTGGTCTCCAGGTCCGACGGAGTGAGGCCCGCGTCGCGCCCTGCCCTGCACACCTCGCCTTTCGTCAGCTGAGCCAGGGGATTGACCACCCGTACCGCGCTCCCGGCGTCGCTCACGGCGGCAATCACAGCGTTCAGACCGGCCAGCGTCCGCGGGTGCACGGAACGGGTGGAGCAGGCGGCCGAACGCGCGGGCGTCAGAGGTGGATTGAGGGCGACCTGGCCGTTCTCGGGAATGTGGACGGTGGCCACTCCGTGCGCGGTGGCGGCACGGATCGCTCCCGCCGCGTACAGCAGGCCGCGGGTGCGGGAGGAGGTCTCCAGCCGCAGCCTGGAGCCGTCGCCCGCGGGGGTCTGGCTCATCGGTAGCAGCATCACCGGCCGTGGCCCGCCCAGTCGCTCGACGGCCTTGTACACCCGCTGCTGGAGACGCAGCAAGCCGATCTCACGGAACATGACGAGCAGCAGCGGCCGAGGATCATCGGCGCGCGAGCGGGTGGCGGCCCAACTGAGGGAATCCAGCCCACCGGAGAACAGCGCGACTTCCGAGGCACGAGAGTCGCCGGGGAAGATCATCGCCTCCTCGACCCGATGGCCGGCGAGAGGCCGGAAGTCCACACTCCAATGGTCCCCGGTGAGAATCTGGAGGAGCGCGGTGAAGTGGGTACGGATGGCTGCGCTCTGCCACCGCTCGTGCTCCGTGACGGGCACGGTGAGGCTGATGCGGCGGGTCCACCGGTCCCGGACGCCGGTCCGGCGTACGTATTTGTCGGCGATGAACGCGGCTCTGGCGACGCGGAACAGGTCCTCGGCCCAGTCGGGGACCGAACCGGGCAGGTGGTGCCGGCCGGTGACGCGGCGCTCCTTCTCCTGGAAGGCTTCCTCGCCGATCTCCGTCCAGCGGGCATCGCGAGGCCGGTCCCCGCGGTGGCCGCGCCACCAGAGGAAATGGTCGGGCCCGGTCATGCCGCGGCTCCCTCTTCTCCGGTGATCTCGTCGGCGATCAGGCCGAGTACCCTGCCGACCGCCCGCGGCACCAGCGACGCGGCGATCTTGGGCAGCACGGCTGACGGGTCCAGCCCACCGCCCACTACCGACTGCGCGGTGTCCACGGGCTCTGCGAGCTCCGTCGCTTCAGCGGCCACCTCGCAGGGATTCGGCACCAGGTCCACCGTCTTCTCCGCGACCCAGTCGGCGATCCTGCCTTCCGGATCGGTCGCGATGAGCACCGGCACTGCCAGCTTGACGTGCTCGGCAACAACGGATCGGAGGAATTCCCCTACCACATCGGCGAAGAACACCTGGTAGAGATCGCACAGGATGTCCCAGGCGAAGCCGCCGCCCGCGCCGCCCCCGTTCATGTCGTCGTCCAGCTCGGGGTGCCTGTCGCGGACATCGCGGACCGCAGCGGCCACGCCCCTGCGCACCGCGGCGTCGGCGAGTGTGCCACCCTCTCCGCCGACCTCGGAGACGAGACGTGCGACAAGCGCGTCCGCCGGTCCGGCGCCCTCGGCGGCCAGCGAGCTCAGGGCCCCGGCGAGCCGCTCACCGGCCGCGCAGGCCGCGTCGTACAAGCCGAAAGCCGATCGATCAGCACGGAGCGTCTCGTGCAGGGCACGTAGATGGTCCGCGGCGATCTCTTCCAGACGCTGATCCGCGTTGCGCGAGTCCGCCCGCCAGCGCGCCAGCCGTCTCGCAGCGGAACTCCACCGGTCGCCATTCGGCCCCTTCCACCGCGTGGACGTCCCCACAGCACCCCCAGCCCGACAATGTCCCTCCCCGCTCTTCCCAGTCATGGCATCAGACCGGACCATTCCCAGGTAGGGCGCGACTCGGCCAGGGCGGCGCGGACCGGACTGGGAGCCAACCTGCCTCCGGATTCCCTTCGGAGCCATCCGAGACCACGACAGCCCGACGCCTTGACCATGGGAGATGTCATCCGTGCTGGCACGGCTCGCCAACCGAACCTCGTTCGGGACGAAGAGGTCGCGGGTGCAGATTTCGCCACTTCTGGCAAAGGGCGAAGGGCCGATCGTGTGATCGCTGTTGGCTCTTCGCCGTGCTCCGGTGCCACGCGGGGGCGGTGGGCGGGGGCCGCACGCGCGGGGTTGCGCGTGCGGCCGGTCAGGCGGGGGTGCCGGGGGAGCCGTTCGCCGTGGGGGGTGGGGGCTCGTGGTGCAGGCGGCGGAGGACCTCCTCGCCCTGGGGGATGCCGAGGTGGGTGAGCACCTGGGCGAGATGCACGCCGACGTAGCTCCGGTCGTCCTTCGTGAGCCCCCGCAGCGTCGCGGCCAGGCGCCGTTCCCAGCCGTCCCGGTCGGTGAGCAGGTCCCGGTGGGCCACCGTCCAGTCGAGCACGTCCCGGGCCTGGTCGGGGTGTTGGAGCAGCCAGAACGCGGCGAGGTCCGCCGGGCCGCCCACGACCACCTCGCGGTAGAAGCGGTACGCCTCCCGGTGCGCCTCTCCGAAGACCGGTGGCAGCGTGGGCCCGGCGCCGGCGCCCGGTCCGGGCAGGAACCCGGCCGGCGGGTCGAGGAGCCAGTACCTGAGCCCGGCTTCCGGGACCTCTCGCACCTCGCCGGGCGGCACGACCTGGACGGTGCCGTGGTGCGGCGGTGGCTGCCTCAGCGGGTCGGGCTGCCCGGGCGGCGCCGCCCGCGTGCCGAGGTGGTGAGCGATCAGGTGCCCGGCCCGCTCCTCCGTCAGCGCGCTGCGGGCGGCGACGACGGGGTCGTGCACGCGCCAGGCGATCTCGTAGCGCGGCCCCGGCCGGGCGGACGGCGTCGGCCTGCGCGCGGGGAGCTCCACCACGCACCGGCGCTCGGCGAGCGAGACCCACAGGACGGCGAGGAAACGCCCGCCGCGCGCCTCGCCCAGCGTGGGCCGCGGATACCCCCGGTCACCCGTGCCGCGGGGAGGTTCGAGCCGGTCGCCGCCCTGCCTGGACAGGAACACCATGGCGCGCTCCCCCCGCCCGGAGAGGCGGAACCTCAGCAACCGCCAGGCGGGGGCGGAGGCCACCGATGCGATCAGCGGTCCGTCCGCTCCGTTCGCCCTGTTCGCTTCGTTCACTGTGTATGCTCCCGTCGCTCCATTTACTCCGTTCGCTCCGTTCATTCCGCTCACTGCGTTCACGAGGCGGTCCTCTCCGATGTCGACGGGGCGGTGGTGGCGTGTGCGCGGTGGCGGCGCAGCACGAGCCGGGTGAGCCCGCGCCGTCCGGCCGCCGCGTGGGACAGCGCGGCGAGGAACGACGCGCAGGCGGCCCGGTGGCGCAGGTGGGGGTCGCGTTCGATGGCGAGCAGCCCGTCCGCGACGGCCTCGAAGGTGGCCGGCGTGTCGAGGGCGAGGGTCACCAGGGCGAGGGCCTGCCGCGGGTGGTCGCCCAGCACCTCGGCGAGCGCGACCTTGCGGGGGCCGGAGCGGCCGGGCAGGGGGAACGTGGAGCGGGCCATCGCCTGCACCGCGTGCGCCGCGAAGGCGTGCCGCAGCGTTCCCGGCTCGGCCGCGAGCCATGCCGCCATCCGGTCCAGCACGGGGGCGTGGTTGGGCTCCTCGGAGAGCAGCACGCTGAGGGCGAAGGAGACGGCGGTCCACAGGCTCCCTTCCGCGTCCGCCTCCGGGCCGTCGAGCACCGCGTCGAGGAGTCTGAGCGCGGTGCGGGGGTGGGCCAGGCCGTAGCTGCCGGCACAGGTCTCGGCGACGGTGCACCGCAGGGCGGCCGACCGCCGTCGGCTCCACTGGCGCAACTGCTCCCGCACCGCACCGCCGTGTTCGGCGTGCTGCGCCAACTCGCCGAGTGCGTAGGCGACCAGGCGGCGCTGCCAGCGCCGCTCGGACGCCGCGAAGGGGCCGAGCTGACGCAGCGCGTCCGGCCCGGTGGCGTGCGTCAGCACGCGTCCGATGGCCTGGCCGGCCGCCAGGTCGACGCCCGGCTGGTCGGGCAGCGCGGCGAGGGCCCGCCACAGCAGCTCGGCCATGCCCTCGTAGTCCAGCCACAGCCGCCGGAGCAGCACCTCGGAGCGGTGCCGGCCGAAGAAGGCGACCGGCTGCACCGCGTAGCGGTAGCGCCGCGCCGCGCCGGGCTCCCGCGGCAGGGGCCGGGCCCCCACCCGCGCCAGGCGGTCCTCGAAGGCGGGCCCGAGCACGTCGGGCCGCTCCGGTCGGGCGCTCGCCGGGTCCGTCGGCGCCCGCTCGTGCAGCAGCGGGCGGAGCGTGGCGGCGAAGCGCTCGACGACCGTGCGGTCCTGGCGGGGGAGCAGGGCGACGGCGGCGAGGAGGGAGAGCGCGTCGGCGCTGCCGCGGGCGTCGTCCAGGGCCGTGCGGTCCCCGGGGTCGCTCTGCCGCAGGCTCTCCAGCGCTACGGTGACGGGCTTGCCCGTGACGACCACTTCGCGCAGCTCCGCGGCCACTTCGACGCCGTCGCCGGGCAGGGAGCGCCCCCGCAGGTGGTCGGCGAACGGACGGGAGGCGAGCCGACCCAGCGCGTCGGACAGGTGCGCTCCGGTGAGCCGGCCCTCCCGCGCCCACGCGTGCAGGCGTCTGACCGCCACGTCGCGGGGGGACGGCGGCAGGTGCGCCACGTGCCACGGGAGGGCGTCGACCGGCAGCCGCACCCCCGCGCGCACGGTGACGACGAGGTGGGCGCCGGCCTGCCGCAGCAGGTCGGCCAGCGCCCGGAGCGCCACCTCGCCGAGCGCGTCCGCGGCGTCCTGGGGCAGCCCTTGCAGCAGGTAGCCGCGCCGGTCGCCGGGGCGCCAGCGCGCCAGGTCCTCCGCGGGGTCCAGCCCGGTGACGCCGCTCGTCCCGTGCCGCTCGGCCAGCAGGGCGAACGCGGCCGTGCTCGCGCCCGTGCCGCCCTCGGCGCCGAGCAGGAGAACCCGCCGGTCCAGCGCTTTGCGGCACGGGAGGTGGGCAGGTGGCTCGACGAACCCCCGCAGCTTCTCGGCGATCTCGTCGGCCGGGTACGGGCCCTCGCGCAGCGCGGGCTTGAGGATCTCCTCCGTGGCGGCATGGTGGTGGAAGTCGCCGTACACCGCCCCCGTGAACGCCACGCCGTGCTCGACGCGCTGCTGGTTGTCCCGGTAGGTGGCGCCCGGCAGCTCGGTGCGCTCGGTGCGCGCGGTGTCCTCGCGGCTGCCCTCGCGGGGATCTCCGTGCGCGGCCCCGGGGGCCTCCCCGGGCGCGCCGTCGGGCGGGCGGTGCCGGGCGTCCGGCCCGGGGGGCGTGTCGCGCGGCTCGCTCATCGCCGCTCACCGGCCTCGCCGGTGCGCTTGTCGCCGCCGACGTTGTCGCCGCTGCCCCAGTGCTGGTTCGTGCCGTGGTAGGTGGTGGAGCGGCCGGTGTAGGTGAAGTCCCCGCCGACGTCGCCCATCAGCGCGGCGCCCTCGTCGACCCGTTGCGTGTTGCCCTGGTACAGCCTGCCCGGCCGCGGGGACGCGTCCTGCCCGGCGCGTCGCTCCGCGGACTCGCCGGGTCCGTTCCCCGCGGTCTCCTCCCGCGCCAGGACTCCGGCGCGCAGCAGGTTGCCGGACGGCGAGGGGACGTACAGCCACGCCCGCTGCGCGAAGGTCTTGCCCTCGACGGTGGCCGGCACCTCGGTGCAGCGGTCGCGGTGCAGCCCGGTGTAGGCGCCGCGCACCACGTCCTCGTGCACCCGGTCGGAGATGATCACGGCGAGGGGCGTGACCTCCTCGCTCGCGGCGGCCAGCATCGCCTTGACGGGGCGCGAGTCCAGCAGCCGGTGGGTGTCGTTGCGGGCGGTGCCGTTGCCGTCGCCGGGCTTCCCGGAGTCCGGCAGCGGCCCGACGTGGACGCTGGCGCGCAGCCGGATGCGCGGCCCCACGGACTGCCGGTTGTACGCGCTCAGCACGTCGTCCAGGACGCGCAGGAACGGCCAGAGCACGAAGGGCAGGAAGGCGGGGTCGAAGCCGAAGACGATCCCGTCCCCCGTGTTGGCGGGGAACCGCTTGGCGTCCCGCAGTGCGTGCAGCTCCGCACGCTCCAGGGCCTGGTCGACGAGTTCGGGGATCAACTGGCTGACGGGGCCGTGCTGGGCGGCCGGCAGACCGGTGAAGTCCTTCGCGTCCACCGCGAACAGGGCCCGGTAGGGGGGAAGCTTGCGGCTCTCGGCGTACGGGGTGGGGACGGAAACGGGCATGCGCGTGCTCCTCACGTGCGGTGAGACGGGTTCTCGGCACCGCCGAAGCGGTGGCTTCGAGACTCCCGGCGCGCCGACCCGCCGAGTGCACAGCACAGGGCGCAACCGGAGTGACCCGCTTCACACGCGCGTCAGGCGTGCTGCACGCGGCCGCCCCGTCACTCGGCGGAGGCCCACCCGCGCAGGGTGCCTATGTCCTTGACGACGATCACCTTGCGCGCCGTCTCGACGGCGCCCGACGCGCGCAGCCGCCGCAGCCCGGCGATGGCCGCGTTGCGGGTCACGCCGATGGCCTGGGCGAGCTCCTCCTGGGTCAGCCCGCTCAGCCGTACGTCGCCCGACGCGTCCGCGCGCCCGGCCAGTTCGACCAGGCGCAGCAGGGCCCGGGCCAGCCGCGCCACCAGGGGCAGGGTGAGGAGTTCGGTGCGGTGGGTGTCGGACTCCCGCATCCTGGCCAGCGCCTGCCGCATCAGGCTCATGACCAGCCCGCGCTCGTCCACGAACCGACGGAAGCGCTGGGCGTCCAGGACGACGGCCGTGCACGGCGTCAGCGCGACGACGTCCGCCGTCCGCGTGGTGCCGTGGAAGACCGACACCTCGCCGAGCAGGTCGCCCGGCCCGCGGAAGGCGAGCCACGTGACGGCGCCGCCAGGCTCCCGGCACACGACCTTGGCGAGCCCGTCGGTGAGCGCGAGCAGGTGCGTGCCGGGGGAGCCCTGCCGCAACATCACGCTGCGCGCGCGGAAGCGGCGGGACGGCCCCTGGGCCCGCATCTCGCGCCAAACGTCCTCGGGCAGCACACGTCCCCCTGACGGTCCTGTCGCCGGCCTTCTCGACGTCAGCAGTTGTACGCCCCCGGGCGGCTCCGGGGCCGCGGACCCGGCGAGGATGGCCGAGAACGTACGCGGCCCCGCCCGCCTGCGCGCGCCCGGGGCAGGAGCCGGGGCGGCGGGCCCCGACGGGGCTTCAGCCGCCCCCGGCCGCGGCGTCGGGCGCTGTGCCCGGCGCCCCCGGCGCGGGCCGGGCGGTCAGGGCGCTATGCCCGCGCGGCGGGCGGCGGCGAGCCACTCGGGGTAGCCGCCCAGCAGCCGGTCGTACAGGACGGCGTCGGGGACCGCGCGGGGGTCCTCCCCGGCGGGGAAGAAACCGGTGTTGTCCACGGGGCGCAGGCGCGGGACGGCGAGGTCGTCCAGGCGGCGGAGGAAGTCGAACTGCTTGCCCCCCGGGGCGCCGAAGCCGACGAACTGCCAGTACAGCGGGAGTTCGGCGGCCTTGCAGATGAAGCGTTCGGCGGCCAGCTTGCTGGTGGGTCCGCCGTCGGTCTGGAAGACCACGAGGGCGGGGTGGGCGGAGCCGGACGCCAGGTAGTGGTCCAGGACGGCGTCCATGCCCCAGTGGTAGTTGGTGCGCCCCATGTGGCCCAGCGAGGCGGCGAGTTCGGTGACGCGGCCGCAGTGGGCGTCGAGCGACACCTGCGCGGTGCCGTCGACGTCGGTGGAGAAGAACACCAGGGGCACCACCCCGTCGTCGTCCAGGTGGGCGGACAGGCCCAGCACCTGCTCCGCGAGGTGCTGGGCGGTGCCGTCGGTGTAGTAGCGGCGCATGGAGCCCGAGTAGTCGAGCACGAGGTAGACGCTGGCGCGTTCCCCGGCCAGCCGGTGCTTCTCCAGGGATATGGCGGCGGACTTGTAGAGGTTGACGAGCTTCGGGGCCCGCTCCTCCACGGTGCTCAGACTCAGTGGCATGGACCGCAGTTTCCCAGGAAATCGCTGGCCGTGTCCGGCGGTTGGCGACAGGCTGGGGGCATGGAGCACCTGCGGCCCGCGCGGCGCGAGATCCGGGCGCGGTTCGACGCCCACACCGTGACCGTCTACCAGGCGTACCGACCGGAGATCGGCGTCCCCGCGGCACGCACGGGACGCTTCCCCGCGACGTGGCAGCGCGACCGCATGACGTGGGTCAAGCCGTCCTTCCTGTGGATGATGTACCGCTGCGGCTGGGGCGCCAAGGAGGGCCAGGAGACGGTGCTGGCCGTCCGGATCACCCGGGCCGGGTTCGAGTGGGCGCTGGAGCGCGCGTGCCTGTCGCGCTACGACGCCGACGTGCACGCCGACGCGGCGGACTGGCGCGCCCGGCTGCGGGCGGCGCCGACGCGCGTCCAGTGGGACCCGGAGCGGGACCTGCACCTGCGGGCGCTGCCTCACCGCTCCCTCCAGCTCGGCCTCGCCGGTGAGGCGGCCCGGCGCTACGCCGACGAGTGGATCACCGGGATCGACGACGTCACCCCGCTCGCCCACGCCGTGCGCGAGCGCGTGCGCGACGGCGAGGTGGCCGAGGTGGCCGAGGCGGCGCGGTGGCTGCCCGCGGAGCGGCCCTACCCCGTGCCGGCGGGGCTGCTGGCGCACCTGGGGGCGTGAACGGGGCTCCACGCCGTGGCGCGCGCCGTCCCGCCTCGTCGCGCGGCCGGGGTCGCTCGCGTCGGCCGCAACGGCCGGGCCTCGCGCCCCGCGGCTGCCCGGTGCCGGCTCAGGCGGCTTCCGCTCCTCGCTCCCCGGCTCAGGGGCTCCCGGGCCCGCTCACCGGCCCCGGTGCTTGAGCGTGGCCTTCTGCGTCTTGCCGTGGTTCCTGGCGCGTCCGCCCCAGGCGGTGTCCCGCATGGCCTGGCGGGACCGCTGGTCGGCGGCGGCGCTGCGGGAGCGCTCCCGGTCGTCGAAGCCGGCGCGTTCCCCGCGGTGGTGGTGCTTGGACATGGCCGTCCCTCCTCCTCGTCACTCCACTGTCCCTCGAACGGCTGAGTCCGGCATCTCGGGTAGCCCCTCGAACAGACGCCCCCCGGCGCCGTACGATCCGCTCATGGCGAATGACGGCCCACCCAGCGGCCTGCACGACGGCGGGAGCGACGGCGAACGGAACGGCCGGCACCGGGACGAGCCGCCCGCCGCTCGGCGCGGCGGCCAGTGGTACCCGGCGGAGTGGCCGGAGCGGATCAGGGCGCACCAGCGCGGTGAGCTGACGCCGGTGACGCCGAAGCGGGCGGCCACCGTGCTGCTCCTGCGGGACGGCGAGCGGGGCCCGAGCGTGCACATGCTGCGCCGCAGGACGTCGATGGCCTTCGCCGGGGGCGCGTACGCCTACCCCGGCGGCGGCGTGGACCCGCGCGACGAGGCGGCGGTGCGCTGGGCCGGACCGGACCGCGCGGCGTGGGGCGAGCGGCTCGGCGTCGGCCCGGCGGAGGCCCAGGCGATCGTCTGCGCGGCCGTGCGGGAGACCTTCGAGGAGGCGGGCGTGCTGCTCGCGGGCCCCGACGCCGACTCCGTCGTGGCCGACACCACGGGGGAGGACTGGGAGGCCGACCGCCGCGCGCTCGTCGCCCGCGAGCTGTCCTTCGCCGACTTCCTGGCCCGCCGCGACCTGGCCCTGCGCAGCGACCTGCTCGGCGCCTGGGCCCGCTGGATCACCCCGGAGTTCGAGCAGCGCCGCTACGACACCTGGTTCTTCGTCGCCGCGCTGCCGTGCGGGCAGCGCACCCGCAACGCCTCGACGGAGGCCGACCGCACCGTGTGGATCACCCCGGGCGACGCCGCCGCGGGCTACGACCGCGGGGAGCTGCTGATGATGCCGCCCACGATCGCCACCCTGCGCGACCTCACCACCCTGACGCGCGCCGACGAGGCCCTCACCCGCGCCGCCGCGCGGGACCTGGCGCCGGTGCTGGCCCGGGCCACACTGGACGGTGAGGAGATCGTGCTCAGTTGGCCGGGACACGACGAGTTCGAGAAGAGGATCTTCCGGGTATGACGAACGCCGCCGAACTGCCCGGCCAGCCGCGCGGAGCCGTCGTCAGCGGCCCCGCCACGGCGCGGGCCACCTGCGTGCTGGCACCCAACCCCTCCCCGATGACGCTGGACGGCACCAACACCTGGGTCGTCGCCGAGCCGGACGCGGACGTGGCCGTCGTCGTCGACCCCGGGCCGCTGGACGAGGGCCACCTGCGCGAAGTCGTCGCCACCGCGGAGCGGATGGGCAAGCGCGTCGCGCTGACCCTGCTGACCCACGGCCACCACGACCACGCCGAGGGCGCCGCCCGCTTCGCCGAGCTGACCGGCTCCCCGGTGCGCGCGCTGGACCCGGCGCTGCGGCTGGGCGACGAGGGGCTGGCGCCGGGCGACGTCGTCACCACCGGCGGCCTGGAGCTGCGCGTCGTGCCGACCCCGGGGCACACCGGGGACTCCCTCAGCTTCCACCTGCCCGCCGACGCCGCCGTGCTCACCGGCGACACCGTGCTCGGCCGGGGCACCACCGTCGTCGCGCACCCCGACGGGCGCCTTGGCGACTACCTGGACTCGCTGCGCCGCCTGCGCTCCCTCACCGTGGACGACGGCGTGCGGACGGTGCTGCCCGGGCACGGGCCGGTCCTGGCCGACGCGCAGGGCGCCGTCGACTACTACCTGGTGCACCGCGCGAAGCGGCTGGCCCAGGTGGAGACGGCGGTCGAGGACGGGTACCGCACCCCGGCCGAGGTCGTGGCCCACGTCTACGCCGACGTGGAGCGCACCCTGTGGCCCGCCGCCGAACTGTCGGTGCGCGCGCAGCTCGACTACCTGGGCGAGCACGGGCTGATCTGACCGGCCGCGGGCGCCGCCGCCCCGCACGCGGGCCGCGTCGTGCGTCGTGCGGGCCGCGTCGTGCGGGCCGCGTCGTCCCGCGTGCGGCGCCCGGTGCCGGCCCCGGCGGCGCGTCAGCGGCTCCGCTTGGCCAGCCGCTCGACGTCCAGCAGGATCACGGCGCGGGCCTCCAGCCGCAGCCAGCCCCGGCTGGCGAAGTCGGCGAGCGCCTTGTTGACGGTCTCGCGGGAGGCGCCGACGAGCTGCGCCAGCTCCTCCTGGGTGAGATCGTGCACGACGTGGATGCCCTCTTCGGACTGCACGCCGAAGCGGCGCGAGAGGTCCAGCAGGGCCTTGGCGACGCGGCCGGGGACGTCGGAGAAGACCAGGTCGGACATGGAGTCGTTGGTGCGGCGCAGGCGGCGGGCGACGGCGCGCAGCAGCGCGGAGGCGACCTCCGGCCGCGCGTTCAGCCACGGCTGCAGGTCACCGTGGCCCAGGCCCAGCAGCTTCACCTCGGTGAGCGCGCTGGCCGTCGCCGTGCGCGGACCCGGGTCGAACAGGGACAGCTCGCCGATCAGCTCGCCCGGACCGAGGACGGCGAGCATGTTCTCGCGCCCGTCGGGGGAGCTGCGGTGCAGCTTGACCTTGCCCTCGGTGACGACGTAGAGCCGGTCGCCGGGGTCCCCCTCGTGGAACAGGGCCTCGCCGCGGGCCAGCGTCGTCTCGGACATGGAGGCACGCAGCTCAGCCGCCTGCTCCTCATCGAGCGCCGCGAAGAGCGGGGCGCGCCGCAGAACGTCGTCCACGAGTCTTCTCCTTGTCGGCCTGCGCATGAGGGTACGGGCCCCATGATGCCGGACGTGCGAAACAGTGCGATCGCTCACGAGTTTGACGCACCCGTTCCTCCCAGTGTGCGGCAGGGGGCGGGTGGGGCAGGGATTGACCGAGGTCCGGGGCGAATGTCGTCGCCTCCCCTTACGCTGGCCGAGTGGTCAACAGCCCGGTAGGAGCACAGGAAAGGGGCCGGTCGGGTGAGCGCTTCCGGTGATTCCGCTGTGGGTGAACAGCGGCCCGCCGCGCGGAGTAAGGCGGCCGGGGCCGCAGGGGCCCGGTCGGGCGAGCGGACGCCCCGCTCCGACCCCGGGCCGCGCCCCGGCCCGGTGCCCGGGAGCGACGAGGGTCCCGGGGCCGGCCAGGCGCCCGGGGCCGGAGCCGCCGGGGACGCCGGAGCCGCCGGTCGCCGGACGGACGTCGGGCCCAAGGCGGTGCGCAAGGCGCGGCCCCGCAAGGGCGAGACGCGGCTGGGCATGGTGCGCCGCGCCCGCCGCATCAACCGGGAGCTGGCCGAGGTCTACCACTACGCGCACCCGGAGCTCGACTTCGAGAGCCCCTTCCAGCTCCTGGTCGCCACCGTCCTGTCCGCCCAGACGACCGACCTGCGCGTCAACCAGACGACGCCCGCCCTCTTCGCCGCCTACCCCGGGCCCGAGGACATGGCCGCGGCCGACCCGGAGAGGCTGGAGGCGCTGATCCGTCCGACCGGCTTCTTCCGGAACAAGGCGAAGTCGCTCATCGGCCTGTCCACCGCGCTGCGCGACCGCTTCGGCGGGGAGGTGCCCGACTCCCTGGAGGATCTGGTCAGCCTCCCCGGCGTCGGCCGCAAGACGGCGTTCGTCGTGCTGGGCAACGCGTTCGGCAGGCCCGGTTTGACCGTGGACACGCACTTCGGCCGCTTGGTGCGCCGCTGGAAGCTCACCGGGCAGACGGACCCGGAGCGCGTCGAGGCGGAGATCGCCGAGATCATCCCCAAGAGCGAGTGGACGGACTTCTCGCACCGCACCATCTTCCACGGCCGCCGCATCTGCCACTCCCGCCGCCCGGCCTGCGGGGTGTGCCCGATCGCCGAGCTGTGCCCGGCCTACGGGGAGGGCGAGACGGACCCGGAGAAGGCGAAGAAGCTGCTCAAGTACGAGATGGGCGGCCAGCCCGGCCAGCGCCTGAAGCCTCCGCCCGACTACCCCGGCCGCGCCGCGCCGCCGCTGGGGACGCCGTGAGGGTTCCCCGGACGGACGGTGCCGCGGCTCCGGTCACCGTCAGCGCGGACGGCGTGCCAGGCTGGCTGGCGCCCGTGGCGGAGGCGGTGCCGACCGTCCGGCCCGAACAGCTCAGCCGTTTCCTGCCGCCGCCCACCGGAGGGCGGCAGTCGGCCGTGCTCGTCCTCTTCGGTGAGACGCCGACCGCCGACGGCGAGCCGGGCCCCGAGCTGCTGCTCATGGAGCGCGCCAGCAGTCTGCGCTCCCACGCCGGCCAGCCGTCCTTCCCCGGCGGCGCGCTCGACCCCGAGGACGGCGATCCGCAGGGGGACGGCCCCCTGCGCGCGGCGCTGCGCGAGGCCGAGGAGGAGACGGGTCTCGACCCGGCGGGCGTGCAGGTCTTCGGGGTGCTCCCGCGGCTGTACATCCCGGTCAGCGGCTTCGTCGTCACGCCGGTGCTCGGCTGGTGGCGCGAGCGCACCCCGGTGCAGGCCGTGGACGCGGGGGAGACGGCCCGGGTGTTCACCGTGCCGGTCGCCGAGCTGGCCGATCCCGCGAACCGGGGGACGGCGCTGCACCCCAGCGGCTACCGCGGGCCGTGCTTCCAGGTGGCGGACACGCTGGTGTGGGGCTTCACCGCCGGCGTCATCGACCGCGTCCTGCACTTCGCGGGCTGGGAGCGCCCCTGGGACCGGGAGCGGGGCATAGCGCTGGACTGGCACGCCTGACGCGGACGGCCCGGAGCGCTCGCCGACCGGCGCGACCCCGGCCGCTCCGCGATGCGGTGGTGACGGATGATGCATACGGTGCTGCTGATGTGGCAGCACGCGACGCGCACGACCCGCGCGGCGCCCCGGCGGGGCCGACCCGGCCGGAAGGACGGAAGGCGACGGACACGAACACGGCACCCGGTCCCGCGGAGCCGGGCCCGCCAGGCGGCCCCGGGAACGCGGACGGCGGCGGAGGACCGAGCGTCCCCCGGGCGACGGGCGATCCCCGGACGACGGGCGGCCCCCGAGGGACGGGCGATCCCGGGGAAGGAGACGGCCCCGAGGGAGGGGACGGCCCCGAGCAAGGGGACGGCCCGCGTGGGACGGGCGGCACCGGGCGGCCGGGGCGCGCCTGCGGGGTGGTGGGGCGCGCCGCACCAAGCGGCCGCGAAGCGACCGATACGGCGACCGAGGCGAGGGTGACGCGGTGAACGTGCTGGACCTGCTGCTGGTGCTGGCGGCCCTGTGGTTCGCGGTCGTCGGCTACCGCCAGGGCTTCGTGGTCGGCGTGCTGTCCGTGGCGGGGTTCCTCGCCGGTGGCCTCGTCGCCGTCATGGCGCTGCCGCCGCTGTGGAGCCGGCTGACCGGCGGCGCGGCCGCGGGGACGGCGCAGGCGGTGGCGGCCGTCGTCATCGTCGTGGTCTGCGCGTCCGTGGGACAGGCGTTCACCACGCACCACGGCAACCGGCTGCGCCGCCACATCACCTGGTCACCCGTGCGGGCGCTGGACGCGACGGGGGGCGCGCTGGTCAACGTCGTCGCCATGCTCTTCGTCGCGTGGCTCGTCGGCTCCGCGCTGGCCGCCACGTCGCTGCCCACGCTCGGCCGCGAGGTGCGCGGGTCCAGCGTGCTGCAGGGCGTCTCGCAGGCCATGCCGGGCGGTGCCACCACCTGGTTCACCGACTTCAGCACCGTCCTCGCGCAGAACGGTTTCCCCCAGGTCTTCTCGCCCTTCACCAACGAGCCGATCACCAACGTGCCGGAGCCGGACCCGGAGCTGGCGGGCAGCCCGGCCGTCACCCGGGCGAAGGAGTCCATCGTGAAGATCACCGGAACGGCGCCGAGCTGCGGCAAGTCGCTGGAGGGCACCGGCTTCGTCTTCCACGAGGGCCGGGTGATGACGAACGCGCACGTCGTCGGCGGCGTGGACGAGCCGACCGTGCAGGTCGGCGGCGAGGGACGGCTCTACGACGCCGAGATCGTCCTGTACGACTGGGAGCGGGACGTCGCCGTGCTCGACGTGCCCGGGCTCGACGCCCCGGCGCTGGAGCTGTCCGAAGGCGACGCCACCACCGGCGACGGCGCGGTCGTGGCGGGGTTCCCGGAGAACGGCGGCTTCGACGCCCGCGCGGCCCGCGTCCGGGGCCGGGTACAGGCCAACGGACCCGACATCTACCACCGCGGCATGGTGCGGCGCGACGTGTACTCGCTGCGCACGGTCGTGCGGCAGGGCAACTCCGGCGGGCCGCTGCTGACCCCGGAGGGCCGGGTCTACGGCGTCATCTTCGCCAAGTCCCTGGACGACGAGCACACCGGGTACGCGCTGACGCTGGACGAGGTGCGCGAGAACATCACCCGGGGACGCGCCGCCCAGCGCCCCGTCGACAGCCAGAACTGCGCGATGTAGGGAGCTGCCCGGACCCGGACCCGGCGGCGCGGTGGCACCGGCGTCGGGTGGGGCGGCGGGCTCCGGGACGCGCGGCGCCCGGCCGGGCCGGCGCGTGCGCTCGGGTCGGCGCGTGCGTTCGGGACGGCGGCGCCCGGCCGGGACGCGGCGGGCGTCAGCGGTGGCGGAGGCGGGCGCTCACCCAGCGGGCGCGGCGGCCCAGGATGCTGGGGATGCCGATGCGGGGGTCCCCGGCGTCCTGGGCCGCCGGGCGCGGGGCGCGCGGCAGCCGCGGACGCGCACCGGGCCCACGGCCACGGGCGGTGCGGGACACGTCACGTTGGTCGTACGTCCAACCCATACTCGGCACTGTGCCCGCCCCCGCAGGTCGATAACCGTACGAAGTTCAGCCATTCGGCGTATGCGGCGGACACGTGTGCGAGGGGCGGGGTGTGCGCGTCCGGCGCCGGGGCCGGGGCGGGTGGCCGGGGCGGCCGGGGCGGGTCAGCGGTCGGGCTCGGGGTCGCGCAGCCATTCCACGAGCTCGGTGGTGAAGGCCGCCGGGTCCTCCTCGTGCGGGAAGTGCCCGAGCCCGTCGAACAGGCGCCAGCGGTAGGGCGCCTCGACGTACTGGCCGGAACCGGCCGCGCTGCGGGTGCGCAGCACCGGATCGAGCGAGCCGTGCAGGTGCAGCGTCGGCACCCGCACGGGGCGCCGCATGCGGCGGTAGAACTGGACGCCGTCGGGCCGGGCCAGCGCGCGCACCAGCCAGCGGTAGGGCTCCACCGAGCAGTGCGCGGTCGACGGGATGCACATCGCGCGCTGGTAGGTGCGCACGGTGGCGTCGTCGAACGCCTCGGGCAGCCGGGGGCCGGACCACTCGCGGATCAGCCGTCCCACCAGGGCGCCGTCGTCCGCGACGAGTTGCCGCTCGGGCACCCACGGGCGCTGGAAGCCCCAGATGTGCGAGCCCGCCGCCGTCTGCCGCACGTCGCGCAGCATCGCCGAGCGCCAGCGGCGCGGGTGCGGCATGGACACCACCGCCAGGCGCCGGATCAGCTTGGGCCGCATCACGGCCGCCGTCCAGGCCAGGTAGCCGCCGAGGTCGTGGCCCACCAGCGCCGCGTCCGGCTCGCCCAGGGAGCGGATGACGCCGGTGATGTCCAGGGCCAGGTTCGCCGGGTCGTAGCCGCGCGGGGTGCGGTCGCTGCCGCCGACGCCGCGCAGGTCCATCGCGACGGCCCGGTAGCCCGCGTCCGCCAAGGAGGTGAGCTGGTGCCGCCAGGTCCACCAGAACTGGGGGAAGCCGTGCACCAGGAGCACCAGCGGGCCGTCCCCCAGTTCGGCGATGTGGAAGCGGGCGCCGTTGGCGGCGACGTCCCGGTGGACCCAGGGGCCGTCCAGCGCGGGAACGGCGGAGCTGGGCGGATCGACGGCAGGGGTGGTCATGGGGAGCAGTCTGTCACCACACGGCCGTCTTCTCCGCCGCGTCGCCGCCCGCGGCAGCGCCGGTGGGCAGCGCCTGCTCGTTCCGCCCCGTGCCGACGGCCCGCCGGTCGGCGGCCGGGCGGGGGTGCGGCTTGGCGTTCGAGAGCACCCCGGCCGTCTTCTTCGCGGAGGCGATGGACTGCTTGGGCGACTGGATCTTCTTCAGCAGCGCGCGGGCGGCGAGACCGCACACGAGCGCGAAGAGCAGCATCAGGCCGCCGACGATCGCCAGCGCCACGGCCATCGGGACCTTCCACCAGGCCTCCAGCCAGTAGGCCAGCGCGAAGCTGAAGACGGGCAGCGAGAAGAGCGCCAGCACCCCCGCCACGACGATGGCGCCCGTGCCCGCGACGCCGCGTGCCACGGACTCCTTCATCTCCGTCTTGGCCAGTGCGATCTCCTCGTGCACCAGCGCCGACAGGTCCGACGTGGCCGAGGCGACCAACTGGCCGAGGCTGCGGCCGTCCTGGGCTCCGCTCATGGCTCACTCCCTTGACTGTGCTGTCTCGTTCCGTGGTGACGCCTTCCCGGTTTCCGGCTCCGGTCTCCTCATTCCCGGCAGCCGGTGGCCGGCGGACAGCCACGTTACCCGCGGGTACCCAGGGTCGTCGCGATCATCGGGCACGGCAGGGCGCCCAGCGTAGCCAACACGGCGGAAGGGCGCCGAAGCTGCCACGCTCCGGCGCCCTTCGGGGACGAGTCCGCTCAGTCCTCGCTGGCGGCGCCCGGCAGCTTCGCCTGGATCAGCTCCATCACCGAGGAGTCGGTCAGCGTGCTGACGTCACCGAGCTCACGGTTCTCCGCGATGTCGCGCAGCAGGCGCCGCATGATCTTGCCCGAGCGCGTCTTGGGCAGCTCCGCCACCGGCAGGATGCGCCGGGGCTTGGCGATCGGACCGAGCTGCTTGGCGACGTGCGCCCGCAGCTCCTCCGTCAGCCCCTCGCTCTCGGCCGCGGTGCCGCGCAGGATGACGAAAGCGCAGATGGCCTGTGTCGTCTGCGGGTCGGTGGCGCCGACGACCGCGGCCTCGGCCACCGAGGGATGCGACACGAGCGCCGACTCCACCTCGGTGGTGGAGATGTTGTGCCCGGAGACGAGCATGACGTCGTCCACCCGGCCCAGCAGCCACACGTCGCCGTCGTCGTCCTTCTTGGCGCCGTCGCCCGCGAAGTAGCGGTTGGGGAAGCGCGACCAGTAGGTGTCCAGGTAGCGCTGGTCGTCTCCCCAGATGGTGCGCAGCATCGACGGCCACGGCTCGGTCAGCACCAGGTAGCCGCCGCTGCCGTCGGGCACCTCGTTCGCCTCGTCGTCCACCACGGTCGCGGCGATGCCGGGCAGCGGCACCTGTGCGGAGCCCGGCTTGGTGGCGGTGACGCCGGGCAGCGGGCTGATCATCACGCCGCCGGTCTCCGTCTGCCACCAGGTGTCCACGATCGGGGTACGGCCCGCGCCGATGTGCTCGCGGTACCAGATCCACGCCTCCGGGTTGATGGGCTCACCGACCGAGCCCAGCAGGCGCAGCGAGGACAGGTCGAACTTGGCGGGGATGTCGTCGCCCCACTTCATGCTCGCCCGGATCGCGGTGGGCGCGGTGTAGAACAGCGTGACGCCGTACTTCTCGGCAATCTCCCACCAGCGGCCCTTGTGCGGCGTGTCCGGCGTGCCCTCGTACATCACCTGGGTGGCGCCGTTGGCCAGTGGCCCGTAGACGATGTAGGAGTGGCCCGTCACCCAGCCGATGTCGGCGGTGCACCAGAAGACGTCCGTCTCCGGCTTGAGGTCGAAGACCGCGTGGTGGGTGTAGGCGATCTGGGTGAGGTAGCCGCCGCTGGTGTGGAGGATGCCCTTCGGCTTCCCCGTGGTGCCGGACGTGTAGAGGATGAACAGCGGGTGCTCGGCCTCGAACGCCTGCGGCGTGTGCTCCGGGCTCTGCCGGCCGACGACGTCGTGCCACCACAGGTCCCGCCCCTCGGTCCACTCGACCTCCTGCTCCGTGCGCCGCACGACGAGCACGGTGCGGACGTTCTCGGTGCCCGGGCGGGTCAGCGCCTCGTCCACGGCCGGCTTGAGCGCGCTGGGCGCGCCCTTGCGGTGGCCGCCGTCCGCGGTGATGACGACGCGCGCGTCGGCGTCCTGCACCCGGGTGGCGAGCGCGTCGGCCGAGAAGCCGCCGAAGACCACCGAGTGCGGGGCGCCGACGCGCGCGCAGGCCAGCATGGCGACGACGGCCTCGGGGATCATGGGCAGGTAGATCGCCACCCGGTCACCGGCCCGGACGCCCAGCTCCGTCAGCGCGTTGGCCGCCTGGCACACCTCCCGCTGGAGGTCGGCGTAGGTGAGCGTGCGGGTGTCGCCCGGCTCGCCCTCGAAGTGGATCGCGACGCGGTCCCCGTGCCCGGCCTCCACATGGCGGTCCACGCAGTTGTAGGCGACGTTGAGCTTGCCGTCCTTGAACCACTTGGCGAACGGGGGGTTGGACCAGTCGAGCGTCTCGGTCGGCTCGGTGGCCCAGGTGAGCCTGCGCGCCTGCTCGGCCCAGAAGCCCAGTCGGTCGTCCCGCGCGCGCTCGTACGCCTCGGCGGTCACGTTGGCGTGCGCGGCCAGCTCGGCCGGTGGCTCGAAGCGACGCTCCTCCTTCAGGAGATTCGCCAAGCTCTCACTGCTCACGGCATCCGCCTTTCCCGGTGTGTGCGCTGTGTCCCAGCTCATACCTCAGCAGGTCGGCGGGGGGTGTGACAAGGGTTCTCAGGCAAGTGGTTTAGACCTGTTGCGGTGAGCGGTCGCACGGGCCACCCGAACGGCCCACGGACGGCCGGCGTCCGGCCCGCCACCGGGCGTGCCGTCCGCACCGGTCGGCGTGCGGGGCGCCGGGGCCCGGCTGCGGCGGGTGGGGTGAGTGGGGTGAGTGGGGGCCGTGGGGTATGCCGAGCGCTCGGCAGGTGTGCGGGGCGGGCCGGCGTTCCGTGCGTGCGGTGGGCATCAGCGCGGCCGGACCGGGGTGAACACCGGCGGCGTCGCGCCACCCGTCGCGTCGAGCACGTAGGCCTGGGCCTCGCCCACGTGGAAGTACATGCCGTGGAGCTCCAGGGAGCCGTCGGCCACCCGCCGGGCCACGCACGGGTGCGCCCGCAGGTGCTGCAACTGCTGGACGACGTTGGCCAGGCACAGCCGCTCCACCGGGTCGGGGGTGGGGCGGTCCGCGAGCCGGGGGGCCGGTTCGGCGGCGACCGCCAGGCGCTCCACGCTCGGTCCGCCGTGGCGCAGCCAGCGCGCCAGCGAGTGCGGCAGCGCGTCCGGGCGGCCCGGCCGCCGACCGGTGTGCAGCGCCTGCATCGCGCCGCACCCGGAGTGGCCGCACACCGTCACGGAGCCGACCCGGAGGACCTGGACCGCGTACTCGATGGCCGCCGCCACCGAGTGGTCTCCCGCCTCCTCACCGGGCGGGGGCACCAGGTTGCCCACGTTGCGCACGGTGAACAGGTCGCCGGGGCCGCTACTGGTGATCATGCTCGTGACCAGCCGTGAGTCGGCGCAGGTCAGGAACAGGTGGGAGGGCTGCTGTCCTTCCCGCGCCAGCCGGGACAGCTCGGCGCGCACCCGTGGGGCCGTGTGCCGCTGGAAGTTCCGTACTCCGCCCAGCAGCTGCCCGCGCCGCTCCGGACGCCCGCCGGTGGCGGCCGCGTCGAGCGCGGGCTCGGGGCGGGTGCACTGGTGGTTGCGCCACGGCGTCCAGGGGGTGCAGTGGTGGGCGGCGGCGGGCTCGGCGATCCGGGCACCGGCCCGACCGGCGATCTCCGCCCGGCCGCCGTGCGCCACGTGGGCGGTGCGCCAGTCCTGCAACGTCTCGTAGGCGGCGTGGTCCATGAACGAACCGTCCAGCTCGACGTGGGCCCGGGCGCCCGGTGGCACCTGGCTCAGCGCCCGGCCGAGCCGGGGCACCGCGAGGAACGTCAACGGGCCGTGGACCACCACCCGGTGCGGGCCCGCCGCGTCGCCGCCGCCGTCGCCGCTCGCTGTGGGCGGCGCGTAGGTGATGCGGGTGCGGGTCAGACGGTGCAGGGCGACGGCGACGGCCACCGCGACGCCGATGCCCACGCCCTCCAGCACGCCCAGGAGGACCACGCCCAGCGTCGTCGCGGCGTACACCGGCACCTCGCGGTGGTGCGTGACGGTGCGGAGGTGGGTGATGTTGACCATCTGCACGCCGACCACCATGACCAGCGCGGCCAGCGCGGCGAGCGGGATCAGCTCCAGCAGCCCGACCAGCAGCGCGGTGGCCAGCGCCACCCAGCAGCCGTGCAGGATCGCCGAGCGGCGGCTGACCGCGCCCGCCCGCACGTTCGCGGTGCTGCGCACCGCCACGCCGGTGACCGGCAGTCCGCCCAGTGCGCCGGAGACGGTGTTGGCCGCGCCCTGGCCGCGCAGCTCGCGGTCGAGGTCGGCGCGCGGCAGGGGTGGCTCACCGGTCTGCTGGACGCGGGTGGCGGCCAGCTTGTCGATGGCGACGGCCGACAGCAGGGACTCCACGCTGGCCACCAGCGTGACCGTCAGCACGGCCGCCAGCAGCCCGAGCACCGGGCCTTCGGGCAGCGCGGGCAGCGCGTGACTGCTCCAGGAGGGCAGGTCGACGCGCGGCAGGTCCAGCGCGGCGAGGACGGCGAAGCCGGTGGCCAGGGTGACGGCGACGAGCGGACCGGGGGCCGCGCGCAGCACCTGCCCGAACCGGCCGCGCAGCCGGGGCCACAGCAGCAGTACGCCCGCGGTGAGCACGCTGACGGACAGCGCGGCGGGATGCAGGTGCGTGAGTTGGTGCGGCAGCTCCGCGAGGTTGGCGATCACCGAGCTCTCCGGGCTGCCGCCGAGCACGATGTGCAACTGGGCGATGGCGATGGTGACGCCGATGCCCGCCAGCATGCCGTGCACGATCGCGGGGCTGACCATCAGCGCCGTGCGGGCCACCCGGAACCGGGCCAGAACCAGTTGGCTGAGCCCCACCAGGACGGTGATCGCGCACGTCGTCCGCCAGCCGTAGGCCTGGATCAGATCCGCCACCACCACGGTCAGTCCGGCCGCCGGGCCGCTGACCTGGAGCGGGGCGCCACCGAAGCGGCCGACGACGACGCCGCCGACGGCCGCGGCGACCAGCCCGGCCTGAAGCGGGGCGCCGGTGGCCAGGGCGATGCCGAGGGACAGCGGCAGTGCCACCAGGAAGACGGAGACGGAGGCGGAGACGTCGGCCCGCCACGGCGCGCGGGGCGGGGCCGGGGCGCGGGCCGACCCGGCGCCGGCGCGGGCCGGGACGGACGGCCGGACGGCGCCGCCGTCGGGGGCGGGGCCCTCGGCAGAGGCGTGGCGCCCGGGGCGCGGGTCGGCCGCGCCGGAGTCGGCGGTGGCCGACGGCGGGCCCGGGTGTTCGGGGGGCGGGGCGTCGGCGCCGGGTGGGGCGTCGGCGCCCGGCGGGGTGGTGGCGCCGGGCGGGGTGGCGAGCGGGGGTGTGGGGACGCGGTCGGACATCGATCCCTCTTCGTCTGGGTCACGGCGGAGGCCGGGTGGTCAGCTCGGGCGCGGGACCGCTGCCGGCCGCACTGAGCTGCGGGAACACACGTCGGCGCACCACCAGACGGTGGTCACGGTGCGTAGCTGGTCGATCACTTCCAAGAAAAGGTAAACGGCTCGCAATGAAAGGTAAAGCGGGCCTCGGGGGTCCGAGGCGAAAGGGCGTGCGCATTCCTTCGGACGGGTGAAGTTCGCCGGAAAAGCTGTTTGTCATATCAATACTTCAATCACATTGTGCGACTTTTCTTGTACGCGACGTGAGCGGCGGGCAGTGCCCCGGCGTGCGCCGCGAGCGAAGGCGTCGAGTGGAGAGGTGACCGATGGCGGGCGTACGGAGGCGTCGCGGCGGGGCCGCGCTGACGATCGCGACGGCGGTGCTGGTGACGGGCTGCGGTGGCGCGGCGGACGACGGCGACACGGGCGGCAAGAGCCGCACCGCCGCGGAGGCCGCGCGGCCCGAGGCGCCGCGGGTGATCGGTGACGGTTCCACCTCCTTCACCGGGCCGCAGCCCGGGCAACCCGAGGCGACCCGGCTGGCGCCGGGCGAGCGTCCGCCGCAGTTCGTCGTCTTCTCCTGGGACGGCGCCGGTGAGGACGACAAGGAGCTGTTCTCCCACTTCCGCGAGGTCGGCCGCGCGTACGACGCGGACATGACGTACTTCCTCAGCGGCATCTACGTGCTGCCCGAGGACGAGGCGCACCGCTACGACCCGCCCGGCGACCGGGGACCCGGCGCGTCGGACATCGGGTACCTGAGCGACGAGAACGTCCGGGCCACGCTGGAGCAGGTGCGCGGCGCCTGGCTCGACGGCAGCGAGATCGGCACCCACTACAACGGCCACTTCTGCGGCCCCACCGGCGTCGACACGTGGTCGGTGGCGGACTGGAAGGACGAGATCTCCCAGGCCAAGTGGTTCGTCAAGCACTGGAAGACGACCACCGGATGGCAGGACGCCGACGCCCTGCCGTTCGACTACGAGCGCGAGCTGATCGGCGGCCGCACCCCCTGCCTGGAGGGCCGGGAGAACCTGGTGCGGGCCGCCCGCGACCTGGGCTTCCGCTACGACTCCAGCGGTATCGGGCGCCAGGTCTGGCCGGAGAAGGAGCAGGGGCTGTGGGACATCCCGCTCCAGCTCGTCCCGATGCCCGGCCGCTCGTTCGAGACCCTCTCGATGGACTACAACTTCATGGTCAACCAGTCCGGCCCCGGCAGCGGGGACCCGGCCAAGTGGCCGCAGTGGGAACGCCAGATGCGGGACGGTCTGCTCGCGGGCTTCGAGCGGGCCTACGAGGGGAATCGCGCGCCGCTCATCATCGGCAACCACTTCAACGGCTGGAACGGCGGCATCTACATGAACGCCGTCGAGGACGTGATCAAGACGGTGTGCGTACGGGACGAGGTGCGCTGCGTGTCCTTCCGCCAACTCGTGGACTGGCTGGACGCGCAGGACCCGGCCGTCCTGGAGAAGCTGCGCTCGCTGGGCGTGGGCGAGGAGCCGGAGCAGGGGTGGCGGGCGTTCCTCGCGCCGCCACCCGCCGCGCAGGCCGGCGACGGGGCGCGGGCAGCCGCGCGCTCCTGACGCGGGCCGGGGTCCCGCACCGGCCCGCGCGCCGGGCCCCGCGGGCCTCGTGGACCCCGTGCCGGTCTGGCTCCGGTCCCGCGCCCGGCCCGCTCCGGTCCCACGCCGGCCGCGCGTCGCCGGTGCGTCGGCCCCGCGTCGGCCCCGCGTCGGCCCCGCGTCGGGCTCGTGTCCCGCCGCGGGGCCCGGGCCGTGGGCGCGGCGCCGGCGTGCGGCCGGGCCGACGGGGTGCGGGTGGCCGGTGGGCCCCCGGCCGCCGGCGCGCGGTGCGGAGGAGCGCTGTCCGGGGGTGCCGACTCAGGCGGGCTGCGCGGCGGCGACCGCGTGCTCGCTCAGCACGAACTCCGGGTCCACCTGGGCGGCCAGGTCCGCCCCCGTGCGGGCGTTGCCCCAGCTCTCGGCGTTGCGCAGGTGGAAGTGGACCATCTGACGGGTGTAGCGCTCCCAGTCACGCCGGTCGTAGGCCGCGTCGGCCGTCGCGTACAGGGTTCGCAGGGCCTCCCGGTTGGCGTCCTCCAGCTCGGCGAGCGGCAGCGGGCGGCCCTTCTCCATCGCACGCACCCAGTCCGAGTGCCCCACCGTCACCAGCAGGTCGTCGCCGACCTCGGCGCGCAGGAACGCCAGGTCGTCCGGGCCCTGCACCTTGTTGCCGACGACCTTCAGCGCCACCCCGAAGTCCCGGGCGTACTCGCGGTACTGGCGGTAGACGGCCACGCCCTTGCGCGTCGGCTCGGCGACGAGGAAGGTCATGTCGAACCGGGTGAACAGGCCGGAGGCGAAGGAGTCGGAGCCGGCCGTCATGTCGACGACGACGTACTCCTCCCGGCCGTCGACGAGGTGGTTCAGGCACAGCTCCACGGCGCCCACCTTGGAGTGGTAGCAGGCCACTCCGAGGTCCGCCTCGGTGAACGGGCCGGTGGCCATCAGCCGCACCTGGCCGTTGTCCAGCGTGAGCGGGCGGGCGCACGCGTCGTAGACGGGGTTGTCCTCGGTGACGCGCAGCAGCCTCGATCCGGTGCCCGGCGGCGTCGTCTTGATCATCTCGTCCGGACCGCTGATGCGCGGGTTCGCGCCGCGCAGGTAGTCCTTGATCAGCGGGAGGTGGGCGCCCATCGGCGGCAGCGCGGCGGCCTCGGTGTCCGTCAGGCCGAGCGCCGCGCCCAGGTGCTGGTTGATGTCCGCGTCCACCGCGATGACGGGGGCGCGACGGGCCGCGAGGTGGCGGACGAAGAGGGAGGACAGCGTGGTCTTGCCGCTGCCGCCCTTGCCAACGAAAGCGATCTTCATGTTCGTTAGCGTAGGCCGGGCGGAGACGGGGAAGGGTGCAGGCGGTGGCCGAGTGAAGAAGACCACTCGTTCGTGGGGTCATCGGGGGAAACGGGGTGCGTAGGGTCGTGCCCATGAGTACGAGTCGTGACGCTCTGGCCCCGCTCGCCGCGCTGCCCGGTGTCGAGGCGGCCGTCGCGTCGATGCGCGAGACCGTGGACCGGGTCTACGGGCACCGGGTGATGCGGCGCCGCAGCACGGAGGTGACCGCCGAGGCGGTGCTGCGCGGAGCGCGTGCCTCGGCCGCCCTCTCCGGGGCCGACTGGGCGCTCGAAGAGGTGCGCCGGCGCACCGACTTCGGCTCCGACGAGCAGGCCAGGACGGTGGGAGCGGCGCTGCGCGTCACGGCGGAGGCCGGACAGCTCCTGCCGGTGTGGCGGCACTCGCCGCTGCGCGTCCTGGCGCGGCTGCACCTGGTGGCCGCCTCCGGCGCGGCGTCCGAGGACGCCGTGGGGCGTCCGCGCCAGGCGGGGGAGCCGGTGGACGAGCCGGGGATCGGCCTCCCGCTCCCCGACGCCGCCGAGGTCTCCGCCCGACTGGAGGGGCTGGCCGACGTCGTGGTGGCCGACTCCTCGGCCCCCGCGCTGGTCACGGCGTCGGTCGTGCACGGGGAACTGCTGGCGCTGCGGCCCTTCGGCTCGTACAACGCCCTCATCGCGCGCGCGGCCGAGCGCATCGTGCTGGTGGGCAGCGGGCTCGACCCCAAGTCGATCTGCCCGGCGGAGGTGGGCCACGCCGAGCAGGGGGCGCGGGAGTACCGGCGCGCGCTCGACGGCTACGCGGCGGGGACGGCCGAGGGCATGGCCGCGTGGATCGGGCACTGCGGGCGCGCGGTCGAGCTCGGTGCCCGCGAGTCCACGGCGGTGTGCGAGGCGCTGCAGCGCGGCGCCGCCTGACGCTTCCGGCGAAGTGGGTGACGGGGCGGTTGGGACGCGCCCGTGCGCCCGCGGGGCTGTCTCCGCGCATGTCGGGTTCAGCCATGTTTGAAGATGAAAGTAAAGAAATGAGGCCGGGGTTCCGCTTCGCCCGCTTCCGGAGTACAAAGGACGTAACGGCCCGCGAGACCGGCGGCGCTCCGAGAGGAGCCCCGTTCAGTACCAAGGCCCACGGACCGAAGCACGGACACGCAGAACCCACGCGACGCCGACCCGTCGATTACGGGCCTACCGCATCAGGTGGCGGGCGAAAGACTCCGCTCTGATCGGACCTATCGAGCACGCACTGGTACCTGGGTGGACGTGCCAGCGGCGGTCCCGCTCCCCGAGCGGGGCCGCCGCAGCCCTGTGCGCGCTGGGCCTGGCGCGCGCGTCGGCGGGGGTGCGCCTGCCGACTGCGGCGCGCGTGCCGACGGAGGTGCGTGTGCCGACCGAGGCGGTGCGTGTCGGGGCTGGCGCGCGGCCGGGCGCCAGCGGGGGCCGCTCCGGGCCCACGGCCGCTTCCGGGTCCGGCCGCCGGTGGGCGTCTCTCGCGTCCGCCGTCCTCCGCGCGCCGGCGACCGCCGTTCCCGACGATCCTCGCGATCGTCCTCCCCGGGCGCGTCCCTCTGGCGGCCGGCCCGCGCGTCAGCCCTCGCTCCCCCCTCAGGCCCCTCCGGTCAGGCGCGGCGGCGGCTCGCGTACCAGACGAGCCCGGCCGTCGCGGCGGCGGCGCCCAGCGCGGCGGCGGCGAGTACCGGCCCGGAGGGCATCGACAGCTCGGGCAGCCGCTGCCGGAGCCGCACCGGGCGCGAGAAGGTGAGGACCGGCCATTCCCGGGCCGTGGCCTCCCGGCGCAGGGCGCGGTCGGGGTTGACGGCGTGCGGGTGTCCGACGGCCTCCAGCATCGGCAGGTCCGTGGCGGAGTCGGAGTAGGCGTAGCAGCGGGAGAGGTCGTACCCCTCGGACTCGGCCAGCTCGGCGATGGCCTCGGCCTTGGCCGGCCCGTAGGCGTAGTACTCCACCTCGCCCGTGTAACGTCCCTCCGCCACCACCATCCGCGTCGCCACCACGCGATCCGCACCCAGGAGCTCGCCGATCGGCTCGACGACCTCCGCGCCCGAGGTGGAGACGATGACCACGTCCCGGCCGGCGAGGTGGTGCCGCTCGATGAGGGAGGCGGCCTCGTCGTAGATGATCGGGTCGATGATGGCGTGCAGCGTTTCGGCGACGATCTCCTTGACCTGCTCCACGTTCCAGCCCCGGCACAGGGCCGACAGGTACGTGCGCATGCGCTCGATCTGCTCGTGGTCGGCCCGACCGATGAGAAAGATGAACTGCGAGTAAGCGGTTCGCAGCACAGCGCGTCGATTCATCAGCCCGCCCCGGTAGAAGGACTTGCCGAAGGTAAGCGTGCTCGACTTCGCAATGACCGTCTTGTCCAGGTCGAAGAAGGCGGCGGTGCGCGGCAGCGAGGTGTTTTCCACGAGAGAGAGGATAGAGGGCCGCCGCGCCACCATTCGGCGTAAACTGTGGCGTGTGGGTTTGCCTGAGAGGGCTCTCGGGTACACCATGGAAGTCACGGATCGTTCGCGACCGTGCTAACCCGGTTCGACTCCTCCCCCCCCCGAGTCGACCGTGGAAGACGACCCCCGCTCTCCCCCCCGGCGGGGGTCGTCGCATGTCCGGGGGCTTTTTCACGTTCCGTCATCGCCGGTTCTCCGCTCCGTGGTCGCTGTGGGCCCTCCTGTGCCACCCATCAAACACGTAACCGAACGTAATCGGTAGGGTGCGCTGCGGATGTCACCGGGAAGGGTGGCGGAGTTATTCACAACTGGCGAGTTCTCCCCAGATTTGGACCAAGATCCCCGGAATTCCCCCGGCGCCCGCACGGTGTTTGCGCACGGCCTCCGCGACCCGTTCACGGAGGCGAGAGCGCCAAGCCGGAAGGAAAGACCCATGGCCGAAACACGCGGGGAACCCGTCCTGATCATCACGGAGGACGCACCGCTCCTCGACGACCTGCTGCGGCTGTGCGCGGCCGCCGGGGCCGAGGCGGAGGTGGCCCACGGCGCGCCGGTGGACGAGCTGCGCTGGCGCGCGGCGCCCCTGGTGCTCGTGGGGGACGACCGGGCCGAACCGCTGCGGAGCTCGCGCGGCGGGCCGCCGCACCGGCCCGGCGTGCTGCTGGTCGGGCGGGATCTGGACGACCACGGGATCTGGCAGCGGGCCGTCCGGCTCGGTGCGGAGCAGGTCGTCTTCCTGCCCGACTCCGAGTCCTGGCTCGCCGGCCGCATCGCCGACGCCACCGAGGGGGTCGCGGAACCGGCGCTCACGGTGGGCGTGGTGGGCGGCCGCGGGGGCGCGGGCGCCTCGACGCTGGCCTGCGCCCTGGCCGTCACCGCGGCCGACCACGGCCGGCGCGCGGTACTCCTGGACGGCGACCCCCTCGGCGGCGGCCTCGACGTCGTGTTGGGCGGCGAGTCCGCCGACGGGCTGCGCTGGCCCGCGTTCACCGGCTCGCGGGGCCGCGTCGGCGCCGCCGCCCTGGAGGAGTCGCTGCCCCTCCTCCACGGAGTGCGCGTCCTGAGCTGGGACCGCGCCGCGCCGACGGCGCTCTGCCCCGAGGCGATGCGCTCGGTGCTGGCGGCGGCCCGGCGACGGGGCGGCGTCGTCGTGGTCGACGTACCGCGCGGGCTGGACGAGTCGACGGCCGAGGCGTGGGCCCAGTTGGATGTGGCGCTGCTGGTCGTACCGGCCGAGCTGCGCGCCGTCGCCGCGTCCGGGCGGCTGGCCTCCCGGCTCTCGCTGGCCGTCCGGGACCTGCGGGCGGTGGTGCGCGGGCCGTTCACCGCCGGCCTGGACGGCCCCGAGATCGCCCGCCTGCTCGGGCTCCCGCTGGCCGGTGAGCTCCCGGCCGAGCGCGGCTTGTCGGCGGCCGTCGACAGCGGTGTGCCACCCGGAGCGGCGGCGGGCGGCCCCCTCGCCCGCTTCTGCTCCGCCTTCTGGGAGCGGGCCCTGCCGGCTGGCGGCCGCGGGAGCGTGGCGGCATGAGGACACTGCGCGAAACGCCCCGAGTACGCGTCGCGGAGGCCGGCGCCCTGCCGCCTCCGGCCGCGTCCCGCGTACCCGGATCCCCGCCGCTCCTCCCCGCCTCCGGCCCCGCGCCGCGGGCTCCCGGGTCCGGGCAGCCCTCCGCCGAACTGGTCGACGCCGTACGGCTGCGGCTCGCCGAGTCCGGGGGTGAGCCGACACCGGCCCGCGTGGCCGCCGCGCTGCGCGCCCAGGGACGACTGCTGGGGGACAGCACCGTGCTCGGCATCGTCGCCGCCCTGCGCTCCGAGCTCGTCGGCAGCGGCCCGCTCGAACCCCTCCTGGCGGACCCGGAAGTGACGGACGTCCTGGTCAACGGGCCTGACGAGGTGTGGGTCGACCGGGGCCACGGACTGCGCCGCACCGGCGTCCGCTTCCCCGACGCCACCGCCGTGCGCCGCCTCGCCCAGCGGCTGGCGGCCGCGGCCGGGCGCCGCCTGGACGACGCCCGGCCGTGGGCCGACGCGCGCCTGCCCGACGGCACGCGCCTGCACGCCGTGCTGCCACCGGTCGCCGTCGGCGCACCGTGCCTGTCCCTGCGCGTGGTCCGGCCCCGGGCGTTCGACCTGGCCGAGCTGGTGGCCGCCGGCACGCTGCCGCCCGGCGGGGACCGGCTGCTGCGCGCCGTGGTGGACGCCCGGCTGTCCTTCGTCGTCTCCGGCGGCACGGGCAGCGGCAAGACGACGCTGCTGAGCACCCTCCTCGGCCTGGTGGGCCCGGGTGAACGGATCGTTCTCGCCGAGGACTCGGCCGAACTGCGTCCCGTCCACCCGCACGTCGTCCGCCTGGAGAGTCGGCCGCCCAACCAGGAGGGGGTCGGCCGGGTGAGTCTGCGGGACCTGGTGCGCCAGGCCCTGCGCATGCGCCCGGACCGCCTGGTCGTCGGCGAGGTCCGCGGCCGTGAGGTGGCCGACCTCCTCGCGGCCCTGAACACCGGCCACGAGGGCGGGTGCGGCACCGTGCACGCCAACGCCGCCGCCGATGTGCCCGCCCGTCTTGAGGCGCTGGGCATGACGGCCGGGCTGGACCGCGCGGCCCTCCACAGCCAGCTCGCCGCCGCCCTCGCGGTCGTCGTCCACCTGGCGCGCGACCGGTCCGGGCGGCGCCGGGTCGCCGAGGTGCACGTGCTGGAGCGGGCGGCGGACGGGCTCGTCCACACCGTTCCGGCGGCCGTGTGGGAGGCGGACGGGTTCGTCCGGGCCGCCGGCTGGACCCGGCTGCGGGAGCGCTGCGAGCGGGGCGGGGGCGCGCTGTGACGGCGGTGGCCACGGGCGGGCCCGGAGTCGTCTACGCGGTGTTCGCCTGCCTGGGCGCGGCCGCCTGGCTGGCCCACCGCCCAGGCGGCGCCGCGCGCCGCGCCCGGCTGCTGCTCGGCGGCGGCACCGCGACGGCCGCGCACGCGCCCCCGGCGCCGCGGGCGGTCCCCGTGCCGCGTCGGCTGCTGCGGCACGCACGGCGTGTCGGGCGGCGGCTGGGTCCGCACTGGCTGGCCGTCCCGACGGGTGCGCTGCTCGGCGTGGCCGGCGGTTCCGTGCTCCCGGCCCTGGTCGGCGTGGCGGCCGTGCCCGTCCTGGGGCGCTGGCTGGCACGCCGGGAGGCGGCACGGGCGGCGGAGCGTCGAGCGGCGGCCGTCGTCGAGCTGTGCGCGTCCGTCGCGGCCGAACTGCGCGCGGGACGCCAGCCGGAGCAGGCCCTGACCGCGGCGGGCGTGGACGCCGCGCTCGGGGACGCCGGGGCGGCCGTTGTGGCCGCCGCCCGCTTCGGCGGCGACGTCCCCGGGGCACTGCGCCGGGCCGCCCGGCAGGCCGGAGCCGAAGGACTGAACGGTGCCGCCGCCTGCTGGCGTGTCGCCGTGGACGGAGGCGCCGGGCTCGCCGACGGGCTCGACCGCGTCGCCGAGGCGCTGCGCGGGGAGCACGGTCAGCGCGAGGAACTGCGTGCCCAGTTGGCCGGGCCGCGGTCCACCGCCGCGGCGCTGGCCCTGCTGCCGGTCCTCGGCCTGCTGCTGGGCACCGCGATGGGCGCCCAGCCGCTGCGGTTCCTGTTCCACTCCCCGGCGGGCTGGGCGGTGCTGGGCGCCGCCATGCTCCTGGAGTGGGCCGGACTCGCGTGGACGGCGCGCATCGTCCGCACCGCCGAGGGCACGCGCCGGTCCCCACGGAAGGGGTCGGCCGATGACCGCTGAGGTCGTGCACAGCCTGTGGACGGCGGCGGCCCTGGTCCTCGCCGCGGCCCTGGCGGCGGGTCGGCTGCGGGCCCACCGGGCGCAGCGGGCCGGGCATCGGCGGCGGCGGGCCGTGCTGGGCGGCCCGGGCCGCCGCCCCACCCCGGGGCACAGCCGCCGTGCGCCGGACGCGGGGCGGCGACGCCCGGGGCCCGGCCACCGCCCGGCGGGGTCGGCGCGACGGCGGCGTAGACGCCGGGTCGCCGCCCTCCCCGCGCCCGTGCGGGGCGCCCTCGCGGCCTGCGGCACGGGGGCCCTGGTGGCCGTCCTGGCCGGTGGGGTGACGGGCACGCTCGCCGGGCTCGCCGCCGCCTGCGGCCTGTGGTGGTGGCCGCGCGTACGGGCCGCCGGGCCCGACCGCCGGGCAGCCGCCGCGTTGGAGCGCGCGGTGGCGGCGCAACTGCCCCTGGCCGCCGAGTTGGTGGCGGCCTGCCTGGCCGCAGGTTCCTCGCCGCTCGACGCCGCCCGCGCCGTCGGCTCCTGCCTCGGCGGCCCGCTGGGCGACCGGCTCACGCGCACCTGCGACGAGCTGCGGCTGGGCGCCGAGCCGGCGCGGGCGTGGGCCCGGTTGGCGGAGCTCCCCGGCGCCGGGGTACTGGCCCGCTGCCTGGAACGGGCGCACGGTTCCGGAGCCCCGGCGGTGGCCCAGGTCGGGCGGCTCGCGGCCGAGTGCCGGGCGGGGTGGGCCCGGGCGGCACAGGCCCGCGCGCGGCGCGCCGGAGTGCTGGTCACCGGTCCCCTCGCCCTGTGCTTCCTGCCCGCCTTCCTCCTCGTCGGCGTGGCCCCGGTCGTCGTCGGCCTCGGCCGCTCGCTCCTGTGACCCCGACGCCCCGACGGACGAGCTCCCCGCCCACGACTTCTACGACGGCGCACCGAAGCTCGCAGCGGCTCACTTGGTCCCGGGCCCCGCCGGGCCTGCGGAGTCCCGCAGGCGCACACGAGCGCGCACGGTGCACGTCCCAGTGCCCACCGGCCTGCGAGGGCTCCACGGGCCGCACCCGACGACCGAGTCCCGCAAGGCCGCACGCGCCACTCCCGTAACCGATCAACCGACACTCCGACGATCGTTCCGACGAAAGGCAGACCCATGAAGAACGTCCTGCGCGCCTCCGTGCCGACCGCGACCCACCCCGTCCGGGGGAACCGCGCCCTGGCGCGGGCCCGGCGCGCCGTGCGCTCCCTGCGGCGGGACGCGGGCATGAGCACGGCCGAGTACGCCGTCGGCACGCTCGCGGCGTGCGGCTTCGCCGCCGTGCTGTACCAGGTGGTGACGAGCGACCCGGTCAGCTCGGCGATGCAGCGGCTGGTGGAGAAGGCCCTCAGTGCGAGCCTGTGAACCGCGGGCCGACGACCGGGGCCAGGCCTCGGCCGAGCTGGCGGCCGTGGTCCCCACCCTGGCGCTCCTGGTCACGGTGTGCGTCTGGGGGCTGCTCACGGTCGGGGCGCAGATCCGGTGCCTGGACGCCGCCCGGGCCGGGGCGCGTGCGGCGGCCCGGGCGGAGCCGCTGGACGCGGTGCTGGCCACCGCCCGCTCCGCCGCGCCCCCGGCAGCCGCCGTCAGCGCGGAGCGGGAGGGAGCGCTGGTGCGGGTGCGGGTACGGGCCCAGTCGCCCGGGCCCGGCCCGCTGACCCTCACGGTGAGCGGGGAGGCGGTGGCCCATGCGGAGGAGGGCGGACGCGGGCGCTGATCCGCCGGCGGACCGCGGCTCGGCGACGGTGTGGGCGGTGGCGTGTGCGGCACTGCTGTGCACGGTGTTCACCGGCGTGCTCGCCGTGGGGCAGGTGGTGGCCGCGCGGCACCGGGCCGCGGCGGCGGCGGACCTGGCCGCGCTGGCGGCCGCCGACCACGCCCGGCTCGGTGAGCGCGCGGCCTGCGCCGTGGCGGAACGGGTGGCCGGAGCGCAGGGCGCCGTGGTCGTCCGGTGTGCGGTGCGGCTGCTCGTGGCCGACCTCACGGCCCAGGCCGGTTGGGGTCCGTACGACGTGCGGGCCCGCGCCCGGGCCGGTCCCGCCTCACTGTCCCCCGCAGCCCCGCAGCAACTCCGTCAGCACCCGGACGGCTCCTCGCTTGTGCAGCGGGTCGTTGCCGTTGCCGCACTTGGGGGACTGGATGCAGGACGGGCACCCGCTCTCGCACTCGCAGGCGTCGATCGCCTCCCGGGTCGCCGTCAGCCACTCCCGCGCGGTGTGGAAGGCCCGCTCGGCGAAGCCGGCCCCGCCGGGGTGGCCGTCGTAGACGAACACGGTGGGCAGGAGGGTGTCCGGGTGCAGCGGGACGGACACGCCTCCGATGTCCCAGCGGTCACAGGTGGCGAACAGCGGCAGCATGCCGATGGACGCGTGCTCGGCGGCGTGCAGGGCGCCGCCGAGCACCTCCGGGGTGACGCCGGCGGCGTCGAGCTGGTCCTCGGTGAGCGTCCACCACACCGCGCGGGTGCGCAGGGTGCGCGGCGGCAGGTCCAGCCGCGTCTCGTTGAGCACCTCGCCGGTGACCAGCTTGCGGCGCAGGTAGGAGACGACCTGGTTGGTGACCTCCACGGAGCCGAACGCGAGCCGCGCGGCGCCCCACGGCACCTCGGTCTCCGTCTCCAGCACGGTGATCGCGGTGGTGTCGCGCGCCATGGTGGTCCACGGCGGGCTGGCCTGCTCCACCAGGGCCACGGGGCCGCCCTCGGCCTCCGCCAGCTCCAGGTGCCGCACCACGTAGGTGCGGCCCTGGTGCAGGTGGACGGCGCCCTCGTGCACGGTGGTGTGCGCGGCCGCGGCGTCCACCGTGCCGAGCAGGCGCCCCGTGCCCTCTTCGACGACCTGCACCGGCCGTCCGCCCTGACCCCGGATGTCGGTGAGGTCGGCGGCCCGGCGGCGGCTGGTCCAGTACCAGGCGGCACCGCGCCGCCGCAGCAGCCGACGCTGCTGAAGCTGTGGTATCAGCTCGGCGGCGGCCGGGGAGAACAGGGCGAGGTCGCCCTCGGTCAGCGGCAGCTCGGCCGCGGCGGCGCACAGGTGGGGCGCGAGCACGTACGGGTTGTCCGGGTCGAGCACGGTGGTCTCGACGGGCTTGCGGAAGAGGGCGTCGGGGTGGTGGACGAGGTAGGTGTCCAGCGGGTCGTCCCGGGCCACCAGCACCGCCAGCGCGCCCTGCCCCCGGCGCCCGGCCCGCCCGGCCTGCTGCCACAGCGAGGCCCGGGTGCCGGGGTATCCGGCCAGCAGCACGGCGTCCAGCCCGGAGACGTCCACCCCCAGCTCCAGCGCGCTGGTGGCGGCCAGGCCCAGCAGGTCTCCCGAGTGCAGCGCGCGCTCCAGCGCCCGGCGTTCCTCGGGCAGATATCCGCCCCGGTAGGCCGCCACCCGTCCGGGCAGCGAGCGGTCGACCTCGGCCAGCCGGTCCTGGGCCAGCACCGCGATCAGCTCCGCGGCGCGCCGGGAGCGCACGAAGGCGACGGTGCGGACACCGCCGACGGCGAGGTCGGTCAAGAGCTCGGCCGTCTCGGCGGTCGCCGTGCGCCGCACCGGGGCGCCGCGCTCTCCGCGCAGCTCGGTCAGTGGTGGCTCCCACAGGGCGAACACCAGCTCACCGCGCGGCGAGGCGTCGTCGGTGACCTCGGTGACCGGCACCCCGGTCAGCCGGGACGCGGCCCGCCCGGGATCGGCGACGGTCGCGGAGGCGAGCAGGAACGTCGGCTCCGCTCCGTACCGCGCGGCCACCCGGCGCAGTCGGCGCAGCACGTGGGCGACGTGCGAGCCGAAGACGCCCCGGTAGGTGTGGCACTCGTCGACGACCACGTAGCGCAGCGCGCGCAGGAAGGAGGACCAGCGGGCGTGGCCGGGCAGGATGCCGCGGTGGAGCATGTCCGGATTCGTGAGCACGTAGTTGGCGTACTGCCGCACCCACTCGCGCTCCTCGGGCGGGGTGTCACCGTCGTAGACGGCCGGACGCACCGCCGTGCCCAGGGGGGCGGCCAGCTCGGCCAGGGCGCGCCGCTGGTCGGCGGCCAGCGCCTTGGTGGGGGAGAGGTACAGGGCCGTGGCCCCGCGCCCGCCGGGCCGCTCGGCGCCGTCCAGCAGCGCGCTGAGCACCGGCACGGCGTAGGCGAGCGACTTGCCGGACGCCGTCCCGGTGGCCACGACGACGGACTCGCCGCGCAGCGCCCGCTCCGCGGTGCGCGCCTGGTGCTCCCAGGGGCGTCCGATGCCCGCGTCCGCCACCGCGTCGATCACTTCCGGCCGAATCCGGGCTGGCCAGTCGGCATGACGTCCCGCGCGCGGGGGCAAGTGCTCCGTATGGGTGATGCGTGCGGAGCGGCGCGCCCCGGCGGTGAGCTGTTCGAGCACCGTCCGGGGCGGCACTGAGGCGGGCGTCGCCCCCGCCGGGGGCGGGCGTCGCCCGTCGACGCGCCCGTCGCGCCGCCTGTCAGGATTGCTGGCCATCGGTACCGAGTGTGTCACTGGCGCGACGGACAATGGCGGCAAGGCGTCGTGCACGCTTGTACTGAAGTGATTGAATGCCCCTGCGGCTGCCGATCCATGGGGGGCGACCGCTCGCTAGCAAGGTGCTGGAGGATATCCGTGGACCTGTCCTTGTCGACCCGAACTGTCGGCGATCGCACGATCGTCGATGTTGGCGGCGAGATCGATGTGTACACCGCTCCCAAGCTGCGTGAGCAGCTCGTGGAGCTGGTGAACGATGGCAACTTCCACCTTGTCGTGGATATGGAGCGCGTCGAGTTCCTCGACTCCACCGGTCTCGGTGTGCTCGTCGGTGGGCTCAAGCGCGTACGGGCCCACGAGGGCTCACTGCGCCTGGTGTGCAACCAGGAGCGCATTTTGAAGATTTTCCGGATCACCGGTCTGACCAAGGTGTTCCCCATCCACAACTCGGTCGACGAGGCCGTCGCGGCCACCGACTGACACGACTTCACCGGCCCCGGGCGGAGGCGCCCGGGGCCTGCTCCGAGCGCCCGGGTGCCGGGCCCCGGGGTGAGGCATCCGTACGACCTCCAGGGGGATGGCATGGCCACCGTCGAACTGCGTTTCAGCGCGCTTCCGGAGCACGTACGGACGGCGCGGCTCGTCGCGGCCGCGGTCGCCCGCCGTGCCGGGGTGGACGAGGCCGTGCTCGACGAGGTGCGCCTGGCCGTCGGTGAGGCGTGCAGCCGCGCCGTGGGCCTGCACCAGCGCAGCGGTCTGGACTCCCCGGTGCGGGTGGCGCTGTGCGAGGACGAGAAGTCGTTCTCCATCGAGGTGGGCGACGACGCCTCGGCCGTCCGGGCGGTGCCCGGCGCGCGCGGCCGGGAGGCCGCCGAGTCGGCCCAGGAACCGCCGGCCGAGGCGGAGGTCGACATGGGCCTGGCCGTCATCAGCGGCCTCGTCGACGACGTCGAGGTCTCGGCGGACGAGCGCGGCGGCCTTATCCGCATGTCCTGGCCCACGACGACGGCAGCCGTCCTGCCCTGAGCCCCCCGAACGTCGCGTTGACGGCGCATCCCCTCCGGGGGTGCGCCGTCAACGTGTGCGCTGCCGCGGTACGCCCCCGTTGCCGGACGCGTCCCCGCGTCCGGGCCCGTGACCTCCGGCGGCGTGATCGGATTCCGGGATCTTCCGTGCTGAGCTGCCGATAAACCCTGAACCGGTGATCTTTTATTGAGATCATCCATTCGGGGTCAGGGAATTCCCTCCCCTCCTCCTTGTGAGCGAATTCTCGCGGCGCTGCCGCCGTTCGATCTTCGCTGGGACAGGCTCGTTCCGGCTCATTCCCGTTCCCGCGCACTGTTTTGGTGCGGCGGTAATCCCTAGAATCCGCCACACATCTTTCCCGCACAACGCCACCAGCGCGCCCACGCGCCACACGTCAAGGAGGACGAATGGCGGGGCAACTCTCCCCACTTCCACACCACCAGCACCTGGCCGCCGATGCCGTACTCACCTCCGGCAACCGCGGCCTGGTGGTGGTGATCGCCGCGATCGCGGTGGCAGCACTGGCCGTCGCGGTGGTACTGCTGCGCCAGGTCCTCGCGGCCGGCGAGGGTACCGACAACATGAAGAAGATCGCCGCGGCCGTGCAGGAGGGCGCCAACGCCTATCTCGCCCGGCAGCTCCGCACGCTGGGCGTATTCGCGGTCGTCGTGTTCTTCCTGCTCATGCTGCTGCCCGCGGACGACTTCAACCAGCGCATCGGCCGCTCGCTGTTCTTCCTGGTCGGCGCCGCTTTCTCGGCGGCGACCGGGTATATCGGCATGTGGCTCGCCGTCCGCAGCAACGTACGCGTCGCGGCGGCCGCCCGGGAGGCGAGTCCCGGGGTCGGAGAACCGGAAAAGGATCTCACCGCGGTTTCCCACCGCGCGATGAAGATCGCATTTCGCACCGGTGGCGTCGTCGGCATGTTCACCGTCGGCCTCGGTCTGCTGGGCGCGGCCTGCGTCGTGCTCGTCTACGCGGCCGACGCGCCGAAGGTGCTGGAGGGCTTCGGCCTCGGTGCGGCCCTGATCGCGATGTTCATGCGTGTCGGCGGCGGCATCTTCACCAAGGCCGCCGACGTCGGCGCGGACCTGGTCGGCAAGGTCGAGCAGGGCATCCCCGAGGACGACCCGCGCAACGCCGCCACCATCGCGGACAACGTCGGCGACAACGTGGGCGACTGCGCCGGAATGGCGGCCGACCTCTTCGAGTCCTACGCCGTCGTGCTCGTCGCCAGCCTCATCCTGGGCACCGTCGCGTTCGGCGACGCCGGGTTGGCCTTCCCGCTCATCGTCCCGGCCATCGGCGTGCTCACCGCGATGATCGGCGTCTTCGTCGTCGCCCCCCGGCGCACCGACCGCAGCGGCATGACGGCGATCAACCGGGGCTTCTTCGTCTCGGCGGTCATCTCCCTCGCCCTGGTCGCGGCGGCCTCCTACGCCTACCTGCCCGCCACCTTCGCGGAGCTGGACAACGTCGGTGACGCGGGCATCGCCGCGCACGGCGGCGACCCGCGGCTGATCGCGCTCGTCGCGGTGGCCATCGGCATCGTGCTGGCCGCCCTCATCCAGCAGCTCACCGGCTACTTCACCGAGACCACCCGCAAGCCCGTGCGCGACGTGGGCCGCACCTCGCTGACCGGCCCGGCGACGGTCGTCCTCTCCGGCATCTCGCTCGGCCTGGAGTCCGCCGTCTACACCGCGCTGCTCATCGGCCTGAGCGTCTACGGCGCCTTCCTGCTGGGTGGCGCGTCGGTCATGCTGGCGCTGTTCGCGGTGGCGCTGGCCGGCACCGGTCTGCTGACCACCGTGGGTGTGATCGTCGCGATGGACACCTTCGGTCCCGTCTCCGACAACGCCCAGGGCATCGCGGAGATGTCCGGTGACGTGCAGGGCGCCGGCGCCCAGGTGCTCACCGACCTGGACGCGGTCGGCAACACCACCAAGGCCATCACCAAGGGCATCGCCATCGCCACCGCCGTACTGGCCGCGGCGGCGCTCTTCGGCTCCTACCGGGAGGCGTTCGAGACGGCCGCCGCCGAGGTGGGCGCACGGGCGGACGAGCTGGGCCTGAGCCTGGACATCGCGCAGCCGAACAACCTCGTCGGGCTGGTGCTCGGCGCCGCCGTGGTGTTCCTGTTCTCCGGGCTCGCGATCAACGCCGTCTCCCGCTCGGCCGGCGCCGTCGTCCTGGAGGTGCGCCGCCAGTTCCGCGAGCGTCCCGGCATCATGGACTACTCCGAAAAGCCCGAGTACGGGCGCGTGGTCGACATCTGCACCAAGGACGCCCTGCGCGAGCTGACCACACCCGGCCTGCTGGCGGTGCTGGCCCCGATCGCGGTCGGGTTCACCCTCGGGGTGGGCGCGCTGGCCGCGTTCCTGGCGGGCGCGATCGGCACCGGCCTGCTCATGGCGGTCTTCCTGGCCAACTCCGGTGGGGCGTGGGACAACGCCAAGAAGCTGGTCGAGGACGGCCACCACGGCGGCAAGGGCAGCGAGGCGCACGCCGCCACCGTCATCGGCGACACGGTGGGCGACCCGTTCAAGGACACCGCGGGCCCGGCGATCAACCCGCTGCTGAAGGTGATGAACCTGGTGGCGCTCCTGATCGCCCCGGCCATCGTCACGCTCTCCTACGGCGAGGACGCCAGCGCGGGGCTGCGCGCGCTGGTGGCGGTGGCGGCCCTGGTGGTCATCGTGGGCTCCGTCTACGTGTCCAAGCGACGCGGTGTGACCATGGACGGGGAGGAGGAGGGCAAGGCCGAGCGCCAGTCGGCCACGCCGTCCCCCGATCCGGTGTCGGCTCCCTGACGCACCCGCGGTGGACGCCGGGGCCCGCGCCGGGCGCCCGGCCCCTGTGGGCCACTGCGAGCGGGTGACGTGTCGCTGGACGCGTCACCCGCTCGCGCACGTCCGCCTCCGTCCCCGCCCCGCCCTTCCGCAGGGCTCGAGTACACCCCTGGGCAAACGCCTGCTTTAATGCGCGAAACGGGCGAATCGCGCACCCGGGTCGCCGTCGCGGCCGTCACGGCGTGTATCTTCCGGCCCGGTAGCCACGAAGGGATGGGTCAACCGGTGAACAAGAAGCTTGCCCTGGCGCTCTGCACCAGCGCGGTCCTGGCGGCGACGGCGACCGGGTGCGGCGACGACACCGACGAGCGCATCCAGTCGTGGGCACAGGAGGTCTGCAACGAGGTCGGACCGCAGGTGGAGAAGATCCAGAACGCCAACAACACCATCGCGGAGGCGGGGGGTGAGGACACCGCCCCGGCCGAGGTGCAGGAGGCGGACTCGCAGGCCTTCCAGAGTCTCTCCGAGGCCTACGGCGCCCTGGCCGACACGGTGGACGAGGCCGGCGACCCGCCCGTGGAGGACGGCGCCGAGCTGCGGGAGAACGCGGTGGCGGAGCTGAACGACATCTCCGACGCCTACTCGGGCCTCAAGGAGCGCATCGACGGCCTGGACACCGACGACCAGAGCGCCTTCGCCGACGGCCTCAACGGGATCGTCGAAGAGCTCAACCAGCTCGGGCAGAGCAGCCAGAACGCGCTGAGCGAGCTGCAGTCCGGCGAGCTGGGCCAGGCCATGTCGGAGCAGGAGGGCTGCCAGAGCCCCGCCCCGGGCGGCGACGCCTCGCCGGACGCGTGAAGCCGCCCGGCGCGCGCCGGAGTCGGCCGGTCGGGCGTACCCGCGCGGCCGCTCCGGGCGCGGTTCGGCCCACGGCCGGGGCGGCGCGCGGGCAGTGGCCACAATGGGAGGCGTGAGTACACACCCGCGAGCCCCCGAGCGTCCCCCGCACCCGCAGCACCTGCCGCACGCCGACGGCACCGGCACGGCACGGCTGCGCGAGGCCTTCCTCAGCGCCGACTTCACCGTCGACGGCCTGCTGGAGCTCCTCGGCGCCTCCGCCTACGCCGCACTCGCCCGCAGCGAGACGGTTCCCGCCGCGCGCGTCACCCGGGGCGGCGGTCCGCTGGAGACGCTGGTGCGGCTGTTCCTGCTCCAGCGTGCCGTGCCCCGGGCGCGGGCGGAGGCCGCGCTGCGCGGGGCGTACGCCGGGGCGCTCGCCGACGGGTGGCTGGCCCCGGCCGGGGCGGACGAGGTCCGCGCCACCGTCGACGTGCGCCCCTACGGCGGGCCGGAGGGCCAGGACTGGTGGATCGTCTCCGACCTCGGCTGCGCGGTCGGCGGCACCAGCGGTGTCGGCGACCGCCGGGCGGACGTCGTGCTCGGCGTGGGCGGCGCCTCCACCACGCTGGCCGGGATCACCGTGCGCACCCCCGTGCCCCGCGCCCTCGACCTCGGCACGGGCTCCGGCATCCAGGCGCTGCACGCCGCCCAGCACGCCACCTCGGTGACCGCGACCGACGTCAACCCGCGCGCACTGCGCTGCGCCGCGCTCACCCTGGCGCTCTCCGGAGCGGGCGAGCCCGATCTGCGCGAGGGCTCGCTCTACGCGCCGGTGGCCCACGACGAGCCCTTCGACCTGATCGTCTCGAACCCGCCCTTCGTCATCACCCCGCCCGGCGCCGGGGGCGCCCGGCTGGTGTACCGGGACGGCGGTCTCGGCGGCGACGACGTGTGCCGCACCCTGGTGCAGAGCGCCGCCGACCACCTCGCCGACGGCGGCTACTGCCAACTGCTGGCCAACTGGCAGCACGTCGCGGGGGAGGACTGGCGCGAGCGGCTGGCCTCCTGGCTGCCGCGCGGCTGCGACGCCTGGGTGGTGCAGCGCGAGGTGCAGGACGCCGCCCAGTACGCCGAGCTGTGGCTGCGGGACGCGGGCGACCACCGCGCGGAGCCGGACGGCGCGGACGGCTACGCGGCGCGCTACGACGCCTGGCTGACGGAGTTCGAGCGCACCGGCACGCAGGCGGTGGGCTTCGGCTGGATCACCCTGCGCAAGTCGGGCGCCGACGACCCGGCCGTGACGATCGAGGAGTGGACCCACCCGGTCGAGCAGCCGCTCGGGGACACCGTCCGCGCCCACTTCGAGCGCCAGGACTTCCTGCGCACGCACGACGACGCGGCGCTGCTGGGCACCCGGTTCGAGCTGGCGGAGGGAGTGCTGCAGGAGCAGATCGGTCCCCCGGGCGCCGAGGACCCCGAGCACGTCGTGCTCCGGCAGAGCCGCGGCATGCGCCGCGCGTCCCAGGTGGACACCGTGGGCGCCGGGTTCGCGGGCGTGTGCGACGGCACGCTGCCGGCCGGCCGCATCCTGGACGCCATCGCCCAGCTCGTCGGCGAGGAGCCGACCGTGCTGCGCGACCGCACGCCGCAGGCGATCCGGCTCCTGGTCGAGCAGGGGTTCCTGCTCCCGGCCGGGGAGGGCGGCCCCGCCGCGTAGGCGGCCGTTGGAGGGATCTTCAGCCCGTCGTTCACCCGATGTTCGGTCCACCGCCGCCCGGAACTGCGACGCTCCCGCCATGGAGAGTGCACCCGCGGCCTTCACCGGAGTCGTCTGCGCCCTGTTCGGCGTCGCACTGCTGTGCTGGACGGTCTCCCGTGTCCGGCAGGGCCGCCCGGTCGTCGTGGGCACGACGGCGGTCACTCCCTCCAGGGCCGCGGCGGTGGCCGCCGGCTGGGGTGTGGCGCTGTCCGCCGTCGGCGTGTGGCTGCTGACCGAGCTGTGACCCGCCCGCCGGACCGACCCGCCCGGCCCGCGCCGACGAAGTCGCGCGGCACCCTCCACGCGGCGGTCGGCGCGACGGCGGCGATGGCGCGGCCCCGCATGCCAAGCACCGACCGGTAGCGCCACCCGTCCGACCCCGCGAGCGGCCGGGGGCCGTGCGCCACCCGGGTATCGCCACAGGCCGGGCGGCCCGCCCGGACGGAGCCCCTCCGAGTGGCCCCGGAGCCGGGCGCCACGCCCGTCTCCAGCACGACACACACCCGTGCGGGCCCGACGCGCCACCCCGCGCGCCGGGGTAGTCGGGTGCCGGAGCCCGGCCCACGCGCACGGCCGCCGCCGGATTCCGCGCCCCTGATCAACCCGGGCGGCGGCCGCACCCGCGCACAATGGTCGGGGGCCCTGTCCCGCGCACCGGCCCGCGAACCTCCGCCCCCGCGCAAACCGCCGCCGCACCAATCCGCCCCCGCGCAAACCCGCCCCGCGCATCTCCCGGCGGCGTCGGCTCGCGCGCCACACGACGGGTCACCGGTGCGCGTCTGTCGCGTATGCGCGCAAAGACCGCTACGCGCGTTGCGTCCCCCTGTTCGACGTACCGGAGTGGCGCCGCCCGGTCCGGCGTGCCGGCGGCCGACCCGGGGCCGGACGACCTGGGTACCCTCGGCGGTGGTGCAGCCGCGCAGGGGCCACGCAGGGACCACGAGAGACCGGTCGACGCGCTGCCGAACGGCGGCGAGGTGATAAGTCGGGTTACCGTTCGAGTGGCGTTGCTGACTTTTCCCGTTTGACAGGAGAGCGGGAGGTACGGTCACACTCCGACCCACCGGCGCGGTGCAGTGCGCTGCACGGTACGCGCGTCGGGCACGGGGGCAGGCCGGAGCTGCCGACCCCGCCACCCGACGCGAGCCACCGCACAGGAGTGACCTCGGCACCGCTGACCACCGACCGGAGAGAAGAGCAGAAGTTGTCCCCGACCAGCGATACCGCAACCAGCGGGCGCCGCCTCGTCATCGTCGAGTCGCCCGCCAAGGCGAAGACGATCAAGGGCTACCTCGGCCCTGGCTACGTCGTCGAGGCGAGCGTCGGGCACATCCGCGACCTGCCGAACGGCGCCGCCGAGGTGCCCGCCAAGTACAAGGGCGAGCCCTGGGCCCGGCTCGGCGTGGACGTGGACCACGACTTCGAGCCGCTCTACGTGGTCAACAGCGACAAGAAGGACCAGGTCAAGAAGCTCAAGCAGCTCCTGGCCGAGTCCGACGAGCTCTACCTCGCCACTGACGAGGACCGCGAGGGCGAGGCCATCGCCTGGCACCTGCAGGAAGTGCTGAAGCCGAAGGTGCCGGTGCGCCGGATGGTCTTCAACGAGATCACCAAGGACGCCATCCGCGACGCCGTCAACAACACGCGCGACCTGGACCAGAAGCTGGTGGACGCGCAGGAGACCCGCCGCATCCTGGACCGCCTCTACGGCTACGAGGTCTCCCCGGTGCTGTGGAAGAAGGTCATGCCGCGCCTGTCGGCCGGCCGGGTGCAGTCGGTGGCCACCCGCCTGGTCGTGGAGCGCGAGCGCGAGCGCATGGCGTTCCACACCGCCGAGTACTGGGACCTCACCGGCACCTTCGGCACCGGTCGCGCCGGCGACGCCTCCGACCCGCGCCAGCTCACCGCGCGGCTGTCCGCCGTCGACGGCCGCCGCGTCGCGCAGGGCCGCGACTTCGGTCCCGACGGGCAGCTCAAGCGCGCCGACCAGGTGCTCCACCTGGACGAGCCGGGCGCCCGCGCGCTCGCCGCCGCCCTGGCGGACACCCGGTTCGCCGTCCGCTCCGTCGAGTCCAAGCCGTACCGCCGCTCCCCGTACGCGCCGTTCCGTACGACGACGCTCCAGCAGGAGGCGTCGCGCAAGCTCGGGATGGGCGCCAAGGTGACGATGCAGGTCGCCCAGCGCCTGTACGAGAACGGTTTCATCACCTATATGCGTACGGACTCCACCACGCTTTCGGGCACGGCCGTCAGCGCCGCCCGCGCCCAGGTCACGCAGCTCTACGGCGCCGACTACCTGCCGGACCGGCCGCGTGCGTACGCCGGGAAGGTGAAGAACGCGCAGGAGGCCCACGAGGCGATCCGCCCTTCGGGTGACCGTTTCCGCACGCCGGCGGAGACGAGGCTCACCGGCGAGCAGTTCAAGCTCTACGAGCTGATCTGGAAGCGGACGGTGGCCTCCCAGATGAAGGACGCCGTCGGCCAGTCCGTCACCGTCAAGGTGGCCGGGCGCTCGGCGGACGGCCGCGACGCCGAGTTCTCCGCGTCCGGCAAGATCATCACCTTCCACGGCTTCCTCAAGGCCTACGTGGAGGGCGCCGACGACCCGAACGCCGAGCTGGACGACCGCGAGCGCCGGCTGCCGCAGGTCACCGAGGGCGACGCGCTCACCGCCGAGGAGATCACCCCGGACGGGCACGCCACCAAGCCCCCCGCGCGCTACACCGAGGCCACGCTGGTCAAGGAGCTGGAGGAGCGCGAGATCGGCCGCCCGTCGACGTACGCGTCGATCATCAGCACCATCCTGGACCGCCGCTACGTGTTCAAGAAGGGCACGGCGCTCGTCCCGTCCTTCCTGTCCTTCGCCGTCGTCGGCCTGCTGGAGAAGCACTTCGGCCGCCTCGTCGACTACGACTTCACGGCGCAGATGGAGGACGACCTCGACCGCATCGCACGCGGTGACGCCGAGTCCGTGCCCTGGCTGCGCCGGTTCTACTTCGGCGAGGGCCAGGCGGCGTCCCCCGGCGGCGCCGCCGAGGCCGGGAACGGCGACGGCGACCACCTGGGCGGGCTCAAGGAGCTCGTCTCCGACCTGGGTGCCATCGACGCCAAGGGCGTGTCGTCCTTCCCCGTCGGCGACGGCATCGTGCTGCGCGTGGGCCGCTTCGGCCCGTACGTGGAGAAGCCGGGCCCCGAGGGGGAGACCGGCCAGCGCGCCGACGTACCCGACGACCTGCCCCCGGACGAGCTGACCGTCGAACTGGCCGAGGAGCTCTTCGCCAAGCCCAGCGGCGAACGCGAGCTGGGCACGGACCCGGGCAGCGGTCGCCCGATCGTCGCCAAGTCGGGGCGCTACGGGCCCTACGTCACCGAGGTGCTGCCCGAGGGCACGCCGAAGACGGGCAAGAACGCGGTCAAGCCGCGCACGGCGTCGCTCTTCAAGACCATGTCGCTCGACACGGTGACGCTGGACGACGCCCTGCGCCTGCTCTCCCTGCCCCGCGTCGTGGGCGTCGACCCGGAGTCGGGCACGGAGATCACCGCGCAGAACGGGCGCTACGGGCCGTATCTGAAGAAGGGCACCGACTCCCGCTCCCTTCAGACCGAGGACCAGCTCTTCACCGTCACCTTGGAGCAGGCCCTCGCCCTCTACGCCCAGCCCAAGCAGCGCGGTCGGGCCGCCGCGAAGCCGCCGCTGAAGGAGCTGGGCAACGACCCGTCCAACGACCGCCCGGTCGTGGTCAAGGACGGCCGCTTCGGCCCCTACGTCACCGACGGGGAGACGAACGCCACCCTGCGCCGCGACGACGACGTCGAGACGATCACCCCCGAGCGCGCCTACGAGCTGCTGGCCGAGAAGCGCGCGAAGGGCCCGGCGAAGACCGCCGCGAAGAAGACGACGACGGCCAAGAAGAGCGCGGCCAAGAAGACGACGGCGAAGAAGAGCGCGGCGAAGAAGACCGCGGCGAAGAAGACGACGACGGCCAAGAAGAGCGCGGCCAAGAAGACGACGGCGACGAGGTCCGCCGCCGAGAAGGCCCCCAGCTCCGCGGAGTGACGACGGGCCGCGCCCGCACCGGCTGACCGGCGGGCGCGGTCGTCCCCACCGCCGCGCCGCCCACCCGGCGGTGCGGCGGTGAGGAAACAGCCGCGGCCGGGCCCAGCGACTCAGGCCGCGGCCGGGCCCAGCGACTCAGGCCGCGGCCGGGCACAGCGGTTCGGCGCGGCGGTCGGCGCGCGCCCGGAGTCGGCCGCTGCCCGCCAACGTCCCACCCGCCGCTGCCCACCGCGCACCGCCGCAACACGCCGTAGGCCGTATGTTCGGGTCCGCGCCGACCCTGTCGGCGCAACTCGATACGCTGCCCGTATGACGCGTGCAGAGCAGCCATCGGTCGGTAGCGCCGCCTCCGAAGCCCTCGCCGCGGACTCCCGCGAGCGCGCGGTGCGGGCCCTGGTCCGCTACCCGCCCCTGCGCCGACTGTGGAGCGCCCACTACGTCAGCGGCATCGGCGACGCCCTGGCGCTGTTCGTGCTGACGCTCCTGACGGTGCAGGCGGTGCTCGGCGTCATGCTCACCGGCTCCACGACCGTGTTCGGCGGCGGTTACCGCGGCGTCGCCCTGGCCGTCGCCGCCGTGTTCGCCACCCGGCTGCTGGCCACGCTGCTCTTCGGCGCCGTACTGCTCGGCCCCGTCTCGTCCCTGCTGACGCCCGGCAGCGCGCTGGACCGCCGCTGGACGATGATCGGCGCCGACGGCTTCCGGGCCGCGCTGCTGATCGTCGCCCCGCTGTGGATCACCTGGACGCCGGCCAACGCCTCCGCGTTCCTGCTGATCACGGTGTTCCTCACCGGCGTCGCGGAGCGGCTGTGGGCCGTGGCCAAGGACAGCGCGGCCCCGGCCCTGCTCCCCGCCCCGCCGCCCGAGGGCGCGGCCGTGCGCCCGCTGCCGGACCACCACGAGGCGCTGCGCCGCCTGTGGGTGCGCGGCAGCTTCCTCGCCTTCCCCGCCGCGGGCGTCGTGCTGCTCGCCGTCTCGCTGCTCAGCAACCTGCTGGGCACCTTCCTGACCTGGTTCACCGAGCACCAGGCGGCCCTGGCCTCCTACGTCGCCGCCGGGCTGTTCGCGGCGTCGGTCTCGCTGCTGGTCTTCCTGCGCGTCCCCACGGGCCGCACGCCGCGGCCGCGCTCCCCCTTGGAGGGCCTGCGCCGGCCGCGTACCGACACCGGCCCGGACACCGGCCGCACCGGCGCCGTGCCGCTGCTGGTGCTGACGGCGGCCGCCATCGCGGGCACGGTCGCCGCAGCCGTCGCGCTGGCCGTGCCGCACGCGCTGGACCTGGGCGGCGGTCCGGTCACGTACGCGCTGCTCCTGATCGGTCTGACGGGGGGGACGGCCGCCGGAATCCGGCTGGCCGCGCGCGCGCTGCCGGGGCTGTCCCCGCGCCGCCTCCTGGCGCTCGCCCTCACCGCGACGGGCGTGGCCCTGCTGCTCACCGGCCTGGTGGCCGACACCGCGACGGTGCTGGCGGCCGCGCTGGCCACCGGCGTCGGCGCGGGCGTCGCCGCCCGTACCGCGCACAACCTGCTGGACCAGGAGACCGAGGACGCCCGCCGCCCCCGGGTGACCGAGCACCTGGGCGCCGTCGTGCGGCTCACCGTCGCGCTCGCCGCCATCGTCGCCCCGGTGCTGGCCGCGCTCATCGGCGACCAGCGTGTGGAGAGCGGCAAGTTCGTCTTCGCCCACGGCGGCGCCGCGTTCGTCCTCATGCTGCTCGGCGCGCTGCTGCTGCCCGTCGCGGCCCTGGTGCTCACCAAGGCCGACGACCGCCGGGGCGTGCCGCTGCGCCGCGACGTGCTGGACGTCCTGCGCGGCGGCGACCCGGCGCAGGCCCCGTCCGGCACCGGTTTCCTCATCGCCCTGGAGGGCGGCGACGGCGCCGGGAAGTCGACGCAGGCCGAGGCGCTGGCGGAGTGGATCCGCGGCAAGGGCCACGAGGTCGTCCTCACCCGCGAGCCGGGCGCCACACCGCTGGGCAAGCGGCTGCGCTCGATCGTGCTGGACGTCTCCTCCACCGGGCTCTCCGACCGCGCCGAGGCCCTGCTCTACGCGGCCGACCGCGCCGAGCACGTCGAAAGCGTCGTGCGCCCGGCCCTGGAGCGCGGCGCCGTCGTCATCACCGACCGCTACATCGACTCCTCCGTGGCCTACCAGGGCGCCGGGCGCGAGCTGGCGCCCACCGAGGTCGCCCGGATCTCGCGCTGGGCCACCGGCGGCCTCGTCCCGCACCTGACGGTGCTGCTCGACGTCTCGCCGGAGACGGCCCGCGAGCGCTTCACCGAGGCGCCGGACCGGCTGGAGTCGGAGTCGGCCGACTTCCACCAGCGGGTGCGCTTCGGCTTCCTGGCGCTGGCCGCGGCCGACCCGGCCCGGTACCTCGTGGTGGACGCCGGGCAGGAGCCGGAGTCCGTCACCGGCGTCGTCCGGCACCGGCTCGACCAGGTGCTGCCGCTGTCCGAACAGGAGATCAGGGAGCGCGAGGAGGCCCGCCGCCGGTCCGAGGAGGAGCGCAGGCGGCGCGCGGAGGAAGAGGCCGCACGCCGGGCCGAGGAGGAGCGCCGCAAGGCCGAGGCCGAGCGGCTGGAGCGTGAGCGGCAGGCGGAGCTGGCCCGGCTGGAGCGCGAACGCGAGGAGGAGCTCGCCCGGCAGCGCGCCGAGGAGGAGGCCCGCGAGGAGGAGCGCCGCCGCCGGGAGGCGGAGAACGCCCGGCGCGCGGCCGAGGCCCGGCTCGCCGAGGAGACGCGTCGGCGCGCCGAGGAGCTGGAGCGGCAGCGCGAGGAGGAGCGCCGACGCCGCGAGGCCGAGGAGCGGGCCCGGCAGGAGGAGCAGGAACGCCTGCGCAGGCGGCACGAGCGGCAGCAGCGGGAGCGGGCGGAGGAGGCCGCCCGCCGCGCGGAGAAGCAGCGCCAGGCCGAGGAGGCCCTGCTGCGGGCCGAGCGGTCCCGGGCCGCGCGGGGCGCCGCGCCCGGCCCGGACGAGGACACGGTGCAGGTGCCGCAGGTCGGCCCGGACGCCCCCGCCGCGCAGCCGCCGGAGGCGGACGGGACGCGCAAGCTGCCCCGGGTCTCGCTGGAGAAGGACGACGACGCCGCCCCGGACGCCGTCCCCGGTGCCGCCGCGGACGCCGCCCCCGGTGCCGACGACCGCACGCGGGAGATCCCGCGGCTCGAAGAGGACCGTACCCGGGAGATCCCGCGGCTCGAAGAGGACCGTACCCGGGAGATCCCGCGGCTCGAAGAGAACCGCACGCGGGAGATACCGCGGCTCGAGGAGGACCGTACCCGGGAGCTGCCCCAGGTCGACGCCGAGGGCCGCCCGGCCCGCCGCCGTCCCGCCTGGGCCGAGGAGACCCCGATGGACGACCTCCCCACCCTCGCCGACGAGCTGCTGGGCCCCTACCGGAACGAGCCCGGTGACCGGTCGCGGGACGCGGCGGCAGCGGACGACGACCGCCCGGACGGCGATCACCGCTGACGTCTCCGCCCGCCCCGGCCCGGCGGGCGTCGGCCCGCGCCGGGCCGGGGCGGGCGCGGGGCGACGGCGCCCCGGCGCCTTCGCGCGGCCTCGCCGCGCAGCAGGTCAGCCGGTCACCGGGCGACGGGGGCGGAGGAGCGGGAACGGCAGGGGCA
>NZ_JAPKFL010000002.1 GCF_026262575.1 Streptomyces marinisediminis
TTATGCCGATGCGTCTCCGCGGCGCGACGCGCCCCGCGGTTAGCTGTCGTCCTCGTCGATGAGGAAGCCCCGCATCGGTGACGGCGCCTGCTGCATCGGCTGCGGCCCCTGGGGGCGCACCGGTGCCATCGGCTGCGTCATCGCGGGCGACATCTGCTGCTGACCGCCGTAGGTCTGACCGCCGCCCTGGGTGTGGCCGCCGCCGTGGCCACCGGAGTGACCGCCGCCGTGACCGCCGTGGCCGCCCATCGCCTGGTGGCCGCCCGAGGGAGCGCCTGCGGAGGCCATCGAGGGCGAGGCGGGGAGCGACGCGGCCGCCGGGGTGCGCGGCGGGGCCAGCGAGTCGTCGGCCTGGTTCTCCAACTGGCGGAGCTGGCTCTCCAGGTAGGACTTCAGCCGGGTGCGGTACTCCCGCTCGAAGCCGCGCAGGTCCTCGACCTTGCGCTCCAGCGTGGCGCGGGCCGACTCCAGCGAGCCCATCGCGACGCGGTGCTTCTCCTGGGCGTCCCGCTCCAGGGCGTCCGCCTTGGCGCGGGCGTCCCGCTCCAGACCCTCGGCGCGGCTGCGGGCCTCACCGACGATCTTGTTCGCCTCGGAGCGCGCCTCGGCGATGGCCTGGTCCGCGGTCTGCTGGGCCAGCGACAGCACGCGGGCCGCGCTGTCGTTGCCCGGGCCGCCCGGCTGCATCTGGGGACCGCCGGGGCCGCCCATCGGGCCGTGCCCCATCGGCCCGGGGCCGTGCTGGCCCTGGCCGTGCTGGCCCGGACCGTGCTGAGCGGGAGCGTGCTGACCGGGGCCGTGCTGGCCGGGGCCGTGCTGACCCGGACCGTGCTGGCCGTGCTGGCCGTGCTGGCCACCCTGGGGCCCACCGGGGCCGGCCGGAAGCTGAGGGGCGCCCGGCAGTTGGGGCGGTCCGCCCATCTGCTGCTGGCCACCCATCTGCTGTCCCGGCGGCACCGGCTGCGGACCTGATATGGCGGCGGGCACCGGACCCTGACCGGAGCGGTCCTGCTGCTGCTCCTGCGGGGGCTTGCGCATGCCCTGCTGCTGCTGGTTCTGCGCGGCGGCGCGCGTGGCGGCGGCCAGCTTGGCGCGCAGGTCCTCGTTCTCCCGCAGCAGTCGGGTCAGCTCTGCTTCGACCTCGTCAAGGAAGGCATCGACCTCGTCCTCGTCATAGCCTTCTCGGAGGCGGACGGTCGTGAACTGCTTGTTCCGCACGTCCTCGGGGGTCAGCGGCATCTCTTCACCTCAACGTAGGTCATCGGCATATCGGCAAGACCGTACTCGTTCACAGCCCGCCCACGATCCGGATCAGGATGAAAACGATGATCATCAGTACGAAGAAGGACAGGTCTAGCGCCACGCCCCCGAAGCGCAGCGGCGGAATGAACCGCCGCAGAAGCTTCAGCGGCGGATCGGTGACAGTGTAGGTGGCCTCCAGGACGACCACCATCGCCTTGCCGGGTTGCCACGAGCGGGCGAACATGAAGACGTAGTCCATGATCAGCCGGAAGATCAGCACGTACAGGAAAACGTTCAACGCGACGAAGACCACCTGTTGTGCGATGCCCATCGTGCGCTTCCCTCTCCCCTGGGGCGTGCCCGGCCCTGTCGGCCGGGGTCTGTCCGGTGTTGCGTCTCAGCTCTGGTTGAAGAACCCGCCCTCTGCGATGCGGGCCTTGTCCTCCGCCGTTACATCGACGTTAGCAGGAGACAGCAGGAACACCTTCTGCGTCACGCGCTCGATGCTGCCGTGCAGTCCGAAGACGAGACCGGCCGCGAAGTCCACGAGCCGCTTCGCGTCGGTGTCGTCCATCTCCGTGAGGTTCATGATCACCGGGGTGCCCTCGCGGAAGTGTTCCCCGATGGTACGGGCCTCGTTGTAGGTTCGCGGGTGCAGCGTGGTGATCCGGTAGGGCTCCCGCTCGGACACGACCTTGGGCATGATCACCGGTGCGTTCTTCTCCAGGTTCGGGCGTTCGGATGTGATAGAGGACACGGGAGCGATTCTGCTCACCCGGCCACCGTCGCCGACCAGCGCGGGAGCCTGTTCGCGCTCGCGCTGGGGCGGGGGCTGGACGACCCGGGCCGGCTCCTCCGGCTGGGTTTCGTGGGCCGCGTGACCCGCCTGTCGGCGGCGGTCCCGCTCCGGTTCCGGCTCGGGCTCGAACTCGTCGTCGGGGTCGTACCCCCTGCCGTCGTACCCATCGTCCTCCACGAGGCCGAGGTAGACCGCCATTTTGCGCATCGCGCCGGCCATGCTCCGCATCCTCCGCTCTGTGGTGGATCGGCTCCGTCAACCGGTGGCCCCGAATCCACGTAGTTTGCCCGTTTCGCCGGAAATGACCATATTTTCGTCTCTAGTCCGACTTTCTTGGCGACGTTACCCGAGCCGGGGACGGACTCCGAGTACCGCGGTGCCGACGCGTACATGTGTCGCACCGGCCCGCACGGCGTCCTCCAGGTCCCCGCTCATCCCCGCGGAGACCATCGTGGCACCGGGGGCGGTGCCGCGCAGCTCCCTGGAGATGTCGCGCAGCCGCTCGAACGCGGCCCGCGGGTCCCCCGCGTAACGACCCGTCAACGGGGCGACGGTCATCAGACCGGCGAGCGTGAGCCGGGGGGCGTCGGCCACCGCGTCGGCGAGGGCGGGCACGTCCGCCGGGGCGAGCCCGCCCCGGTCGCCGACCGCCGCCGCGGAGTCGGCCCCACCCGTGCCGAGGTCCTTGTCCAGCGCCACTTGGAGCAGGCAGCGCAGCTCGCGGTCGTGCCGTTCGGCGGCGGTGGAGAGCGCCGTCACCAGCCGCGGCCGGTCGACGGAGTGGACATAATCACAGAACCGCGCCACCGCGCGGGCCTTGTTCGTCTGGAGCTGACCGACGAAGTGCCAGGTCAGCGGCAGGTCGGCACACGCCTGTGCCTTCGGCGCCGCCTCTTGCACCTTGTTCTCCGCGACGTGCCGCACGCCCAGCTCGGCCAGCAGCCGCACGTCCGCGGCGGGGTGGGTCTTGGTGACGACGATCAGCGTCACCTCCTCGCGCGCCCGCCCGGCGGCGGCGCAGGCGGCGGCGAGCCGCTCCTCCACCGCGGCCAGGTTGGCCGCGAGCTCCGCCGCGCGCTCGCCCGGTCGTGCGTGCGGTGCCGCCGTTTCCTCGTCCGCCATGTCGTTCAGCCCTCCAGCCAGACGTAGCTCGCCAGCCGCCCGGTCGTGCGGGCCCGGCGGTAGGAGAAGTGGTCCCGCGACTCCAGGGTGCACACCTCGCTGACGGCGAGGTCGGTGACCCCCAGCGCGGCGAGCTGGGCGCGCACGCCCGCGGCCACGTCCACGGCCGGGGTGCCCTGCCGGGTGGTGGCGTGGGCGGCCGGGACGGCGGCGGCCACCCGCGCGCGCAGGTCGGCGGGTACCTCGTAGCACGCCCCGCACACCGACGGGCCGGTGCGGGCGGTGATCCGGGACGGCGCGGCACCCAGGGCGACCATGGCCCGCACAGTGGCCGGCACCACGCCCGCGACCAGCCCGGGCCGCCCCGCGTGGGCGGCGCCGGCCACCCCGGCCATCGGGTCGGCCAGCAGCACCGGGGTGCAGTCGGCGGTGAGGACGGCGAGGGCCAGTCCGCGCCGGGCGGTGACCACGCCGTCGACGGCGGGCACCGGGTCGCCGTCCCACGGGCGGTCCACCACGGCCACGTCGGCGCCGTGCACCTGGTTCATCCACACCACCCCGGCGGGGTCCAGCCCCAGCGCCCGGGCGGCGCGGGCGCGGTTGGCGCGCACCGCCGCGGGGTCGTCGCCGACGGCTCCGCCGAGGTTGAGGGTGCCATAAGGAGCGGCGCTCACCCCGCCCCACCGGTCGGTGGAGGCGAAGTGGGCGCCGCTCACGGTCTCGTGCTGAGGTATCACGTCGCGTGGTGCCGGTTCGCGGGTGGCCGGTTACTTCAGGAAGTCCGGAACGTCCAGCTCCTCGGCCTGGCCGTCCTGGTAGGGGCGGGCCGAGGGGACGTGCGGCGGCGGGGTCGGCGGCAGCGCCTCCCCGGCCGGGGCCGACTCCGCCGGGGCGGCGGGCTCGGGCTCCTCCTCGCGCGGCGGGACGCTGCCCAGGCCGCCGAACGAGGGCCGCTCGGGCTCCGGTGCCGCGGCCGGGCGGGGCGGCGGGGTGGTCGTCTCGTCCTTGCCCGGGTAGGAGCCGAGCACCTTCTCCCGGTTCTTGGCCGGGGGCTGGCCGCCGTCGAACCCGGCGGCGATGACGGTGACCCGCACCTCGTCGCCCAGGGCGTCGTCGATGACGGCGCCGAAGATGATGTTGGCCTCGGGGTGGGCGGCCTCGCTGACGAGCTGCGCCGCCTCGTTGATCTCGAACAGACCGAGGTCGGAACCGCCGGAGATGGACAGCAGCACACCGCGCGCGCCGTCGATGGACGCCTCCAGCAACGGTGAGGAGATCGCCATCTCGGCGGCGGCGACCGCGCGGTCGTCGCCGCGGGCCGAGCCGATGCCCATGAGGGCGGAGCCGGCCTCGGACATGACGGACTTGACGTCGGCGAAGTCGAGGTTGATCAGGCCGGGCGTGGTGATGAGGTCGGTGATGCCCTGGACGCCGGACAGCAGCACCTGGTCGGCGGACTTGAAGGCGTCCAGCACGCTGACCTGGCGGTCCGAGATGGACAGCAGCCGGTCGTTGGGGATGACGATGAGGGTGTCGACCTCGTCGCGCAGCCCGGCGATGCCGTCCTCGGCCTGGTTGGCGCGGCGGCGGCCCTCGAAGGTGAACGGCCGGGTGACCACGCCGATCGTCAGGGCGCCCAGCGACCGGGCGATGTTCGCGACGACGGGCGCGCCGCCGGTGCCGGTGCCGCCGCCCTCGCCCGCGGTGACGAAGACCATGTCGGCCCCCTTGAGGACCTCCTCGATCTCCTCGCGGTGGTCCTCGGCGGCCTTGCGGCCGACGTCCGGGTTGGCGCCGGCACCGAGCCCGCGGGTGAGTTCCCGGCCGACGTCGAGCTTGACGTCGGCGTCGCTCATCAGCAGCGCCTGCGCATCGGTGTTGATCGCGATGAACTCGACGCCCTTGAGACCGACCTCGATCATCCGGTTGATGGCGTTCACGCCACCGCCGCCGATACCGACGACCTTGATGACTGCGAGGTAGTTCTGCGGTGCTGCCACGTCGAAGGCCTCTCGCCTCGAGTTACGTGTCGCCGCGCCGCGGTGTGCGGTGCGCCGACCTATGCCGAAGTGGGGTGGCTCGGGCGCCGACCCCTAACCCTAACCCTAAGGTTTAGGGTTACCAGTGCCTGTCGTTCCTTGGAGTCTTCAGGAACGGACACTAGGTCGACACGTACTGCGCGTTCAACGAACACGCCGAACCTCCCGTTTTTCTTTTCACCCTATGTGATCACGGTGCGTGGTAACCAACCAGGGTGCGACCTGCGCGAATACGCGTCAACCGGTATTCGCCGGCGGGGTGTTCGCCCACCGTCGCACACGGCCGGACGCCTGACGGCCACTCAACCTCCCGAGGCGGCCGGCGCGCTGGGGACACTGACGTCGAAGTGCGTGGCGTCCCGCTCCGCGCGCATCAGAGCGGTCAGCACCTCCGCCTTCCGCCTGCCCGACTCCTCGCTCCCCCACACCACCGTGCGCCCACCGGACAGCTCCAGGGTGACGGCGTCGTAGGAGCGCACCCGCAGCGTGCGGGTGTCGGCGCGGACGGCGTCGGGCAGGCCGGTGACGACGCGGACGGCGCTCTCGCGCAGCCGCTCCCGGCCGAACCGCTGGCCGTTCGGGGTGTCGGCCGCGTCCAGCAGCAGAAGCGGAACGCCCGACGGACGGGTGCGCACCTCGGCGTAGCGCACGCCCTCGGCGTCCACCTCCACGAACGTGCCCTCCCGGCCGGGCTTTGGCATCACCAGCTCGGGCGTGCGCTCGGTGACGCGCAGGGTGATGCCGTGCGGCCAGTCCCGCTCGACCTCGACCTCGGCGACCCGGGTCAACGCCTCGGTGACGCGGTGCGCGACGGCGTCGGTGTCCACCGCGGCCAGCGGGTCGCCCTCGGGCACGTCGGCCGCGCTGCGCACCTGGTCCCGCGTCAGTTCCCGGGTGCCCTCCACGGAGACCCGTTCCACGCGCAGCCAGGTCGACCCGTACAGCGCCCACAGCCCGAAGCCGACGATCCCGGCCACGCCGAGCGAGGCCAGGATCAGGGCGCCCCGGCGGCCCCGGCGGGGCGGGCGCAGCCGGCGCACGAGGCCCGGCACGCGGGGGCGCAGCCGGGCGAGCCGGCCGGGGGCCGCGGCGGGCGGGCCGCCGGTGTCCGGCCGCCGCGGCTCCCGACGGGTGTCCGCGGTGGTCGTCGGTCCGGCTGCGCCGCCCACTGCTCCCTGCCTTCTGCGCCCGTCGGCCCCGGCTAGGCCGCCGGGCGGGACGCGATCGCTTCGTGCACCATGCCGACCAGCAGCTCGTCGGCGTCCGGACGGCCGAACTCCGCCGCCGCCCGGGCCATGTCGTACAGCCGGTGCGGGTCGGTGAGGACCGGCAGCACGGTGGCCTGGACCCACTCCGGCGTCAGCTCGGCGTCGTCCACCAGGAGTCCGCCCCCGGCCTTGACCACCGGCTGGGCGTTGAGCCGCTGCTCGCCGTTGCCGATGGGCAGCGGCACGTAGGCGGCCGGCAGCCCGACGGCCGACAGCTCGGCGACCGTCATCGCGCCCGCGCGGCACAGCATCATGTCGGCCGCGGCGTACGCGAGGTCCATCCGGTCCAGATACGGTACCGGGAGATAGGGGGGCATACCCGGCATGTTGTCCGGTTGCGGCAGGTCGTTCTTGGGGCCGACCGCGTGCAGCACCTGCACGCCGGAGCGCTGGAGCGTCGGCGCGATCGTCTGCACGACCTCGTTCAGCCGCCGCGCGCCCTGCGAGCCGCCGGAGACCAGCAGCGTGGGCAGGTTCTGGTCGAGCCCGAAGGCCGCGCGGGCCTCGGCCCGCACCGCCTGCCGGTCCAGCGTGGCGATCGAGCGGCGCAGCGGGATGCCCAGGTACCGGGCGTGCCGCAGCTTGCTGTCGGGGGTGGAGACGGCGACGTGCCGGGTGTAGCGGGAGCCGATCTTGTTGGCCAGGCCCGGCCGGGCGTTGGCCTCGTGGACGACGATGGGCACGCCGAGCCGCTTGGCCGCGAGGTAGCCCGGCAGCGCGACGTAGCCGCCGAACCCGACGAGGCAGTCCGCCTTGGTGCGCTCCAGCACCTGCTCGGCGGCCTTGATGGTGCCGCGCAGCCGCCCGGGCACGGTGATCAGCTCGGGCGTCGGTTTGCGGGGCAGCGGAACGGCCGGAATGAGGGCCAGCTCGTAGCCGCGTTCGGGTACGAGCCGGGTCTCCAGTCCGCGTTCCGTGCCCAGGGCCGTGATGCCCACGGTCGGGTCCTGCCTGCGCAGGGCGTCCGCGAGGGCGAGCGCGGGCTCGATGTGACCGGCGGTCCCTCCGCCGGCGAGTACGACATGCACCGAATTTCACCGCTCTCCGGACGGCCGCTTCCTGACGGGCCGTCGCATCGTCTTCCGTCTCACCGCAGCCGGCGACCAGCGGACACCAGGCTGCCGCATGGCCAGTGCCGCACGTGCGGCGGGGTCGCTGCGGGCGAACGCGATCAGCAGACCCACGGCGCACATCGTCGGCAGCAGCGCGGAGCCCCCGTAGGAGAACAGCGGAAGGGGCACACCGGCGATGGGCAGCAGCCCGAGTACCGCACCGATGTTGATGGCCGTCTGGCTCATGAGCCAGACGGTCACCCCGCCCGCGGCGTATCTCACGAAGGGGTCCTCCGTGCGTCCGGCCACGCGGATACCCGCATAGCCTAGAGCCGCGAAGAGCATGAGGACGGACAGCGTCCCGGCCAGACCCAGTTCCTCACCGGTGATGGCGAAGATGAAGTCCGTGTGCGGCTCGGGCAGTTCTCCCCATTTCTCCACGCTGGCGCCGAGCCCGGAGCCGAACAGGCCGCCGGAGGCGAGCGCGTAGATGCCGTGCAGCGCCTGCCAGCACCGGTCCTCGGGGCCGGGGTCGGTGGCGCCCAGGCAGGCGAGCCGGTTCATCCGGTGCGGGGCGATGGCGATGAAGACGACGACGGCGGCCGCCGCGGCCGCCAGGGCGGTGGCGAACATGCGCGCGGGGGCGCCGGCCAGCCACAGCAGGCCGAACAGGATCGCCGCGATGATCACCGCGGTGCCCATGTCCCGGCCCAGCATGATGAGCGCGCAGATCAGCAGGCCGCCGGGGATGAGCGGCACCAGCATGTGCTTCCACTGCGTCAGCAGGTCCCGCTCCCCCTTGCGGGCGAGCAGGTCGGCGCCCCACAGCACCAGGGCCAGCTTGGCGAGCTCGCCGGGCTGGAGCATGAACGGGCCGCCCAGACTGATCCAGTTGGTGCTGCCGTTGACCTCGACGCCGATGCCGGGCACCTGGACGAGCACGAGCAGCGCCACCACGACGACGAGCACCGGGTAGGACAGCGCCCGCAGCAGCCTGACCGGCAGGCGGGACCCCGCGAGCAGGGCCACGGTGCCCAGCGCGGCGGCCAGGAGCTGCTTGTTGAAGTAGTAGGTGGCGGGCAGGTCGTAGCGCAGGGCCTGGATCTGGGAGGAGGAGAAGACCATGACCAGGCCGAGCAGCGTGATCAGCAGGCTGCCGCCGAGGATCAGGTAGTAGGCCGTCAGCGGCCGGTCCCACGCGCGGCGGACTCGCTCGTACAGTCTGGCCACGCGCTCCGGGAGCGTGGGCGCGCGCCGGTCGGCGGGCTTGACGCGCGCGGGCATCCTCGGCGGCCCGGCCCGGTCGGGTCGGCCCGCGCCCGGGCGACCCCGGCCGGTGGCGCCGCCGGAGCCCGGGCGCCCGGAGCGCACGCCCGCGGGGCGGCCGCCCCCGGCCCGCGCGCCGCCGGCGCGGGCGCCTTCGGGGCGGCCGCCCCCGGGGGGCTCCGCCTTGGCGGACCGCCTGTCGACCCTCATCTCGGCGTTCCCCTTCCGCGCCGTGGCCCTTCCGGGGCGCACGTTACCCCTGGCGGGACGGTCAGCCCGGAAGACCCGCGCGGACGGCGCGGGCGAACGCGTCGCCGCGCCGGCCGTAGTTCGCGAACATGTCCATCGACGCGCAGGCCGGCGCGAGCAGCACCGTGTCCCCCGGGCGGGCCAGGCCGGCCGCCGCGCGCACCGCCGCCGCCATGGCCGCGTCGTCGGTGCGGTCCACGTCGACCACCGGGACGTGCGGTGCGTGGCGCCGCAGCGCCGCGTGGATGAGGTCGCGTTCGGCGCCGATCAGGACGACGCCGCGCAGCCGCCCGGCCGCCGCCGCGACCAGCTCGTCGAACGTGGCGCCCTTGGCCAGCCCGCCGGCGATCCACACCACCGGTTCGTAGGCGGTCAGCGAGGCCCGGGCGGCGTGCGGGTTGGTCGCCTTGGAGTCGTCGACGTAGGTGACGCCGTCGACCTCGGCCACCCGGGCGATGCGGTGCGGGTCCGGGGTGAAGGCGCGCAGCCCGTCCCGGACGGCGGCGGGCGGGACGCCGTAGGCGCGGGCCAGCGCGGCGGCGGCCAGCGCGTTGGCGATGGTGTGCGGCGCGGCGGGTCCGGCGGCGGGCGCGATGTCGCCGACGCGCGCGAGCTCCTGGGCCCGCCGCTGCCGGTCGGCCACGAACGCGCGGTCCACCAGCAGGTCGTCGACCACGCCGAGTTCGGACGGCCCCGGGGCGCCGAGCGTGAACCCGACGGCGCGGCAGCCCTCGACGACGTCGGCCTCCCGCACCAGTTCGGCGGTGGCCGGGTCGGCGGCGTTGTAGACGCAGGCGACCTCGTTCCCGGCGTAGACGCGCCCCTTGTCCGCGGCGTAGGCGGCCATGGAACCGTGCCAGTCCAGGTGGTCGGGGGCGAGGTTGAGCACGGCGGCGGAGTGGGCGCGCGGCGAGGGGGCCCAGTGGAGCTGGTAGCTGGACAGCTCGACGGCCAGCACGTCGTAGGGCTCGTGCGCATCGCCCTCGGCCGGGAGGACGACGTCGACGATCGGCGTGCCGATGTTGCCGACGGCGGCGGTGCGCAGGCCGGCGGCGGCCAGGATGGAGGCGAGCATCCGCACGGTGGTGGTCTTGCCGTTGGTCCCGGTGACGGCGAGCCAGGGCGCGGCGCGGCCGCCGGGGGCGCCGCGCAGCCGCCAGGCCAGCTCGACGTCGCCCCACACCGGGGCCCCGGCCGCGGCGGCCGCGGCGAACAGCGGACCGTCCGGACGCCACCCGGGCGAGGTGACCACGAGGTCGGTCCCCGGGGGCAGGGTGTCGCCGTCGCCGAGCCGGACGGCGACGCCGTCGGCGGCCAGGGCGTCGGCCCGCGCCTGCTGGGCCGGGCCCGCGCCACCGTCCACGACGGTGACCCGGGCGCCGAGCCGGGCGAGCACGCGGGCCGCGCTCACCCCGCTGACGCCGAGCCCGGCCACGGTGACGGCGCGTTCGCGCACGTCCGGCGGGGGCGGGGCGCTCACTTCTGCGCCGCCCAGGCCGCGTAGAAGATGCCGACGCCGACGATGGCGCACATGCCCTGCACGATCCAGAACCGGACGACGACCAGCACCTCGCTCCAGCCCTTGAGCTCGAAGTGGTGCTGGAGCGGCGCCATCTTGAACACCCGCTTGCCCGTCAGGCGGAAGGAGCCGACCTGGATCACCACGGACATGGTGATGAGGACGAACAGGCCGCCCAGGATGGCCAGCAGCAGCTCGGTGCGGGAGGTGATGGCCAGGCCCGCCAGGGCGCCGCCGAGGGCGAGCGAGCCGGTGTCGCCCATGAAGATCTTGGCCGGTGAGGTGTTCCACCACAGGAAGCCGAAGCAGGCGCCCATCAGGCCGGCCGCGACGACGGCCAGGTCCAGGGGGTCGCGGACCTCGAAGCAGGAGGGGCTGCCGGTGATGGCGCAGGAGTCCTGGTACTGCCAGACGCCGATGAAGGTGTAGGCGCCGAAGACCATCACGGAGGCGCCGGTGGCCAGGCCGTCCAGACCGTCGGTGAGGTTGACGCCGTTGGACATGGCCAGGGTCATGAACAGGGCCCAGACGACGAACAGCACCGGGCCGATCTGCCAGCCGAAGTCCTCGGTGAAGGACAGCCGGTCCGAGGCCGGCGCGTTGCCGCGCAGGTCCTCGAAGTTGAGCGCCAGGACGGCGAAGGTGATGCCGACGACGAGCTGCCCGAGCATCTTGGCCTTCGCGCGCAGGCCCAGGCTCCGCTGCTTGACGATCTTGATGTAGTCGTCCAGGAAGCCGACCAGGCCCATGCCCGCCATCAGGAACAGCACCAGGACGCCGGAGATGGTGGGTTCGCTGCCGGTGAGGAGCTTGGTGAGCGCGTAGGCGATGAGCGTGGCCAGGATGAAGGCGATGCCGCCCATCGTCGGCGTGCCGCGCTTGCTGTGGTGGTCGCGCGGCCCGTCGTCACGGATGTACTGGCCGTAGCCCTTGCGGGCGAGGAGTTTGATCAGCAGCGGGGTGCCGATCAGGGTCAGGAACAGACCGATGACCCCGGAGAAGAGGATCTGCCTCATGACGCGGCGCCCTCGCCCTCGGTGCCGCCGGTCAGCAGCGCCTGCGCGACCTGCTCCAGACCCACCGACCGGGAAGCCTTCACCAGCACGACGTCCCCCGGGCGCAGCTCGCTGCGCAACAGGTCGATCGCCGCCCGTGCGTCGGACACGTGCACCGACTCCTCACCCCACGAACCCTCGTTCTTGGCACCCATGTCCAGCCACGCGGCCTCCCGGCCGCCGACCGCCACGAGCCTGCTGACGTTGAGCCGGACGGCCAGCCGTCCGACCGCGTCGTGCTCGGCGAGCGCCGACTCCCCCAGTTCGGCCATCGCACCGAGCACCGCCCACGTCCGCCGCGGCTCTCCGTCCGCCCCTCCGCCCGCCATCGCGGCCAGTGCGCGCAGAGCGGCCCGCATGGAGTCGGGGTTCGCGTTGTACGCGTCATTGACGACGGTGACGCCGTCGGCGCGCTCGGTGACGTCCATCCGCCACTTCGAGAGCGTGCGCGCGTTGTTCAGCGCCTGTGCGATGGCGTCGGCGGGCATGCCCAGTTCGTGGGCGACGGCTGCCGCGGCGAGCGCGTTCGACACGTGGTGCTCACCGTACAGGCGCAGGGTCACGTCGCCGCACCCGGAGGGTGTGTGAAGCGTGAAGGACGGCCGCCCCAGCGCGCCCAGCCGGACGTCCTCGGCCCGCACGTCGGCGTCCGCGCACTCGCCGAACAGCACGACGCGGGCCCGGGTGCGCGCGGCCATGGCGCGCACCAGCGGGTCGTCGCCGTTGAGCACGGCGACGCCGCCGTCGGCGGCCGCCGGCAGGGACTCGACGAGTTCGCCCTTTGCCTGGGCGATCTGCTCGCGTCCGCCGAACTCCCCGATGTGCGCGGTGCCGACGTTGAGGACGAGGCCGATGCGCGGCGGGGTCAGCTCCGTGAGGTAGCGGATGTGGCCGATGCCCCGGGCGCCCATCTCCAGCACCAGGTGACGCGTGCCGGCGTCGGCGCGCAGCGCGGTCAGCGGCAGCCCGATCTCGTTGTTGAGCGAGCCGGGCGTCCACACCGTGGGCGCCAGCTCCTCCAGGAGCTGCGCCACCAGGTCCTTGGTGCTCGTCTTGCCCGAGGAGCCGGTGAGGGCGACCACGGCGGTGCCCAGCGCCGCGACCGTGTGCCGGGCCAGCGCGCCCAGCGCCCGGGTGACGTCGTCGACGACGATGGCGGGCACTCCCAGCGGGCGGGTGGCCAGCACCGCGACGGCCCCGGCGGCCACGGCCCGCTCGGCGAAGTCGTGGCCGTCGACGTTCTCACCGGCGAAGGCGGCGAACAGCGCGCCGGGGGCGGCCTGCCGGGAGTCGATCACCACCGGACCGGTCACCTCCGCCTGCGGGTCCGGTATGTCGTGGGCCCGGCCGGAGACGATGGCGGTGATCTCGGAGAGGGTCAGCGGAGTCATCGGGCGGGCTGCTCCTCGCCGGGCAGGCCCTGCTCCCGGGCGGCCCGGGCCTGGCGGGCCAGCCGCTCCTCGATCGCCGCCCGCAGCTCGACCCGGTCGTCGAAGGAGCGGACGACGCCGGCGACGTCCTGGCCCACCTCGTGGCCCTTGCCGGCGACGATCACCGCGTCCCCGGGTTCGGCGCGGGCCACGGCGGCGGCGATGGCCGCCGCGCGGTCCTCCTCCAGCAGCACGGTGCCGCGCTCGTAGGTGGGCACCTCGGCGGCCCCGGCGAGCATCGCGGCCAGGATGGCCAGGGGGTCCTCCGAGCGCGGGTTGTCGGAGGTCAGCACGGCGGTGTCGGCCAGCCGGGCCAGCGCCGCGCCCATCGGGCCGCGCTTGTAGGGGTCGCGGTCGCCGCCGCAGCCGAGCACGGCGTGCACCTTGCCGTCGGTGACCCGGCGCAGCGCGCGCAGCACGGATTCGACGGCGTCGGGCTTGTGGGCGTAGTCCACGACGGCCAGGTAGGGCTGGCCCGCGTCCACCCGCTCCAGGCGGCCGGGCACGCCGGGGATCGCGGCGACGCCGTCGGCGGCGGTCTGCGCGTCCACGCCCGCGGTGACCAGGGCGGCGATGGCGCCGAGCGCGTTGGAGACGTTGAACGGGCCGGGCAGCGGAGCCGCGGCCCGCACGCTCTGGCCGCCGGGCCCGTCCACGGTGAAGACGGAACCCAGCGGGCCGACCTCGACGTCGCGGGCCCGCCAGTGCGCGTCCGGGTGGCCCTCGGCGGAGTAGGTGGTGATGGGCACCCCGGCCTCGCGGACCAGGCGCTGCCCGTACTCGTCGTCGAGGTTGACCACGCCGGCGCGGGAGCGGGCGGGGGTGAAGAGCTGCGCCTTGGCCTGGAAGTAGTCCTCCATGTCGGTGTGGAAGTCCAGGTGCTCCGGGCTGAGGTTGGTGAAGACGGCGACGTCGAAGACGCAGCCGTCGACCCGGCCCATCACCAGCGCGTGGCTGGAGACCTCCATGGTGACCGAGGTGACGCGGCGTTCGCGCATCACCCCGAACAGGGCCTGCAGCTCGGTGGCCTCCGGCGTGGTGCGCTGGGCCTTGAGCCGCTCGTCGCCGATGCGCGACTCGACCGTGCCGATGAGCCCGGTGAGCTGCCCCTCCTTCGCGGCCGCGCGCAGCCCGCCGTCCACCAGGTAGGCGGTGGTGGTCTTGCCGGAGGTGCCGGTGATGCCGATCTGGAGCAGGTCCTGGCCCGGGTCGCCGTAGATCGTGGCGGCGAGCCGGCCCATGTGGCGCCGCGGATCGGCGACGGTCAGCACCGCGAGGCCGGCCTCCTGGCAGCGCGCGGCACCGGCCGGGTCCACCAGCGCGGCGACGGCGCCCCGGGAGGCGGCCTGGGCGGCGAAGTCGGCGCCGTGGAAGCGGGCGCCCGGCAGGGCCGCGTAGACGTCACCCGGCTGGACGGCCCGGGAGTCGTGCGTGATGCCGGTGACGGCCGGGTTGCCCGCGGGCTCGGCGGCCGGCGCGGACGCGGGCCCCGCCGGCGTGACGCCCAGCGACCGGGCCAGCTCCGCCAGCTCGACGGGGCGCACGCCGGTGGGGCGGGGCGGGGAGGTCGGGGTCTGATCAGCTTGTGGCACGGCGGTGAGATTACCGGGCTCGGCGGCGGTGCCGCGAAGCGAGGGGCCGGGCCGGGCAGCCGGGTCGGCGGAGGCCGACCGGTTCCCGGGGTCGCCGGTGATGGTGGTCACGTGGGGGATCTTTCGTTCGCTCGTCCGGGGTACGGCCGCCTCGGCCCGGTGCTCGGGCCGGACGTCCGGTGCGGTGGGGGTGCGGCGGTCCGGCCGCGGGGGCCGGCGCGTGCGGGGGCTCGGTCGTGGGGGGCCGGTCACTCGTCGGGGCCGTCGGCTGCCTCTTCCCCTTCCTTCGCCTTCTCCTCGGCGTCCGGCGTGAAGGTGGTGGGCAGGCCGGGCGAGGGGTCGCCGGTGGGCGGCACCTGGAGGGTCTTGAGCGTGAACCGCATGACCTCCTGGAAGACCGGCCCGCACACCTCGCTGCCGTGGTAGCCGCCCTTGGTCGGGTTCTGCACCGCGCAGTAGACGGTGACCTCCGGCCGGTCGGCGGGGGCGAACCCGGCGAAGGAGGCGGTGTAGCCGTTGTAGCGGCCGGTCTTGGGGTCGACCCGGTTGGAGGTGCCCGTCTTGCCGCCCACCCGGTAGCCGGGGACGGCGGCGGGGGCTCCGGTGCCCCACTCGTCGGTGACGACCTCCTCCAGCATGAGCCCGAGCTGCTCGGCGGTCCGCGCGCTGACCACCCGCCGGCTCTCGGGCTCGGGCGCCGCGCGGTAGCGGCCGTCGGGCCCGACGGTGCCGCGCACCAGGCTGGGGGCGACCCGCACGCCGCCGTTGGCGATCGTGGAGTACACCGAGGCCGCCTGCAGCGCGTTGACCGACAGGCCCTGGCCGAAGGGGATGGTGTGCTGCTGCGCGGCGTTCCAGTCCTGCGGCGGCGCGAGCAGCCCGGCGGTCTCGCCGGGGAAGTCCAGGCCCGTCGGACGCCCGACGCCGAACGCGGTGAGGTAGTCGTGCAGCACCGTGTTCGCCTCGGCCTGCGTCTCCCCCAGCCGTTCGGCGGCCAGGATGGTGCCGATGTTGCTGGACTTGGCGAGCACGCCGGTCAGGGTCAGGTAGTAGGTGTCGTGGTCGTGGTCGTCGGCGAACTGGCGGCCGGCGCGCGGCAGCCGGTTGGGCACGACGACGTGGGTGTCGGGGCGGGCGGCGTCCTCTTCCAGCACGGCGGCCATCGTCATCAGCTTGGCGGTGGACCCGGGTTCGTAGACGTCCTGGAGCGCGGGGTTGCCGAGGTTGTCCTCGGTGAGGGTGGACAGGTCGTTGGGGTCGTAGCCCGGCGCGTTGGCCATGGCCAGGATCTCGCCGGTGCGGACGTGCTGCACGATGACGTACCCGTCGTCGGCCCGGGAGGCCTCGACCTGCTCGGTGATGGCGCGCTGGGCGGCCCACTGGATGTCCCGGTCGAGGGTCAGCTCCACGTCGGTGCCGGGCGTGGCGGGCTGCTCCTGCCCGCCGGCGGTGGGCACGCGGCGGCCCGCGGACTGGGCGTAGGTGGCCTTGCCGTCCGTCCCGGCCAGCGTCTGTTCGAGCTGGGCCTCCAGGCCGCCGCCGCCCTTGCCGTCTGCGGTGACGAAGCCGAGCACGCCGGAGGCGAGGGTGTCGCCGGGGTAGACGCGCTTGGACCGCGGCTCGGCGTAGACGCCCGCCAGCACGTTGGTGCCCTCGCCGTCGTCCGCCTTCTCGGCCAGCGTCCGCTTCAGGTCCCTGATCTGGCGCCAGACCTGGGGCGACTGCTGCCGGGCGAGGCGCACGTAGCGCGGGGCGGGCGGGTCGGTCAGGCGGCGCTCCAGCTCGGCCGGGTCCTCGCCCAGTATCGGGCCGAGCAGGGCGGCCGCCCGCCGGGGGGCGTCGGCCGCGTCGGCCTGCTCCGGCCGGAAGAGGAAGGGGTCGGCGGTGATGTCGTAGGCGTCGACCGTGGTGGCCAGCTCGCGCCCCGCCCGGTCGGTGACCGTGCCGCGCTCGGCGGCCAGCGGGACGGTGACGTAGCGGTTGACGTTGGCCGCCTGGGCGAAGCCGCCGGCCTCGACGGCCTGCACCTGGAGCAGCCGCACGGTGAACGCGAGCAGCACCAGGGTGATGGCGACGGACAGCAGGCGCAGGCGCGGGCGGGCGGCGGCCAGCCGCACGGTGCGCGGGGCGCGCGGGCGCGGACCGGCGGCCGGACGCGGCGGCCGGCGCCCGGGGGCGCGCTCCCCGGTACGCCGGGCCCGCTCGCGGACGGGGCGCTCGCGCGACGACCGCTCGTCGGCCGACCGTTCACGGCGGGGCGGTTCGCGGCGGGGCGGTTCGCGGCGGGGGGCCCGTTCGCGCGGCACGGCGCGGTCGGCGGGGCGCGGGCCGCTGCCGCGCGCGGAGCGGGCCGGGCGCGGGACGCGGCGGGGCGGCTTGCCCGACCCGCCGGACTGCCGCCCGCCCGGGTCCCGCGGGCTCACCACGCCGCCACCGCCGTGCGCGGGGCGGACGCGTCGTGGACGGCACGCACTCCGGTCACCTCCCGGGTTCCTCTGGAGCGGGCGAGGGGACGCCCCGGACGGTGCCATCGGGGCCGAGGAACACGGGCGCGCCGCCGGGCACCAGACCGAGTTCGCGGGCCCGCCGGTCCAGCGCGCCGGGCGCGGAGTGGCTGTCCACGTCCTGCTGGAGCGCCTGTTCCTCGTCCTTGAGCTCCTTGGTCTGCTGCTTGAGCCTGCTCAGCTCGAAGGAGCCCTCGTTGACGGCGGCGTTGAGCAGCAGCAGCGCCAGCAGGCCGGAGCCGAGCAGGACGACGACGAGGAGCACGAACGGGGCGCGGGCGGCGGTGGACCCGCCCAGGCCCGCCGGACGGGCCGGGGCCGGCCGGCGGCGCTGCGGGGTGCGCGTGTTCCGTGCGCTCACGCGGGCACCACCTCCCGGACGCGGCGGGCACCGCGCAGCCGGGCCGGTGCGGCACGCCGGTTGCGGGCGACCTCTTCCTCGGTGGGCAGTTCGGCGCCGCGGGTGAGCAGCTCCAGCCGGGGCTGGTAGCGCTCGGGGACGACGGGCAGTCCGGGCGGCGCCGTGCTGCTCGCCCCGGCCGCCAGCACCTGCTTGACCAGGCGGTCCTCCAGCGAGTGGTAGGACAGCACGGCGATCCGGCCGTCCACGGCGAGGGCGTCCACCGCGGCGGGCACCGCCCGCTGGAGCACCGACAGCTCGCCGTTGACCTCGATGCGCAGCGCCTGGAAGGTGCGCTTGGCCGGGTTGCCGCCGGTGCGCTTGGCGGCCTGCGGCAGCGCGTCGCGGATGAGCTCCACCAGCCGTGCGCTGCGGTCGAAGGGGGTGTGCTCGCGCTCGCGCACCACGGCCTCGACGATGCGCCGGGCCTGCTTCTCCTCGCCGTACGTCCGCAGGATGCGCACGAGCTCGCCCGGGGGGTAGGTGTTGAGCACCTCGGCCGCGGAGACGCCGCGCGTCTGGTCCATGCGCATGTCCAGCGGGGCGTCCTGGGCGTAGGCGAAGCCGCGCTCGGCCTCGTCGAGCTGCATGGAGGACACGCCCAGGTCGAACAGCACCCCCTGGACGCGCGGGATGCCCAGGTCGTCGAGCACCTCGGGCAGTTCGTCGTAGACGGCGTGCACCAGCGTGGCCCGCTCGCCGAACCGGGCCAGCCGCTGACCGGCCAGCCGCAGCGCGGCCCGGTCGCGGTCGAGCCCGACGAGGTGCGCGTCGGGGAAGGCGTCCAGCAGGGCCTCGCTGTGCCCGCCCAGACCGAGCGTGCAGTCCACGACGACCGCGCCGGGGCGGGTCAGGGCCGGGCGCAGCAGCTCCAGGCAGCGCTGGAGCATGACGGGAACGTGCCGCTCGTCGCTGCTGCTCGTCATGCGCCCTCTCACAGATCCGGCCGGGCCCGGGCCGGGCCTCGGGCTTGGGGCCGCTAGGCGGTGTCCGGACCGCGCGGCGGAGCCGGTGGGGGTACCGGGCCGGTTCGGGGGCCGGGGTGTGCCCGCCGCGGCTCCCCTACCGGCGTCACTCTAGTCCAGAGGTCGGCTCGGTCAATCAACCCCCGAGGGCGCGTCCTGGGGGCGTCGCCGGTGCGGGGGGCGCCCGGGGCCCGGTGGCGCGCACCCGCGTCCGGCGTGCGCCACCGCACGGCACCGGGCGACCCCTGTGGGTTACCTCACAGGCGCGTTCCGGCCCATCCGTTTCCTGCCCGAACGCCCGACTCACCGGCGCGCCGGAGCGGCGTGGGCGGGCTACCGTCGTCCTCATGTCGGCTACTTCGAACCCCCCTACGGTCACCGATCAGCTCGTCGCCGCCAACGCCGAGTACGCCACCGGGTTCACGGACCCGGGGCTGGCTCCCGCGCCGGCGCGGAAGGTGGCCGTGGTGACCTGCATGGACGCCCGCATCGACCTGCCCGCCGCGCTCGGCCTGCGGCTGGGCGACTGCCACACCCTGCGCAACGCGGGCGGCGTCGTGACCGACGACGTGATCCGCTCGCTGACGATCAGCCAGCGCGCGCTGGGCACCACCTCCGTCGTGCTCGTCCAGCACACCGGGTGCGGGCTGCTGACGCTGACCGAGGACTTCCGGCGCGAGCTCGAGCGCGAGGTCGGGCAGCGCCCGGCGTGGGCGGTGGAGTCCTTCGCCGACAGCGACCAGGAGATGCGGCAGTCCCTCCGGCGGGTCCGCACTTCGCCGTTCCTGCCGCACACTGATGACGTCCGCGGGTTCGTCTTCGACGTGACGACCGGTCGGCTGCGCGAGATCGACGCCGGGATCACCCCGGGAGAGTGACGTGGGGCCCGGTGGCCATGAACAATGAGCCGCGGACGGCCGCTCCGCCGCCGGACCGATCGGGTACACGGCGGCGAGGCGGCCGCGAGTTCGGTGGGCCGGCCTTGTGACCCGTGAGGCCCGGCCGTGGGAACGGGCCTAGGAGGGCCGGGTGACGACCTATGACGCGCGAGCGAGCCTCAGCGATCTGACCACCACAGCGGACCGGGTGCGCCGCTCGGTGGAGAGCGTGCTGGAGGGGAAGCCGGAGGCCGTGCGGCTGTCGCTCACCGTGCTGCTCGCCGAAGGCCACCTGCTGATCGAGGACGTCCCCGGCGTGGGCAAGACGATGCTGGCCAAGGCCCTGGCCCGTTCCGTGGACTGCTCGGTGCGCCGCATCCAGTTCACCCCCGACCTGCTGCCCTCCGACATCACCGGCGTCAGCGTCTACGACCAGGAGCGGCGGGAGTTCGAGTTCAAGCCGGGCGCGATCTTCGCGCAGATCGTCATCGGCGACGAGATCAACCGTGCCTCGCCGAAGACGCAGTCGGCCCTGCTGGAGTCCATGGAGGAACGGCAGGTCACGATCGACGGGACGACCTACCCGCTGCCCGACCCGTTCATGGTGGTCGCCACCCAGAACCCGGTCGAGATGGAGGGGACCTACCCGCTGCCCGAGGCGCAGCGCGACCGCTTCATGGCACGGGTGTCCATCGGCTACCCCGGGCCCGAGGCCGAGCTGCGGATGCTGGACGTGCACGGCGGCGTCTCCCCGCTGGCGGACCTGCGGCCCGTCGCGCACGCCCATGACATCGCCAAGCTGATCGAGGCGGTGCGCGCCCTCCACGTCTCCGAGGCGGTGCGCCGGTACGCCGTCGAGCTGGTGTCGGCCACCCGCGCCCACCCCGAGCTGCGGCTGGGCGCCTCGCCGCGGGCCACCCTGCAACTCCTGCGCGCCGCCCGCGCCGCCGCGATGCTCGCCGGGCGCGAGTTCGTGCTGCCCGACGACGTGCAGCGGCTCGCCGTGCCCGTGCTCGCCCACCGGCTGCTGCCCACCGCGCAGGCCCAGCTCAGCCGCCGCACGGCCGAACAGGTGGTGGTCGAGATCCTCCAGCGCACGCCGGTGCCCGACGCGGCCGCCGCGGGCAGCGGACCGCAGGCACGCCCCCGACCCGGGAGGTACTGATGGCCCGGGCCCGCGAGGACTTCCAGGCGCGCGCTTCGCTGCGCGCCTCCTTCCGCGGGCTCACCACCCGGGGGCGCTCCTTCCTCGCCGCCGGGCTCGCCGCCGCCGTCTGCGCCTACGTGCTGGGCCAGCAGGACCTGCTGCGCGTCGGGGCGCTGCTGGCCGTGCTGCCGCTGGTGTGCGTGGTGGTGCTGCACCGCACCCGGCACCAGGTCACCGGCTCGCGGCGGCTGGCGCCCGCCCGCGTCGCGGTGCGCGCGGAGGCACGGGTGCAGTTGCGCGTCGACAACGTCTCCCGGCTGCCCACCGGGCTGCTGATGCTCCAGGACCGGGTGCCCTACGTGCTCGGGCCCCGGCCGCGGTTCGTGCTGGACCGGGTGGAGCCGGGCGGGCGGCGCGAGGTGTCCTACCGGGTCCGCTCCGACCTGCGCGGACGCTACCCGCTGGGGCCGCTGCAACTGCGGGTCGCCGACCCGTTCGGCATGGTGGAGCTGACCCGCTCCTTCCAAGCCCGGGACGTCCTCACCGTCATCCCGGCCGTGCAGCCGCTGCCCCCGGTCCGGCTGGCCGGCGAGGCGGTCGGCTACGGCGACGGCCGGGTCCGCGCGCTGGCGGTCACCGGGGACGACGACGTGATCCCGCGCGCCTACCGGCACGGTGACGACGTGCGCCGCGTGCACTGGCGCTCCACCGCGCGGCGCGGGGAGCTGATGGTCCGGCGCGAGGAGCAGCCCCGGCAGGCGCGGTGCACGGTGCTGCTGGACACCCGGCACGACGCCTGGACCGGCTCGGGCCCCGGCGCGCCGTTCGAGTGGGCGGTCACCGGGGCCGCGTCCGTCGCCGTCCACCTGCTGGCGCGCGGCTACCAGGTGCGGCTGCTGACCGACACCGGCGCGCTCGTGCCCGGCCCGGACGGCGGCTCCCTGGACGGCGACTCCTCCGACACCGCCGGCCTGCTGCTGGACTCCCTGGCCGTCGTGGAGCACTCCGCCGAACCCGGCCTGGCCCGCGCCCACGACGTGCTGCGGGACGGCCGTGAGGGGCTGGTCGTCGCCTTCTTCGGGGCGCTGGACGAGGGCCAGACCGCGCTGGCCGCCCGCATCCGGCAGCGGACCGGAGCGGCCGTGGCCCTGACCGGACGCGGGCTGCGGCCCCCGGGCGCCGAGAACGCCGCGGACGCCGAGGAGGAACACGTGCGCGCACTGCGCGAGGCGGGCTGGACGGTGCTGCCGTTCACGCCCCGGGACGCGCTGGCCGAGCTGTGGCAGCGGGCGGACCAGGCACACCCGGCCGACGCCCCGGGCGGTGCCGGGGCCGGTTCCGCGGGCGGTCCCGCCGGTGGGGGTGCGCGATGAGCGGGATGACGCGTCTGACGCTGTGCGCCTGGCTGGCGACGCTGGCCGCGGCCACCGCCCTGCTGCCGCTGGTCAGCTCCCACGGCTGGCTGCCGCAGGCGGCGCTGCTGCTGGGTACCCAGGGCGCCGCCGGGGCCGCCGCCCGGCGGGTGCCGCTGCCGCGGCCGCTGACCGTCGCCGTCCAGGCGCTGGTGTCGCTGCTGCTGCTCACCGTGGTCTTCGCTCGCGAGGCCGCGCTCGGCGGGGTGCTGCCGGGGCCGGGGACGTTCGCCCACTTCAGCGCGCTGCTGGTGCAGGGCGGGGACGACGTGAGCCGGTTCGCCGCTCCGGCGCCGGTCACGGAGGGCATACGGTTCATGCTGGTCGGCGGCGTGCTGCTGATCGGCCTGCTGGTGGACCTGCTCGCCGTCACCTACCGCGCCGCGGCGCCGGCCGGGCTGCCGCTGCTGGCCCTGTACTCGGTGGCGGCCGGGCTCAGCGGGCAGGGCAGCGGGCACTGGCTGTGGTTCCTGTGCGCGGCCGCCGGATACCTGCTGCTGCTCCTGGCCGAGAGCCGGGACCGGCTGGCCCAGTGGGGGCAGGTGTTCACCGGGGTCGCCCCGGGCGCCCGGGGCGGCGGTGCCGGATCCGTGGCGCGGCCCGGCGGACGGGCCCAGTCCCCCGTGCGCACCGGGCGGCGCATCGGCGCGGCCGCGCTCGGGCTGGCGCTGCTGGGGCCGGCCGCGCTGCCCGCCCTGGGCGGCGGGGTGTTCGACGTGGGCGGCCCGGGCTCGGGCGGACGCGGACCGGGCGGCAACACCGTCTCGGCCGTCAACCCGCTGGTGGCGCTCCAGGACAGCCTCAACCAGCCGGAGAACCGCACCGTCCTGGTCTACGACACGGACGCCGAGAGCACCCGCGACCTGTACCTGCGCATCGTGGCGCTCGACCAGTTCGACGGCGAGGCGTGGCAGCCGTCGGAGCGGCGCATCACCGAAGTGCCCGACCCGCTGCCCACCCCGGCCGGGCTCGCGCCGGACGTGCGGCGCGAGGAGGTCACCACGCGGATCACGGCCGCCGACTGGTACGAGCAGAACTGGCTGCCCATGCCCTACCCGGCGCAGCGCGTCGACATCGAGGGGCGCTGGCGCTTCGAACCCGAGGGGCGCGCCCTCGTCGGCGACCGCGGCCAGGACACCGGCGGCGCCCAGTACGAGGTGAGCAGCCTGCTCCTCGAACCGACCGCCGAGCAGCTCGCGAACGCCCCGCGGCCGCCGGAGGGCCTGCTGCGGGAGTACACCGCCGTGCCCGGCTCGCTGCCGGAGGTCGTGCGCGACACCGCGCTGTCGGTGACCGCCGCCGCCCGGAACAACTACGAGCGCGCGCTCGCGCTGCAGGACTGGTTCACCTCCGAGGGCGGCTTCACCTACGACACGGAGGTGGAGGCGGGCAGCGGGACGGAGGCCATCGCCCGCTTCCTGGAGCAGCGCGAGGGCTTCTGCGTCCACTTCGCGTTCTCCATGGCGGCCATGTCGCGCACGCTGGGCATCCCGGCGCGCGTGGCGGTCGGCTTCACCCCCGGCGCCGCCGTCTCCGGCGAGGCCCGCGAGGTGGGCCTGCGCGACGCCCACGCCTGGCCGGAGCTGTACTTCGAGGGCGTCGGGTGGACCCGGTTCGAGCCCACCCCCTCGCGCGGCAGCGCCCCCGACTACACCCGGCCCGACCTGCCCGACCCCGCCGGGAGCGACGCGCCCGACGAGCCCACGCCCGAGGAGAGCGCCGGGCCGGTGCTCCCCGCCCCGGCGCCGGAGGACTGCCCGGCGGAGCTGCGGCGCCTGGGCGAGTGCGGCCAGGAGGAAGAGGCGGGCTCGGCCACCGGCGACGGCGGCACGCCCTGGTGGTCCCTGGCCCTCGGCGCGGGGCTCGCCCTCGCGGTCTCGGCCCTGCTGCTGGCGCCCCTGGGCTGGCGGCTGGCGGTGCGCGCCCGGCGCGTCGGGCCCCGGGCCGCCGCGCTCGACGAGCGCGCGCGGACGCTGGCCGCCTGGCGGGAGCTGCGGGACACCGCCTGGGACTACGGCGTGCCTGCCGAGGAGTCGGCCACCCCCCGGCAGGCGGTGGCCGCCCTCGTGGCGGGCGGGGCGCTGACCGGCGAGGCGGCCGAGGCCGCGCACCGGGTGACCACCGTCGTCGAGCGCGCGCTCTACTCGCCGGAGCCCGCGGCCGCCGACCGGCTGGCGGAGGACGTCCGCCGGGTGCGGGCCGGGTTCCACGCGGCGGCGCGCCGCCGCACCCGGCTGCGCGCGCTGTTCCTCCCCCGCTCCGCCGTCCGGGTGCTGTGGGCCGCCGCGGACGGCTGGGCGGCGCTGGCCGAGCGGCGGCGGGCGGCGCTCGCCCGGCTGCCCCGCCCCGCCGGGCGCGGTACCCCCGGGGGCTGACGCGGCCCCGCGCCCGGCGCGGCCGGGTGGGTGCGGCACCACCGGTCGCGGGGCGGGGCACGGCGACCGGCTCCGGCCGGCCGTCCGTTACCCGCGCAGGCGGTCGGCACGGCCCGGCGGGGCGGGGCCGACGCGGCGCGGAGGCGGGCGGCGCCCCGGGCGTCGCCGCGCCGGGTGCGCGGCACCGTCGAGGACGTGGCCGCCCGGGGCCGGCGAGGCCCGGAGCCGACCGGCCGCGGGTCGGGCGGGTGGCCGGACCGGCCGGGTGGCCGACCGGTCCGGTGACCGGACCGGTCACCAACGCACGTCGTCGCGTGGGAAGGGGCCACCCGGTTTCCCGGGTGGCCCCTTCCCACGCGATGACGGTGGAGGCGGTGCCGCTGCGCCGTCCGCCGGGCTACTGCTGCTCGTCGCGGCGGCGCTGCCAGCGGTCTTCGATACGGTTCATCACGGAGCGGCGCTGCCGTTGCGGCCGGCCGCCCTCCTGCGGGCCGCGGCCGTGCCCGCGTCCCTCCCCGCGCGTACCGGTCTGCGGACCCTTGCGCCAGCCGGTGACGGCCAGCACGGCGCAACCGAGCATCACCAGGAAGCCGATCACGCTGACCCAGATGGCCTGCGCGACCATGCCCCCCATGAGGAGCGCGATACCCACCAGAAACCCGGCGACCGCCTGGTAGACCCGCCGGCGGGTCGGCGCGCGGCCACTACCCTCGAGCGCTGTCGCGAACTTGGGATCTTCGGCGTACAGCGCTCGCTCCATCTGCTCGAGCATGCGCTGCTCGTGCTCAGAGAGCGGCACGGAGTCCTCCTACTCGTCGGTCGCGGGGGCGACCGGGTGCGACCCTTCAAGGATAGGCAGGGAATCGCCCCCGTGAAACCCGCCCCTAACCGCCATTTCCTCCCATCAGGTCAGGAATGGCGGTGCATCGCAGTGGCCTGTTCATTCCCCTGCTTCCGTTCCACCATGCCCGGATGGTGTCCTCCGATCATACGGCGACGTTGCGCTGTTCGGGCGGTCAGCGCGGCGGTGTGGGCCACCGCACGGCCCCGCTCGGCGGAGCCCGGCCCGACACGGGTCCTGGTACCCCCGGCGGGGCGGACGATGCACGGAAACCGCCGGGAAGAGCGCGATCCGGCCCCCGGCACGCCCGGGCGGCGGCGGGCTCCGGCGGACGGCCACGCGCTCGGCGGAGCCGGCCGGTCAGCGCACTTCGGCCAGCACGTGGAGCTGCGTGGCCACCGCGTGGAACGCGGGCAGCTCCGCGGCGGCCGCCTCCAGCCGCGCCAGCGCCTCCAGGGCGCCGGACTCGCCGTCCAGCAGGGCGCCGGGCACCAGGTCGCTGAAGACGCGCACACCGTGCACGGCCGACACCCGCAGGCCGGTCTCCGCCACCAGGGCGGAGAGCTGCTCGGCGGTGAACCGGCGGGGCACCGGGTCGGACTCGCCGTAGCGCCCCTGCGGGTCGGTCAGGGCGTGGTGGGCGTCCCCGAAGTGCCCCGCCAGCGCGCGGGCGAGCACGGCACCGCCGAGACCGGCCGCGAGCACGCTGAGCACGCCGCCCTCGGCGCGCAGCGCGGCCACCGCGTTGCGCAGCCCCTCGGCCGCGTCGTCCATGTACTCCAGCACGCCGTGGCACAGCACCGCGTCGTGGCCACCGGGGTCGACCACGTCGAAGAGGCCGTGCGCGTCGCCCTGCACCCCGCGCACCAGGTCGGCGACGTCCTCCTCGGCGGCGCGGCGCTCCAGGGCGAACAGGGCGTTCGGGCTCGGGTCGACCACCGTGACGCGGTGGCCCAGGCGGGCCAGGGGCACGGCGAAGTGGCCGGAGCCGCCGCCCGCGTCCAGCACGTCCAGCACCGGCCGGCCCAGGGCCGTGGAGCGGCGGTCGAGCGCGTCGCGCAACACCTCCCAGACCACGGCGGTACGGAGAGCTGCGCGGGGGCGGGACATGACGGTGCTCCTCGGCGGCGGGCGTGCTGACCTGGCAGGCCCCACCCTATGGCCTGGCGGCCGCCCGCGGGTCCGCCGCCCGCGCCCGGGGCAGCGCGGGCTGGGCGGCCAGCATCCGCTGGACGACCCGCAGGAACATCGCGGTGTCCCGGAGCAGGTCGTCGGCCTCGCGGGCGGTCACCGCGCCGCGTATGCCGGCCTCGGCGCGGGCCCGGCGCGCGGCGCCGGAGGCGAACAGCGCGCACCACTCGGTCAGCTCCGGCGCCACCTCGGGCAGCACGTCCCAGGCACTGCGGATGCGGCGCCTGGCCCGCTCGCTGCTCTCCGGCCGCCCCCGGACGGCGAGCACCGCGGCGGCGGTGCGCAGCGCGGCCAGGTGGGCGGTGGCGTACCGCTCGTTGGGCAGTTCGTGCGCCGCCGCGTCGTCCAGGCCGTGCTGGGCCTGGGACAGCAGGTCCAGCGCGGCCGGCGGGGCGGACGCGCGGCGCAGTACGGGGTGGATGTCGCTCGGGGGCCCGCTCAGCTTCGTCACTGGTGCCTCCTTCGCTTTCCGGCCCTGATGGGCACTCATCGGTCGTACGACACATCGTGGACCACCCCACTGACAGTCGCCGCCGGCCCGCTGTTACGCTTTTGCACTGACCGGTCAGTTCAAACAGAGGGGACGCGATGGACGGCGCGGCGATCACCGCCGAGGGCCTGGGGCTGCGCGGCGCGAAGGGCACCGTGTTCGAGGGGGTGGACGTGGCCGCCGGGCCGGGCTCGCTCGTCGCCGTCACCGCGCCCTCCGGCTCGGGACGGACCTGCCTGCTGCTCACCCTCACCGGCCGCATGCGGCCCACCTCCGGCCGGGCCGAGGTGGGCGGCCACCGGCTCCCGCGGCACATGGCCGCCGTCCGCCGCCTGTCCGCGCTGGGCCCCGTCAGCGGCGTCACCGACCTCGAACCCGCCTGGACCGTCGCCGAGCAGCTCCGCGAACGGGCACTGCTGCGCCGCTACCGGCGGGGCTGGCGGCCGGAGCGGGCGGCCCGGCGCCGCGCCCGGGTCGAGGAGGCGCTGGAGCGCGCCGGGCTCGACCCGGACGCGCTGCCCCAAGGGCCGCGCACCCGGGTGCACGACCTGGAGCGCCTGGAGGCGGTGCGCCTGGGCGTCGCACTCGCCCTGCTGGGCCGCCCCCGGCTGCTGGCGGTCGACGACGTCGGGCTGAAGCTCTCCGACGCCGGGCGGGAGCGGGTGTGGTCGCTGCTGCGCGGGCTGACCGAGGACGGCACGACCGTGCTCGCGGTGGGCGGCGAACCGCCCGAGGACGCCGTGCTCGTCGGCACCACCGCCCGCACCCGACCGCGCGAGGCGCCGCCCGGGGCCGCCGCGGAGGCCGCCACCCCGGACACGGAAGGCGTCGACCCGGACGCGGAAGGCGACCGGGGCGCCGAAGCCCGCGGCCCGGGCGCCGGTGGAACCGACCGGCACGCCGGTGCCGCGCACGGCGCCGACGCCGCGGAAGGGGGTGCCGGCGATGCGCTCGCCGCGACTGGCCGCGCTTGAGCTGCGGCGTTTCACCCGGGGCCGGCTCCCACGGGCCGGGCTCGTCACCATCGTCCTGCTGCCGCTGCTCTACGGGGCGCTGTACCTGTGGTCCTTCTGGGACCCCTACTCCCGGCTCGACCGCGTCCCCGTGGCGCTCGTCAACGAGGACGCGGGCGCGACCGTGACGCCTCCGGCGGGCGGCGAGCCCCAGCGGGTCACCGCCGGGGACGAGCTGACCCGCGCGCTGCACGAGAGCGACAGCTTCGCCTGGCACGAGACGAGCGCTCAGGACGCCGAGGCCGGGGTCGAGAGCGGGCGGTACTTCCTCTCCCTCACCATCCCCGAGGACTTCAGCGCGCAGGTCACCTCCGGCCCCGGCGAGGACCCGGGGCGGGGGGCGCTGCGGGTGCGCACCAACGACGCCAGCAACTACATCGTCGGGCAGATCGCCCGCACCGTCTTCTCCGAGGTGCGCGCGGCGGCGTCGAGCAAGACCTCGCGGGGTTTCTTCGACAACATCTTCGTGGCCTTCTCCGCCATCCACGGCTCCACCGCACAGGCCGCGCAGGGCGCCGCCGACCTGCGGGACGGCATCGGCGAGGCGCACGACGGCGCGGAGGACCTCGCGGACGGCGCCCGGCGCGCCGAGGACGGCAGCGCGGACCTGCTGGACGGCGTGGACCGGCTCCGGGACGGCGCGGGCGAGCTGGAGGACGGCGCGAGCCAGGTGGCCGAGGGCACCCAGACGCTGGCGGACAAGGTCGACGAGCTCGCGGACGCGGTCGGCCCGATCACCGCGGCCGACGGGGAGGACATCGCCACCGTCGCCGGACGCGTCGCGGACGCCGCGGCGACCGCCCGGGAGCACGTCGACTCGCTCCCGGAGGACGCCGCGCGCGCCGCGAAGCTGACGGGCGCGGCGGCCGACGGGGCGGAGGGCCTGCACGCCGCGCTCTGCCCGGCCGACGGCCCGCTCCCCCGGCTCCCCGAGCTCCCGGGGCCGCCCGCGGCGGACGGGCCCGGCCGGGACGGCGCCTCCCCCGACGCCACCACGCCCACCGCGCCCACCACGCCCGACGGCGCACCGGAGAGCCCCGAGGAGCTGTGCGCGGACCTCGGCCGCTACGCCGAGTACAGCCGCGACGCCGCCGACGTGGCCGCCGACGTCAAGGGCCACGTCGACTCCTACGACCGCCTCGACGACCTCGCGAGCGACCTCGCCGCCCTGGAGGACGCCGCCCGCGAGGTGCGCGAGCGCGCCCCCGGCCTCGGGGACGACCTCGCGGGCGCCGTCGAACAGGTCGACCGCCTCAACGACGGCGCCCAGCAGGTGTACGAGGGCGTCAAAGCGCTGCACGAGGGCATCGGCACCGCGGCCGACGGCGCCACCGCGCTCAACGGCGGCCTGACCGACCTCAGCTCGGGCGCCGAACTGCTGGACGGCGGCATGGTGCGGCTGAGCGACGGCTCCGGGGAGCTGGCCGACGGCCTGCGCGACGGCGTCGGCCGGATTCCCGACTACTCCGCGGCGGAGCGGGCCGACCGCAGCGAGGTCATGGCCGACCCGGTCGGCCTGGACTCGGCCAAGGCGCACGCCGCGCCCAACTACGGCACCGGCTTCGCCCCCTACTTCATCCCGCTCGCCCTGTGGGTGGGGGCCATGGTCGCCTACATGCTGATGCCCCCGCTCAACCGCCGGGCACTGGCCGCGGGCGCCCCGGCGTGGCGCACGGCGCTCGCCGGCTGGCTGCCGGTCGCCGCACTCGGCGCCCTCCAGGCGGGCGCCCTGCTGGCCGTCCTGCACTGGGCGCCGGGCATGGGGCTCCAGCCGCTCCGGCCACTGGGCACCGTCGGCTTCCTGCTGCTGACCACCGCCTGCTTCACCGCGTTCGTCCAGTGGCTGGGCGCCCGGTTCGGGCCCGCCGGGCGCATCCTGGTGCTGTGCGCGCTGATGCTCCAGCTCACCTCGGCTGGCGGCACCTACCCCGTGCAGACCAGTCCGGGGTTCTTCAACGCCATCCATCCGTTCCTGCCCATGACCTACGTCGTCGAGGGGCTGCGTCACCTGATCACCGGGGGCGGCCTCGGCCCGGTGTGGCAGGGCTGCGCCGTCCTGCTGGCCTACACCGCCGGCGCGCTGGCCCTCACGGCGTGGACCGCGCGGCGCGCCTCGGTGTGGACACTCAAGCGCCTCCACCCGGAGCTGACGCTGTGAGGGCCCGGCGGAAGGGACAATCGTGCCCATGAACAGCACGGCCCCCGAGGGACACGGCACGCACGGCGCCCGCGCGCGGCGCGGCGGGACGCGGCAGAGCGCGACGCGGCAGAAACTGTACGAGGCGGCGGTCACCCTCATCGCCGAGCAGGGCTTCTCGGCTACCTCGGTGGAGGAGATCGCCGAGGCGGCCGGAGTGGCCAAGGGCACCGTCTACTACAACTTCGCCAGCAAGAACGAGCTCTTCGAGGAGCTGCTGCGGCACGGCGTGGAACTGCTGACCGCCTCCCTGTCCGACGCGGCGGCCCGCGTCCGCGCGGCGGGTGGCGGCCGGGTGGACGCGCTGGACGCCATGGTGCGCGCCGGACTCGTCTTCATCGACCGCTACCCGGCCTTCAGCCAGCTCTACGTCGCCGAGCTGTGGCGCAGGAACCGCGCCTGGCAGGCCACGCTGCTGGTGGTGCGGCAGCGGGCCGTGGCCGTCGTGGAGGAGCAGCTCCGGCTCGGCGTGGAGGAGGGGGAGCTGAGCGAGGAGATCGACGTCCGGCTCACGGCCGCGGCGCTGTTCGGCATGGTGCTCGTCGCCGCGCTGGACTGGCAGGCGTTCCAGCCCGAGCGCTCGCTGGACGAGGTGCACGGCGCGCTCTCCCTGCTGTTGCAGGGCCGGGTGGCGGGCACAGGCCGCGGGCGGCCTCCGTCGCGCGAAGACTGAGGCCGCCCGCTCCTCCCCCGTGCTCCCCCCGGTTCCCCCCTCGTTCCCCCGGTCCGGGAGTCCCCCCGTGCCGGTGGGCACCGCCCGTTCCGCCGCCCCGTGCCGGCGGTGCGGTGCGGTGCCGCCCCGGTGCGCACCACTCTGCCGCCCGGGCGGCAGACCGCCCATCCGCGCGGGTACTCAATCCGGGCCCTGAGTAGGGCTACTCACCCGGCGGGGGGACGCGGCGCGCCCGGTGCCGCCCGCGCCGGTGGAGCGGCGCGGTGGCCGCCGTCCCCGGTGGCAGCGCGGCGGACTACAGTCGCTGGTCATGGCAGAGATCGTGGTGATCGGCGCCGGGCTCGGTGCGATGGCGGGTGCGGCGCGGCTGGCGACGAGCGGCCACCGGGTCACCGTGTACGAGCGGCGGGAGACCTACGGCGGCGGCGTGCGGCGCGTCACGCACGCGGGGTTCGGGTTCGACACCGGCCCCGGGCTGCTGCACCTGCCCGCCGTCTGGCGCGACCTGTTCGTGAAGACGGGCAAGCGGCCGCTGGAGTCCTGCGTGGACCTGCGGCAAGTGGACCCGGGCGCCCGGCACGTCTTCGCCGACGGCACCGGGGTGACGCTGCCGGCCTCCTCGCGCGCCGGCACGCTGCGGGCCCTGGACGCGGCGCTGGGCGAGGGCGCCGGGCGCCGCTGGGCGGAGGTGCTGGTGCGGGCCCGCACGGTCTGGGACGCCACCCGGCGCCCGCTGCTGGAGGAGCCGGGCACCGGCGGCGCGCACCCGGCCGACCCCTACCCGGCGGTGCGCCGCCGCGGCCTGCTGCGCCGCCGCACGCCGACCCTCGCGGAGACGGCCGCCGACGAGCTGCGCGACCCCCGGCTCGCCGCGCTGCTGGAGAGCTACGCGCTCGGCCACGGTCTCGACCCGCGCACCGCGCCCGCCTCGGCCGCGGTGCTGGCCTACCTGGAGCAGACGTTCGGGGCCTGGTACGTCGCGGGCGGCCTGCGCGCGCTGGCCGACGCGGTCCACCGGCGCTGCGCCGAGCGCGGGGTGCGGTTCGTCTTCGGGGCCGATGTCGCGCGGACGCTCGTCGACGACGGCCGGGTGCGCGGCGTGGAGCTGGCGGACGGGACGCGGGTGGCGGCCGACGCCGTGGTGGACGGCGGCTGCCCGCACGAGGCGCCCGGGCCCGGACGCGCCCGGCTCACCCTGCTGCTGGCGCTGCGCGGTGCCCGCCCGGCGGACGCCGCGCACCGCACGGTGGTGCACGCACCGGACCGGGACGCCGAGCTGGCCGCGCTGTTCGACGGGGTCGGCCCGGCGCACGCGCCCACGGTCACCGTGCTCCGTCCGGACGACCCGGCCGGGGTTCCGGACGCCGAGCACGAGGCCGTCACCGTGACCGCCGTGGTGCCCCCGCACCCCTCGCCGGACTGGACCGACCCCGCGGTCACCGACGCCTTCGCCCGCCGCATGCTGGAGGCGGCCGCCCGGGCGGTGCCCGACCTGCGGGAGCGGCTGCTGTGGCAGCGCGCGCACACGCCCGTGGACGCCGCCCGCGAGACCGGGGCCCCGGGTGGCGTCGTGCCCGCACCGGCGCTCGCGGGGGCCGCGCCCGGCGCGCCGCGCCCCGTGCCCAATCCGGGCCCGGCCGCGGGCGGTTACGCGCTGGGCGGCTGGGCGCACCCGGGCGGCGGACTGGCGCACGCGGGCATGTCGGGCGCGCTGGTGGCCGGCCTGCTCACCGAGGGGCCCGGCTGGCGCGGCTCGCGGTAGCGGGCCGACGGGGGCTCAGTGGTTCCGCTGGTCGGGGGCGGGGTAGCGGTAACCGTCCTGGTAGGAGTACGGCGGCTCCTGCGCCGGGTCGGACTCGCGCTGCTGCGGCACCCACACGCCGTCGGCGGGCGGCTGGTCCTGTTCCTGGCCCTGGCCCTGGCCCTGGCCGGGACCGTAGCCGTCCGGCCCCGGGGCCGGGTAGCCGTAGGCGTCGTACGCGCCGTACGCGTCGTGCCCGCCGGAGTAGCCGTAACCGTAGGGGGCCGTTCCGCTCCCCTGCCCGGGGCCGGGCCCCGGGCCGTACAGGTCCCCGCCCTGGCCGCCGCCGTCGCCCTGGGCCCCCGGACCGGGGTCCTGGTAGCCGGAGTAGCCGGCGTAGCCGTCGTACCCCGTGTAGGCGGTGTACGGGCCCGGGCCCCCGGGCGGGTCCAGGAGGTCGTAGGACGCGCCGGAGTCACCGGGGTAGGTGGCGCCGTAGGCGTCGTCCCCGTAGCCGGGGGCACCGGCCGGGCCCTCCGCGTACTGGTGCTGCTCGCGCTCGTCGGGGGTGCCGGTGCCGCCGAGGTAGGGGTCCTGGTAGAGCCCGTCACCGGTGGCGTCCCCCGCCCCGTGGGCGGCGTGGGGCGCGTAGGCGTCCGCCTGCTCCGGACGGTGCCCGGGCCCGTGCGCCCCGTCCGCGTCGCGCGCGTGGACGCCGTACGGTCCGGTGTCGTCCGGGAGCGGCTCCACGGCGTAGGCGGCGGTCTCCTCCAGGGCGGAGACCTCCAGCGCCGGAGCGGCCGCGGCGGGCCCGGGGGCCGCGTCGTCCGCCCCGCCGTCCGCACGGCCCGTCCCGCCCCCGCCGCGCACCCGGCGGCGGGAGGTCTCCAGCGCCCAGCCGTGGTCGAAGCCCTTGCGGAAGGAGAGGGTGACGAAGGTCTGCCCGACGGCGAAGGCCACCGTGCCGAGCGCGATGACCGGCACCGAGGGCAGCAGCACGCCCACGACGACGGTGAGGAAGCCGAAGAAGGCCGTCAGCCGCCAGCGCAGCCGCGCCTTGTACTGCAGGAGCACCTCCCCCAGCAGCCACAGCGCCACCACGCCGAACGCGATGTAGAGGACCGTCCAGCCCATGTACGCCCCTCTCACCGGATTACGGCCGCCTGTGCAGCCCCAGATTCTCGTAGATTTCCAGGCTCGCCGTGGAGTGGTTGAGCGTGATGAAGTGCAGTCCGGGGATGTCCTCGGCCATCAACGTCGCGCCCAGCTCCGTGGCGTACTCGATGCCGATTGAGCGTACAGCGGCCGGGTCGTCTTTGACCGCCAGGATGCGCTCGGCCAGTTCGGGCGGGAACGCGGCGTTGCTGAGCTGTGCGAACCGTTCGATCTGCCGCACGTTCGTGACCGGCATGATCTCGGGGATGATGGGGGTGTCGCAGCCGGCCGCGGCGACCCGGTCGCGCAGGCGCAGGTAGTCCTCGGGGTAGAAGAACATCTGGGTGATGGCGTAGTCCGCCCCGGCCCGGCACTTGTTGACGAAGTGCCGGATGTCGGTGTCCCAGTCGGTGGAGCGCGGGTGCATCTCGGGGTAGGCGGCCACGCCCACGCAGAAGTCCCCCGCCTCCCTGATCATCTCGACCAGCTCGTAGGCGTAGGAGACGCCCTGGGGGTGCTTGACCCACTCCCCCATCGGGTCGCCCGGCGGGTCACCGCGCAGCGCGAGCATGTTGCGGATGCCCGCGCCCGCGTACTGGCCGATGATGTTGCGCAGCTCGGCGACGGAGTGGTTGACGGCGGTCAGGTGGGCGACGGGGGTCAGCGTCGTGTCGGTGGCGATGCGCTCGGTGGCGCGCACGGTGCCCTCGCGCGAGGAGCCGCCGGCGCCGTAGGTCACGGCGACGAAGCTCGGCGCGACGGCCTCGATGCGGCGGATCGCCTTCCACAGCGTGCGCTCGCCCTTGGGGGTCTTGGGCGCGTTGAACTCGAAGGAGTAGGAACGTTCGCCGGAGGCGAGCAACTCGCGCACGGTCAGGGCGCGGTCCGTCCGGGTGGAGGAGATGCCGAGGGCCATACCGGCAGGCTAACCGGCCGCTCGGCCTCCGCACCGCCCCCGTCCACGTGATGGACCGGATCGTGGACACTCCCGCGGGTCGGCGGGGACGGTGTCCGCGCAGCTCAGCGGGAACGCAGCCGCTCGGCGAGGGCGGCCGCCGCGGCCCGGGGATCGGCCGCCTCGGTGAGCGCGCGGACGACGACGACGCGGCGCGCCCCGGCGTCCAGCACGTCGTCCAGGGTGTCCGCGTCGATGCCGCCGATCGCGAACCAGGGGCGCTCGCCGCCCAGCGCGGCGCTGCGCTGCGCGGCGTACCGCACCAGCGGCAGGCCCGGCGCGGGGCGCCCCGGCTTGGTGGGGGTCGGCCAGCACGGCCCGGTGCAGAAGTAGTCGACCCCGGGGGCCGTCAGCGCGGCGTCGACCTCCGCCTCGGCGTGCGTGGAGCGGCCGATCAGCACGTGCTCGGGCGTGTCGCCCAGGATGGCGCGCGCGGCGGACACCGGCAGGTCGCCCTGGCCCAGGTGCAGCACGTCGGCGCCCGCGGCGTGCGCGACGTCGGCGCGGTCGTTGACGGCCAGGAGCGCGCCGTGGCGCCGGCAGGCGTCGGCGAACACCGCGAGGTGCTCCAGCTCCGCCCCGGCCTCCATGCCCTTGTCCCGGAGCTGGACGATGTCGACCCCGCCGGCCAGCACCTCGTCCAGGAACTCGGGGAGGTCGCCCTGGGCGGTGCGGGCGTCGGTGCACAGGTAGAGCCGGGCGTCGGCCAGCCGCTGGGCGGGCGTGACGGTGGCCGGCGTGGCGTGGGCGCTGGTCGGCGGCATGAGCTTTCCCCCCGGGGGAGCGTGGGACGTGTCGCGCGGCCGTGCGGCGTGCGGTGCCGCACGGCCGCGCGCGGTGGTCAGGGGCCCTGGAGAGCGGGCCGGATCACACGGCGAGCGCCTGGGCCCGGCGCTTCACCTCCGTGCCGCGATTCTCGCGCAGCGCCTGGGCGGGGGTGCCCGGCAGGGTGTCGTCCGGGGTGAACAGCCACTCCAGCATCTCCTCGTCGCTGAAGCCGTCATCCCGCAGCAGCGTGAGCGTTCCGGTCAGCCCCTTGACGATCCGGCCCTCGCCCACGAAGTCCGCCGGGACCATCAGCACCCGGTTCTCCCCGCGGCGCACCGCGAGGAGCTGTCCTTCCCTGACGAACTGCCGTACCCGCGTCACCTCCACGTCGAGCCGCTCCGCGACGTCGGGGAGGGTGAGCCAGGCGGGGACGAGAGCGTCGATCTTCGCATCAATCTCGGTCACACCCCCAGCCTGCCACTGTCCGCCGACATCCGGCACGGCCCCCCGCGCCGCCTGGCCCAACCGGCGCCACCCGGGCCCGCCGCGGGCACCGCGCCCGGGGCGCCCCGGCGGGGGCGCCGTCCGCGTCGGCGGGCCGGGCGGCCGGGAGCCGGAGGCCGGGGAGCCGGAGGCCGGGGGACTCACGCCGTCGTCAGCGCGGCCTTCTTCAGCGGGACGGCCGGGTCCGCGGCCAGCGCCCGGTCCAGCGGGGCGCGCTGTTCGATCAGCTTGCGGCCCTGGGCCACGTCGCGCGGCCGCCCCACGGCCAGCAGCGCGCCGAGCGCGCCGTCGCGCAGCCAGCACACGGACCAGGAGGCGCTGGTGGGGTCGCCGCGCCACAGCACCTCGTCACCCTCCCCGTGCCAGCCGACGTACTGCACGAAGCGCCCGAACTGCTCGGACCAGAAGTAGGGCACCGGGTCGTAGACCTCGGGCCCGGCCTGCACCGCCTTGCCCGCGTCGCCGACGAGGTCCGCGGCGACCACCCGGGGCCCGTGCAGGGCGTTGTCCCAGTGGTGGACCAGCAGCCGGCGGCCGTAGCGCGCGGAGGGGAAGGAGGCGCAGTCCCCGACGGCGTAGACGTCGGGCACCGAGGTGCGCAGGCGCTCGTCGGCGAGGACGGAGCCGTCCGGGGCGAGGGCGACCCCGGAGCCGGCCAGCCAGCCGGTGGCGGGGCGGGCGCCGATGCCCACCACGACGGCGTCGGCGGGGAGCACGGTGCCGTCGGCCAGCTCGACCTTGGCCGCCGGGTCCGGGCGCAGCCGCGCGACGGCGACGCCGGTGCGCAGCTCGGCCCCGCACTCGGCGTACCAGGCGCGCATCGGCCGGGTGGCCTCCGGGGGCAGCGCCCCGGCCAGGGGTTCGCCGGCCGCCTCCACGACGGTCACCGGGCAGCCGGCCTCGCGCGCGGCGGTGGCGAACTCCGCGCCGATCCACCCCGCGCCGACGATGACCACGCGGCGCCGCTCGCGGAGCACCGGGCGCAGGCGCTCGGCGTCGTCCAGGGTGCGCAGCAGGTGCACCCCGGGCACCTCGGCGCTGCCGGGGAGGGCGACGGGCACGGCGCCGGTGGCCAGCACGAGCCGGTCGTAGGACACCGGCCCGGCGGCGGTGTCCACCTCGCGGGCGTCCGGGCGCAGCGCGGTGACGCCGTGGCCGAGCCGCAGGTCGATGGCGAGCGCGGCGAAGTCCACGTCGAACGCGGAGCCCTCGGCCTTTCCGCTGAGCACCGCCTTGGACAGCGGTGGGAGGTCGTAGGGCGGGTGGGTCTCGGCGCCGAGCACCGTGACGGCGCCGGGCCAGCCCTGTTCGCGTAGCTGCACCGCCGTCTGCACCCCGGCCATGCCGGCTCCGGCGATGACGACGCGCTGGCTGCTCTGCTCGCTGCGTGAGGTCACACGGTCACTGTAGGACGCCCGCTTCGGCCTGCGCAGGCCCCGGCAGTAGGGTGGTCGTCACACATCGAGGACGTACGCGACGGACGTACGCGGACGCGGGAGCCCGGCGCCACCGGGCTGAGAGGGAGGCTGGGCGGCCTCCGACCGTAGGAACCTGATCCGGGTCATGCCGGCGAAGGGAGGGGCTGGACTGACATGCGTGTGGTGACGGTCGGCGGTGGTGTGATCGGCCTGGTGACGGCGTGGCGCGCGGCGCAGCGCGGGATGCGGGTGACGGTCGTGGACCCGGCGCCGGGCGGGGGCGCCGCCCAGGTGGCCGCCGGGATGCTGGCGGCGGTGACGGAGCTGCACTACGGCGAGGAGGGGCTGCTCGCCCTGAACCTCGCCTCGGCCCGGGGCTACGCCGGCTTCGCCGCGGAGCTCCGGGACGCCACGGGGCAGGACGTCGGCTACCGGGCCTGCGGCACGCTCGCCGTCGCGCTGGACGCCGACGACCGCGCCCACCTGCGTGAGCTGCACGCGCTCCAGCGGCGCTGCGGCCTGGACGCGCAGTGGTTGACCGGCCGCGAGTGCCGCCGCCTGGAGCCGATGCTGGCGCCCGGGGTGCGCGGGGGCCTGCGCGTGGACGGCGACCACCAGGTCGACCCGCGCCGCCTGACCGCCGCCCTGCTCACCGCGTGCGAGCGGGCGGGCGTCGCCTTCCACCGCGGCCGCGCGGAGCGGTTGCTGCTGACCGGCGGCCGGGAGCGCGCCCGGGGCGTGCGGCTGGCGGACGGCTCGGAGCTGGCGGCCGACGCCGTCGTGCTGGCCGGAGGCAGCGAGAGCGGGCGGCTGGCGGGCGTGCCCGAAGCCGCCGTCCCGCCGGTGCGACCGGTCAAGGGGCAGGTGCTGCGGCTGCGCATGCCGCGCGCGCACGGCCCCTTCCTCTCGCGCACCGTGCGGGCGGTGGTGCGCGGCGCGGCCGTCTACCTGGTGCCGCGCGCCGACGGCGAGCTGGTGATCGGCGCGACGAGCGAGGAGCGCGGCTGGGACACCACGGTGACGGCCGGCGGGGTGTACGAGCTGCTGCGCGACGCGCACGAGCTGGTCCCGGGGCTGACCGAGCTGCCGCTGGTGGAGACGCGGGCCGGGCTGCGCCCGGGGTCGCCGGACAACGCCCCGCTGCTGGGCGCGAGCGCGCTGCCGGGGCTGTACCTGGCCACCGGCCACCACCGCAACGGGGTGCTGCTCACCCCGGTGACCGGGGACGCGCTGGCCGACGCCCTGGCGGGCGGCCCGCTCCCGGAGGCGGCCCGCCCGTTCACCCCGCTGCGCTTCACCGTCGCGGCCCGGCCCGCCCCGGCGCATCCCGCGGGCCCGGCGCGCCCCGCCGACCAAGAGGAGCTGTCCGCATGAACATCCGCGTCAACGGCGAGCGCCGCGAGGCCCCCGACGGCCTCACCCTCGACGGCCTCGTCGCCACCCTGACCTCCGCGCCCTCGGGCGTCGCCGCCGCCGTCAACGAGACGGTGGTGCCGCGCGGCCGCTGGGCCCTGACCCCGCTCGGTGAAGGCGACCGGGTGGAGGTCCTCACCGCAGTCCAAGGAGGCTGACCCATGACGGACACCGCGACGCTCCCCGCACACGGCGCCGACGCCGGGCACCCCGAGCCGGCCGGCGCCGCCGACCCGCTGCGCGTCGGCGACCTCACCCTCTCCTCCCGCCTGATCATGGGCACCGGCGGCGCCCCCAGCCTGGACGTGCTGGAGCGCGCCCTGACCGCGTCCGGCACGGAGCTGACCACCGTCGCGATGCGCCGCGTCGATCCGGGCACGCACGGCTCGGTGCTCTCGGTGCTGGAGCGGCTCGGCATCCGCGTCCTGCCCAACACCGCCGGGTGCTTCACCGCCGGGGAGGCCGTCCTCACCGCGCGGCTGGCCCGCGAGGCGCTGGGCACGGAGCTGGTGAAGCTGGAGGTGATCGCCGACGAGCGCACCCTGCTGCCCGACCCGGTGGAGACCCTGGACGCGGCCGAGACCCTGGTCGACGACGGTTTCACCGTCCTCCCCTACACCAACGACGACCCCGTCCTGGCCCGCAGGCTGGAGGACGTCGGCTGTGCGGCGATCATGCCGCTGGGCTCGCCCATCGGCTCCGGACTCGGCATCCGCAACCCGCACAACTTCCAGCTCATCACCGAGCGGGCGGGCGTCCCGGTGATCCTGGACGCGGGGGCGGGCACGGCCTCGGACGTGGCGCTGGCCATGGAGCTGGGCTGCGCGGCCGTCATGCTGGCCTCGGCGGTGACGCGCGCCCAGGACCCCGTGCTCATGGCGCACGCCATGCGGCACGCGACGGACGCCGGGCGCCTGGCCCACCGCGCCGGGCGCATCCCCCGCCGCCACTTCGCCCTGGCCTCCTCCCCGCAGCAGGGCGTGGCCGAACTGGACCCGGAGCGCCCGGCGTTCTGACCGGCGTCTGCGATCGTCCGATCGCTCGGCGACCCCGCCGACCCCGTCGACCCCGCCGACACCGCCGACGCCGGCCTCCCGGCCCGGCGGGCCTGGGCCGAGGAGGTGGCCGGCGTGGTCACCGGCGCCGCCGAAGCCCTGGAGCGCGCGGACTGGCCCGAACCGCATGCCGGGCCGGTCGCCGACCTCGCCACCGAGCTGCGGGCGGGCGTGTCCGACTGGCGGCAGGCGGCCCAGGCCCCGGACGCGGCGGCCTTCGAGCGGCACACCGCGGACGGCGCGGAACTCCTCGGCCACTGGCGCATGGTCGTCGCCCGCCGGGAGCTGGGGCTCGCCTACTGAGGGCGGCGCGCGCCCGCCCCGGGGGCCGACGGCGGGCCGGGCGCGCCGCGCGGCGTTCGCACGGAGGGTGAGCGGTCCGCTCCGGTGTGCGAGCGGCGGTCACCGTTGTGCTGCGGTTCGGCGGCATTCGGGCAGGCCGGGGTGCGGTGGCTCGTAGACTCGCCCCGTGGACACGACCCTTCAGGACCCGGTGATCGGGCACGTGCTGGACGGCCGGTACCGCGTGGAGGCGCGGATCGCGGTCGGCGGCATGGCGACGGTCTACCGGGCCGTGGACACCCGGCTGGACCGCGTGCTCGCCCTGAAGGTGATGCACCCCTCCCTCGCGCACGACGCCTCGTTCGTGGAGCGCTTCATCCGCGAGGCGAAGGCCGTGGCGCGGCTGGACCACCCGAACGTGGTGAGCGTCTACGACCAGGGCAAGGACAGCGCGTACGTCTACCTGGCCATGGAGCACGTCGCCGGGTGCACGCTGCGCGACGTGCTCACGCGCCGCGGGGCGCTCCAGCCCCGCGCGGCGCTGGACATCCTCGAACCCGTGCTGGCCGGACTCGGCGCCGCGCACCGGGCGGGCCTGGTGCACCGGGACGTGAAGCCGGAGAACGTGCTCATCGGCGACGACGGCCGGGTGAAGGTCGCCGACTTCGGCCTGGTCCGGGCGGTGGACGCGCAGACGTCGCTGTCCACGACCTCCGTCATGGGCACCGTCTCCTACCTCGCGCCCGAGCACATCGAGCACGGCGTGACCGAGACCGCGGCCGACGTCTACGCCTGCGGCGTGATGCTCTACGAGATGCTCACCGGCGCCAAGCCGCACGCGGGCACCACCCCGGCACAGGTCCTCTACCAGCATCTGCGGGAGGACGTACCGCCGCCGTCGGCCGCCGCACCGGGCCTGTCCCCGGCCCTGGACGCGCTGGTGGCGCGGGGCGCGGCGCGCGAGCGCGCCGCGCGGCCCGCGGACGCGGCGGTGATGCTCGCCGAGCTGCGGAGCGCCCGGGCGGCGCTGAGCGAGGCGGAGCTGGACCACACCCCGCCCCGGGCGCTGCCCGAGGACCCCGACCACGCCGCGACGGCCGTGCTGCCGCGCGACCCCGCGCACCCGGTGCGCACCGCGGACGACCTGGACCGCACCACCGTGCTCCCCCCGGTGCCCGCCCCGGACGCCGCGCCGCCACCCGGCGACGGGCGGGACGGGCGCGGGCGGGGCCGGAGCGGCCGGGGCCGCCGCTCGCCCGCCGTCCTCGTCGGCCTGGTGCTCATACTGCTCCTCGGCGTGGGGGCGGGCGTCTGGTACATCAACTCCGGCCAGTTCACCCGCACGCCGGCCGTGCTGCGGGTGCCGCAGGCGCAGGCGGAGCAGACGCTCGCCGAGGCGGGCCTGCGGGTGCGGGTGGAGCGCGCGCACAGCTCCACCGTGGAAGAGGGCCTGGTGATCAGCAGCGACCCGGAGCCCGGCGCCCGGGTGCGGGGCAACGGCACGGTGACGATCACGGTGTCGCGGGGGCCGGAGGTGGTGGCCGTCCCGGACGTGGCGGGCGTGCCGCTGGCCGAGGCCCGCGAGCGGCTGACCGGCGCGGGGCTGGAGCCGACGGCGGTCACCCGCGCGTTCGACGACACCGTCGAGCGCGGCGCCGTGATCGGCACCGACCCGCCGGCCGGCACCGAGCGCCGCCCCGGCACCGGGGTGGAGCTGACCGTCTCCAAGGGGCGGCCCGTCGACGTGCCCGACGTCACCGGCGCGGACCGGGGGGACGCCCGCACGGTGCTGGAGGAGGCCGGGGTCGAGGTGCGCGTCGCCGACGAGCGCGTCCACTCCGACCAGGAGCCCGGGACGGTCGTGTCCCAGTCGCCCGCCGCGGGCGAGACGGTGGCGCGCGGGGACACGGTGACCCTGACGCTCTCCAAGGGCCCGGAGATGGTGACCGTGCCCGACGTCGTCGGGCAGGACGAGGAGTCGGCCGTCGAGGCGCTCCGGGCGGCGGGCTTCGAGGTGACCGTGCGGCGCATCTTCATCACGGGCGAGGTCTTCAACCAGTCCGTGGACGGCGGCGGTCGCGCGCCCAAGGGCTCCGAGGTCACCGTCTGGGTCCGCTGACCCGGGCCCCACGGGCCCGGGCGGCCCCACCGGGGCCCCTCCCGCTCTCCCCTTCTCCCTTTCTCCCCCGCACCACCGCGCGGGTGGAAGGCCGCCCGGCGCACGGCACGCGGGGCGCGCACGGCCCCGCCCCGGCGTGCGGCGCGGCTCCGGGCGGCCCCTCCGGCCCCGGGCAGCCCCGACCGGCCCCGGATGGCGGCGCCCGCCGGGCCGGGTGCGGCCCCGCCAGACCCGGCGATCGGCGTTCACAGGGCGTGCGAATGCAATGTCCCTACGTGGCGCGCGGCCCCTCGGGCTGTGATCCCAGGCATAGGAGCCACGTCACGTACGACCGGGATTAGTGGACATGTCCCCCATTCCGGCGGCCCAGACCCCCGGCGGACGGGGGAAGCCTCCACGAAGCTCCGTAGTAGGTCACACCGTTGCCAGGGCGATTTCCGATCGCTAACAATTCTTCACGTCGCATGGCGCCGTGGACGTGAACGGCTCCGCGCCGCTCAGGCCTGCGACCATCAGCGATCTGGAAGAGGTTCGACCCGCATGCCCAGCATCAAGCCGGAATCCAAGATTTCGACCGAGCTCCGCATGGCCCCGGAGCACCTCCGCAACGAGCTCCCCGGCTACCTCCGGGAGCTGCAGACCAACCTCAAGGCCGTTCCCGGCCAGCTCCGCCAGGTGCCCGGCCACCTGCGCGAGACCCCCCGACACCTGCGTGACGTTCCCGCCTTCGCGCGCAACCTCACCCGCGACCAGCGCCACTCCGCCGCCGTCATATCCGGCGCGGCCGCCGCCGCGGTCGCCCTGACCCTGGTGCCGACCACCAGCTCCGCCGACGAGAACCGGGTCGTCGCCGACGGCCCCGCCAACAGCGCGGTGCTCTCCGAGGGCCTGCACGGCCAGCTCGGCGACGTCCAGGAGCAGCAGGAGCAGGCCGCCGAGCGGGCCGCCGACGCCAAGCAGGCCGCCGAGGCCAAGGCCGAGCGCGAGCGCGAGGCGCGGGCCGCCGACCGCAGCAAGCGCGAGGCCGCCCCCCAGCAGGCGCCCGAGCAGGCACCCAAGGCCGCCGAGGCACCCCAGCAGTACCCGAACAACCTGGACGGCTGGATTCGTGAGGCCATGGCCATCATGGACGAGCACGACATCCCCGGCACGTACGACCGCATCAAGTGGAACATCATGCGGGAGTCCAGCGGTGACCCGAACGCGATCAACGACTGGGACGTCAACGCCCGCAACGGCGTGCCCTCCATCGGGCTGCTCCAGGTGATCAAGCCGACGTTCGACGCCTACCACGTCGAGGGCACCGAGAAGAGCCAGTGGGACCCGGTCGCCAACATCGTCGCGGCCTGCAACTACGCCGCCGACCGCTACGGCTCGATCGACAACGTGTGGAGCGCGTACTGAGCACTCCCTGGGCGAAGCGGCGCACCCGTCCTGAGATCCTGGGTCGGGTGAGCACTCCCCAGCGACAGCAGCAGCACCGCGCGGCGCCCGGTTCCCCCGGGCGCCGCGCGCGCAACCCCGTCGGCGCCCACGTCCCCGTGGCCGGGGGCCTGGCCACCGCGGGGCTGGCCTACGCCCGCGAGCTCGGCGCCGAGGCCGTACAGGTCTTCGTCGCCAACCCGCGCGGCTGGGCGACGCCCCCGGGCAACCCGCGCCAGGACGCGGAGTTCCGCGCCGCCTGCGCGGCCGAGGGCCTCCCCGCCTACGTACACGCCCCCTACCTCATCAACTTCGGCTCGCACACCCCGGCGACCGCGGAGCGCTCGGTGGAGTCGCTGCGGCACTCGCTGCGCCGGGGCCGGGCCATCGGCGCGCACGGCGTCGTCGTACACACCGGCTCCGCGACCGGCGGCCGGGACCGCGCGGTGGCCTTGGAGCAGGTCGGCGACCGGCTCCGGCCGCTGCTGGCCGAGCTCACCGACGAGGACGACCCCTGGCTGCTGCTGGAGCCCACGGCCGGCCAGGGGGCGTCGCTGTGCTCGCTCGCCGCCGACCTCGGCCCCTACGTCGACGTCCTCGGCCGGCACCCGCGGCTGGGCGTGTGCCTGGACACCTGCCACGCGTTCGCCGCCGGGCACGACCTGGCCGCACCGGGCGGCATGAAGGCGCTGCTGGACGAGTTGGTCGAGGTCGTCGGCCCCGGCCGGCTGCGGCTCGTCCACGCCAACGACTCCAAGGACGTCGCCGGGGCGCACAAGGACCGGCACGAGAACATCGGCGCGGGCCACATCGGCGCCGAGCCCTTCCGGGAGCTGTTCGCCCACCCGGCGACCGAGGGCGTGCCCCTGGTGATCGAGACACCCGGCGGCACCGGGGGCCACGCGGCCGACGTCGCGCGCCTGCAAGGGCTCCGGGACACCGCCTGACCCCTCCGCCGACGGACCGCCCCGGGCCGGGACCGACGTGGCGCCGCCCCGGGACCCGGTCCCGGGGCCACCGGCCCGCCTGCCCGGCCACCGACGGCGTCGGTGCACGGGAGCGGGCGTCGGTGGCCCCGCTGCCCGGGGAGTGTGGCTCGGTCAGCCCGCCGGCGCGGACCGCGCCGGTCGCCTTCGGCCCCGGGTCGGGGCGGCGGCGCCTTTTCAGGTGGCGACGCGTTCGGGAGCACCGGGCTCCGGCACGGCCCCCGGCCCGCCACCGAACTGACGCGGCCCGGTCACGCCAGGCTCAGCGCCCGCCACCGGGCTCCCGCGCCGCCGGGGCCGGGGCCACCGCCGGGGTCACAGCTCCGGGCCGTCGCCGGGCTCCTCCTGATAGGAGTAGCGCTGCTCGTGCCAGGGGTCGCCGAGGTTGTGGTAGCCGCGCTCCTCCCAGAAGCCGCGCCGGTCGGCGGTCATGTACTCCACCCCGCGCACCCACTTCGGCCCCTTCCAGGCGTACAGGTGCGGCACGACCAGCCGGACGGGGAAGCCGTGCTCGGCGGTGAGCAGCTCACCGGCGCGGTGGGTGGCGAAGAGGGTCTGCTCGGCGGTGAAGTCGGCCAGGCGCAGGTTGGCGCTGTAGCCGTACTCGGCCCACACCATCACGTGGGTGACCTCCGGCGCGGGCGGCGCCAGGTCCGTGAGCGTGCTCGCCCGGACCCCGCCCCACTCGACGCCGAGCATGCTGAACTTCGTGACGCAGTGCAGGTCGGCCGTGACGGTCTCGTACGGCAGCGCGGAGAACTCCTCGTGCGTCCAGCAGCGCTTGTCCCCGTCGGCGGTGGCGCCGAAGACGCGGAACTCCCAGCGCTCGGAGCGGAACTTCGGCACCGGGCCGTAGTGGGTGACCGGCCAGCCGCGCTGGAGCCGCTGGCCCGGTGGGAGCTCTGCGTTCTCCGCTGCGCGGCTCTCGGGCTGACCCATGTCTCCATGGTGACAGACCCGCCCCGTCCCCCTGACCACACCCCCGACACACCCCCGGAACGGGGCAATTCGGTAAGCCTTCACTTACTGGACGCAACCCCCGCGCGGTGCGAGGATGCGGCGCACCACCTGCCGATCATCGCGCTGGAAGGAGCCCGCTGCCATGCAGGGCGACCCCGAGGTCATCGAGTTCCTCAACGAGCAGCTCACCGCCGAGCTGACGGCGATCAACCAGTACTTCCTGCACGCCAAGATGCAGGAGCACAAGGGCTGGACGAAGCTGGCCGCCTACACGCGGGCGGAGTCGTTCGACGAGATGAAGCACGCGGAGCGGCTGACCGACCGCATCCTGTTCCTGGAGGCGCTGCCCAACTACCAGCGGCTCTTCCACGTCCGCGTGGGCCAGTCGGTCACCGAGATGTTCCAGGCCGACCGCCAGATCGAGGTGGAGGCCATCGACCGGCTGCGCCGCGGCATCGACGTGATGCGCGCCAAGGGCGACGTCACCTCGGCCAACATCTTCGAGGACATCCTCGCGGACGAGGAGCACCACATCGACTACCTGGACACCCAGCTCGAGCTGATCGAGAAGATCGGCGAGGCGCTCTACATCGCCCAGCAGATCGAACAGTCCTCCCCGCACGAGGGCTGAGCCCGCCGCGCGGCACGGCGGCGGTCAGGCCGCCTCGGTGACGGGCCGCGGCGCGGCGGCGGACGCCAGCGCGGCGGCCGGCGGGGTGTCCGCGGCGAGCGCCGGGACGCCCCGCTCCACGCGCTCCCGGCGCGGGCACGCGCCGCGGCCCAGGATGCCCTGGATGCGGCGGACGCAGGACCCGCAGTCGGTGCCCGCCTTGCAGGCGGAGGCGATCTGCCGGGGCGTGCACGCCCCGGCGTCCGCGTGGTCGCGCACTTGCTGCTCCGTGACTCCGAAGCACGAGCAGACGTACACGCGTTCACCTCCGCACAGCGGCCTAGATCAATAAGGTAAACCTAACCTTACCGTCCCTGCGGAGCCCGCGAAAGTCCGGGGGGCGCGGATCGCTGTGACCCACGCCCCACCGTGCCGTGCCCAGTAATCCCGCGCCCCGTGCCCCGGGGCGCGGGACCGACCGGTCACTGGTGCCGGTACATCTCCGCGACGAGGAACGCCAGGTCCAGCGACTGGCTGCGGTTAAGCCGGGGGTCGCAGGCCGTCTCGTAGCGCTGGTGCAGGTCGTCGACGAAGATCTCGTCGCCGCCGCCCACGCACTCGGTGACGTCGTCGCCGGTCAGCTCCATGTGGATGCCGCCGGGGTGGGTGCCCAGGGCCTTGTGCACCTCGAAGAAGCCCTTGACCTCGTCCAGGACGTCGTCGAAGCGGCGGGTCTTGTGGCCGGAGGCGGCCTCGAAGGTGTTGCCGTGCATCGGGTCCGAGACCCACGCCACCTGGGCGCCGGAGGCGGCCACCTTCTCCACCAGCGTCGGCAGCTTGTCGCGGATGCGGTCCGCGCCCATGCGGGTGATGAACGTCAGCCGGCCCGGCTCGCGCTCCGGGTCCAGCCGCTCGACGAGGGTGAGCGCCTCCTCGGGCGTCGTCGTCGGCCCGAGCTTGACGCCGATGGGGTTGTGGATGCGCGAGGCGAACTCGATGTGCGCGCCGTCGAGCTGGCGGGTGCGCTCACCGATCCAGACCATGTGCGCGGAGACGTCGTACAGCTTCCCCGTCCGGGAGTCGACGCGGGTGAGGGCGCTCTCGTAGTCGAGCAGCAGCGCCTCGTGCGAGGAGAAGAACTCCACGGTGCGGAACTCCTCCGGGTCCACCCCGCAGGCGTGCATGAAGTTCATCGCGCGGTCGATCTCGCGGGCCACCGACTCGTAGCGCTGCCCCGAGGGCGAGTTCTTCACGAAGTCCTGGTTCCAGGCGTGCACCTGCCGCAGATCCGCGTAACCGCCGGTGGTGAAGGCGCGCACCAGGTTCAGCGTGGAGGCCGACGCCTGGTACATGCGCTTGAGCCGCTGCGGGTCCGGGGTGCGCGCCTCGGCGGTGAACTCGAACCCGTTGACCGAGTCGCCCCGGTAGGTGGGCAGCGTCACGCCGTCGCGCGTCTCCGTCGGCTTGGAGCGCGGCTTGCTGTACTGGCCGGCGATGCGGCCGACCTTGACCACCGGCACCGAACCCGCGTAGGTCAGCACCGCGCCCATCTGCAGCAGCGTCTTGAGCTTGTTGCGGATGTGCTCGGCGGAGACCGCGTCGAACGCCTCGGCGCAGTCGCCCCCTTGGAGCAGGAACGCCTCGCCGCGCGCGACGGCACCCATCCGCTCCCTGAGCTGGTCGCACTCGCCGGCGAAGACCAGCGGGGGATACGACTCCAGCTCGGCGATCACGTCGCGCAGAGCCTTCTGGTCCGGGTAGTCAGGCTGCTGCGCCGCGGGAAGGGCTCGCCAGGTGGCGGCGGGGGTGCTGCTCTCAGCGTTCACGGTCACGGCACCAGACTACGGCGTGCCGGGTGGCGCCCCGCCCCGTGCCCGGTTAGTGAGACGCGCCCGCCTCACGCTCCCCACGCTCCCGGAGGCGGTCGCGGGCGCCGGGCCGAGCGCGCCTCCGCCCCGGCAGGCCGGTGGGCCTGCCGGGGCGGCGGGACGCGCCGGCGCGGTGGCCGGTCCGGGTCTCGCCCCGGACCGGCACCCGGGGTCAGCCGAGCGTGGCCAGGGCCTGGTTCAGCGTGGCGGACGGGCGCATGACCGCCGAGGCCTTGGCGTCGTCCGGCTGGTAGTAGCCGCCGATGTCGGCCGGGGCGCCCTGCACCGCGACGAGCTCGTCGACGATGGTCTGCTCCTGCTCGGCCAGCGTCCGGGCGAGCGAGGCGAACGCCTCGGCGAGCTGGGCGTCCTCCTGCTGGCGGGCCAGCTCCTGCGCCCAGTACAGGGCGAGGTAGAAGTGGCTGCCGCGGTTGTCGATGCCGCCGAGCCTGCGGCTGGGCGACTTGTTCTCGTGGAGGAACGTCGCCGTCGCGCGGTCGAGGGTGTCGGCGAGGATCTGCGCGCGGGCGTTGTCCGTGCTCTGGGCCAGGTGCTCGAAGCTGACGGCCAGGGCCAGGAACTCACCCAGGCTGTCCCAGCGCAGGTAGTTCTCCTTGACGAGCTGCTGCACGTGCTTGGGCGCCGAGCCGCCCGCACCCGTCTCGAACAGGCCGCCGCCGTTGATGAGCGGCACCACCGAGAGCATCTTGGCGCTGGTGCCCAGCTCCAGGATCGGGAACAGGTCGGTGAGGTAGTCGCGCAGCACGTTGCCGGTGACGGAGATGGTGTTCTCGCCGCGGCGGATGCGCTCCAGGGAGAAGGCGATCGCGTCGACCGGCTTCATGATCTCGATGCGCAGCCCCTCGGTGTCGTGCTGCGGCAGGTACCGCCGGACCTTCTCGATCAGGTTGGCGTCGTGCGCGCGGTCCTCGTCCAGCCAGAAGACGGCCGGGTCCCCCGTGGCGCGGGCGCGGGTGACGGCGAGCTTGACCCAGTCCTGGACGGGGACGTCCTTGGTCTGGCACATGCGCCAGATGTCGCCCTCGCCGACCGCGTGCTCCAGCACGCAGGCGCCCGTCTCGTCGGTGACGCGGACGGTGCCGGTGGCCGGGATCTCGAAGGTCTTGTCGTGGCTGCCGTACTCCTCGGCCTTCTGCGCCATGAGGCCGACGTTGGGCACCGAGCCCATGGTGGCGGGGTCGTAGGCGCCGTTGGCGCGGCAGTCGTCGATGACGACCTGGTAGATCCCCGCGTAGCTGCTGTCGGGGATCACCGCGAGCGCGTCGTGCTCCTCGCCGTCCGGACCCCACATGTGGCCGGAGGTGCGGATCATCGCGGGCATGGAGGCGTCCACGATCACGTCGCTGGGCACGTGCAGGTTGGTGATGCCCCGGTCGGAGTCCACCATCGCCAGCTCCGGGCCCTCGGCCAGCTCGGCCTCGAAGGACTCCTTGATCTTCTGGCCTTCGGGCAGGGCGTCCAGGCCCTTGAGGATGCCGCCGAGGCCGTCGTTGGGGGTGAGCCCGGCGGCGGCCAGCGCCTGGCCGTACGCGGCGAACGTCTTGGGGAAGAAGGCGCGCACCACGTGGCCGAAGATGATCGGGTCGGAGACCTTCATCATCGTGGCCTTCAGGTGCACCGAGAACAGCACGCCCTCGGCCTTGGCGCGCGCGACCTGCTCCTTCAGGAACTCCCGCAGGACGGCGACGCGCATCACGGCGGCGTCGACGATCTCGCCCGCCTGGACGGGCACCGACTCGCGCAGCACCGTCGTCGTGCCGTCGTCGCCGTGCAGCTCGATGCGCAGGGACCCGGCCTCGCCGATGACCGCGGACTTCTCCGTGGAGCGGAAGTCGTCGCCGCTCATGTGCGCGACGTTGGTCCGGGAGTCGGCCGACCAGGCGCCCATGCGGTGCGGGTGGGCCTTGGCGTAGTTCTTCACCGACGCCGGCGCGCGGCGGTCGCTGTTGCCCTCGCGCAGCACCGGGTTGACGGCGCTGCCCTTGACCTTGTCGTAGCGGGCGCGGACGTCGCGCTCCTCGTCGGTCTTCGGGTCGTCCGGGTAGTCGGGCAGCGCGTAGCCCTGCTCCTGCAGCTCCGCGATGGCGGCCTTGAGCTGCGGGATGGACGCCGAGATGTTCGGCAGCTTGATGATGTTCGCCCGCGGGGTCTGCGCCAGCTCGCCGAGGGCGGCGAGCGCGTCCTCGATGCGCTGCTCTTCCTTCAGGCGCTCGGGGAAACTCGCGATGATCCGGCCCGCGAGCGAGATGTCGCGGGTCTCCACCCGGACCCCGGCCGTCGCGGCGTACGCCTGGACCACCGGCAGCAGCGAGTACGTCGCCAGGGCCGGGGCCTCGTCGGTGTGCGTGTAGATGATGGTCGAGTCTGTCACCGGGTGCTCTCCGCTCCGCATCTGCAACATTGCTCGACATCAAGATATCTCGCGCACCGGTCCGCGTCGAAGCCGCGTCCCGGTCCCGGCGCGAGCGCCGCCCGCACGGCCCCGCGCGGCGCGCCGCCGGTGCCGCCCCGGCGTCCCGCGGGCGGCCGCGCGGGGCCCGGCCGACACGCGCCCCCGGGTTCCGCCGCACGCCTTCGGGCCCCGGGCGGCCCGTCCGTCCGCACCCGGGGCGCGGCGCCGTGCGGCAGCGCGTGCCTGGGGCCCCGGCCCGCCTCCTCCCCGGCCGCGCCCGGGCCGCGCCGCGCACCGGCCGCCGTGCGACCCGGTGCGCGGCGTCCGGTGCGCGGGCACCTCGGCGGGCGCGCACCGGGCGCCGGACCCGGGCGCGCCGCGGGGTGCCTCCGGGCACGCCGGAGGGCCGGGCGGCCGCGTCACCGCCGCCCGGCCCCCGCGCGGACGCGCTCAGTGAGCGGGCTCGTCCGCCGCGGCGTCGCTCTTCTCGGCCACGTCCTCGTCCCCGGGCCGCTCGCGCAGCATCAGGCCGACGAGGAGGGCCATCCCGGCCAGCATCAGCGCCAGCACGCCGGAGGTGAGCTGCATGCCGTAGGTGAAGGCGTCCCGGGAGACGTCGAGCACCTTGGCGGCCAGGTCCGCGGGCAGTTGCTCCGCCAGCGAGACGGCGCCGGCGAGGGTGTCGGCCGTCTGGGCGTCCTGCTCGGACACCTCCGACGGCAGGGAGTCGGCGACCGCGGCGCTGTAGACGGCGGCGCCGAGGCTGCCCGCCAGCGCCACACCCAGGGCGATGCCCAGCTCGTTGCCGGTCTCGGCGACACCGGACGCGGTGCCCGCCCGTTCCGGGGGTGCGGCGCCGAGGATCTGGTCGTAGCTGAGCGCCCACACGATGTTGATCGCCAGGTTCATCACGACGAAGGTGAGCACGGTCGGCACCAGGCTCTGCACCGCCCACACCGCGACCGCGAGGCTGCCCGCCGCCAGGCTGAGGCCGGCGGTGATGACCTGGGGCGGGGTGAAGACCTTGGTGAAGGCCGGACCCAGCAGCGCGCCGACGACGCCGGCGAGCATGCCCGGCAGCGTCCACAGCCCGGCCCGCAGCGGGGACAGGCCGAGCACGAGCTGCAGGTACTGCATCAGGAAGAACTGGAAGGCCGCCAGGGTGAACAGCGGCATCACCAGGGCGCCGAGGGAGACGCTGAACCGGCGGCGGGCGAAGAGCGCCAGGTCCAGCAGCGGGTCCGGCAGCCACCGCTGACGGCGCAGGAAGAGGAAGCCGACGGCCAGGCCCACCACCACCATGGCCACGGCCACCAGGACGGAGCCGCCGCTGGCGATCTCCTTGATGCCGTAGACGATCGTGATCAGCGAGGCCATGAGCAGCCCGACGCTGGTCATGTCGATCTTGCCGGTGGCCTCGGTGTCCCGGTACTCCGGCACCACGATCGGACCCAGCACCAGCAGCAGCGCCATCACCGGCAGCGCGAGCAGGAACACCGAACCCCACCAGAAGTGCTCCAGCATCGCCCCGCCGACCACTGGCCCGGCGGCGTTGCCGACGCTGAAGGCGGTGCTCCACACGGCGATCGCAAGCCGCCGCTGGTTCTCGTCGAGGAACATGTTCGTGACGAGGGAGAGTGTGGAGGGCAACAGGGTGGCGCCCGTGAGCCCCAGCAGCGCCCGGGTCGCGATCACCATCTCCGGACTGGTGGAGTAGGCCGTCAGCGCGGAGGCCAGGGCGAACAGGACGCTGCCGACGAGCAGCAGTTTCCGGCGGCCGATCCGGTCACCGAGTGCGCCCATCGGGACCAGCATGCCGGCGATCACGAACCCGTAGATGTCCACGATCCACAGCGTCTCGACGCTGCTCGGCCGCAGCTCCGTGGCGAGGTGCGGCAGCACCAGGTGCAAGACGGTGAAGTCCAGCCCGATCAGGAGGGCCGGCGCGGTGAGCGTGGCCAGCCCGATCCACTCGCGCACACCTGCCTTGGGGACGGCTTCGGTCGTCATCGAACAACTCCTCAGATCACTACTGAAACGGAAAGACCGATCGCACGGTCACGCGAGGGAGGCGGGGGGCTGACGTTCCGGACGGGGCCGCATCCTCAGCACCGCCGGAACTCGTACAGCGTGAAGTCCATCTCCACCACGCCGTCCCCGGCGGGGGCGGCCGTGGCGGTGGACGCGGGAGCGGCGGTGGGGGAGGCTCCGGCCCGCGGCGCGGCGCCGATGTCCTCCCCCGCGGGTAAGACGACCGACTCCGTGCGGTACCTGCGGCCTTCGAACCCCGCCGCCAGCGCCGAGGCGAGCGTCTTGCGCGGGTTGCCCATCGCCTCGCTGGTGCCGAGGTAGACGCGCCCGCCCGGCGCCAGGTGGCGCTGGACCTCCCGGAAGAACCGGCGCTGCAGCGCATAGCCGGGATCGAAGATCGCCCGCTCCAGCTCCCGCTCGCACGACCGGTCTTCGGGCGCCTCGATGAAGGGGGCGTTCCAGAAGACGAGGTCGAACGTGTCGGCCGCCTCCAGGGGAGCGAAGAGGTCGCCGGCCAGGGCGGTCACCCGGTCCGCGACCCCGTGACGGGCGGCGTTGCGCCGGGCGTTCTCCACGGCCGAGGGAACGACGTCCACGGCCACCACCGGCCCGCAGCCGCGCTGCGCCGCGATCACCGAGGTGACGCCCGCGCCGCAGCCCATCTCCAGGAAGCGGCAGCCCTCCGCGTAGGGCAGCCAGGAGGAGAACAGGGCCGTGCCCTGATCGTGGTACGGGGGCCACACCCCCGGAAGGAGGTCCCACTCCCGGTCCAGCAGCGAGAACGTCGTCCGGGGCACGACGCCCGGGCCGTCGACCCGCGACAGGGCCCAACACCCCAGTGCGTAGCCGAGCTCGTTGTCCATACGCCCTCCCGTCACGGCAACCTGCGTATCCGTCCGCCTGGGACACCGTCACGCCGGCACCGGGGGACGCCGGCCACGTCAGCCGGCATCCACCAGCGGCCGCTCGCCGCTGTTCCAGACCCGCTCACCACCGCGACCACCAGGCCGCACACCACCACCCAGCGCGACCGAACGCCGTTCCGGCCGCACGGAGGGTTCCGCACGGCACATCACACCTCAACGCGAACGAAAACACCCAAAACGGCACAAGTTCGGTCGTGCAGAATATTCGCAGGGGCCGGAGTTCATGGTCAAACGTTGTCCCGGAAACGGCAACAGAGCCCCGAGCACCCTGGTGAGCGCACCCGTGCGCAGGAGGTCACCCCCGGCGGCCGAGCCGGCGGTCCACGAGCATGGCCGGGATCGCGAGCAGGGCCAGTCCGGCACCGATCCACGGCAGCGAGCGCAGACCGGCGTCGGCGTGCAGGGCGACACCGGCGAGCGCGGGCACGATGCTGATGCCGAGCTGGAACGCCGAGACGGTGGTGGCCCCGGCGAGCGTGGGCGCCTGCGCGGCGATGGTGAACACCCGCCCGTAGATGGCCGGGTTGAGCAGGAACGCCATGACGCCGAGTACCAGCACGAGGGGGATGACGAACAGCGCGTGCCCGGCGAGCGCGGCGAGCAGCACGGAGGAGGCCGCGATGCCGAGCGCCCCGGCCACGAACGCGGACAGGGGCCGCTTGTCGGATATCCGGCCGCCGACGGAGAGGCCGGCGAACGCGCCGACGCCGAACAGGGTGAGGACCGCGGGCACCCACACCTCCGGCAGCCGCGTCACGTCCGTCAGGAACGCCGCCAGGTAGTTGTACGTGAGCATGTACGCGGCGGTGCTCAGCAGGGTGGCCGCGTAGACCACCCACAGCCCGGGCCGGCGCATCGTGCTCAGTTCGCGCCGCACGCTGGGCTCCTGGTCCGACCTGGTCTCGGGGACGGCGGCCAGGGTGAGCACCGCGCCGAGGACGGTGAGGACCGCGACGGCCCAGAAGCCGCCGCGCCAGCCGGTGAAGTGGCTGAGCAGCGCGCTGGCCGGACCGCCACCGATCATCGCGAGGCTGAGCCCGCTGACGACCACGCCCGAGGCGCGGGCGGTCCGGTCCGGCGGCACCAGGCTGATCGCGGTCACGGCGGCGACCGCCCAGTAGCCCGCGTAGGCCAGGCCGCAGAGGAACCGGGTGGCCAGGAGCACGCCGTAGTCGTCGGTGACCAGGCCGAGCACCACCGAGGCGGCGAAGACGGCCTGCGTCACCACCAGGGTCGTCCGCCGGGGCCAGCGCAGCGTCAGCACGGCCAGGGGCGGCCCGCCGACGACCACGCCGATGGCGAAGGCCGAGATCAGCGCACCGGCGGCGGACAGGGAGATCTGCAGGTCGTCGGCGATGGCCGGCAGGACCCCGGCGAGCAGGAACTCCGCGCTGCCCATGGCGAACAGGTTGAACGCGAGCAGGTAGACGGCCCGTGGCAGCCCCCTGCGGACCGGAACCGTCTCCTGCGCGGTGGGGGCGGTCATCGGACGCCCCCACCGACCTGGGAGTGACGCACGAGCGGGCGCGTGGGGGCGTGGCCGGGCACCGGGGCGGCCGGCGGCTCCACCGGCGCCGCGCGCTGGACGGGTGAACGCATCTTCGGGCTCCTGAACAGTGGGACGGGAGGGGACGCGTCACGCACCGGCGGACGGCCCCCGTCGCCCCCCGCGCTCGGCACGGACGGTTTCGGCGTGGACGTTCGGCGCGGACGGCTCGGCGGCCAGCGCCGGGGTCGCGGTGGTCGCCTTCGGCCCGCAGAGTGGTCCGCCGAATGCCGTACGCACAACTCTTGTTGCCGATGCTGGAACGCGGCGCCCGGCCCGTCGCCGCGGGCCCGTCGAAGGTGAGGGCGGGTCAAGAGGACCACCCCGCCCGGGCGTCGGGCGGCCCACACGAGCGCCGCCGGCCGGGCCCGCGCGACGGACCGCCGCCTCGGGGACCACGGACGCCGGGCCGCAGGGCTGACGCTCCGTCGACGAGACGGAGCGCGGAGCGGCGCGGGGAACGACGCGCGACGCGGGCGCGACGCACGGCACGAGGGCGACACCGCACGGGCGCGACGCGCGGCACGAGGGCGACGCGGCGCGGCCCGCTCACCGCGTGCGGAGGGCCTCCAGCATGCGGGTCAGGGCGCGGACGGTCGCCGGGAGCGCGTCCGGGTCGTCCGTGGCCGCCAGCCACAGGGCGGCCTCGTTCATGGCCCCGGAGAGGAGGTGGGTGAGCGGGGCGACGGGCTGCGCGGGCAGCTCGCCCGCGTCGACGAGCGCGGTCAGCGCTTCGCTCAGGTGGCGCACGGACGCGGCCTCGTCCAGCGCGCGCCACTGGGCCCAGCCCAGGACGGCCGGCCCGTCGACCAGCATGACGCGCTGCACGCCCGGCGCCGTGCTCGCGCGCAGGAACGCCGTGCACCCCGCGACGAGCTGGTCCCACGGATCGTCGTGGGCGTCCGCCGCCCGGGCGACCTCGCGGGCGACGTCGAGCTGCACCTCTTCGAGCACGGCGCGGAAGAGGTCGGCCTTGCCGGTGAAGTGGTGGTAGAGCGCGCCCTTGGTCAGCCCGGCGCGCTGCACGATCTCCGCGAGCGCGACCTGTCCGTAGCCCGCGTCGGCGAACAGCCGCCTGCTCTCGGCCAGCAGCGCGCGCCGGCTCTCCGCCCGCTGCTCCGCCCGCGTCCTGCCCGCCATGCCGCGCCCGTCCCTCCGATTGACCTACCAGCGGTATGCCCCTAGCGTAACTTCACATACCGACGGTATGTGAAAGGGGTTCCCACGATGACGATGACGAAGCTGACCAGCATGTACCCGGTGCTGTGCACCGACCGCGTGGCGCAGTCGCGCGACTTCTACACCCGGCTGCTGGGGTTCGAGGTGACGTTCGAGGCCGACTGGTACGTCAGCCTGCGCCGGGCGGACCCGGCACGCCCCCACGAGCTGGCGCTGCTGGACCGCACCCACCCGACGCTGCCCGCCGCCTACCGGGAGCCGGTGCGCGGCCTGCTGCTGAACTTCGAGGTGACCGACGTCGACGCCGAGTGGGAGCGGCTCGTCGTGCGCGGCGGCCTGAAGCCGGAACTGGAGCTGCGCACCGAGGACTTCGGGCAGCGGCACTTCATCGTGGCCGACCCCGGCGGGGTGCTCGTCGACGTCATCGCCCCGGTCGAGCCCACGGCCGAGTACGCCGGGAACTACACCGGATGACGCGGCGGGCCGGCCGCACGGGCGCGCGGCCGGCCCGGGGCCCGGGGGCTACCGGCGGAACGGGCCGCGCACCTCGTAGGTGACGCCGTCGGTGCCCGCGACGAAGCCGGAGGCGCCGCGCTGGGAGGAGAAGTACAGCCGGGTCCCGTCCGGGGAGAAGGCCGGGCCCGTGATCTCGGACTCGGGGTGGCCGTCGACGCGGACGACCGGCGCCACCACGCCGTCGGGCGTGATGATGTTGATCTCCATGTTGCCGCCGTCCTCGGCCACGTAGAGGTCGCCGCCCGCGGTGCCGGTGACGTTGTCGACGCCGTCGAGGCTGCCGCCGCCGTCGTAAGTGAGGCCGAGCGTCTGGCGACGGGCGTCGTAGGCCCACACCCGGCCGTCGCCCTTGGTGGTGAAGTAGCACACGCCGTCGTGGTAGTGGCAGCCCTCGCCGCCGTCGAAGTGCAGGGCCTCGGGCACCTGGCGCCGGGTCTGCGGGCCGAACAGCGAGGCCTCCGGCTCGGGCACCGGGCGCCAGTCGACGCCGCCGTCGGCGGCGCGGCACAGGACGTCGAGGCGGCCGTCGGCCAGGTCGCCCCACTCGTCGGGCGTGAAGCGGTAGAAGCACCCGTCGGACTCGTCCTCGGTGAGGTAGACGACGCGGCGCTCGGTGTCGCAGGCGGCGGCCTCGTGCTTGAAGCGGCCCATGGCGGGCCGGGCGACGGCCTCGCGGCGGCCGTAGGGGTCGGTCTCGTAGACCCGGCCGCGGAAGGCCTCCTCGCAGGAGAGCCAGGTGTGCCACGGCGTGGCGCCGCCCGCGCAGTTGAGCATGGTGCCCGACAGGGTGCGGTAGGCCCGGTCCACGGAGCCGTCGGCGCGGAAGCGGATCGCGCAGACGCCGCCGATGAGCGGCAGTTCGCTGTTGGAGACGTAGATCCAGCCGTCGCCGTCGGGGAAGCAGGCACCCCCGTCGGGGGCACCGTGCCACAGGATGCCGCCGACCGGGCGGCCGGAGCGGGCGACGACGCGGCCGGTGAAGCCCTCCGGCAGCGCCAGGCCGCTCGCGTCGGGGGCTCTGAGCGGGCCGTAGGGACCGGCGCCGGGCAGCGCCCGGGTCGAGGCGGCGGCCGCGTTCTGCCAGAGCACGCCCGACAGGGCGGCGGCGCCCGCCCCGGCCGAGGCCGCGCGGAGGAAGGTACGACGCTCCATAAGTTACTCCCCGGTGTAGACGACGACGCCCGTCAACGTCCCGCACCCGGCGCGCGCCGTACAGAGGGAGGAGGCGAACTTCCGGCGAACGTTGCCCCGGGACCGGACGGGCCGGACGCTCGGCCCCGGCCCCGGCCCCGGCCCCTGCCCCCGCGCACGGGCACGGCGGGCGCCACGCGGGGCGTCGCACGGCGCGAGAGCACGGCACGAGAGCACGGCACAAGACGCGCGGCGCGCACCGCGTCCCCCGGCACACGCTCCGTGCGGCGGGCGGCGGCGGGGGGTAGAGTTCCGGCCATGTTCGCGCAGCCGCACGCCGGCTCCTGGTGGTGGACCGCTCCTTCGGCGGCCCACTGACGCGCGTACCCCGACCCACCCACGCGAAGGCCGCCCGAGAGGCGGCCTTCGGCGTGTACGCCCCCGGCGGGCCGCTTCCTCTCCGGCATCCTCGGCAAGACGGAAGGAAGAACACCGTGCCCCGCTCCCCCGGCGTCCTCGACGCCCTGCTCGCCCCCGACGCTCCGCCCTTCGCCCTGCTGCGCCGCCGCGCCCCGGGGCGCGACCACGACGTCGTGGAGGTGCTCGTCGGCTCCGTGCGCGACGTCGAACACCTGGCGCAGCTCCCCGACGGCGGCGGGCTCGGCGCGCTCGCGCTGGTGCCGTTCCGGCAGTTGCGCGAGCGCGGCTTCGACGTCACCGACGACGGCACGCCGCTGACGGTGCTGCTCCCGCACGAGCGGCACGAGCTGCCCGTCGCGGAGGTGGTGGCGGCGCTCCCCGGCCATGCCGTGGCGGTCACCGAAGGCGCGTTCGACGTGGACGACGCCGCCTACGCGGACGTCGTGCGCCGCGTCGTCGCGGACGAGATCGGCGCCGGGGAGGGGGCCAACTTCGTCGTCCGGCGGGTCTTCCGGGGCACGGTCGAGGGCTACGCGCCGCGCGACGGCCTGGCGCTCTTCCGGCGCCTGCTGACCGGGGAGCGCGGCGCGTACTGGACGTTCGTCGTGCACACCGGACGCCGCACGCTCGTCGGCGCGAGCCCGGAGGCGCACGTGCGGATGAGCGGGGGCACGGTGGTGATGAACCCGATCAGCGGCACCTACCGCTACCCGCCCGAGGGGCCGGGCGCCGAGGGCCTGCTGGACTTCCTCGGCGACGCCAAGGAGACGGCCGAGCTGTCGATGGTCGTCGACGAGGAGCTGAAGATGATGTGCGCCGTCGGGGACATGGGCGGTGTGGTCGTCGGCCCCCGGCTGAAGGAGATGGCCCACCTCGCGCACACCGAGTACGAACTGCGCGGGCGCACCACGCTGGACGCGCGCGAGGTGCTGCGCGCGACGATGTTCGCGGCGACGGTCACCGGCAGTCCGCTGGAGAACGCCTGCCGCGTCATCCGGCGCCACGAGGACGGCGGCCGTGGCTACTACGCGGGCGCGCTGGCCCTGCTGGGCCGGGACGCGGGCGGCGCGCAGACCCTGGACTCCCCCATCCTCATCCGCACCGCCGACATCGACGCGGCCGACGGCCGCCTCCGCGTGCCGGTCGGCGCCACGCTGGTGCGCGACTCCGACCCGGCCGGCGAGGTCGCCGAGACGCACGCCAAGGCGGCCGCCGTCCTCACCGCGCTCGGGGTGCGCCCGGCCGGCCCGGGCGCACCCGCCCGGCGGCCCGCTCTCGCCGCCGACCCCCGCGTCCGCGCCGCGCTGGACGCCCGCCGCGCGGGCCTCGCCCCCTTCTGGCTGCGGCTGCGCGCACCGCGTGAGCGCGGCCCCGTGCGCGGCCGGGCCCTCGTGGTGGACGGCGAGGACGGCTTCACCGCGATGCTGGCCCACGTGCTGCGCTCCACCGGGCTCGACGTCACGGTGCGCCGCTACGACGAGCCGGGGCTGCCCGCGGCGGCGGCGGCCCACCCGGGCCCGGTCGTGCTCGGGCCGGGCCCCGGCGACCCGCGCACGACCCGCGACCCCAGGATGCGGGCCCTGCGCGCGCTGGCGGCCGGACTGCTGCGCGGCCACCGCGGCGGCCTGCTGGGCGTGTGCCTGGGCCACGAACTCCTCGCGGCCGAGCTGGGGTTGCCGCTGGTGCGCAAGGAGCGGCCGTACCAGGGCGCCCAGGAGCGCGTCGACCTCTTCGGCCGGGCGCACACCGTCGGCTTCTACAACTCCTTCACCGCCCGCTGCACGGACGCGACCGCCGCCCGGCTGGCCCTGGACGGCGTCGAACTGGCCCGGGACGCGGCCACGGGCGACGTCCACGCCCTGCGCGGCCCCGGCTTCGCCGGCGTCCAGTTCCACCCGGAGTCGGTGCTCACCCTGGACGGGGCGGCGCTCGTCGCCGACCTGCTCGCGGGCGCGGGCGCGCCCGCCCGGGGGCCGCGGGCCGCGCCGTGACGCGGCGGCGGCGCGGGGGCTACCCGAAGAACACCTCGTTCTCGGCGTAGCGGGCCGGGTCGACGGTCTTCGGCGTGGCGAGGGCGTCGGCCAGAGGCACGCGGACGACGTCGGTGCCGCGGAGCGCGACCATGCGGCCCCACGCCCCCGCGTGCACCGCGTCGATGGCGTGCAGCCCGAACCGGGTGGCCAGCCAGCGGTCGAACGGGGTGGGGGTGCCGCCGCGCTGGATGTGGCCGAGCATGGTGGCGCGGGCCTCGTGGCCGGTGCGCCGCTCGATCTCCCGGCCCAGCCACTCCCCGATGCCCGACAGCCCGCCCAGCCGCACCTCGGTGCCGGCGGGGCGGGCGTTGTCGGCGACGACGACGATGGGGGCGTAGCTGGCGCCGAACCGGGAGCGCACCCACCCGCAGACCCGGTCCAGGTCGAAGGGGCGCTCGGGGATCAGGACGCCGTTGGCGCCCCCGGCGAGCCCGGCGTGCACCGCGATCCAGCCGCTGTTGCGGCCCATCACCTCCACGACGAGCACCCGTTTGTGGGACTCGGCGGTGGTGTGCAGGCGGTCGATGGTCTCGGTGGCCACGGTGACGGCGGTGTCGAAGCCGACGGTGTAGTCGGTCCCGGCGATGTCGTTGTCGATGGTCTTCGGTACGCCGACGCAGGGGATGCCGTGCTCGTCCGCGAGGGAGGCGGCGGCCGTCAGCGTGTGGACGCCGCCGATGACGACGAGTCCGTCCAGCCCGCGCGCGGCGAGCGTGGCGCGCACCCGGGCCGGACCGTCGGCCTCGGCCAGCGGGTCGGTGCGGGAGGAGCCGAGCACCGTGCCGCCGCGCGGGAGCGTGCCGCGCACCTGCGGGATGTCCAGCTCCGTGGCGTCGTCCTCCAGCACGCCGCGCCAGCCGTCGCGGAAGCCGGTGAAGGTGTCGCCGTAACTCTGCACGCCCTTGCGGACGACGGCGCGGATGACCGCGTTGAGGCCGGGGCAGTCACTGCCGCCGGTCAGCACTCCGACGCGCATGGTTCGTCCCTCCTGTCACGTTTCGGGCAGACGCTAGGCTACCGTCGCTCAGCCCTCGTCCAGACCCGTCTCGATCGCGTACCGCACCAGCTCGACGCGGTTGTGCAACTGGAGCTTGCCGAGGGTGTTCTGCACGTGGTTCTGCACCGTGCGGTGGCTGATCACCAGCCGCTCGGCGATCTGCTTGTACGACAGCCCCTTCGCGACCAGGCGCAGCACCTCCGTCTCCCGCTCCGTCAGGTGCGGCGCCTCCGGCCGGCCCGCCTCGCGCGGGGCGTCGGCCGTCCGGGCCTCGCCGGCCAGCCGCCGGTACTCCCCGAGGACCAGCCCCGCCAGCCCGGGCGTGAACACCGGGTCCCCCGCTGCCGTGCGGCGCACCGCGTCGATCAGCTCCCCGGGACCGGCCGACTTCACCAGGTAGCCGGTGGCCCCGGACTTGACGGCCTCCAGCACGTCGGCGTGCTCGCCGCTCGCGGAGAGCACCAGCACGCGCATTGCCGAGTCCTCGCGCACCAGCCGCCGGCACACCTCCACGCCGGGCAGCTCCGGCAGGTTGAGGTCGAGCACGAGCACGTCGGGGCGCGCGGCCTCGGCACGGCGCACCGCCTGCGACCCGTCCCCCGCGGTGGCCACCACCTCGAACCCGGCCGCCGCCAGGTCGCGGGCCACGGCGTCGCGCCACATGGGGTGGTCGTCGACCACCATCACCCGGACGCCGGGCTCCCCGGCGGCGTCGGCGGTCTCCGTCATCGCTTCGGCACCTTCAGCTCAACCTCCGTACCCTGACCGGGAATCGAGACGATCTCCGCGCTGCCGCCGAGCTCGCGCAGCCTGCCGCGGATCGACAGTGACACACCGAGGCGGCCCTCGGCCTCCGCCGCCTCCAGCCGACCCGCCGGGATGCCGGGGCCGTCGTCCCGCACCGTCACCAGGACCGCGTCGGGCTCGTCCTCCAGCAGAATCCAGGCCCGGGCCGACGCCCCGGCGTGGCGGCGCACGTTGTCCAGGGCCGCGCCCACCGCCTGGGCGACGCTGCGGGCCGCGCCGGGCGGCAGCGGCACCGGTGCGCCGGGCTCGGACACGGTGACCCGGCCGTCCGCGTGCAGGGCCAGCAGCGGCCGCAGGTCCACCGGGGCACCGGCGTCCGCACCGGCCTGGTCGGAGAGGCCGGGCAGGTCGGGTGGGCCGGGCGCGCCCCCGTCGGCCCCACCGCGCGCGGGCCGGGCCGGGGGCTCCGCGCCCGCCGCGGCGGCACCGCCGCGGACGCCGATGCCGCTGGAGACGAGCGCGCGCAGCGCCACCTCCTGCTCGCCCGCCATCCGGCCCAGCTCCGCCGCCTCGCCGCCCAGCGCGGAGCCGCGCCGCTGCACCATGGCCAGCACCTGGAGCACGCTGTCGTGGATGTCGCGCGCCAGCCGCTCCCGCTCCCGGGTGGCGGCCTCGATGCGCAGCGCCTCGGCCAGCGCCCGCTCCGAACTGCGGGCCACCTCCACGACGTAGCCGATGCCGATGCTCGCGACGGTCACGAGCAGGATGTTGTGGACCGTGTCCCGGCTCAGCGCGCCGCGCTCGACGAGGTTGGCGGCGCCGATGACCAGGGACGCGGCAGCGGCCCACCGCCAGCCGCCCTTGATGGCGAACGCCAGCACGGCCCCGGCCACCCAGATGGAGGGCAGCGTCGGGCGCACCACGGAGGCGGTGTCGGCGAGCGGCGAGATGAGGATGCCGGTCAGCGCGAGGGTGAGGTCGGCGGCCAGGAAGCGCGGGGTGCAGCGCGCGGCCGAGGAGACGCGGGGCAGGGTGGCCAGCGTCCACACCGCGAGGACGGCGAGGTAGGCGGCGCCCAGCGCGTCCCGGTCGTATGCGTCGGCGTGGTAGCCGAAGACGCCGACGGCGTAGGCGGCCGTGAGCACCCGGTACCCGGCGAGCGCCCGCCACAGCGGCTGCTCGACGGACATCCGCGTCACCCGGAACCGCCCCGCGAGCCGTCCCCGCCACCCCGCGACGGCCCCCACGCCCCGGGAGCCGGGCGCGGTCACGGCGGAGTCGAGGCCGCCCGGCGCGGAGGTCCCGGCCACCGGCCCACCGGACGCCGGGACGAGGGCCTCAGGCCCACCGGGCGCGGGCACGGCGGACGCGGGAACCTTGGCGGAGGGCACGCGTTCACCGGACACCGAGCCGCCAGGCGCACGGCCACCGGACACCGAGCCGCCAGGCGGGCGGTCCCCGGGCGGAACGCCGCCGGACTGAGCGCGGCCGGGTGCGAGCCCCCCGGACGGGACGCCGCCGGGTCCGTGTCCCACGGGCGGGGGGCCGTCGGACGCGGCGCCGGGGGCCGGCGGGGGGTCGTGCGGGCCGTCGGGAGAACGCGCCGTGCTCGGGCGGGGCCCGTCGTGCGTACTGGTCATCGTCGCTCCCCCCGGAGGTACCGCGGTCAGGCGGCCTGGCCGCCCGTCTGGTCGTCCTGCTCCCTCGCGGCGGCCCTGGCCGCGTCCCTGGCCGCCTTCTCCGCCGCCTTCTCGGCCTTCTCCGCCTCCGCGATCTGCCGTTTGGCGGCGGTGGCGTAGATGTCGACGTACTCCTGGCCGGACAGCTTCATGATCTCGTACATGACCTCGTCGGTCAGCGAACGCTGGATGAACCGGTCGCCGTCCATGCCCTGGTAGCGGCTGAAGTCCAGCGGGCGCCCGATGCGGATGCCGGGGCGCATGAGCTTGGGCACCACCTTGCCCGGCGGCTGGATCTTCTCCGTGTCGATCATCGCGACGGGGATCACCGGCGCCCCGGTGGCCAGGGCGATGCGGGCCAGCCCGCCGGGTTTGCCCCGGTAGAGGCGCCCGTCCGGGGAGCGCGTGCCCTCGGGGTAGATGCCGAACAGGCCGCCCTCCTCCAGCACCCGGATGCCGCTGTTGATGGCGGCCTCGGCGGCGCCGCGCGTGCCGGAGCGGTCCACCGGGAGCTGGCCGACGCCCTTGAAGAACGCGGCCGTCAACCGGCCCTTGATTCCCGGGGTGGTGAAGTACTCCGCCTTGGCCACGAAGGTGACCTTGCGGTCCAGCACGGCGGGCAGGAAGAAGGAGTCGGAGAAGGACAGGTGGTTGCTGGCCAGGATCGCCGGCCCCGCGGCCGGGACGTGCTCGATGCCTTCCACCCACGGACGGAAGGCGAGCTTCAGCGTCCCGCCGACCGAGACCTTCATCGCGCCGTACAGCACCCCGGAACCTCCTGTGTCGACGTCGAGAACCATATCCCGCCACGGCGCCCCGCCCGGCGGGCGTACCGGGCTACCCGGTGCCGCCGCACGCGCGTAGGGTGACAGGACCCACTCCTCGCGTGCCCGAACGGAGACCGACGGTGCAGCTTCTACCCGGGTGCGAGCCGATGCGGCACGACGGCTCGGACGAGATCGGCGTGCTGGTGTGCCACGGCTTCTGCGGCTCCCCGCAGTCCGTGAAGCCGTGGGGGCGGTACCTGGCCGACCGGGGGCTGAGCGTGCGCGTACCGCTGCTGCCCGGGCACGGCACGCGCTGGGAGGAACTGGCGGTCACCGGCTGGCAGGACTGGTACGCGACGCTCGACCGCGAGTTGCACGCGCTGCGGCGGCGCTGCCGCCGGGTGTTCGTCGCGGGGCTGTCCATGGGCGGCGCCCTGGCGCTGCGGCTGGCGGCCAAGCACGGGGACGCGGTCGGCGGCGTGGTCGTGGTCAACCCGGCCATGACGTTCCCGCGGGTGCCCGGTTACGCGCTGCCCGTCGCGCGCCACCTGGTCCGCACGACGAAGGGCATCATCGGCGACATCCGCAAGGACGGGCCCGAGGAGGTCGGCTACACCCGGGTGCCGCTGTCGGCGGCGCACTCGCTGCGCGCGTTGCTGAACCTCACCCGCGGCGAGCTGCCGCAGGTGACGCAGCCGCTGCTGGTGCTGCACAGCCGGGTCGACCACGTGGTGCCGCCCGGCGACTCGGCGCTCGTGCTCGCGGGCGTGTCCTCCACCGACGTGACGGAGACCGTTTTGGCGGACAGCTACCACGTGGCCACACTGGACCACGACGCGGAGAAGGTCTTCGCCGACTCCTACGCGTTCATCACCCGGCTGGCAGCGAGGAAGGCGGCACGTGACGGGGCGTGAGAAGGACCAGGGCGAAGGCAGGGAACCCCTGGACGAAGAGGCCGCGTGGGCGCAGATCGTGGCGGGCTACGGCGCCGAGCCGCCGGACCCGCCGGGGGTGTGGACCAAGGCCGGGCAGGGCGAGGGCCGCGCCCCGGGCGACGGTGAGCGCGCCGGAGACGACGACCGCACCGCCGCCGTCGACGACGGGGGCGCGGGCGGCGGCCCGGGCGGCACCGCCGTCGACGACGGCGGCCCGGGCGACGGGGACGGCGGCCCGGGCGACGGCGGCGAGGGCCGCGGCCCGGACGGCGCGCGGGGCCCCGCCTCCCCGGAGGAGGCGCGGGCCGAGCGCGAGCCCGTGGAGGCCCGCGAGGCACCGGCCGAGCCGGGACGGCGCGGGGAGGCCCGGGCCGACGGCGGGGACGGCGAGGACGCCCCGGTGCGCAGCTTCACCGTCTACTCGGCGGGCGCGGGACCGCGCGACTGGGAGCCGGCGCCGCCCTCCGAGGACGAGGACCACTTCGTGCCGCCCGAGCCGCCCCCGCTCCCGCGGGCGGACACCACCACCAAGTTCGCCTGGCTCGCGGTGCTCGGCGGCCCGGCGCTGCTGCTGGCCGCCGTCCTGCTCCAGTGGGACTTCACCTGGTGGATCTCCACGCTCGGCGTCGGCGGCTTCCTCGGCGGCTTCGCCACCCTGCTGACGCGGTTGCGGGACGGCGACGAGGACGACTGGGACGATCCGGGCCGCGGCGCGGTGGTGTGACCCGCGGCGAACCCGCCCGCCCCACGCCCTCGGCGGTCGACTAGCCTCGGTGGCACGGCCGCCGAGGGGAGCGGCCGTGCGCAGGTGACCTCGGGGGGACACATGCTGATCCTGCTGTTCGTCTTCAGCACCGTGGCGCTGGTGACGGGCGTGTTCGTCAACCGGCTGCTGCGGCAGGAGGCGCGCCGGGCGGAGCGGGGGGCACCCGCAGCGCGGCGAGCACCGGAAGGTGGTCGCTGGCGGCCCGCAGCGCGGCGTCGCTGACGCCGGGCAGCCCGCGCGGCACCCCGCAGCCCAGCACCTCGACCCCGCGGGTCAGCACCGCGTCGATGCGCTGGTGCGGCCCGTGCGCCGGTGAGGTGTGCTCCTGGCCCCACGGGCGCAGCGCCCAGCCGTCGTCCAGGCGCGTCGTCAGCCGCCGGAACGCGGGGCCGTCCGGGCGCTCGTTGAGGTCCCCGGCGGCCACGGCGGGGAGCGGTCCGGTGGCCGCGAGCCGGTCGAGCAGCAGGCCCGCCTGGGCGTACCGCTCGGCGCGACGCAGGCTCAGGTGGCAGCTCACGACGGTCAGCCGCGCGTACGGCCCGAAGCGCAGCACCGCCGTGGCCAGGCCGCGCCGGTGCAGCCCCGGGGTGCGCGGCAGCAGCACGTCCTCGGCGTGCTCGACCGTGGCCCGCAGCGAGGCGAGGACCATCGGACCGCAGGCGGTGGCGCCACCGGTGACGTAGGTGAGCCCGGTGGCCCGGGCCAGCCGGGCCGCGGCCTTGCGCCAGCGGAAGAAGCGCGGCGCCTCCTGCACGCAGACGACGTCGGGGGCGCAGGCCCGGACGACACCGGCCAGCGCCCCCTCGTCGTCGCGCAGCGAGCGGACGTTGTAGCTGAGCAGGCGGACGACGGCCGTACCGTCGGCATGTGTGACGGAAGCGGGGAGGTCCCGGAGCGTCGTCATGCCCTCACGGTACGGCCTCGCGCCGCCGGGCGGGGAGCGTCAGCCCTGCCGGGCCAGGTCGGCGACGCCCACCAGTCCGGCCTTGCCGCCGAGCTGGGCGGCCAGCACCTGGGCCTGCGGGCGCCACTGCGCGCCCACCAGCCAGCGCCGGTAGGACTTGCGGATCGGTTCGAGCACCAGCTCTCCCTCGTCCGAGACCCCGCCGCCGACGATGAACGCCGCCGGGTCGAACAGCGAGGCGAGGTCCGCGAGCCCGGCGCCCGCCCAGCGGGCCAGCTCGCGGAAGGAGTCGATGGCCACCGGGCAGCCTTCGCGCGCCGCCTGGCTGACGTGCTTGCCCTGGATGCCGCCGGGCGTCCCGTCCCCGAGGCCGAGCAGCGTGCCCGCCTTCTCGGGCGTGGCCGCGGCGCGCTGCCGGGCGTAGCGCACGAGGGCGCTGCCGGAGGCGTACTGCTCCCAGCAGCCCTGGTTGCCGCAGCCGCACAGCAGCCCGTCGGGCACCATGCGGATGTGGCCGAACTCGGCCGCGACGCCGAACCGGCCGCGCACCAGCCGGCCGCCGATGACGATGCCGCCGCCCAGGCCCGTGCCCAGGGTGATGCAGACGACGTCCTCATGGCCCTTGCCCGCGCCGAACCGGAACTCGCCCCAGGCCGCCGCGTTGGCGTCGTTCTCGATGACCACCGGCACGCCGATGCGCTGCTCGACCCGGTCCTTGAGCGGTTCGTGGCGCCAGGTGAGGTTCGGGGTGAACAGCACGGTGGCGCGCTTGTCGTCCACGTATCCGGGGGCGCCGATGCCGACGGCCTCCACCTGGTGGTCGGCGCTGGCCTGCCGCACGGCGTCCGCGATGCCGTCGATCACGCCCTCGGCCGTCTGCGGGGTCGGTACCGTGCTGGTCTCCAGGATGTTGCCGTCCTCGTCGACCACCCCGGCCGCGACCTTGGTACCGCCGATGTCGACGCCAATGGTGAGTCCCATAAGTCCCTCAGTTATCCGGTAGAGCCCCGCTGAACTCAACGTTACCGGAGCTGAGGCACCGCCACGGACGGTCCGGCGGACCCGGCCGCGGGGGGTGGCCCGCGGGTCGGGCGGAACGGATCAGTCCAGTTCGATGCGCTCGGCGCCGGGCGGCTCGTCGCGGCCCTCGCCCCGGCCCGAGGGACGATCGGCGCCGGGCGCCCGCTCCCCCGCACCGGAAGCCGACGGCCCCGCGCCGGAGGCTTCCGGGCTGGACGAGGGCCCCGCCCCGGAGGGCTCCGCGCCGCCGGACGACGGCCCGGGACCGGCGGCCCGGCCGGTGTCCCGCGCGTCGCGCGTCCAGCGCCGCTCCTGCCCGGCGACCGCCGAGCGGTAGGCCGCCAGCAGTTCGCTCCCGGCCGCCGACAGGTGCTCGAAGACCTCCGGGTTGCGCTGGACGACCGGCTCCACCGCCGCCCGGGCGCCGTCCGCGAGCTGACGCGCCCAGTCCTGGCCAGGACCCGCCGCGCCGCCCACCGACCCGGCCAGCCCGGCGAGCCGGTCGGCGACCGTCTCCGCCAGCCGCCGCAGCTCCTCGGCGGCTCCCGCGGGCTCCGGCCCGCCACGGGCTCGGCGGCGGGCCCGCTCGGCCGCCAGGTCCTCCGCGCAGGCCTCGGCCCAGGCGTCGGCGTCCGGACCGTTCGGCTCACGTCCTCGGGCATCGCTCATGACGGGCTCCCGGATGCGTCGCGTCGTCTCCCTGGACCTTCGACAGTACCGGTCAGCCGCCCGCGGGCCACAGCGTGGGGTCGGGCCGGAAGCGGACGGTCAGCTCACCGTCCGCGAGCCGGGCCCCGGCCACGGCGCACCGGGCCAGCGCCCCGTCCAGGGGCAGGGCCCGCCGGTGCGGGCCGACGGTGACCACGACCTCGTCCCCGCGCCGCACCAGCGCGGTGTGCTCCTTGACGGCACCGGGCAGCGGCAGCCGCCACGCCAGCATCCCGTCCTCGGCGCGGCGGTCCTCGATCACGGCGCCGGGGGCCGGCCCCGTGAGCGGGGGTTCGCAGACCTCCAGCGCCCGCAGCCCGTCGGCGGTGCGCGGCGGCTCGGGCAGCCAGGGCAGCTCCCGCACCGGGAGGCCGCCGGCCGCCTCCCGGACGGCGTCCGCGGCCGCGCGCTGCGCCGCACCCAGGCGGCGCACGTACGGGTCCGGCGACCGGGCGGGCAGCAGGCGGTTGACGGTGACGCCGCCCAGCGGCACCCCGTGCAGCGCCAGCCCGGCGCGGGTCTCGCCGAGGAGGCGCGGGGCGCCGGGTTCGGCGGCCAGGACCAGGTGCGCCGAGGTCCCGGGTGCGCGCAGCACCCGCTCCGCGGCGGCCAGGGCGGTTCCGGCCCGCCCGGCGGCGTCGTAGAGCCACTCGGCGGGCATCGGCACCCCGGCGAACTGCGCCAGCAGCGGCCGCAGCGCGCGGGCGGCCTGCCGCTCGGGCGGCAGCAGGCGGCGCAGGGAGCGGGAGAGCTGCTCGGGCAGAGCGAGCAGGTGGACGGCGTCGGGCACCGGCGGCAGGTCGGCGACCAGGACGTCCCAGGGCTCGCCCGCCCCGGCGTGCGCGTCGTGCAGCGCGTGCAGGACGGCGACGGCCCGCGCGCCGGGCGGCTCGGCCAGCTCGTCGTCGTCCAGCGGCCGCGCACCGAGCAGGTCCAGCGCCGCGCCGCAGCGCTCCTGGAGGGCGAGCACGGCCGACCGGAACCGGGCGCCGGAGTCCACCCGCGCGCACCGCAGCCCCGGCACGTGTGCGGTGCCCGCGTCGGCCGCGGGGTCGGCGCTCAGCAGCAGGGTGCGGTGGCCCTGGTCCGCGGCGGCCAGCGCGGTGGCGGCGGCCACGGTGGTGCGTCCGGCCCCGCCCGCGCCGGTGACCAGGACGGTGCGGCGCACCTCAGCCCTCGCGGGGGCCGGGGTCGGCGCCGCCGGACTCGACGCGCTGCTTCAGCCCGGCCAGCGCGCGGTCGATGATGACCTTCTCCGCCTTGCGCTTGATCATGCCGAGCATGGGGATCTTGACGTCCACGGTGAGCTGGTAGGTGACCTCGGTGCCCCCGGCGCCGACCGGGGCGAGGTGGTAGGAACCGTCCAGGGCCCGCAGCATCTGGGACTTCACCAGCGTCCAGCTCACCTCGTGCGCCGAGTGCCAGGTGTAGGCCAGGGTGTGCTCGTCGCGGATGGCGCCGGCGTCCAGCAGCAGGCGCACCTTCTCGGCGCGGCCCCGCTCGTCGGTGGCCAGCACCTCGGCCTCCTTCACCTCGCCGGTCCACTCCGGGTAGCGGGCGAAGTCGGCGATGACCCCCATCACCTCGGCCGGTGCCGCGTCGATGGTGATGCTCGACCTGGTGTGTTCCGCCATCGCTGGGGTCCTCCGCGTGACCGTTGAAACCGTGCTCCGCCTGTGCGCAGGCAGGCTACCGCGCGGGCCGGACACCGCACGCCACCCGTCGCCGCCCCTGCCGCCGGGCGGGGCGGCGCGGCGGCGCACCGCCCGGCCCCGGCGCCGGGCCGCCGCGTCACCACTCCAGGACGAACGGCTTCCCGGAGGCGTTGAAGTGACCGACGTTGACGCACTCGGTGGCGCCCACCCGCATCCGCCGCGCCAGCGGCTGGTGGACGTGGCCGAAGAGCGCGTACCGGGGCCGGGTGGCGTGGATCGCCTCCAGCAGCGCGGTGCTGCCCCGCTCGAACCGGCGCGCGACGGTGTCGTAGCACAACTCGGGCACCTCCGGCGGGATGTGCGAGCACAGCACGTCGACGGCGCCGAGGGCGGCGACCTTCTCGGCGTAGGCGTCCGGGTCCAGCTCGTAGGGCGTGTTCATGGGGGTGCGCAGCCCGCCGCCCACGAAGCCGACGGTCAGGCCGCCCAGCTCCACCGTCTGGCCGTCCAGCACGGTGGTGTCCGGCCGCGCGTACTCCGGCCACAGCCGCGGCAGGTCCACGTTGCCGTAGGTGGCGTAGGTGGGGGTGGGCATCGCGGCGAACAGCTCCGCGTACTGGCGGCGGACGCCGGCCTCCACGGCGGCGGCCCGGTCCACGGTCTCCCACAGCCGGTGGGCGAAGGCACGGGCCTCGGTGAAGCGGCGCGCGGTGCGCAGCTCGACGTAGCGGCTGGTGGCCTCCTCCCCGAACAGCTCGGGGAAGATGCCGCGGCTGTGGTCGGCGTAGTCGAGGAAGAGGAGCAGGTCGCCCAGGCACAGGGTGGCGTCGGCGCCCTCCCCGGCGCGCGCCAGGTCCGCGCTGTTCCCGTGCACGTCGCTCACCACGTGTATCCGCATGCGGTCACCCTACGGTCGCCGCGCGGTGCGGCCCCGGGGGGCGGGACGGCCGCGCCCGGACCACCGGGGCCGGCGCGGCGGGCCCGGCACGCCGGAAGCGGCCGAGGTCAGGGCCCGGACGAACGCGCCGCGGCGGCGCCGCGCCCGGTGTTACTGTCGCCGCAGGCGGTCCGGCGGGGTGTGTGACACACGGAACATCTGGGCGGCGGGTCTGTACCCCTGCGTCTACCGATGGGTAACGTCCGGGCCGTCCCAAACCGTCCCAGCAACGCGAGGTCAGCCCGGCCCGCGGCGGTGCCGACGAGGAGCAGCAGTCTTGCGCGAGTTCAGCCTTCCGGCCCTCTACGAGGTCCCCGCGGACGGAAACCTCACCGATCTGGTCCGCCGCAACGCCGCGCAGTACCCCGACCTCGCGGTGGTCGCGCGGAAGGACCCGCGCGACCCGGCCCGCTGGGAGGACCTGACGGCGACCGCGTTCCTCGCCGAGGTCAACGGCGTCGCCAAGGGCCTGATCGCCGCCGGGGTCGCGCCGGGCGACCGCGTGGCCCTGATGTCGCGCACCCGCTACGAGTGGACACTGCTGGACTTCGCGATCTGGAGCGCGGGCGCGGTGACCGTACCGGTGTACGAGACCAGCAGCCCGGAACAGATCGCCTGGATCCTGGGCGACTCCGGCGCCGTGGGCATCGTCGTGGAGAGCGCGGCGCACACCGAGGCGGTGCGCCAGATCCGGGACCGGCTGCCGGAGCTGCGCGAGGTTTGGACGCTCGACGAGAACGCGGTCGCCGCCCTCATCGCGGCGGGCTCGGGCGTGGACGACCAGACCGTGGACGAGCGCAGCGCCACCGCCCGCGCCGACGACCCGGCCACGATCGTCTACACCTCCGGCACCACCGGGCGGCCCAAGGGCTGCGTGCTGACCCACCGCTCCTTCTTCGCCGAGTGCGGCAACGTCGTGGAGCGGCTGGGGCCGCTGTTCCGCCCCGGCCAGGACTCGGTGCTGCTGTTCCTGCCCGCGGCCCACGTGTTCGGGCGCATGGTGCAGATCGCGGCGGTGATGGCGCCCATCCGGCTCGGTCACGTCGGCGACATCAAGACGCTCACCGACGAGCTGGCCTCCTTCCGGCCGTCGATCGTGCTCGGCGTGCCCCGGGTGTTCGAGAAGGTCTACAACACCGCCCGGGCGAAGGCCGAGGGCGACGGCAAGGGCCGGATCTTCGACCGCGCGGCGGCCACCGCCATCGCCTACAGCGAGGCGCTGGACGCGCCGGGCGGCCCGTCCCTCGGGCTGAAGCTGAAGCACAAGCTCTTCGACCGGCTCGTCTACGGCAAGCTGCGCTCGGTGCTCGGCGGCCGGGCCACGCACGCCATCTCCGGCGGCGCCGCGCTCGGCGGGCGGCTGGGCCACTTCTACCGGGGCATCGGCTTCACCGTCCTGGAGGGCTACGGCCTGACCGAGTCGTGCGCGGCGACCGCGTTCAACCCCTGGGACCGGCAGAAGATCGGCACCGTCGGCCAGCCGCTGCCGGGCTCCGTGGTGCGCATCGCGGACGACGGCGAGGTCATGCTGCACGGCGAGCACCTGTTCTCGGGGTACTGGAACAACGAGACCGCCACCGCGGACGCGCTGACCGAGGGCTGGTTCCACACCGGTGACATCGGCACCCTGGACGCGGACGGCTACCTGTCCATCACCGGGCGCAAGAAGGAGATCCTGGTGACGGCGGGCGGCAAGAACGTCGCCCCGGCCGTGATCGAGGACCGCATCCGCGCCCACGCGCTGGTCGCGGAGTGCATGGTGGTCGGGGACGGGCGGCCGTACGTGGGCGCGCTGATCACGCTGGACGAGGAGTTCCTGCCGCGCTGGGCCGAGGAGCACGGCAAGGGCGGGCTGAGCCGCACCGACCTGCTGGCCGATCCGGAGCTGCTGGCCGCCGTGCAGCAGGCGGTGGACGACGGCAACGCGGCCGTCTCGCGCGCGGAGTCGGTGCGCCGGTTCCGGGTGCTGCCGACCCAGTTCACCGAGGAGTCCGGACACATCACGCCGTCGCTGAAGCTGAAGCGCAACATCGTCGCGAAGGACTTCGCGCACGAGATCGAGGCCCTCTACCCCTGACGCGGCCGACGCGGCGCGGCCCCGCCCCTCCCGGCACCCCGCCGCCCGGCTCCGCCCCGCCGGACGCCGCGCCGTTCACCCGGCGCCGGCGCTCACCGTCGGGTCCAGGCCAGCAGCCGGTCGGCGTCCCAGGTGGTGACGATGCGCTCCACCGGGACGCCGCACTCGACCGCGCGCACACAGCCGTTGCCCTGCCAGTCGAGCTGGCCCGGCGCGTGGGCGTCGGTGTCGACCGCGAAGAGGCACCCGGCGGCCACCGCCCGGCGCAGCAGCCGCAGCGGCGGGTCCAGGCGCTCGGGGCGGCAGTTGATCTCGACGGCGGTCCCGGACTCGGCGCAGGCGGCGAAGACCCGGTCGGCGTCGAACTCCGACTCCGGCCGGGCCCGGCGGCCGCCGCGCAGCCGCCCGGTGCAGTGCCCGAGCACGTCGACGCGGGGGTCGCGCACGGCACGCTCCATGCGGCGCGTCATCGCCCGGGCGGGCATGCGCAGTTCGGAGTGGACGGAGGCGACCACGAGGTCCAGCCGGTCCAGCAGCTCCGGCTCCTGGTCGAGCGAGCCGTCGGCGAGGATGTCGCACTCGATACCGGTCAGCAGCCGGAACGGCGCCAGCTCCGCGCCGAGCGCGGCCACGACGTCGAGCTGTTCGCGCAGCCGCTGCGGCGACAGGCCGCGCGCCACCGTCAGGCGCGGCGAGTGGTCGGTGAGGACGGCCCACTGGTGGCCGAGGTCCGCCGCCGCGCGGGCCATGACGTCGATGGGGCTGCCGCCGTCGGACCAGTCGGAGTGGGTGTGGCAGTCCCCCCGCAGGGCGTCCCGCAGCCGCTGGGCGGCCTCCCCCAGCTCCTCGGGGGCGGCGGCTTCCTCCTCCAGCCGGGCCAGGTACCCCGGCACGGCACCCGCGACGGCCTCACGCGCCACCTGCGCGGTGGTGTCGCCCAGCCCCTTGAGCCGGGTCAGCGTGCCGTCGCGGGCGCGGCGCTCGGCCTCACCGGGCGGCAGTGCGGCCAGCACGGCGGAGGCCCTGCGGAACGCCCGCACCCGGTACGTGGGCGCCTGGGCCCGCTCCAGCAGGTACGCGATCCGGTCCAGCGCGGCGACGGGGTCCATCGCCTCCAGCGTCGCCGCGCCGCGCCGCGCCCGCAAGCGCGGCCCGGGGCGCCGCGGGTCAGAGCAGGTCCCGCAGCCGGTCGGCGAGCAGGTCCCAGCGCCAGCGCTCCTCCACCCAGGCGCGGCCCCGCTGCCCCATGCGGCGGCGCAGTTCGGGGTCGCGCAGCAGCGCCGTGACGCGCTCGGCCGTCTGCGCCGCGTCGCCGCCGCGCACCACCCAGCCCGTCTCGCCGGGCAGGACGGCGTCGGGGGCGCCGCCGGAGTCCCCGGCCACCACGGGCAGCCCGGTCGCCGACGCCTCCAGGTAGACGATGCCCAGCCCCTCGACGTCCAGCCCGCCGCGCCGGGTGCGGCAGGGCATGGCGAAAACGTCTCCCGCGCCGTAGTGGGCGGGCAGCTCCGACCAGGGCACCGCGCCGGTGAAGCGCACGGACGCCGCCACCCCGCGGGCCTCGGCCAGCTTGCGCAGGTCCGCCTCGTAGGGGCCGCCGCCGACGAGCAGCAGCACCGCGTCGGGCACGTCGGCCAGGACGCGCGGCATCGCCTCGATCAGCGTGTCCTGGCCCTTGCGCCGCACCAGCCGGGAGACGCACACGATCACGGGGCGGCCGGTGAGGCCGAGCCGCTCGCGCACCTCGGCTCCCCCGGAGCCGGGGTGGAAGGTCCGCTCGTCCACGCCCGGCGGGAGCTGCGCCATGCGGGCGGCCGCCTGCGCGGTGAGCGCGGTGGAGACGCGCGAGCGGGTGTACTCGCCGAGGTAGGTGAGGGTGTCGGTGGACTCGCCGATGCGGCGCAGCAGGTGCCGCGCGCCCGGGAGCTGCGCCCAGCCCGCCTCGTGCCCGTGCGTGGTGGCCACCAGGCGCCGGGCGCCCGCGGCGCGCAGCGCCGGGGCCATCAAGCCCAGCGGCGCGGCGGCGCCGAACCACACCGAGGTGCACCCGTGTTCGCGCAGCAGCCGGACCGCGCGGCGGGTGACGCGGGGGGTGGGCAGCAGCATGGTGGTGCGGTCGCGCACGACGGTGAACGGCTGCTCGGCGTCGAAGCGCGCCGTCGCCTCGCGGCCCGCGGCGGTGCGGTTCCAGGTGGAGGCGTAGACGACGACCCGCTCGGGGTCCAGGCGCAGCGCCATGCTGTGCAGGAACGCCTGGATGCCGCCGGGACGGGGCGGGAAGTCGTTGGTGACGATGAGCGTCTTGGGCATGGGCGTGTGCATCGGCGACGACAGTACCGCTTCGCCGGTACCGGCCCCGCCGCGGCACCGCGTACGGTCGCGGTATGCGCCTGCCCCTGTTCGCCTGGCTGACGACCCGTGCCGCGCTGCTGCTGACCGTCTTCGGCGTGTGGCGGCCGCGCGGCCCGGACGTCACCACGGACGTGTCGGTGATCTACCAGGGCTGGGCCGAGGTGCTGCGCGAGGGCACCTATCCGCTCCACGACGTGGCCTGGCAGTACCCGCCGGGTGCGGCGCTGCCCGTCCTGGCGCCCGACCTGCTGCCCTTCCTGGCCTACCCGGCGGCGTTCTACGTGCTGGCCTGCGCCACCGACGCGCTGGTGTTCGGGCTGCTGCTGCGGGCGGGACGCGGGCCGGAGCGCGGCCGGGCGGGGGCGTGGCTGTGGGTGGCCGGCGTGCCGCTGCTGGGCCCGACCGCGTACGCCCGCTACGACCTGATGGTCACCGCGCTCGCCGTCGGCGCGCTGCTGGCCGCCGCCCGGCGGCCCCGGCTCGCCGGCGCGCTGGTCGGGCTCGGCGCGCTGGTGAAGGTGTGGCCCGCGCTGCTGCTGGCCGGGGCCCGCTGGGGCCGTCCGGCGCGGCGGCTGGCCGGGGCGGCACTGGCCGCGGGGGCCGGCTGCGCACTGGTGCTGGCGCTCGCGCGCCCTGGCGGCTGGGCGTTCGTGACGGCCCAGCGGGACCGGGGCGTGGAGGTGGAGTCGCTGGGCGCGCTGGTCTTCCACGTGGCCCGGTGGCTGGGCTGGCCGGGCGAGGTGCGGCTGCACTACGGGTCGATGGAGTTCCTGGGGCCCGGGGTGGAGGCCGTGGCCACCGGTTCGCTGCTGCTGACGGCCGCGGCGTTCGGCTGGCTGCTGTGGTGGCGGCTGCGCGCGGACGTCCGGTGCGACGCGACGCTCGCGGACGCCGCGCTGGCCGCCGTGCTGCTGTTCACCGTCACCAGCCGGGTCATCAGCCCGCAGTACCTGGTGTGGCTGGTGGGGCTGGCGGCCGTCTGCCTGGCGCTGCGCTCCCGGCGCCAGACGCGCCCGGCGCTGCTGGTGCTCGCGGCGACGCCGCTGACGCTCCTGGAGTTCCCGGTGTTCTTCGACGCCGTGGTGGCGAGCGAGCCGCTGGGCGTGGCCCTGCTCGTGGCGCGCAACGGGCTGCTGGCGACCGCCGCGGTGCTCTCCTGCGCGGGGCTGTGGCGCTCGACCGTCACCGCGGCGGCCCCGGCACGGCCGGGGGCCGACCGGGCGGCGGGCGGCGCGCTCAGGGCCGCGTCACGGCGCTGACCGGCATCATGTGGACCGGGTCGTAGCGCACCCGCGCGCCGGGGTAGGGGGCGTGGACGACCTGCCCGTTGCCCGCGTAGATCGCCACGTGGCTGGCGTCGGAGCGGTAGACGACCAGGTCGCCCGGGCGCATCCCGGCCTGCGCCACGCGCTGCCCGGCGTGTGCCTGCGCCTGCGAGGTGCGCGGGAGGGAGACGCCCGCCTGGGCGTAGGCCCACTGGGTCAGCCCCGAGCAGTCGAAGGCGTGCGGGCCCGCCTGCCCCCAGCCGTAGGGGCGACCCACGGCGCTCTGCGCGGCGCGCAGCGCGGCGGCCGCGCGGCCCGATCCGGCGGCGTCCGAGGCGTCCGGTGCGGTGGGCGCGGGGCGGGCGGCGGCCTGGCGGGCGGCCCGCTCGCGCTCCCGGCGCTCCCGGCGCTCCTCGGCCGTGAGGGTGTTCAGCAGCCGCTGCGCCGCGGCGAGCTTGCTCTGCACGGCCCTGCGCTGCTCACCGAGTTCCCTGCGCTCGTCCTCCAGCTCGGCCAGCCGCTCGGCCGCCCGCGTGCGGCGGGTGTCCAGCAGGCGCTGGGCGGCGCGCAGTTCGCGCAGCTCGCCCACCTGGCGGCTGCTGATGCGGTCCAGGGTGGCGGCCCGGTCCAGGTACGCCTCCGGCTCGGTGGACAGCACGAGGGCCACGGCCGGGTCGAGGCCGGCGGAACGGTACTGCGCCCCGGCCAGCGAACCCAGCGTGCCGCGCAGCCGGTTGACCTTCTCCTGGCCGCGGGCCACCTGGTCCTGCGCCCGGGAGACCTGCTCGCGCAGGTCGTCGACGTGCTCGGCGGTCGCGTTGTACCGCTCGGTGGCCTGCTCCGCCTGCGCGTAGAGGCGGTCGACGCGCTCGCTGACCGTGGCCGGGGCCGGGCCCCGCGGGTCGGCGCCCGCCGGGACGGCGGACATCGCGGCGGCCGACGCGGCGGCGGCCGTCAGGACGGTGACCCGTGCGCCCCGGCCGAAGCCGGTGACCGGTGTGTGTCGGTGCGAACCCACGACTGCTCCGCGATCCGTGCGTGTCCCTTGCCGGGAATGGCGCCCGCACAGTAACGGGCCGCACACGGAGCGTCCAACGCGGCGGGTGGGCCGCGCCGCCCCGAGGTGGCGAGGGCGACGCAGGTCACGGGCTTGCGCGCCCCGGGTTTCGCCGACGGCGATTCGCTCGCAGGAGGGAGCGAAAACCCACTTCGTTGACGGGCGCGGGCGGCACGGGAGCGGGAGCTAGATGCGCACGCCCCACATGAACGGCATGCCGGAACCGGAGATGGACTCGTAGCGGATCGAGGTGCCCGGGTAGGGCGCGTGCAGCATCTGCCCGTTGCCCGCGTAGAACCCGACGTGGCCCAGGTCGTTGCGGAGGATCACCAGGTCGCCGACGCGCAGGTCGCTCATCGAGTTGATGCGCGTACCCGCGCTGGACTGGCCCTGGGAGGTGCGGGGCACGGTGATGCCGGCCTGCTTGTAGGCCCAGTAGATCAGGCCGGAGCAGTCGAAGGAGTTGGGGCCTTCCGCGCCCCACGCGTAGGGCATACCGGCGCGGGTGGTGGCCGCCTCGTACGCGGAGGACGCGCGCCCGGTGGGGGGCGGGGCCTCGTTGCCGGGGGTGCCGAGCTCGGCGCGCTCGTTGGACGCCCGGCTGGCGCGCTGCTCGCGCTCCAGGCGCTCCTGGCGCTCCTCCTCCGTCAGCGTGTTGAGGAGCTTCTGCGCCTCGGAGAGCTTGCCCTGGACCTTCTTCTTCTGGTCCTCCAGCTCCTCGCGGGTCTCGGCGAGGTCGTCGAGCTTCTCGGCGGCGCTGTCGCGCTGCTGCTCCAGGCTCTGCTGCTTGTCCTGGATGCGCTCCAGCGCGGCGACCTGCTTGCCGCTGAGCTGGTCGAGCGCGGAGGCCCGCTCCAGGTAGTCGTCCGGGTCGGAGGAGAGCAGGAGCTGCACCGAGGGGTCCAGGCCGCCGCTGCGGTACTGCGCGGTGGCCGCCGAACCCAGGGCGTTGCGGAGGTCGTTGAGCTCGTCCTGGCCGCGGGCGACCGAGTCCTGGATGCGGTCGACCTGCTCCTGGAGCTCGTCGGCCCGCTCCTCGGCGCCGTTGTACTTCTCGGTGGCCTCCGCCGCCTCCTCGTGCAGCCGGTCGATCTCGGCCTGCACGCCCCGCTTGTCCCGGTCGGGCGCCGGGTCGGCGTAGGCGGAGTTGGTCGACATCGCGACGGCCGCCGCCGCGGTGGCGGTGAGCACGCTCGCGCGGGTACGGCCCGGCTGCTTGGGACGACGGTGGGACGCCACTTGGGGCGAGCTCCTTCTTCCTCAGCCGCCTGCCGCGCCGCGCACGTCCTCGGCCCGGCTCCGCGACAGTGCCGCGGATAAGGCGGTACCTCCGCCGACACCCCGGATGGGTGACCGACCGTGCGAAGGTTCGGGGCCCGACACTAGCCAGCCACGGAACGCGGCTTCAAATCCTTGCGGCCAAAATCTCATGCCCGGCGCCCATCCTTTACCAACATCACACCAATAGCAACAGCGGTTTGACGCTCCGTGAAGACCCGATGCGGGCACAGGGTGCGAAGTACGGCCCGAACGGAGCGAAAGGGACGCGGGGTTCAGGTGCGGGCAAGTCGCCGCAGGAGCAGGGCGGACGCCACCGGGCGGGCGCCCGCCTCGGCCACCCCGTCGGCCACCTCGCGGTCGGTGGAGACCACCACCACCGGGCGCCCCGCGGGCTCGGCGCGCACCAGGCGGCGGATCAGCTCGTCGGCCGTCTGCCCCGGCTTGCTGAACAGCACCCGCACGCCGCGCGGCGGCGCCAGCAGCACCGGGGAGGCCAGCTCCGCGCCGTCGAAGACGCAGGTGACCTCGGCGCCCGACTGCGCGGCCAGCACCGCCAGCCCCCCGAGCAGCCGCAGCCGCTGCTTCTCCAACGGCATGGTGGGGTAGCCGGTCTTGGTGACGTTGTAGCCGTCCACCAGCAGGTGCACCTGCGGCAGTGCCAGGAGCTGGTCGAGCAGCGCCGGGTCCTCCTCGGACAGCGCGCGGCGGGCGACGTCCTTCGGGCTCATCCGGCCCGGCTCCACGGCCTCGACGGTGTCGGCCGGGTGCTGGGCGGCGGGCGGCAGCGCCAGCTCCCGGCGCAGCCCCTGGGCGGCGTCCAGCACGGTGTCCAGCAGCAGCCGCACCCGCATGTCGGCGACGCCGCGGTCCTCGCGCGCCGCCCGGCGGCCCGCCTCCAGCGCGGACTCCGCCTCGGCGGCCCGGGCCCGCAGCCGCCGCGCCTCGCTGTCGGACGCCGCCTTCTGCGCCGCCGCCTGGGCCCGCACCTCCGCCAGCTCGGCACGCAGCTTGCGCAGCGCCGCCTCACCGCGCTTGACGTCGCTCTGCGCGCTGCGCAGCCTGCGGTTGAGGCCGTCCATCTCGCGCCGGGCGGCCTCCAGTTCGGCCCGGTGCCGCTCGCCGCCGTCCCGCCCGGCCTCCCGGGCCTGGGCCAGCTCGGCGCGCAGCCGGGCCAGTTCGCGGGTGGCCTCCTCGCCCGCCTTCTCGGCCTGGGCCCGCTGGGCCTCCTCACCGGCCGCGGCCACGAGCTTGACCCAGCCCTCGGGCCGCGTCACGTACGCCAGCGCCGCCACGTCGACCGGGTCGGCCGCGGCGGGCGGCGAGCCGACGCGCAGCGCCTCGGTCAGCTCCGGGTCCAGCTCCCGCAGCCGCGCGGCGATGCGCTGCCGGAAGGCGGTGTCCGTCTCCAGGGCGGCGGCCATCGCGTTGCCGCCGAACCTCGCCCGGCGTGCGGGGGTGAAGCGGGCGTACTGGCGCAGCGGCCCGGGAAGCTCCGCGACGGTCAGGGCGCCGAGCGCATCGCTGGTGAGGGTGACGACCTTGTGCCGCACCCGTTCGGGCAGCGGGCGGTCGAGCGCCTCGGCGGCGCGCTGCCGCTCCGGCCGCGGCTCACCGCCCGGCGTCTCCTGCACGTCCCGACTCCCGTCCGTTCGCTCGCGTCCCTCAGCCCCGTCCGCCGGGACGGCCCACCGGCTCCACCCGGCCCGCGCCGCACCGGCGGCGCACCGGTCCCGCCGCCCCGCCCGGCGCCTCGCGCGCCCCGGCCCCCGGCACCGCGGGCCCGGCCGGCCGGCCGGACGCCGCGGCCGCGCCGACGTACCCGGCCCCGCCGGCGCGTCCGGCGCCGCGGCGCGCCCGGCCGCCGCACGGCTCGCGACGGCGGCGCGGGGCCGCCGTGTGCTGCGGGAGCGGCATGGTTCGTCCTCGTCTGTCGGGTGCCGTCGAGGCGGGCTCAAGCCGCCGTACGCGCAACCCTACGACCTGGACCGGGACCGGTGCGCGGCTTGGGGCGCGCCGTGGCCGAGCCGTCACCGAAGCCGGGTGACCCCCGCCGGGCGAGCCACCGGGCCGGGCCGCCCGGCCGCCCGTCCGGAGGCTAGAGTGAGCGGGCCCGCTCAGGCGACCGGAGGGAGTGACGAGGCCGTGATCACCTCGATCGTGCTCATCAAGACCAGCACCGACTCGATCCCGGAGGTGGCCGAGCAGATCGCCGCGCTGGAGGGCGTGAGCGAGGTGTACTCCGTGACCGGCGCGCACAACCTGATTGCCATGGTGCGGGTGGCCCGCCACGACGACCTGGCCGACGTCATCCCCGGGCGCATCAGCAAGGTGCCGGGCGTGGTGTCCACCGAGACGCACATCGCCTTCCGCACCTACTCCCAGCACGACCTGGAGGCCGCCTTCGCGATCGGCCTGGAGGGCTGAGCGCGGGCGCCCGGCTCCCGGGCGCGACGCAGCGCCCCGAGCGGGAAGCGCCCCGCCCGGAGCGCGCCGCCGCCCGGGGCACGCCCGCCCGTCAGCGGCGCGGCCGGCCGGTCAGCTCGCGCGCGGCCGTCAGGAAGCGGTCGACGTGCTCGACGGGTGTGCCGGCGCCGAAGCTGACCCGCACCGCACCCAGCTCCCGCCCCTCGGGCGCCGCCCCGCCCCCGCACTCCCCCGGGCGCGTCGCCGCCACGCCCAGCAGCGCGCGCAGCAGCGGGTGCGCGCAGAACAGCCCGTCGCGCACGCCGATCCCGTAGCCGTCGGAGAGCGCGGCCGCGAAGTCGGCGCAGCGCCACCCGTCGACGGTGAAGGACACCACGCCCACCCGGGGGGCGTCCACGCCGAACAGGGACAGCACCCGCACGCCCGGCAGCCCGGCGAGCCCGGCGAGCAGCCGCCCCAGCAGCGCCTGCTCGCGCGCCACGAGGTGGTCGAAGCCCGCCTCGGTCAGCGCCCGGCAGGCGGCGGCGATGGCGTAGGCACCGACGACGTTGGGCGAGCCGGCCTCGTGGCGCGCGGCGCCGGTGTGCCACTGCACGCGCACCGTGCCGTCCGCCTCGCGCACCACGCCGCGACTCGCGCCGCCGCCCGCGAGGTAGGGCTCGGCCTGGGCGAGCCAGTCGGCGCGCCCGGCGAGCACCCCGGCGCCGAAGGGCGCGTAGAGCTTGTGCCCGGAGAAGGCCGCCCAGTCCACGCCCAGCTCGCCGAGGTCCACCGGGTGGTGGGGGGCGAGCTGGGCCGCGTCCAGTACGACGCGCGCGCCGTGCCGCCGGGCCACCGCCGCCAGCTCCGCCACCGGCCACAGCTCTCCGGTGACGTTCGACGCCCCGGTCACGCACACCAGCTTGGGCCCCTCCGGCGCGCCGTCGAGCGCCTGGTCGAGCAGGCGGACGGCGTGCGCGGGGCTCTCGGGCAGGTCGAGCCAGGTGGTGCGCCGGCCGCGCCAGGGCAGCAGCGCGGCGTGGTGGCCGTCGGCGAAGACGAAGACCCGCGTGCCGGCGGGCAGGGCGGCGGCGAGCAGGTTCAGCGAGTCGGTGGTGGAGCGGGTGAAGACGACCTGGTCGCCGGCGCGGCAGCCGAGGAACTCCGCGACGGTGGCCCGGCTGCGCTCGAACAGCTCGGTGGACAGCCGCGAGAGGTGCCCGGCGCCCCGGTGCACGCTGCCGTAGTACGGCGCGTAGGCGGCGACGTCGTCCCACACCCGGCGCAGGACGGGGGCGCTCGCGGCGTAGTCGAGGGCGGCGTACTCGGCCTCGCCGCCGTCGGCGAGGGGCACCCGGACGCCGTCCCCGAGCACCGGCAGCGGAGCGGCGAGCGAGCCGTGCGCGACCGGTTCGGTGCAGGCTGTGACGGGCGTGGTGGTGGCCAGGGACATGGTGAAGCTCCAGGGAGGACAAGGGCGAGGAAGCGCTGAGTGCTGAGCGCTGAGTGCGGTGTGCGGGGGCACGACGGCCCGGGCCCGACGGGGCCTAGCGCATTCGCTTGCTCATGGGGGACTCCCTCGACCGCGCTTGCCGCAGACCTTGCTGTCGTGCGGCCCGGTCATCACCCGGGGCACCCCGCCACGGTTGGAGGGTTGCCGGACAGCGGGCCGGGGCCTTCGTCGCTGTCACTCGTGACCTGACGGCAGTATGCCACAGGGCGCGCCGCCCCTCAGCCCGGCCCGTACCGCCCCGGCCGGCCGGCGGGGGCGGCGCGGGGGTGGCGGCGCGAGACGCGGGCCGGGGCCCGCCCCGGAGCATGCGTCCAAGACGGGCCGAGCGGCGTCGGTCCGGGACGGGCCGGGGTGGTGGTCGGTCCCGGACGCGCCCCGGGGGCGGGAGAGCGCGCCCGTCGGGAGCGCGCCCGCCCGGGAGCCGGGCCGCCTACCGGTGCGTCGCCGCGGCCCAGCGCTCCAGCGCGGCCCGCGCCGCGCCGGAGTCGACGGACTCCGCCGCCCGCGCCATGCCCGCGGCCAGTTGGCCGGTCAGCGGCCCCTCGCCCGGCGCGAGGGCGACCAGCGCGGCCGCCGAGTTGAGCAGCACGGCGTCGCGCACGGGGCCGCGCTCGCCGTCCAGCAGCCGCCGCGCGACCTCCGCGTTGTACGCGGCGTCGGCGCCGCGCAGCGCCTGGAGGGGCACGAGGTCGACGCCCACGTCGCGGGGGTCGAACCGCTCCTCGCGCACCGCGCCGTCCCGTACGACGTAGACCGTGGAGGTGGAGGTCACGGTCAGCTCGTCCAGGCCGTCGTCGCCGCGGAACACCAGCGCGGACGTGCCGCGTTCGGCCAGCACGCCGGCCAGGATCGGCGCCATGCGGGCGTCGGCGACGCCGGTGGCCTGCGCGCGCACCCGCGCCGGATTGGTCAGCGGGCCCAGGAAGTTGAACGTCGTGGGCACGCCGAGCTCGCGCCGCGCGCCGGCCACGTGCCGCAGCGCGGGGTGGAACTTGACCGCGAAGCAGAAGGTGATGCCGGCCTCCTCGGCGACCTCCACCACCCGCCGCGGCGTCAGCTCCAGGTTGACGCCGAGCTTCTCCAGCACGTCCGAGGCCCCGCTCGCCGACGAGGAGGCCCGGTTGCCGTGCTTGACCACCTTCGCCCCGGTCCCGGCCACGACGATGGCGGACATCGTGGAGATGTTCACCGTCTTCGCCCGGTCGCCCCCGGTGCCGACGATGTCCACGGTCGGCCCGGGCACCTCGATGGTGTGGGCGTGCGCGTACATCGCCCTGACCAGGCCGGTGACCTCCTCGACCGTCTCCCCCTTGGCCCGCAGCGCGACGGCGAACCCGGCGATCTGGGCGTCGCTGGCCTCACCGCGCATGATGCGGTCCATCGCCCAGGTGGTGTCCTCGGCCGCCAGGTCGCGGCCGCCCAGGAGCGCGCTCAGCACGTCCGGCCAGGAGCGGTCCGCCATGGTGTCGCCTCCGGCGGGGGTCACAGCGCTCATGGGCACGCTCCTGGTGTTGTGCTCGGTGCGGGGTGCGCGGCCGCGTCGGGCCGCCGCCTCCGCACCCTATCGGCCCCGCCCACGCCGCGGGGCCCCGTACCACCGTCCGGACGTCCGGACGGCGGCAGGGGCCCCGCGGGTGCGCGGCCGCCCGGCGCCAGGGCCGGGCGGCCGCCCGAGCGGCGGGCGGTCAGTGGTGACCGTGGCCGCTGGTGATCTCCTCGTACTCCCGGACCGTCGGCTTGGGGATCTGTGCCTTCGGCCCGTAGTAGCCGCGGTTGATGCGCACGCGCAGCTTCTCCACCGGTCCCACCTTGCGCCGGACGCCGTGCCCGTCGGTGGGGGGCGGCAGCTCGGCGGGCTTGGGCTGGTCGTGCTGGGTGAGCAGGTGGAGCTGGTCCTGCGGCAGCGGCTCGTGCACCTCGACGAACTCGCCGTGCGGCAGGCGCTTGATGATGCCGGTCTCCCGGCCGTGCAGCACCTTGTCGCGGTCCCGGCGCTGGAGTCCCAGGCAGATGCGGCGGGTGATCAGGAACGTCAGGATCGGCACGGCGAAGAACCCGATGCGCGCGAACCACGTGATCGCGTTGATCGACATGTCGAAGAAGATGGCCCACAGGTCGTTGCCGCCGCCGACGAGCATCACGAAGTACCAGCTGATCCACGCGGCGCCGATGCCGGTGCGCGTCGGGGCGTTGCGCGGCCGGTCCAGCAGGTGGTGCTCGCGCTTGTCCTTGGTCACCCAGGACTCGAAGAACGGGTAGAGCGCCATGACGGCCAGTACCAGCGGGAAGACCATCAGCGGGACGAACACGCCGAAGTTGATCGTGTGCCCGGTCGGGATGACCCACTCCCAGCCCGGCATGATCCGGATCAGGCCCTCCGAGAAGCCCATGTACCAGTCGGGTTGGGCGTTGGTGGACACCTGGTCCGGACGGTACGGCCCGATGACCCACACCGGGTTGATCTGGAAGACGGCCGAGATCGCGGCGATGACGCCGAAGACCAGGAAGAAGAAGCCGCCCGCCTTGGCCATGTAGACCGGCATGAGCGGGAAGCCCACGACGTTCTTGTTGGTCCGGCCGGGGCCCGGGTACTGGGTGTGCTTGTGGTAGAAGACCAGGATCAGGTGGGCGACCACCAGACCCAGCATCAGCCCGGGCAGCAGCAGTACGTGAACGGCGAAGAGCCTGGGGATGATGTCCGTGCCGGGGAACTCCCCGCCGTAGAGGAACATCGCCAGGTAGGTGCCGATGACGGGCACGGACAGGACCGCACCCTGCACGAACCGCAGACCGGTGCCCGAGAGCAGGTCGTCCGGCAGCGAGTAGCCGGTGAAGCCGGTGAACATGCCCAGCACGAGCAGCAGGAAGCCGAACAGCCAGTTCAGCTCGCGCGGCTTGCGGAACGCGCCGGTGAAGAAGACGCGCAGCATGTGCACGAACATCGACACCAGGAAGATCAGCGCCGCCCAGTGGTGGATCTGGCGCATCAGCAGACCGCCGCGCACGTCGAAGCTGATGTCCAGCGTCGACGCGTACGCCTCGGACATGACCACGCCCTGCATGGGTACGTAGGAACCGTGGTAGTGCACCTCGGCCATGCTGGGCTTGAAGAACAGCGTCAGGTAGACGCCGGTCAGCAGGATGATCACGAACGAGTAGAGCGCGATCTCGCCCAGCAGGAAGGACCAGTGGTCGGGGAAGACCTTGCGCAGATTCTTCTTGGCCGCGCCGTAGATGCCCAGGCGGCCGTCCGCCCAGTCGGCGACGCGTTCACCCGCGGGCGCCTTGGCCCGGGGGCGCGGGTTGTGCTCTGTGTTACTCATCCGCGCTCCCAGAAGCTCGGGCCGACGGGCTCGGCGAAGTCGCCCAGCGCCATGAGGTAACCCTCGTCGTCCACGCCGATGCGGAGCTGCGGCAGCGGGTGGCCGGCCGGGCCGAAGATGACGCGCGCGCCGTCGGCCAGGTCGAACGTGGACTGGTGGCAGGGGCACAGGACATGGTGGGTCTGCTGCTCGTAGAGGCTGACCGGGCAGCCGACGTGCGTGCAGATCTTCGAGTACGCCACGATGCCTTCGTAGGACCAGTCCAGCTCCTGCGGGTCCTTGATGTCCTCCGGCTCCAGGCGCACCAGCATCAGCGCGGCCTTGGCGATCTCCGTGTGGAAGTCGTGCCCCTCCGGCTCCAGCCCCTCGGGCATGGCGAAGGAGAGCGAGCCGACGACGATGTCCTCGGGCCGCAGCGGCTCCATCGTGTTCTCGTTGATCAGCCGCAGGCCGCGCTCCCACATGGTGTGGCGCAGCTTCTCCTCCGGCAGCGGCCCGAGGTCGCGCAGCAGGACGACGCCGGACAGCGGCACCAGCGCCAGCGCGCCGAACATGGTGTTGCGGATCAGCTTGCGCCGACCGAGCTGCGAGTCGCGGGCACCGTCGCCGAAGGCGGCCAGCGCCGCGCTCTTGGTGTCCTCCTCGGCCCCGATCGGGTAGCGGTCCTGCACCATCTCGTGGCCGCTCATCAGCGTCCGCGACCAGTGCACGGCGCCGGCGCCGATGCAGAACAGCGCGACGCCCAGCGTCATGCCGAGCGCGAAGTTCAGCGCGCTGATGTGGCCGAGCGGGAAGAGGTAGACGTACTGCTCCACCGGGATGATCACGTAGGACGCGATGAACCCGATCGTGGCGAGCATCGACACGACGAAGAGCAGGGCTACGGTGCGCTCGGAGCGCTTGGCGGCCCGCTCGTCGATGTCCTGGATGCGGTCGTCGTGGGGCGGCAGCCCCGGGTCGGCGAACGGGTTGCCGTTCGCCTTCTCCGCCGCGGTGCCGGGCTCGGCTCCCTGCTCGGCGGGCAGGTTCTCGTCAGACACGGTCTCGTGTGGTCCAGTCTCGCTACTCATGACTTCCTGGCCTTCGCGTTGCGGGCCGCGACCCAGACCGTGACGCCGACCAGGATCGGGAGGCCGATCACCCAGGCGAACAGGCCCTCGGCCACGGGGCCGTAGCCGCCGAGCTTGAAGCCGCCGGGCGTCTTCGCGTCGGAGGAGTTGACCTGGTGCAGATAGGCGATGATCTGCCGCTTCTCCTTCTCCGGCATCACGGTGTCCGGGAAGGACGGCATGTTCTGCGGACCGGTCTGCAGGGCCTCGTAGATGTACTTGGCGTCGACGTCGGTCAGGTCCGGGGCGTACTTGCCCCGGGTGAGGGCGCCGCCCTCACCCGTGAAGTTGTGGCACTGCGCGCAGTTGGTGCGGAAGAGCACGCCGCCCTCGGCGATCTCCTCGCCGCTGAGGTCCTCGGTGCCGTACTGCTCCTCGGTGGGGATCGCGGGGCCGGGGCCGAGGGAGGCGATGTAGGCGGCCATCTGGTCGATCTCGGCCTGGGAGTACATCCTCGGCTTCTCCGGGGCCTGCGCGCCGGGGGCCTGCATGGGCATGCGGCCGGTGCCCACCTGGAAGTCCACGGCGGCCGCACCGACGCCGACCAGCGAGGGGCCGTCCGAGGTTCCCTGACCGCCCGTGCCGTGGCAGCTTGAGCAGCCGACGGCGTAGAGCTTCTTGCCCTCCTCGATGGCAAGGGACTGGGCGGCGGCCGTCTCACCGGCCTGCGCCTCACCGGCGGGAGCGAACGCGGCGTACAGCCCCCCGGTGGCCGCCAGCGCGAAGATGAGTACGACGATCGCCGCCAGCGGATGGCGCCGTCGTGCGGAGAGCTTTTTCACGGATTACCCCGGTGTCAGGATCTTCTGCGTCGATGCTTATGGCTCTGCGGTGTCCCGGCCGCGCCGGGACTACTTGATCAGGTAGATCGTGGCGAAGAGGCCGATCCAGACGACATCGACGAAGTGCCAGTAGTAGGACACGACGATGGCCGCGGTCGCCTGGTGGTGGGTGAACCGCCGCGCCATGTACGTCCGGCCGAGGACGAACAGGAACGCGATCAGACCACCGGTGACGTGGAGGCCGTGGAAGCCGGTGGTCAGGTAGAACACCGACCCGTAGGCGTCCGACGAGAGCGACAGGCCCTCGTGCTTGACCAGCTCCACGTACTCGACGATCTGCCCGCCGATGAAGACGGCACCCATGATGAAGGTGACCACGAACCACGCACGGAGCTTCTTCACGTCACCGCGCTCGGCGGCGAAGACGCCGAGCTGGCAGGTGAGGGAGGAGAGCACCAGGATCGTCGTGTTGCCGAGCGCGAAGGGCAGGTTGAGCGCGTCCGCCTTCTCGGACCAGAACTCCGCTCCCATGACCGACCGCGCGGTGAAGTACATCGCGAAGAGGGCCGCGAAGAACATCAGCTCGGAACTCAGCCAGATGATGGTCCCGACGCTGGTGAGGTTCGGCCGGTTGACCGACGGGTGCGCGTGCCCGGTTTCTACTGCTGTTGCTGTCGCCACGACCGACATTATGTCGGTCGCTTATTCCGTCCTCACTCCGGGGGGTGCTGTTCGGTGTGTCCACCCCCTGTGTCCTGGCCAAACGGGCCCGTACGGGGGACGCGCGGAGCTGTGCCGCGGCGGGGGCGAGGGAGTAGCATCCGGCCTGTACGCGCACCACCTGTTCAGCCCTGTTGTGAAGACGAACGCGGAGGAACGATGCAGCCCACTGCCACGGTGCTGGTCTACAGCGACGACGCGGGCACCCGCGAGCAGGTGCGGCTGGCGGCCGGCCGGCGCCCGGCCGCGGACGGCCCGGCCGTGACCTACCTGGAGTGCGCCACGCTGCCCGCGGTGCTCAGCGCCCTGGAGGCCGGCGGGATCGACGCCTGCGTGCTGGACGGCGAGGCCGTCCCGGCCGGCGGGATGGGCGTGTGCCGCCAGATCAAGGACGAGATCTACCAGTGCCCCCCGGTGCTGCTCCTGATCGGGCGCCCGCAGGACTCCTGGCTGGCGACCTGGAGCCGCGCCGAGGCCGTCGTCGCCCACCCGGTGGACCCGGCGGCGGTGGCCGACGCCCTCGCCGGGCTGCTGCGCCGCACGCCCTCCGCGGCCGCCTGACGGCTCAGCGGGACGCCGGCCCGGCCTCCGGGCGGGCCGGCGTCCGGCGGGCTCACACCGACGGGCGCGGCGCGCTCCGGCCGCCGGGCTGTCCGCCGTCCGCGGACTCCGCGGCCAGCGCGCTGCCGGCCAGCCACTCCGTCCAGGACAGGTTCCAGTCACCGAAGCCGTTGCCGAACGCGGGCATGTCGGTGCCCTCGGTGTTGACGTGGGTCACCAGGTCGCCGGCGCGGACGTTCTCGAAGAACCACCGCGCGTCGGAGGTCGACATGCCCGTGCAGCCGTGGCTGACGTTCGCGTACCCCTGGGAGCCCACCGACCAGGGCGCCGCGTGCACGTACTCGCCGCTCCAGGTCAGCCGGGTGGCCCAGTGCACCGGCAGGTCGTAGTACTCCGCGCTGCCGGGGCCTATGCCGATGCTGGTGCTGCGCATCCGGACGAAGGACTCCTGTCCGAGCACCACCTTGGTGCCGTTGCGGGTGCGGAACCCGGCCTTGCCGGTGGTGATGGGGAAGGTGTTGACGACCTCCCCGTCGCGCCGGACGGTCATCCGCAGGCTCTCGGCGTCCGCCACGGCCTCCACCCGGTCGCCGGTCTGCAGCTTCAGCGGGTCGGTCGCGCCGCCGTAGAGGCCCTTGCGGATGGGGAGGCCGTTCAGGCGGCTCTCCACGGTGATGGACGCGTGGGCGGGCCAGTACTCCTTCGGGCGGTAGTGCAGCTTCGTGCCGTCCACCCAGTGCCAGGCTCCGGTGACCTTGGGCGTGGAGTTCACCACCAGGGCGCGTTCGACGACGCGGCGCTGGTCGGGCTCCTTGACCTCCTCGGTCAGCTCGGCCGTGATCGGCTGGCCGACGCCGTAGGTCCCCGCCTCGGGGCCGAACTCCACGCCGAGCCGCTGGCTCTCGGGCACGGCGCGCGTCGCGAAGGTGGACTCGGTGCGGCCGCGGCGGCCGTCCGCGTTCTCGGTGCTGACCCGCACGGTGTAGGCGGCGTCCGCGGCCAGCGGGCTGGTGCTGCGCCACCGCGCGCCGTCGGCGGAGAGTTCGCCGCGCACCTGGCGGCCGATCCGGTCGACGACCACGACGTCGGTGATGCGGCCCTCGTCCCCGGTGGCGGTGACCTCCAGGGGCTGGTCGGCGGCGACCGGACGGGAGCCCCGCCCGCCCGCGCTGACGGCGACTTCGCCCGCGTTGACGGCGACGTGGTCGGCGGCGTCGTAGGGTTCGGCGGCCAAGGGGTCGGAGGAGTTGGCGCAGGCGGTCGCGGTTATCGCCGACGCCACCAGCAGGGCACAGCCCTGCGCGATTCGTTTCGATCCATGCGTCCCGTGCCTCATGTCCTAAAAAGTATGAAGAGTAGGCTCTCTGGGCGCGTTGGATACGTACAAACGGGTCATCCCCGGAGCGCGCTCCGGGGATGACCCTTGACTTGCCGGGCGGTGCGTGCCCGTCTCGTCCGCCCTACTGGTTCTGGCCCTCGCCGTGGTAGTACTCGAACACCCAGCCGAAGAGTCCGAGGAGGATGACCGGCGCGGAGAACCACATCAGCCACCAGCCGAAGACGATGCCCATGAAGGCCAGGGCGCTGCCCACGCCCAGGGCGAGCGGCTGCCAGCTGTGCGGGCTGAAGAAGCCCAGCTCCCCCGCGTCGTCGGCGACGTCGGCGTCCTCGCGGTCCTGCGCCCCGGTGTCCACGCGGCGCGCGGTGAAGGCGAGGTAGTAGCCGACCATGATGGCCAGGCCGAAGGCGAGGAACAGCGCCGTGGTGCCCACCGGCTCGCGGGACCACAGGCCGTAGACGATGGCGATCGCCAGGATGAACAGCGACAGCCAGATGAACATCTTGCCCTGGACCTTCACTGGCCCGCCTCCTTCTCGTCCTGGCCGGCGGACGCGCTGCCGGCACCGGCGAGGGCGGGCTCGTCAGCCGCGCGGTTGCGCAACTGGTCCAACGCGGCGATCTCCGGATGGTGCAGGTCGAAGGCCGGGGACTCGGACCGGATGCGCGGCAGCGTGAGGAAGTTGTGCCGCGGCGGCGGGCAGGACGTCGCCCACTCCAGCGAACGGCCGTAGCCCCACGGGTCGTCGACCTCGATGCGCTTGCCGTACTTGGCCGTCTTCCAGATGTTGTAGAAGAACGGCAGCAGCGAGGCGCCGAGCAGGAACGAGCTGATCGTGGAGATCGTGTTGAGCGCGGTGAAGCCGTCGGCCGCCAGGTAGTCGGCGTACCGGCGCGGCATGCCCTCGGCGCCCAGCCAGTGCTGCACCAGGAACGTGCCGTGGAAGCCGACGAACAGCGTCCAGAAGGTGATCTTGCCGAGCCGCTCGTCCAGCATCTTCCCGGTGAACTTCGGCCACCAGAAGTGGAAGCCGGCGAACATCGCGAAGACGACGGTGCCGAACACCACGTAGTGGAAGTGGGCCACCACGAAGTAGGAGTCCGAGACGTGGAAGTCCAGCGGCGGCGAGGCCAGGATGACGCCGGTGAGGCCGCCGAAGAGGAAGGTGATCAGGAAGCCGATCGTCCACAGCATCGGCGTCTCGAAGCTCAGCGAGCCCTTCCACATGGTGCCGAGCCAGTTGAAGAACTTCACGCCCGTCGGCACGGCGATGAGGAACGTCATGAAGGAGAAGAACGGCAGCAGCACACCGCCGGTCACGTACATGTGGTGCGCCCACACCGTCACCGACAGGCCGGCGATGGCGATCGTCGCCCCGATGAGGCCCACGTAGCCGAACAGCGGCTTGCGCGAGAAGACCGGGATGACCTCCGAGACGATGCCGAAGAACGGCAGCGCGATGATGTAGACCTCGGGGTGGCCGAAGAACCAGAACAGGTGCTGCCACAGCAGCGCGCCGCCGTTGGCCGGGTCGAAGATGTGCGCGCCGAACTGGCGGTCCACCTCCAGGGCGAACAGCGCGGCGGCCAGCACCGGGAAGGCCAGCAGCACCAGCACACCGGTGAGCAGCACGTTCCAGGTGAAGATCGGCATGCGGAACATCGTCATGCCGGGGGCGCGCATGCAGATGATCGTGGTGATGAAGTTGACCGCGCCGAGGATGGTGCCGAAGCCGGAGAGCGCCAGGCCCATGATCCACATGTCGGCGCCGATGCCCGGGGAGTGCTCCACGCTGGAGAGCGGGGTGTAGGCGAACCAGCCGAAGCTGGCGGCGCCGTTGGGCGTCAGGAAGCCGGCGACGGCGATCGTCGAGCCGAACAGGTACAGCCAGTAGGCCAGCATGTTCAGCCGGGGGAACGCCACGTCGGGCGCGCCGATCTGCAGCGGCATGATCCAGTTCGCGAAGCCCGCGAAGAGCGGGGTGGCGAACATCAGCAGCATCACCGTGCCGTGCATGGTGAACATCTGGTTGAACTGCTCGTTCGACACGAGCTGCGTGCCGGGGCGGGCCAGCTCGGCGCGCATGACGAGCGCCATGGCACCGCCGATCACGAAGAACGCGAACGAGGTGATGAGGTAGAGCGACCCGATCGTCTTGTGGTCCGTGGTCGTCAGCCACTTGACCACGACGTTGCCGGGCTCCTTGCGCCGCACCGGCAACTCGTTCTCGTACGAGTCCTCCGCCGCTGCGGCACCCTGGGGTTCGTTGAGGATGCTCACGGGTTGTTCGTCTCCGCATTCTCGGCCGCGTCCGTCTGGTCGATGGCAGCGGGCAGGTAGCCGGTGTTCCCCTGCTCGGCCAGCTCCTCCAGATGCCGCTGGTAGCGCTCGGGAGAGACGACCTTGACGTTGAACAGCATCCGGGCGTGGTCCGTGCCGCACAGCTCGGCGCACTTGCCGAGGAAGGTGCCCTCCTTGGTGGGGGTCACCTCGAAGCGGTTGGTGTGACCGGGGATCACGTCCTGCTTCATCAGGAACGGAACCACCCAGAAGGAGTGGATGACGTCCCGTGAGGTCAGGATGAACTGGACGGTCTCGCCCTGCGGCAGCCACAGGGTCGGGCCCGGGTTGCCGGTCTGGGGGTTCTCGTCACCCGGGGTGCCGAGCGTGTAGACGCCCTCGGCGCCCTCGGGCACGGCCTCCAGCATGCGGTCCGGGATGCCGTCGAGCTCGGGGGCGTCCCGGTTGTCGGTGGACGGGTCGCCGTCCACGTCCTCCATGTAGTTGAAGCCCCAGCTCCACTGGAAGCCCACGACGTTGATGACGTGGTCGGGGCGGTCGGAGGTCTCCAGCAGCCGGGACTCGTCCCGGGCCGTGAAGTAGAAGAAGACCGACACCATGATCAGCGGGACCACGGTGTAGAGCGCCTCGATGGGCATGTTGTACCGGGTCTGAACCGGGACCTCGACCTTGGTGCGGGACCGCCGGTGGTAGATCACGCTCCACAGGATCAGGCCCCACACGAGGACGCCCACGGCGAGCGCGGCGATCCAGGAGCCCTGCCACAGGGCGAGGATGCGCGGCGCCTCCTCCGTGACCGGGGTGGGCATGCCGAGCCGGGGGAGGTCCTCCGATGTGCAACCGGTGGCGGTCGCCAGGACCAGGGCCGCGCCCAGCGCCGGCGGCAGCATCCGCCGCATCGGGCGCCGCGACGAGCGGTCGGAGCCGTTGGGACTCACGTAGCGCCTTCCCGAGAGTCTCGCCCGCTCGGCCGGCGCGGACCTGGTGATCGGGGCGCTCGGCCCTGGCGCGGGCAGGGTCTGATGTTTATGCGGACCAAACCCTACTGGACACCGTCTGAGGCCGTGCGGGGAGGGTGGCTAACGCGCCGCCGGTCCCTCCGATGGGGTGGAACCCCGGCGTCCGCCGCCTGATCAGGCCCGTCGCGGGAAGGGCCGCCGCCGGCGCCGGGAGTCGCGGCCCGGGCGGTGGCGGGACGGGCCTGGGCACCGGCGGGCGGCCCGCGGGCGCCGGGAAGCGGGGCCCCGAGCCCCGGGTGGCGCGGGGCGGCGGCGCTGGGAGGCGGGCCGACGGCGCGCTAGCGTGCGGGGGTGCCCTACTTCGACGCCGCCTCCGCCACCCCCCTGCACCCCGTCGCCCGTCAGGCCCTGCTGGCCGCGCTGGACGAGGGGTGGGCCGACCCGGCGCGGCTGCACCGCGAGGGCCGGCGCGCCCGGATGCTGCTGGACGCCGCCCGGGAGACGGCCGCCGAAGCGGTGGGCTGCCGCCCGGACGAGCTGGTCTTCGCCCCGTCGGGCACCCACGCCCTGCACGCCGGAGTGGCCGGCGCGCTGGCCGGGCGGCGCCGGGCGGGGCGGCGTCTGGTGGTCTCGCAGGTGGAGCACTCGGCGGTGCTGCACGCCGCCGAGGCGCACGAGGCGGCCGGCGGCGCGGTCGCCCGCGTCCCGGTGGACCGGGGCGGGCGCGTCGCGCCGGAGGAGTTCGCCGCGCTGCTGCGTCCGGGGGACGCGGCTAAGGCCGGTGGAGGCGCCGACGCGCCCGGGGCGCCGCGCGCCGCTGGCGGGCCCGGGCCCGCGGGCACCGCGCTGGCCTGCCTGCAGTCGGCCAACCACGAGGTGGGCACGGTGCAGCCGGTGGCCGAGGTGGCCGAAGCCTGCCGGGAGGCCGGGGTGCCGCTGCTGGTGGACGCCGCCCAGTCGCTGGGCTGGGGCCAGGTCGGCGGCCCGTGGTCCCTGCTGGCGGCCAGCGCGCACAAGTGGGGCGGCCCCAGCGGCGTGGGCCTGCTCGCGGTGCGCAAGGGGGTGCGGTTCGCCCCGCCCGGCCCCCTGGACGAGCGGGAGGGGGGCCGCGCGCCGGGGTTCGAGAACCTTCCCGCGATCGTGGCGGCCGCCGCCTCGCTGCGCGCCGTGCAGGCCGAGGCGGCCGCCGACGCGGACCGGTTGCGCCCCCTGGTGGACCGCATCCGGCAGGCGGTGCCCTCGCTGGTGCCGGACGCCGAGGTGGTGGGCGACCCGCTGCGGCGGCTGCCGCACCTGGTGACCTTCTCCTGCCTGTACGCCGACGGCGAGGCGCTGCTGCACGCGCTGGACGGCGCGGGGTTCTCCGTGTCCTCCGGTTCCTCGTGCACCTCCAGCACGCTGACGCCCTCCCACGTGCTGCGGGCGATGGGCGTGCTGTCGGAGGGCAACGTCCGCGTTTCACTCCCCCGGGGGACGACGGCGCAGGAGGTGGACGCGTTCCTGGCGGTGCTGCCGGACGCCGTCGCCTCGGTGCGCGGTTCGCTGACGGCCGGGGCGAGCGCCGCCCGGACCGGGGACGGCGTCACCGTGGACGCGCTGGGCACGCTGTGCCCGCTGCCGGTGATCGAACTCGCGAAGGTGATCGACGACGTGCCGGTGGGCGACGTGGTGACGGTGCTGGCCGACGACGAGGCGGCCCGGCTGGACATCCCGGCCTGGTGCGAGATGCGCGGGCACGAGTACCTGGGGGCCGAGGGCACGGCCTTCCGCGTCCGGCGCCGCTGAGCGGCCCGCCCGCGCCGAAGGGCGCGGCGGGCCGGGGCGCGCACGCGGGGAGCCGGAACGCCGCAGGGGGCCGGGGCGCCGGGCGGACGCGGGCGCCCGACCCGGGCCCGAGCACGCGGGCCGGGCCGGGCGCGCGGGGCCGGGCGGCTCACCCCAGGTGGGCCTGGACCTCCTCGGCGGCGTCCGAGCCGTACTCCTTGGTGAAGCGCTCCATGAAGTGGGCCCGGCGCAGCGCGTACTCCTGGGTGCCGACGGTCTCGATGACCAGCGTCGCCAGCATGCAGCCCACCTGGGCCGCCCGCTCCAGGCTCACGCCCCACGCGAGCCCGGACAGGAAGCCGGCGCGGAAGGCGTCGCCCACGCCCGTCGGGTCGGCCTTGGTCTCCTCCTCCGGGGTGCCGACCTCGATGGCGGGGTGCCCGGCCCGCTCGATGCGCACGCCCCGCGCGCCGAGCGTGACGACGCGGGTGCCGACCTTGGTGAGCACCTCCTCGGCGGACCAGCCGGTCTTCGACTCGATCAGCGCCGTCTCGTACTCGTTGGCGAACAGGTAGGCCGCGCCCTCGGTGAGCATGCGGATCTCCGCACCGCTCATGCGCGCGAGCTGCTGCGAGTAGTCGGCGGCGAAGGGGAGGTTCCGGGTGCGGCACTCCTCGGTGTGGCGCATCATCGCCTCGGGGTCGTCGGCGCCGATGTGCACCAGGTCCAGCTCGCCCACGCGGTCGACGACCGACTGGAGTTCGATGAGCCGGGCCTCGCTCATGGCCCCGGTGTAGAAGGAGCCGATCTGGTTGTGGTCGGCGTCGGTGGTGCACACGAACCGGGCGGTGTGCAGCACGTCGGAGATGCGCACCGAGCCGGTGTCGACGCCGTGCCGGTCCAGCCAGCTCCGGTACTCGGTGAAGTCGGCGCCGGCCGCGCCGACCAGCACCGGACGGGCGCCGAGCTGGCCCATGCCGAAGCAGATGTTGGCCGCGACGCCGCCGCGCCGGACGTCGAGGGTGTCCACGAGGAAGGACAGGGAGACGGTGTGGAGCTGGTCGGCGACGAGCTGGTCGGCGAAGCGGCCGGGGAACGTCATGAGGTGGTCGGTGGCGATGGAGCCGGAGACGGCGATGCGCACGACGGACTGCTCCTGTCAGGCGACGGGCGGACGGACACCACACGCTACCGCTGCCCGCGCCTCCTGGGCAGCGGAACCTACCGGCGGTTACTACCCGAAAGTAGGGCTTACCCGGCGGCACTGCGCCGCGTAACGTCGAGGCATGGACAAGCACTCCCCCACCTCATCCACCCCCTTCCCCGCCTCCGACCCGGGCGCCCGGCCGGAGGCGGAGACCCTGGACGAACTGCGTGGCGACGGCGCGCGGATGGACGGGCGCTGGCGGCGCTCCCCGGCGCCCGCGGCCCCCGCGGCGCCGCCGCGGCCGCTGCACGGCGTCCGGGTCCCCGACCGCTCCACCCGGCTGCTGGAGGGCATGTCCGACTACGGCGACTGAGCGCGACCGCGGCGGGCGGCGCCCCGGCCGCGGAACCGGGAGCCGCCGGCGTCCGTCAGATCCGCGCAAGCAACACGCGGAGCCGAGGGAGCGATGCGGTGAGCACGGAGCGCAGGGGGCCACGCCCCGACGGTGAGGAAGCGCGCGGAGGCCGGGGGCGGTTGGTGGCCGTGGCGGCCGCGGCCGCGGTGCTGCTGGCGGGCGGCGGCGCGTTCTGGGCCGCCGCCGGCGGCGACCAGGGCGAGGCCGGGCCCGCGGCGGCACGCTCGGACGACCCCGCCCCGCTGGCCCTGGACGGCTACGGCGGCGACGGCGGGACGGCGGAGGGCTCGCGGGCGGAGTACCGCGCCGAGGGCGAGCTGCCGCAGGGGCCGGGAGAGGCGTCGGTGCACCGCCCGGCGGGGCAGGTGGACGCCGAGGCGGTCACCGCGCTCGCCCGGGCACTGGGCATCGCCGCCGGGCCGGAGAAGACCGGGGAGGGCTGGCGGGCGGCGGACGGCGCCGACGGTGCGGGGCCCGCCCTGGTGGTGAACGGCACCGACGGCGGCACCTGGACCTTCACCCGCTACGTCCGCCCGGACGACGGGAAGGGCACCGGCACGGGCCCCGCCCAGCCGATCGCGCCGCCGGTGTCGCCCCAGGAGGCGCGGGAGATCGCCGCGCCGGTGCTGGCGGCGGCGGGTCTGGCCGGGGCGGACGTCGACGCGGAGCGGACGGCGGGGGCGCTGCGCACCGTGGTGGCCGCGCCCGAGGCCGGCGAGCTGCCGACGCGGGGCTGGCAGACCACCGTCACCGTCGGCGCGGACGGCGTCGTCGTCCAGGCCGACGGGCACCTGGGGCGGCTGGAGCGGGGGGCCGTCTATCCGGTGCTGAGCGCGCGGGAGACGCTGCGCGAGCTGAACGAGAGCGGCGCGGGGGCGGCGATCCGGTGCGTCCAGGCACCCTGCGAGGTGCCCGCGGGCGCGCGGGAGGGGTCGCGCACGGTGACCGGCGCCGAGTTCGCCCTCACCGCCCTGACCTCCGACGGACAGCCGCTGCTCGTGCCGTCCTGGCTGTTCCGGACGGAGGGCGCGGGCGGCGCGGAGGACGGCGCCACCGTCAGCTTCCCGGCCGTGGCGCCCCGGTTCCTGACGCCGGGCCCGGGCGCCGACTCCGGCGCGGGGCAGGACACCCTGCCCGCGCCTCCCGCACCGGTCCACCCGGCGCCCGACCAGCCCGGGCCCGGCCAGCCCCCCGGCCAGCCCGAGCCGGGCCACCCGGTGCCCGACCGGCCGGTTCCGGCCGAGCCCACCGCGAAGCCGCCGCAGGGAAACGGGAGCGGACCCGGCGCCGTCCCGCCCGCCGACCCGGACGACCCGGTGGGCCCGCCGCACGCGGGGATGCCGGTCGCCTCCTACGGCGTCGCCGGCCGGGAGCTGGTCCTGCGCTTCACCGGCGGGGTGTGCGGGGACTACCGCGCGACGGCCGAGGCGGCCGGTGACCAGGTGCGGGTCACGGTCACCGAACACACGCGCGAGCCGGGGCAGGTGTGCGTGCTCATGGCCAAGGAGCACACCCTCCGGGTCTCGCTGGACCGCCCGCTGGGCGACCGCGTGGTGGTGGACGCCGCCGGGGAGCCGATCCCCGAGCGGTAGCCGGGCGCGGCGCGGCGCGACGGACCGGAGGGCGGCACCCCGTGCGGGGTGCCGCCCTCCGGCGTCGGCGCGTGGGCCGTTCGGCTCAGCTGAAGGAGTCGCCGCAGGCGCACGAGCCCGTGGCGTTGGGGTTGTCGATCGTGAAGCCCTGCTTCTCGATCGTGTCGACGAAGTCGATGGAGGCGCCGTTGAGGTACGGGGCGCTCATGCGGTCGGTGACGACCTTCACGCCGCCGAAGTCCTTCACGACGTCGCCGTCGAGCGAACGCTCGTCGAAGAAGAGCTGGTAGCGCAGGCCGGAGCAGCCGCCCGGCTGAACGGCGACGCGCAGCGCCAGGTCCTCCCGGCCCTCCTGCTCCAGCAGGCTCTTGACCTTCGCCGACGCGGCGTCGGACAGGATGATGCCGTCAGTCGTCGTAGCGGTCTCGTCCGATACGGACATCTGCTTCTCTCCCGGGTTGTTCGGACTGCTTGGCCACCTGGGGAACAGGCGGGCTCCCGGATTCATTCCGGTCCTGGCACGTCTTTCCGCTTCTCATGCTCGCACATCCCGCGCCACCCGGTCACGGTTCCCGAGCGGCGCGGGGCATGCCGCGAGGGGTGTGCGTCACATCGCGGGACCGGCATCGTCAAAGTGACGCGAAGCGGCTATCATGGATAACGTCAGATAGACGAGAAAGGGTCGTACGTTCGACGCGCGGCCCCGGACCAGACGGGCGGCCCTCGACCGGAGGGTGCGTGCGTGCCGCGACTTCCCAGGCGCCCGGATTCGCCAAGAGGAGTGACTTTCGTGAACCCCGCCCAGCCCTTGGACGTCCAGCCCACGCCGCTGGCCCTGCTGCTGCTCGGCCGGGAGGCCGACCCGAGGTCCGAGCGCGGCGTGGAGTGCCCCGGCGACCTGCCGGCGCCCTCGGACCCGGACCTGGTGGAGCGCGCCCGGGCCGCCAAGGAGAAGCTCGGCGAGCGCGTCTTCGTGCTCGGCCACCACTACCAGCGCGACGAGGTCATCCAGTTCGCCGACGTGACCGGGGACTCCTTCAAGCTCGCCCGGGACGCCGCGGCCCGGCCGCAGGCGGAGTACATCGTCTTCTGCGGCGTGCACTTCATGGCGGAGTCCGCCGACATCCTCACCTCCGACGCCCAGCAGGTGGTCCTGCCCGACCTGGCGGCCGGCTGCTCGATGGCGGACATGGCCACGGCCGAACAGGTCGCCGAGTGCTGGGACGTGCTGGCCGACGCGGGCATAGCCGACGTCACCGTGCCCGTCTCTTACATGAACTCCTCCGCCGACATCAAGGCGTTCACCGGACGCCACGGCGGCACCATCTGCACCTCCTCCAACGCGCGCCGGGCGCTGGACTGGGCGTTCGACCAGGGTGAGAAGGTCCTCTTCCTGCCCGACCAGCACCTGGGCCGCAACACCGCCGTGCGCGACATGGGGCTGTCCCTGGACGACTGCGTGGTCTACAACCCGCACCGGCCGAACGGCGGCCTGAGCACCGAGGAGCTGCGCGCGGCGAAGATGATCCTGTGGCGCGGCCACTGCTCGGTGCACGGCCGCTTCTCGCTCGACTCGGTGGACGACGTGCGCCGCCGCATGCCCGGCGTCAACGTGCTCGTCCACCCCGAGTGCAAGCACGAGGTGGTCGCGGCGGCCGACTACGTGGGGTCGACGGAGTACATCATCAAGACCCTGGACGCCGCCCCGGCCGGTTCGAAGTGGGCCATCGGCACCGAACTGAACCTGGTGCGGCGGCTGGCGAACCGGTACGCCGCCGACGGCAAGGAGATCGCCTTCCTGGACCGCACGGTGTGCTTCTGCTCGACGATGAACCGCATCGACCTGCCGCACCTGGTCTGGGCGCTGGAGTCCCTGGCGAACGGCACCGTCGTCAACCGCATCCAGGTCGACCCGGAGACGGAGAAGTTCGCCAAGCTGGCGCTGGAGCGGATGCTGGCGCTTCCCTGACCCGCGGATCCACCGAGGCGGTCAGCCGCGCACGCCGCACAGGTGCAGCAGCGCGGCGACCGCCCGGTAGGGGTCGGTGCGCGCGGCCCGCTCCTCGGCGGCCAGCAGCGCCTCCCGCTCCGTCCCCCCGGACGCCCTCGGTGCGTCGTCGGCCGGGTCGTGGAACACCCCCACCCCGTACCACGCGCGCAGCGGCGCACCCAGGGAGGCGAGGGTCGCGGTGAGGGCGGCGAGCCGGTCCGCGCGGGCCGGAGCGCCGTGGCGGTCGACGTAGTGCGGGGCGTCGAACGCGGCCAGCGCGGCGTCCCACTCCCCCGCGCGCCCCGGGCCCAGGGCGAGCGCGTCCGCGTTGCGCACCAGCAGCGACAGCAGGCCACCGGGCGCCAGCACGCGCACCAGCCCGGCCAGTACCGGACCCGGCTCCTCGACCCGGCCCAGCACGCCGTGACACAGCACGGCGTCGAACGTGCCGGGGCGGAAGAGGGCGCCGGTCTTCCGGGCGTCCCCGGCGACGAGCCGGACCCGGGCGCGTATCCCGGCCGGTTCCGCGGCGAGCGCGCCGCGTGCCGCGTCCAGCGCGCCCGCGTCCACCTCCAGGCCCGTGACCTCGTGGCCACAGCGGGCGAGCCGCAGCGCCCGCGTGCCGGGCCCGGAGCCGGCGTCCAGCACGCGCAGCCGCCGTCCCACGGGGAACCGGGTCGTGAGCTGGTCGTCGAGTTGCCGGGCGACGAGCGTGTGGTGCACCGCGTCCCGTGACCGGACGGCGTCCGTACCGCTTCCGGGCGCGACTAAACCGGAGCCGCGACCGCTCGCGGGCGCCTGCGGGGTCGCGGTCATCAGCGGCGGGGGGCCTGCCCCCGGGCGACCTGCGGCTTGGGCAGGCGCATGCGGCGCATCTGCAGGGTGCGCATGAGCGCGTACATCGTGACGCCGCGCAGGTTCTCGCCGGGGAAGCGCTCGCGCAGCGCCTTCTTCAGCCGGCGCGCGGTGCCGATCGAGTCCACGACGATCATGACGATGACGCCGAGCCACAGCAGCAGCGAGATGTTCTGCGCCTGCACGCTGGGCACGATGCTCAGGATGAGGATGCCGACGGCGATCGGGAGGAAGAACTCCGCGACGTGCCACTTGGCGTCCACGAAGTCGCGGGCGAAGCGGCGCACGGGGCCGCGGTCGCGCAGCGGCAGGTACCGCTCGTCCCCGCTGGCCAGCGCCTGGCGCTGCTTGGCCAGCTCGGTGCGGCGGGCCTCCCGGGCGCGCTTGGCCGCCTCCTTGCGGTTGGCGGGCGCCTTGGTGATCTGGCGCCGCTGGCTCTGCGCCTCCCGGCGCTTGGGCGTGGGGCGGCCCTTGGGCGCCTGCGGGTCGCGCGGCTGCTGCGTCGGGTCCGCGACCGGCTCGGCGGGCGCGGCCTGCTCATCCTTGGAACGGCTTCGGAACACGCCTCAAGCCTACGGCGTGCCCAGGTGTGACCCGCACCCGCACCGGGAACGATCCGGCAACGGTGACCGTCGCCGGGTTGCCGGGAGCGGGCACCCGGCAGCGGCGCCTACTCCCTCCGCGGGAGGCGTCCGGGCGCACGATCGTCCTGGAGAATGAGCACTTCAGGGCCGCGGCGGTGCGCTAATGGAGGCGGGGCCCGTACTGTGGGTTCCGTAGGGATGCTTCAGGCTCGAACAGTCCGTTACGAAGGGGGCGCGCGAGGCCCATGAGCGGTGTCATGAAGCGGATGGGGATGCTATTCCGCGCTAAGGCCAACAAGGCCCTGGACCGGGCCGAGGACCCGCGCGAGACGCTCGACTACTCGTACCAGAAGCAGCTTGAGCTGCTGCAGAAGGTGCGGCGCGGCGTCGCGGACGTGGCCACCTCGCGCAAGCGCCTGGAACTCCAGCTCAACCAGCTCAACCAGCAGGGCGGGAAGCTGGAGGAGCAGAGCCGGAAGGCGCTGGCGCTCGGCCGGGAGGACCTGGCCCGCGAGGCGCTGACCCGCAAGGCCGCCCTCCAGCAGCAGGTCACCGACCTGCAGACGCAGCACCAGACCCTCCAGGGCGAGGAGGAGAAGCTCACCCTGGCCGCGCAGCGGCTCCAGGCCAAGGTGGACGCCTTCCGCACCAAGAAGGAGACCATCAAGGCCACCTACACCGCGGCCCAGGCCCAGACCCGCATCGGCGAGGCGTTCTCCGGCATCTCCGAGGAGATGGGCGACGTCGGCATGGCCGTGCAGCGGGCCGAGGACCGCACCGCGCAGCTCCAGGCCCGCGCGGGCGCGATCGACGAGCTCCTCGCCTCCGGCGCGCTGGACGACCCGACCGGCACGGCCAAGGACGACCTGACCGCCGAGCTGGACCGCATCTCCGGCGGCTCCGACGTCGAGCTGGAGCTCCAGCGCATGAAGGCCGAGCTGGCGGGCGGCTCCGGCGGCGACCAGCAGGCCATCGAGGGCGGCGCGGGCGGCACCGCCCAGCCGGGCCAGCAGGCTCCGCAGGGCCGGCAGGACGGCCAGAACGCGCCGAGGTTCGACAAGCAGTGACGGCCGGGGCCGTGCGCCCCGCTGAGGAGGAGCGCGACGTGATCGTACGGATCATGGGGGAAGGCCAGGTGAAGCTGGACGACAGCCACTTCACCGAGCTCGACAAGCTGGACGACGCGCTGCAGGCGGAGTTGGACGGCGGTGACGAGGCCGGGTTCCGCCGCACGCTGGAGGCCCTGCTCGACGCCGTCCACCGCCTGGGCACGCCGATGCCGGACGACACGCTGGAGCCGTCGGAGCTGATCCTGCCGGAGCGCGGGGCGACGATCGACGAGGTCCGCGGCATGCTCTCGGACGACGGGCTGTTCCCGGCGCTGTGACGCCGGGCGGCCACCCGGCCGGGGTCACCCGACCGGCCCCGGTGGCCGCCGCCGGCTCGCCCTGCGCGCCGGCCCCCCGGAGGGGACACTTCCGGCATGACAGTGCGTGGGCTCAGGGCCGTGGGGATCGTCGCCGCCGGTGCGCTGGTGCTCGGCGGGTGCGCGGGCGTGGCGGGCGAGCGGGAGCGGCAGCCGCCCTCGCCGTCCGGGTCGCCGTCCGCCCCGGCGCCGTCCAGCCCGGACGGCGGCCCCGGCGGCGATCCCGACCGGCTCCAGGAGCGGTACCAGGACGTCGTGCGCCAGGTGCTGCCGTCCGTCGTGCAGATCGAGACGGAGCGCGACCTGGGCTCGGGCGTCGTGTACGACGACCGGGGGCACATCGTCACCAACGCCCACGTCGTCGGGGACGCCGAGCGCTTCGAGGTGACGCTCGCGACGGGCGGCCGGCCGCTGCGGGCGGACCTGGTGGCCGCCTACGAGGAGTCGGACCTGGCCGTCATCCGGCTGGCCGATCCGCCGGACGGGCTGCGGCCCGCCGCCTTCGGGGACTCCGGCCGGGTCGAGGTGGGCCAGATCGTGCTGGCCATGGGCAACCCGCTCGGGCTGTCCTCCAGCGTCACCCAGGGCATCGTCTCGGCCGTGGGCCGTTCGGTCAGCGAGGGCCAGGGCGAGGCGACGATCGGCAACATGGTGCAGACCTCGGCGGCCATCAACCCCGGCAACAGCGGCGGCGCGCTGGTGGACCTCGGCGGGCAGGTCATCGGCATCCCCACCCTGGCCGCCCGCGATCCGCGGTCCGGCGCCGCCCCGGCACCGGGCATCGGCTTCGCCATCCCGGCCGAGACGGTCCGCGACCTGGCTGGGCAGATGATCGAGCACGGCCGGGTGGTGGACGCCGGCCGGGCCACGCTCGGCGCCACCGTGCGGGCGGTGCTGGGGCCGGACTTCCAGCCCGGGGGCGTGGCCGTCGTGGACGTCGCCGCGGGCGGCCCGGCGGACGAGGCCGGGCTGCGGCCCGGCGACCTCCTGGTGCGTGTGGACGACGAGGAGATCACCGACGTCGCCTCGCTCGCGGAGGTCGTCGCCGGGCACAAGCCGGGCGACGAGGTGGGCCTCACCTACCGCCGCGGCGGCGCGGAGACGTCCGTGCGGGTCACGCTCGGCGAGGCCTGAGCCCCGGGCCGACCCGCCCGCGCACGCCGCACCGGGCCCGCCCCGCCCCGCACCACACCGAGCCGGGTCGGGCGCGCGGGGCGGGGCCCGGCGTGCGGTTCAGTCCTCGGACGCGCGCAGGGACATCGGCCCGTAGACCTCCGTGCCGTCCTCCAGCAGCCGGACCTGCTCGGCGCCGCCCTCCAGCAGCTCGCGCCAGTGCTCGCCGATCCAGGACTCCGCGTCACCCTGCGTGGAGAAGTCCTCCACCGGGACGGCCGGCTCCACCCGCGTCCCGTCCGCCTGCTCGAACCGCCACGTCCACGCCACGTCCGCCTCCTGGGAGATCATCGGCACCACTGCCCGAAGGGTACTCGCGGGTCGCCCGCGCCGTCCGGAGCGGGACGCGAGACGATCGGTGCGTGGACGTGACTCTGCTCGGCACCGGCGCACCGGCCGGACTCCCCCGCCCCGACTGCCCGTGCGCGGTGTGCGCGAGTTCCACCTCGGCGCGGGCGCGGGCCGCCACGTCGCTGCTCGTCGACGGCACGTTGCTGCTCGACCTCACCCCCGGCCCGGCGCTGGCCGCCGCACGGGCGGGCCAGTCGCTGCACGGTGTGCGGCAGGTGCTGCTGTCCCACCCCCACGACGGCCCGGCGCTCCCGGTGCCGGCGGGGCTGCCGGCCCCGGTGCGGGTGCCGCACGGGCAGGAGCTGGTGCTGATCAGCGGGCACCGGGTGGAGGCGGTGGCCCTGGACACCCCCGGGACCGGCTACGCGGTGACCGGCCCGGACGGGCGGCGGCTGCTGTACCTGCCGCCCGCGGCCTCCCCGGCCGGCGCCCGCGACTCCGAGACGCCCTACGACGTCGTGCTGCTCGACGTGTGCGGGCGCCCGGAGGCGCTGGCCAGGCTGCGCGCCACCCGGGCCGTCGGGGCGACGACCGACGTCCTGGCCGTCCACATCGACCACACCCAGCCGCCGGGGGCCGAGCTGCGGCGCCGGCTGGCCGCCCTGGGCGCCCGCGCGGTGCCCGACGGCACGACGGTGCGGGCCGGGGACTTCCACGAACTGCCCGACGTGCCGCGCCGGACGCTGGTGCTGGGCGGCGCCCGCTCGGGCAAGTCCGTCGAGGCCGAACGCCGGCTGGCGGCCTTCCCCGACGTGCTCTACGTGGCCACCGGCGGCACCCGGGAGGGCGACCTGGAGTGGGCCGCCCGGGTGAGCGCCCACCGCGAGCGGCGCCCGGGCACCTGGCGCACCGCCGAGACCTGCGACCTGCTGCCGCTGCTGGCCGACCGCTCCGGCCCGCCGCTGCTCGTCGACTGCCTGGCGCTGTGGCTGACGCACACCATGGACGCCATCGACGCCTGGTCGGAGGAGGCGTGGGCCCGGGGCGCGGAGCGGGAGCTGACCGCGCGGGTGGCGGAGCTGGTGGCGGCGGTGCGGGCGACCAGCCGCACGGTGGTGGCCGTCAGCAACGAGGTGGGCTCCGGCGTCGTCCCGGCGACGCCGTCCGGGCGCCGCTTCCGGGACGCGCTGGGGCGCCTGAACGCGTCCTTCGCCGCCGAGTGCGAGCAGGTGCTCCTGGTCGTCGCCGGGCACGCGCTGACGCTGCGCGGGCCGCAGGAGGGCTGAGGCCGCCGCCCCGGCGCCTGCGGGTAGCCTCGCCCCATGAGCGCCGAGAGCGAAGACCGCCTGCTGTTGGACGACTTCGGGGACCGCGTGCAGCGGCCGGACGGAGGCGTGCGCCGGGACGCCGAGGAGCGCCGGGCGCGCACCGGGCTGGCGCGCGGAGCGCTCGGGCGGCTGGACGAGCTGGGCGAGTGGTTGGCCGCCGCGCAGAACCGGGTGCCGGTGGCCCCGGTGGAGCGGCCCCGCCTGGTGGTCTTCGCCGGGGACCACGGGGTCGCGGAGCTGGGCGTGTCCGGCCGTCCGGCCGGGGGCACGGCCGCGCTGGTGCGGGCGGCGCTGGAGGGCGCGAGCGCGGCGGCGGTGCTCGCCCGCCGCGCCGGGGTGCCGCTGCGCGTGGTGGACATGGCCGTGGACTGCGCGGCCGAGGAGCTGCCTGCCGAGGTCACCCGGCACCGGGTGCGGCGCTCCAGCGGCCGCGTCGACGTCGAGGACGCGCTGACCGCCGCGGAGGCCGAGCAGGCGTTCCGGGCGGGGGTGGCCGTCGCCGACGAGGAGGCCGACGCGGGCACCGACGTCGTCGTCCTGGGCGACCTGAGCGTCGGCGGGACCACGGCGGCGGGCATCCTCATCGCCGCGCTGTGCGGCACCGACGCCTCGGTGGTCACCGGGCGCGGCGGCACCGCCATCGACGACCTGACGTGGATGCGCAAGTGTGCCGCCGTCCGCGACGGGCTGCGCCGGGCCAGGCCCGTGCTCGGCGACCAGCTCCAGCTCCTGGCCACGGCGGGCGGCGCGGACCTGACGGCCATGACGGGCTTCCTGCTCCAGTCGGCGGTGCGGCGGACGCCGGTCGTCCTGGACGGCGTGGTCTCGGCCGCCGCCGCGCTGGTGGCCCAGCGGGTGGCGTTCCGGGCGCCGGACTGGTGGCTGGCCGGGCAGCGCAGCGGCGAGCCGGGCCAGGCCAAGGCGCTGGACCGGATGGGCCTGGAGCCGCTGGTCGACCACGGGGTGACCGTGGGCGGGGGCGCCGGGGCGCTGCTGGCGCTGCCGCTGGTGCAGGCGGCCGCCGCGCTCGCCGCGGAGCTGCCGGAGGCCGGGCCCGCCCCGGAGGCGGCGCCCACGGGCGCGGAGGTCGTGGACGCCACCTGACCGCCCGCCTGACCGGCGTCACCCGCGCCCCGCCCCGGCCGGGCCCCGGCCGACGCCGGTCAGCGGGACGGGCGCCGCGGCGGCCCGGGCCGGTCGTCGGGCGTGCCGGCCAGCAACTCGTCCAGCCTGCGGCCGAGCCGACCCCAGCCGGCGGCGTACCGGTGGGCGCGGCGCCGTGCCCGGGCGCGGGTGCGCGGCCTGCCGCGGTAGACCCGCCGGTCCCACCAGGACCCGGGGCGGGCGAGCCGCACCGCGCCGAACAGCGCCACGAACGGCACCAGGACGCCGACCACGGCCAGGCGGAACTTGCCCTTGGCCAGCGTCACCAGCGCCAGCAGCACGTTGCCCGCGACCGCCGAGACCAGCGAGAAGCGGTTCTCCCGCTCCTCCGGCGTCAGCTCCTCCGTCCCGAACGGCGCGAAGCCCAGCGTCAGCAGGGAGCCCAGCGCGGCGGTGAGCACGACGGCCTCCACGCTCTTGCGGCCGTCCTCGCTCCAGTAGACGTCGTCCAGGTACAGGACGAGCGCGAACTCGTCGAGCACCAGCCCGGCGCCGACGCCGAAGACGACCGCCATCACCTCGGCGGCGGCGTGGTGTCGGCTGAACCCCAGCGCGCAGAAGCCGCCGACCACCATGAGCACGATGCCCGGCACGACGTGGTGGATGTGCGTCCCGCCGGGGCCGGTCACGTTGCGGAACGGGCCCCGGCCGGCCCGGATCATCCGCGTCACGGTGCGGATGACCAGGAACGTGGCGACGAAGGCGAGCAGGGCCAGGGCCAGCGGCAGCCTGCCCGTCACGACCACCTCGCGGTACCACCATGCGCCCATCGGTTCAGGGTGGCGCCGCGGGCGCCGCTAGCCTGGGCGGCCATGGGTGACACACCGGCACGTCCCACGGACGGAGTTCCCGCCGCCGGCCCGCAGGGCGCGCGGGCGCGGCGGACGCGCGGGCTGCCCGCCCGTCTCGCGCACGGGCTGCGGTTCGCCTTCGGGACGCTGACGGTGCTGCCGGTGCGCGTGCGCCGCTGGGACCGCGAGACCGCGCGGGCGGGCCTGCTGTGCGCCCCGGTGGCCGGCGCGGTGGTGGGCCTGGCGGCCGGTTCCGTCGGCGCGCTGCTGCTCGTGCTGGGCGCGGGTACGGCGGTGGCCGCGGTCGCCGCGGTGGCCGTCCCGGCGGTGCTGACGCGCGGGCTGCACCTGGACGGGCTGGCCGACGTCGCCGACGGGCTGGGCAGCGGCAGGGACGCCGCGGGGGCGCTGGCCGTGATGAAGCGTTCGGACATCGGCCCCTTCGGCGTGGTGACGCTGGTGCTGGTGCTGCTGGGCCAGGTCGCCGTGCTGGACGCGCTGTTCGCCCGGGGGTGGGCGGCCGGGCTCGCGGGCGCCACGGTGGCCGCCGTCACCGCCCGGACCGCGCTGACGTGCGCCGCGCGGCGCGGGGTGCCCGGCGCGCGCCCGGAGGGGCTGGGCGCGGTGGTGGCCGGGACCGTGCCGCCCTCGGGGGCGTGGGCGGTGGGCGGGACCGTGGTGGCGCTGGCCGCCGCCCAGGGCGCGCTGCCGGGCGGCGGCCCGGGTGCGCTGAGCGGTGCGGCGGCGGTGCTGATGGGGCTGGGCGCGGCGAGCCTCCTGCTGCGCCGGTGCGTGCGGCGGCTGGGCGGGGTCACCGGTGACGTCTTCGGAGCCGTGTCCGAAGTGGCCGCCACGGGCGCCCTGTTGGTGCTCGCGGTGGGCTGAGGCGCCCGGCCGGACCGACCGGGTGCGCCACCGCCCGCCCGGCGGCGCGCGGTGAGGCGTAGGCTCGGAGCCCACCCGACGCTCAGGGATGTCCCACGAAACTCCGAAGAACAGGATCGCCAGGACCGTGACTGCTCTGACCCTCAGTACCTCGTCCGCCGCAACGACGCGCGTGGACGCCATCGTCGTCGGCGTCGCCAAGGGCACCGACGACTCCGGCACCCCGGTGGTCGCACCGGGCGCCGAGACGGTGGACCAGGCCTTCGGCGGGCGGCTCGCCACCGTCCTGGAGACGCTCGGTGCGGGCGGCGGCGAGGGCGAGATCACCAAACTCCCCGCGCCCGAGGGCCTGAAGGCGCCCGTCGTGCTGGCCGTGGGCCTCGGCTCGGCGCCCGAGGACGGCGAGCCCTACGCTCCCGAGACGCTGCGCCGCGCGGCCGGTGCCGCCGCCCGGGCGCTGGCCGGCACCCGCAAGGCGGCGTTCGCCCTGCCGGTCGCCGACGGCGTGGCGTCGGTGGCGGCCGTCGCCGAGGGCGTGCTGCTCGGCGCCTACGCCTACACCGCCTACCGCGGCACGGACGCGGGCGCCGCCAGGAAGGCCGCGACCAAGAACGCGAAGGGCGCGAAGAGCGCGAAGGGCGACGCGTCCGGCAAGGCCGGGGCCCCGGACGACGCGAGCGCGCCGCTGGCCGAGGCGACCGTGCTGGGCGCCAAGTCCCGGGACAAGGCGCACAAGGCCGCCATCGAGCGGGCCACGGTGCTGGCCGAGGAGGTGGCCCGCGCCCGCGACCTGATCAACATGCCGCCCAACGACCTGTACCCGGAGTCCTTCGCCGCGCGGGCCCAGGCCGCGGCCAAGGAACACGGCCTGAAGGTCGAGGTGCTGGACGAGAAGGCGCTCACCAAGGGCGGCTACGGCGGCATCATGGGCGTCGGCCAGGGCTCGCAGCGCCAGCCGCGCCTGGTGCGGCTCGGCTACAGCCACCCCAAGGCCACCAAGACGCTCGCGCTCGTCGGCAAGGGCATCACCTACGACTCCGGCGGCATCTCGCTGAAGCCGGCCGGCCACAACGAGACCATGAAGTGCGACATGAGCGGCGCCGCCGCCGTGTTCTCCGCCGTCGTGGCCGCCGCGCGGCTGGGGCTGGCCGTCAACGTCACCGGCTGGCTGGCGCTCGCCGAGAACATGCCCTCCGGCGGCGCGGTGCGCCCCGGCGACGTGCTGACCATGTACAGCGGCAAGACCGTCGAGGTGCTCAACACCGACGCGGAGGGCCGCCTCGTCCTGGGCGACGCGCTGACCCGCGCCGGCGAGGAGTCGCCGGACGCCATCGTCGACGTGGCCACGCTGACCGGTGCGATGGTGATGGCGCTGGGCACCAGCACCTTCGGCATCATGTCCAACGACGACGCGTTCCGCACCCAGGTGCACGAGACGGCCGAGGACGCCGGCGAGCAGTCCTGGCCGATGCCGCTGCCGGCCGGGCTGCGCAAGGGGCTGGACTCCACCATCGCCGACATCGCCAACATGGGCGATCGCATGGGCGGCGGCCTGGTGGCCGGCCTGTTCCTCCAGGAGTTCGTCAGCGAGGGCACGCCCTGGGCGCACCTGGACATCGCGGGCCCGGCGTTCAACGAGGCCGCGCCGTCCGGCTACACCCCCAAGGGCGGCACCGGCTCGGCCGTGCGCACCCTGCTCCGCCTCGCGGAGCGCACGGCGGCCGGCGAGCTCGGCTGACGGTGACGCGCGCGTGGGGCCCGGGCACCCGCCCGGGCCCCACGCGCGCGCGTGCCCGGCGGGTCCGGGGTCGGCGGCGCGGGCGCGCGGACGCGGCCGTCCCACGGGCGACCCGGCCGGACGCGCGCCCGCGCCGCATTTCGGCCCCCAGCCCCGGCCCCGGCTCCGGCGGCACTCCGCGTGGCGGCGAGACGGCGCGCCGCCGCGTCACCGCGTGCGGCGTGGTGCAGGACGCGGGCCCGGCCGACGGCCCCGGCCGGTGTGCGGAACCGGCGGGCCCGGCGGGGACGCGGCGGCGGCCCGCCGTGTTCGCTGGCAGCGATCAGCGCGCCTCTCCCCCGGCGGGGAACAGGGCGTCGCCGCTGGCCAGGGGCCGCGAATCGTCTCACACCCCGGCCCCGCGTCCCGTTCGGCGTCGACAAATGCGAAGATGGTGTCTCGGCAGGACAGGGGCCCGCTCAACCCACAGGGCCGAAGCAACACAGCGGCCGAACGCACAGCCGCCCGGTCACAGCCGACCGGCTCCGGCGCACCCATGCATGGAGGACGTGACGTGGCGAACGACGCCAGCACCGTTTTCGACCTAGTGATCCTCGGCGGCGGTAGCGGCGGTTACGCCGCTGCCCTGCGCGCCTCGCAGCTTGGTCTGGACGTTGCCCTGATCGAGAAGGACAAGGTCGGCGGAACCTGCCTGCACTACGGTTGCATCCCCACGAAGGCCCTGCTGCACGCCGGCGAGCTGGCCGACCAGGCGCGCGAAGGCGCCGAGTTCGGTGTCAAGACCACGCTCGAGGGCATCGACATGGCGGGCGTGCACAAGTACAAGGACGGCGTGGTCTCGGGTCTGTACAAGGGCCTGCAGGGGCTGATCGCCTCGCGCAAGATCACTTACGTGGAGGGCGAGGGCCGCCTGTCCTCGGCCACGTCGGTGGACGTGAACGGCCGGCGCTACGAGGGCCGGCACATCCTGCTGGCCACCGGCTCGGTGCCGAAGTCCCTGCCGGGGCTGACCATCGACGGCGACCGGATCATCTCCTCGGACCACGCGCTCACCCTCGACCGGGTGCCGAAGTCCGCGATCATCCTGGGCGGCGGCGTCATCGGCTGCGAGTTCGCCTCCGCGTGGAAGTCCTTCGGCACCGAGGTCACCATCGTCGAGGGCCTGCCCCACCTGGTGCCGCTGGAGGACGAGAACAGCTCCAAGCTGCTGGAGCGGGCGTTCCGCAAGCGCGGCATCAAGTTCTCCCTCGGTTCCTTCTTCGAGAAGGCCGAGTACACCGACGGCGGTGTCAAGGTCAGCCTCGCCAACGGCAAGGAGTTCGAGGCCGAGCTGCTGCTCGTCGCCATCGGCCGCGGCCCGGTCTCGCAGGGCCTGGGCTACGAGGAGGCCGGCGTCGAGATGGACCGCGGCTACGTCCTCACCGACGAGTACTGCCAGACCAACGTGCCGACGATCTCCGCCGTCGGCGACCTCATCCCCACGCTGCAGCTCGCGCACGTCGGCTTCGCCGAGGGCATCCTCGTCGCGGAGCGGCTGGCCGGGCAGAAGGTCGTGCCGATCGACTACGACGGCGTGCCGCGCGTCACCTACAGCCACCCGGAGGTCGCCTCCGTCGGCCTCACCGAAGAGAAGGCCAAGGAGCGGTACGGCGCGGACGCCGTCGTGACGCTCAAGTACAACCTGGGTGGCAACGGCCGGAGCAAGATCCTCAAGACGCAGGGCGAGATCAAGCTGGTCCAGGTGCGCGACGGTGCCGTGGTCGGCGTGCACATGGTCGGCGACCGGATGGGTGAGCAGGTCGGGGAGGCCCAGCTCATCTACAACTGGGAGGCCCTGCCCGCCGAGGTCGCGCAGCTCGTCCACGCCCACCCCACGCAGAACGAGGCTCTCGGCGAGGCGCACCTGGCGCTGGCCGGCAAGCCGCTGCACTCCCACGACTGATCGCGTCGGGCGCGACCCCATCCGTACGTTTCGTAAGGAGCAACCGAAACCATGGCGGTTTCCGTAACCCTGCCGGCGCTTGGCGAGAGCGTCACCGAGGGCACCGTCACCCGCTGGCTCAAGGCCGAGGGTGACACTGTCGAGGCCGACGAGCCCCTGCTCGAAGTCTCCACTGACAAGGTCGACACCGAGATCCCCGCCCCGGCGGCCGGTGTCCTGGCCTCCATCAAGGTCGCCGAGGACGAGACGGTGGAGGTCGGCGCCGAGCTGGCCGTCATCGACGACGGCTCCGGTGGCGGCGAGCCCGCCCCGGCGGCCCAGGAGCAGCCGCAGCGGGCCGAGCCGGAGCAGGCCCAGCCCGAGCCGCAGCAGCAGGCCCAGCCGGAGCCGCAGCAGGCCGCGCAGCCCGAGCCGGAGCCCGAGCCGCAGGCCGCCCCGGCCTCCGCCGGCGGTTCGGCCTCCGGTACCGACGTCGTGCTGCCCGCGCTGGGCGAGTCGGTCACCGAGGGCACCGTCACCCGCTGGCTGAAGCAGGTCGGCGACGAGGTCGAGGCCGACGAGCCGCTGCTGGAGGTCTCCACCGACAAGGTCGACACCGAGATCCCGGCCCCGGCGGCGGGGACGCTGCTGGAGATCCTGGTCGGCGAGGACGAGTCGGCCGAGGTCGGCGCGAAGCTGGCCGTGATCGGCGAGCAGGGCGCGGCGCCGGCCGCACAGCCCGAGCCGCAGCAGCCGGAGCCGGCCGCGCAGCCGCAGGCCGAGGCCCAGCCGGAGCCGCAGCCGCAGCCGGAGCCCCAGCCCGAGCCCGCGCGCGAGGCCCCCGAGCCGCAGCCCGCCCCGACGCCGTCCCCGGCGCCGGCCGCGCAGCAGCCGGCCGCCGCCCCGGCGCAGCCCGCTCCGGCCCCCGCCCAGCCGCGGCAGCCGGCTCCGGCCGCGCCCGCCCCGGCGGGCGGTGAGGGCGCCTACGTCACCCCGCTGGTCCGCAAGCTCGCGGGCGAGAACGACGTGGACCTGTCCACGGTCAAGGGCACCGGCGTCGGCGGCCGCATCCGCAAGCAGGACGTGCTGGCGGCGGCCGAGGCCGCCAAGGCACCGGCACCGGCCGCGTCGGCGCCGTCCGCCCCGAAGGCGCAGGCGGCCCAGCCGTCCGAGCTGCGCGGGCAGACGGTGAAGATGTCCCGCATCCGCAAGGTCATCGCCGAGAACATGATGAAGGCGCTGCACAACCAGGCGCAGCTCTCCACCGTGGTCGAGGTCGACGTCACGCGGATCATGCGGCTGCGGGCGCGGGCGAAGGAGTCCTTCCTCGCGCGGGAGGGCGTGAAGCTCTCCCCGATGCCGTTCTTCGTCAAGGCCGCCGCCGAGGCGCTGAAGGTCCACCCGGCCGTCAACGCCAAGATCAACGACGACGGCACCGTGACCTACCACGACGTCGAGAACGTCGGCATCGCGGTGGACTCGGAGAAGGGCCTGATGGTCCCGGTCATCAAGGGCGCCGGCGACCTGAGCCTGGCGGGCATCGCCAAGCGCACCGCCGAGCTGGCGGGCAAGGTGCGCGGCGGCGGGCTCAGCCCCGACGACATGTCCGGCGGCACGTTCACGATCAGCAACACCGGTTCGCGCGGTGCGCTGTTCGACACGATCATCGTGAACTACCCGCAGGTCGCCGAGTTGGGCATCGGTGCCACCGTGCGCCGCCCGGTCGTCGTCGACCACCCGGAGCTGGGCGAGACCATCGCGATCCGCGACATGGCCTACCTCACCCTCTCCTACGACCACCAGCTCGTCGACGGTGCCGACGCCGCCCGCTACCTCGCGGACGTCAAGGCCCGTCTGGAGGCGGGCGAGTTCGAGGGCGAACTCGGTCTCTGACCGCCCCCGGTCACCCCGGCGGTGCCCCGCCCCGGCCCACGCCGGAGCGGGGCACCGCCGCGTCCGGGACCGTGCGGCGTAAGGCGGCGGTCGGCGCGGCGCCGGACGGGGGCGGGGCTGGGCGGCGCGGGACGCGGCGGCATCGGCCCGGTGCGGGTGCGGGGCCGATCTGAGTACCCGTACTCATGGCGCACCGGCCCCGGACGCGGCAGGATGCCGCGGTGGCCTTCGTACGGCCACCGCGCGGCGTCCCCACCGCCGTGCCGGCTGCGGCCCGGCCTAGAGTGGTGACGCCTCGCGACGGCAGCATCCACGGACGGGGGAGACGGTATGGCGCCTGACGCGTTGCCACAGGCCTGGCAACAGCTCCTGGCCCTGGCGGAACGGCCGGCGGACGGGTCGGCGGGCGACGGCGCGTCCCCGCCCGCCGGGGACGGGTCGGCGGTGCTGTCCCTGGCCTCGACGGAGGGCGGTGCCCCCCGGGGCGGCAAGCTCCGGCACAGTGCGGGTCCGTGGACGTCGGCGGCCGGCACGGCCGAGCGCCTGCGGGACAGCATGGGCAGCGCCAAGTCCACGCTGGAGACCTCGCACCAGGGCGTGGCGGCCGAGGGCGCGGGGCTGGCCAGCGTGGTCGAGCTGGACGGCGTGCGCTCCACCTGGGAGGCGCGGCTGGAGGACGCCCGCGAGGAGTGCGACAGCCTCGTCGGCAAGCTCGGTTCGGTGGCCAAGGAGCACGGCGAGAACGAGTCGGCGACCACCGCCACGTTCCAGGGCACCCGGCCGGACGGCGGCCGCTGAGCCATGACCAGCGCGCTGACATGGCAGGAACTGCGGGACCTCAACCTGTCCGGGCTCGAGGACGCCGCTGACGGCTGGGCCGAGGTCCGCAACCGGGCCGACGCCGCCCGCGACGACGTCGACCACCGGATGACGGCCCGGCTGCGCGACTCCCAGGAGGGCGAGGCCGAGCAGGCGGCCGTCAAACGGCTGCAGCGGCTCAGCGAGAACTTCCAGTACGTCTACGTGGAGTGCGGCCTGGCCAGCACGGCGCTGGACGGCCTGGCCAACGAGCTGCGGCCCCACCAGCGGGCGGTGACCGAAGCCGTCGAGGACGCGACCGCACTGAAGTTCACCGTGCACGCCGACGGCTCGGTCAGCTACCCGGCGGCCGGCGAGAAGCCCGACGGCACCACCGCGGCGGGCGGCACCGTGGAGGGCCACGGCGGCTGGTGGGACGGCATCGTCGACTGGCCCGCCCAGGCGCTGGACCCCAACCCCAACCGGGCCAAGGCGCAGGACATCGCCGACCGCATCGGGCGGGCCGTGCGGGCGGCCCGCGAGGTCGACAGCAGCTACGCGGAGGCGATCGGCCGGCTCAAGACCAAACCCGGCCTCGAGGTCACCGACGCCATGTGGACCGACGCCTACCGCGACTCCGGCGCCACCCGGGAGGCCGCCGAGGGCTACCTCGACCTCGGCGACGTCCCCACCGAGCTCGCCCCGGCCGACCGCAAGCGCTGGTGGGACGGGCTCAGCGAGGACGAGCGGCAGCAGTACCTCACCCTCTACCCCGACGCGATCGGCAACCTCGACGGCATCCCCGCCACCGCCCGCGACGAGGCCAACCGCACCTACCTGCCCCTGCTCATGGGCAAACTGGAGACCGTCGACACCGAGGAGGCCCGCAACCAGCTCGCGGGCCTGGAGGTCATCGACCACAAGCTCCGCGAAGGCAGCCACCCGCCCATGTACCTCCTGGGCGTCGACGACGAGGGCAACGGCCGCGCCATCGTCAGCTACGGCAACCCCGACACCTCCCGCAACGTCTCCGCCTACGTCCCGGGGCTCGGCACCTCCTTGGACGAGGCGTTCGCACGCAACGACCTCAAGCGCGCCCAGGACACCGCCCTCGCCGCACGCATGTACGACCCGTCCAGCGCCTCGATCGTCTGGCTCGGCTACGACGCGCCGCAGTTGCCGGCCAGCGAGATCCTCGACAACGCCGACGTCATGAGCAAGGACCACGCGGCGGCCGGTGCCCCGGCCTACAACGCCTTCATGGACGGCCTGAGCGCCACCAACGAGCACGCCGACCCGCACATCACCGCGATCGGCCACTCCTACGGCTCCCTGACCGTGGGTCTGGCGGCCCAGGAGCGGGGCGGAATCCCCGGAGCGGACGACATCATCCTGGTCGGCAGCCCGGGCGTGGACGCCGGCAACGCCTCCGAGCTCGGCGTTGGCAAGGAGCACGTCTACGTCGGGGCCGCGGAGAACGACCCCGTGACGAAGCTGCCGTCCAAGAGCGAGGTGGCCGGCGGGGCCGGAGGGCTGATCTTCGGGCCGCTCGGCGGGTACGTCGGGTATGAACTGGCCGACATCGGGGACGACGACATCTGGTTCGGCAAGGACCCGGCGAGCGAGGCGTTCGACGCCAACCGGTTCCGCGTCGACGACGGCCCACGGCCGTTCCTCGACGGCGAGGGCGCGACCCCGGCGCACTCGAACTACTTCGATCCCGAAAAGGACCCGGAGTCCACCCAGAACATCGGGGCGATCGTGGCCAACCGCCCTGACCTGATCACCACGGAGTCCCCCCGATGAAGTTGCGCACCGCGGCCGTCGCACTGGCGGTACTGGCCGTCTCCGGGTGTGGCTCGAACAGCCAGGCACAACCGACGGAGAAGCAGTCCACCATGAACATGCAGGAAGCCGCCGAGCAGGCGGACGACATCGTCCTCGGCACCTGGAACGCCGTCCGACCACCTGTCGAGTGGAGCCATCGGGAGTCCACCGAGGGCGCGTGCACGGACGCCACGAACGATCTGACCGGGACTGGTTCGGTCACCCGGCGCGCCGCCGTGCTGACGATCGTCTCCGGGGAGCGGCGTGGCAACCTGCTGGGCGTCGTGGAGCGGCACTGGAAGAACAGCGGCTACGAGATCACCAGTGTGCGAGACCACAAGGAGAACCCGGCCATTTTCGCGTCCACCCCGGAGGATTTCCGTTTGTCCCTGGTCGTCGGCTACCAGGGACAGGTGTTCCTCGACGTCGTCACGCCCTGTGTGGAGGAATCGGAGGTCGCTCCTCCGGCGACGGAGGCGAACGGCGGCGACGGCAAGGGCGGAGACGTTCCGCTGCCCGACCGCGAGTCCGCGTTCTGGTCCGCGACGTCGACCGGTTGAGGGACACGCGAGCGGAGCCACACCCTCGTCGTACCGCTCCTTCTCCTGTCCCTGGCCGCCTGCGGCACCGCTCCGGTCCGGGACCGGGTCCCGTCGGCACCGACCATGCGGGAGGCCACGACACACTCGGAGCGCTCCGGCCCGCAGTCGAGTGGGTGGAGGGGAAGAGCACGCGTCAGGCGTGCACGGACTGGAAGAACCAGGAGACGGGGACCGGAGCAGTCTCCCGCCGCCGCGCCATGGTGACCGTGGTGTCGGAGCAGCGCCGCGCGCGCTTCCTGGAAACGTGGCACGCCACTGGACGGGGCACGGTTACGAGATCGTCGCCGTGCGGGAGCACCCGGAGAACCCGGCCGTTTACGCGGAGACTCCCGAAGGCTTCGGCATCAGACTGCCGTTCGGGGCCGCGGGCCAGGCCTTCTTGAAGGCTTCCACTCCCTGTGCCGGGGAGTCCGACGTGCCGCGGCCCGAGAAGCCCGGGGGGCGGGCGCCGCTGCCGCACGTGGAATCGGGGTTCTGGTCGGCGGCGGCGGGTTAGGGGCGGGGCTCAGACGCTCGGTCCGGCTGCGGTGGTGAAGGCGATCCACCGGTCGGGGGGCAGCTCCGGCCGTCCGGGCACGGCCCGGGGTTCCTCCGTCCACGCGGCACCGGCCATCGTGGTGGCGACGCGGCGCCAGAAGCGCACGGCGGCCGTGTTGCTCTCCTGGAAGGCGATCTCCCAGCGGCCCGGGTGCCGGGTGATCACCTGCTGTGCGGCCCGCAGCCCGATCCCGGTCCGCCGGGCGCCGCTGACGATGAAGAAGCTGTTCAGCACGTACGGGGAGGCGTGCAGGTTGCGCACGAAGGCGAGGCCGACGGGACGGTCGGCACGGCGCAGCAGGTAGGGGGCCCAGTCGGGGCCGGAGAAGGCGGCGTCGAGGCGATCGGTGCGGAAGGTGCCGTCCGGGTTCGGCAGCGCGCCGGAGAGGCCGGACAGGTCGTGGTGGAACATCAGCCAGAGGCGTTCCAGCACCGGGCGGTCGGCGGCGTCGGCGAGGCGCACGGAGACGTCGGGCATGGGTTTCCCTTCGCGGTCGGGGGCCGGAGCCCGGAGGGGACAAGCCGGCGGTCTCCCGGCCCTGCGCCGGGCTCCGAGGTCGGCCCGCGGGGGCGTGCGGGGCGGCCGCGTCCGTGCCGGGGCGGCCCGGCGCTCCCCGGCACCGAGGCGGAGCTCGGCCGGGGGTGTCGGCTGGCCCGCAACATAGCAGGCACCCGAACGGGGCAATGGGTCCTGTCCCGCACCGCCTCACCCGTACCGGTGAGCGCGGTGACACCGGCACGCTCGTCGTCGGCGTCCGCTCCCGACCCGGGGGCCGGGAGGCGCGGGACGGGCGGCGCACGACGCGCGCCTGCGGTGGCGGCCGTCCGGCACGCGGGCGGGGCGGGTGCCCGGCTCCCGCCCGTGACGCACACGGCGCCGGGCTCGACCGGGCGGCCGGGGCGGCCCGCCCGCCCGCGGGGTGCTCCGGAACCGGAGCGCTGCGGTCGGCCGGGGCGCGGTCGGCGGGATACGGAGCGCGCCGGGCGCCGCTCGGGGCGGCTGCCCGGCGGGAGCGGGGCAGCCGGGTGCGTCCCGGCCCGCCCGCCGGGACGGCGCCCCGCGCACGGTCGGCGCGGCGGGGTGGCGTCCCGGCGGACGGGCGGCCGAATTCGCGTGCGGGCCGGGGCGGCCGGGTTCTAGGGTCGTCGGCATGGACGTGCGTGAGGAGCGGGTGGGGGACGCCGACGGTGTGCGGGAGGTGAACCTGCGGGCGTTCGGGGACCACGGGGTGGTCGTCGCGGCGCTGGTGGAGTCGTTGCGCGAGAGCGTGGCGGCCGGGCACGGGCTGTCGCTCGTCGCGGAGGAGCGGGGGCGGGTGGTGGGGCACGTGATGTTCACCCAGAGCCTGCTGGACGCGCCGCGCCGGCTCGTCGACGTCCAGGTGCTCAGCCCGCTGGCGGTGCTCCCCGAGCGGTGGAGGCGCGGGGTGGGCCGGGCCCTGGTGCGCACGGGGCTGGAGCGGATGGCCGCGCGGGGTGTGCCGCTGGTGTTCCTGGAGGGCGATCCCCGGTACTACGCGCGCCTCGGTTTCGAGCCCGGTGGCGAGCACGGGTTCCGCAAGCCGTCGCTGCGGATACCGGACGCGGCGTTCCAGGTCGTGCGGCTCCCCGCGCACGAGCCGTGGATGACGGGCACGCTCGTCTACCCGCAGCCGTTCTGGCGGCACGACGCGGTGGGTCTGCGCGACCCGGAGGCGTGAGGGGGCGCGGGGGGCGCCGGGCCGGTCCGGACGGTCGCCGGGGCCGGGTCAGCCCGCGACGAGCGCGACGGAGGCGGTGACGCCGACGACGATGATCACGACGCGCAGCACGGCCGGGGGCAGGCGGCGGCCCACCCGGGCGCCGAGGAAGCCGCCGAGGGTGGCCCCGGCGGCGACGGCTCCGGCGGCGGCCCAGTCCACGTGCGTGACGGCGATGAAGACGACGGCGGCCACCCCGTTGACGATGGCGGCCAGCACGTTCTTGACGGCGTTGAGCCGTTGCAGGTCGTCCCGGAGGAAGCTGCCGAACAGGCCCATCAGCAGCACGCCCTGCGCGGCCCCGAAGTACCCGCCGTACACGCCGGTGCCGAGGACGCCGAGCCACATGGGCAGCCCGCCGTCCCTGCCGTCGTCGACCGGACGGCGGCGCTTGACCCAGCGGTTGAGCCGCGGTTGCAGGAGGACCAGGACGCACGCGCTGAGGATGAGCACGGGGACGACGGCGGTGAACGTCTCCGGGGGCAGCGTCAGCAGCAGCAGCGCCCCGGCGAAGCCGCCCAGCAGCGAGCCGAGGCCGAAGCGCAGGATGCGCCGGCGCTGCCCGCGCAGCTCCCGCCGGTAGCCGTAGGCGGCGCCGAGGACACCGGGGACGAGGCCGACGTTGTTGGAGACGTTCGCCAGCACGGGCGGGTAGCCGAAGGCCAGGAGGGTGGGGAAGGTGATGAGCGTGCCCGAACCGACGACGGCGTTGATGCCGCCAGCGGCGACCCCGGCCGCGCCGATGGCCAGGAGTTCCAGTCCCTGCGCCGCCATCGTCAGCTCCCCTCGCCGGGCCGCGGCCCCGGGCGGAAGTGGGTGGTGGGGTCCGGCGTGCCCCTGGTGTCGGTGGCGTGGCCGGGCGTCGCGCCGGACTCCGTCCGGCCCGTGGCGCGGTGGCACTCCACGGCGGCGCTGACGGGCCGGGCGCCGGGCACGAGCGGGGTGAGGCCCGCGTCGGCGGCGCCGCGTCCGCCGGCGGCGAGCAGGGCCCGCACCACGCCCGGGTCGCGCGCGGCGCGGTGCGCCAGGAGCTCCGCCCCGTCCGCGTGGTGCCGCCCGCCTGGCATCGGCGCGGGCGGGCGGGCGAGCGTGCCGGTGAGGCGGCCGTCGGTCCGGGCGGCCCGCGGCGGCGCCTGCCCGGCGGCCGCCGGGGAGAGCCACCGGGCCCGGGCGCGGACGGGGCGCGCGAGGGGGCCGGGGGAGTCACCGCCGGCGACGGCACCGGCGGACGGCTCGGCCAGGGCGTCGGCCGCACGGAGCCGGTCCGCGGCGGGCAGCGCGGTCATCTCGGGCACGGTGCGACCCTACGGGACGCCCTCACCCGTGCGGCCCGCGGCCCGGGGCGGCGGCGCCCAGCGGTCCGGACGGCGGCACCGAGTGGGGTGACCGGTGAGTAGCGTGAGGGCGCGGCGCCGTATTGTCGAAGGCGACAGTTAGGAGCGCCCATGGCACCGCCCGTCGTCCACTCGCTGCGCGAGCAGATCCGCGAACACCTCGTGGAGGGGATCGTCAGCGGCCGGTGGAAGCCGGGTGAGCGGATCGTGGAGCGGCGCATCGCCGTGGAGCTCCACGTCAGCCAGACGCCGGTACGCGAGGCGCTGCGCGAGCTGGAGACGCTGCGGCTGATCGAGTCGGCGCCGAACAAGGGCGTGCGGGTGCGCGCCCTGTCGGCGGCCGACCTGGAGGAGATCTACCCGGTGCGCGCGGGCCTGGAGCAGATGGCGGCGGAGCTGGCCGCCCCGCGCCTGGCCGCCGACGTCACGGTGCTGGAGCCGCACGTGGCGGCGCTGTACGAGGCGGACCGCGCCGGGGACGGCGAGGCGCAGGTGCGGCACACCGTGGCCTTCCACCGGGAGCTGGTCCGCGCGTCCGGCAACAGCGTGCTGCTGCACACCTGGGAGTCGCTGGGCATCGAGGTGTGGACGGCGCTGTCGATCCGGTGGCTGGGCACGGTGCAGCAGTCGTACGCCGAGGAGCACGAGGCGGTGGTGGCGGCGTTCCGGCGTTCCGACCCGGACGTGGCCAAGCTGGTGAAGGAGCACGTGCTGGGCTGCGCCCCGGCCCCGAGGGAGTGACGCGGCCCCGACCGCGCCGCCCCGGCGCGTGCCGCCGGACCCCGGGCGGTCGGCCTCGTCCCCGCCGCCCCGTGCGGCTCCGGCAGCGTGCTCCCGGAGCCGGTGCCTGCCGCCTCCGCCGCGCTCGCCCCGGGTTCGCTTCCCGGACCCCCAGGCTCGCGGCTCGCAGAGGCGGGCGCCGTGCCCTGGGCGCCGTGCCCTGGGCGCCCCGTGTCGTCGGTGCCGTGCCCTGAGCGCCGAACACGGCACGGCGTGACAGGTTTCGTGGCACAGAATGCCGATTTTGGCTCGTGGAAGCGGATTTTCCCGTAGGCCGCTTTGATCGATCATCGATCGAGGCTTATGGTCATCGGCGCGGGCTCACCCCTGTCCTGCCCGCACCCCCCGCACCACCCCACCGTCCCCATCCCGGAAGGCGGCCAGATGACCGACTCCACCCTGCCGAGCGAGCTGGACCAGCTCCCGGACCGTGACCCGCAGGAGACCGCCGAGTGGCGCGAGTCCCTGGACGCGGTCGCCGACGCGGCCGGACCGCGGCGCGCCGCCTACCTCGTGCGCCGCACCGTCGAGCACGCGCGCACCAGCGGGCTCGCCGTCCCGGGGCTGCTGGAGACGGAGTACGTCAACACCATCCCGACGGCCGCCGAGCCCGAGCTGCCCGGCGACCCGGAGATGGAGCGCCGCATCACCGCGTGGAACCGGTGGAACGCCGCCGCGATGGTGACCCGGGGCAGCCGCTACGGCGTCGGCGGCCACATCGCCACCTACGCCTCGGCGGCCTGGCTCTACGAGATCGGCTTCCAGCACTTCTTCCGCGGCAAGGAGGACCCGCGGCGGCACGGCTCCGGCGACCAGCTCTACATCCAGGGCCACGCCTCCCCCGGCATCTACGCCCGCGCCTTCCTGGAGGGGCGGCTCACCGAGGAGAACCTCGACCACTTCCGTCAGGAGGCGGGCGGCAAGGGCGTACCGTCCTACCCGCACCCCCGCCGCCTGCCGTGGCTGTGGGAGTTCCCCACCGTGTCGATGGGCCTGGGCCCGCTGTCGGCGATCTACCAGGCGCGCTTCAACCGCTACCTGAGCAACCGCGGGATCAAGGACACCTCCACCAGCCACGTGTGGGCGTTCCTGGGCGACGGCGAGATGGACGAGCCGGAGTCGACCGCCGCCCTGGCGCTCGCCGCCCGGGAGCGACTCGACAACCTCACCTTCGTCGTCAACTGCAACCTCCAGCGCCTGGACGGCCCGGTGCGCGCCAACTTCAAGATCGTGCAGGAGCTGGAGGCGCAGTTCCGCGCGGCCGGCTGGCACGTGGTGAAGTCGCTGTGGGGCACCGCCTGGGACGAGCTGATCCAGCTCGACACCACCGGCGCGCTGCTGCGCCGCCTGCGCGACGTGCCCGACGCCCAGTTCCAGACGTACGCCACCCGCGACGCCGCCTACATCCGCGAGCACTTCTTCGGCGCGGATCCGGCCCTGGCGGAACTGGCGAAGCTGCTCACCGACGACAAGATCACCGAGTGCTTCCACACCTCGCGCGCCGGTCACGAGCCGCGCAAGGTGTACGCGGCGTACCAGGCGGCCGTCGAACACCGGGGCGCGCCGACGGTGATCCTGGCGCAGACGGTCAAGGGCTGGACGCTGGGCCCGGGCTTCGAGTCGCGCAACGCCAACCACCAGATGAAGAAGCTCTCCGGCAAGGAGTTCCGCGCCATGCGGGACCTGCTGGAGCTGCCCATCCCGGACGCCGAGCTGGACGACGAGCTGGTCCCCTACGCCCACCCGGGCGCCGACTCCCCCGAGGTGCGCTACCTCAGGGAGCGCCGCGCGGAGCTGGGCGGCCCCGCCCCGGCGCGCACGGTGCACCCCGTCGCGCTGCCGGAGCCCGCGGAGCGGCCGTTCGCGGCGATGGCCAAGGGGAGCGGCAGCCAGGCGGTGGCCACCACCATGGCCTTCGTGCGGCTGGTGAAGGACCTGATGCGGGACAAGGAGACCGGCAAGCGCTGGGTCCCGATCGTCCCGGACGAGGCGCGCACGTTCGGCATGGAGGCGCTGTTCCCCTCCGCGGGCATCTACTCGCCGCTGGGCCAGACCTACGACCCGGTCGACCGCGACCAGCTCATGTACTACAAGGAGGCCAAGGACGGGCAGATCCTCAACGAGGGGATCACCGAGGCCGGCGCGATGGCGGACTTCACCGCCGCCGCGACGTCGTACGCCACGCACGGCGAGCCGATGATCCCGTTCTACATCTTCTACTCGATGTTCGGCTGGCAGCGCACCGCCGACCAGTTCTGGGCGCTGGCCGACCAGCTCGGCCGGGGCTTCGTCGTGGGTGCCACGGCCGGCCGCACGACGCTGACGGGCGAGGGCCTCCAGCACGCCGACGGGCACTCGCCGCTGATCGCCGCGACGAACCCGGCCGCGCTCTCCTACGACCCGGCCTTCGCGTACGAGATCGGCGTGATCGTGAAGGACGGTCTGCGCCGGATGTACGGGGAGGACCCGGAGGACGTCTTCTACTACCTGACGGTCTACAACGAGCCCATGCCGCAGCCCGCGATGCCCGAGGGCGTCGAGGAGGGCATCGTCAAGGGGCTGTACCGGTTCAGCCAGGGCGAGGCGGCGGACGCGCAGGCGCCGCGCATCCAGCTCCTGGCCTCGGGCACCGCGATCCACTGGGTGCTCCAGGCCCAGCGGCTGCTGGCCGAGCAGTGGGGCGTCGCGGCGGACGTGTGGTCGGCGACGTCGTGGGGCGAGCTGCGCCGCGACGCGCTGGAGTGCGAGGCGGCCGCGCTGCGCGGCGAGGACCGGGTGCCGTACGTGACGCGCGTGCTGAAGGACGCGCCGGGCCCGGTACTGGCGGTCAGCGACTGGATGCGGCAGGTGCCGGACCAGATCAGCCAGTGGGTGCCGCAGGACTACTCCTCGCTGGGCACCGACGGGTTCGGCCTGTCCGACACCCGGGAGAACGCCCGCCGCCACTTCGGGGTGGACGCCGAGTCGATCGCCGTCTCCGCGCTGGCCCAGCTCGCCCGGCGCGGTGAGGTCAAGCAGGAGACCGTCCGTCAGGCCGCCGAGCGGTACGGCCTGGCCTGACGGCCCGTCGGGCGACACGGAGGGGCGGGGCCCGGCTGCCGAGCCGGGCCCCGCCCCTCCGTGTGCGTGCGGCCGTCGCCCGCGGGGTCCCGTCCCCGTGTCCGGGGCCCCGGGGGCGTCAGAGCGAGTGGCTCTCCGGGGACTCCGGCGGCTCCGCCACCTCGGGGTGGGCGCGCAGCCGCAGCACGGCCAGGAGCAGGCCGCCCCACACCACGACGATCGACACGATCAGCATCACGACGGCGCTGACTGACATCACTTGCTCCTCTGGTCATCGCTGTGGGCGGCCACGGGGGTGTCCTCGCGGCGCCAGGGGATGAGGGCCAGGAGGATGCCGACGAGCAGTGCGGCCCCGGCCACGCCCCAGCCCGCCCACAGCAGGAAGCTGGTCGGGTAGCCCTCGTAGTTCTCGCCCAGCTCCTGGGTGAGCGCGTCGATGAGCATCAGCCCCAGCACGAGGGGGGTGACGACGCCCAGGCACACCCGCCACCAGCGGCCCAGCCGGACCGCCGAGGTGGCGTCGGCGTCGCCCTGGAGCATCGGCAGCTTGCGCAGGATCCAGGCGACGAAGACGACGGCGACCAGCGCGGCCAGCGCGATGCCGTAGCGGTTGATGAACCGGTCGGCGGCGTCCAGCAGGTACAGCCCGCCCTCGGTCGGGTAGAGCAGCACGGACGCCAGCGCGACCAGGCCGCCCACCATCAGCACGGCCGGGACGCGGGCCATGCGCAGCCGGTCCTGCACGGCGGAGACGATGACCTGCACGATGCTGATGAGCGAGGTCAGACCCGCGATGACCAGCGAACCGAAGAACAGCACGCCGAAGAAGCCGCCCCAGGGCATCTCGGAGATGATGGTCGGGAAGGCGACGAAGGCGAGGCCGAGGCCGCCCTCGGTGTCGAACACCGCGCCGCCGCTGCCGGCCGCGAGGAAGCCGAGCGTGGCGAAGACGCCGATGCCGGCGAGGATCTCGAAGGAGCTGTTGGCGAAGCCCGCGACCAGCGCGGAACCGGTGAGGTCGGAGCGGCGGCCCAGGTAGGAGGCGTACGTGATCATGATGCCGAAGCCGACGGACAGCGAGAAGAAGATCTGCCCGTAGGCGGCGACCCAGACGTTGCCGTCCGTCAGGGCGCCCCAGTCCGGGGTGAAGAAGGCGTCCAGGCCCTGGGCCGCGCCGTCCAGCGTGAGCGCCCGGATGACCAGGACGACGAAGAACGCCACGAGCAGCGGGATGAAGATCTTGTTGGCGGTCTCGATGCCGCGCCGCACGCCCAGGGCGAGGATGACCAGCACGACCACCCACACCGCGAGCAGCGGCCAGAAGACGCCGGGCACGTACCCGCCGATCTCGCCCGGGGTGTCGCCGACCTGGAGGAAGTCGACGAAGAGGAAGCCCTCGGCGTCCCCGCCCCACTCCTGGCCCACCGAGAAGCCCACGTAGCGGACGGCCCAGGCGAGGATCAGCCCGTAGTAGGTGGCGATGACGAAGCAGATCGCCACCTGCCACCAGCCGATGAACTGGGCCGGCTTGCCCAGCCGTCGGAACGACGCGGGGGCCGAGCCCCGATGGCGCCGGCCGATCGTGTATTCCATGATCAGCAGAGGCAGGCCCGCCGTCAGCAGCGCGATGAGGTAGGGCAGCAGGAAGGCGCCCCCGCCGTTGCGGTAGGCCTCGGCCGGGAAGCGCCAGATGTTGCCCAGACCGACCGCCGAACCGATCGCGGCGAGGATGAAGCCCGCCCGGGTACCCCATTGCTCGCGAGGTTGATCGCTCATGGCTCGGACGGTAACAGCGCCCCCGGACATCCGCCTACCCGGCGGCGCCTGACGGTTCGGCGGTCCGGCGCGACCCCCGTGGCCGCCGGTGGGGACAATGCGGCCATGCGCGCGGCGAGACTCATCAGGCTGGTGCTGCTCCTGCAGAACCGACGGACCATGACGGCGGCCGAGTTGGCGGCGGAGCTGGAGGTGTCGGAGCGGACGGTCGTCCGGGACGTCGCCGCGCTCGGCGAGGCCGGGGTCCCGGTGTACGCGGAGCGGGGCCGGGCGGGCGGGTACCGCCTGATCGGGGGGTACCGCACCCGGCTGACGGGGATGGGCCGCAGCGAGGCGGAGGCGCTGTTCCTCTCGGGGGTGCCCGCGGTCCTGCGCGACCTGGGCCTGGCGGACGCCGCCTCGGCGGCGGGGCTGAAGGTGCTGGCGGCGCTGCGGCCCGAGCTGGGCGACGCGCGCCGCAGCGTGGCCCAGCGCTTCCACCTGGACGCACCCGGCTGGTGGCAGGAGCCGACGACGCCCGCGCCGCTGGCCGAGCTGGCCCGTGCGGTGTGGGCCGACCGCCGTGTCACGGTGCGCTACGGGCGGCCCGGTGGCGCGGTGGTGCGCGAGCTGGAGCCCTACGGGCTCGTGCTGAAGGCGGGCGTGTGGTATCTGGCCGCCCGGGTCGCCGAGAAGTTCCGCGTCTACCGGGTGGACCGCGTGGTGGCCGTCGAGCCGGGCGAGGCGTTCACCCGGGAGGAGGAGTTCGACCTCCCGGCGTTCTGGGAAGAGCACGCCGCCGCGTTCGCCCGCTCGCTGCTGCGCGAGGAGGTCGTCGTCCGGCTGACCGAGGCGGGGGCGCGACGGCTGCGGCACGTGCACGGGGACCGCGCGGCGGCGGAGGAGGCGCTGGCCCGCGCGGCCCCGGCCGGCGCCTCCCCGGACGGCGGGGTGACGATCACCCTGCCGGTGGAGTCGCAGGAGGTGGCGTACACCCAGTTGCTCGCACTCGGCCCGGAGGCGGAGGTGCTGGCCCCGCCCGCCCTGCGCGCCCGCTTCGCGCGAGCGGCCCGCACGATGGCCGCCCACTACCACCCCTGACGCCCGCCCCCAGCGCGGCGACACCGCCCCGGAGCGCCCCGGGCACCCCGCGCGCCCGGGGCACCGCCCGCGTCTGGTGCCGGGCGCGGCGTCGGCCGGGCGCGGCGTCGGCCGGGTGCCGGCACCGTCCGCGTCGTCATCCGCCGGGCCGGGCCCCGGCCTCGACGGGGGCGAGTGTCAGCGGTGGGGCACGGGCGACGGCCGCACTGCGGCTCCCGACGCCCGGTGCCGGGCGCCGCCCCGCCGCTTTGGGCGTCGCCCCGGCAACGCGTGCGCCGCCCCGTCGGCCCGCGCCCCGGTGAGGCGGCCCTCGGCGGCGGGGCGCAGCCGACGGTCGCGCCGCGGAAGGCCGGCGCCGGTCCGGGCGTGGTGGCACCGGCCCCGGGCGCGTCGTGCCCGGCCCGCTCCGGGCCGCCGCCACCGCCGGGGCCCGCGCCGCACCGCGGCTGACGGGGGCTCCGGCGGGTGCGGGCGCGGGTCAGCGGTAGTCCAGGGGGTCGGCGCGGCGTCCGGCGTCCGTGTCGCGGAGGTAGCTCCAGGCGTCCGGGCGGGAGCCGTCCGTGTCGGTGAAGCCGTACTCCCTGGCGAGCCGGCCGCTGGAGAGCGAGCGGCCGTTGAACCGGGCGACGTCGGGGTCCGCGGCGAGCGCCACCAGGGCGCGGGCGACGTAGACGGGCGACTCGGAGATGCCGAACTCGGGTGTGGTCGCGAGGGCCTCGCGCCAGGTCTCCTCGGTGACGCGGAAGTGCGTGTCCAGCATGGTCTCCGACCGCAGCCAGCCGGGGGTGAGGGCCACCGCGGTCGCCCCGTGCGGGGCCAGCTCCTGGCCCAGCGCGTAGGCGACGCGCAGCGGGCCGTTCTTGGCCAGGTCGTAGTAGAGCGGCTCGCGGTAGCGGCGGTTGTACTCGGCGGTGCCGTCCGTCACCTCCACCACCAGCCCGCCGGGGTGCCGGATGAGCAGCGGTACGGCGTGGTGGCTGGTGACCAGGTGGCTCTCGACGCCCAGCCGCACGGCCCGCAGGCCCATGGCGAGGTCGTGCTCCCACATGGGCTTGCCCCACTGCACGAGGTGGTCGCCGCCCCAGATGTCGTTGACGAGCACGTCCAGCCGGCCCTGCTCGTGGTCGACGCGCTCGACGAGCGCCGCCACCTGCTCGGGCACCAGGTGGTCGGTGGGCACGGCGATGCCCGTGCCCCCGGCCGCCTCCACCAGCTCCGCCGTCTCCTCGATCGTCTCGCTGGCGCGGCCGACCTCGCTGACCCGCTCGCGGGTGGTGCGGCCGCTGGCGTAGACCGTGGCCCCGGCCCGGCCCAGTTCCACGGCCATCGCCCGTCCGGCCCCGCGCGTGGCCCCGGCCACCAGCGCCACCCGGCCCGCCAGCGGCCGTTCCGCGGCGGCCTCCGCGTCCTCTCGGTTCACTCGGCCTTCCCGGCTCTCTCGGCCTTCCCGGCTCTCTCGCGTCGTCATCGACCGCTCCCGTTCCCTCGTCGGCGTACGCGCTCACGCTCACAGCCAAACCCGACATCTGCTGTCGTGTTTCCGCGCGGGTTCGCCCGGCCGGGGGAGTGCGTGTGCGCGCGGGCGGGCCGGGGCGGATGCTGGTCCCGTGACGTTGCACGAGGACGAGTTCTGGGAGCTGATCGACAGCACCCGCGAGGCCGCCGACGGGGACCCGGACGACCACGCGGAGCTGCTCGTCGAACGGCTGACCCAGCTCGACCCGGAGACGGTCACCGACTTCGCCCGCCACTTCGAGGCCCGCTACCAGCGCGCCTACCGCTGGGACGTGTGGGGGGCGGCCTGGGTGCTGCTCGACGGAGCCAGCGACGACGTGTTCGACGCGTTCCGGTGCTGGCTCATCGGCCAGGGCCGCGCGGTGTTCGAAGGCGCGCTGCACCAGGACCCGGACGCCCTCGCGGAGCTGCTGGAGGACTTCGACCCGGAGGTCGACGGGGAGGCGGAGGAGCTGGGCTACGCGGCGGACGAGGCGTACGAGGCGCTGCTGGGCGGCGAGCTGCCCGAGCTGGGCCTGGCCGAGCCGCCGCCCGAGCCGGTCGGCACCCCGCTGGCCTTCGAGGACGCGCGCGTGCTCGCGGAGCGCTTCCCCCGGCTGTGGGCCCGCTTCCGCGGCTGACGCCCGGGACGCGAGGATGGGCGCATGCGCATCGCGATCACCGGTTCCTCCGGCCTCATCGGTTCAGCCCTCGCACGCTCGCTGCGCCCCGAGGGGCACGAGATCGTCCGGCTCGTGCGGCGCCCGGCCGCGTCCGGGGACGAGGTGACGTGGAACCCCGCGCGCGGTCACGTCGACGCCGCCGGTCTGGCCGGCGTCGAGGCCGTGGTGCACCTGGCGGGCGCGGGCGTGGGCGACCGCCGGTGGACGGCGGCGTACAAGCGGGAGATCCGGGACAGCCGGGTCCTGGGCACCCGGGCGCTGGCCGGGGCCCTCGCCGCGCTGGAGACCCCGCCGCGCGTGCTGGTGTGCGCGAGCGGGATCAGCTACTACGGCGACACCGGCACGCGCGCCGTGGACGAGAGCGCCCCGCCGGGCACCGGGTTCCTGGCGGACGTGTGCCGGGAGTGGGAGGCGGCGGCCGAGCCCGCCCGGCGGGCCGGGGTGCGCACGGTGCACGCGCGCACCGGGATGGTCGTCTCCGGGGCGGGCGGTGCCTGGGGGCGGCGCCTGCTGCCGCTGTTCCGGGCGGGGCTCGGCGGCCGGCTGGGTGACGGGCGGCAGTTCTGGAGCTTCATCGCCCTGCACGACCACATCGCGGCGCTGCGGCACCTGCTCGCCGCTGACGGGCTCGACGGCCCGGTCAACCTCACCGCCCCCGAGCCCGCCACCAACCGGGAGGTGACGGCGGCGCTGGGCCGGGTGCTGCGGCGCCCGACCCTGGCGACGGCACCGGCGCCCGCGCTGCGGCTGGTGCTCGGCGACTTCGCGCAGGAGGTGCTGGCCAGCACCCGGGTACTGCCGCGGCGGCTGCTGGAGAGCGGGTTCGCCTTCGCCTGCCCGCGCATCGAGGACGCGGTACGGGCGGCGGCGTCCCCCACGGCACGGTAGGCCGCCCCACGCGGCGGCGCGGTGGAAGACGCCGGACGTGGCCAGGCGGACGGAACCAGGCGGACGGGGGCGGGGCGCACGGGGGCGGCGGGCCGCGGCGCATGCGCGACCGGTGTGCGACCGTGCACTCCACGTGCGCGCGTCCGGTGAAGGCGGGCCGTCCGTAGGGTCGGGAGCGGTGAAGCTTTGGCCACGCCGTGGGGGGGCATGAGCGGTACAGCGCCACCGTTCGAACAGCTCAGGTAAGGCTTTCGACCTCGGGAGGGCCCGTGTTCGGCACCGCACCCACACGTCGCACGACTGACGCGGACGTCGTCGTCATCGGAGCCGGCCTGGCCGGGCTGGCGGCCGCCCGGCACCTGACCGGGGCCGGGCTCACGGTCACGGTGCTGGAGGCGGCCGAGCGCGTCGGCGGCCGGATGGCCACCGAGGACCTGTCGGGCTACCGGCTGGACGGAGGCGGCCAACTGCTGTGCGCCGACTGGCCGGAGCTGCGCACCAGCCCCGGCCTGGCGGAGCTGGAGCTGCGCCCCTTCGCGCCCGGCGTCGCCATCCGGGGCGGCGGACACACGGTGCGGATCAGCGGGGCCCGGTCGGTGCGGCTCGGCGGCCCCGGCGGTGCCCGGCACCCGGCCCGGGCCCTGGGCACCGCGCTGGACGCGGCCCGGCTGCGCGGCCAGCTCGCCCGGCTGGCGGTCACCGAGCCGCACCGGCTGCGGGCCCGCCCCGAGCTGCCGGCGGCCCGGGCGCTGGTCACGCGCGGCATTCCGTTCCGCACGGTGGACACCCTGCTGCGTCCGCTGGTGGCCACCCTGCTCGGCGACCCGGAGCTGGAGACCTCCAGCCGGGTGACGGACCTGGCGCTGCGCGGCTTCGCCCGGCGCGGTCTGTCCCTGCCGGCCGGGGGCGCGGCGGCCGTGCCGGAGCTGCTGGCGGCGGGGCTGCCGCCGGGCACGGTGCGCACCTCGACGCGCGCGGTCGGGGTGTCGGCGAACGCGGTGGAGACCGAGGGGCGGGGCCGGTTCGGCTGCCGCGCGGTCGTCGTCGCGACCGGCGCGCGGGACGCGGCCCGCCTGCTGCCCGGGGTGCGGGTGCCGGCCTTCCACCCGGTGACGGTGCTGCACCACGCCGCGGACGCCGCACCCCCGGCCGCCGACCGCGTGCTCGTGCTGGACGGGGAGCGGCGCGGCCCCGTGACGTACACGATGGTGGCCTCGGCCGTCGACCCGTCCCGCGCGCGTCCGGGGCGCACGCTGGTCACCTCGGTCGTGCTGGGCGCGGCCGCCGCCGAGCCCCCCGCGGCGCTGGACCGCGCCGCACGTGCCCAACTGGCCGCGCTGCACGGCGTCGCGGCCGGGCGGTGGGACCTGCTGGCCGCCCGGCACCAGGCGGACGCCGTCCCGGCGATGCCCGCGCCGCACGACGCGCGGCGGGCGGTGCGGGTGCTGACGGGCCTGTACCTGTGCGGTGACCACCGGGACACCGGCACGCCCCAGGGGGCGTTGCGCTCGGCCGCGCGGGCGGCGGACGCCGTCTGCCGCGACCTCGGCGTCCGGCTGCCGGCCGCGCGGGGCGGCACGCCGGGCGACGCCCTGCGCGCGGCCTGACGGACACGTTTCGGCCCTGACCGGAACCGGCGGGCTCCGCATGGCCAAGTTCCGCTTATTGTTCGAGCATGTTCGAGTTGCGACACCTGCGCACGTTCCAGGAGGTCATCCGGACCGGCTCCTACACGGCAGCGGGCCGGGCGCTGGGCTATACCCAGCCCGCGATCACCCAGCAGGTCAGAGCGCTGGAGCGCAGTGTCGGGTCGCCGCTCTTCGTACGCGCCGGTCGCCGCATGCGGTTGACGGAAGCGGGTGAGGCACTGGCCCGGCACGCCGGGGCGATCCTCGACGGTATGGTCGTCGCGCAGCAGCAGCTCGCCGCGCTGCGACGCCTGGAAGCCGGGCACGTGCGGGTCTGCGCCTTCCCGAGCGCGAGCGCGACCCTGGTGCCGGAGGCACTGGCCCGGCTGGCGCACGACCATCCGGGTGTGCGGGTCGCGTTGCAGGAGGACGAGCCCCCCGACTCACTGCACCGCGTGGTGCGTGGCGAGGCCGACATCTCCCTCGCGTTCACCTATCCAGGGCTGCACGAACAGGTGCCGCCCGGTCTGGTGGAGATACCGCTCATGGAGGACCAGCTGACGGTTCTGCTGCCCGCGGACCATCCCCTGGCACGGCGCCGGGCGGTACGCCTGGCCGACCTGTCCGACGCGCGGTGGATCACCGGATGCGTACGGTGCCGCGCCAACTTCCTGCACGAGTGCGGCGAACTGGGTATCACCCCGGACATCGCGTTCACCACGGACGACAACCTGGTGGTGCAGAGCCTGGTCGCCGAGGGACTCGGTATCGCCATGATGCCGGGACTCGTGCTGTCCTTCCTGGTGCACCGCAAGGTGGTGGGCCGGGCGCTGGACCCGCCCACACGCCGCCACATCTCCGCCTACGTGCTGCGCGAGCACCTGGAGACACCGGCCACGGCTCTGGTGCTGCGGGAGTTGCGGACGGTCGCGGAGAACCGCGTCGGCTGCTGAGGTCCAATCCATAAGCACATGCAGGGGAAGGGCGAAGAAACCCTCGTTGGACATGATAGGCGCGGCGCGGTGACGCTGCCCGCATGGTTCCTCCCCCTCCCTCCACCACGCTCGACACCGCCCCCCCGCCGCCGGTGACCGACCGGCTCACGGCACTGGTCGAGGACGTCCGCGCCGCCGTGCGTCTCGGGTCGCCCCCGGACGTCACCGCCCACCTCGTCGGCGAGAAGCTGGCACCCCACCTCGGTGCCGCGGACCTGCTGACACCCGCGCAGTGCCAGGGCGATCCCGACCACTACCGCCAGCACCTGCTGCACGCCGAGAGCGACGGCAGCTTCTCGCTCGTCGCGCTGGTGTGGCTGCCCCGCCAGTGCACGCCCGTGCACGACCACGTCTCCTGGTGCGTCACCGGCGTCCACGCCGGTGAGGAGCACGAGCGGCGCTACCAACTGCTGCCCGCCTCCGGACCCGGTGGGAGCGCGCGCCTGGTGGCCACCGAGGACGTGGTGAACAGGCGCGGCGCGGTGTGCGGTTTCGCCCCTCCCGGCGACATCCACCGCGTGCGCAACGGGGGGGCGCGGCGAGCCATATCCCTGCACGTCTACGGCGCGGACGTCTCCCGCCTCGGCTCCAGCGTGCGCCGCGTCTACACCCTCCCCGCCGACGACGTACCGGCCGGCGCAACGCCGACCGACCGCTGATGGCGGCCCTCGGCACCCGGCACGGGCGCGGCTCCGCGGGACGACCGTCCGCCCGACCCCGCGTGGTACGGCTGCCGCACGGACGGCCCGGCGGGGCGGGTCCGGTGCCCGGGCTCGCTCTCGTCGGGGGCGGGGTGGCCGCGGCGTGGGGCGCGCACCTGCTCTTCCCCGCGCTCCCCGTACTGACGGCGGCGATCGCGCTGGGCATCGCCGTCGCGCACCTGCCGCGGCTGCGCGGGTTCGTGCGGAGGCGCGGACGCCCGGGACTGGCGCTGGCCGGGCGGCGGCTGATGCGGGCCGGGGTGGTTCTGCTCGGCCTCGAGCTGAGCCTGGGCACCGTGCTGGGTCTCGGCTGGGCGACAACGGCCATGGTCCTCGTCGTCGTCGTCGCGACGTTCGGCGGCACGCTGTGGCTGGGCCGACGGGCCGGGCTGCCCGGTGACCAGCCGCTGCTCGTGGCCACCGGCTACGCGATCTGCGGGGCGTCGGCCATCGCGGCGGTCAGTGAGGGGCGGCGCAGTGACGACCGGGACGTGGCCGCCTCCGTCGCGCTGGTGACGCTGTGCGGCACGCTGGCGATCGCCGTCCTGCCACTGCTGCACGCTCCCCTCGGGCTGACGGACGCCGCGTTCGGACGCTGGGTCGGCGCCAGTGTCCACGACGTCGGGCAGGTGGTGGCCACCGCGCAGACCGCCGGTGACGCGGCGCTGACCGACGCGGTGCTGGTGAAGCTGATGCGTGTGGTCATGCTGGCCCCGCTGGCGGCCGTGGTGGCCGTGGTGGGTGTGTCAGCGGCGCGGCGACGCGCGCAAGGAGGGCACGGCGGCGGGGCGCGGCGGCGTCCACCGCTGGTACCGCTGTTCGTGGCCGGTTTCCTCGCCCTGGCCGCGCTGCGCAGCACCGGCCTGTTGCCGCCCGGTCTGCTGGACGCCGCCGCGGGGCTGCGGGAAGTGCTGTTGGCTGCGGCCCTCTTCGGTCTCGGCACCGGCGTCCACCTGCCCTCGCTGGCCCGCACCGGCTGGCGCCTCGCCGCCCTCGGCACCACCGCCTGGGTGATCGTCGCGGGCGCGGCCTACGTGGGCGTGCTGCTGACGACGTGACGCGGACGCCGCCCTCTCCGGCGGCCGCCCACCGCCTTCGCACGAGGTGCCCGCCCCGAGCCGTGGCCGTGGTACCCACCGGTACCACGGCCACGGCTCGGGGCGCCGGACGGTGCCGCCGCGCGGCCGAACCGGTCGGCGCGGCGTGAGAGGGTCGGCGCATGGGTGTGGGACGGGAGACGGGGGCGGCGCTGGGCGTGCTGGCGGCCGCCCAGGTGGCGAAGGCGCGGCTGGCGCCGGGGCCGGGGAACGCGGTGTCGGTGGTGGCCACCGCCGCGCTCGCCGGGGTGGCCAGGCGCGCGGGCCTGACGCGGGCGCAGGTGGGGCTCGGCGCGGACGGGCTCGCGCGGGGCGCGCGGCACGGGGCGGTGGCGGCCTGCTGCGTGGCCGGGGCCTACGCGTGCGGCACGGTGCTCCCCGCGACGCGCGCCCTGTTCGCGGACCGGCGGGCGGCGCCCGACCTGCCCGGGCTGCTCCGGCAGGCGCTGCTCGACGTCCCGGTGGGCACGGTGCTGCTGGAGGAGGCGGCGTTCCGGGGCGTGCTGCCCGCCCTGCTGGCGCGGCGCTGGGGCACGCGGCGCGCGGACGCGGTGGCCGCCGCGCTCTTCGGGCTGTGGCACGTGGCGCCGTCGGCCGCGCTGGTCGAGGCGAACCCGGCGCTGGCGCGGGCGAGCGCGGCGGGCGTCCCGGCGGGGTCCGGCGCCGCGCGGTGGGCGACGGCGGCGGGCAACGTCGCCGCCGGAGCGCTCGGCGGGCTGGCCCTCGGCGCGCTGCGGCGGCGCGGCGGCCTGCTCGCCCCGGCGCTGGCGCACACCGCGCTCAACGCGTTCGGCTTCGTGGCCGCTCATCTGGTGGGCCGGGCGCGGCGCGAAGCTGCTCGGTGAGGACGCGCGCCAGCTCGCGTGCCGCCCGGGGCGGGGAGACGTCGGCGCGGTGGGCCACGCAGACGGTGCGGCGCAGGCCCGGCGGGGCCAGCGGGGTGGTGCGCAGCCCCGAGCGGTCGGCCACCATGCGCGGCACCACGGCGAGGCCCAGCCCGGCGCGCACGAAGCCGAGCACGGCGTCCATCTCGCCGCCCTCGACGCTGAACCGGGGCTCGAACCCGGCGGCGCGGCACGCCGCGAGGGTCAGCTCCCGCAGGTCGTAGCCGTGCCGGAACATCACCAGCGGGGTGTCGCGCAGGTCGGCCACGCGCAGGGCACCGTCGGCGGGCGCGGGCTCGCCCGGCGCGGAGACCACCACCAGCTCCTCGTGCAGCAGCTCCGTGGTGGCCAGCGCGGGCGCCTGGCCGGGCAGCGGCGTGATGACGAGCGCCAGGTCCAGCTCGCCGGCGGCCAGCACGCCGACCAGGTCCCGGGAGCCGCCCTCGTGCACCGCGAGTTCCACGCCCGGGTAGCGGTCGCGGAACAGGCGCAGCACGTCCGGCACGACGCTCGTGCACAGGCTGGGCGGCGCGCCGAGCCGGACCCGGCCGCGTCTCAGCCGGGCGACCTCCTGCACCTCCCGCCGCGCGGTGTCGGCGTCGGCGAGGATGCGGCGGGCGAGCGGCAGCAGCGCCTCCCCCGCGTCGGTGAGCCCGATGTGGCCCCTGGCCCGGTGGAACAGCTCGGTGCCCAGCTCCCGTTCCAGCGCGCGGATCTGCTGGGACAGGGAGGGCTGGGCGACGTGCTCGCGCTGGGCGGCACGGGTGAAGTGCCGGGTCTCGGCGACGGCGGCGAAGTACCGGAGCTGCTGGAGCTGCATGGCGCCAAGCCTAGACGGCTCCATAGGCCGACCCTATGGTAATCAGCCACACTATGTCTTGGACGGATCACCCGGGGCGCTCCTACCGTCGCAGGCATGGCAACGGCGACGAAGCCCCCGCGACGGACGGCGGCGGCACGGGCAGCGCGAGCGGCACGGGCCGCGCGGACGGCACGGGCGCGGCGGACGGCGCAAGCGGCCGGAGGCGGGGCGGCCGGAGGCGGGGCGGCCGGAGCACGGCCGGCGGACGCGGCACGGCACGCCGAGGGTGGGCGGCCGCCCTCCCCGGTGCGCCTGGTGTGGCGCTCGACGGTCGGCAAGAAGGCGGTCATGGCCGTCACCGGCGCCGTCATGCTGGCGTACCTGGTGGCGCACATGCTGGGCAACCTGAAGATCTTCTTCGGCCCCGAGGAGTTCAACGGCTACGCGCACTGGCTGCGCACGATCGGAGCGCCGGTGCTGCACCACGGGTGGTTCCTGTGGCTGCTGCGCGCCGGGCTGCTGACGGCCGTGGTGCTGCACGGCGTCGCCGCGTACCAGCTCACCCGGCGCGCCCGGGCCGCCCGCCCGGTGCGGTACGCCCACCGCCGCGCCCGCACCGACTACGCCACCCGCACCATGCGCTGGGGCGGCGTCATCCTCGCCCTGTTCGTCGTGTGGCACCTGCTGGACCTGACGACCGGCACGGTGAACCCGCACGGGCGGCCCGGGCAGTCCTACCAGAACGTCGTCGCCACGTTCGGCACGTGGTACGGCAACGCCGTCTACGGCGTCGCCATGCTCGCGCTGGGCCTGCACGTGCGCCACGGCCTCCTCGCCGCCGCCCGCTCGCTCGGGCTGGCCGGCGCCCGGGCCGAGCGGGCGCTGCGGGCCACCGGCACCGGGCTGGCGCTCGCGCTGACCGCCGGATTCCTCGTCGTCCCCGTCGCCGTCATGACCAAGGTGGTGAGCTGACATGCCGCAAGCCGAGCCGACACCCCCCTACGCCCGCTACCGCCTGGGCGAGCCCCTGGTGGACACCGCCGCGCCCGGCGGGCCGATCGCCGAGCGCTGGGACCGGCGGCGCTTCGAGGCCAAGCTGGTGAACCCGGCGGGCAGGCGCCGCCACACCGTCATCGTCGTCGGCACCGGGCTCGCCGGCGGCGCGGCCGGTGCGACGCTGGCCGAGCAGGGCTACCGCGTCGAGCAGTTCTGCTACCAGGACTCGCCGCGCCGGGCGCACTCCATCGCCGCGCAGGGCGGCATCAACGCGGCCAAGAACTACCGCAACGACGGCGACTCCGTGTGGCGGCTGTTCCACGACACCGTCAAGGGCGGCGACTTCCGCGCCCGCGAGTCCAACGTGTACCGGCTCGCCCAGGTGTCGGTGGAGATCATCGACCAGTGCGTCGCCCAGGGCGTGCCGTTCGCCCGCGAGTACGGCGGCCTGCTGGACACCCGCTCCTTCGGCGGCGTCCAGGTCTCGCGCACCTTCTACGCGCGCGGGCAGACCGGGCAGCAGTTGCTGCTGGGCGCGTACCAGGCCCTCGCGCGCCAGATCGCCGCCGGCAACGTCACGATGCACGCGCGCACCGAGATGCTGGACCTCGTCGTGGTGGACGGCCGGGCCCGGGGCATCGTCGCCCGCGACCTGGTGACCGGGCGCGTCGACACCTACCTCGCGGACGCCGTCGTCCTGGCCACCGGCGGCTACGGCAACGCCTTCCACCTGTCCACCAACGCCAAGAACTCCAACGCCACCGCGATCTGGCGCGCGCACCGGCGCGGCGCGTACTTCGCCAACCCCTGCTTCACCCAGATCCACCCGACCTGCATCCCGCGCTCCGGCGACCACCAGTCCAAGCTCACCCTGATGAGCGAGTCGCTGCGCAACGACGGCCGGATCTGGGTACCCAGGGCCGCGGGCGACACCCGCCCGCCGGACCGCATACCGCAGGACGAACGCGACTACTACCTCGAACGCCTCTACCCCGCGTTCGGCAACCTCGTCCCGCGCGACATCGCCTCCCGGGCCGCGAAGAACGTCTGCGACGAGGGCCGCGGCGTCGGCCCCGGCGGGCAGGGCGTCTACCTCGACTTCGCCGACGCCATCGCCCGCCTGGGCCGCGAGGCCGTCACCCGCCGGTACGGCAACCTCTTCGAGATGTACCAGCGCATCACCGCCGAGGACCCCTACCGGGTGCCGATGCGCATCTACCCGGCCATCCACTACACGATGGGCGGGCTGTGGGTGGACTACGACCTCCAGACCACCGTGCCGGGCCTGTTCGCCATCGGGGAGGCCAACTTCTCCGACCACGGCGCCAACCGGCTCGGCGCCTCCGCGCTCATGCAGGGCCTGGCCGACGGCTACTTCGTCCTGCCGCCCGCGCTCGGCGACTACCTGGCCCGGCTGCCGCGCGACGCCTCGTGGGCGGTGGACGCCGACCACCCGGCCGTCCACGACGCCGTGTTCGCCGTCACCGACCGGCAGTACGCGCTGCTGTCCAACAACGGCGACCGCACGGCCGACTCCTTCCACCGCGAACTGGGCGCGCTGCTGTGGGACACGTGCGGCATGGCCCGCGACGCCGACGGGCTGCGCCGCGCGCTGGAGCGCATCCCCGCGCTGCGCGCGGAGTTCTGGCGCCGGGTGCGGGTGCCCGGCAGCGGCACCGCGCTCAACCAGGCACTGGAGCGGGCCGGGCGTGTCGCCGACCACCTGGAGCTGGCCGAGCTGATGTGCCTGGACGCGCTGCACCGCACCGAGTCCTGCGGCGGGCACTTCCGGGTCGAGAGCCAGACACCGCACGGCGAGGCGGCCCGCCGCGACGCGGAGTTCGCCTACGTCGCCGCCTGGGAGTTCACCGGCACCGGCCGCGCCCCCGTCCTCCACCGCGAGGAGCTGACCTTCGAGCACGTCCACCCCACCCAGCGGAGTTACACATGAGGCTCACCCTGCGCGTCTGGCGCCAGTCCGGGCCCGAGGCCCCCGGGCACCTGGCCGAGTACGAGGTCGACGGCCTCAGCGCGGACATGTCGTTCCTGGAACTGCTGGACGTGCTCAACGAGCGCCTCGCGCTGGGCGGCGAGGAGCCCGTCGCCTTCGACCACGACTGCCGGGAGGGCATCTGCGGCGCCTGCGGCATGGTCGTGAACGGCCGGGCGCACGGGCCCGAGCCCACCACGGCCTGCCAGCTCCACCTGCGCTCCTTCGCCGACGGCGAGGTGGTCGACGTCGAGCCGTGGCGGGCGGCGGCGTTCCCCGTCGTCAAGGACCTCGTCGTGGACCGCTCCGCGCTCGACCGCGTCATCGGCGCCGGCGGCTACGTCACCGCGCCCACCGGCAGCGCGCCCGAGGCCCACGCCACGCCCGTCCCGGCCGCCGACGCGGAGCGGGCCTTCGCGGACGCGGCCTGCATCGGCTGCGGGGCGTGCGTGGCGGCCTGCCCGAACGGTTCGGCGGCGCTGTTCACGGCCGCCAAGGTCAACCACCTGAACACGCTGCCGCAGGGCGCTCCCGAGGCGGACCGTCGGGTGCTGTCCATGGTCTCCGCGATGGACGCCGAGGGCTTCGGCGGCTGCACCAGCGCCGGAGAGTGCGCACGCGCCTGCCCGGCGGGCATCCCGCTCCCCACCATCGCCGCGATGAACCGCGCCTACCTCCGCGCCACCCGCCGCCCCTGAACCCCGCGCCCGCGAGCGGACCTCGCCGGGGGGCGCGTGGGTCAGGGGGAGGTGGGTGGGGGCGGGCGGGGGGTGGGGTGTTCGCGCGCAGGGCGTCGCTCGCGGCGAGCGGGCCGGGCGCCGTCGCGGCGGGGGCGGTGAGCGCGGCGGTGACCGCGGGCGGCATCGCCTCTGGTACGAGCAGGCCGCGCGTCACCGCGGTGGCCAGCGTGTGCCACAGGCCCGCCCGGCGCAGCATCGCGTGGTCGCTGCCGGTCAGGACGACGCCGCAGGCGGAGGCCCCGGCGTCCCGGGCGCGCGCCACGAGGGACCAGGTGCCGCCCGGGTCGGTCACGCGGTCGCCCGCGTCGTGCAGCAGGACCAGCCGCCGGTCGGCCAGGTGTTCGACCGGCTCCCCGGCCGGACACCACGGCGCCAGGCCGACGACGCCGCGCACGCCCGGGTGGGCCGCGAGGCGCAGGGCGGCCCGGCCGCCCATCGAGTGGCCGACGAGCACGACCGGCACCGGGCCCAGCCGCTCCACCAGCGACGCGAGCGCCGCCCCGGCGTCCCGCGCGGCGTCGGCCCGCTCCCCGTTCCAGCCCCGGTGCCGGTAGCGGACCTGCGCCACGGCCGGCCGCACGTCCGCGCAGGCACGGGCCACCGCGCGGACGAACGGACGCATCCGCAGCCCCGGCAGGTTGGGCCAGGGCGGTGCCTCCAGCGCCTCGGACCGGCCGCCGTGCAGGAACAGCACGAGCGCCCCGGGCCTGGGCGGGGAGGTGTAGAGGGCGTAACGGGGGTCGTCCACGTGCGGATGCCTGCCTTCTGCGACGGTGCCGACCCGGTGGGGCGGCACGGAAGCGGAGCCTCGGGCCGGTGCGGTCGCGGCAGCTCCGGCCGCCGGGGGCCGTCTGCCCGGAGCAGCCGCGGGCCGCCTACCCCGGAATGCGGGCCCCGCACGCTCCGGGCCGGGCCCGGCGCCCCTCACGGGAGCGGGGCGTCCTTTGCTGGGTGGTCGGCAAGGGGCCGGTCCGGCGCGCGGCGCAGCAGCCCCGCGACGGTCAGGGTGCCCCAGCCCACGGAGACGGCGACCGCGCCCCAGCGCCGGGTGCGGCCGGGGAGGGTGCTGCCGAGCAGCACGGCGTCCCCGAAGTCCGCCGCGGCGCGCAGCACGGCCGCCGTGCGCAGGGCCGCGTCACCCGGCGCCGCCAGCATCGCGAGCCCGCTGGCGGCGTCCCGCCAGGCCAGCGGGGTCAGTGCGATCGCCGTCGCCGGAGCGGTGTGGCCGGTGGCGTCCACCAGGCCGGAGGGGCGGGCGAGAAGTTGGGGGCGCGCGGTGACCAGCAGCCCGTAGGCGGCGGTCGCGGCCCCGACGAGCCTCAGCAGCTTGGCGTCCACGGCGGCGGCCTTTCGTCGGTCGGTCGATGCGTCGGGCGGTCTGGCGGTGCGGGCCGTCCGTCGGTGTGGTCCGCCCGTCAGCAGGGCCCGGGCAGCCGGTGGGGCGGGTCAGTCCGTGGGGCGGGCGGGCAGGTACTCGGGCAGCCCGGCGGTGGCGAACAGCTTCGGCCCGAAGAACGCGGCGACGTGCGAGACGCCCGCCCCGGTGAGCGTGAGCACCTGGAGGTGGAAGGGCCGGTACGTGCCGTCCTCCCCGCGCATGTAGAGCCCGAAGGCCGGCTGCCCGTTCATCCGCGTGGCCACCAGGCGCATGTCGCCGGGGCCGCCGGGGCAGCGGGTGTCGATGAGCTCGCCTATGACGGCCGGGCCCTGGTACCAGCCGGTGAACGGCGGCATCTCCCAGACGGCCTCCTGGCTGAACAGCTTGACGATCTCCGCCACGTCCTTGACCTCGAAGGCGGCCACGTAGCGGTCGAGCAGCTCGCGCTGCTCCGCCGCGGTGGGCTCCACGACGGTGTCCTCCGTCGGCGCCGTCTGCCTGAGCTGGGCCCGGGCCCGCTGGAGCGCGCTGTTGACCGAGGCGACCGAGGTGTCCAGCAGCTCGGCGACCTCCGCCGCGCGCCACTTGAGCACCTCCCGCAGCAGCAGGACGGCGCGCTGCTTGGGCGGCAGGTGCTGCAAGGCCGCGACGAACGCCAGCCGGATGCTCTCCCGCCCGGTGACGACGGACGCCGGGTCCGCCCCGGCCGCGCCGACCAGGGCGTCCGGGACCGGCTCCAGCCACGGCACCTCGCGCCGCTCCACCAGCTCGTCGCCCGGGTCCGCGCTCGGCGCGCCGAGGCCGGTGGGCAGCGGGCGCCTGGCGCGGCTCTCCAGCGCGTCCAGACAGGTGTTCGTGGCGATGCGGTGCAGCCACGTCCGCATGGAGGAGCGGCCCTCGAACTTCTCGTACGCCCGCCAGGCGCGCAGGTACGTCTCCTGCACCAAGTCCTCGGCGTCGTGCACCGAGCCCAGCATGCGGTAGCAGTGCGCGAGCAGCTCGCGCCTGAACGGGTCCGCCAGCCGGGGGAAATCCTCGCTGACCTGGTGTTCTGCCATGGCGTCGCCCTCCCGTCGCCCAAGCCTTTCCGCCTGTCGGCCATCCTCGCAGAAGGCACTGACAACGGCTTCCCGGCGACGGGGCCCCCTCCCCGGCGCCCGGACCCGGGCAGCGGACCCGGGCACCGCGACGAGCTACCGCGGCGGCGAGAGCGATGGCGACGCCGACCGCGGTGGACGTCGGCTACGGCAGCGGTGCGCCCCGGGCGGTGGTCCACAGCGCGTACCACTCCTCGTGGGTGAGGTCGGGCTCTCGGAGTGCGGCGTCCGCGCAGGCGCGGACGCGCTCGGGGCGGGCGGTGCCGACCACGGGGGCGATGCGCGCGGGGTGGCGCTGGAGCCACCACAGGACGATCGCCTCCGGGGTCGTCCCCTTGCGCTCGGCCAACGCGGTGACCAGGCGCGCCGTGGCCTCCTCGGACGGCGTGCCGGGCCGACCGGTGAAGCGGCCCTGGGCGAGCGCGCCCCACGCCTGGAGCCGCAGGCCGTGCGCCACGCAGTGCTCGACCGTGCCGTGCGGGAAGCCCACCTCGGCGGCGGCCGGGGTGTTGACCAGCACCCCGGACTCCAGCCAGTCCCGCCGGTGCAGGCTCAGTTCGAGCTGGTTGGCGACGAGCGGCACGTCCAGGTGCGCCTGGAGGAGCGCGATCTGCGGCCCGCTCATGTTGGAGACGCCGAAGCGCCGCACCAGTCCCTGGCGGTGCAGCGTGTGCAGCGCGGCGGCGACGTCGGCCGGGTCGGCCAGGGGGTCCGGGCGGTGCAGCAGCAGCACGTCGACGGCGTCGGTGCGCAGCCGGGTGAGGCTTTCCTCGACGCGCCGCACGATGGTGGCGCCGCGCAGGTCGTATTGGCCGGGTCGGCCCGGTTCGGGCGGGCGGATGCCGCACTTGGTCTGCACGGTGACGCGCTCGCGCAGCCCCGGCGCCCGGGCCAGGACCTCGCCGAAGACGGCCTCCGCCTTGCCGTGGCGGTAGATGTCGGCGTGGTCGAAGGCGGTGATCCCGCTGTCGAGCGCGGCGCTGATCGCGGCCTCGGCGTGGTCGATGTCGGCGGGTCCGTAGGGCGTGGTGTCCCAGGCGCCGCCCAGACCCATGCAGCCGTACAGCACCCGCTCCCGCGCCCCGGCCGGGTCGCGCACGGCGCCGGACGCGGCGGCCGGACCGGACGCGGAGGCGCCCGCCGCGGAGGCGCCGGGCGGGGCGGACGGGGCGCCCGTGTCGGGCGCGTCGGGTGTGCTCATGGCCCGCAACGATCGCACACCCGCACGGCCGCCGCCGTCTCAAGGGGTGCGGGCGGCGCCCGCCGACCCGGGGCCGCCGCGTTCGGAAGGTGAACACAGAAGGCGTGGGCACGCCATACGAGTTGATCCGGCGCCAGTTCTGGCGTGAAGCCTTGACGGCATACCCACCGCCCAGTTAACTCCGCCGAGACCCGTGTGAGCGCTCCCAACGAAGGGAATGTCATGCCCAGGACATACAGGAAACGACGGGTGGGGCGGCGCAGAACCGCCCTGCTCGCCTCCGTCGCGGTCCTCGCGGGGCTGCTGCCCTTCACCACCGCGGGGCCGTCCGCCGCCGCGGAGCCGGACCCGGTGCCGGTGGACCGGTTCGAGGGCGAGGTGCCCTTCGCCGGACCGCCCGACGGCGGCCTGTTCACCTGGGGCGGCGACGCCGACGACCACCCCGCGCTCGACCTCGTCGCCCGTGCCGACGCGCCCGAGGGCGACAGCGTGCTCGAAGGGCGCTACGACATCAGCGGCTACGGGGGCTTCAGCCACAACTTCGCCGAGGCCGAACCCCCGCACGACTGGAGCGCGCACCGGGGTCTGCGCCTGTGGTGGTACGGGCAGAACACCCAGCACACCCAGGACACCGCGCCGCTGCCGCCCGGGCCCGGCCCCCGCGTCCAGGTCGAGATCAAGGACGGAGGCGCGCACGGCGAGGCGTCCGAGCTGTGGACGGCGTCCTTCACCGACGACTGGCAGGGCTGGCGGCTGGTGGAGCTGCCGTTCAGCCGGTTCACCTACCGCACCGACCACCAGCCCGTCGGCGGCATCGACCAGGTGCTGGGGCTCTCCCAGGTGTGGGGCTACGCGGTGACCCTGCCCACCGGGCGGGCCGGCACGTTCGCGATGGACGGCGTCGAGCTGTACGGCACGCCCGACCCGACGCGCACCGCGCGGGTCACCGTGGACGCCGTGCACCCGGTGGACGAGGGCGGCACGGCGCGCGTGGCGGTCACCGTCGCCACCACCGGCGCGGAGCCGCTCGCCGCCCCGGTGACCGTCGGCTACGCGACCGGGGACGGCACCGCCACCCCGGGCGAGGACTACACCGCCTCCTCCGGCACGCTGACCTTCCCGGCGGGCACGGAGTCCGGCGCCACCCGCACGGTGTCCGTCGCCACCCTGCGGGACGCGGACGCGGAAGCGGCCGAGACGGTACCGCTCACGCTCGACGTCGCCGGCGCCGCCGCGCCCGCCGAGGAGCCGCGCGTCGTCGTCAACGCGCACGGCCTGCCCTACCTGGACGCCCGGCTGCCGGTGGCCGAACGCGTCGCGGACCTGCTGGGCCGCATGACGCCGGCGGAGAAGGCGGGGCAGATGACCCAGGCCGAGCGCGGCGCCCTGCGCACCCCGGGCGACATCGCCGCCTACGACCTGGGCTCGCTGCTCTCCGGCGGCGGTTCCGTGCCCACGCCCAACACCGCCGAGGCGTGGGCGCGGATGGTCGACGGCTTCCAGCTCCGCACCCGGGCGAGCCGCCTCCAGATCCCGTTGCTCTACGGCGTCGACGCCGTGCACGGCCACAACAACGTCGTCGGGGCGACGATCATGCCGCACAACATCGGCCTCGGCGCGGGGCGCGACCCCGAGCTGGCCGAGCGCACCGGCGAGGTCACCGCCGCCGAGGTCCGCGCGACGGGCGTGCCGTGGAACTTCTCGCCCTGCCTGTGCGTGACGCGCGACGAGCGCTGGGGCCGCGGGTACGAGTCGTTCGGCGAGGATCCCGCGCTGGTCACCGCGATGAACACGGTCGTCCGGGGCCTCCAGGGCCCGGCCGACGGCTCCGCGCTGGACGCGGACGACCGGGTGCTGGCCACCGCGAAGCACTACGTCGGCGACGGCGGCACCGAGTACGGCTCCTCGACCACCGGCGACTACACCATCGACCAGGGCGTGACGCGGATCAGCCGCGAGGAGCTGGCGGCCGTGCACCTCGCGCCGTTCGAGGACGCGGTGGAGCGGGGCGTCGGCAGCGTGATGCCGTCCTACTCGTCGCTGGACCTCACCGACGACGACGCCGGGCCGGTCAAGATGCACGCGCACGACGAGATGATCAACGGCGTGCTCAAGGACGGCATGGGGTTCGAGGGCTTCGTGATCAGCGACTGGCAGGCCATCGACCAGATCCCCGGCGACTACCCGAGCGACGTGCGCACCTCCGTCAACGCGGGCGTCGACATGGTGATGGTCCCCACCGCCTACCGGGACTTCCACGCCACCCTCGTGGCGGAGGTCAGGGCGGGCCGTGTCCCCGCGGAGCGGGTCGACGACGCCGTGGCGCGCATCCTCGCCCAGAAGTTCCGGCTCGGCCTGTTCGAGCGGCCCTACGCCGACCCCGCCCACCTGGACCGCGTCGGCTCCGCCGAGCACCGCGCGGTGGCGCGCGAGGCGGTGGCCGCCTCCCAGGTGCTGCTGAAGAACGAGGGCGGCCTGCTGCCGCTCGACCCCTCGCGGAAGGTGTACGTCGCCGGGTCCAACGCCGACGACATCGGCAACCAGTCCGGCGGCTGGACCATCACCTGGCAGGGCGCCTCGGGGGAGACGACGCCGGGCACCACCATCCTGGAGGGCATGCGCGAGGCGGCCGGAGCGGAGTCGGTCACCTACTCGCGCGACGCCTCGGCGCCGACCGAGGGCCACGAGGTGGGCGTGGTCGTCGTCGGCGAGACGCCGTACGCGGAAGGCGTCGGCGACGTCGGCAACGGGCACGACCTGGAGCTGTCCGAGGCCGACCGGGCGGCCGTGGACACCGTGTGCGCGGCCATGGAGTGCGCCGTCCTGATCGTCTCCGGCCGCCCGCAGCTCCTGGGCGACCGGCTCGGCGCCATCGACGCGCTGGTGGCCTCCTGGCTGCCGGGCACCGAGGGCGGCGGCGTCGCGGACGTGCTGTACGGCGAGCGGCCCTTCACCGGGCGGCTCCCGGTGACGTGGCCGAAGTCCGCGGCACAGGTGCCGATCAACGTCGGCGACGCCCGGTACGCCCCGCAGTACCCGTTCGGCTGGGGCCTGACGACGGACGAGCGCCCGCTGACGGGCCGGGCGGGGGCGCTGGCGCTGAAGCTGCTGCGGCTGGCGGCGCCGGCCGTGGAGAGGGTCGCCGGAGCCGACTCGCGGACCGCGCACCGCATGGCCGCGCAGGCCCGCGCGATCGTCCAGGCGCACGTGGGCCAGGACATCACCGCGCGGGTGGCGGCCCCGTTCGCCGAGGCCGACCGGCACCTGCTGCGCGGCCGGCTCACCGAGGCCATGACCGGCTACCTCGCCGCGCACCGCGCCGCGGGCTGAACCCACCGGCGACCGGAGCCCCCGCCCCGCGGCGGCGGCTCCGGCGCGTCCCGGGGCCGGGGCGTGCGGGGCGGGGAACGGGGCGGGGCCGCGCGCCGGTCAGCGGGTGAGTTCGGCGGCGAGGAGCTCCAGAAGCCGGTCGCGGTGGCTGTGCAGGAAGAAGTGGCCGCCCGGGACCTGGTGGAAGGTGGCGCGCGCGGTGGTGTGAGCCGTCCAGCCGCGCACTTCGGGCAGGCCGAAGCGCTGGTCGTCCGCGCTGCCGAAGGCGGTCAGGGGGCAGTTCACCCGGGCGTCCGGCCGGTCGCCGTAGGTCTCGGCGATGCGGAAGTCGGCCCGGATGACGGGGAGCATCAGCTCCATGAAGGCGTCGTCGTCCAGGAGTTCGCGCGGCGTGCCGCCCAGCTCGCCCAGGAAGCGGCGGAACCCGGCGTCGGGCAGGGCCGACAGCGGCGGGTCGGCGGGCGGGGTGCCCGGGGAGCGGAAGGCCGCGACGGCGAGCCGGGCGGGCGGGCGCCCCCGCTCCTGGAGGCGCCGCGCGGTCTCGAACGCCACGAGGGCGCCGAAGCTGTGCCCGTACAGGGCGTACGGGCGGTCGAGCCGGTCGGCGACGGTGGCCACGACGTCGTCGACGAGCGGTTCGAGCCCGGTGTGCACGGGGTCGCCGAAGCGCCTGCCCCGGCCGGGGAGTTCGACGGGGCACACCTCGATACCGGCGGGCAGCGCGTCCTGCCAGTCGGCGTAGGCGCGGGCCGTGCCGCCCGCGTAGGGCAGGCAGAAGAGGCGGAGCGCGGGCTCGGTCGGTGGCATGGGGGCTCCTGTCGCGCTAGGCCTGGCGCCGCGCGGCGCGGCGGCGTTCACTGCGGGTGCGGGCGGGCGGCCGGGCGGCGGTCCCGTCCGCCGCGGGCGGGGCACCGTCGCCGTCCGCTTCGGCCAGGTGGTCGGCCAGCCGGCGGACGGTGGGCTGCTCGAACATGGTGACCAGCGGGAAGGCGCGCCCCAGCGCCGACTGGACCGCCCGGTGCAGGCGCACCATGACGACGGAGTCCACCCCCAGGTCGGGCAGGTGGTCGTGCACGGTGAGGCCGTCGAGCCCCAGCTCGGCGCGGAGCACGCGCAGCAGGACGCGCTCGGTGTCGCCGGCGGCCCCGGGGGCGCCCGGGTCCTCGGGCGCGGCGGCCGTTCCGGCGGGCGCCCGCGCCGCGAGCCGGGTCAGCGCGCGGCGGTCCAGCTTGCCGCGCCCGGTCAGCGGCAGCCGGGGCACCTCGGTGAAGGTGGCGGGGACGAGCGGGGCGGGCAGCGCGGCGGCCAGCCGTTCGCGCAGCACCTCGGCCAGCGGGCGCGCGTCCGGTGCGGCCCGGCCCGCCGTCGTCGCGTCCGGGGCCGGGAGCGCGCCGCCGAGCAGGCCGTGCAGCAGCTCGTCACCCTTCTCCAGCGCGAGTGCGCGGCGCAGCGCGCCGGTGGCGCGCACCACGCCGACCTGGCACATGCCCAGCCCCGCGGTGGGCGCGGCCTCCTCCAGCAGTTGGCTCATCTGCCCCGTCTCCAGCAGGCAGAAGTCCCGCGCGCGGGCCCCGTACAGCGGGTCGACGGCGGCGCGCCGGGCGACGAGGAAGACGGAGAACGCGGCCTCGCGGAACATCCGCCGGTTGTCGGGGACGTGCACGGCGGCCTCGACGACGGGGCCGCCGGTGACCGCGACGAGGCGGTGCTCGCGCGGATCGTGGTAGTAGACGCCCCCGTCCAGCCCGGCCACCCGCCCGGGGGCGAGGTAGAGGTAGGTCTGCACCGGGTAGAGGCCGCCCGCCGAGGCGTAGCGGTACCGGGGCCCCGAGCCGCCCTCGTGGGAGCGCAGCGGCTCCAGCAGGCGGGCCAGGGCGTGCACGGAGACCGGGTGCGGCGCGAACGCGCGGTGGCTGGCGCGGGCCGGGGCGGCGGTGGGCTCGGCGCCGGGCAGCGGGTGGGCCGGGCCGGGCAGGTCGGTGCGCAGGCCCGGGCGGCGGGCGGTGAAGGCGAGCCGCTCCAGCGGGTCGGTGAGGACGTCGCCGAACCACGCGCGGTACCCGGCCTCGGCCCCGCCCGCCGCCTCGGCGCCCGGCTCCGCCCCGGCGCCCGGCCGAGCGGCGGCGTCCGGCTGCGCGTCGGCCCCGTCCGCCTCGGCGCCCACCGGGCCCGTGTGCGCCGCGCCCGCCGCGCCCGGCCGCGTCCGGTCCGCGTCCGCCGGGACGACGACGGCGGCCAGCCGCCGCGCGGTGCCGTCGTCGCCGCCGACGACGGTCACGGCGGCCGCGGCCACCTCCGGCTGCCGCAGCAGGGCGGCCTCCACCTCGCCCAGCTCGATGCGGTGGCCGCGGATCTTGACCTGCCGGTCCTCCCGCCCGAGGATCTCGATCTCGCCCTCCGGCAGCCAGCGTCCGAGGTCGCCGGTGCGGTAGAGCCGCTCGCCGGTGCGCGGGTCGGTGACGAAGGCGGCGGCGGTGCGCTCGGGGTCGCGCCAGTAGCCCTCGGCCAGCCCGGCCCCGCCGATGCAGATCTCCCCGACGACCCCGACCGGGCAGGGCTCCAGCCGGTCGTTGCGCACGTCGGCGCGCTGGTTGCGCAGGGCGGTGCCGTACGGGACGGTGTCGCGTCCGGCGTCGGCGGGCACCACCTCGTGGGCGACGGACCAGATGGCCGCCTCCGTGGCGCCGCCCGCGGCGGTGACGCGCGCGTCCGGGGCGAGCGCGCGCAGCCGTCCCGGCAGGTCGACGGGCACCCAGTCGCCGGACAGCCACACGTGCCGCAGGTGCGCGAGCCCCGGGTGCGGCACGCCGGTGCCCACGTGGTCGACGAGCATCTGGAGCAGCGCGGGCACCGAGTTCCACACGCTCACCCGGTGCTCGGCGAGCAGCTCCAGCCAGCGCGCCGGGTCGGCGCCCGCCTCCGGTTCGGGGAGTACGACGGTGCCGCCCGCGCCGAGCACGCCGAAGAGGTCGGCGACGGAGAGGTCGAAGCCGAGCGCGGACAGCGCCAGCACCCGGTCCGCCGGGCCCAGCGCGCACCGCTCGGCGAAGTCGGCGACGGTGCCCAGGGCGGCCCGGTGCGAGACGGCGACGCCCTTGGGGGTGCCCGTCGAGCCGGAGGTGTAGAGCACGTAGGCCAGGTCGGCGGGCGTGGCCACCGGCTCCAGCGGCGCGTCGCTCACCGCCTCCCCGGCGCGCGGGTCCACGGTCAGCACGGTGACGCCCGGCGGCGGCTCGCACCCCGGGCCCGTCGGCGGCGTCAGCAGCAGCGGGGCGCCGGAGTGCTCCAGCAGCCGGCGCTGCCGGGCGGGCGGCAGGTCCGGGTCGACGGGCAGGTACGCGGCCCCCGCGAGGTGCGCGGCGAGCACGGCGACGACCTGCTCGGCCCCCTTGCCCAGTCCGACGGCGACGAGCCGCCCCGGTGCGGCGCCCGCCGCGCGCAGCCGGCGGGCCAGCCGGCAGGCCCGCCGGTGCAGGGTGCCGTAGGTCAGCGTCCGGCCCGCCGCGACGACGGCGGTGCGCTCGGGGTGGGCGGTGGCCCGCGCGACGAACCCGCTGCACAGCAGCCCCTCGGGCACCGGCCCCGCGGTGTCGTTGGCGGCGGCCAGCAGGGCCCGGTCCGCCTCGGGCAGCACGTCGGTGCCGTCCGGCCCCCACGCGGCCTCGTCCTCGGCCGCCAGGGCGCCCAGCAGACGCGTGTAGGCGTCGAACATGGCGTCCAGCGTCCCCGGCCGGAACAGCTCCTCGGCGGCGTCCCAGTTGTAGGAGAGCGCGCCGCGGTCCTCGTACACCTGGTGGTCAAGGAGTACCTGCGGCGTCTGGGAGACGGCGTAGACGGTCTCCCCCAGCCAGCGCGCGCCCAGCTCGCCCTGGGCGAACTCCTGGTCGCGGCCCTGTTCGCGGGCGCTGGCGAACACCACGGAGGCGAAGTCGGTCGCGGGCAGGCCGCGGTGCCGGGCGATCTCGCGCATGACCGCCACGCCGCTGACCTGCCGGTGCTCCAGGTCCTGCCACAACTGCCGCTGGAGGCGCTCGGCCAGCGCCGTGAACCCGCCGCCGGGACGCAGGTCCACTTCCAGCAGGGTGACGGTGGTGAAGTCGCCGATGACCCCCTCGATGCCCGGGTGCGGCGGGTGCCGGTTGAACAGCGGCACGTCCAGGGTGAAGTGGCCGTCGCGGGACCAGGTGCCGAGCACCGTGGCGTACGCGGCGAGCTGGACGGCCGAGGGGGTCAGGCCGCGCGCGGCGGCGCGCTCGCGCACCCGGGCCCAGGCGGCGGCCTCCAGCCGGGCCGCGCGCCGGGTACGGCGCACCGGACCGTCGGACGCGGCGCGGGGGCGCAGCGGCAGCCGGGGGTTGGGCGGCAGCGTCTCGGCGCGGCGCCGCCAGTAGGCGCGGGCCTGGGCGTGGGCGTCGCTCTCGCGCAGGCGCTCGGCCGCGAGCACGTGGTCGCGGAAGGACACGGGCAGCGCGGGCAGGGGCGCGTCGGGATCGGCGTAGAGGTCACCGAGTTCGAGGAAGAACAGGCGGACGCTGGCGACGTCGGCGACGAGCAGGTCGATGCCCACGTGCACCCGGGCGCGGGCGCCCTCCGTCCAGGTGACGCGGACGTCGAACAGCGGCCAGGAGTCCAGCGGCAGCACCTGGTGGCTCAACCGCTCGCGCAGCTCGCGCAGGTGGGCCTCGCGGCGTTCGGCGGGGGCCGCGCGCAGGTCGTACTCGGTGACGGGCACCTCGCCGACGTCGGGCAGGACCCGCTGCGTGCCGTCGGAGCCCACCTGGGCCCGCAGCATGTCGTGCCGCCGGACCAGGGCGTTCAGCGCCCGGCGCAGCCGGGCCAGGTCCAGGCCGACGGTGTCGTACTCGGTGTAGAGGTAGATGGAGGTGGAGCCGAGCTCGTAGCCGCCGCCGCGGCCGACGAAGTAGGCGTGCTGGAGCTCGGTGAGCGGGAACGGCTCGTACCGGGCGGCCGGGTCGGACGTCGGCGCGGGCCGGGCCGCGGCGCCGGACGCGCCTGACGCGGACCCGTCGCCGGGTCCGGGCGCGGCGCCGGGCGCGGAGCCGGGGCCGGGGTCGGCGTCCGTGTGTCCGGCGGGACGGACGTGTCCGGCGTGACCGGCGTGACCGGTGTGTCCGGCGGGGCCCGCCAGCTCCGCCGCGATGCGGGCGGCCACGTCCTCGACGGTGCCGCGCAGGAACTCGGCCAGCGGCAGGGCGACACGGAAGTCGCGGGCGAGCGCGTGGCGCAGCTCGACGGTGCGCAGGGACTCCAGGCCCAGGCGCACCAGCGGCTGGTCCTGCGGCACGGCGTCCGGTCCGGTCCCCAGGGCCAGGGCGATGCGGCGCCGCACCTCGGCGGCCAGGACCGGCGGCCGCAGCGCGGTGGGCAGCGCGAGCAGCGTCTGGCGCAGCGGGGCCGCCCCCGGCTCCCCCTGGCCCGCCACCCGCGCGACCGCCCCCGCCTCCGGTCCCGTCGCCAGCCGGCCCGCGTCGGCGCGCCCCCCGCCCGGACCGGCGGCCCCCGCGGCGTACAGCGCCGTGAGCGCGCCGTCCAGGTACGCCTGCCGGCAGGTGGTGCGGCGGATCTTGCCGCTGCCGGTCATCGGTATCTCCTCGGGCGCGACGAGGACGACGGCGTGCGGCTCGACCTCCTGCTCGGCCGCGACGGCGGCCCGCGCGGCGGCGGCCACCGCGGGCAGCTCCGCCTCGGCGACGCCGGTGACCGACTGCACGAGGACGAGCCGCTCCCCCTCCTCGGCGTCGACGGAGAACGCGGCGGCCGGAGCCGTGGCGAGCGCCGGGTGGGCGCGGCGGGCGGCGGCCTCCACGTCCTGCGGGTGGATGTTGCGGCCGCGGATGATGACGAGCTCCTTGAGCCGCCCGCACACCACGATTTCCTCGCCGTGCCGGAACGCCAGGTCGCCCGAGCGCAGGTAGGGTCCGTCGCCGTCGGCCAGCCGCGCGTCGAAGGTCTCGGCCGTCTGCTCGGGGCGGCGGAAGTAGCCCTGGTTGACGACCGTCCCGGCGAGCCACACCTCCCCCACCTCGCCCTCGGCGCACTCGGTGAGGGAGACCGGGTCGACCACGCGCAGCCGCACTCGCGGGTGCGGCACGCCGCAGCCCACCAGCTCCGTGGCGCGCTCGCCGCCCTCGGCCTCCCGGGCGCGCCCGGCTTCGAGCGCCGCCGCGTCCAGGGTGAGGGCCGACGGCCGCGGGGTGCGGCGCCCGCAGACGCCGAGGGTGACCTCGGTGAGCCCGTAGCCGGGGAACCACGCGGCGCGGCGGAAGCCGTGCGGGGCGAAGGTCTCGGTGAACGCCTCGATGGTGCGGCGCTGGATGCGCTCGGCGGCGTTGAACGCGGCGTGCCAGCGGCTGAGGTCGAGCCGGGCGCGCTGCTCGGGCGTGACGCGCTCCACGCAGCGGTCGTAGGCGAAGTTGGGGCCGCAGCTGAAGACGGGCCCGGTGGCGTCGGAGACGGCCTTGAGCCAGCGGAAGGGTTCGGCGACGAAGTCGTCCGGGGTCAGCAGCGTGCAGTGGCCGCCGATGAACTGCGAGAGGGTCACCGTCCCGGCGATGCCGAGCGCGTGGTAGACGGGCATCCAGGTCACCACGTCGGCGCCGTCGGGGAGTTCGGCCAGGTCGCGGAAGACGCGGAGCTGCTCCAGGAGGTTGTCCTGGGTGACCATAACGCCCTTGGGCGCCCCCGTGGAGCCGGAGGTGTACTGGAGCAGTGCCAGGTCGCCGCCGTCGACGACGGGGGGCGCCCAGTCCTCCGGAGCGGCGCCGGGTCCGTCGACGTCCAGCCACGGCACGTCGGGGGCCCCGGAGGCCGCCCAGGCACGGCGCAGCTCGGCGGCCCGGTCCCGGTGGGCGACGACCGCGGCCACGTCGGCGTCCGCCCCGATCTGCAGATACCTTTCTGCGTCCGTCGCCCCGGCCTTGGGCGGTGCGCAGGCGACGACGCAGCAGCCCGCGTAGAAGCCGCCGAAGAGCGCGCCGACGAAGTCCGGGCCCGGCGGCAGCAGCAGCAACACCCGCCCCCGGCCCGCCCCCACCGCCTGGAGGCCCGCGGCCACGGCGCGGGCCCGCGCGTCGAGCCGGCCCCTGGTCAGCCGCGTGCCGGGCAGTTCCAGGCCGGTGCGCTCGTCGAACGCGGGGAAGGTGAAGGCCACCGCCTCCGGGGCCGCCGCGGCGCGCTCGCGCAGGACGTCCAGCAGGTTCCGGGCGCGTGGAGCCTCAACACGCCGTGTCCTGGCAGTCATGTCTCATCCCCATGTCGGTCTGTACGGCCGCCGTACCGGACAACGCACCCGCGCCCCGGGTGACTTCGGCAGGCCGACGGGTATCGTAACGATCCGATCATCAGCGATGACCAGCGGACAAGACACCGGCATCGATGATCACGCCGTGACATCGGGACGTGACACGGGGCCGCGAGGAGGCGAGACGGTGGACGAGGCGGGCGCGTTCGTCACCCCGGAGCAGATCATCGACGACCTGTGGGCCCCCCGGGCCACGCAGGTGCTGGTCACCGCCGTCGAGCTCGACCTCTTCTCCCACCTGGCCGCCGGTGCCCGCACGGCCGAGGACGTCGCCACCGCGGCGGCCGCCCACCCCCGCGCCGTGCGCCGCCTGCTGGACGCCCTGACGGCGCTCGGCTACCTCGATCCGGCCCACGACGGCCCCGGCTACGCCCTGACCCCCGCGGCGCGCCGCTACCTCGTGCGCGACTCACCGTCCTACCTCGGCGCGCTGTGCCGCGAGACGCGGACCCTGTGGCAGCAGTGGCCCCGGCTGACCGACGTGGCGCGCACCGGGCGGCCCGTCGCGCGCTGGGAGAAGGAGCGGGACGGCCGGGAGAACTTCCCCGCCCTGGTCTCCGCCTGGTTCCCCATGAGCTTCGGCGCGGCCCGGGCGGCCGTGGCCGCGCTGCCGGAGGAGACCCGGGCGGGCTTCCGCCGCATCCTCGACGTCGCCGCGGGCTCCGGCGCCTGGTCCCTGGCCTTCGCCCTGGACCAGCCCGAAGCCCGCGTGACGACCGTCGACCACGCCGAGGTCTCCGAGGTCACCCGTGCCCACGCCGAGCGCTTCGGCGTCGCGGACCGCTACGAACACCGCTGCGGCGACCTGCGCGAGACCGACTTCGGCACCGGCTACGACCTGGTGACGCTCGGGTACATCGTGCACACCGAGGGCCCCGAGTGGGGGCCTCGGCTGCTGCACAGGGCCTACACCGCGCTGCGCGAGGGCGGCACGCTGCTCATCGGGGACTGGCTGCCCAACGACGAGCGCACCGCTCCCGACCTCCCCCTGCTCTTCGCGGCCACCGACCTGCTCCTGTTCTCCGCGGACGGCGACGTCTTCCCCCTCAGCACCTACCGCGCCTGGCTGACGGCGGCCGGGTTCCGCACCGTCGAGACCCTCGACGTCCTGGCCGCCTCGCCGCTGATCGTGGCCACGAAGTAGCGCGGCCCCGGCTCAGCCGGCCGCGCGGGCGGTGTGGACCGTGGTGGCCGTCAGGTAGAAGGCGTCGGCCCGGCGCAGCAGCCCGGCCGGGTCCTGCGGGTCCAGCAGGCGGGCCACGGTGGCGCGGTCCTCGGCGTCGAGCTGCTCGCCGCTCTGCTCCATCGTCCGGGCCAGGCGCGTGTGCAGGTACGCGCGCGCCCGCTCCTCCAGCGGCGCGGGGTGCTCGGTGAGGAAGGTGCGGCTGCCGGCCGGCCGCAGCCCGGCCCGCGTCAGCAGCCCCGGCCAGTCCTCCACCGTCGCCACCGTGCCGGGCAGCTCCGCGCGCATGGCGTTGAAACCGTCCTCGCTCGCCGCGTCGAGCCGGGCCTGCAACCCCGGGCGGCCGATGCCGATGTCCCGGGGCAGGTAGCGCGCGGGCAGCCCCCGCTCGACCACGGCCAGCAGGCCACCCGGCCGCAGTGTCGCCGCCAGCCCCTCCAGCGCCGCCTGCTGGTCCCCGATGTGGTGCACGGCATGGCTCGTCCACACCACGTCCGCCTTCGGCAGCTCCCCGAACTGCTCGGGCAGCTCGGCGCGCTGCGTGCGCACCCGCTCGGCGAGCCGCTGCTCGACGGCCCGCTGCCGCGCCCGCTCCAGCAGCCCGGCGGCCTGGTCGACGGCGACGACCTCCGCGTCCGGGAAGGCGCGCGCCAGGTGGCAGCTCACCACCCCGGGCCCGCTGCCCACGTCGAGCACCCGGCGCACGGCCGGGTCGTCCCCGCGCAGCTTGCGCAGCCACTCCCCCGCGTCCCCGAGGAAGTCCGCGTACAGCTCCGCCTCGCGCTCCAGTTGGTCGGCCATGGCCTCCCAGTCGATGTCCTCATGGTGCCGATGTGCCGTCATGCGCCGTCCTGACCCTTCTCACACTGCTCACGGTTGCTCTCCCCCGCGCGGTTCCCCTCGCAGACCGCCACACCGAGCCTGCGCGGCCACCCCCACCCCAACAACCGAAGTTGCCACCCCGGCAAAAAACCTCACCCGTTCGGCCCCCTCCTCCAGCCGGGCCGCCCCGGGGCCGCAGCCGGAGCCACGGGTGCGCCGCACGGCCTCCGGACCCGGGCGGACCTCCGGCAGCGGGCGGCGACCCGGAAACGTCTGCACGGCCCCCCCGGCGGACGGGACGCCGCGGAGGCGGGACGCGCCCGGCCGACCGCCGACCGCCGGCCGCCTGCCGCCTGCCGCCTCAGACGCGATATTTCAGTGGCGGACGGGGTCGATGCGCACCAGGATGCACCCATGGAACCAGGCGAGCGCGACAACGAAGCGGCGGTGACCCGGTGGACCGTCGCCACCGTCTACCCCGACATGTGGGTCGACCCGGACGACGACCCGCGCGAGGCCGAAACCGAGACGGTCGACGAACGCGGCACGCTGCTGGACTACCTGCGCCACTTCCGCCTCACCCTCGAGATGAAGTGTGCGGGCCTGGACGCCGGACAGATGGCCCGGCGCTCCGTACCGCCGTCCACCATGTCCCTGCTCGGCCTGGTGCGGCACATGGCCGAGGAAGAACGGCACTTCCGCCGGTTGGCGGGCGAGGACTCGCCCAGGATCTACCGCACCGCCGAAGACCGGGACGGCGACTGGAACGGCGCGGTCGCCGACCCGGCCGTCGTGGAGGACGCGTGGCGCCAGTGGCGGACCGAGAGTGAACTGACCGACCGTTTCATCGCCGGACGCACCGACCTCGGCACGCGGACCGGGGAGGCCCCGCTCCGCGACATCCTGGTGATGCAGATCGCCGAGTACGCGCGGCACTGCGGCCACGCCGACCTCCTGCGCGAGCGCATCGACGGCCGAGTGGGCCAGTGACCACGCCGCCGCGGGCACGTCCCCAGGCCGCGCGAGAAGCCAGCCGTCCCTCACCGACACCGCCTGCGCCACACTGACCACCACCCTCGCCCGGGCCGACACCGCCGCCACACTCCCGGAAAGTCCCCGCCGAAGTCGCCACCCACCGAAAACCCGCCGGCGCCGGGCGCACCGCCGCGGCCTCAACTGGCGTATCACCGCGCAACCGCACCGGCGCACTCAGGCAGCCCGCAGCCGAACCAACGTCCCCGGCACGTCACCCCTCTCCCCCGCACCACACCTTCGGCCGCGGCACGAACACGGAGTCCGAGGAACGCGGGCCGACGCCGCTGATGACGGTCAGAGGCCTCGCCACACGATGTGGCGAGGCATCAGCCGGTTCGTATCAGGCTGCTTCGGTCCTGCTCGAAGTCGCGGGTGCTGCACCCGCCCGTACGGCGGGCAGCCTCCGCGCCCACGCTCGGAGTGAGCTGCACCGAGTTTCGTGGAGTCCGCGATCGTGTGTTCAAGCGGTCTGCGGGACGTCGTCCAGTTGCGCCCAGTGTGCCTGTTCGTACTCGTCGGGTGGTACGTAGCCGAGGGCGGAGTGGAGTCGTTCACCGTTGTACCACGCGACCCACTGGAAGACGGCCCGCTCGACCTGGTCGAAGTCCCGCCATGGCCCCTGATGTTCGATCAGTTCGGCCTTGCATGTGCCGTTGAGGGCCTCGGCCATCGCGTTGTCGTAACTGTCCGCGACGGAACCGACCGACGCGGAAGCTCCAACCTCCGCGAGACGCTCCGTATATCGAATGGACACGTACTGCGACCCTCTGCCGCTGTGGTGGATGAGCCCGGCGTCCTTCTTGACCCTCTGCCGCCACAGCGCCATCTCCAGCGCGTCCAGCGGCAGGTCCGTGCGCAGGTGCGTGGCGGCCTGCCAGCCCACGATCCGGCGTGCATTACGCGTCCAGGACGAACGCCACGTAGACCCACCCCGACCAGGTGCGGATGGAGGTCAGGTCCGCCAGCCACAACTGGTTGGGCCGCTCGGCGGTGAAACGGCGGTTGACCAGGTCCGGCGGGCGCGGCGCGGCCGGCTCGGGGACCGTGGTGCGGCGGCGCTGCCCGCGGATGACGCCCTCGATGCCGAGCTCGCGCATCAGCCGCTCGACCGTGCAGCGGGCCACCGCGTGTCCCGCGCGGACCAGGGCGCGGGTGACGCGGCGGGCGCCGTAGGTGCGGCCGGAGTCCTCCCACGCGGCTGTGACCAGCGGGACCAGTTCTTCGTCGCGCAGGCGGCGGGCCGACTTCGGCCGCGTCTTGCGCGCGAAGTACGTCGACGGCGACAGCTCCAGCACCCGGCAGACGGGATCGACCCCGAGGCCCTTGTCGCGCAGGTGGTCGATCACCTGCTCGGCCTCGTCCGGGGACGGTCGATCTCCAGGGCAAAAAACACCGAGGCGGCCTTCAGGATCTCGTTGGCCCGCCTCAACCCGGCGTTCTCCTTGCGAAGTTCCTTCAACTCGTCGCGCTCGGCAGTCCCCAGCCGGTCGTCACGCTCACCGGCGTCCGCCTCGGCCTGGCGGACCCAGGACCTCAGGGCTTCCTTGTGGATGCCGAGGTCGCGGGCGACGTGGGCCACAGGACGGCCGGTCGAGCGGACCTCGCGCACCGCCCGCTCACGCAGCTCATCGGGATATCTACGGGGTGCTGGCATTGCTCGTGGTTCTCCTCACGCCTGGAAGCGTAACCCAGGCTTCAGGGACTCCACGAAGATCAGTACAGCTCACTGGCAGCCGCCCGGACTAGCCTGCGGGAGATGATCCGGCGGGAGAACTCCTGAACCGCGCACGTCGCTCACCGAGTCGTACGCGATTGGGGACGTTCGGTGTACCTCCCCCCGTCTCGAGGAGGGGGACGGCTCGCTCAGGCTGCCGTCTGCAGACGGCATTGGTCGGCGGCGAGAGTCCGGAGGCGGGCGGCCGTGGCGTCCGGGCCGAGTGCTGCCAGGGCCCACAGGGCACTGAGGCGGCGACCGGAGGACCAGATGCCAGTGGCCGGCGGCCGGAACGGGGCCACGGCGACGTTCTGGGCCGCGAACGGATCCGGATCGAGATAGCTCATGCCGCCGGTCCCACACAGATAGGTGCGGGCGCCGGTCGCGGCGGCCAGGTCGGCGAGCCGGACGGATCGGCCCGGCCGGACGGTCAGACGGCTGCTGGTGAGGATCTGGCCCCGCCAGCCGATCAGGTCCAGCAAGACGCGGGTGGACATCTGGGCGACGGCCGCGGTCCGTCCGGTGGTGAACGCGTCCAGCACGGGGTCCAGGGCCTTCGCGAAAGCGGGCCAGTGGGGGCTGGCGCCATAGTGCTGCGGCAGCATCCCGGCGGTCCGGCGGCGGGCCAGGGCGGGGTCGTCGATCACGGCGTCCCGGATGAGGGTGGACCGCCCGTCCGGGAGGTGGGTGGGGATGGTGAGCCACTGCTGACGGGCCGGGTCATCGAGGTCGGCGAGACGGGCTCGGTGCTGGTAGTCGCGGTGGGTGAACTGCACGTCGTCCAGGACGATCCAGTAGTCCGCCGCGAACAGCTTGGCCAGCGTCGTCAGCCTCGGGAACACGTTGGGCTGGTGGATCGCGCACAGCCCGCCAGGGGCAGGCAGGTCACGAGGCGATGAGGCGGCTGGTGAAGCCGTCGCGGATGAGGGATTCGTACGCGGCATGCACGTCCTCCGGGACCTGTTGCTCGATGGCGAATCCGAGCTTCGGATACTCGATGACCCGCTGGAGGTCGCCGACGAGCATGTCCAGGACGAGCTTCTCGTCGCCGATGGACTTCAGGTAGTCGTCGAACTCCAGCGGCTCCGACGCACACAGAATCTCGACATCGTGCCACAGCTTGCGGGCGGTCGCGAACGACCGCCTTTCCATATAGGGCTTAGAGACCAGCAGCACCGTCTTGGGGTGGATGCCGGCGGCGGCGAGGACCTCACGCGAGAGGGTGATGTTCTGCCCTGTGTTCGCCGCGTTCGGCTCGAGCAGGATCGCCTCGGCGGGGACGCCGAGGTCGATGGCGTGCTCGCGGAAGTGGACGGCCTCACCGCGCGGGAAGACCTTGGCAGTGGTGGGGCTGTTGCCACCGGTGAACACCAGGGTCGGGAAGAGCCCAGAGCGATACAGCTCGGCGGCATGGGCGGCGACGCCGAGGTCGTGGCTGCCCAGCCCGATCGCCACGTTGACGGGCCGCAGCTCGTGCTGCATCTGGTGGTAGTCCCAGATCAGCTTGGCCTGGCGCCACTGGTCCTCAGTGATGGCCTGCTGGTCGTTGCTCACGCGTTCTCCCTGGTCACCGTTGCCGGGGGCCGGTCGGCCCCTCGCTCATGGCCTTGATGCCCTCAATACTGCGCAGTTGGTGCACGAGTCCGTACTGCGCGGCCACCTGGGCGACCTGGTCGAGGACGAGGTGTCCATCATCCCGGGTCGCCGTGTCGGAGAGCAGGATGTGGCCATGAGCGGTGTCCAGTCGCACGCGTTGCATCGGTGATTCGGTGGTCCCGCTGTTGCGGGCGATGTCGATGAAGTGCAGGGCCTGGGTGAGGTCGCCGGCGCCGCGGCGGGCGAGGGCGAGTTTCTGGTGGGCCACCGACCAGTCGTCCGGTTCGGTGAGGTCTTCGAAGTCACGGGTCGCGGCCTGCATGACGCGGGTCGCATAGTCGTGCTGGCCGTCCTTGCTCAGCGCAGTCCCCACCCACAGCCGGGCCCTGGCCCGGTCGCGGCGGGAGAGCCGGTCGTCGACGGCGAGGGTTTCGTAGTTGCGGGCGGCGATCTCCAGCTTCCCGGACATCTCGGTGACCACGGCGAGGGACAGGTCAAGCTGGGCGACGCGGCGGGGGATGTCGAGCTGGGTGAAGACCGCGCGGGCGCTGGCATAGGAGTGCTGGGCGGACAGCGGGCCCAGGACGACGCCCTGGTCGCGCCTCAGGTCGCCGAGCAGGGCGGTGGAGCGGGCGAAGAGATACAGGCCCTTCTCGTCCAGCTCGGGGGCCTTGAACCGGCCGAGCCACCGGGTGAGGAGGCTGTCGGCGAAGGCGAAGTTCTGCCGGGACAGGGCGACCACGACACGGTCGAGGTCGTCGGCCCAGGATTCGTACTCCCAGGCCCGGGGGCCGGAGGCGGTGACACGCCGCCGGGCAGTGGTCAGCGGGCTGGTCATCTCGGACAGGAGCGTTTCGAACCGCAGGTGGACGGCGGCGTCCGCGCGGCCGAGAGCGGTGTCGAGGATGGCCTGGGTGTCGGGTCTGGGTTCGGTGATGGCGAGCTTGGACTCCCACTTGGACACAGTCGCGACCGCCAGGCCGAGCTGCTGGGCGAAGGCCCGCACGCTCAGTCGCAGGGCGAGCCGCAGGGCCTTGGCCTCCAGGCCGGTCCAGTGGTGCACGGTCGCCACGCGTCGCTCCCTTCCACCGGTCATCGAAGCAGATCCGTGCAGGCAGCGGGACAGAAGTGGAACGGAAGTAGAACGGCCGTTGATTGGCTGCAAGTTGGCCGGACGACACGCTTAAGACGTCACCACCTGTCGAGCCTTTTGGACGGTCCTGAGCATGGAACCCCTCACGGAGCATCGCCCGGTCAGTGGCCCGGTCGTTTACGGCTTTCTGCGGCTGGTGCGGGTCTCCCGAGCACGGCAGGACGCGCTGGTCACCTCGCTCGCCGAGTACTGTCGCAGCCACGAGCTGCAGCTGTCCGGCGTCTTTACCGACCGCGACGCGGCCGCCGGGCCGGCGTCGGCGGCGTTCACCGGGCTGCTGGACGTGCTCGCGCTGCCGGACGTCTATGGCGTGATCGCCCCGGCCATGTCGCACCTGGGGCCGAAGGCCATAGCCGCTGGACGCGGGCGCCGGATCGAGGCGGCCGGCTCGCGGCTGCTGCTGGTCCGTAAGCCCCGCACCACCCACCACTCCGTCTCCCGCAGCGGCCCCGTCCGCCGCCGCCATCCCGGCACCACCCGCGTCCTGGACGCCGAGTCATGAGGACCGTGATGACCAAGACGACCCAGCGGTTCTTCGAGGCCCGGCCCGAGTCGGTCGGCCAGGCACGGTCCTTCGCCTCCGAGGCCCTGACGGACTGGGGCCTGTCCGACCGCGCCGAGGACATCCGGCTCTGCGTCTCCGAGCTCGTCACCAACGCGCTGGTCCACGGCACCGCCCCCGGCCGCGGCTTCCTGGTCAAGCTCGACGTCGACGACGAAGTTGTACGCCTGGAAGTGCACGACAGCCGCAGCCAGCACCCCCAGGCCCGCCAAGCCGCCAGCACGGACACCTCCGGACGCGGCCTGGTCCTGGTGGACACGCTCGTCGACGGTTGGGGAGCCCACGACCGTACCCCGTTCGGGAAGGTCGTCTGGTCCTGCTTCAAGACTGCTGAAGGCACGACCCCATGAGCGTCCTTCTCACCCCGCCCGGCCCCGAGCTGCGGCTGCTGGTGTCGCTCGCCGCCTGGACCTGGCCCGGCACCCGCCCGGACGGGGGCGAGATCGCGCACATCCTGATCACCCACACCCCTGCCCTGACCGGCTCGGGCACCACCGAGACGGCCGAGGCCAGGATGCGGCGGCTGTCCGCCGCCCTCGGTGGCCTGACCGGCGCCTGGGAGGTCATCCCGGAGCTGGAGCCCTGCCTTCAGACCGTCGGCGATCAGGTGCTGCTGCACATCCCCGGCGCCTCCCGCCGGCTGCGGCTGCCCACCCGCCGGTCCTGGACCGAACTACTCGCCCGCAACGGCGAGGCGATCCTCCTGCTCGGCCTGGACCCGCTGCCGCAGTCCGCTGACGCCGCCCAGGTCGACACCTACCTGGACGCCGTCCTCGCAGCCGACCGGCTGCTGTTCGGACGCGCCCGCACCCGCTGAACCCACATCTCCTCGCACGGCCCGGACGGAACGGATGAGAGGGAACTGCCATGGAAACCTTCGAACGCGCCCGGCTGGACGCCTACTTCGCCCGGATCGCCACCCAGTTCGACCCGGGTGAGCAGACCGCGTCGTTCCTGATCACGCACCTACTCGCCGAGCGTCCCGCGTTCGTCCGCGCGGTCGCCGCGATGACCCGGCTCACCGCGGTGCTGCCCAAGCCGAAGTCCATCCACCCGGCCGCCAAGCGCGAGGTCGAGCAGGCCGTTCCGGTCGATACCCTCACCCGCGAGCTGTTCACCGACGACGACACCGCCCTGGACTACCTCGAGTCCCGGGCCGCAGGCGGGACGGTCAGCTTGCTGGATGTTGGCGGCTACTTCGCCCCAACCCTCGCCGAGGTCCACAGCCGGTTCACCGGCCGGCTCACCGGGGTGATCGAGGACACCGAGAACGGGCACCGCCGCTACGAGGACCTCGACAAACGGCCATGGCCGCCATCAAGTCCTGTCGCTTCTTGTGCAAGCCGCGATGCTCGGCCACCCGCACCACCGCCCTCGTCCATGCCGTCCTCACCCTCCATCACGCCAGCGCACATGCAGGGTGGAAGAGCCCCACTCGCATGACGACTTCCCCGAGTAGGATGAGGCACAACCCGGGCCCGTCGCACTCGCGCTTATTGGACCGGGCCTGGCAGGTCAAAAGGCGCTCGATGGCACGGTCATCTCTCGTCAGCTTCCACTACCAGCGTGATCATTGGCGGGTCCGGCAGATCTTGAACATCGGTGCTGAGGTGCCGGAAACTCATGGCTGGCCGCTGCCGCATCTGCTCTGAGCCGCTACGGCCCGCGTCGACGGGCCGCCGCCGGCCTACTGCGGTGCGGAGTGCCGGCGCCGTGGCGTGATCCGTCGTCGGCGGGCTCGCCAGCGCGGCGGCGGCAAGGGAGCAGGAGTGCGCGGAACTGCGGGCCGTACTCGACGGGCACCCGCCCTCGCGGTGGGCAGGCACCGGCGCACGCGCGCGCGAGCGGCTGGCCGAGCTGGAGCGCGAGAACGACGTACATGAGCAGTGAACACGGCTCTGCTGGGCCGCCAGCGCGTCGTGACGTTCTGCGTCGTGCTCCACGCGGCTCGCCCGGCACGACGCGACTGAGCCCCTGATAGCGGGACAGTTGGGAGCGTCGCCTCAGCACTACGGCCCCCGTTGGCACGGGGGCCGTACGCACGTACCCCGACGCCGGGCCGGGAGTACTGTTCTGTTGTCGACGCAGAACGGAGCCCAGTATGCCCCTGCACACTGACGAGCACACCGGCGCACGTGTCGCGCACGTGCGCAAGGTCCGCCGACTGACACAGCGAGAGCTCGCCGATCTGTCCCACGTGTCGTACAGCACCATCACGAAGGTGGAGCAGGGCGTGATGCCCGCGAGCCCTTCTGTGATCGGTGCGTTGGCGCGTGCCCTGTCTATCCCGGTCTCTGAACTGACCGGGCAGCCGTACCTCGAAGAACTGCGCCGCGATCAACTGGACGGGCTCATTCAGCCGATCCGCGAAGCTCTGGATGTGTACGACCTCGGACCCGATGTCGACGTCGCACCTCGTGCGTTGGACGACTTGGCTCGGGACGCCGAGCAGTTGTGCGCCCTGGTACGCGCCACCGATCTCAAGGCGGTGGCCACGACGCTGCCGAGCCTCATCCACGAAGCCACGACGGCGGCCCACTCCGACGCCTCAGACCGGGCCTGGCAGGTGCTCGCGTCCACGTACCGGACCGCCTATGACGTGACGACGAAGCTCGGTTACCACGACCTGTGCACGGTCGCCCTTGATCGCATGGAGTGGGCGGCACAGCGCGCCTCGGACCCGGTGCTCTCCGGTGTGCGCCAGTACATGCGCGCCCTGGCCTATCTCCGAGCGGGCCAGTACCGAACCGGCAAGCGTCTGGTCAGTCTCGGACTCGCCACGGTGGACGGTGCCCCGAGCAGCCGGGAGCGCGACGTGGCGTCCGGGCAGCTCCACCTCGGGGCGTCCGTGCTGTACGCCCGCAGCCAGGACGGGGACGCGGCACAGGGGCACCTTGACGAAGCCGAGCGGATCGCGGCGCGCACTGGCCCTGCTGAGCGCGTGCACTGGCTCGCCTTCGGTCCGACGAACGTCGGCGTGCACCGCGTGGCGGCGCTGGCCGAACAGGACTTGTACCCCGAAGCCGTCGAGACGGCTTCCACGCTCACGATCCCCGAGGACTGGCCGAAGTCGCGCACCAGCCACCACTACGCCGAGGTCGCCCGCGCTCAGCTCTGGATGGGCCGCGCCGATTCGGCGTTCAAGAGCCTCCAGCACGCGCGGAAGGTGGCCCCCCAGCAGACGAAGTACCACCCCTTGGTCAGGGAGACCTACGCCGGGCTGGAGTCTGCCAAGCGCAGGATGCCGGAGACATTCTCGAACTTCGGCGCATGGCTGGGCGTATGACTTAGCGTCACCCTTTGGCCGGAGCTATCAGTGAACTCTGATATTTCCGGTCTGTGCATGTCGAGACGCTGTGAGTGACAGCACCCCCGCGACCGCGCGAACGGCCCGGGGGCATGGCCCACGCTTACAGGAGCGTCGACATGACCGAGACTATCCGCCGCTGGTTCGAACTGGTGAGGGGGCTTGCGGTGCTGGTGACCAGCCGCCCGCCCTCCGCCGTACGCCTCCGTCCTGTCCCGCCGCCGCAACCGGCGCCGACTCTGCGGGCGTGCCGTCCGGAAGACACGATCATCGACGCCGACGCTCTTCCGGTGGTCCGGCCCTACTTCGTCGCGCACGAGCAGCACCAGCGGCGGCAGGCCCTGGCGTTTGCCCTCGACGGTGTCGACGTCGGCGCTGAGGTAATGCACGGCGTGCACGTCGGGAGGTCGGCATGAACGTGCCCACATGCGGCGCTCACCACCCCGGCGAGCGCTACCGGCCGTTCGGCCACCCCGACCGCTTCCCCTGCACCGAGCCAGCCGACCACGACAGCTTGCACCGGAACCGGCACGGGGCCGAGTGGGGACCAGAGCGGCCCGTCAGTGGCCCGCTTGACCCGAACAAGGTCTGCAACCTGTGCAGGCAGCCGGGTGCGGAGATCATGATTGGCCTCTTCGAGCGGAGCAGCGGCCCCGCGTTCGCGCACTACGGGTGCAAGGACTGCGCCCGCTGGTACGCGGAGCAGCCGCACTCCCCCGCGTGGCTCAAGGCCGAGATGGGCACGGGGGTGGCACACGATGGCCGCTGACTGGCGCATCGAAATGATCACCGGACAGCCCGCCCGGCTGACCGATGACGGCCGCATCACCATCCCGCTCTGGCTCCTGCGGAACGAGCGCCACCACGCGGACCTGACGCTTACCCTGCCGCTCCACGAAGCCGAGTCGCTACACGCCCGCTTGTGCCGCCTGCTCGCCACCGCGAACGGCGAGCAGGTGGAGCAGGCACCGCCCTGCCGCTGACGCGAACGACAGAGACCCCCCGATTGATGGTCGGGGGGTCTCTGCTGTGCTGTCAGTTCCCGGTGATCATCTTGCACAGAGATTACACAAGACTCCGAGAATCGACCGGAACCGGTGACAAGCGATGAGAGATGAAGTCGCAGCTCAGAGCGGTTTTCCGGGTACCGCCGCTGATAGCGGCGGGGCGGCTCTCAGATGTCGAAGTACAGCTCGAACTCGTGGGGGTGGGGGCGGAGCTGCATCGGGGCGATCTCGTGGGTGCGCTTGTAGTCGATCCACGTCTCGATCAGGTCGGCGGTGAAGACGCCGCCGGCCTGGAGGTACTCGTTGTCGGCCTCCAGGGCGTCCAGGACGGCCGGGAGCGAGGTGGGGACCTGGGCCACGTTGGCGTGCTCGTCGGGGGCGAGCTCGTAGAGGTCCTTGTCGATCGGCTCGGCGGGCTCGATCTTGTTCTTGACGCCGTCCAGGCCCGCCATCAGCAGCGCGGCGAAGGCCAGGTAGGGGTTGGAGGACGGGTCCGGGGCGCGGAACTCGACGCGCTTGGCCTTCGGGTTCGAGCCGGTGATCGGGATGCGCATCGCGGCGGAGCGGTTGCGCTGCGAGTACACCAGGTTGACCGGGGCCTCGAAGCCCGGGACCAGGCGGTGGTAGGAGTTCATCGTCGGGTTGGTGAAGGCCAGCAGCGACGGGGCGTGCTTGAGGATGCCGCCGATGTAGTAGCGGGCGGTGTCGGAGAGGCCCGCGTAGCCCTGCTCGTCGTAGAACAGGGGCTCGCCGCCGCTCCACAGGGACTGGTGCACGTGCATGCCGGAGCCGTTGTCGCCGAAGATCGGCTTGGGCATGAAGGTGGCGGTCTTGCCGTTGCGCCAGGCGACGTTCTTGACGATGTACTTGAACAGCATCAGGTCGTCGGCGGCGGCCAGCAGCGTGTTGAACTTGTAGTTGATCTCCGCCTGGCCCGCGGTGCCCACCTCGTGGTGCTGGCGCTCGACCTCCAGGCCCGCCTCGGCCAGCTCAAGGGAGATCTCCGCGCGCAGGTCGGCGAAGTGGTCGACCGGCGGGGCCGGGAAGTAGCCGCCCTTGTAGCGGACCTTGTACCCGCGGTTGCCGCCGTCCTCGATCGCCCCGGTGTTCCAGGCACCGGCCACGGAGTCGATGTGGTAGTAGCCCGCGTTGGCCTTGGTCTCGAAACGGACGTCGTCGAAGACGTAGAACTCGGCCTCGGGGCCGAAGAACGCGGTGTCCGCGATGCCGGAGGACGCGAGGTAGGCCTCGGCCTTCTTCGCCACGTTGCGCGGGTCACGGCTGTACTGCTCGCCGGTGATCGGGTCGTGGATGAAGAAGTTGATGTTGAGCGTGGCGTCCCTGCGGAACGGGTCCAGGCGCGCGGTGGACAGGTCCGCGACGAGCGCCATGTCGGACTCGTGGATCGCCTGGAAGCCGCGGATCGAGGAGCCGTCGAACATCAGGTTCTCGGCCGGGTCGAACGTGGCGGCCGGGACGGTGAAGTGCTGCATGATCCCGGGGAGGTCGCAGAACCGGACGTCGATGAACTTGACGTCGTTGTCCGCGATGTACTTCTTTACCTCTTCGGCGTTCTGGAACATCCAAATCCTCCTAGTCCCGCCGCGACGGGACGGGATTGCAGCTTCAGGTCGCAGCCCAGTGCGGTGGTCCGCTGTTCCTCGACCCTAGGCAGGCGGCATTTCTCCAGCATGACCCGATTGTTTCGCCGATGTTAACCGGACGGGCGGTGCCCGGCCGGTGACCCAGCGGTGACCCGGGCGTCGTCGGCGCCACCGCGGTGCGGTGGCATACGGTCGCCGCCCGCCGGACGGTGCGGGCGGCCGCCGTCCGAGCGCCGCGCCGGGCGGGTTACCGTGGTCGGGTGGACAAACGGCAGGCAATCGGATCATGGCTCTCGGGCCCGCGCGCCGCGGCCGAGGACATGGGGGTCGACTTCGGCTACCGCGGCGAACGGCTCGGGCTCCCGGAGGAAGGCTCCGGATCGATCGCGCCACCGGGCCGCCGGCTCGCGGCGATCTTCATCGACTGGCTGCTGTGCCTGCTGATCGCCTACGGCCTGCTCGCCGGTGACGGCTCGCGGGACGCGGGCAACTGGGCGCTGCTGCTGTTCGGCGTCATGTCGTTCCTGACCCTGGGCACGCTGGGCTGCACCCCGGGCAAGCGGATCGTGGGCCTGCGGGTGGTCTCCGTGGACGGCGGACGGCTGTCGCTGCCCCGCGTCCTGCTGCGGACGCTGCTGCTGCTCCTCGTCATCCCGGCGCTGGTGTGGGACCGGGACACGCGGGGCCTGCACGACCGGTTCGCGGGCGCGGTCCAGCTCCGCTTCTGACGCTCTCCGGGCCGCCGGTACGCCCGGCTCCGGGGCGCCGGCGGTGCGAGCCGCGGCACCAGAACTCCCGGGCTTCGACGCGGGTACCGACCCCGGCCCGGGACGCCCGCGCCCGGCTTGGCGTCCCTCTCGCCCCGGCTCCGGCCCCTCGGCTCCCGGCTCGCGTCGGGTCGTCGCTCTGGCGTGCGGGACGCCGCGTCGTCGCGGGGGCGTAACGCAGCGGACGCCGACGTGGAGCCACGTCGGCGTCCGCGGGCCGTCCCGGCCCGGTCCAGTGGGTCCGCTGGGATCAGCGGCGGCCTCCGCTGGGGCCCTTGGGCATGCGCATGCCCTTCGGCATGGGGCCCTTGGGGACCGGCATGTTGCTCATCAGGTCGCCCACCGCGCGCAGCCGGTCGTTGACCTCGGTGACCTGGTGTCCGGCCAGCACGCGGGGCTTCTTGACGATCGTGTTGCGCAGCTTCTTCAGCGGCACCTGGTCCTCCCCGTCGCCGACGACGATCTGGTGCACCGGCACGTCGCCGAGCAGCCGGGTCATCTTCTTGCGCTCGGAGGACAGCAGGTTGCGCAGCCGGTTCGGGTTGCCCTCGCCCACGAGCACCACCCCGGCGCGGCCGACCGCGCGGTGGACGACGTCCTGGCTGCGGTTGACGGCCACGGCCGGCGTCACCACCCAGTTGCGTCCCATGTTGTCCAGCACCGCCGCCGCCGCGCCCGGCTGGCCCTCCATCTGCCCGAACGCCGCCCGCTCGGCCCGCCGCCCGAAGACGATCGCGACCGCGAGGAAGGCCAGCAGGAAACCCAGGATGCCGAGATAGACCGGGTGCCCGATGAGGAAGCCGATCCCGAGGACGACGCCGAAGGTGACCAGCCCCACGCCGATCAGGATGAACCCGATCCAGCGATCGGCACGCCGGGTCATCTGGTAGGTCAGGGCGATCTGCTTGAGGCGCCCTGGGTTCTCGGATTGTTCCTTCCTCGCCATGGGAGGAAGTTTACGTGGCCGACGGCGACCCTTCCGCCGCGGCCTCCAGAGCGCGTACGGCATCCTGCCGGTCCCTGGCCCGCCGCCGGTCGGCGAGCACGGCCGCCCAGGCGTTGCGGCGGGCGGTGCGGTGGCCGCCGCGCAGCAGCACCGTCTCCAGGGCCCGCAGGGCGTCGGTGAGCGTGGGACGCTCGACGGTCAGCGTGACGGCGTCGGCCGGCACCGCGGGCGGCGGGGGCGGGACAGCCTGCGTGGCCATGGCGGGAGTCCTCCGAGGGTGGTGACCGAGGGTGCGCTGACGTGGTGTGACGTGGGACGGCGGGGTGCCGCGACGGCGCTCCTGGCGGCACTCCGCCGACGACGCCGTGCCCCCGTCGCGACGCGTGGCTCCAGCGTCACCCTATGGTGTTACCACCTGATGACAGGGCGGTCAAAACGGGACCAACGTTGCCCCTGCCCGACCACGCCGGACGCGCCGTACGGCCGCCCGGCCCACGGCGCGGCAGGGGCGCCGCAGCCCACCCGGGCCGACGACCCGGTGGCAGCGCGGCACACACGCCCCGGGCGCCCCGGCCCCGGCGTCCGGGCACACGGCTCGGCGCGGCGGGGCACGGTGCGCCGGACGCGGGGCGCCCCGGGCACACTGCCGCCGGGCACACGGGACGCGGGCTCGGCGGCCGCCGGGGGCGCGGCGCTCCGGTACTCGGAGCACGCGGACGGGAGGCGCGACACAGCGGGCGCGGGGGCTCCGGGCGGGAGACGCTGGTCCGGCCGGACGGCTGGAGGCTCCACCACAGCAGGGAGCCACCGGAACAGGCCCCCACCGGAGCAGGCGCCCCACCGGAGCGGCCGGCCCCGGCCGGAGGCGCGCGGCGCGGTGCGGGCCCCGGGCCGGGGTGCCGGGCCGGGGTGCCGGGGGTCAGGCGGCCGGTTCGGCGTTCCTCGCCTCGCGGCGGTCGATCGCCTGCTGGTAGAGGCGCCCGGCGCGGTAGGAGGAGCGGACGAGCGGCCCGGACATGACGCCCGCGTAGCCGATCTCCTCGGCCTCCTCCTGGAGCTCGACGAACTCGTGCGGCTTCACCCACCGCTCCACGGGGTGGTGGCGCGGCGTGGGCCGCAGGTACTGGGTGATGGTGATCAGCTCGCAGCCCGCGTCGTACAGGTCGCGCAGGGCCTGGCTGACCTCCTCGCGGGTCTCGCCCATGCCCAGGATGAGGTTCGACTTGGTCACCAGGCCGTCCTCGCGGGCCCGGGTGAGCACCTCCAGGGAGCGCTCGTAGCGGAAGGCCGGGCGGATGCGCTTGAAGATGCGCGGGACGGTCTCCACGTTGTGCGCGAGCACCTCGGGACGGGAGGAGAAGACCTCCGCGAGCTGCTCGGGGACGGCGTTGAAGTCCGGGATCAGCAGCTCGACGCCGGTGCCCGGCATCCGCGCGTGGATCTGCCGGACGGTCTCGGCGTACAGCCAGGCGCCGCCGTCCTCCAGGTCGTCGCGGGCGACGCCGGTGATCGTGGCGTACCGCAGCTCCATCTGCTGCACCGACTCCGCGACGCGGCGCGGCTCGTCGCGGTCCAGCTCGGCGGGCTTGCCGGTGTCGATCTGGCAGAAGTCGCAGCGCCGGGTGCACTGCTCGCCGCCGATGAGGAACGTGGCCTCGCGGTCCTCCCAGCACTCGAAGATGTTGGGACAGCCCGCCTCCTGGCAGACGGTGTGCAGACCCTCGCGCTTCACCAGGGACTGGAGTGCGTTGTACTCCGGGCCCATCTTCGCCCGGGTCTTGATCCACTCGGGCTTGCGCTCGATGGGGGTCTGGCTGTTGCGGACCTCCAGGCGGAGCATCTTGCGACCGTCGGGTGCGACAGCGGACACGTCCGGCTCCTCAGCTTTCGATTCCTCGGCGCGTCCCAGGGTACGCCCCCAGCTCGCGCCCACTTCCCCCCTGGTGGGCCCAGGGAAACAAGGCGGGCGCTACCATCTGGTAACTCCCGCGCGCCGGGCGGGCGTCACACGGCCCGGGGCAGCGGCGCCGACTCCTCCAGCACCGCCCGCAGGTGCTTCTCGACGACGGGCACCACCTCGCCCACGGCGACGTCGCGGCCGAGCTCGGCGGAGAGCGAGCTGACCCCGGCATCGCGGATGCCGCAGGGCACGATGCGGTCGAAGGAGGTGTTGTCGGCGGCGATGTTGAGCGAGAAGCCGTGCATGGTGACGCCCTTGGCGACGCGGATGCCGATGGCCGCGAGCTTGCGGTCCTCGCCGCGCTGGCCCGCGTTGGACGGCGCGTACTCCGGTCCCGCCAGGCGCGGGTCGTACTCCTCGTCCGCCTCCGGGGCGGGGGCGGAGCCCGTCCGCAGCCGGGGGTCGAAGTCCAGCGCGAGCCCGCCGAGCGCCGCGCCGCCCCCGTCGCCACCGCCCGCGCCGTCCCCGCCCGCGCCCGCGTCGGTGGCGTCGCCCAGGACCCACACCCCGCTGCGGCCCTCCACCCGGGTGGTCCCGACGCCGAACTCCGCGCAGGTGCGGATCAGCGCCTCCTCCAGCCGGCGCACGTGGGCGACGACGTCGACGGGGCGGGGCAGCTTCAGGATCGGGTAGCCGACGAGCTGGCCGGGGCCGTGCCAGGTGATCTTGCCCCCGCGGTCCACGTCGACGACCGGCGTGCCGTCCAGCGGGCGCTCGCTGTCCAGCGTGCGGCGTCCGGCGGTGTAGACGGGCTGGTGCTCCAGCAGCAGGCAGGTGTCGGGGGCCTCGTCGGCGAACCGCGCGGCGTGCACCTCGCGCTGCCGCTGCCAGGCCTCGCGGTACTCCACGGCCTCCTCGCCGAAGCCCAGGTGGACATAGCGCAGCTCGCTCACGGCGGCTCTCCTTCTCGACCCTCGTGTGAGACGGTCCGCGCGCGGGGTCTCCACGCCGCGTACCCCGACCACTGTACGGCGGCGGCCGCGGCGGCCCGCGGGGCTCCCCGGCTCACACGTACGGATGAATACCGGCCGCAAGCGCCCGACGGCGCTGGTCAGGGGGTTACATTCACGCCGGTTACGCCGTCGCGCCGCGGGGCGCCCGGCGGACCGACGGGTGACCGAGCGACGGGCAGGAGACCGCACAGCCGATGCCGACGGAACGAGCCGGGAGCCCCCGCTCCACCGCACACCGCACCCCCAACCGTCAGCTCGCTGCCCTCATCTCCGAAGCCGGGTTCTCCAACGCGGGCCTCGCCCGCCGCGTCGACCAGCTCGGTCTGGAGCACGGGCTCGACCTGCGCTACGACAAGACCTCCGTCACCCGCTGGCTGCGCGGGCAGCAGCCGCGCGGCACGACGCCCGCGCTGATCGCCGAGGTGTTCACCCGCCGCCTGGGACGCCGCCTGTCCGCGCAGGACGTGGGCCTGGACCCGTGCTCCCCCGTCTACGCGGGCCTGGAGTTCGCCGGGTCGAGCACGGAGGCGGTGGACATCGTCAGCGGGCTGTGGCGCAAGGACGCGGGCAGCCAGCGGGAGCTGCGCAAGATCGCCTTCACCCCGGCGGGGCTCGTGGTGCCCAGCCGGGACTGGCTGATCGGCCGCCCGGACGAGCGGGTCGCCCGCGGCGAGGGCGGGCCGCCCGTCCGCCTCCCGGTGCAGGCGCGCGGCGGCGGGCGCAGGCCGGCCCCGGCCCCGGAGCTGGGGGAACGCTCCCCCGGCCAGCGCGTCACCCCGGGGGACGTGACGGCGCTGCGCTCCGTCGCCGAGCTGTTCCGCTCGCTGGACCGCGCCTACGGCGGCGGGCACGCCCGGCAGGCCCTGGTGCGCTACCTGGAGCACGAGGCCGAGCCGATGCTGCGCGGCAGCTACGGCGAGCAGGTGGGCCGCCGCCTGTTCGCGGCGGCGGCCGACCTGACGCGGCTGACCGGGTGGACGGCGTACGACATCGCCGCGCACGGCCTGGCCCAGCGCTACTTCGTGCAGGCGCTGCGGCTCTCGCAGGCCGCCGGTGACCGGGCGTACGGCGCGTACGTGCTGGTGACGATGAGCCGCCAGGCGGTGCACCTCGGCCACGGCCGGGAGGCGGTGCAGCTCGCGCGCGTGGCGCAGCAGGGCCTGGGCGGCACTCCGGTGCCCGGGCCGGTGCAGGCGATGCTGCACACCGCCGAGGCGCGCGGGCAGGGCGTCCTGGGCGACACCCGGGCGGCGGTGGCGGCGCTCGCCCGGGCGGAGACGGCGCTGGCCGAGACGGCGGACGGCGCCGAGGTGCCGCCCTGGGCACGCTCCTTCGACGCGGCCCAATTCGCCGACGAGTACGGCCACTGCCACCAGGCACTCGGCCGGTCCGGCACGGCCGCCGAACACCTGGAGCGGGCCCTGCGGCTGCGCGGCCCCGGCCACGCCCGGGACGGGGTGCTCACCCGGGTCGCCCTGGCCACCGCGCGGCTGAGCCAGGGGCAGGTGGAGGCGGCGTGCGCGGTGGGCGCCGAGGCGGCCCGGGCGGCGGCGGACATGCGCTCCGCCCGCGCCCTGGACGCCGTCCGCGACTTCGAACAGCGCCTGGAGCAGCACGGCGCGCCGCCGGTGCGCGCGTACTTCGCCGACCGGGGCGGCCCCGGTCCGGGCTAGCACGGCGTCACCCGCCCGCCGTCCCGCCCGCCTCGCACGCCCGCGGGCGGGACGGTCGCCGGGTCACGCGGTCGGCGGGGCCGGGGGAAGCTGGGCCTCGGCGGCGGCCAGGAGCCGGGTGACGCGCAGGGCGAACGCGGCGTCGCAGGGGTGCGGCGCGGGGTCGAGCAGGGCGTCGACGGCGCGGGCGTAGGCGTCCTCGGCGGGGGCGTCGCGTTCGGGCAGGGCGACGACGCCCGCGGTGCCGCGCAGCTCGGCGGTGACGCCCGCGGCGGCGGGCGGCACGGTGTGGCTGACGGCGACCGTGCTGGACGCCCCGCCAGCGTGCCGGAGCACCAGGTGGACGGTGTCGCCGGGGCCGCGCGCGGCGGTGACGTCGGCGGGGTCGGCGTCACCGAGCACGGGCAGCAGCACGGACAGCGCGTGGGGGCCCACGTCCCACAGCGCGCCCTTCTCCCGTCGCCAGGGCGAGGCGGTGTAGGGGCTGTCGGCGCCGCCGAAGACGGGCGAGTACCACTCCGCGCGGCCCGTCAGCCAGCCGCCGGTGACGGTCTGCTCGGCGATCCAGCGCGCCGAGGTGGTGGCGAAGCGCAGGGTGAAGAACACCACCGAGCGCACGCCGGTGCGCTGGACGGCGTCGGCCACCCGGCGGGCGCCGGGCACGGTGGTGGCCAGCGGCTTGTCCAGCAGCAGGTGCCTGCCCGCCTCGGCGGCCCGCACCGCGAGCGGGGCCTGCACGTCGGGCGGCAGCGCCACGGCCACGGCGTCGCAGTCGGCCAGCAGCGTGTCGACGTCGTCGTGGGCGCGGGCGCCGTGGCGGTCGGCGAGCGCGGCGACGGCCTCCGGGCGACGGCCCCACACCCCGACCAGTTCCGCGTCGGGGTGCGCGGCGAGCGCGGCGGCGTGCACCCGGGTGGCCCACGGTCCGGTGCCCAGCAGGGCGAACCTCACGCGGGCACCCCCTCGTCGCGGGCGTCCTCCTGGTGGGCGACGTAGGCCTGCCGGTCCATGTCGGAGATGTGCACCGACAGGTCCAGCCGCCGGCCGGGCGCGGGCTGGACGCGCCGGCGGGCGAGGTCGAGCACGGCGCGGGCCAGCTCCGTCTTGGCCTCCTGGGTGCGGCCGGAGAGCACGGCGACCTCGATGTGCACCATGTCGACGCCGCCCGTCCCGTCGGCGATGACGCACTCCTCGATGCGGCGGAAGCGGGTCTTGCAGGCGGCGACGGAGGCACCGATGGTCCGTTCGGTGACCGCGTGCAGCTCCAGGCCGAAGGCGTGGCGGTCGAAGGCGGCGGCGAGCGGGCCGGCGTAGTCGACGGTGATCTGCGGCACGGTGTTCCTCCTGGTTGGCGGCGCGCGGACGGGGGCCAGCCTATTGCCGGTACCCCCGAGGCGCCCCGTCATCACCCGACCCCGTGCCCGGCCTCGCACCCGGCCCGCACGGGGCGCCCGCGTCCGGCGCTGACGCACCGGTCCCCCGCCCGCCACCGACGCCGGGCGGGCTCCCGCCCGCCGTGCCGGGCGGGCACGGGTCAGCCCGCCGGCGGGGCGCTGTCGCGCAGGAACGTCCTCAGGTGCCCGGTGAGCCGCCGGGGCTGGCCCTCGGGCAGCAGGGTGTAGCTGTCGGCGATCTCCACGTGCGTCGCGCGGGGCGGGAGCCCGGCCAGCCGGCGGCCGTGCTCGGGCGGCATCACCCGGTCCTCCGCCGCCCAGGCGACGAGCGCGGGCCGGTCGAAGCCGCGCAGTGCCTCCGCCCAGGCCGGCAGCTCACCGCGGGGCGGGACGCCGAGCACGTACCGGCGCAGGTCGCGGCGGATCTCCGGCGACGACCACGGCGGCGCGAACCAGCCGTCCATCACCGCGGGCGGCACGGGCCGCTTGCTCATCCACCCCCAGGTCATCGGCAGCCGCCGCATCGGACGGGCCTTCAGCAGCGCGAAGGCGGCCGCGATGCCGCCCGGCAGCTTCGCGGAGGCGTACAGGTTGCGGCCGGGCAGGCCGGGCGGGTAGTTGTCGAACGCCTCGCAGGAGGTGAGGACCCGCCGCCCGACGCGGCCGGCCCGGCCGTCGGCGACGAGGGACTGGGCACCGCCCCAGTCGTTCAGCACGAGCGTGACGTCGCGCAGGTCCAGCCGCTCCAGTAACTCGGCCACCAGGCGGGACACGCCGAGCCCGGACAGGTCGGCGTCGGGCCGCATCGGCCTGCGGTGGCCGCCGAGCGGCAGCGTCGGCACCACGCAGCGGTAGTCGTCCCGCAGGTCCGCCACGACGTGGCGCCACAGCGTCCGGTGCATGGCGACGCCGTGCAGCAGGACGACCACCGGCCCGCCGCCGCCGGTGTCCTCGTACTCGACGGTGCCCGCCGACAGTTCCACCCCGGCCACGTTCATGTCACTCCCCCCACGCCATCCCCCACTGGTCGCCGCCAGCGTCGACCCGCCCGTCCGCGGCCGCCCGGCGGACGGGCGAGCGCGGGAGCGCCACGCCGCCGGGGCCGGGCGGCGGCAGGACGGTGCGGAACGGCACGCCGAGCGAGAACCGCGGCGTGGGACGCCAGGACGTACCCCCACCGAGCTGGGCCCGCGGAGCCCACACCCGCCCGGCGAGGGTGTCGCCAGGTACACCCCCCACCGGGTGCCCCGGCCGCTGCCGCGCCGGTGGGCAGCCTTGCAGACTGGGGGCGGCGGCCGCCGGGCCGCCACGGAGGCGAACGAGGGAGCACGGGGCATGACGGGGACGCCGCAGACAGCCGACGGCACACCGGGGAACACTCCGCCGGACGGCCCGCCGCCGCCCCCGGTGACGGACACGGTGACGGACACGGTGACGGACGCGGCGCCACCCGCCGGGCCGACGCCCGCCCCGACGCCCACCGCGGCGGCACCCGCGCCGTCCCCCGCGCCGCTCTCGAACGGGCTCGCGGCGGCGGGGCTCGCGGCGGTGCGGGGGCTGTGGCTGGCGGTGAGCGGGATCGTGGCGGGCACGGTCCTGTTCTCGCTGACGGCGGTGTCGATCGCGCTCGTCCCCGTGCTGGGCATCGGCCTGCTGACCACCCCGCCGCTCCTGGCCGCCGTCCGCGCCCACGCGGACAAGCGGCGCGAGCTGTGCCGGACGTGGGGCGGGCTCGCCGCCGTCGGCCGGCCCTACCGTCCGCTGCCGCCGGAGGCACGGGCGGGCGGCCCGGGCGGCAGGGCACGCCGCTGCCTGGCCCTGCTGCGCGATCCGGCGACGTGGCGGGACCTGCACTGGCTGCTGGCGGGCACGGTGGCCGGGGCCCTGCCCGCCCTGCTCCCGCTGGCGCTGCCGGCCGAGGGGGTGTTCGGCGTCCTGCTGGCGGCGGGGCTGTGGGAGCCGGTGGCGGGCGCGCAGGACGGCGGCGTCTACTGGTACGCGTTCGTCCCGGTGGACTCCCAGGGCACCGCGAACTACGCGGCGCTGCTCGGGCTGGGGTGGATCGCGCTGGGGCTGCGCTTCGGTCCCGCGCTCCTGAGCCTGGTGTTCAGGCTGGACGCCGTGCTGCTGCGACCGACGCGGCGGGCGGCGCTGGCCCGCCGGGTGGCGCGGCTCCAGCAGACCCGGCACGACGCGGTGGACTCCTCGGCCGCCGAACTGCGCCGCATCGAACGGGACCTGCACGACGGCGCGCAGGCGCGGCTGGTGGCGATGGGCATGAGCCTGTCCACGGCGGAGGCGCTGATCGAGAAGGACCCCGCGCAAGCGAAGGCGGTGCTGGCCCAGGCGCGGCGCAGCTCGGCGGACGCGCTGACCGAGCTGCGCGACCTGGTGCGCGGCATCCACCCGCCGGTGCTGGCCGAGCGCGGGCTGGCCGACGCGGTGCGCGCGCTGGCGCTGCGCCTGCCGCTGCCGGTCGAGGTGACGGCCGAGGTGCCGCGGCGCCTGGCCGAACCGGTGGAGGCCGCGGTGTACTTCGCGGTGAGCGAGCTGCTGACGAACGCCGTCAAGCACGCCGGGGCGCGGCGGGCGTGGGTGACGCTGCGGCACGTGCCCGAGGCGGGTCTGCTCCACGCCGCGGTGCTGGACGACGGGCACGGCGGCGCCGACCCGGCCCGGGGCAGCGGGCTGCGCGGCGTCGAGCGGCGGCTCGGCCAGTTCGACGGCACGCTGAGCGTGGACAGTCCGCCTGGTGGTCCGACGCAGGTCACGCTGGACGTCCCGTGCCCGGCGCCCGGCGGGCCACGGTAGATTCGCCCCCGGCCCCGCTTCTCGCCCCCGGCCCCGCCCGCCACCCGCCCCCTGGAGTCACCGCGTGCGCGTCGTCCTCGCCGAAGACCTCTTCCTGCTGCGCGACGGCCTGGTGCGGATGCTGGAGGCGTACGGCTTCGAGATCACCGCCGCCGTCGACAACGGCCCGGAGCTGAGCCGCGCGCTGCGCGAACTGCGCCCGGACGTGGCCGTCGTGGACGTGCGGCTGCCGCCGTCCTTCACCGATGAGGGCCTGCAGTGCGCGCTGGCCGCCCGGCGCGAGCGGCCGGGGCTGCCCGTACTGGTGCTCTCGCAGCACGTGGAGCAGCTCTACGCCCAAGAGTTGCTGGCGGACGGCACGGGCGGCGTCGGCTATCTGCTGAAGGACCGGGTGTTCGACGCCGACCAGTTCGCCGACGCCGTGCGCCGGGTGGCGGCCGGGGGCACGGCGATGGACCCGCAGGTGATCCAGCAGTTGCTGGCCCGGGGCGGGCGGGACCGGCCGGTGGAGACGCTGACGCCGCGCGAGCGGGAGGTGATGGAGCTGGTGGCGCAGGGCCGGTCGAACGCGGCCATCGCCGAACGCCTGGTGGTGACCGAGCGCGCGGTGGCCAAGCACACCTCGAACATCTTCGCCAAGCTGGGCCTGCCCGTCTCCGACGACGACAACCGCCGGGTCCTGGCCGTCCTGGCGTACCTGGACACGCGGTGAGCGCGGCGGCGGGGCGTGACCGATCGGCTCGCCGGTCGTTGCCCAGCGCGTGGCTCTGAAGGACGCGACCTCCCCCCAGTCTTCCTCCGCCGGCCCCGTGGACGTCGAGCGGGCCGAGGCGGCGCTCGTCGAGCACTACCCGCGGCTGGTGCGGCTCGGCTACCTGCTGCTGCCGCCCTCGCTCAGCCGCCACCGGCGCGCGCTCACCGCGCACGCCCTGGCGCAGCGGGCGCTGCCGCGCGGCAAGGCGGCGAAGGAGGACCCTCCGCTGCCGGGGCAGCGCGGCGAGCCCGACGCGGAACGCGGGGCGGCCGACGCGGAACGCGGGGCGAGTGACGCGGAACGCGGCGAGACCGACGCGGAACGCGGGGCGGGCGCCGAGGATTCGGACTACGCCTACCTGCGGCTGCGAGTGGTGCGCGGAGCGCTGGAGGCGACGCGTCCGGCGCGGCTCGGGCCCTGGAAGCTGGGCTGGGTACCGAAGGCCCGGCCGGTGCTGCCGCAGGTCGTGGGCCTGCGGCTGTTCCCCGGCGCGGGCAGTGCGGACGAGGTGGCGCTGGAGCAGGCGCTGGCGGCCGTCAGCGCCGCGGGGCGGGCGGCGTTCGTGCTGCGCGGCCTGGAGCGGCTGGCGGACGGGGACGTGGTGCGGCTGCTGGACGCCGCCGGGGTCGCGGAGCCCGAGGAGGCGCTCGCGGAGGCCGGTGGCGTGCGGACGCCCGCGGGCAGCCGGGACCGGGCGCTGCTGGAGTCCCCGGAGTTCGACGCCTGCTCGCTGCGGGCCCGCCCCACGGACCTGATGCGCCGTCGGCAGCACGGGCGGGCCGCGCTGGTCGCGGTCGCGGCGCTCGGGGTGTGCGGCGCGCTGCTGGGGCTGCCGGGCGACACCTGGGGTCCGGACGGCGCGGCGGCGCCCGTGTACGCGCAGAACCCGGCCGCCGAGCGGGCGCTGGACCCGGGCAAGCTGGTCCGGGTGGAGGCCGCCGCCTGGCGGAACGCCGCGCGCACCGACTTCACGGCCTGGCCCGCGCGCGGCGACCTGGCCGGGGACGAGGAGCTGCTGCGCCGGGCGCTGGCGGTGTGGGCCCGCCCGGGCGGCGAGGTGAACGTGACGGCCACGCCCGGCACGCACGCCGGTCCCGCCGCCGGCCCCCCGCACCTGCTGTACGCGGGCGAGGTGGACGGCGCCTCGGTGGTGCTGCTCTACGACGGCCTGCGCGTCGTGCGGTACGCCGAGCCCCAGGGTGGCGCGGCGGGCCCGGTGGCCCTGGACTTCGCCCGGGTGGACGCCGCGGGGGCCGAGGGCTCCAGCGCGGTGCTGCTCACCCGCAGCGACGGCAACGCCCGGTACCTGCTGGCCCCCTGGGTCGGCGGGCTGGCGGTGACGGACCTGCTGCGGCCCGGCGCGGAGGCCACCGCCGTCAAGCGCCGCGCGGACGGCGTGACGGACCCGGTGACCAGCCCGCCGCTCGGCGCCGACGAGTGCACCGCGTGGCCGGCGCTCCAGGTCACCTCGGCCGGGCGCGAGGACCCGTACCTGCTGACCGACCTCGGCGAGCTGACGCCCGCGCTCCTCACGCACGGTGACCCGGCGGCCGAGCCGGGCGCCGCGGCGGGCGGCGAGGCGCGGGCGGCGCTCGCCCGCGGCGCGTGCCACCTGACGTCGGTGGCGGCGGGCGGCGTCCGGGCGGTGAACACCTGGGCGTTCGCCACCCAGGAGCTGCCGGAGGGGAACGGCACCGCGCGCTGGGTGTGCACCCGGGCGGAGACGTGGCGCGGCGCCGGGGCGAAGGCGCTGGTGCAGTTCCATGCTCCGGCCGAGGACCCGGCCGCACCGGCCGCCCTGGCCGCGCAGGCGGAGGACGCCCCGGCGTGCGGCCCGCGCGCGCCCCGGGTGGTGAGCGGCGTGCTGTGGAAGTCCACCGGCGACACCTGGTACCTGCTGGCGGCCGGCAGCGAGGACGTCACCTCCATCACCGCGTCGGGTGACGTGAACGCCACGGCGGAGGGCCGCCGGCTGGCCGCCGAGGCCGCGCGGGGCGCGAGCGCGGAGCTGACCGCGAAGCTGACGGGCGGCGGCACGCTCCGCCCCCTCGCCCGGTAGGCGGCGGCGCGGCGGTGGTGGGCCGGCTGTGGCGGGGCGCGCCCTGTGCGACGCGGTCCGTCCGGCCCGCGCGCGTCCGGCCCGCGCGCGGTACGTGCTTCCCGGCGGCGTGCCCCGCGCGCGGTGGGAGCGGGCCGGTCGGAGGCGGTCCGCTCCTCCCGGGGCGTCCGACCGGTCGGTAGGGTGAGCGCATGACGACCGGAGTGCGCCGCAGGATGGGCGTGGCGGAGCGCAGGGCGCAACTGATCTCCGTCGCGCTGGAGTTGTTCAGCCGGCGCTCCCCCGAGGAGGTGTCGATCGACGACGTCGCCTGCGCCGCCGGGATCTCGCGCCCGCTCGTCTACCACTACTTCCCCGGCAAGTACAGCCTGTACGAAGCGGCGGTACGGGTGGCCGCCGACGAGCTGGCCGGCCGGTTCGAGGAGCCCCGGGAAGGGCCGCTGGGCGCCCGGCTGCTGCGCGTGGTGCACCGCTACTTCGACTTCGTCTCCGAGCACGGGCCCGGCTTCTCGGCGCTCCTGCGCGGCGGCGCGGCGGTGGGCTCCCCCCGGGCGAACGCCGTGATCGACGACGTGCGGCAGCGGGCGTACGGGGAGCTCCTGGCCCACCTGGGGGTGAGCGGACCCGGGCCCCGGTTGGCGCTGGTGGTGCGCTCCTGGGTCGGGCTCGCCGAGACGACGGCGCTGACCTGGCTGGACGACCGGACGATCCGGCGCGCGGAGCTGGAGCGGCAGCTCGTGCACGACTTCCTGGCGCTGCTGGCCGTCGCGGCGGTCTCGGACGAGGAGTCGGCGGCCGTGGTGCGCGGCGTGCTCGCCCGGGAGCCGGCCGACGGACCGTTCGCCGAGCTGGTGGACCGCCTGCCGGCCCTGGCGCCGCGGGAGCGCTGACCGGCGCGGGCCCGGGCGGCCCCCGGGCGGCACCGCCGCGTGCGGTCCGCGCGGCGCTGGTGGCCGCCGCGCGGACCGGGCGGCGTCAGAGCGCGTCCTCCCGGTACTCGGCCGGGGAGCCCGCGGCGGTGCGCTCGCGCAGCTCGACGCGGCGGATCTTGCCGGAGACGGTCTTGGGCAGCTCCCCGAACTCCAGCCGCCGGATGCGCTGGTAGGGCGCGAGGACCTCGCGGGCGTGGGCGAACAGTTCGCGGGCGGTCTCCGGGCCGGGCTCCCAGCCCGCCGCGAGGACGACGTAGGCCTTGGGGACGGCCAGCCGCACCGGGTCGGGCGCGGGCACGACGGCCGCCTCGGCGACCGCCGCGTGCTCCAGCAGCGCGCTCTCCAGCTCGAACGGCGAGATCTTGTAGTCGGAGGCCTTGAAGACGTCGTCGGACCGGCCGACGTAGGTGATGTAGCCCGCGTCGTCGCGCGTGCCGATGTCACCGGTGCGGTAGTAGCCGTCGGCCATGACCTCGTCGGTGCGGGCCGGGTCGCCGTGGTAGCCGGTCATCAGGCCGGCCGGACGCCGCGCGAGGTCGAGGCAGATCTCGCCCTCGCGCGCGCCCGGCCGCCCGGTGACCGGGTCCAGCAGCTCGACGGCGAAACCCGGGCACGGACGGCCCATCGACCCCGGCTTCAGCTCCTGGCCGGGGGTGTTGGCCACCTGGACGGAGGTCTCGGTCTGCCCGAAGCCGTCCCGGATCACCACGCCCCAGCCGCGCCGCACCGCCTCGATGACCTCGGGATTGAGCGGCTCCCCGGCGGCGACGACCTCGCGCGGCGGCGTGCGCAGCAGGCCGAGGTCGGCCTGGATGAGCATGCGCCACACGGTCGGCGGCGCGCAGAACGACGTCACTCCCACCCGGTCCATCTCGGCCATGAGGCGGACCGGGTCGAAGCGGGTGTAGTGGTGGACGAAGACGGTCGCCTCGGCGTTCCAGGGGGCGAAGAGGTTGGACCAGGCGTGCTTGGCCCAGCCGGGCGAGGAGATGTTGAGGTGCACGTCCCCGGGCCGCAGCCCGATCCAGTACATGGTGGACAGGTGGCCGATCGGGTACGAGGCGTGGGTGTGCTCGACGAGCTTGGGGCGGGCGGTGGTGCCGGAGGTGAAGTAGAGCAGCAGCGGGTCGTCCGCGCGGGTCTCGCCGTCCGGGGTGAAGGCGGCGGGCGCTCCGGCGGAGGCGGCGTAGGACAGCCAGCCGGTGACGGGCGCACCGGTGGCGATGCGGGTGTACCCGCCGGGCACGGCGTCGAACTTCGCGGTGTCCTCACAGCGGGCGACGACGTGGGCGACGCGGCCGCGCTCCACCCGGTCGCGCAGGTCGGCGGGGCCCAGTTGCGGCGTGGCGGGCGTGACGACGGCGCGCAGCTTCATCGCCGCGAGCGCCAGCTCCCACAGTTCGGCCTGGTTGCCGAGCATCACCAGCACCCGGTCCCCCGCGCCGACGCCGACCTCGCGCAGCCAGTTGGCCACCTGGTTGGACCGGTGCGCCAGCTCCGCGAAGGAGGCCCGCGTCTCGCTGCCGTCCTCCTCGACGATGTGCAGGGCCGGGCGGTCGTTGCCCTCGGCCATGGCGTCGAACCAGTCGAGCGCCCAGTTGAACCGCTCCGGCCGGGGCCAGGTGAATCCCGCGTACGCCGCGTCGTAGTCCTCCCGGTGCCGCAGCAGGAAGTCCCGTGCCGCCCGGAACTCCCGTCCCGCCGCCCCTGCGCCGTCCACCGCCATGTGTTCCTCCCGAAGATCCGTGAATTCCCCCACCATGCCCTGCGCCGCCCCGCCCGTCACGCCTCCGCACGCGGCGGCCCGCCCCCGGTCGGCGGGGGCGGGCCGTCGGGTGGGGCGGTGGGTCAGCGTTCGGCGCGGCGGCGGCGGACGGTGAAGAGCACGGCGGCGCCCGCGAGGAGCACGGCGCCACCGGCTCCGGCGAGGTAGGGGGTGGCGTCGTCCCCGCCGGTCTCGGCCAGCTCCGAGGCGTCCGGCTCCGTGCCGCCGCCCGGGGCGGACGCGGGGGCGCTGCTGTCCGGGCCCGGCGACGCGGCGTCGTCGGTCGTGCCGCCGGAGGCGTCGTCGGTGTCGTCGGCGGGGACGAACCCGGCGGGCGGCTGATCGCAGCCGGTGCCGTCCCGGTCGCGGTCGAGGTGCTCGCCGTAGTGCGGGTCGCCCGCGGGGATGTCGGCGTAGCCCGCCTCGTAGGCGGCCGTGCAGTTCTCGAACGGGTGGGCGCCGTCGTGGGCAGCGGCGGCGGTGGGCAGCAGCCCGAGCGCGCAGGCGCTCAGCAGGACGGCGGCGGGTCGACGAATGTGACGCACGAAAGGAACCCCTCGCAAGACGTGGCGGTGTGGGGGGGAGGGCTCAACCTAGCGGCGCGTGCACCCACCGAGGCGAAAGTGCGTAGTCGGTAATCGTACTGTTACACACGGGCGCGAGCGCCCCCACCTCCCGGCCCGGACTCACGCGCCCCGGCACCGCGACCCCGTCCCCGCGCGTCGCCGGAGCACGGACGCGGGGCACTGGTGCGGCGCGACCGCCGGAGCCCTGCTCAAGCGCGGCGAGGCCCTGGACACAACCGAGACCACGCGAAGTCCCACAGCCTCGGCACACGCCCCGTAGCCCTCTCAGGCGCCGACGGATCCTGCGGAACCTCCGCCGCGACGCCGCCCGCGGACCACCGCCATCGTCCGAGCCGCCGTTGCCCGCGAACCCGACAGATGTTCAGAGTGGAGAGGCGTCGGTATCAACTGATCAGTTGCGTTACGGCGACGTGAGCGAGCACACCAGCGATGACGCCCAGCGCAAGTGCCGTGTGATGTCGTCGCTCAAAAGAGCTAAGTGGCCCCGTTTCAGGCGTTGGCGTACGGAAATCACTTTCCCCGACCGCGTGGGTTGACGTACGTACCGCCGCCCTGACACCACCCTCGCCGGGCCTCCGCATGGTGCGCACGAGAAGAAAAATACACAATACCAAAAAGACAGCACCCAGGAAAGCATTGATCGCAACGAACACCACCCGCTGTCCGACCAGTGCGGCGTATCCCGTGACTCCCGCACCCCATGCTGAACAGTAAGGCGCAATGAAAGACTGCAAAGGTAGTCGAATATCATTCTCGACAACAACCTTGGCGCAAAGAATAATACCCGGAATCGCCAGCGCCAACCCACCCACCAGGCCAACTGCCCCTCTTGCCAGTCCCACGAGCTGCTCTTCACGAGCAGCAGCACTGACTTCACAACGCCAGCCGTAGCACTCCTCGCCTGGAAACCCCAGCAGAATACTTGCGACCCCAAGGCAGACCAGTTCAAAACCAGCAACAAGGGCGAACGCAGCAAAGCTGTGCATTCTTCGCATCTCACACCTTCGGGTACCGATCAGCCTCAAGCCAGGGCGTTAGGCAGCACGAGAGCGGCACGACAGGTGACCACGAAGCTCCCGCGCTGCGAGCAGGGAGCGTGGTTACACTACCGCGACGGTCATACATTCCGCCCTCGTAGTCGCCCGTTGAGGAGATGAGTGAGAACGCTCAATCTCCTCACGTGCTCAAATTCGACCGGGCCATCGCGGACCATCTTTATAGCTCACCACGCGACAATGCTATGGAGAGAGCCAGCGGGGTGCCGTATCGGGACCGGCGACGCGGCACTACTCGACGCCGGTCGGGCCTTGACACGCGGGGGCTCAGGAGATGCGGGGATGATTCGGAGCCGCATGGCCGCTGGGGTGCGGACGGCTCGGGGCAGGGGGCTCGCTTTCGGCGCGGTGGCCTGGCCGCCCGGCCGCGTCAGCGAGAGGGTGCGGGACGCGGGCCGGGCGGCCGGGCGGGGTGGGGCGGTGCGCGGCGGGGGTGGAGGGAGGTGGCGGGGTGTGGTCAGTCGCGCCAGGTGTCGGTCAGCGGGACCCGGCCGTTCTCGGGGACGGTGAGGGTGCGGTTCGGGCCGCTCTCCCAGGTGACGGCGCCGCCGTCGTCCACGCGCAGGTACTTGTACCGGCACGACGTACCGGCCGGGAGGTCCACGTCGAGCTTCCACACCGGGTAGGCGGCCGGGTCGAGCCGGGGCGCGGCGGCGGTGTTCCAGCCGCCGAGCGCCGCGCAGTCCCCGGTCACGTGGATGTTCTGGCCCCACCGGGTGGTGGCCTCGACGGCGAACGCGGCTCCGGTGCCGCCGGGTTGCGGGCCGGGTCCGCCGCCCCCGTCGCCGCAGGTGCGGGCGCCGGTGTGCAGGGCGAGCGCGGTGTGCGGGGGCAGGGTGGCGGTGAAGCGCCCGGAGCCGTCCACGGTGACGGGGGTGTCGCGCTGGACGTCGCAGTAGGTGCCCGGGGCGAGGGAGGTGGTGAAGGTGCGGGTGAGCGGCCCGGATTCGTGGTTGAGGGCGACGTAGGCGGCGGAGCCCCGCCCGAAGGCGATGGCGTCGTCGCCGTTGTCCCACCAGTCGGTGACGCCCTGTCCGTGGGCGGCGTTGCGGAACCCGACCATCGCGGCGATCTCCGGCCAGGCGTGCTGGCACTCCCAGCCGTCCTGGTGGCAGGCGCGCACGGTGCCGCCGCCGGGTGGCCCGGCGTCCTTGTCGCTGAACCCGTACCCGGAGTGCACGTCGGGCGAGCCGTAGGGCCAGGCCAGCATGAACACGTGCGCGAGGGTGTAGGCGGCGCCGTCGCGGTAGGTGAGGGTGTCGCCGACGCGCTCGGTGTCGTGGTTGGTGACGAAGGTGGCCGCCTGCCCGCTGGGCAGGTAGCCCCAGTCCTCGCCGAAGTTCTCCAGGTGGGCCAGGCGCTCGTGCTGGAACATCCGCTTGAGGTCGCGCGCGTAGCGGAACTCCTGGACGTCCCCGGTGCCCCGGTACTCGTCCGGGGAGACGGCCTCGCCGGCGCCGTGGATGGCCTCCTGCTTCCAGTAGACGCCCGGGTCGCTGAGCTTGGCCTTGATCGCCGCGAGGTCGTGCGCGGGTATGTGCTTGACCGCGTCCACCCGGAAGCCGTCGACGCCCAGGGAGAGCAGGTCGTTGAGGTAGTCGGCGATGCGTTGGCGTACGTGCTCGGAGCCGGTCCTGAGATCGGAGAGGCCCACCAGCTCGCAGTTCTGCACCTGGTGGCGGTCGCGGTAGTCGATCGCGTCGTCGCGGCAGTCGTTGAAGTCGCCGTCGCGGTAACCGGCCGCCGGGTAGTCGTACTTGGTGTAGGGCGAGCCGCCGGTGCCGGTCCCGGAACCGGCGCTCATGTGGTTGACGACGGCGTCCGCGACGACCTTGACGCCCGCGCCGTTGCAGGCGTCCACCATGGCGCGGAAGTCGGCGCGGTCACCGAGGCGGCCGGCGACGCGGTAGCTGACGGGCTGGTACGCCGTCCACCACTGCTCGCCCCGGATGTGCTCCTGGGGCGGTGACACCTGGACGTAGCCGTACCCGGCCGGGCCCAGGGTCTCCGTGCACGCCTCGGCCACGGAGTCGAACGCCCAGGAGAACATCACCGCGGTGACGTCCTTGACGCCGGGGGGAGCGGCCTGCGCCTGGGGTTGGGGGGCGAGTGCGCCGACGCCGCCCGCCACGAGGGCGAGCGCGGCGGCCGTGGTTCTGGGTGCCACGAGTCCTCCTGCCTGAGAGGGAAGAACCGATGCGGACAACCTCGCGGGGCAACGCGCCGCGCCCGGAAAGGCCGTGGGGGTCGGCTCCGAGGAGCCGCTGAAGCATACTGAAAGATTGTGGAAACTCTTCCGGCACGTGACCGTAAGCGGCCCGTGTCGACCGGTCAAGGCTGTGCGCACATACCGGAGAAGAGGGCGTCACCGCCCCGGCATCCCTGTTGCAAGAATTTGCAAGCTGCTAGGTTCGTGCCGCTCCCCGGCCCGAGTCGTCCCGGGGGCCCGCCGGGCCCCACGCGCCCGGGGCGCGGGCCGGCGCGCTCGTCAGGGCGCGCTCGTCAGGGCGGGGCACGGCTCCCGGGCGGCGCGGAACCCGGGGGCACGGCCTGCGGCCACCCGTCCGGAGCGGCCGGTGGCCCCGCTCGCAGCGGCCGGTGGCCCCGTCCGGAGCCGCGCTTGGCCCCGCCCGGAGCGGACGCGGGTCACCTGTCCGGGGACGCGGGTCACCTGTCCGGGGTGGCCTCCTGTGCGCGGTCCTCCTCCTCGCGTGGGTCCGGCCCCTGCCAGCGCGGCGTCTCCCGCGGGTCGTCGAAGGAGCGCGCGACGACGATGTCGGTCGAGGAGTGGGCCAGGATGGACAACACGATGGTGACGGCCACCAGGTGGAAGATGAGGTCGGCCTCCGCGATGCCCGAGTTCAGCACCAGCAGCCCGTAGACGACCGAGGCGAACCCCTTGGGTCCGAACCACATGGCGGCCAACTGCTCCCGCCGGGACAGCCGGGAGCGCACGAAGGACACCGCCAGCGCCACCGGTCGCACCGCGACCAGCGCCAGGACGGCGAACAGCCAGCCCTGCCAGGAGATGTCGCCCAGGAACTCCGGGGACATCAGGGCGCCGAAGACCAGCAGCGCGGCCAGCTTCAGCAGCTCCGCCGCCAGTTCGCCGAACTCCTCGAACGCCTTGCGCTGGCGCGGTCCGAAGGTCGCCACGGTCACGCCCGCGGCGAAGGCGGCCAGGAAGAGGTTGGCGTGCGTGGCCTGCGCGAGTCCCAGCACGACCAGGCCGATCGCCAGCCCGTTGAGCGGCGCGTACGCGGTGGAGGCGGAGAAGAACCGGGACTGCTCCAGCTTGACGGCCAGCCACGGCACCGCGACGCCGATCAGCACGCCCAGCCCCAACTCCAGCGCGAGCTCGTCCAGGTGCAGGTCGCCCGAGCCCTGGGAGACGGCGAGGAAGATGATGACGAACGGCAGCACCAGGCCGTCGTTGACGCCGGACTCCACGTTCAGCAGGTGCCGCAGCCGCGCCGGCACCCGGTCGTTGCCGACGAGCGCGGCGGCGAACACCGGGTCGGTCGGCGCCAGTACCGCACCGATGAGCAGCGACTCCGGCCAGGGCAGTCCCACCACGAAGTGCGCGAGCAGGGCGGTCAGGCCCAGCGTCAGCGGCATCCCCCAGCCCAGCGCGCGCCCCGGGAGCCGCCAGGCCGAGCGCAGGTCGCCCCAGCCCACCCGCATGCCGTCGGTGAAGAGCACGGCGAACAGCGCCAGCTCGGCGAGCGTCGAGACGAGCGGCGACTCGGGCGTGAGGTCCAGCACCTCACCGACCCCGGGCCCCAGCAGGAACCCGGCCACCAGGAACAGCGCGGCGGTCGACAGGATCGTGCGGTGCGCCAGGCCGGACACCAGCACGGCGATCAGCAGCACCACGGCGAACGCCAGCAGCACGGACGTCACTCCCTACCCTCTCCTCGCGGAGCCCGCACCCGCGGCGCCCGTGTCGCAGCGTAATCATGTCATGGTCATGAGCACCGGACCTGCCCGGCGACGCGCCGTGGCGGAGCCCCGGCCTCAGCGGGACGGCGCGCCCGGCGGAGGCGCGGCGCCCGGCGGAGGCGCGGCGCCCGGCGGAGGCGCGGGGTCGGGCCGGTGCGCGGCGTCCGGCGGAGTGGCGGCCGGCCACGGGCGGTACGGCAGGTGCAGCAGGACGAGCACCAGGGCGGCGACGGTGAAGTAGCGGGTCGCCGCGCCCAGCCCGTTCCAGTCCTGCGACTGCCACATGGCGAACCACTCGCCGCCGATGGCCAGAAAGCCGACGCCGAACAGGAGCAGCACCATCAGCAGCCCGAGCGTGCTGGTGCGCCGCGCCCGCTCGTACCGCGCGGCCGGGTCGGCGGCCGGGCGCACGAGCGCGACCGCCCACCGGGCCGTGCCGAGCAGCAGGACGAGCGCGGTGACCGTCTCCCAGCCGACGATGGCGACGTACGCGGCGTCCTGGAGCGCCCGGGACTCCACCGCGCGCCACATCAGGTCCGGGTCACGGAAGGTGGTGTCCATGGCCAGCACGTGCCGCACGAACTGCTGGTTGGTGCCGAAGTCCGTGATGTTGCCGAAGGCGATCAGCGCCATGAGCAGCGCGACCGTCCCCGTCAGCGCGGCGGCGACCACCGGCGGCGTCCCGAGCCGCGGCCGGGACGTTCCGCCTCGCCCCGGCCCCGCCCCCGCGTGCTCCCTCACGCCACCCCCCGGTGGGCCGCGTCGGCGACGGCACCGGACCCGGCCACCGGCGCGCACGTCCCCGCGGGAGCGTGCGGTGCCTTGCCGCCCCGCGCGGGAGCGACGCCGGAGGGTTGCGCACCGGCCTCCCGGCGGCTTCCGGCGCCGCTGGCGCCGTAGCTGTGGTAGCTGTGGTAGCTGTCGTAGCCGCTCTCGCGCCGGGTGACCGACACCCGGCCTGCGACGTGCCTGCGCACCGTTACCTCTTCCGCCGGGGGCCGACCAGGTCGGCCGCGTCCTCGTGGGGCAGTGCAGCGGCCCTCGGCCGAGCATAGACGCGCGGGTCCGGGGAGATGCCGACCGCGCCCAGGCCGACACGGGGCGGAGCCGGGCGCGGCCGGCCCCCGCCGGCCGGGGCTCCGCGGCTTCGGGGACCTCGCCCGCGCCCCGGCGGCGGCCGGCCCGGGGCCACCGCACGGCTCAGATCCCGGTCAGCGCTCCCGGCCGCGGCCTGAGGTAGACCGCCCAGGTCACGGCGCAGCACACGGCGTACACCGCCAGGAAGGCCCCGTACGCGGCCTCGCCGCTCCCACCGGCCAGGAAGGACTGGCGGAAGGCCACGTTCACCAGCACCCCGCCGAACGCCCCGATCGCTCCGGCCAGTCCGATCAGCGCCGACGTCCGGCGGCGCGCGTCCCGCTCGGCGGTCCGCGCCCGCGCTCCGGCCCGCACCGCGGCCCGCGCCCTGGCCCGGAAGATCGCCGGGATCATCGTGTAGGCGGAGCCGTTGCCGAGCCCGCTGAGGACGAACAGGGCCACGAAGCCGACCAGGAACATCGGCAGCGACGCGTGGCGCGAGGCGACCAGGACCACGGCCGTGCCCGCCGCCATCGCGGCGAACGTCCACAGCGTGACCCGGGCGCCGCCCCAGCGGTCCGCCAGCCTCCCGCCCCACGGCCGCACGACGGACCCGAGCAGCGGGCCGAGGAAGGTCAGGTACGCGGCCTTCACCGGGGTGTCGAACTGCTCGTGGAACTGCACCTGGAGCACCTGCCCGAAGGCGAAGCAGAACCCGATGAACGAACCGAAGGTGCCGACGTAGAGCAGCGACACGACCCAACTGTGCGGCTCCGCGACCACCTCCCGCAGCGTGCCCCGGGCGTTCCCCGGCGCGGGGAGGTCGTCCATGCCCAGGGCCGCGCCCAGGGCCGCCAGCACGATCAGCGGGAGGTACACGAGCGCGACCAGTCGCGGGTGCGCGGCGCCCGCCGTGGCCAGCACCAGCAGACCCACCGCCTGCACGGCCGGGACGCCCAGGTTGCCGCCGCCCGCGTTGACGCCCAGGGCCCAGCCCTTGAGGCGCTCCGGGTAGAACGCGTTGACGTTCGCCATCGACGAGGCGAAGTTGCCGCCGCCGACGCCGGCCAGGCAGGCCACGGCCAGCAGGGTCCCGTAGGAGACGCCGGGCCGGAGCACGACCCCGGCCAGGACCGACGGCACCAGCAGGAGCAGGGCGCTGACGACCGTCCAGGTGCGGCCGCCGAACCTCGCCACCGCGAAGGCGTAGGGCAGCCGCAGGGCCGCCCCGAGCGCCGTCGGCAGCGCGGTGAGCGTGAACTTCCCCGCCGCGTCGATCCCGTACTCGGGCCCCAGGAAGAGCACGAGCACCGACCACAGGCTCCACACCGAGAAGCCGATGTGCTCGCAGAAGACCGAGAGGGCCAGGTTCCGCCGCGCGATCCGCGCACCGGTCGCGCGCCAGAACTCCTCGTCTTCCGGGCGCCAGTCCGCGATGACCCGGGACCGGCGGGCGCCCGCCGGCCCCCGTGGTGCCGCGGCGTCCTTCGACGCCTCCTCGGCCGCGCTCTGTGGTCCGACGGCAGTGCTCATCAGCTTTCACCCGCTCGTTCGTCCGTTGGGGGAAGGGGGAAGGAGGGAAGGGGGGAGGTCGTGCCGGTGACGGGGGGGCGGCGCGCTCAAGGCGGGCGCCGGCGCGGGGCCCGGCCGTGCTACGGCTCGCGCACGCCGCCTCCGGCGGGCGGTGCCGCCGCCCCGGCTCCGCCGCGCAGGGGCCAGACCCGCAGCACCGCCGGGGTGCCGTCGGGGGCGGTGTCCTCGTCCACGCAGCGGCCGTCGCGCAGGTCGAAGACGTGCTTGTACATCGGCGACGCCACCGTCGGGGCGCCGTCGCGGCTGCCCAGGATGCCCCGCGAGATCACGTGCGCGCCGCTGAAGGGGTCGCGGTTGTCGACCGCGTACACCGCCCCGGCGCGGTCGCGGAAGACCGCCACCTGGTCGCCGCTCGCGGTGAGCACGGCCACCCCGCGCCCCGGCGTCAGGTCCCGGTAGGCGCAGATTCGCGTCCAGTTCGCGCCGTCGAAGACCTCCACGTCACCGGTCATGCGGTACGCACCTCCAGACCGGGGCCGGCGACCAGCGCCGGGGTGCGGGCCAGCCCCCGCTCGCCGGGTCGGGCCGGGCGGATCTGACCCCGTTCCGGGACGAACGTGACGGCGGGGTCGGGCGTGCCGGGGGCGTTGACGAAGGACGCGAAGCGGCGCAGCCGCTCGGGGTCCTCCAGCACCGCGCGCCACTCGTCCCGGTAGCCGTCGACGTGGCGCTCCATCAGCGCGTCCAGCTCCGCGCAGATGCCGAGGGCGTCGTCCATCACGACCGCCCGCACGTGGTCCAGGCCGCCCTCGACGCGCTCCAGCCAGGCGGAGGTCCGCTCCAGCCGGTCCGCGGTGCGGATGTAGTACATCAGGAACCGGTCGATGGTCCGGATCAGGGTCTCCCGGTCCAGGTCGGCCGCGAGCAGGTCGGCGTGGCGCGGCGTGGTGCCGCCGTTGCCGCCGACGTAGAGGTTCCAGCCGGAGGAGGTGGCGATGATCCCGAAGTCCTTCCCCCGCGCCTCGGCGCACTCGCGCGCGCAGCCGGAGACGGCGGACTTCAGCTTGTGCGGCGAACGCAGCCCCCGGTAGCGCAGCTCCAGTTCGATCGCGAGGCCCACCGAGTCCTGCACGCCGTACCGGCACCACGTCTCGCCGACGCAGGACTTCACCGTGCGCAGCGACTTGCCGTAGGCGTGACCGGACTCGAAGCCGGCGTCCACCAGCCGCCGCCAGACCAGGGGCAACTGGTCGACGGCGACGCCCAGGAGGTCGATGCGCTGGCCACCGGTGATCTTCGTGTAGAGGCCGAAGTCACGGGCGATCTCCCCGATGGCGATCAGCCCGGCCGGGGTGATCTCACCGCCCGGCACGCGCGGCACCACCGAGTAGGATCCGTTGCGCTGGAGGTTGGCCAGGACGTGGTCGTTGGTGTCCTGCAGCGCCGCCCGCTCCCCGTCCAGGACGTGCCCGTCGTCGAGGCCGGCCAGGATCGAGGCGACGACGGGTTTGCAGACCTCGCACCCCTCGCCGGTGCCGTGCCCGTCGACCAGGGCGGAGAAGGACGTGATCCCGGTGATCCGCACGATCTCGTAGAGCTCCGCCCGGGTGTGCGCGAAGTGCTCGCACAGGCGCGTGTCGACGCCGGCGCCCCCGGCTTCCAGCTCCTCGGCGACGAGGGCGCCCAGGGCGGGGACGCAGCTTCCGCACCCCGTCCCCGCCCGGGTGCACTTCCTGACCTCGGGGACGGTCACGCAGCCCTGCTCGCGGACGGCCTCCCGGACGCGCCCCCGGCTCACGTTGTGGCAGGAGCAGACCACCGCGTCCTCGGGCGGCACGTCCGCTCCCGCGGAGCCGAGGGCGGCGGGCAGCACCAACTGCTCGGGGGGCGTCCGCAGCGGCTCGCCACCGGCCGCCAGCGGGCGCAGCCGGCCGTAGGACTCGGTGTCGCCGACGAGCACGCCGCCGAGCAGGCGGCCGTCCCCTCCGACGACCAGCTTCTTGTAGACACCGGAGCGGCTGTCGCTGTAGACGACGTCGAGGGCGCCCTCGGCCGCCCCGTGGGCGTCGCCGAAGCTGGCGACCTCGACGCCGAGCAGCTTGAGCTGGGTCGAGGTGTCCGCACCGGTGAAGACGTCCCGTTCGCCCGGCGTTCCCGCCAGCGCGCGGGCGGCGGTCTCCGCCATGGCGTACCCGGGGGCGACCAGGCCGTAGACCCGGCCGTCCGCGGCCCGCGCGCACTCCCCGATCGCGTAGACGCAGGGGTCGGAGGTGCGGCAGTGCTCGTCGACGGCGACGCCACCGCGCTCGCCGACCGCGAGGCCGCTGCCCCGGGCCAGCTCGTCGCGCGGGCGCACCCCCGCCGAGAAGACCACCAGATCGGTCCGCAGCTCCCGCCCGTCGGCGAGCACCATGCCGCTGACCCGCCCGTCCTCGCCGGTGAGGACGGCCTCGGTGGCGGCCCCCGTGTGCACGCGGACGCCCAGCTCCTCGACCTTGCGGCGCAGCAGCCGGCCGCCGCCCTCGTCGACCTGGAGGGCCATCAGCCGGGGCGCGAACTCCACGACGTGGGTCTCCAGGCCGAGCGCGGTGAGCGCGCCCGCCGCCTCCAGGCCGAGCAGTCCGCCGCCGACGACGGCGCCGGTCCGGGCCCGCCGGGCGTCGGCGCTGATCGCCTCCACGTCCTCAAGCGTCCGGTAGACGTGGCAGCCGGCCGCGTCGTGGCCGGGGACCGGCGGCACGAAGGGGGAGGAGCCCGTGGCGAGCACCAGCGCGTCGTAGGCCAGCACCCGGCCGGAGGCCGTGGTGACGGTCCGCGCGGCGCGGTCGATCGCCGCGGCCGGGTCTCCCAGGCGCAGGTCGATGCCGTGGTCTGCCAGGAAGCCCGGCGCGGCGAGCGCGAGTTCCTCGGCGCCGGTGCCGGCAAACCACGAGGTCAGGTGGACCCGGTCGTAGGCGGGGCGGGGCTCCTCGGCGAGCACGGTGATCCGCCAGGCGGCGGCCCCGGGCTGGTCGACCAGGGCTTCCAGGAAGCGCTGGCCGACCATGCCGTGGCCGACGAGGACGAGATCCCGCGCCCGGCGGGGCGGCGGAGGGAGCGTGGCGTGACGCGTCATCGGGCGGCTCCGTGGGAAGTGAGCAGGTGGACGGGCGGATCGAAGAGTGGTTCGTCGCGTTCGCGGGCGAGGGCGAGGTCGCCCGCGGTCGCCAGGTCGCCGAACAGGACCGCTCCCACCAGCCGCTCGCCGCGCAGCACGAGCTTCTTGTAGCTGCCCCGCGTGGCGTCGGCCAGCCGGAGCACCCGCAGCCGGGGGTCGGCGGCCACGTCCTCGGCGTCGAGGTGCACCTCGCCGAAGGCCGCGTACTCCAGCGGGCCCGCGGTGAGCCGGGCCAGCGGGCGCGAGCCCCGGTAGCGGGCGGTGGGGTCCGCGCCGGACAGCCGCGCGGCGAGCACGTCGGCCTGCTCCCACGCCGGTCCGGCCAGGCCGTACACCGTGCCCCGGTGTTCGGCGCAGTCCCCGATGGCGTGGACGCCGGGCGCGGAGGCGGCCAGCCGGTCGTCGACGACGACGCCGCCGCCGACGCGCAGCCCGGTGGCGTGGGCGAGCCCGGTACGCGGCCGGGCCCCGCAGGCCAGGACGACGAGGTCGGTGCTCAGGCGGTGGCCGTTCGCCAGCTCCACGGCGCGGCCGCTCCCGGCGTCCACGACGGCGCGGGCGCGGTTGCCCGGGTAGGACTCGACGCCCAGGCGCCGCAGTGCGCTCCGCAGCGCGGCCGAGGCGCCGGCGTCGAGGTGGCGCTCGGCCAGGTGCGGCCCCTGGTGGACGATCTCGACCGCGAGGCCGAGGGCGGCCAGGGCCCGTGCGGTGCTCACCCCGAGCACACCGCCGCCGACGACCACCGCACGCCGCGCGCGGCCGGCGTCCGCGGCGAGCAGCGCGCAGTCGTCCAGGGTGCGCACGGCGTGCACGCCGCCGCGCAGGCCGCCGGCGGGGTCCCGCACGCCGCGCACCGGGGGCAGGACCGGGTTGGCGCCGGTCGCGAGGACGAGCTCGTCCCAGCCCTCGGCGCCTCCGTCGGCGAGCGTCAGCGTCCGCGCGGTGAGGTCCACGGCCACGACCTCCGACCCCGCCCGCACCTCGGCGCCGCCGGTCGGCAGGGCCATCGCCTCCCGGGCGTAACGCCCGGTCAGCACGTCGGCCAGGAGCACGCGGTTGTAGGGGGGCCGGGTCTCGGCGCCGAAGAGGGTGACCCGGGCGGTGCCGCCCCGGGCGTGGTAGCGCTCGGCGAAACGGGCCGCGGCCATGCCGGCTCCGACGACGGCGATCCGGTGCGCGCTCACGTCGTGCCCTCCTCGCCGGGCCGGGCCCGCTCCACGCGCACCGCGCAGACCTTGAACTCGGGCATCTTCGACGTGGGGTCGAGAGCGGGGTGGGTGAGGGTGTTGGCCCGGCCCGCGCCCGGCCAGTGGAAGGGCATGAACACCGTGTCCGGTCTGATCGCGTCCGTGATCCGGGCCGGCGCGACGGCACGGCCCCGCCGGGAGACCACGGCCAGCGGCTGCCCCTCCCGCACCGCCAGCTTCCGCGCGAGCAGCGGGTGCAGCTCCACGAACGGCCCCGGCGCGGCGGCGTTGAGCGCCTCCACGCGCCGGGTCTGCGCTCCGCTCTGGTACTGCGCCAGCACCCGCCCGGTGGTCAGGTGGAGGGGGTAGGCCGCGTCGGGTTCCTCCGCCGCGGGGCGGTGGGTGACCGGCACGAAGCGGGCCCGGCCGTCCGGGGTGGCGAAGGCGTCGAGGAAGAGCCGCGGGGTGCCCGGGTGGTCCTCGTCCGGGCAGGGCCAGAAGACGCCGTCCGCGGCGCGGATGCGCGCGTAGGTGATGCCCGCGTAGTCCGCCTGTCCGCCGGCCGAGGCGCGGCGCAGTTCCCCGAAGACGGCCTCCGCGTCGTCGGGGAAACCGCTGCGGACGCCCAGCCGCCGGGCCAGTTCGCCCAGGAGCCACAGGTCGTCCCGCACCCCCTCGGGCGGGTCCACGGCGCGCCGGCGCAGGATCACCCGGCCTTCGAGTGTGGTCATCGTCCCCGTCTCCTCGGCCCACTGGGCGGCGGGCAGGACGACGTCGGCCAGCCGTGCGGTCTCGGAGAGCACCAGATCGCTGACGACGAGCAGGTCCAGGGAGCGCAGCCGACGCGTCACGTGCGCCGCCCGCGGGGCGGAGACGACGGGGTTGGAGCCCATCACCAGCAGCCCCCGCGCGCCGCCGGGGGTGCCGAGGCCGTCCAGCAGTTCGTAGGCCGAACGGCCCGCGCCGGGGAGGGACTCGGGGGTGACGCCCCAGATCCGGGCGACGTGCTCGCGTGCCCGCGGGTCCTCGATCGAGCGGTAGCCGGGGAGCTGGTCCGCCTTCTGGCCGTGCTCCCGTCCGCCTTGCCCGTTGCCCTGCCCGGTCAGGCACCCGTAGCCGGAGTGGAGCCGCCCGGCCTTGCCCGACGCCAGGCAGAGGTTGATCCACGCGCTGACGGTGTCGGTGCCCTTGCTCTGCTGCTCGGGGCCCCGCGCGGTGAGCACCATGCCGGTCGCGGCCCGGCCGAAGCGGTGCGCCGCCTCCCGCAGCCGGGACGCCGCGACACCGGTGAGGCGCTCGACGCGCTCGGGCCACTGGGCCATCGCGGCGGCCCGCGCCTGCGCGAAGCCGCTGGTCCGCGCCTCGACGAAGGCGGTGTCGACCATGCCGTCGGCGATGAGCACGTGCAGCAGGCCGAGGGCGAGCGCCAGGTCGCCGCCGGGCAGCGGCTGGAGGTGGAGGTCGGCCAGCTCGGCGGTCCGGGTGCGGCGCGGATCGACCACGATCAGCGTGCCCCCGTTCTCCCGCAGCTCGCGGAAGTAGCGCAGGGCCGGCGGCATCGTCTCCGCCGGGTTGCCGCCGACGAGGATCAGGCACTCGGTCCGCGGGATGTCCTCCAGGGGGAAGGGCAGCCCCCGGTCCAGGCCGAAGGCGAGCCTGTTCCCGGCCGCCGCCGAGGACATGCAGAAGCGGCCGTTGTAGTCGATGTTGGCGGTGCGCAGCACGACACGGGCGAACTTGCCCAGCAGGTAGGCTTTCTCGTTGGTCAGCCCACCGCCGCCGAAGACGCCGACGGCGTCGGGGCCGTGGGTCTGGCGGAGGGCGGCGAAGCCGCGGGCGACCCGGTCCAGCGCCTCGTCCCAGCCGGCGGGCCGCAGGGCGCCCCCCTCACGCACCAGCGGAGCCGTCAGCCGGCCGGCTCGCCCGAGCAGCGCGGCGGCGGACTGGCCCTTCCCGCAGAGCGCCCCCCGGTTGACGGGGAAGCCGGGCCGTGCCACGACCTGCGGATGTGCGCCGTCGGTGGCCAGGCGCATACCGCACTGCAACGAGCAGTACGGGCAGTGCGTATCGGTCGCGGTCGTCATGGCCACGACCCTGGCGCCGGGGCGTTGCGCCGCGTTGTCGCCCGTGTTGCGCCCGCGGTACGGGTCCCTCACCCGGCGCGGGAGGCCGCGTGCGGTGGGGGAAACACGCCGTAACACCGCGCTGCGGTGGTCTCACGCGCCGGTGACACCGGGGCAACACGACCGTCATCGCGCGCATCGACCCTGCCTTCATGGGTACCCCAGCCAGCTCCGTCCCGTCCGCGCCGCCGGGCCCGCTGACCGGCTTCACCGTCGGCGTCACCGCGGCGCGCCGCCGCGAGGAACTCGTCGCGATGCTGACCCGGCGCGGGGCCCGCGTCGTCCAGGCACCGGCTCTGCGCATCATCCCGCTCCAGGACGACGCCGCCCTGCGCCACGCCACCGAGGCGTGCCTGGCCGCGCCCCTGGACTACGTCGTGGCGACCACCGGCGTCGGCTGGCGCGGGTGGATGAGCGCGGCCGACGGCTGGGGGCGCGGCGGGGCACTCGTCGCCGCCTGCCAGGGCGCCGCCGTCCTGACCCGGGGGCCGAAGGCGACCGGCGCGGTCCGCGCCAGCGGGCTGACCGAGACCCACTCCCCGGGCAGCGAGGCCACCGACGAACTCCTGGCCTGGCTGCTGAGCCGGCCGCTGGCCGGCCGCCGCGTCGCGGTCCAGGAGCACGGCCTGCCGCTCACGGCGTTCGTCGCGGCCCTGCGGGAGCGGGGCGCGGAGGTGGTCCCGGTCCCCGTCTACCGGTGGGCGCCGCCGGAGGACCCCGGGGCGTTCCGGCGCCTGGTCGAGCGGACCCTGCGCCGCGAGGTCGACGCCCTGGCCTTCACCAGCGCGCCCGCGGTCACCGCCTTCCTGGAGACGGCGGCGGCCGGGGGGCGGTACCGGCACGCCCTGGAGGCGCTGTCCGGCGACGTGCTGGCGGCCTGTGTCGGACCCGTGTGCGCACGGCCCCTGCTGGACGCCGGGCTGCCCGTCGTGTGGCCCGAGCGCGGTCGGCTGGGCGCGCTGGTCCGCGTCCTGACCCAGACGCTGCCCCCGCGTGGCCGCCGGGAACTCCGTCTCGCCGGCCGTGTCCTGATCCTCCAGGGCAGCGCGCTCCTGGCCGACGGGGAGAGCCGCTGGCTCTCCTCCCGGGGCGCGGCGCTGCTGCGCGCGCTGGCCGAGCGGCCCGGCCGGGTGCGCTCCCGCCCGGACCTGCTGCGCCGGGTCTGGGCGGACACGGACGCGGACGAGCACGCCGTCGAAGCCGCGGTCGCCCGGCTGCGCGCCGCGCTCGGGCCCCACGGCCGCCTGATCGAGACCGTGCCCAAGCGCGGCTACCGCCTGGCGGCGTCGTGACGGCCCCGGCCGGGGCGCCCGCCGCGCCGCCGTCCCTCCTCGCCGTCGCACACGGCACGCGTGACGCCCGCGGGGCCGCGGTGACCGAGGCGCTGCTCGCGCGGGTCCGCGCGCTCCGCCCCAAGCTGCGCGTGGAGCGGTGCTTCCTCGACCTGGCCGCTCCGTCCCTGCCGGACGCGCTGGCCCGGCTCAGCGGGGACGTGGTGCTCGTGCCGCTGCTCCTGGGCACCGGCTACCACCTGCGCACCGACATCCCCGACGCCCTCGCCGACGCGCCGCACGTGCGCGCCCGGGTCGCCCGCGCCCTCGGCCCGCACCCGCTGCTGGCCGACGTCCTCACCGACCGCCTCCACGGCGCCGGGTGGCGCGGCGGCCATCCGGTGGTCCTGGCGGCGGCGGGCTCCACCGACGCCGGTGCCAACGCGGACACCGCCGCCATGGCCGCCCTGCTGCGCGCCCGCCTCCCCGGCACGCCCGACGTCGTCCCCGCCTACCTGTGCGCCGCCCGGCCCACCCCCGCCGAGGCCGTCGCCGCCCTGCGCGCCCGGGGCCATCCGCGGGTCGCCGTCGCCGCGTACCTCCTGGGCCCCGGGTTCTTCGCCCGCCGCACCGCGCGCTGCGGTGCCGCGCTCGTCTCCGCCCCGCTCGGGGCGCACGACGTGCTCGCCCGCCTCGTCGCCCTCCGCTACGACGAGGCCGCCGAGGCGTTCGGCCCGCCCCGCCCGGCGGGGAGCGACCGCCGACGCGGCCGCTCCCCGACCGCCCCCCGCACACGGCCGCGCACGACGGCGGCGCGGGTGCGGGAGCGGGGCGGGTGACGCTGTTCCGCCGGGGCGGTGGCCGTGCCATGGTGGGCCGCGTCCATTGGTCTGTACCTGACGGGAGGAGCGGACGATGCGCGGGACCACTGTCTTACCGGGGACGGCCTGCGACGCGGCGGGCGGGGACGGCGCGCTGCCCATGCACCGGCTGGCGGTGCCGATGCCCAACGTCCTGCCCTTCGCGATCGGCACGTTCGACACCATCGGCCCGCTGTCCCGGGCGGCCTTCCCGCACCGGCACACCTTCTACGAGATCCTGCACGTGACCGGCGGCACCGGGCACCACGTCATCGACGTCGCCCGGTGGCCGCTGCGGCCACCGCACCTGGGCGTCATCGCCCCCGGCCAGGTGCACCACTGGGAGGACGCGGCGGGTCTTGAGGGCACCGTCGTGCTGTTCACCGAGGACTTCCTGCTGGACCACCCCGGAGACCGGGAGGTGCTGCGGCGGCTGGCCGAGCGCCCGTGGGTGGACCTGGACGCGCGCGCCGACACCGACCTGCGGCGCGTGCTGGCCGAGCTGGACGAGGAGTACCGGCGCGGCGCCGAGGGGTTCGCCAGCGTGCTGGCGGCGCTGCTGCACGTGCTGGTGGTGCGCGCCGCGCGGGTGACGGCGCCGCCGCCCGGCCCGGGCGCGGGCCGGCCGCGCACGCTGGCGGAGGGGTTCACCGCGCTGCTCACGCGCGTCGACCCGGCGCTGTGGTCGGTGCGCCGCTGCGCGGACGAGCTGGGGGTGAGCACCGGGTACCTGGCCGAAGCCGTCAAGACGGCGACGGGGCGGACGCCGGGGCAGCTCGTGCGGGCGGCGCGGGTGCACGAGGCGAAGCGGCTGCTGGTGCGCACGGAGCTGACGGTGCGCCAGGTGGCCGCCCGGGTCGGGGTGGCCGACCCGGCGTACTTCTGCCGCTTCTTCCGCCGGGAGACGGGCCTGAGCCCGGGCGACTTCCGGCGCGGCGGCGATATTCACCACGACCACCGCGTCGAGTCCATCGCCCGCCCCGAGCCGTCTGCGTAGCGTCTTCGCCGTCACCCCAGCACCCCCCACGAGGAGCAGCCATGGACGGCGAGACACCCAGCGGCCCGAGCGGCACCGCCCACCCCAGCCGCAAGACGGTGCTCCGTGCGGCGCTCGCGGCCGGTGTGGCCGCGCCGGCCCTGCTGACCGGGGCCCCCGCGCTGGCCCGCGGCCTGGGCTCCAGCGGCCAGACCCTGGAGCCCACCCCGATGTGCGACGACGGCGACGACCCGACGCCGCCGCAGATGGAGGGCCCCTACTTCAAGCCCAACTCCCCGCGCCGGACCAACCTGGTGCAGCCGGGCACCCCCGGCACGCCGCTGACCGTCACCGGGTACGTGTTCGGGCTGGGCTGCCAGGCGCTCGACCGCGTGCTGCTGGACTTCTGGCAGGCCGACGCCAACGGGGCCTACGACAACGTCGGGTACCGGTTCCGCGGCCACCAGTTCACCGGGGCGGACGGCGCGTTCACCCTCACCACGATCGTGCCGGGGCTGTACCCGGGCCGCACCCGGCACCTGCACGTCAAGCTCCAGGCCCCGAACCGGCCGGTGCTGACCACGCAGCTCTACTTCCCCGGGGAGCCGCGCAACGGCACGGACTCGCTGTACGACCCGCGGCTGCTGATGACCGTGCGCAACGCGGGCGGCGGCCGGGAGGCGTCCTTCGACTTCGTGCTGAACGTGCCCGACGACGGCGGGCCGGGGCCCGAGCCGACGCCGCCCGGCGGCACGTGGGCGGTGGGCACCGCCTACCGGCCCGGGGACAAGGTGACCTACGGCGGCCGCGGCTACGTCTGCCGCCAGGGCCACACCGCCCAGCCGGGCTGGGAGCCGCCGAACGCCCCGGCGCTGTGGCAGGCCGGCTAGGGCGGGACCCGTACGCGCCGCGCGGGCCGCGGTGGGCGGCGTGGGGAACTCACCCCGCGGGCGTGCGGCGGCGCGCCCGCGGGGTGGCCTCCGGCGCCCCGGCCCGCGGCGCGCGCCGCGTCCCCCGCCGGACGCGCCCGCCGCGCGGTGCGCCCGGCCCGGGACCGCGGGCGGCACCGGCGCGGGGGGCGCCGGCGTCCCCCGGCCCGGGCCGGGGTGTCAGCGGTCGGGGGCCAGGGACGTCGAGGCGCGGACCACCAGCTCCGGCTGGAAGACGAACTCCGTGCGCTGGACGGGGTTGCCGCCGACCTCTTCCAGCAGGGACTGCACCGCCGCGTGGGCCATGGCGCGCACCGGCTGCCGGACCGTGGTCAGTGGCGGGTCGGTGAAGGCGATGAGCTCGGAGTCGTCGTAGCCCACCACGGACACCTCCCCCGGCACGTCCAGGCCGCGGGCCCGGGCGGCGCGCACGGCGCCGAGCGCCATCAGGTCGGACCCGCAGACGACGCCGGTGCAGCCCGCGTCCAGCAGCGCGCCGGCCGCCGCGTGGCCGCCCTCGACGGTGAACAGGGTGTGCCGCACGTGCCCGGTGAGACCGGCCTCGGCGACGGCGGCCGTGAACCCGTCGGCCTTGCGCAGCGAGGGCACGAAGCGGTTCGGGCCGACGGCCAGCCCGACCCGCCGGTGGCCCAGGTCGGCGAGGTGGCGCACGGCCATGCGCGCGGCGGCGGCGTCGTCCGGGGAGACGAAGGTGCCGTCGACGCGCGCGTTGTAGCCGTTGATGAGCACGAACGGCACGCCGCGCCCGGCCAGCCGCGCGTAGCGGGCCGGGTCGGCGGCGAGGTCGGCGTGCAGGCCCGACATGAAGATGACGCCGGTGACGCCGCGCTCGACGAGCTGGTCCACCAGCTCGTCCTCGGTGACGCCGCCGGGCATCTGCGTGCCCAGCACCGGGGTGTACCCGTAGCCCGCGAGGGCCTGCTCGATGACCTGGGCGAACGCGGGGAAGATGGGGTTGGTCAGCTCCGGGATGACCAGGCCCACCAGCCCCGCGCTGCGCTGCCGCAGCCGCACCGGGCGCTCGTAGCCGAGCACGTCCAGCGCGGCCAGCACCTTCTGCCGGGTCCCGGCCGCCACCCCCGCCTTGCCGTTCAGCACCCGGCTGACCGTGGCCTCGCTGACCTCGGCCTGCGCCGCGAGGTCGGCGAGCCGGGCGGGCAGGGTCGCCGCGCCCGGCTCGGTGACGCTCACGCGGACCACCACACGGTGGTGTCGGCGGGCAGGTCGCCACCGCCGTAGGGGCCGCTGGTCAGCAGCACCCGGCCCGGCGGCGCCGGGAAGGGGGCGGGGCGCCCGGTGGTGTTGGCGGCGCACACGAACGCGCCGCGCCGGAAGGCGACGACGCCCTCGGGTGCGTCCAGCCACCGCACCGCGTCCCCGGCACCCAGGTCCGGGTGCTCGCGGCGCAGCCGCAGCGCGGTGCGGTACAGCTCCAGCGTGGAGTCGGGGTCGCCGGTCTGCGCCTCGACGCTCAGCTCGCCCCACCCCTCCGGCTGCGGCAGCCAGCTCCCGCCCTCCCCGAAGCCGTGGGAGGTGCCGCCCCGGGTCCACGGGATCGGCACGCGGCAGCCGTCGCGCAGCCCGTCCTGGCCGTCGGACTTCGCGAACGAGGGGTCCTGGCGCACCTCGTCGGGCAGGTCGGTGACTTCCGGCAGGCCCAGTTCCTCGCCCTGGTAGACGTAGGCGGAGCCGGGCAGCGCGAGCATCAGCAGCGTCGCCGCGCGGGCCCGGGGCAGGCCGCCGCCGAGCCGGGTGCGGTGGCGCACGACGTCGTGGTTGGACAGCACCCAGGTGGTCGCGGCGCCCACCGGGCGCAGGGAGCCCAGCGACTCGTCGATCACGGCGCGCAGCGCGACCGCGTCCCAACCGGTGTTCAGGTAGTGGAAGTTGAACGCCTGGTGCAGCTCGTCCGGGCGCAGGTACAGGGCGGTGCGGTCGGCGCTGGGCGTCCACGCCTCGGCGACGCCGATGCGGTCGCCGCCGTACTCGTCCAGGATCAGCCGCCAGGAGCGGTAGATCTCGTGCACGCCGTCCTGGTCGAAGAAGGGCAGCACCTGGTTGCCCAGCAGCTTGAGCTGCTCCCCGTGGCCCATGTCGGGCAGGCCGGGCGCCTTGACCATCCCGTGCGCGACGTCGATGCGGAAGCCGTCCACGCCCAGGTCCAGCCAGAAGCGCAGCACCGAGCGGAACTCGTCGCGCACGGCCGGGTGGTCCCAGTTGAAGTCCGGCTGCTCGGGGGCGAACAGGTGCAGGTACCACTCCCCCGGCGTGCCGTCGGGGTTCTTCGCGCGCGTCCAGGCGGGGCCGCCGAAGATGGACTCCCAGTCGTTGGGCGGCTCCTCGCCCCGCTCCCCCCTGCCGGGGCGGAAGTGGTAGCGCGCGCGCAGCGGCGAGCCCGGCCCCTCCCGCAGCGCGCGCTGGAACCACTCGTGCTGGTCGGAGGAGTGGTTGGGCACGAGGTCGACGATGACGCGCAGGCCCAGGCCGTGGGCGTCCCGGATGAGGGCCTCGGCGTCGCCCAGCTCGCCGAACATCGGGTCGATGGCCCGGTAGTCGGAGACGTCGTAGCCGGCGTCGGCCTGCGGGGAGGCGTAGAAGGGGCTCAGCCAGACGGCGTCCACCCCGAGTTCGGCCAGGTAGGGCAGCCGGCGGCGGATGCCGGGCAGGTCGCCCATGCCGTCCCCGTTGCCGTCGGCGAAGGAGCGCGGGTAGACCTGGTAGATGACGGCGTCGCGCCACCAGCCGGGGCGGTCGCTCGCTGCGGCGGCGCCGGTCGTGGGTGCGGCGAGGTGCTTGGTCATGTCATCCCTGGTGTGTAGTGGCGAGCGGAGGCGGGCGGGCGCCCGCTCAGGACTTGACGGCTCCGGCGGTCATCCCGGAGATCAGGTAGCGCTGCGCGAATCCGAAGACGAGGGCGGCGGGCACCGCGATGAGCACCGCGGCGGCCGTCATGGAGCCCCAGTCCTGGGTGTACTGGTTGACGAACGTCTGCAGGCCCCGGGCGAGGGTGAGCTTGTCCTCACCGGTCATGAACGCCGACGCGTAGGCGACTTCGGCCCAGGCCGTGACGAAGCTGTAGAAACCGGTGACGGCCAGGCCGGGCTTGGCCAGGGGCATGATCAGGCGCCAGAAGGTGCCGAACGGGGTCAGCCCGTCCACCCGCCCGGACTCGTCGATGGAGATGGGGATGGTGTCGAAGAACCCCTTCATCATCCAGGCGCAGAAGGGCACCGCGATGGTGAGGTAGGTGATCACCAGGCCGACGGGCTGGTTCAGCAGCCCCATCCGCGCCATCAGGTTGTACAGCGGCACGATGAGCACCGCCATCGGGAACATCTGCGTGACGAGCAGCGTCCACAGCAGCGGGCGCATGCCGGGGAAGCGGAAGCGGCTGAGGGCGTAGCCGGTGGTGGAGGAGATGAAGACGCCCAGGACCACGGTGAGCACGACCACGAACACCGAGTTGCCGAACCAGGTGACGAACTCGGTCGCCCCCAGGACGTGGGTGTAGTTGTCGAGAGTGAAGTCCTTCACCGGATCCAGTGTGAAGGCCTCGTGCTTGGGCTTGAAGGAGGTCACCAGCAGCCACAGCGGCGGGAGGACGGCGACGGCGGTGGCCAGCGCCAGCCCCAGGTGCAGGCCCACCGAGGCCAGCGGGGCGCGCTCGCCGCGCCGGCGCACCCGGCGCCCGGGCCGGGCGGGCGGCGTCACGGGCACGGCCCTGGCCGGGGTGGCGGGCACCTTCTCCAGCGCCTCGTCCCGGGTCCGGGTGGACGGCTGCTGCACTGCGTGGTCCGGCATCTTCGTCACCACACCTCTCCCTGCTTGCGGAGCGAACGGCGGTAGAGGACCGCGAAGGCGACCAGGAGGAGCAGGATCAGCACGCCCCAGGTGGCCGAGGTCGCGAAGTCGCGCGGACTGCGCACGAAGGCGAGGTTGAACGCCTCGGTGACCAGGATCTCCGACGAGCCGTAGGGGCCGCCGCCGGTGAGCAGGAAGATCACCGGGAACATGTTGAACGTCCAGATGGTGCTGAGCAGGATCACCGTGGCGCTGACGGAGCGGATGCCGGGCACCGTGATGTTGCGGAATCGCTGCCAGGGCCCGGCGCCGTCCATCTCGGCGGCCTCGTACAGCTCGCCCGGGACGGACTGCAGGGCGCCCAGGGTGGCGACGAGCATGAACGGCACGCCGATCCAGATGTTGACGGTGATGACGGCCAGCTTGGCCCAGGTGGGGTGCTCCAGCCAGTCGACGCCCTCGATGCCGCCGCCGGTGAGCACCGCGTTGAACATCCCGTCCCCGGCGAAGAGCAGGCGCCAGGCGAAGACGGAGACGAACGCGGGGATGCCCCAGGGCAGGATCAGCGCGATGCGGTAGAGCGTGCGGCCGCGCACCGCGCGGTTGAGCATGTTGGCCAGGGCCAGGCCGATGAGGAAGGTGAGGCTGACGCAGGCCACGGTCCACACGACCGTCCAGGCCAGCCGCCCCCAGAAGACGTCGCCGGTGAGCACCTCGACGTAGTTGTCCAGCCCGACGAACTCGTAGGTGGGCTCCAGGGTGCGGGCGCCGATGGTGCGGCCGACGTTGCGCTCGTCGGCGTTCGTCAGCGACAGGTAGACGCCGCGGAGCAGCGGGAAGCCGATGATCACACCGAGGACGAGCACCACCGGAGCGATCATGGCCCAGGCGTACCAGTGGGTGCTCAGCACCCGGCGCGCCCGTGCGGGTTTCCTCACGTCGGCCCCGCGCCCGCGGCCGCGGGCGGTGGGTCCACCGCTCGCGGCCGGCTGCGCCGGTCGGCCGGTCTCGACTGCCATGGTCGTTCAGTCAGCCTTTCCTCGTGTCCTGCCCGGCCGGTGCCCTCACTTCCAGTCCGGCAGCAGCTCGCGGTACGCCTCGCCGGTGGACTCGGCGGCCTCCTCGGGCGTGGCCGCGTCCTTGACGACCCGGGCGAGCTGCTCCTTCAGCGGGTCGAAGAAGCCGGCGGCCTCCGGAATCCAGGCGCGCTGCACGGCCTTGTCCACGGCGGGCTTGAAGAACCGCACCATCTGGTTCTCCTGGACCGAGGGCTCCTCGTAGACGGAGGTGCGCGTCGGCAGCAGGCTCAGCTCCTCGGTGGTGCGCTGCTGCACCTCGGCCGAGGACATGTACCGGGCGAACTCCTTGGCCGCGTCCATGTTCTCGGGGGCGGTCCCCGCGTAGACCGAGAGGTTCCAGCCGCCCTGTGGGGCGCCCTGGTCCTCGCTGCCCGCCGGTACCGGGGCGACGCCGAGGTTGTCCGGGTCGTCCTTGAACTCCGCGCCGGCCAGGGTGCCGGCGATGGCCCACGGTCCGTCGACGATCATGGCGGCCTCGCCGTTGTTGAAGGCCTTCTGCTGGTTGGCGTAGCCGTCGTTGATGTCGGTGGTCGCCACGCCGGAGTCCAGCAGGTCCTCGACGGTGGCGAAGGCGGCGGCGCCCGCCGGGTCGTCGACGGTGACCTCGCGCGCCTGGGCGTCCACCAGGTCGCCGCCCTCGCCGTAGAGGTAGGGCAGGAACCAGTAGGCGTCGTCCCCGCGCAGGTAGAAGGGGGTCGCGCCGGTCTTCTCGATGGCGGCGGCCGAGTCCTTCAGCTCCGCGATCGAGGAGGGCGCCTCGACGCCGGCCTCGTCGAGAATCCGCTTGTTGTAGAACAGCGCGAGGGTGTCGATGACCTGCGGGAGCGCGTAGGTCCGGCCGTCGTACTGGGTGCTGCCCCAGGCCTGCGGCACGTGGTCGCCCGCGTCGTCGGCCAGGTCGTCCAGCGGCTCGATGATCTGGAGGCTGGCGAAGTCGGAGACCCAGGCGACCTCGGTCCGCATCACCTCGGGGGCCTCGCCCGCGTTGGCCGCGTCCTTGAACTTGTTCTGGGCGTTGTCGAAGCCGATGTTGACGTACTCGACGTCGACCCCGGGGTGCTTGTTCTCGAAGTCCTCGGCGATCCGCTGGAAGGTGGCCTTCTCCGCGTCGTTCGAGGTGTCCCAGAAGGTGACGGTGCCGGACAGTTCGCCGGACGCGGCGTCGCCGCCCTCCTCACCGCCCCCGCCACCGCAAGCCGTTGCCGCAAGAGCGAGCGCCGCCACCAGGGCGGTGGTGCCTATAGCACGCCGCATGTTCAAGTCCTCCACGGTGATATGCCCGATGTGCGGGGGAGCCCTGACCGCTCCCACTCGGGCCGCGCACTCTCGCGGCGCCGGGCTGACCAGGAACGTAACAGCGCTGGAACCGATCCGAAAGACCTTGCCGCAATTTTCTGCAACCGATCTTGCGCCGTTTTCCGCAAGAGCTTGCATCCTCGCGCGACCGCCGCGCACCCCCGTACCTCCTCCGAGCGAGCGCGCGAACAACCGAGCAGAAGCGGCATAGCGGGCACCCGCGGCCCCGAGCGCCCATCAGCGCGCCCCGCGCACCCCGGCGGACGGGAACGGGCGGGCCCGCGCCGTCTTCCGGGTCCGCGGGCCCGCGGACCCGGAAGACGGCGCGGGGCAGGAGGGGGGCGGGAGGGGAGGCGGCCGAAGTAGGCAGTGCGGCACCGTGGCGGTACAGTCCCATTCCGTGACCGCACGACTAGCTGACATCGCAGCCCAGGCGGGGGTCAGCGAAGCGACGGTCAGCCGGGTGCTCAACGGCAAGCCCGGAGTCGCCGCCGCCACCCGCGAATCCGTCCTGACGGCACTCGACCTGCTCGGGTACGAGCGCCCCGCGCGGCTGCGGCAGCGCAGCGCCGGCCTGGTCGGCCTGATCACGCCGGAGCTGGAGAACCCCATATTCCCCGCGTTCGCCCAGGTGATCGCGCAGGCGCTGACGCGGCAGGGGTACACACCGGTGCTGGCGACGCAGACCCCCGGCGGGTCCACCGAGGACGAGCTGACCGAGATGCTGGTGGAGCGCGGCGTCGTGGGCATCATCTACGTCTCCGGGCTGCACGCCGACACCACCGCCGACATGCGCCGCTACGAGCGACTGCGCGCGCGGGGCGTGCCGTACGTGCTCGTGAACGGCTTCTCGCCCAAGGTGCGGGCGCCCTTCGTCTCGCCCGACGACCGGGCCGCGATGCGGCTGGCGGTGACGCACCTGGCCTCGCTGGGCCACCGGCGGGTGGGGCTGGCGCTGGGTCCGGCGCGGTTCGTGCCGGTGCAGCGCAAGATCGAGGGGTTCCTCCGCTCGCTCGACGAGCGCCTGGGCGTGCGCGGCCCGGAGGCCGAGGCGTGCATACAGCACTCGCTCTACACCCTGGAGGGCGGCCAGGCGGCGGCGTCCACGTTGCTGGAGCGGGGCTGCACCGCCGTGGTGTGCGCCAGCGACATGATGGCGCTGGGCGCGATCCGCGCGGCCCGGCAGCGCGGCCTCGCGGTGCCGGGGGACGTCTCGGTCATCGGCTTCGACGACTCCCCGCTCATCGCCTTCACCGATCCGCCGCTCACCACGATCCGGCAGCCGGTGACGGCCATGGGCCAGGCGGCGGTGCGGGCGCTGCTGGAGGAGATCGGCGGGACCCCGGCCCCGCACAGCGAGTTCGTCTTCCTCCCGGAGCTGGTGGTGCGCGGGTCCACGGCCGCGGCGCCCGTCGGTGCCGTCGGGGGCGGCCCGGGCTGAGGACGCCGGCCGGTCAGCGCCCGGTGGCGGGCCCGGCGCCGGGCGGCGGGTGGGCCGTCAGGGCGGCGGCGGTCGTCGGGTAGGTGGGCAGCAGTTCGCTGATGCCGGTGACGGTGATCATGCGGTGCAGCCGGTCCGGTATGGCGACCAGCGACATGGTCCCGGCCGCCTCGCGAGTGGTGTGCCAGATGCCGATCAGCGCGCTGAGCCCGGTGGAGTCGCAGAAGGTGACGCCGCCCATGTCGATGATCAGGTCCTGGTGCCCCTCCTCCACCAGTTGGTGGGCGCTGCGGCGCAGGTCCGGCGCGGTGTCGATGTCCACCTCGCCGCTGAGGGCGACGACCACGGCGCCCTGGGTGTGGTGCAGGCGGATGGTCAGGTGCTCGTCCATGGCTGTGCTCAGTGCTCCGGGCCGTCGGGGTGGGGCGCAGGGGTGGCGTGCGTGGTCGCGACCACGTCGGCGGCGGTGGTGGTGGGGACGGTGGGGACCGACAGGGCGAGCAGCGCGACGTCGTCCTGCGCGCCGTCGGGGAGGGAGTCGACGAGGGCGGTGGTGTCCTCGATGAGCGCGCTCGCGCGCTGCGCTCCGGTGCGGCGGGCCAGGAAGGCGACCAGCCCCTCCTCACCGAGCATCGCCTGGTCCCGGGTGCGCGCTTCGGTGAGGCCGTCGGTGTAGAGCAGCAGGGCCTGCCCGGGCAGGAGGTCGAAGGTGGTCTCGGCGAAGTGGGCGCTGGGGAAGGCCCCGACGAGCATGCCGCCGCTGAGCGGCACCTCCTCGACGCGGACGGGAGCGGCGTCGCCGGGGGCGGTGGGCAGGAGGCGGTAGGTCGGCGGGTGGCCGCCGGTGGCCACCGAGACGGTGAACCCGCCCCCGGACCGCGGTGCGAGGGTGCCGAAGACGGCGGTGCAGAAGCGGCTGCCGGCCGAGACGTCGGTCAGCAGCGCGGTGTTGAGCGAGGTGAGGACGGTCCGGGGGCGGGGGTCGAAGTGCGCCGCCGCGCGCAGCGTGTGGCGGGTCAGCGAGGTGACGGCGGCGGCCTCGACGCCCTTGCCGCACACGTCGCCCAGGAAGAACGCCCACCTCCCGTCGGCGAGCGGGAAGACGTCGTAGAAGTCGCCGCCCACCCGGTCGGTGGAGGCGGCGTGGTAGTGGCAGGCCAGCTCCAGGCCCGGCACGCCCGGCAGCGCGGGGGGCAGCAGGGTGCGTTGCAGGGCGGAGGCGAAGGAGGCCAGAGCCGCCTTGTCCTCCTCGGCCTGTTCGCGCGCGGCGCGCTCGGTGGCGGCCCGGCGCTCCTGCACGGCCGTCTGCTCCTGCTCGGCGGCGACCCGGTGCCGCGCGCGACGCGTGGTCTGCACGGCGGACAGCCGCAGCCGGAGGGCGTCCATCGCGATCCCCGCCAGGTCGACGAGTGTGGCGGTGTCGGCCTCGGTGGGGTGGCGGGGGCGGGTGTCCATGACGCTGACGGTGCCCAGCCGGTGCCCGTCCTCGGTGACGAGGGGCGCCGCGGCGTAGAACCGGACACCCGGGGGCCCGGTGACCAGCGGGTGGTGGCGCGCGACCGGATCGGCGCGCGCGACCGGGACGACCAGGGGGGCGTCCTGGAGGACGGCGGACGCGCACAGGCCCGGTTCCCGGTCGACGTGCGTGAGGCCCCCGAGGCCGCGGGCGGCCTTGTACCGGACCCGGTCGGCGTCGACGACCGACACGGTGGCCACCGGCGCGTCGAGGAGGCGGGCGGCCAGCGCGGCCAGCCGGTCGAAGACCCCCTCGGGCGGGGCGTCGAGGAGGCCGTACCGGCGCACCGCCGCCATGCGCGCGCCCTCCGCGTCCTCGGGCGGCGGCGCGGGTCTGGGCACCCGGCGCGCGTCGCCCGCCGCCGGAGCCTGCTGGCGCATCGACGTGTCACCTCATCCTTGCAGCGGGCCGATCCCTTGCGGCGGAGCCGAGCGGAGGCATCATGGGCGCCCAGCAGCCTAGACAGTCCTCCGGGCGCGACGCCAACCGCGCGCCCCAAGCGCTCCGGGGAGCGCGCGCGGGCGTACGACGCGGGCGGTGTTTACTGTGGTGGCGACGCTGGAAAGTACGGAACCGGCGGGAAGGATCGGTCGAGGTGGAGTCGAGGTGGAGCGGCCCTGGGACGACGTACCGGGTGTGGGTGTGGATGTGGATGTGAACGTCGATATCCGCGCCGGGCGGGCGCTCATGGTGGTCACGGGTGAGGTGGACCACGACGGTGTCGGTGCCCTCCGCCGCGCCGTGGCCGACGCGGTCGCCGCCGGGTCCACCCGGCTCGTGGTGGACCCCTCCGGTGTGAAGTTCGGTGACTCGTCGCTGATCAACACCTTGATGACCGCGTGGCGTGCCGTGGTGCCCGGTGGCGGGCGGGTGGCGCTGGTGGGCGTCCGTCCGGAGATCGACACGGTACTGGCCACCACGGGCGTGCGGGGCCGCCTGCCGCGGTACGCCACCGTCGGGGAAGCGGTCCGCGATGTCTGACTCCGCCATGGCCCACCCGTTCGACGTACCCCCCTTCCGGTGCCGGGTGCCGCACGAGCGCGGTGCGCTGGCCCGCACCCGGGAGCACGTGCGCCGGGTGCTGGCGGAGTGGCGCTGCCCGCGCGAGCAGACGGGCACGGTGGTGCTCCTGGTCTCGGAGCTGGTGACGAACGTGCACCGGCACGCGGGCGGCCCGGCGGAACTGGAGCTGTGCCTGCGGGACGGGCTCGTGCGGGTCGCCGTCGGGGACGCGAGCGTGCGGGCGCCGGCCGTGCGCGAGCCGGGGCTCCAGGGCGGCTTCGGCATGCACCTGGTGGAGCGGCTCAGCAGCGCGTGGGGAGTCTGCCACCTGCCGGACGGCAAGGAGGTCTGGGCCGCCGTCGCGCCCTGACGGGCCCGGGGCGCGGTCGCGCTCGGTGGACCGCGAGCGGCGGGGCGGACGCGGCGCGGGGCCGGGACGGACACCGCACGGGGCGGACGCGCCGGGTCCGGGCCGCCGGGTCAGGACGGGAGGCGGCGGGCGGGGCGCGGGCCGGGCGGCGGAGCGCGGCGCGGTGCCGTCCACGGGCGGGACGGGCGATCCCGTCGGGGTTTCAGGGGGCGGGGTGGGTGTGCCCGGCGTCGGCCAGGTGGCGGTGGGCGGCGTCCAGGATGCCCAGGCACCGGGGGAAGGCGCGCAGCGGCTCCCGCAGACCGGCCACCGCGAAGTCGAGGCCGGCCGGGGGCACGCCGCGCGCGGCGAGGATGCCGGCGCTGGCGGTGAGGAAGGCGGTGAGGACCCGGGCGTCGTCGACGAAGACGGCCGCCGTCAGGAAGTCCAGCAGGTGGCCCAGGTCCTCCACGGTGGCCTCGCGCTGCCGCTCGTCGTAGTGGCGCATCGCGGGGAGGCGCGCCTCCAGGCCCTCCGTGAGCTGCCGCAGGAGGTCGCCGCGCGACCGGGCGAGCCGGGTGTACTCGTCGTCGGCCAGGTGCGCCAGGGCGGGGTGGCCGCTCAGCGGCGGCGGCCACCGGGCGCTCAGCAGGTCGGCGGCCTCGGCGGCGCCGGTGGCGTACAGGTCGGCGCCCACCGTGCGGGCCCACACGCCGGACGGGCCGAAGCCCGCGCCCCCGGCCAGCACGGGCACGCCGGTCAGCCGGGCGGCCTGGACCGTGCGGTGTGCGGCCGGCAGCCGCACCGGCAGCATGCAGGACAGCGCCACCAGGTCGGGGCCGTGCTGGTGCAGGTAGGACACCAGGTGGGCGGCCGGGACGTGGGCGCCCAGGAACCGGACGGCGAAGCCGCGCAGCCGCAGCACTTCGGCCAGGATGCGGGCGGGCAGCGCGTGCCACTCCCCGTCCGCGCAGGTCACCACGACGCTGCCCACCGCGCCCGTAGCGGGCCGGGCGCGGGTCCGGGCGGCCAGGGCGGCGACGACCTGCTCGCTGACATAGGTGGCCGCGTGCTCCTGGGCCACGCTCCACTCGTTGGCCGCCCACCGCTCGCCCACGCTGAACTGGGCCGGGGCCACCAGCTCCAGCAGCACGCGTTCCGCGCCGCTGCCCCGGTCCAGCAGCTCCAGGGCGAGCGCGCGGGCGCCGTCCTCGTCGGCGTCGGCCAGGCAGGCGTCGAAGGCCGCGCGCACCGCGTCGGTGACCACGGGTCCGCCGGCGTCCACCGGGGCGGCCGCCACCACGGCGGCGTCCGGAGCGCCGTCCGGCGCCGGGGTGGCCGTCACGGGCGGGCCCCCCGCGCGGGCGGGGCCTGGAGGGCCAGGACGGCGATGTCGTCGTGCGGCCGGTCCCCCAGCCACTCGGTGGTGAGCAGCTCGACCCGCTCGGCCACCGCACCGGCCGGGAGCCCGCGGCAGGATTCGGCCAGGTGCCGCGTCAGCCGCTCCTGCCCGAACATCCGGTCGCCCTCCGGGCCGCCGCGCGCCTCGGTGACGCCGTCGCTGTAGAGCACCAGCACCTCGCCCGGCGCCAGGCGGACGCGCACCTGGTCGAACACCGGGTCGGGCAGGATGCCGACCAGGGTGCCGCCCACCTCCACGGCCTCCACGGTGCCGTCGGCCCGCAGCACCAGCGGCGGCAGGTGCCCGCCGCCGGCCGCGGTGACCTCGACGCCGCCGTCCGCGGCCGGGCGCGCCGAGCCGGTCACGAGCGTGGTGAAGCGCTCGTTCCCGCTGTCCAGCAGCGACTGGTTGAGCAGGTGCAGGCTGCGCACGGGGCGGGTCTCCACGAGCGCGAGCGCCGCCAGGCTCTGCCGGACCCGGCCGGTGAGCACGGCCGCCTCGACGCCCTTGCCGCACACGTCGCCGAAGAAGAAGTCCACTCCCCCGGCGGCGCTGGGCGTCACGTGGTAGAAGTCGCCGCCGATGTACAGGGCCACCTGGGCGGGACGGTAGGCGGCGCCCAGGCGCAGGCGCGGGACGCGGGGCAGCGGCTCGGGCTCCAGTCCGGCCTGGAGCACCGACGCGGTGTGGGACTGCGCGGTGTAGAACGCCGCCGCCGCGAGCGCGATCCCGGCCCGCGCGGCGAACCGGCCCGCGAGCTGGTGGTCGGTCTCGGAGAACGCCTCCCGGCCGGGGCCGCGCACGAGCAGCAGCGCGCCGGCGGGCACGCCGTTGCCGGGCAGGGGTACCACCAGGCCCTGGCCGCCGTCGGCCAGGGCACCGGGCACCGCGTCGCCGAGCGGGGCCAGCTCCGCAGCCGTGCACTCCACCGGCTGGGGGTCCAGGCCGGACAGGGCGTCCGCCAGCCGCGGCGCCCGCCGCAGGGCGGGACCGCCCAGGCTGCCGCCGGTCTCCGCGCCGTCGTAGCGGTGCCAGGCGGTGCGGCGACCGTGCAGGGGCAGGACGACCGTGGCGGCGTCGGCCAGCACCGGCACCGCCAGGCGCACCACCGTGCGGGCGGTGCGGCCGTGGTGCAAGGTGGCCCCCAGCCGCTTGCCCGCGTCCGTGAGGAAGGCCGCGCGGGAGCGCTCCGCCCGCAGGGCGTCCTCGCGCTCGCGCACGGCGCTGTCGTCGCGGACCAGCCACACCCGCTGCCCACGCCAGCGGCGGACGTGCCCCGCCAGCCGCCGCCCGCCGAAGTCGGCGTCGAAGCGCTCCCGGCCGGAGGCGGCCGCGCGGGCCAGGGGTCCGGCCACCGGTTCGCTGAGCACCTCGCCGACGCACAGGCGCGGGAAGAGCTCCGCGGCGCTGCGGTTGCGCCGCACCACGACGCGGGCTGCGTCGCACACCACGACGGCCTGGTCCACCAGGTCCAGCAGTTCCGGTTCCGGCGCGCCGCCCCCGGCGGGCGGGGGCGGGGTGCCGTGGTCCGGGCAGCGGCGGGAGTCCGGCGCCGCGGCGCCGGACGGACGGCCCGGCTCGCCGCTGGGGGCGGGCTCGGGCGGAGGGGAGAGTCCGGCGGCGGGCACGGGGGGACCCTCAGGCATCGGCAGCGGTCCGCACGGTGGGCCCGTTTGGGCGGGTGCGGGGCGGGAGCGGAGGAGACAGGGCGCCGGTCATCAGGTCCGTCCTTCCGCGCTCGGCGACGTGCGGTCCAGCTCTGCACCACGCTACGCCCGGTGGTCCGGTTGCCGCGAACACACACGGCGACCCCGGTACGGCCGACGGCTGCCGTGGGAGGCGCCACCGCGGGGGCGGCCCTGGGACCCGCCCGCGTCCGCCGGGAGTCCGCGGCGGGGTCCGTGCGGCGCCCGCGGCGGGACCCGTGCGGCGCCCGCGGCGGGACCCGTGCGGCGTCCGCCGCGGGCCTGCGCGGTGTTCCCGGGGAACCCGCACGGCACCCCTACCCCCTGGGGAGGACCGGGTGCGGCCCGAACCCCCCGGGAGGATGATCGGGGCCGCGCGGCGGTCTGGCAGACTGACCCGACATGGGGGTACCGACAACGCGACGCGAGGGTGACGACCGAGTGGCCACGGCGACGCCGCCGGAGGCGGACGCGGCAGACACACCGCAGGACGGGCGAGCCGTACGCCGCGCCCCCGGGCGACCGGTGATCTGGTTCGAACTCGCCCTCATCGCCGTCAGCTACCTGGTGTACTCCCTGATCCGCAACGCGGTGCCCGAGCACCAGGCCATCGCCATGCGCAACGCCCACTGGATCTGGGACGTCGAGCGCGCCCTGGGGCTCGGGTTCGAGCACGCGGTGAACCACGCCGTCAACAGCGTGACGTGGCTCATCGTGACGATGAACTACTACTACGCCACGCTCCACTTCGTCGTGACGATCGGCGTGCTCGTGTGGCTCTACCGCTGGCAGCCCGGCCGTTACGCCGCCGCCCGGACGGCCCTGTTCGTCACCACGGGCGTCGCGCTGCTGGGCTACTACTTCTTCCCGCTGGCCCCGCCGCGCCTGATGACGGGCGGCGGCTTCGTCGACACCGTGCTCGTCCACGACACCTGGGGTTCGATGGCCTCGGGCAACATGGCCAACGTCTCCAACCAGTACGCCGCGATGCCGTCCATGCACATCGGGTGGTCCACCTGGTGCGGGGTGCTGCTGGTGCTGCTGGCGCGTCCGCTGTGGGTCAGGGCGCTCGGGGCGCTCTACCCGGTGCTGACGCTCGTGGTCATCGTCGCCACCGCCAACCACTTCTGGCTGGACGCGGTCGGCGGCGTGCTGTGCCTGGCCGTCGGGTTCGCGCTCGCCTGGTGGTGGTACGGAGCCCAGCTCCCGGCCCTGCCCCGCACGATCCCCTCCCCCCGCGAGGAACCGGCCCTGGCCAGGCACCCGGTGTGACGACGGCGGCACCGCCCGGCGCCGGCCCGCCCGGCGCCCCGGCGGGCCCCGTGGCCGGGGGCGGCCCCCGTGGTCAGGCCAGTGCCTGGTCGAGACTCGGGTGCAGGGAGAAGACCTGGTCCAGTCCGACGATCTGGAACACGCGGAGCAGGTCCGAGCTGAGGCCGACGAAGTGCAGCGAGCTGCCGGCGGCCTGCGCGCGCTGGTGGGCGGTGACGAGGACCGTGATGCCGGTGGAGTCGCAGTAGGTGAGGCCGGTGAGGTCGAAGACGGTGCGGGCCCCGGGGTGGAAGGCCAGCTCCTCCACGGTGTCGCGGAGCCGGGGTGCGGTGTCCAGGTCGAGTTCGCCGGTCACCGTCACCACCCGGGCTCCGGCGGGATGGGGCTGGGTCGCGACGGTCAGGGAGCGCTCGGACACCGGGTCTCCTGTTCGGGTGGGGGCGTCATGGTGGGCTGGGGCGGCCGGGGGGCGCGCGGCGGTCTCGTCGCCCACGCCGCCGACCGGGTCGGCCGGGAACTTCCGCACGGCGGTCGGCGGGCCGACGGCCTCGTCCCGGGGCGTTCCGGCCGGGGCCGCCGCCGTCCCCTCCGCGCGGTGGGGGGCGCCGTCGGGGGCCGGGGCTGCGGTGGGTCGGCCGGTCGCGGCGACGCGCCGCTCCTCGTCCGTTCCGGTCGGCCCGGGGGCCGAATCCGCGGGTCGGGCGGCGGCGGTGGCGTCCGTCCCCCTCATCCCCCGCCCCTCTCCGGTCGGTCGTGCGGTGCTCGCCCGGCCGGGCGACTGACCTATCCTACGTACCGCGTCACCGGACTGGCGTCCGTGGCACGGGCAGGCGGGGCGGAGCAGGCGGAACGGCAGGGGTGCGCAGTGACACGATCCGATGACGCCACGGACGGACCGACGGCCTCCCCGGTGCCGGGTGTCTTCACCGCGGGCGGCGAGGTCGGGCTGGACCTGGCCCGGGTGGACTGGACCGCGACACCGCTCGGGCCCCCCGAGAACTGGCCGCAGAGCCTGCGGACGGCGGTGAGCATCCTGCTCTCGTCCCGCTTCCCGATGTGGATGGCGTGGGGACCGGAGCTGACGTTCTTCTGCAACGCCTCCTACCGGCGGGACACCCTGGGCCGCAAGTACCCCTGGGCACTGGGCCGTCCGGCGAGCGAGGTGTGGGCGGAGATCTGGGACGACATCGGCCCGCGCATCCGCACCGTGCTCACCACGGGCCGGGCGACCTGGGACGAGGCGCTGCTGCTGTTCCTGGAGCGCTCCGGCTACCCGGAGGAGACCTACCACACGTTCTCCTACAGCCCCCTGCGGGACGACGCCGGCTCGGTGGTCGGCATGCTGTGCGTGGTCAGCGAGGACACCGTGCGGGTCATCGGCGAGCGGCGCATGGCCACGCTGCGGGACCTGGGTTCCGACCCCAGCGTGGTGCGCACCGAGCAGGAGATGCTGGCCTTCGCCAGTCGGCAGCTCGGCCGCAACCCCCGGGACCTGCCGTTCACCGCGACCTACCTGTTCGAGCCCGACGGCTCCGCCCGGCTGACGGGCGCCAGCGGGCTCCCCGACGGCCACCCGGCCGCGCCACCGGTCCTGCCCGCCCCCACGGCGGCCGCCGACCCCGCCGGGGCCCACGCCGACGCCCACGCCCACGCCGACGAAGGGAGCGCGGCAGCCGCCGGGCCGCCGCGGGCCGCGGGCGCGGTGTGGCCCACGGCGACGCTCGCCCGGGGCGAGTCGGCGCTGGTGGCGCTCGACGGCGCCCCGTTCACCGCCCTGCCCACCGGGGACTGGCCGGAGCCGCCCACCCGGGCGCTGGTGGTGCCGCTGCTCCAGCAGGGCAGCCCGCCCTACGGCTTCCTGGTGGCCGCGCTGAACCGGTACCGGCCGCTGGACGACGGCTACCGCGGGTTCGTCGAGCTGGCCGCCGGACACGTCGCGACCGGGGTGGCCAGCGCCCGAAGCTACCGGGAGCAGCAGCGGCGGGCGGAGGAACTGGCCGAGCTGGACCGCGCCAAGACGGCGTTCTTCTCCAACATCAGCCACGAGTTCCGCACCCCGCTCACCCTGATCATGGGCCCGCTGGAGGAGCTGCGCAGCCGGTTCGGCACGGCCGACGAGCGCGTGCGCGAGGAGCTGGAGGTCATCCACCGCAACGGGCTGCGCCTGGGCAAACTCGTCACCACCCTGCTGGACTTCTCCCGCATCGAGGCGGGCCGGATGCGGGCGAGCTACGGCCCGGCCGAGCTGTCGGCCGTCACCGCCGACCTGGCCAGCGTCTTCCGCTCCGCCGTCGAGCGGGCGGGCCTGGCCTTCGAGGTGGACTGCCCGCCGCTGGGCCGCCCGGTGTACCTGGACCGGAGCCTGTGGGAGAAGGTCGTGCTCAACCTGCTGAGCAACGCGCTGAAGTTCACCTTCGAGGGAACCGTGCGGGTCGCGGTGCGCGAGCGGGACGGGCAGGCGGTCGTCACCGTCCGCGACACCGGCGTCGGGGTGCCCGCGGACGAGATGCCGCGCCTGTTCGAGCGGTTCCACCGGATCGAGAACGCCCGGTCGCGCTCGAACGAGGGCAGCGGCATCGGGCTGGCCCTGGTGCGGGAGCTGGTCGGCCTGCACGGCGGCACCATCACCGCCGACAGCGCCGAGGGCGAGGGCACCTGCTTCACCATCCGGCTGCCCTTCGGCTCCGCCCACCTGCCGCCCGACGCCGTGGTGGAGGCGTCCGCGCCGGCCACCGCCTCCGCCGACCCCTACGTGCACGAGGCGCTGCGCTGGCTGCCGGGCGATCCGGCCGACCGGGCCGCCGACGGGGCCCCGGGCCCGGGCCACCCGGGCCACCCGGGTCAGGCGCCGGGCGCCCCGGCGGCGCACGTGCTGGTCGCCGACGACAACGCCGACATGCGCGAGTACCTCACCCGCCTGCTCACCGGCGCCGGGTACGGCGTCGCCGCGGTCGCCGACGGCGTGGAGGCGCTGGCCGCCGTCCGCGCCCACGCCCCCGACCTGGTGGTCAGCGACGTGATGATGCCGCGCCTGGACGGCCTGTCGCTCGTCGCCGAGCTGCGCGCGGACTCGCGCACCGCGGCCGTGCCGGTGCTGCTGCTGTCCGCCCGGGCCGGGCAGGAGGCCTCCATCGAGGGGCTGCGGGCCGGGGCCGACGACTACCTCGTCAAGCCCTTCACCGCGGCGGAGCTGCTCGCCCGGGTGCGGGCCAGCGTGGAGCTGGCGCACCTGCGCAACCACCACGCCCGCTGGCGCACGGCGCTCGTGGACTCGCTCCAGGAGGCGTTCTTCGTCTGCGACGAGGAGGGCGCCGTCATCGAGATCAACGCCACCTTCGCCGACATCCTCGGCTACGGTCCCGAGGGGCTGCCGTACCCCCCGCGCCACCCCTGGTGGCCGGACCCGGTCGGCGACCCGGAGGCCCACCGCCAGGTCGAGGTGGCCTTCGCCGAGCTGCTGGCGCAGCCCCGCGGCAGCTACACCATTCCCGTCTCCCACCGCGACGGGCACCGGCTGTGGGTCAGCGCCACCTACAACCAGGTGCGCGACCCCGACTCCGGCCGCGAGGTGGTCGTCGGCACCTTCCGCGACGTCACCGCCGAGCACCACGCGATCCAGCGCGACACCGCGGTGGCGGCGCTGACCGTGCGGCTGTCCCGGGCCGCGAGCCTGCCCGAGACGGTCGCGGGGGCGCTGCGGGAGCTCAGGGAGCAGTGGCGCGCCCAGCGGGTGCTGGCCGTCCTCTTCGACGGCGCCGGGGACCCCGGGCTGACCGCCACCGAGCCCGGCCTGGCGTGGGCGGACCTGCCCGCCCCGCACCGTGCGGCGGTGACCGCGCTGCGGGAGAGGCCGCCGCTGTCCCCGGTCGCCGACGCCGGGGGCGCGGGCGTCACGCTGGACCACCCGCACGGGCGGCTGGTCCTCTGGCTCGACCTGGGGCACCGGCGCCCCTTCACCGACCAGGACCAGACGCTGCTGTCCCTGCTCGCCGGCCATCTCGCGCAGGGCCTGGTCCGCGCGCACCAGATCGACCAGCACCGCGAGGCCGCCGTCACCCTGCAACGCGCCATCCTGGGCCCCGCCCGGCTGCCCGCGGGCTTCGCCGTCCGCTACGAGCCCGCCGCGCGCCCGCTGGAGGTGGGCGGCGACTGGTACGACACCGTGACGCTGGCGGACGGGCGCATCGGCATCGTCGTCGGCGACTGCGTGGGCCGCGGGCTGGAAGCGGCCACCGTCATGGGCCAGTTGCGCAGTGCCTGCCGGGCGCTGCTGCTCCAGGACCCCGAGCCGGCGCGCACGCTGATGGCGCTGGACCACTTCGCCGCCACCACACCGGGCGCGGCGTGCACCACCGTCTTCTGCGGCGTACTGGACCCGGACAGCGGCCGCCTCACCTACTCCAGTGCCGGGCACCCGCCCGGCATCCTGGCCGGTGCCGACGGCTCCACCGAGCTGCTGCGGGGCGGCCGGTTCGTGCCCCTGGCCGTCCGGCCCGGGGCGCCGCGCCCGCAGGCGGAGTGCACCCTCCCGCCCCGGGCCACGCTGCTGCTCTACACCGACGGCCTGGTCGAGCGCCGCCGCCGCTCGCTGACCGTGGGCATCGACGAGGCCGGCCGGGCGCTCCAGGAGGGCCGGGACACCGCGATCGAGCACCTGGCGACGCACGTCATGTCCCGGCTGGCCCCCTCCGGCGGCTTCGACGACGACGTCGCCCTGCTGCTCTACCGGCACCCGGCCCCGCTGGAGGTGTCCTTCCCGGCGCGCTCCGCGCAGCTCGCCCCGGTCCGCACGGCGCTGCGCGGCTGGCTCGACCGGTGCGGCCTGCCCCGGCAGACGGTGCAGAACGTGCTGGTCGCCGCGGGCGAGGCGTGCGCCAACGCCGTCGAGCACGGCCACCGCCACGCGCCCGGCCAGACCGTGCGGCTGCGCGCCGAGGCCCACGTCGACGAGCTGTCGGTGACCGTCACCGACAGCGGCCGCTGGAAGCCCCCGCGGCCCCCGCAGCCCGACGGAACCGCCCACCGGGGCCGCGGCCTGCGCCTCATGCGGGCGCTGATGCAACAGGTCACCGTGACCCCCGGGCCGACCGGTACCACCGTCGACATGCACACGAGGATCAGCCGATGACCACTCCGCTCGCCCTCACCCCCGGTCGCCGCCCGGACGGCGCCGCGACGCTCACCGCCGTGGGCGAGATCGACATGAGCAACGCGGACACCCTCGCCGACGCGCTGGACGCCGCGCCGGGCCTGGTCGTCGTCGACCTCACCGGCGTCGACTACCTCGACAGCGCGGGGCTCAGCGTGTTCTTCGCCCGGGCCGAGCGGATCGAGCTGCTCGCGACGCCGCTGCTGGCCCCGGTGCTGACCATCTCCGGGCTGGCCGACGTGGCCACGGTGCACGAGACGGAGCCGCCGCCCGCGTCGTAGCCGCGAGGCCGCCGGGGGGCCGGGCCCGGCCCGGCGTCGCGCACCGGGCGGGCGCACGTCACGCGGGCGGCGCGGGCGGCTCGCTCGTCGCAGGCGTGCGCCCACCCGCCGCAGACGTGCGCTCACCGGCCGGACCCCTGCGGCTCACTCGTAGAACAGGCGCTCCACGACGGCGCGGGCCCGGCGGGTCGTGCGGCGGTAGTCCTCCAGCAGCTCCCCGGCGTGCCCGGGCTCGTACCCCAGGTACCGCGCCACCGCGGCCAGTTCGCGCGGCTCGGAGGGGAAGGTGTCCCCGGGCCGGCCGCGCACCAGCATCACCGCGTTGCGCACGCGCGTGGCCAGCAGCCACGCGTCGTCCAGCACCTCGGCGTCGGCGGCGGCGACCAGCCCCGCTTCGCGGGCGGCCGCCAGCGCGGCCCGGGTGCGCGGCGTGCGCAGCTCCGGCACCTCGTGCCCGTGCCGGAGCTGCACGAGCTGCACCGTCCACTCCACGTCGGACAGGCCGCCGCGGCCCAGCTTCGCGTGCAGCGTCGGGTCGGCGCCGCGCGGCAGCCGCTCGGACTCCATGCGCGCCTTCAGCCGCCGGATCTCCCGCACCGCGTCGGGGCCGGGCCCGCCCGCCGGGTAGCGCAGCGGGTCGATCAGCTCGATGAACCGGCGGCCCAGCTCCGCGTCCCCGGCGACGGGCTCCGCGCGCAGCAGCGCCTGGCTCTCCCAGGTGAGCGACCAGCGCCGGTAGTACGCCGCGTAGGAGGCGAGGCTGCGCACCAGCGGGCCCGACCTGCCCTCCGGGCGCAGGTCGGTGTCGATGACCAGCGGCGGGTCGGCCGTCGGGAGCTGGAGCAGGCGCCGCATCTCGCCCGCGACGGCGAGCGCCGCCTCGGACGCCTCCCGTTCGTCCACGCCCTCGCGCGGCTCGTGGACGAACAGCACGTCCGCGTCGGAGCCGTAGCCCTGCTCCAGCCCGCCGAAGCGGCCCATGCCGATGACGGCGAACCGGGTGGGCAGGGTCGGGCCCCAGCGCTCGCGGGTCGCCGCGCGCAGGGCGCCGGCCAGGGTGGCGGCGTTGAGGTCGGAGATCGCCCGGCCCACGCGGTCCACCGCGGGCCCGGGGTCGTCCGCGACGGGCGACTCCTCGGTGCCGTAGGCGGCGATGATGTCGGCGGCGGCGGTGCGGAACAGCTCGCGGCGGCGCACCCCGCGGGCGGCGACGACGGCCTGCTCGGCGTCGTCGGCCCGGCCCACGGCGGCCAGCACCTCCTGGGTGAGCGCCGCCCGGCTGCGCGGCGCGAGGTGCTCGGCGTTGCCCAGCAGCGCGACGGCCTCGGGGGCGCGCATCAGCAGGTCCGGCGCGAGCCGCCCGGCCGACAGGACGCGGGCGAGGTTCTCCGCCGCCGCGCCCTCGTCGCGCAGGAGCCGCAGGTACCAGGGGGTCTTGCCGAGCGCGTCGGAGACCTGGCGGAAGCCGAGCAGCCCGGCGTCGGGGTCGGCGGAGTCGGCGAACCAGCCGAGCAGCACCGGCAGCAGGGTGCGCTGGATGGCGGACTTGCGGCTGACGCCGGAGGACAGCGCCTCCAGGTGGCGCAGCGCACCGGCCGGGTCTGCGTAGCCGAGGGCCTCCAGGCGCTGCCGGGCCGCGGTGGCCGACAGCCGCGTCTCCCCCGGCGCGAGCTGCGCGACGGCGTCCAGCAGCGGGCGGTAGAACAGCTTCTCGTGCAGGCGCCGCACGGCCGCGGCGTGCCGCTTCCACGCCCGGTTCAGCGCGCTGACCGGCTCGGTCCGCAGACCCAGCGCCCGGCCCAGCCGCCGCAGGGCCTCCTCGTCCTCGGGCATGAGGTGCGTGCGGCGCAGGCGGTGGAGCTGGATGCGGTGTTCGACGGTGCGCAGGAAGCGGTAGGCGGCGTCGAGGTCGCCGGCGTCCTGGCGGCCCACGTAGCCGCCCGCGGCGAGCGCGCCGAGCGCCTCCAGCGTGGTGGCGCTGCGCAGGGACTCGTCGGTGCGGCCGTGTACGAGCTGGAGGAGCTGCACGGCGAACTCCACGTCCCGCAGCCCGCCGGGGCCGAGCTTCAGCTCGCGCTCGACGTGCGCGGCGGGGATGCCCGCGATGACGCGGCGGCGCATCTGCTGCACGTCGGTGACGAAGTTCTCCCGCTCGGCCGCGTGCCACACCAGCGGCGCGACGGCGGCGCAGTACGCGGCGCCCAGTTCGGCGTCGCCCGCGACGGGCCGGGCCTTCAGCAGCGCCTGGAACTCCCAGGTCTTGGCCCACCGCTGGTAGTAGGCCAGGTGGCTGGCGAGGGTGCGCACCAGCGGGCCGTTGCGGCCCTCGGGGCGCAGGTTGGCGTCGACGGGCCAGATGGTGCCCTCGGCGGTGGTGTCGGAGCACACCCGCATCAGGTGCGCGGCGAGCCGGGTCGCGGCCTGCAGCGCCGCCGTCTCCTCGTGGCCCTCGGCGGGCTCGGCGACGAAGACGACGTCCACGTCCGAGACGTAGTTCAGCTCCCGGCCGCCGCACTTGCCCATGCCGATGACCGCCAGCCGGCAGGCCGCGGCGTCCTCGGGGGCGGCGGCGGAGGCGATGGCCAGGGCGGCGCGCACGGTGGCGGTGGCCAGGTCGGCGAGTTCCGCGGCGGCCTGGGCGACGTCGGTGGTGTCGCACACGTCGCGGGCGGCGATCGCCAGCAGCGCCCGGCGGTAGGCGACGCGCAGCGCGTCGGGGGTGTCGGCCCCGGCGAGCGCGGACTCGAACTCGGCGACGCCCGGGTGCAGGTCGGCGGCCGCCTCGTAGGTGAGCAGCGAGCGCCAGTCCCCGGGGTGCCCGACGAGGTGGTCGCCGAGCGCCTCGGACGCGCCGAGCACGCCCAGCAGCCGGTCCCGCAGCGGCTTGGCCGACAGCACGGCGTCCAGCAGCACCTGCGCCCCGCCCTCGGGCTGGGCTTCCAGCAGGCGCAGCAGGCCGCGCAGCGCCTGGTCGGGGTCGGCGGTGGCGCCGAGCGCGTCCAGCAGCAGCGGGTGGTCGCGCTGGGCGGCCAGCTCCGGCGCGGCCAGCAGCCGGGCGGCGGCGGCCGGGTCGGTGAAGCCGTACCGCAGGAGCTGCCCGGAGGCGCTGCGGCGGCGGCCGCCACCGGTGGGCGGGCCGGGGGCGTCGGCGGGTCCGGCCGTCACAGGACGGGCAGGGACTTGCGGAGTTCGAAGGCGGTGACCTCCGAGCGGTACTCCTCCCACTCCTGCTTCTTGTTGCGCAGGAAGAAGTCGAAGACGTGCTCGCCGAGGGTCTCGGCGACCAGCTCGCTGCGCTCCATCAGGTCGATGGCCTCGCCCAGATTCTGCGGCAGCGGCTTGATGCCCAGCGCGCGGCGCTCGGCGTCCGAGAGCGCCCACACGTCGTCCTCGGCGCCCGCGGGCAGCTCGTAGCCCTCCTCGACGCCCTTCAGCCCGGCGGCCAGCAGCACGGCGTAGGCGAGGTAGGGGTTGGCGCCGGAGTCCAGGGAGCGCACCTCGACGCGCGTCGAGCCGGTCTTGCCCGGCTTGTACATGGGGACGCGGATGAGCGCCGAGCGGTTGTTGTGGCCCCAGCAGATGTAGGACGGCGCCTCCCCGCCGGCGCCCGCGGTGCGCTGCGTGCCGCCCCAGATGCGCTTGTAGGAGTTGACCCACTGGTTGGTGACCGCGGAGATCTCCCCGGCGTGCCGCAGCAGCCCGGCGATGAAGGAGCGGCCGACCTTGGAGAGCTGGTACTCGGCGCCCGACTCGTGGAAGGCGTTGCGGTCGCCCTCGAACAGCGACAGGTGGGTGTGCATGCCGGAGCCGGGGTGCTCCGAGAACGGCTTGGGCATGAACGTCGCCTGCACGCCCTGCTCCAGCGCCACCTGCTTCATCACCAGGCGGAACGTCATGATGTTGTCGGCCGTGGCGAGCGCGTCGGCGTAGCGCAGGTCGATCTCCTGCTGGCCCGGCGCGCCCTCGTGGTGGGAGAACTCCACCGAGATGCCCATCGACTCCAGCATGGTGATGGCCTGGCGGCGGAAGTCCATGCCGACGTTCTGCGGGGTGTGGTCGAAGTAGCCGGAGGAGTCGGCCGGGGTGGGCCGGGAGCCGTCCACGGGCTTGTTCTTGAGCAGGAAGAACTCGATCTCGGGGTGGGTGTAGAAGGTGAACCCGAGGTCGGAGGTGCGCGAGAGGATGCGCTTGAGGACGTAGCGCGGGTCGGCGTAGGAGGGGGAGCCGTCCGGCATGAGGATGTCGCAGAACATGCGCGCCGTGCCGGGCGCCTCGGCGCGCCAGGGCAGGATCTGGAAGGTGCTGGGCGCGGGCTTGGCGATCATGTCGGACTCGTAGACGCGGGCGAAGCCCTCGATCGCCGAGCCGTCGAACCCGATGCCCTCGTCGAACGCCTGCTCCAGCTCGGCGGGCGCGACGGCGACGGACTTCAGGAACCCCAGCACGTCGGTGAACCACAACCGCACGAACCGGATGTCCCGCTCCTCTAGCGTCCGGAGCACGAACTCCTGCTGCTTGTCCATAACCACCCATCCTCGCGTTCGGCTGCCGCCGGGACGCCGATCATCACACCGCGGTGTTTCCCGCGCGTTGCGGTGCGGCCGACCGCCGGCGGCAGGTGGTCACGGTACGCGCCGTGCACACCTGCTCCCCATTGTGGAGCACGTGCCGATCTTGCCGCCGCCCGCCACCACCGGGCCGGTTCCGCCCGCGCGGACGGCCCGCGCGGACGGTACGGGCGGACCCGGCGGCGGGGCGTGGCGGTGTCGGCCGTGGGCGGGGCGGCGCGCGGGCGCGGACGGCCCCGGGGACTACGCGCGGACGACGACCGCGTGGCCGCCGATGCCGAGGAGGGCGGCGCCCGGTACCTCCGCCCGGGTGGTGTGCAGGGCCAGGACCGTGCCGGAGTCCGGGTCGACGTCGACGTCGCGGACGGTGCCGGCCTCGGCCCCGGCGTCGGTCAGGACGCGCTTGCCGATCAGCTCGCCGCACGCCTCGGCCAGCCGCTTCAGCTCGCCCTCCACGTCGCGCAGGGCGTCCGCGCCGGCGGCCAGCACCGCGTCGCGCCCCACGGCCCGCACCCCGGACCAGGGCAGGTAGGAACCGGACCCGGTCTTCTTCAGCCGCAGGGCGGCCACGCGGCGGCCCCCGGGGTCGATCACGATGCCGTCCGCGACGCCCACGGACGTGGCGTCCGCCGCGCTCACCACCGACAGGCCGGTCAGCTGGGTAAGGAGCATCACGCCTCCGTCGTCCGGGTGCGGAACGCGCGGACCCGCTCGGCGAACCCCGGCAGGTCCTCCGCGACGTACTCGGCGGCCGGCGCGGGGACGAGCAGCGCCTCGCCGGAGATCGCGAGCGTCCCGGCCAGCGGCAGGTAGACCGTGCGCTCCCGGTGGCCGAGGGCCTCGGTGGAGTCGACCTGGTACCCGGCCACCGCGGCCGCCTCCCGCGTCACCTCGATCACGACGTCGGTGACCCTGCCCAGCTCCACACCGGCGTCGCTCAGCACGCGGGCGCCCAGCACGTCCCCGCCGCCGGGGCCGGAGCGCTCGACGACCTCCTTGCGGTCCTCCAGGACCTCCTCGCCGCGGATCATGACGGCGTCCTCACCCAGCCCGGTGACCCCGGACCAGGGCAGCGCCCGCTTCATCGGCCCCGAGAACAGCCCCCGGCCGCTGAGCGTGAACGCGCCCACGCGGCCGCCGCCGCTGTCGAACACGACGTCCTTCACCTGTGCCACGGCCTCCCCCGCGAGGGTGACCACCGGCCGCTTGGCCAGCTCCGTCGCGAGCATCAACACCGTCATCCGCCACCCTCTCCGCTTCCGCCCGTCGGACCGCGCCGCGCGGAGCCGCGCACGGCGATCACGCCGCCGCCGCGCCGCCGGGCCTGGACCCACAGCGCCGTGCCGACGAGCACGATCACAGCCGCGGCCGCGACCAGAAGCCACACCCACCAGTCCACTCGCACACCTCCCGGCTGCCCGGCACTCCGCCGACTGCGCCTTCCCCTCCCGCGTTCCCCGCTCACGGGCCTTACGCACGTGCCCGCCCGCATTCCCCGCACGTACCCTCCCCGCGGGCCGGGCTCTCGTTCCATGCTCACGCCGGGTGAAGGCGCTGTCCACAGCGGCGGGAGGCGGCCCGGCCCGGATATCGCGTCAGAGTGACGGTTACTCTGGGGGCGTGCCTCAACTTCGACTCGCCCTGAACCAGATCGACGCCACCGTAGGGGACCTCGCCCGCAACGCCGAGGCGGTCGTGCACTGGACGCGGCACGCCGCGGAGCAGGGCGCGCACCTGGTGGCCTTCCCGGAGATGATGCTCACCGGGTACCCGGTCGAGGACCTCGCGCTGCGCTCGTCGTTCGTGGCGGCCAGCCGCGCGGCGCTGACCGCGCTCGCCGCCCGGCTGGTGCGCGAGGAGCTGGGCGAGGTGCCGGTCGTCGTCGGCTACCTGGACCGCGCCGAGCAGCACGGCCCCCGCTACGGCCAGCCGGCCGGGGCGCCGCGGAACGCCGCCGCGGTGCTGCACCGCGGCGAGGTGGTGCTGACCCTCGCCAAGCACCACCTGCCCAACTACGGCGTCTTCGACGAGTTCCGCTACTTCGTGCCGGGCGACACCCTGCCCGTGGTGCGGGTGCACGGCGTGGACGTGGCGCTGGCCATCTGCGAGGACCTGTGGCAAGACGGCGGCCGGGTGCCCGCCGCGCGCGACGCGGGCGCCGGGCTGCTGCTGTCCGTCAACGCCTCCCCCTACGAGCGGGACAAGGACGACACGCGGCTGGACCTGGTGCGCAGGCGCGCCCGGGAAGCCGGCTGCACCACGGCCTACCTGGCGATGATCGGCGGTCAGGACGAGCTGGTCTTCGACGGCGACTCGATCGTGGTGGACGCGGAGGGCGAGGTGCTGGCGCGGGCGCCGCAGTTCGCCGAGGGCTGCGTCCTGCTCGACCTGGAGCTGCCCGCGGCCGCCACCGAGCCGCCGTCGGGCACCGTGGCCGACGGGCTGCGCGTCGACCACCGGGTGCTCTCCGGCGACCCGCTGCCGCGCTACGAGCCGAGCGTGCGCGGCGCGGAGGCCGAGCGGCTGGGCGACGACGAGGAGATCTACACCGCCCTGGTGGTGGGCCTGCGCGCCTACGTGGCCAAGAACGGCTTCCGCTCGGTGCTCATCGGGCTCTCCGGCGGCATCGACTCCGCGCTGACGGCCGCGCTCGCCTGCGACGCCGTCGGCCCGGGGAACGTGTACGGCGTCTCCATGCCCTCGCGCTACTCCTCCCAGCACTCCCGCGACGACGCGGCCGAGCTGGCGCGGCGCACGGGGCTGAACTTCCGCACCGTCCCCATCGGGCCGATGTTCGACGCCTACCAGGAGGCGCTGGGGCTGAACGGGGTGGCCGAGGAGAACCTCCAGGCGCGGCTGCGCGGCACCCTGCTGATGGGCCTGTCCAACCAGGAGGGCCACATCGTGCTGGCCCCGGGCAACAAGTCCGAGCTGGCGTGCGGCTACTCGACCCTGTACGGGGACTCGGTGGGCGCCTACGGCCCCATCAAGGACGTCTACAAGACGACCGTCTTCGCCCTCGCCCGCTGGCGCAACGCCGCGGCCGTCGAGCGCGGCCAGACACCGCCGATCCCGGAGAACTCGATCGCCAAGCCGCCCAGCGCGGAGCTGCGCCCCGGCCAGGTGGACGCCGACTCCCTGCCCGACTACGAGGTCCTGGACGCCGTGCTGGAGCTGTACGTCGACCGGGACCTGGGCGCGGCCGAGATCGTCGCGCGGGGCTTCGACGCCGACCTGGTGACGCGGGTGCTGCGGATGACGGACGCCGCCGAGTACAAGCGGCGCCAGTACCCGCCGGGCACCAAGATCTCCCCCAAGGGCTTCGGCAAGGACCGCCGCCTGCCCGTCACGAACGCCTGGCGCGAGGCGCCCGCCGGCTGAGCGGGCCCGCGTCACGGTCGAGCCGGCCGGCCGAACGCCGGGCACGCGGCCGAACGCCGGCGCCTGGGCGGCGCGGCCGGACACCGGCGCGACCGAGCGCGGTTGACTTCGGCGCGGGCGGTAACCCCTGGGGCATGCACGCACTGACCAAGGGGCTGCTCGCGGGTGCCGCGGGCACGACCGTGTTGAACCTCGTCACCTACGGCGACATGCTGCTGCGCGCCCGCCCCTCCAGCGAGGTGCCCGCCGACGTGGCCGACCGGCTCGCCGACCGGGCGGGCGTCGACCTCGGCGGGGAGGAGGACGCCGGCAACCGGGAGCAGGCCGCCGGGGCCCTGCTGGGCCTGGCGACGGGGCTGGGCGTCGGCACGGCCTACGGCCTGCTGCGCGGCGCCGGCGTCAGGCTCCCGGCCTGGCTGGACGGGCCGCTGCTCGGGGCGCTGGCGATGGCCGGCAGCGACGTCCCGGCCGCCGGGCTGGGCGTCACCGACCCGCGCGAGTGGGGCGGGGAGAGCTGGGTGTCGGACATCGTGCCCCACCTGGCCTACGGCGTCGTGACGGCGCTGGCCCTGCGCGCGCTGGACTGAGCGCCGGACCGGGCGCGCGGCCGGTTCACACCCGGGTCCGGGCCCGGCCCCCCGCGCCGCGGGCCACGACGCGCGAGCCGCGCCCGCTCCGGTCCAGCACCCCCGCCAGCACCGCGATGCCCAGGCCGACGGCGGCCAGCACGGCACCGACCAGCGAGGGCGACGTCCACCCCCACCCGGCGGAGACGGCGACGCCGCCGAGCCACGCGCCGCCCGCGTTGGCCAGGTTGAACGCGGAGTGGTTGGAGGCGGAGGCCAGCGTGGGCGCGGCCTGCGCCTTGTTCAAGCCCGCGGGAGCGGCGAGGAGGCAGGGCGCGCCCGGAGCGGGGAGGCCGCTGGTCCGCCGGGGCACCAGCCCGGCCGGGCGCGGGGGCGGCGGGGCGCCGGGCGGAGAGGGCACCGGCGCAGGGGACGCCGGGGCGGCAGCCCGTCGGGCCGCCGGAGTCCCGGGCCGCCCGAGCCGTGCGCCACCGGCCCGCCGGAGCGCGGGGCCGCCGGGATGGCGCGCCACCGGCCCGCCGGAGCGCGCGGAGTCGGTCACAGGGTGAGGGAGGCGGCGAGGGGGAGGTGGTCGCTGCCGGTGGCCGGCAGGGTCCACGAGGACACCGGCTCCACGCCGCGCACCATGATCTGGTCGATCCGCGTCATCGGGAACGACGCGGGCCAGCTGAAGCCGAAGCCGGCCCCGGCCGCACCCTGGGTGGAGCGCATCTGCGCCGTCACCGGGGCCAGCGCCCGGTCGTTCATGGTGCCGTTGAGGTCGCCGAGGAGCACCACGCGGTCCAGCGGCTCCGCCGCGATCGCCTGGCCGAGCTGCTCGGCCGCGTCGTCGCGCTCCCGGGCGGTGAAGCCCGCCGCGACCTTCACGCGCACCGAGGGCAGGTGCGCGGCGAACACGGCCACCTCGCCCCGCGGGGCGTCGACCGTGGTGCGCAGCGCCCGCGTCCAGCCGATCTTGATGTCCACCGGCGCGGTGTCCCGCAGCGGGTACTTGCTGAAGACGCCGATGGTGCCCTCGACGGCCTGGAACGGGTGGGTCTCGGCCAGCGTGCGCCGGTAGAGGTCGGTGGAGCGCACGGGCAGCTCCTCCAGCGCCAGCACGTCCGCGCCGGACTCGGCGAGGTCGCGGGCGGTCCGTTCGGGATCGGGGTTGCCCGCGTCGACGTTGTGGGTGACGACGGTGAGGTCGCCGCCGTCCCCGGTCTTGTCGGTGATCAGCCCGCCGAACATGCCGGACCACACCACCGCGGGCAGCAGGAGCGCGGCCAGCGCCGTCCATGACCTGCGCAGCAGCGCGCACAGCCCCAGCAGCGGCACGCCCAGGCCCGCCCAGGGCAGGAACGTCTCCACGAGGCTGCCGAGGTTGCCCACGGCGTTGGGCACCCGCGCGTGCAGGGCCAGCACGCCGCACAGCAGCAGGGCCAGCGCCGCGACGACCCAGCCGCGCCGCCAGGCGCCCGGGCCGCGCCAGTCCCGCCGCCAGTCACGCCGCCAGGCGCCCGGACCCCGCCCGCCGTGCGCGGGACGGCCGTCGACGGCGCCGGGGCGATCGGCGGCGGTCTCCGCGCCCTCCGCCGCCAGGTCCGACTCCTGCGCCGTGTAAGCCCGTGCCATGCGCTGTCCTCACTGCCTGCCGGTGGTTCGGTCGTGCTGACTCCCCGTCCGCCATGGAAGCACGAACCACAGGGGACGTCCGGCCGACGGAGGGAGCCGACGGTACGGCGGCCCAGCGGCGACCGTACCGAGTGATCAGACGAACGCCCCCGCCCGCGCAGTTCCAAGGCCGCGCACCGGCCGCCGCCCACGGGCCACGCGCCCCACGCCCCTTCCCCCGACCGGCACGGAGTGCCACCATGGGGAGGGAGATCCGGAGACGCCGTCAGGGCGCTTCGAGACGACACCACAGGAGTTCCCGCCATGACGCATGCCCACGCGGCCGCCGACAGCAGCCAGTCCCCCACGGCGCTGTACGGCGGTACCCAGAACCGGCGCATCACCGTCCGCGACCTCGCCGCCGCCAAGGCGCGCGGCGAGAAGTGGCCCATGCTGACCGCCTACGACGCGATGACCGCCTCGGTGTTCGACGAGGCGGGCATCCCCGTCCTGCTCGTCGGGGACTCGGCGGGCAACTGCCACCTCGGCTACGAGTCCACCGTGCCGGTGACCCTCGACCAGATGGCCATGCTCTCGGCCGCCGTCGTGCGCGGCACGCGCCGCGCGCTCATCGTCGGCGACCTGCCGTTCGGCGCCTACCAGGAGGGCCCGACGCAGGCGCTGCGCAGCGCGACGCGGCTGGTGAAGGAGGCCGGGGTCGGCGCCGTGAAGCTGGAGGGCGGCGAGCGCTCGCTGGCGCAGACGGAGCTGCTGGTGTCCGCCGGCATCCCCGTCATGGCCCACCTGGGGCTCACCCCGCAGTCGGTGCACACCCTGGGCCACCGGGTGCAGGGCCGCGGCGACGAGGCCGCGCACCGCCTGCTGCGGGACGCGAAGGCCGCCCAGGACGCGGGCGCCTCCGCCGTCGTGCTGGAGCTGGTGCCCGCCGAGCTGGCGGCCGAGGTCACCCGCTCGCTGCACGTGCCCACCATCGGCATCGGCGCCGGCGCGGCGTGTGACGCGCAGGTCCTGGTGTGGACGGACATGGCCGGGCTGACCCCGGGCCGGATGCCGCGCTTCGTCCGGGAGTACGCCGCCCTGCGGGAGACGCTGGGCGGCGCGGCGCGGGCGTTCGCCGAGGACGTCGCGGGCGGCGCGTTCCCGGCCGAGGAGCACACCTTCCACTGAGCCCGGGCGGCGGGCGGCGCGGCGGGAACGCCACGCCGCCCGCCGGTCACGGCGCGGTGGAGTCCGCCGCGCCGCGGGCCCGCTCCACGCGGTAGCGGCGCCAGTGGAACCAGGCGATGTTCGACGCGACGCCGAGCATCAGGACCCACACCACGCCGAGGAAGCTGCCGTGCGCGAAGGAGACCGCGGCGGCCGCCGTGGCGAGCACGCAGACGACGAGGGCGTACAGGGCGATGCGGGGCATGGGGTGCGGCTCCCGTTCACGGCGGAGACAGTGCGGATACGCCTCCATTGTCCCCCACGCCCCGCCGGGTCCGCCCCCTGCCCCGCTGGGCTCAGACGTCGGTGAGCCGCACTCCGGCGTGGGCGCGGTAACGGCGGTTGACCGAGATGAGGTTGGCCACCAGGGACTCGACCTGGTGGGCGTTGCGCAGCCGCCCGGCGAACACTCCGCGCATGCCGGGGACGCGTCCGGCCAGCGCCTGCACGATCGCGCAGTCGGCCCGGTCCTCGCCGAGCACCATGACGTCGGTGTCGATCGTCTCGACCGCCGGGTCCTGGAGCAGCACCGCCGACAGGTGGTGGAAGGCCGCCGTGACCCGCGCGTCGGGCAGCAGCGCGGCCGCCTGCTCGGCGGCACTGCCCTCCGCCGGCTTCAGCGCGTACGCGCCCTTCTTGTCGAAGCCGAGCGGGTTGACGCAGTCCACGACCAGCTTCCCGGCCAGCTCCGCGCGCAGGCCCCCCAGCGTGGCCGCGTGCCCGTCCCAGGGAACGGCGACGATGACGACGTCCGCGCGCGCCGCACAGGCGGCGTTGTCCGCGCCCGTCACACCGTGGCCGAGCTCCTCGGCCGCCGCCCGTGCCCGTTCCGCGGCCCGGGAGCCGATGATCACCGGCTGCCCGGCCTTCGCCAGCCGGTAGGCCAGCCCCCGGCCCTGGTCACCGGTTCCGCCCAGCACGCCGACGGTGAGCCCGCTGACGTCCGGCAGGTCCCACGGGTCCTTCTTCGCTGATGTCGAGGTCATCCCCCGATCCTGCCAGCCCGCCTCCCACCGCACCCTACCGGCCGGTACTCCGCGCGCCCCGCGCCGGGCGCCGCCGCCCGGGGCCGCGGGGCACGGCGCGGGGCCGCGGGGCACGGCGGGCGGGGCCGGGTGCCGGCGGGCGTCAGGGCCGGGCGCCGGGGCCGTCCTCGTCGCCGTCCTCCCCGCGCCAGCGCGCGTCCTCCTCGCGCCACTCCTGGTTGCGCTCGCGGGCCGTCTCCATCGCGTGGGCGGCCTCCTCGCGGCTGGCGTAGGGGCCGAAGCGGTCGAGGGCGCGGCACTGCGGGCCTTCCTCGACGGTGCCGTGCTTGAGGCAGTAGTACCACTCACCCGGTTTGCCCGGAGTCCTGCGCTGGAAGAGAGCCATGCCCGTCATGCTGCCCCACCGCCGCCGGTGCCACCACGGTTAGACTCGCGCCCATGTCTGGCCAGTCGCTGCTCGTCCCCGGAACGCTCTCCCCGCGCCGCACCGTCCCCGCGTCGATCCCCCGACCGGAGTACGTGGGCAAGGACGCCCCCGCGCCCTACACCGGCCCCGAGGTGCAGGACGCCGAGACGGTCGAGCGCATGCGGGCGGCCGGCCGGGTCGCCGCCGGAGCGCTGGCCGAGGCCGCCCGCCACATCGCGCCCGGCGTGACGACCGACCGGCTCGACGAGGTCGCGCACGCCTACCTGTGCGACCACGGCGCCTACCCCTCCACCCTGGGCTACCGCGCGTTCCCCAAGTCGCTGTGCAGCTCCGTCAACGAGGTGATCTGCCACGGCATCCCGGACTCCACCGTGCTGCGCGACGGCGACATCGTGAACCTCGACGTCACCGCCTACCTCGACGGCGTGCACGGGGACACCAACGCCACCTTCCTGTGCGGCGAGGTGGACGAGACCTCACGGCAGCTCGTGGAGCGCACCCGGGAGGCGCTGAACCGGGCGATCAAGGCGGTGCGGCCGGGGCGGCAGCTCAACGTCATCGGGCGCGTCATCGAGGCCTACGCCCAGCGCTTCGGCTACGGCGTCGTGCGCGACTTCACCGGGCACGGCATCAACACCTCGTTCCACTCCGGGCTGATCGTCCCGCACTACGACGACCCCCGGGCCACGACCGTGATCGAGCCGGGCATGACGTTCACCATCGAGCCCATGCTGACCCTCGGCACCCACGAGTGGGAGATGTGGGAGGACGGCTGGACGGTCGTGACGAAGGACCGCCGGCGCACCGCCCAGTTCGAGCACACCCTGGTCGTGACACCGACGGGCGCGGAGATCCTGACGCTGCCGTGAACCACGCCGCACGGCCCGCCCCGCACGGCGGTCGAGGGGCTCCGCGACGGCCCGCCCCGCGCGCGGGAGGCGGCGCTCGGGCGGGGTAGTCTGCGCCCTGCGAGGGACGTCGGCTACGGGCTTCGGGGAGGGCGTGGCATGAGGGCGCGGGTGCGGGTGGCGGCCGTGGCGGTGACGCTGGCGACAACGCTGACAGGGCTGACGGGGCTGACCGGCTGCGTGACGGTGCACGGCGCGACGGCCGTCGTGCCGGCCACCACCGAGGCGGAGGCCGAGCGGGTGCTGGCGCGGTACGCGGAGGTCGCCAACGAGGCGCACGCCACCTACGACCCCGACCTCGTGGGCCAGGTCTCCGAGGGCGCGCTCGGCGCCATCGAGCGGGCCTCCCTCACCGCCCACCGGGCCGTCGCACCGGAGGGCGACGCGGACCACACGCCGTTCACGTTCACCGACCCCCGCTTCCACATACCCCGGCAGGCGGCGTGGCCGAAGTTCTTCCTGGCCGACACCGGCGTGCGGGCGGGCGACACGGAGTCGCACTGGCTGCTGATGTTCACCCGGGACGCGGTGGACGAGGACTGGCGCGCGGCCTACCGGGCCACGCTGGCGCCGGAAGACGTGCCGCGCTTCACCGAGGACGCCGACGGCTACGCCCGGGCGCTGCGCCGGGGCGAGGCGGAGGAGCTGCTGCTCGACCCGGGCGAGCTGGGCGAGGCCTACACCGACTTCCTCCAGGACGGCGAGGGCGACGCCTTCGCCGAGGGCGACGCCACCACGGGCCGCCGCGAGACGCGCGCGAAGTCGGCCGGCAAGGCGACCGAGCGCCACCAGTGGTCGGACACCCCGGCCGACCCGGAGCGCTACCCCGCGATGGGGCTGGCGACCGAGGACGGGGGCGCGGCGGTCTTCTTCACCGTGCACCAGCACACGCGCAAGACGATGGCCGAGGGGTACACCCCGCAGGTGCCGCGGCTGATGGAACCGCTGCTGGAGGGCGAGGCCCGGCAGTCGCTCACGACGGCCTACGTGTACCAGCAGCTCGTCAGCGTCCCCTCCCGGGACGCCGCCGAGGACGGCGGGGAGCGGATCGTCTTCGTCGACCAGGCGTCCGGCCTGGTCTCGGCCGAGGGCGAGTAGCACCGCCCCGGCCGCGCGGCGGGTGGCCGCCCCCGCCCCGGACGGTCGGCCGCTCCGCGGGGCGCGGTCCGCCCGGTGGCGTCAGCGGGCGGGCCAGGCGGCCGGGCCGGGGACGTCGTGGAAGTCGTCGTCGGGCTCCTGCCGGGCGTGCGCGGCGCAGGCGTCGGTCAGCGCCTCCAGCAGCGTCAGCGGGTCGGGCAGCGGGCGCTCGGGGGCCCGGACCCACCGCACCTCGGCCTCGGGCACGCCGGGCAGCCGGGCCGGTGGCACCAGCACGTAGCTGCCCCGGCAGTGCCAGCGCAGCCCGGGGTGCTCGTCCATCGTCTCGGGGTGGCAGTCCAGTTCGCAGGGCCACCACTCGTCCTCGTCCTCGGGCGTGCCGCGGGTGGCGGTGAAGAAGAGCATCCGCTCCTCCCCCACCACGGCCACCGGCCCCGGCTCCACGCCCGTGGACTCCAGCCGTTCCAGCGCGGCCTGCCCCGCGGCCCGGGGGACGTCCAGCACGTCGTGGGTGAGCCCGGTGGCGGTGACGAAGTTGGCCTGCGGGCGGCTGCTCGCCCACCGCACCACCTGCTCGGGCTCGGTGGTCGCCTGCGTCCGCCAGGCGAAGGAGACCGGGTGCCGGGCGGGGGTGGGGCAGCCGATGCGCTCGCACGAGCAGCCGTAGCCCTCCGGGTGGGCGGCCGGCGCGAGCGGGAAGCCGGCGGCGGCAGCGGCCAGCAGCAGATCCTCGCGGGCCTGGGCGGCCTGGGCGGCGCGGCCCTCGGCGTTCTTGCCCCGCCGGCGCAGCCAGCCGGAGAATCTGCTTTCCCGTTCCATCCGCTCTCCTTCGCCGCCGGGCGTCCGCCGCGCACTGCCGAGTTCCCCGAGGATACGGAACGCACCGGCCCGGCCGGGAATCGGCCGGGGCCGCCCGCCGGCCGGCGGCGCGGGCCGGCGGGCGGCCCCGGCGGGTCAGCCGCGCGGCCGCAGCCCGGCGAGCACCAGGTCGACGAGGGCGTCGGTGTAGGCGTGGGAGAGCTCACCCCGGCGGGTGAGCCAGCGCTGGAAGAACGGGGCGAGCAGCAGGTCCAGGGCGAGGCGCAGGTCGGCGTCCCCGCGGATCTGCCCGGCCTCCTGCGCGGCCCGCAGCCGTCGCAGGTAGACGGCGTGGCCCGGTTCGTCGAGCCGGGCGGCGAACTCGCGGGACAGCTCCGCGTCGGCCGCTCCGGCGATCGCCAGGGCCCGGTAGGGGGCCTCGAAGGCGGGGTCGCTGAACTCGTCGGCGGTGGCGCGCAGGACGGCCTTGAGGTCGGCCGCGAGGTCTCCGGTGTCCGGTATCCCGGCGTCGTAGTCGGCGTCCTCGGTGCGGGCGGTGAACGCGTCGAGCAGCACGGCGGCCTTCGAGGGCCACCAGCGGTAGATGGTCTGCTTGCCGACGCCCGCGCGGGAGGCGATGGCCTCGATGGTCAGCTTGTGGTAACCGACCTCGCCGACCAGTTCCAGGCTCGCCTCCACAATGGCGCGGCGGGAGCGTTCGCTGCGGCGGGAGACGTCGGGGGCGCGGGTGCCGGACGCGGTGCCGGGGGCGTTCTTCGGGGCCATGGAGCGCAATGTACCAAGAAGGAGACGAGACGACCCGTCTTGACGAGACGAAACGTATCGACTCATACTGGCGGAGCACCCGCGTTCCCGATCTCTGAGGAGGCCCGCTCATGAGCGGTACGTCACGCGGCAACGGCATGCTCGGCGTCGGCGGCGGCCGCCGGCACCTCTCGCGCCGGGAGCTGTCCGGCGGCCGGGCCGGACGCGGCGGCCCGGGGCCCCGGCCGGACCCGGCGGCCGCCAAGCGCGAACTCCTGCGCAAGCTGCGGGAGTCGCGCACCTGAGCAGCCGGTGAATCACCCGAACGAAGCACTGCGCGGAGGGCTCTTCACGGAGGACCATGGGCACACCCGTCCACGGCGATCCCGTGAGGAGCCCTCGTTGTACGCAGCCCGACGCTTCCTGATGTGCCCACCCGTGCACTTCCGTGTCACGTACTCCATCAACCCCTGGATGGACCCCGGCAAGCCCGTCGACCTCCCGCTGGCCGTCGCGCAGTGGGAGGCCCTGCGCGACCGCTACCGCGCCCTGGGCCACACCGTCGAGGAGCTGGCGCCCGACCCCGCGCTGCCGGACATGGTCTACGCGGCCAACGGGGCCCTCGTCGTCGACGGACGCGTGCTCGGCGCCCGCTTCGCCCACCCCGAGCGCACCCCCGAGGCCGCCGCCCACCGCTCCTGGTACGCCGCGCACGGCTACGCCGAGATCCGCGAACCGGACCACGTCAACGAGGGCGAGGGCGACTTCGCCGTCACCGCCACCTGGCTGCTGGCCGGGCGCGGGTTCCGCAGCAGCGCGCTCTCCCACCCCGAGGCGCAGGAGTTCTTCGGCCGCCCGGTCGTCGGCCTCGACCTGGTCGACCCGCGCTTCTACCACCTGGACACCGCGCTGTGCGTGCTGGACGACGCGCGCGACACCGAGGTCATGTACTACCCGCCCGCCTTCTCCCCCGGCAGCCGGGCCGTGCTCGCGCGGCTCTTCCCGGACGCCGTCGTCGCCGAGGAGGCCGACGCGCTCGCCCTGGGCCTCAACGCCGTCAGCGACGGCCACCACGTGCTGCTCCCCCAGGGGGCGACCGGGCTGTTCGCCCCGCTGCGGGAGCGCGGCTACGAACCGGTGCCGGTGGACCTGTCGGAACTGCTGAAGGGCGGCGGCAGCGTGAAGTGCGTCACGGCCGAACTCCGGGGCTGAGCCCCGCCACCGCGCGCCCGGCCGGTGGGCCGGACGACCGGTGGGCCGGAACGACCGGTGGGCGCCCGGCCGGTGGGCGGTCGCGTCGGCGGCCTACCGGGCCGGGGGGCCTTCCCAGGTGTCGCCCCACGCCACGTCGCGCGCGGCCCGGTAGGCGTCGCGGTCGCGCTTGGTGACGGTCGTGCCGGTCAGCTCCCCCCGCGGCGTGCACAGGTCCAGCAGCACCTGGCCCTTGCGGAGCCGGGGGTGGCGCACGACCCGGGACCACGCGGCGGCGTCGCCCGCGACGCCCGCGCCGGCCCCCTCGACCCTTTCGCCCGCGTCGGCCTCACCCACGCCCTCGGCCCCTTCGCCGGCGCCCGTACGGGGGCGGACCGACGACGGGTGGACGGCGGCGACGTAGGAGAACTTCTCGTCCTCGTAGGCCAGCGTGCCCCCCTTCACCCGGCGGTGCAGGGCCGAGCGCGGGACGCGTGCGGCGAAGTGGCACCAGTCCGCGCCGGGGACGATGGGGCACGCGGCGCCGTGCGGGCACGGCGCGAGCACCCGCAGCCCGGCCGTGAGGAGCTGCTCGCGGGCGGCGCGCACCCGCAGGTGGCCCTCCGGCGTGCCCGGTTCGACGACCACCACCGCCCGGCCCGCGCGCGCGGCGGTGTCCACCACGGCGGTGCGGTCGGCCGGGGTCAGCTCGCCCAGCACGTAGGAGACGGTGACGAGGTCGGCGTCCGGCACCCCGGGGTCGGCGCCCAGCCGGGCCTGCCGCCAGGCGACCCGGGGCAGGGACCGCCCGGCCAGCTCGGCGCCGAGCGCGAGCGCGGGTTCGGCCCAGTCCACGACGGTGCTCGCGCACCCGGTGGGCCAGGTTCCGGCCGTGGCCCAGGTGGCCGCCCCGGTGCCGCCGCCGAGGTCGGTGTGGGTGGCGGGGGACCAGCCGGGCAGGCGCGCCGCCAGCGCGCGCAGCGCGGCGCGGGCGGCGGCGTGGGTGGCCGGCATGCGGTAGGCGGCGTAGGCGACCGCGTCGGCCCGGTTGCGCAGCACCGGCGCGTGGGTCTGCGTCACGCCCCGGTAGCTGGCGATGAGCCGGTCGACGGCGGCGGTGGCCTGCCGGGGCGGCAGCCCGTCCAGCAGCGCGTCCAGGGCCGCGCGGAGTGTCTCGTCGTGCACCCGGCCAGGGTAGGCGGCGCGCGCCGGCGGGTGCGGCGCGGGCGGCCTCACTCCGGCAGGGGGCCGCGCACCGCGCGGGCGAGCCGGGTGGCGGCCGCGGCGCGCGGACGGCTGTCGGGCCGGTCGGGGCGCACCGGGTGCACGGTGGTCGCCAGCAGGACGAGGAAGGTGCCGGTGGCCCGGTCCAGCACCAGGCTGGTGCCGGTGAAGCCGGTGTGGCCCGCCGCGCCGCGCCCGGCCAGCTCGCCCATGAACCACGGCTGGTCGACGGCGAAGCCCAGCCCGGGGGCGTCCAGCAGCAGGGCGACGGAGTCCGGGCGCAGCACGGGGCCGCCGCCGGACAGCAGCGCCCGGCACAGCACGGCCAGGTCCCGCGCGGTGCCGAACAGCCCCGCGTGGCCGGTGACGCCGCCGAGCGCGTGCGCGTTCTCGTCGTGCACGACGCCGCGCAGCGGGCCCCGGTCGGCCTTGGCGCGGGGCCGCCGCTGGTCCTCGGTGGCGGCGGCGTGCGGCACCGGCCCGAACCCGGTGTGCGCCATGCCGAGCGGCCCGGTGACCTCCGCGCGCACGAGCGCGTCGAGCCGGGCCCCGGTGACCCGCTCCAGCAGCCGCCCCAGGGCGAGGAAGCCGAGGTCGGAGTAGCAGGTGCCGGTACGGGTGAGCGGCTGGCGCCACAGCAGGTCCCAGCCGTGGCCGTCGTGGAAGGGCAGCTCGGGCGCGAGCCCGGAGGTGTGCGTGAGCAGGTCGCGCACCGTGACGCGGTCCTTGCCCGCGGCGCCGAACTCCGGCAGGTGGCGCGCGACGGGGGCGTCCAGCCCGAGCTCGCCGCGCTCCACCTGCCGCACGGTGAGCACGGCGGTGACGAGCTTGGTGAGCGAGGCCAGGTCGAACGGCGTGTCCGTGCGCACCGGCTCGGGGTCGGCGGCCCGGGCACCGGCGGCGGTCCAGCGCACCGCCCAGCCCGCGGCGTGCTCGACGGCCAGGTAGGGGCCGCGCCCGGCCGCCACCACCGCGCCGCCGCACCAGCCCCGGGCCGGGAGGGCGTCCACCTCGCGCACGAGGGCGGCCAGCTCCCCGGCGTCGAGCCCGGCCCGCGCGGGGGCGGCCGGGGTCAGGACGGGTGGCGCCACGGCCGGCACATCCCCACGAAGCAGCCGCCCGCCAGGACCAGGGTGGCGAGCTGGACGAGCGCCATCGGCACCGCGGTGTGCTCGCCGGCGACGCCCACCAGCGGCGAGGCGACGGCGCCGATGAGGAACTGCGAGGTGCCCAGCAGCGCCGAGGCCGACCCGGCCGCGTGCGGCGCGCGCTGCAACCCCTGGGAGTTGGCGTTGGGCAGCACCAGCGCCATGCCTGACATGAGCACGAACAGCCCGCCCGCGATCGGCACCAGCCCCACCTCGCCGAACACCCCGGCCGTCAGCAGCAGCAGGACGACGGCGGCGACGGTGGTGACACCGAGCCCGACGAGCAGCACGCGGTCCAGCCGCACCCGGCCGACGAGCACCTTGCCGTTGAGCTGGCCCACGGCGACGAGGCCGACGGAGTTGACCATGAACAGCAGGCTGAACGTCTGCGGGGAGGCGCCGTAGATCTCCTGCACGACGAACGGGGAGGCGGCGATGTAGGCGAACAGCGCGGCGAAGGCGAGCGAGCCGGTGAGCAGGTAGCCGCTGAAGACCCGGTCGGCCAGCAGCGTCCGCATGGTCCGCAGCGCGTGCCCCAGGCCACCGCCGTGCCGGGCGGCCGGCGGCAGCGTCTCCGGCAGCCAGCGCACGGTGACCAGGGTCAGCACGACGCCGAGCCCGGCGAGGATGAGGAAGATGCCGCGCCAGTCGGTGAAGTGCATCACCTGAGCGCCGAGCACCGGCGCCAGCACGGGGGCGACGCCGGAGACCAGCAGGAGAGTGGAGAAGAAGCGGGCCATGGCGAGCCCGTCGAACAGGTCGCGGACGACGGCGCGGGCGATGACGATGGCCGCCGCCCCGGCCAGCCCCTGGAGCAGCCGGAAGGCGGTCAGCGCCTCGACCGTGGGCGCGAACGCGCAGGCGGCGCTGGCGGCCACGTAGCAGACCATGCCCGCCAGCAGCGGGCGGCGGCGGCCGAACCGGTCGCTCATCGGACCGACGACCACCTGGCCGAGCGCGAGGCCGAGCAGGCAGGTGGTGAGGGTGAGCTGCACCTGGGCCGCCGGGCTGCCGAAGGCCGCGCCGACCTCGGGCAGTGCGGGCAGGTACATGTCCATCGACAGCGGTGGCAGGGCGGTGAGGCTGCCCAGGACGAGGGTCAGCAGCAGTCCGGCGCGCTGCCGCCGGGTGAGCTGCGGGGCGGTGGGGGGAGCCGCCGAGGAGGCGACGACGGCCTCGGAGGCGGGGGCCTCGACGGGGCCGCGCGGCCCGGGGAGGAGGGGGTCGTCGGCGGTCGGCGCGGCCCGGGGGGACCGGACGGGTCGGGTCGACGGGGCGGACGGGGTGGACGGGGCGGACGAGCAGGAGGACGGCCCTGAGTCGGACATGCACCTCTCCGGGAGATTGTTGACGGCTAACACATTCTCCCAGCCTCCCCGAGCGCCCCGCCCCTGCCCCACCCCAGCACCGCCCCGCCCTGCCCGGAGGCAGGGCGGGGCGGGCGCGGAGCCGGTGGACCGGGGCCGGGAGCGGCCCGCCCCCGGCCGGGATCAGGCCCGGCGCAGACCCGGGCGGCCCGCCGCGGAGACGAGGGTCGCCGCCGTGCCGATCGGCGCGCCGGGCGTCGTCACGCCGCTGACCGTGCGGTAGTCGGCGCGCAGCTCGCGCTCGTCCAGCGTGAGCAGCACGTAGCCCCGGCGGCCGTCGTAGAAGGCCAGGTGCGGGTTGGCGGCGGTGAGCGTTTCCCAGTTGGCGGGACGCTCGGCGCCGTCGCCGCCGCTGGAGATGGAGGACGTGACGACCTCCACACCGGCGGTGCGGGAGGCGGGGTCGTCGGCGTCGCGCTTGATGTCGAGGCCGTAGTGGACGTGGACGTCGCCGGTGAGGACGGCCAGGTTGTCGATCCCGGCGTCCTCGGCGGCCCGCAGCACCCGCTCGCGGGCGCCGGGGTAGCCGTCCCAGGAGTCCATGGACAGCGGGGAGGGTTCGGCCACCCGGTTGCGGCGGCGGGCGAAGACCACCTGCTGCGCGAGCACGTTCCAGGTGGCCCGGGAGCGGCGCCAGCCGTCGGCGAGCCAGCGCTCCTGCGCCGGGCCGAGCATCTGCCGCGCGGGGTCCAGCGACTCGGGCGTGGGCAGCTTCCAGCCGTCGCCGTTGGCCTGGTTGTCGCGGTACTGCCGGGTGTCGAGCACGTCGATCTGGGCCAGCGAACCGAAGTGCAGCCGCCGGTACAGCCGCAGGTCGGGCCCGGAGGGACGCTGGGGCCGGCGCAGCGGCATGTTCTCCCAGTAGGCCCGGTAGGCGGCGGCGCGCCGGATGAGGAACTCCTCCGGCGGCACGCTGTTCTCCGGGTTCTCGTCCGCGTAGTTGTTCTCCGTCTCGTGGTCGTCCCAGGTGACGATCCACGGGTGGGCGGCGTGCGCGGCCTGGAGGTCGGCGTCGCCCTTGTAGAGGGAGTAGCGCAGCCGGTAGTCCTCCAGGGTGACGGTCTCGCGGTCGAGGATCGCCGGGAGCCGCCGGTCGCCGGTGTAACGGCGGGCGCCCGCGGCGGCGCCGACGGGGTACTCGTAGAGGTAGTCGCCCAGGTGCAGCACGGCGTCGACGTCCGGCTCGGCGGCGAGGTGCCGGTAGGCGGTGTAGTAGCCCTGGTCGTAGCGCTGGCAGGAGGCGAGCGCGAAGCGGAGCTGGTCGACGCCGCCGGCCGGGGCGGTGCGGGTGCGGCCGACGGGGCTGAGGTGGCCCCCGGCGCGGAAGCGGAAGTAGTAGTCGGTGCCCGGCCGCAGGCCGCGCGGCTCGGCGTGGACGGCGTGGTGGAACTCCGGGTGCGCGAGGTGCGTGCCCCGGCGTTCGACGCGGCGGAACCGGGCGTCGCGCGCCAGCTCCCAGTGCACGGGCACCGGGCGGGCGGGCAGACCGCCGTCGGGCTGGAACGGCTCGGGGGCCAGCCGCGTCCACAGCACGACGGAGTCCGGCAGCGGATCGCCGGACGCGACGCCGAGGGTGAACGGCTCGGCCCGCAGCCTGGTCTCCCGGGCGGCGGGGGCGGCGTGGGCGGACTGGGGCAGGTTCGTGCCGAAGGCGAGGGCCGCCGCGGCACCGGAGACGGTCAGGAACCGGCGGCGGCCCAGGTGGCGGGCGGCGGCTCGGAGTTCGTGGTCTGCGCTCCCGGAGTGCGTCATGGCGCCGAGTGCACCGCGCGCGCACGGCACCTGGTTGGCGCGTACGCGACACAGTGGTGGCCATCGGATGACGGCCCGCGCCACCCCGTACCCGTGGCGTACGCTGCGGACATGACGGACGTCAACGAAACGTTGAACGACGGCCGGACGGCCCCGGCGGTCCCGGCGCGCAGCGCCGTGGTGACGGGCGCGGGCTCGGGCATCGGCCGCGCGGTCGCCCTCGCGCTGGCCTCCGCTGGCTGGGCGGTGACGCTCGCCGGGCGCCGGGCCCAGGCGCTGGCCGAGACCGCCGCCCTGCTGGACGACGCGGCCGGGTCCGCGGCGGCCGGCCCGGTGGCGGCCGTCCCCACCGACGTCACCGACCCCGCGTCCGTCCGCGCGCTGTTCGCCACCGCCCGGGAGCGCTTCGGCCGGGTGGACCTGCTGTTCAACAACGCGGGCACCTTCGGCCCCGCGGTGCCCCCTGACGAGCTGTCGCACGCCGACTGGTCGGCGGTGGTCGCGGTGAACCTCACCGGCGCGTTCCTGTGCGCCCAGGCGGCGTTCCGGACGATGAAGGAGCAGTCGCCCCGGGGTGGCCGCATCATCAACAACGGCTCCGTCTCGGCGCACAGCCCACGCCCGCACTCGGTCGCGTACACCGCCACGAAGCACGCGGTGACGGGCCTGACGAAGTCGCTGTCCCTGGACGGCCGCCCGCACCGCATCGCCTGCGGGCAGATCGACGTCGGCAACGCGGCCACCGAGATGACGGCGCGCATGCGCACCGGCACCCTCCAGGCCGACGGCTCCACCGCCGTCGAACCGGTGATGGACGCCGCCGACGTCGCCCGCACCGTGCTCCACATGGCGGAGCTGCCCCTGGAGGCCAACGTCCAGTTCGCCACGGTCCTGGCGACCGGCATGCCCTACGTCGGCCGGGGCTGACCCCCCGGACGACGCGGAGGCCCCGCCCCGGCCGCGCGGTGCGGCCGGGGCGCACGGCGTCCCCCGGGCGCGTGAGCCGTGCGGCGCCGACGGCCCGCCCGGCGCGCCCCGGCCCCGCGGCCCGGGCGGCGCCGACGGCACGGGCGGCCCCCTCCCGCCGCACGGCGCGGCCGGGGCCGACGGCGCGGTCCGGCCGGGTCCGTCGTACGGCGCGCGGCACGTTCGGCCGCCTCCGGCATGCGCGAGCGGCCCGGACGTGCGCAGGGTGGAGGCATGGACGCGCGAAACCCGGACGAGACGCGGTACCGGGTCGTGGTCGGTTCCTTCGGCGACGACCACGGCTACCGGCTCGTGTGGCTGCGCGGCGTCGGCTGGGAACCGCTGACGGAGGAGGAGCTCGAGCCCCGCGTGCGCGAGGTCTTCCCCGGCATCGACATGGCCGACCCCGAGCAGGTCCACTGGGTCGACCGCGAGGAGGCGTGGCCCGCCGCCTGGCACCCGGAGCGCGACGAGGGCTGAGCCCCGGGCGCCGCGGCGCCGGGCCCCCGCGCCGCGTCAGGGCAGGCGGACGGCGGTGCCGGAGACGTGCACGCGCGGGTCCCCCTGGCGCAGTTCGACGGCCAGCACCGCCGGGCGGCCCATGTCCACGCCCTGGTGCAGGGTCAGGGAGGCGGTGTCCGGCACGAGGCCGAGTTCGCGCAGGTAACCGCCGAGCGCGGCGGCGGCGGCACCCGTGGCCGGGTCCTCCACCACCCCGCCGACCGGGAACGGGTCGCGCACGTGGAACACCGTGGCGTCGCCCGCGTCCCGCCACGTGAGCTGGAGCGTGGTGAGGTCCCGGCGCAGCATGAGCGCCTTCAGCCGCTCGACGTCGTAACTCAGCGCCGCGAGCCGCTCCCGCGTGGCGGCGGCCAGCACCAGGTGGCGGGCGCCGGCGAAGGCGACACGCGGCGGCAGCGCGGGGTCCAGCTCCTCCGGCCGCCAGCCCAGCGCGGCCAGCGCCTCGGCCACGTCCGGCGCGGCGATCGCCTCCGTGGTCGCCGGCACGCTGGAGAGCGTGGCCCGCAGCTCCCCGGAGGCCGTGCGGGCCACGGTGACGGGCACCGCCCCCACCGGCGTACTGAACACCAGCTCCCCGGGCCCCGCGCGCTCGGCCAGCGCCACCGCGGCGGCCACCGTCGCGTGCCCGCAGAACGGCACCTCCGCGAGCGGGCTGAAGTAGCGCACCGCGAAGTGCCGGCCCTCCGGCGCCGTCGGCTCGCCCGGCGCCCCGGGGTGCGCTGGCGGTGGCGCCAGGAACGCCGTCTCCGAGTACCCGACCTCGGCCGCGACGGCGAGCATCGCGGCCGTGTCCATCCCGGCCGCGTCCAGCACGACCCCGGCCGGGTTCCCCCCGTCCGGCGTCGCCGAGAAGGCCGTGTAGCGCAGCACCTCGGTGCGCTCGCGTTCGCTGTGCTCGTTCCCCATGCAGGCGCCAACCGGCCACCCCCGCAGGGTATTCCGCCCCACCCCTCGAGGCCGGACGCCGCGCGGGCGCGGAACGACCGGAAGCCGCCACCGGCGTCGCGGTGGCGGCTTCCGCCCGGCCCCGCCGACCGGCCGCCGGGGGGCAGACGGGCGGCCGACGGGTCGGCGAACGGCTCAGTAGGGACCGAAGACGTTGTCGATGGAGCCGTAGCGGTCGGCCGCGTAGTTGCAGGCCGCCACGATGTTGGCCACCGGGTCGTACTGGTCGTGCGGGGTGCCCGCCACGTGGTAGGCGTCGAACGTCGGCTCGATGACCTGGAGCAGACCGATCGAGGGCGTGCCGTTCTGGGCGTTGATGTCCCAGTTGTTGATCGCGCTCGGGTTGCCGCTGGACTCCCGCAGGATGTTGCGGTGGATGCCCTCGTAGGTGCCCGGGATGCCGTGGGCCTCCATGATGTCGAGGGCCTCGGTGATCCAGCCGTCGAGGTTGTCGGGGTAGGTCTTGGCGGCGGCGGGCGTGGCGTCGCGCTCGGCGGACCGGCTGACGGCCCGCTCGCCCCGCCCGTCCCCGGCGGCCAGGGTGAGCTTCTGGCCCGGGCGGATCAGGTCGGGATCGGCGCCGATGGTCTCGCGGTTGGCGTCGTAGAGGGCTTCCCAACCGCCCTCGACGTCCTCGGCGGTGGCGATGGCGTGCAGGGTGTCCCCGCTGACGACGGTGTAGGCGTCCGCCGGTGCGGCGGGCGCCGCGACCACGGCGGGCGCCGCGGGCTGCTGCACGACGGACGGCGCGGGCGCGGCGTTCGCCGTGCCGGCCGCGGCGAGCGGCGCGGCGATACCGGCCCCGCCGGCGGCGAGGACGACGGAGACGCGGGAGACGTGGCGGGAGACGGGCGAAGTACGCGGGCGGCGGTGGCGACCACGGGACATGGGTGTGTTCCTCTCCTACGCCTGCGAGGTGAGCTGTCGGATTCGGGCCGGAGCTGCCCGGCCATCCCCCGTACGCGTCTGCGAACGAGGCATGGCTTCACCCCAAGCCGGCCGCGCGGTGACGCGTCCGGCGCTTACCTGGTTCCCCCGCTCCTGCCGTGGCGGCTGCGGTCCTCCCCCGGCCGGGCGGCAGGACTCGGCGTCCCGGCGGTGGGACCCCCGCGATGCGGTGCGGGGGCGAGGACACGAAAGCACAAGCAGGAGACGGGCGACAAGAAGCGGGGCGAAACCTGGTGCCCTTCACACAACAACCCGGGCCGCCACCTCGCGACGTTCCGCACCGGATCACTGCCGAAGGGTGAGGACCGGCCGACCCTCCACGGGCAACCCCCCACCGCACACCGCGAACTGACGCCGCACCCACCGCACCGACCCCCCGGCGCCATTGCACCAGCACACGGTTCCGTGAACTCCGCCACACCGCCCGGCACCCCCGCGCGAAGTGGCACACGATGAGCACTTGTTGAGCCGTTGTTGCTTATTGCCCGTTTTGCCTGCTTAGGGGCGGGTCGCGGGCGGACGCCGGGAGGCGCGGCTCAGGCGGACGCCGCGGGGCGCTGGAACAGCGCGGTGTGGAGGAAGGCCGCGCCGAAGTACCCGGAGTCGGCCGGCTGCTCCCGCATGGGCCGCAGCTCGCGCTCGGTGAGGCCGGCGAAGACGTGGCGGAGCTCCTCGGGGGTGTAGGCCAGGCCGCCATGCAGACCGGGAGCACCGGAGCCGGCGGGCGGACGCCGGTAGAGGTCGGCGTCGGACAGCTCGCAGCCCATCCGCCCGGCGGCGAAGCAGGTGAGCGCGAAGTGTCCGCCGGGGGCCAGGACGCGGTCGAGCAGCGCGAGGTAGCTGACACGGCGGTGCGGTGGCAGGTGGTGGAAGCAACCGGAGTCGTAGACCAGGTCGTACGGGCCGCGCAGCGCGGTGCCGACGAGCGCGAAGGCGTCGCCGTGGTGCAGGCGGACGTCGGCCCCGGCCTCGCGCACGCGCTCCCCCGCCCAGGCCAGCGCCGTCGGCGAGAGGTCGACGCCGTCGACGGCGAAGCCGTGCGCCGCCAGGTGGACGGCGTTGCGCCCCGGGCCGCAGCCGAGGTCCAGCGCGCGACGGCCGGGCAGGAGACCGGCGTCCAGGTAGGCGGCGAGGTTCTCGTCCGGCTTGGCGACGAAGAACGGCACCGGGCGGTCCCGGTCGGCGTAGAACCGGTCCCACCAGTGGGCCCCTCCGGTGGTCCAGCGGTCGGCCTCCGGGGCGAACAGGCCGTCCAGCAGGGCGAGTACGTCCTCTACCGTGCGTAGCGTGCGCTCCATGCCGGGACTGTAGGCCATCAGCCGACGAAAGCCCAGGTCAGCGCGTTCCCCCCGGGGCCGTGAGCGGCCCGGGAACGGCCCCCGCCAGGGCGGCGGGGCCGCCACCCGGGGACCACCGCGGCCGCCCGTCCAGCCCCCGCCCAGCGGTTCCGCCGGGCCCTTCCGCCGCGCCGCGTGACGGACCTTCCCCACGGCCGCCGCCCGCGTGCCCGCGCGGGCGGCGGTGGGCAGCGCTCCGGGTGTGCCCTGCGGTGCCGGGCCGCGGCGTCGCGGCCCGCGATCGCGCCCGGGGTGGCTTCCCCCTGCTGCGGCACACCTTCGCCCCCGTGGTGCCTCACACCGGTCAGACTCCGCCCGATGGGGCAAAGTGGCTGGGCCGCGGCGATCCGGCGCTCCGCACTCAGGACGTACATCCACTTCATGCCGCAGTCGGGCCAGAAGGGGAGGGAGGCGCCGGGGCAGGGGCTCGCTGACGGCTGATTCGCCCCAAACTCTCCCCGGGGGCGCCCGGGCTCCCGGCGGAGGCCGTTTTGCCAACGCCAGTGGGGCGGGCGGCAGACGAGTCGTGCTGTACGCCGGATTCTGTCTCCGCCGGTCCTCGCGGACCGGTGGGAGGCGGCCATCCATCTGGGACCGGTGTCACCACCGGCCTCCTGCGGTCTACCCGCGGACTCGGGCGAGCAGCCCTCGGTCATCCGCGCAGAGCCGCCGTGCGGCGGCCCCTCTTGACCTTGCTCCGGGTGGGGTTTACCGAGCCGCCCAGGTCACCCTGGGCGCTGGTGGTCTCTTACACCACCGTTTCACCCTTACCGGACGCCGCGTGCGCGGCTCCGGCGGTCTGCTTTCTGTGGCACTTTCCCGTGGGTCGCCCCAGGTAGGCGTTACCTACCACCCTGCTCTGCGGAGTCCGGACGTTCCTCGGTGGGCCCTGGTGGGTCCGCCGCGACCGCCCGCACGGCTCGTCTGCCGTACCGGCATCCTACGCCGGGACGAGGCCACACCGCTGACCGGCCCGCGGGCGGCGGTGGGCGCCGGCCGGACGCGGCGCGGACCCGGGCCCGTCGGGGCGGTGGGGAGGCGCGGCCTCCGCGCGGGCGCGGTGCCCGGGCGGCCCGCGTCGGCGCGGTACGTTCGTCCGGCCGCGCGTGGCGGGCGGGGTGCGGACGGCGCCGTACGCTGCTGGTCGCCGCTTGTGCGGGCGTGACGTAGAGGTTGAGGAGTGGAAGCGTGCTGGTGCTGTTGCCGCCGTCCGAGGGGAAGGCGACCCCGGAGCCCACCGGGGGGAAGGAGAGCGCGCTGCGCCTGGACGCGCTGTCGCTGCCGGAGCTGGGCGGCGCCCGGGAGCGGGTGCTCGCGGAGCTGGTCGAGCTGTGCGCGGAGGCGACGCGGGAGGGCGGGGACGACGCGAAGGCCCGCGAGGTGCTGGGGCTGAGCGAGGGCCTGCGCGGTGAGCTGGCGAAGAACGCGGCGCTGCGCACGGCGCCGGTGCGGCCGGCCGGTGAGATCTACACGGGCGTGCTCTACGACGCGCTGGGGCTGGCCACGCTCGACGCGGCGGCCCGGGCCCGGGCGGAACGCTCGCTGCTGGTGTTCTCGGGACTGTGGGGCGCGGTGCGCGTCGGGGACCCGATCCCCTCCTACCGCTGCCCGGGCGGGGTGAAGCTGCCGGGGACGGGCGGGCTGGGCGCGTACTGGCGGGGCCCGTTGCAGGCGGTGCTGCCGCCGCTGGCCGGGGACGGCCTGGTGCTGGACCTGCGCTCGACGGCGTACGCGGCGATGTGGAAGCCCAGGGGCGAGGTGGCCGAGCGCACGGCGACGGTGCGGGTGCTCCAGTCCAGGATCGTGGACGGGGTGGAGAAGCGGTCGGTGGTGAGCCACTTCAACAAGGCGACGAAGGGACGGCTGGTGCGCGCGCTGCTCACCGAGGGCGCCACGCCGGGCACCCCGGCGGAGCTGGCCGACGCCCTGGCCGACCTGGGCTTCGCGGTGGAGTGGGCGGCGCCGGAGAAGCCGGGTACGCCGACGCGGCTGGACGTCGTCGTGACGGACGTGCACTGAGACACGCCCCGCACGCCACGCACCCCACCGGCCGCGGACCGTCCGGCGCGGACGACCGTGCCCGGGCGACCGAGCGCAGGCAGCCCGGTGCGGGCAGCGGGCCGCAGGCGCCCCGGGCGCGGGAAACCATGCGCGGACGACCGGGCGCGGGCGACGAGGGCGCAGGCGACCCCGAGCAAGCAGCCGGGATGCGGGCGGCGGGGCGCGGACAGCCGGGTACGGACGGCGGCACGCAGGCGAACGAGCCCGAGCAGCGGCACGCGGACAGCCGGGTACGAACAGCGGCGCGCAGGCAGGCGGGCCCGGGCGGCGGGATGCGGGCGGCCGGTGCGGGTGGTGGGGCCGTTGACAGGGTGCGGGTGGCGGGACGAAAGTTAAGCAAGCGCTTAGTCTCCCTGATCGGAGTGGTCATGCCCGCGTCCTCGGCCGACCCCGCCCTGCTGATGTCCCGACGGGACCTCGCCTTCCAGCTCTACGAGTGGCTCGACGCGGAGGCCCTGACCCGGCGTCCGCGCCACGCCGAGCACTCCCGGCAGACGTTCGACGCCGTGCTGGAGCTGAGCGAGCAGCTCGCCGCGCGCTACTTCGCCCCGCACAACCGGGCGAGCGACCTCCAGGAGCCGCGCTTCGACGGACGGACGGTCGAGACGATCCCGGAGGTGCGCGAGGCCCTGGCGGCGTTCGCGAAGTCGGAGCTGCTCGCGGCGACCATGGACGAGGAGCTCGGCGGCATGCGGCTGCCCCACCTGGTCTCCACCGCGTGCTTCAGTTGGTTCCAGGCCGCCAACATCGCCACGTCCGCCTACCCGTTCCTCACCCTCGGCAACGCCCGTCTGCTCATCGCGCACGGCTCGCCCCGCCAGGTGGACACCTACGTGCGGCCCATGCTGGCGGGCCGGTTCCTGGGCACCATGTGCCTGTCCGAGCCCCAGGCCGGTTCCTCGCTGGCCGACGTGGCCACCCGCGCCGAGCCGCGGCCGGACGGCACGTACCGGCTGTTCGGCAACAAGATGTGGATCTCCGGCGGCGACCACGAGCTGTCCGAGAACATCGTGCACCTGGTGCTGGCGCGCGTGCCCGGCGGGCCGCCCGGGGTGAAGGGGCTGTCCCTGTTCGTCGTGCCCAAGCGGCTGGTGGCCGACGACGGCACGCTCGGCGAGCGCAACGACGTCGTCCTGGCCGGGCTCAACCACAAGATGGGCTACCGGGGCACCACCAACGCCGCGCTGAACTTCGGCGAGGGCGCGCACCGGCCCGGCGGCGCGCCGGGGGCGGTCGGGGAGCTGGTGGGCGAGGCGCACCGGGGACTGGCGTACATGTTCCACATGATGAACGAGGCCCGCATCGGCGTCGGGGCGGGCGCGGCGGCCCTGGGCTGCACCGGGTACCTGAAGTCGCTGGCGTACGCGCGCACCCGGCCGCAGGGGCGCCCGGTGGCGGCCAAGGACCCCGCCGCGCCGCAGGTGCCGATCGTCGAACACGCCGACGTGCGGCGCATGCTGCTGGCGCAGAAGGCGTACGCCGAGGGCGCCATGGGACTCGTCCTGTACTGCGCGCGCCTGGTGGACGAGTGCCGCACCGCGCCCGAGGAGGCCGAGCGCGAGCGGGCCGGGCTGCTGCTGGACGTGCTCACCCCGGTCGCCAAGAGCTGGCCCTCGCAGTGGTGCCTGGAGGCCAACAGCCTGGCCCTCCAGGTGCACGGCGGCTACGGGTACACCCGCGAGTACGACGTCGAACAGCACTACCGCGACAACCGCCTCAACCCGATCCACGAGGGCACGCACGGCATCCAGGCGCTCGACCTGCTGGGCCGCCGCGCCGTCGCGGGCGACGGCGCCGGACTGCGCGCGCTGGGCGACGCCCTCGGCGCGACGGCCGCCCGGGCCACCGCGCGCGGCGGCGAGGCCGCGGAGCTCGCCGGGCGGCTGACCGCGTCCTGGGACCGGGTGGTGGCGGTGACGGCCGCACTGTGGCGCACCGGCGAGGCGGACCGGGCCCTGGCGAACGCGACGGCCTACCTGGAGGCCGTCGGCCACGTCGTGCTGGCCTGGATCTGGCTCGGCCAGTACCTGGCCGCCGACGGCTCCGACGCCTTCCACCAGGGCAAGCGGCAGGCCGCCCGCTACTTCTTCCGCCACGAACTGCCGCGCACCGGGCCGCAGTTGGACCTGCTGGCGAGTGCCGACACCACCGTGCCCGACACCGACCCGGCGTGGCTGTGACCGGACGGCCCGGGCCACGCACCGGACCGGCCACGCACCGGACCGGATGAGGCCCGGGCCGGCCGGCGGCGCGGCCCGGGCCTCCGCTAGCGCAGGTGGGAGGTGTCGTTCAGCAGGCGCAGGGAGGCGTTCCCGTCCGCGTAGTAGGCGACGGCCGACAGGGAGGCCGCCGACAGCTCCATCCGGAACAGGGACTCCGCGGGCGCGCCCAGCGCCAGCCGGGCCAGCGTCTTGACCGGCGTGACGTGGGTGACCAGCAGCGCGGTGCGGCCCGCGTACCGGGCGAGCAGCTTGTCGCGGGCGAGCGCCACGCGCCGGGTGACCTCCGCGAACGACTCCCCGCCGCCGGTCGGGGCCGCCGCCTCCGAGGCGAGCCAGGCGTCCAGGTCGGCCGGGTACCGCTCGCGGACCTCGGCGAACGTCAGCCCCTCCCAGGCGCCGAAGTCCGTCTCGCGCAGCCCCTCGTCCACCCGGACCTCCAGGCCCAGGCGGCGCGCGACGGGCTCCGCCGTCTCCCGGCAGCGCCGCAGCGGGGAGCTGACCACGGCCTGCACGGTGCCCCGGGCCGCGAGGGCGGCGGCCGCCGCCTCGGCCTGGCGACGCCCCGCGGCGGACAGCTCCGGGTCGCCGCCGCCGCTGCCCGAGAAGCGCTTCTGCGGGGTCAGCGCCGTCTCGCCGTGCCGCAGGAGCACGAACGTCGTCGGGGTGCCCGGATCCGCCGACCAGCCCGGCGGGGGCGCGGCGGGAGCCGTCTCGCCCACGTCCTCGCGCGAGGGCGCGGCGGCCGGGTCGGGCACGCCGGACGGGCGCCACTGCTCGCCGCGCCGCCCCGCGTCCATGGCCTCGTTGGCCAGCCGGTCCGCGTGGGCGTTCTCCGCCCGGGGAATCCAGGTGTAGCGCACCGCGTCGGCGGGGAACAGCTCGCTCGCCTCGGCGGCCAGCGGGCGCATGCCCGGGTGCTTGATCTTCCAGCGGCCCGACATCTGCTCGACGACGAGCTTGGAGTCCATCCGCACGTGCACCGACGCGCCGGGGTCGAGCTCGCGCGCCGCGCGCAGCCCGGCGATCAGGCCACGGTACTCCGCGACGTTGTTGGTCGCGGTGCCGATGAACTCGGCGGCCTCGGCGAGCACCGCGCCGGTGCCCGCGTCCTTGACCACCGCGCCGTAGCCGGCCGGGCCCGGGTTGCCCCGGGAGCCCCCGTCGGCCTCGACGAGCAGACGTCGTCCCATCGCCCGCGTCACAGCCCCGACTCGGGCGTGCGCACCAGGATGCGGCGGCAGTTCTCGCACCGCACGACCGTCTCCGGGGCGGCGGCGCGCACCTCGTTCACCTCGGTGATGTTCAGCTCCAGGCGGCAGCCCTCGCAGCGGCGCTGGTACAGCTTGGCCGCGCCCACGCCGCCGTGCTGCCCGCGCAGCTTGTCGTAGAGCCCGAGCAGGTCCTCCGGGACGGAACCGGCCACGACCTCGCGCTCCTTGCGCACGGTCTCGGCCTCCGCGTCGATCTCCTCGGTGGCGGCCGCGCGCCGGGCCCGGGCCTCCTCGACCTTGGCCCCCACGGCCTCCACGCGCTCGGTCAGCTCGGCGACGCGGGCGGCGGCGGCCTCGTTGCGCTCCATGATCTCCAGGACCACGTCCTCCAGCGTGGACTGGCGGCGGGCGAGCGAGGACAGCTCGCTCTGCAGGCTCTCCAGGTCCTTGGGGTTGGTGACCATGCCCGAGTCCAGCCGCTGCTGGTCCCGGGCGGCGCGCTTGCGCACCTGGTCGACGTCCTGCTCGGCCTTGGTCTGCTCGCGGGCGGTGTCGCCCTCCTCGGTCTGGGCGGCCACGAGCAGGTCGCGGAGCTGCGTCAGCTCCTCCTCGCGGGTGCGCACTTCGCCGTGCTCGGGCAGGTTCTCCCGGCGGTGGGCGAGCTGCGTCAGCCGCAGGTCCAGGGCCTGGAGGTCGAGGAGGCGGATCTGGTCGGCGGGCGCGGCGTTCAGTTGGGGGCTCCTGAGTGGTCGGGGTGGGTCCCGGACGCCGCGTGGGCGGTCCAGGGGTCGGTGACGGCGCGGGACACGTGCGTGCGCAGGCCCCAGCCGTGCCGTTCGGAGACGGCGTCGAGCTGCGCGGCGGCCTGCTCGCACCAGGGCCACTCGGTGGCCCAGTGGGCGGCGTCCAGCAGGGCCGGGGTGCCCTGCTCGCGGGCCTCGGAGGCGGGGTGGTGGCGCAGGTCGGCGGTGAGGTAGGCGTCCACGCCCACCGCACGCACCCGCGCGAACAGTCCGTCCCCGGAGCCGCCGCACACGGCGACGGTGCGGATCAGCGCGTCCGGGTCGCCCGCGGCGCGCACGCCCTGCGCCGTCGCGGGCAGCCGCTCGGCGGCGTACTGGGCGAAGGCCGCCAGCGACAGCGGCTCGGGCAGCTCGCAGACGCGGCCGAGACCGCGCCTGCCGTCCGGGTCCCCGGCGTCCGGCACCAGCGGGCCGGTGACGCGCAGACCGAGCGCCTCGGCGAGCGCGTCGGAGACGCCCGGGTCGGCGACGTCGGCGTTGGTGTGCGCGACGTGCAGGGCGACGTCGTGCCTGACGAGCGTGTGCACGACGCGGCCCTTGGCGGTGTGGGCGCCGACCGTCGTGGTCCCGCGCAGGTAGAGGGGGTGGTGGACGAGCAGCAGGTCGGCGCCGAGCGCGACGGCCTCGTCCGCCACCTCCTGCACCGGGTCGACCGCCAGCAGGACCCGGGACACCTCGGCGTCCGGGTCCCCGCAGACGGTGCCGACCGCGTCCCATTCCTCGGCCGTGGCGGGGGGCCACAGGGCGTCCAGCGCGGCGATGACTTCGGATAGTGCGGGCACGGGGCAAGGCTACCGTCCGTCCCGGCACCGGTGGCGGGCCCGCTCCCCCGGCCGCCGCCGACCGCCGCGTCCACCGCCCGGGGCGGCGGGGGCCGGTCAGCACACCGGCGCCGCCGTAACCCGGTAGACCCCGGTCCGGCCACCCGAACGGATGAACGCGGCCCCCTTCTCGCCCTGGCGGGGCGGGTGCTGTCCCTAGCGTCGCCCGTGGAGGTGCACATCGATGACAGCCTGTGCGACCGAATCCGGCACGGCGACCGACGACGTCCACGCGGCGCAGGACGGCGGCGACGGCGCGCCCCGGGTGGCCGCCGACGCGGACCCCGGCGGCAGCGGTGCGGCCGATCCGGGGCCGGGCGGGGAGGAGGGGCCCAGAGCCACGGCCCCCGCTCCCCCGCGGCCCGGCGCTGCCGCCACGCGGCGGACGCCCGCCGCCCGGCCACCCGCGCCCGCCGGAGCCGCCAGCGCCACCGGGGCCGCCGCGCCGCGCGGGGCGAGCACACCGACGCGCCGTGCGAGCACGCCGCCTGCGGCCGGGGCGGGGGCGCGAGCGGCTGGCGCGGGGGGCGGCGGGGCGCCGGAGGCCGGAGCCGCCGAACCCCGGGTCACTCCGGGCGGCGAGGCGCCCGGGGCCGGAGTGCCGGGCGGCGGGCCCGCGCCCCGGGCCCGGGGCGGGTTGCGCGCCGGGCTCGCGTCACACGCCGGGGGCGGGGCGGATCAGGGGGTTCCGGGGCCGCCGCCCTACCGGCCGCTGGCCTGTGTCGTCGCGGCCGACGGCAGCTACGCGGCGCGGCTCGCCGCGCCCGGCGGCGGTGACCGCTGGTGCCCCGAGCGGTGGACGCTCGACGGGCCGGAGCCCTACGCCGTCGCGCTGCCCGGGGTCCAGCCGGAGGACCCGCACGCCCAGCTCCTCCCCCTGCGCGACGGCCGCGTCCTCATCCTGCGCCGCACGGGCGACCGGTACCGGCCCGCGCTGCTCTACCCGACCGGTCCGGGCACCGGCGAGCTGCCGCTGGGCGCCGTGGAGTGCGCGCAGCTCGTCCTGCTGCCGCCGGTCCCGGGCGGTGCGGCGGCCTACGCACTCGCGCCCGGCGCGCGGGCCACCACCGTGTGGCGGTTGGTGGGCGGCGCGGGCGGCCCGGAGCCCGTCGCGGTCGTACCGGGTCACTGCACCGAGGGGAGCTGGCTGGACCACGGGGGACGGCTGCTGGCGCTGAACCGGCGGGAGGGGGACGGCCCGGTGAAGGCGGTGGTGGTGGACCTCGCCGCGGCCGACGCCGTCACGCCGCTGCTGGAGATCGCCGAGGGCAGCAACGACCGGCTGGTGCTGGCCGACCCGGACAGCGGGCTGCTGCTGGTGCGCTCGGACGCCCCGGGCACCGAGCGGCTCGGCTGGGGCGTGCTGGGCAGCCACCTGCCCGTCCGCTTCCCCGCGGCTCTCCACCCCGGCGGCGCCACCCCGGGCGCTCCCGTGACGGTGACCCCGTTCGCCGTCCAGCCCGGCCAGGCGCTGCTGGCGGAGAGCTGCGCGGTCGCGCTGCGGGTGGAGGGCGCGCCCGGCACCGGGGGCCGCCTCGGGCCGGGGTTGCCGTGGCTCGCGGTGTGGCGTCCCGGCTGGCGGGCCGTGCAGTACCTTCCGGCGCCTGACGGCTGGTTGCGCACCGGGCACTTCACGGCCGACGGCGAGCTGCTCCTGCCGTACGCGACGGCGACCGTGCCCTGCGGGGTCGCCCGGCTGCGTCCCGCCGCGCCGGAGGACGGCCCGCCCGCCCCGCCGCGGCGCGCGGCACCTCGCCGGCCGGAGGGGGCGGCGCCGCGCCCACCCGCGCGAGGGCCGGAGCCGGTCCCGTCCACCGCCCCCGCCCCACGCCTGGCCACCGCTCCGACCACCGCCCCGGACCCGGGTGCGGCGGCCGAGCCCGTGTGCACCTGCCGACCGGTGCCGCTGCGCGAGGCCCTGGCCACGGCGGGACGCTGAGCGCGCGCTCAGCACGCGCGCCGCGTCAGGCGCCGCCCGGCAGGCCCGGCGTCCGGCACGGCGTCCGGCCAGGGCACGGGGCAGCTCACGCGGGTGGGCACAGGGCACCCCGCCGGACGCCGGGCCGGGCCGGGCCGGAAGACGCCGACCCGGCCGACACCGACACCGGCACACGGGTACGGGCACGGGCACGGGACCCGGCGGTCAGGAGGTGCGGTACTCCGGGGTCACCGGGTGACCCGTGCCCGTACCGCCCTCATGGCTGACCGGCCCTTCGCGGAATCCTCTCGCGGTGCTGCCGCCCCAGCGCCCGGTCCCACGGTCCGGCCCGCCCGCGTTCCTCAGCGGACCGGGCCGGCAACGTCGACGGAGACCTTTTCGGCTCCGATCCGCCGCATGCGGTCGGTTCCCCACTCCCCCAACGAGGTCAGGGCCGCGTCGAGCGAGATGCCGTGCTCCGTCAAGGAGTACTCGACCTTCGGCGGCACTTCCCGGTACACCTCGCGGTGCACGAGCCCGTCCTCTTCCATTTCCCGCAGGTGTTGAATCAGCATCTTCTCGCTGACGCCCGGCAGGCCGCGCCGGAGCTCGGCGAACCGGCGGGTCCCGTAGTGGCGCAACTCCCAGAGGATCAGCGGCTTCCACTTGCCGGCGACCACGTCCATCGCCGCGTCGATGCCGCAGAAGTAGGGACCGCGTCGTGCTGTCGTCGCCATTCGCCCCCCAAGAGGCACTTACCCGGAAGTGAGTACCTCACTAATAAGTCGGTACTGGTCAACCCTACCGGCGGCGGAGAGGATTCCGGAGAACGACGAACACGAGGGGGAGCACCGAAAATGACAAGCGACGACACGACCCGGGTGAGCGTTCTCGGACTGGGGGCGATGGGCAGCGCTCTCGCGGACGCCCTGGTGAAAGCCGGATACGCGACGACGGTCTGGAACCGCTCGCCCGGGAAGGCGGACGACCTGGTCGCGCAGGGCGCGAGGGCCGCTGCCACGCCCGGCGACGCGGTCCGGTCCGGACCGCTGGTGATCGCGTGCCTGCTGGACCACGCGTCGGTCCGTGAGGTGCTCGACCCGCTCTCCGGTGACCTGGCCGGACGCACCCTGGTCAACGTCACCACGACGTCACCGGCGCAGTCACGGGAGTTGGCCGCCTGGGCCGCCCGCGCCGGGATCGCGTACCTGGACGGCGGCATCATGGCGGTACCGGAGATGATCGGCCGGCCCGGGGCGTCGATCCTCTACAGCGGGTCCGCCGACGTCTTCCACCAGCACAAGCCGCTGCTCGACCGGTGGGGGGCCAGCACCTACTTCGGTGAGGACGCCGGGCTGGCCTCCCTGTACGACCTCGCCCTCCTCGCGGGCATGTACGTCATGTTCGCCGGGTTCATGCACGGCGCCGCCATGGTCGCGCCGGCCGGCGTGACGGCGAGCGAGTTCGCCGCCAAGGCCGCCCCCTGGCTGACCGCCATGACCAGCGCCTTCCAGGAGTACGCCGAGGTCATCGACGGCGGGGACTACACCGTCGCGGGTCAGCAGAGCCTCCGTTTCTCCAACCTCGGTGACCTTCTGGCCGCGAGTGCCGACCAGGGCATCAGCACCGAAGTGGTCGACATGGTCCAGCGGCTCATCCAACGCCAGATCGACGCGGGCCACGGCGAGGAGGGCTTCGCCCGCATCATCGAGAGCATCAGGCAACCGGGCTGAGGGCTCGCCCGGCCGGGCGTGGGCCGTGGCCGTCCGGTGGGCCGGTCGTCCCAGCGGCGGCACTCCGGACGCGGGGACGCGTGTGCCTCCGGGGTGCGTACCGGAGGCGTGTGCGCCTCCGGGATGCGTACGAGAGATGCCTGCGCCTCCGCGTGCCGGGGGTGCGTGCGGCTGCTGACGTGGGGCGGCGGCGCTTCGGCCGGGGACGGCGCACGGTCCGCCCGGAGGGGCGGCGTCCCCGGCACCGGGCCCCCGGGGGCCCGGCACGTACTCCGGTGCGGCAGCATGAGCCGCATGACCAGACCACACGCCCAGTCGGCGCGGCCGTCGGCGGCACGCCCGGACCCACGGCCGGCGGCCCCGCCGGAGCCCGGTGCGGCGGCCGCGCCGTCCGGGCCGGAGCCCGGGCTGCTCGCCGCCTTCGAGGCCGCGAAGGGGTTCATGCCGCGCCACGAGGGCCTGGCCCTGTACGCCGCGGCCCGGCGCGCCGCGCGTCTGGGCCACCCGCTGCTGGAGGTCGGCACCTACTGCGGGCGCTCCACCCTGCTGCTCGCGGACGCCGCGCGGCGGGCCGGGGTCACGGCCGTCACCGTCGACCACCACCGGGGCAGCGAGGAGCAGCAGCCGGGCTGGGAGTACCACGACCGGGAGCTGGTCGACCCGGCGGTGGGCCGGATGGACACGCTGCCCGCGTTCCGCCGCACCGTGCACGCCGCGGGCCTGGAGGAGCACGTGCTCGCCCTCGTCGGCCGGTCGCCGCAGGCGGCCGCGGTGTGGCGGGCGCCGCTGGGGCTCGTCTTCATCGACGGCGGCCACACCGAGGAGCACGCGCGCGCCGACTACGTGGGGTGGGTCCCGCACCTGGCCGACGGCGGGCTGCTGCTGATCCACGACGTCTTCCCCGACCCGGCCGACGGCGGCCGGGCCCCGTTCCACCTCTACCTGCGTGCGCTCGCCTCCGGGGCCTTCGCCGAGGAGCCGGGCACCGGGTCGCTGCGCGTGCTGCGCCGCACCGGGCGGGGCTGGTGAGGTGAGGCCCGCGCGCCGCGCGTTCGTCGCCGCCGCCGTCCTGCTGCCGCTGTGCCTGGCGGGCGCCCTGGTGTGGCTGCTGAACCGGGCGGGCGGGGAGCGGACCCCCGCGCCCCGCCCGCCCGCGCCCACCGCTTCGGCTCCGGACGCCCCCGCGCCGTCCGGAGCGCCGGAGGCCGGAGCGCCGGAGGCCGGGGCGCCGCTGCGGGGCGCCGTCGTCGTGCTGGACCCCGGGCACAACCCCGGGAACGCGGAGCACCCGGACGAGCTGGCGCGGCTGGTGGACGCGGGGAACCACCGCAAGCCGTGCGACACCACCGGGACGGCCACCGACGGCGGTTACCCGGAAGCCGAGTTCACCCTCGCGGTGGCGCGGGCGGCCCGGGACCGGCTCGAAGAGCTGGGCGCGACCGTGGTGTTGACACAGGACGCCGACCGGCCGTTCGGGCCCTGCGTCGACGAGCGGGCCGCGATCGGCAACGAGGCCGGGGCGGACGCGGTGGTCTCCGTGCACGCGGACGGTGCGGGCCCCGGCCAGCGCGGCTTCCACGTCATCCTGCCCGCCCGGGTGCGGGAGGGGACGGCCGACACCCGTGGCATCACGGACCCGTCGCGGGCGCTGGGGACGCACCTGGTCACGGCGTTCACCGCGGCGACGGGCAGCGAGCCCGCCCGGTACCTGGGGCCCAGGACGGCCGCCTCGGGCCTGGACGTGCGCGACGACCTCGCGGGGCTCAACCTCTCGGCCGTCCCCAAGGTGTTCCTGGAGTGTGGGAACATGCGGGACCCCGACGACGCCGCGCTGCTCACCGACCCCCGGTGGCGCGACCGCGCGGGACGCGGCGTGGCCGACGGCGTCGCGGCGTTCCTCGCGGACCGCGGTTGAGCACGGGGCGCGGCACCGAACCAGGGGGTCGTCCACCAGTTGACCGGGGAATCCGTACGATGGGGGCCGCCCCCGCGTATGACCGGATCATGACGACGAGATCGACGAAGGACCTGACGTGAACAACCGCTCGCTCAGCCGAGGCGACGCAGTGGTGATCGGAGCAGCGGTCGTGCTGTTCATCGCCTCGTTCCTCGACTTCTACTCCGCCGGGATCCAAAGCTGGAACGGCTGGTCGAACTTCTGGTGGCCGGTCATGCCGTCCGTCTTCCTGGCCGGTTTCTTCGCGGCCGGTCTGATCGCGGGGTCCCGTTTCCTGCCGTCCGAGCCCAAGCCGCTGGGCCTGAAGCTGGACCAGTGGGGCCTGGCGCTCGCCCTCTTCGCCCTGTGGACCTCGCTGTGGACGCTGCTGAGCGGCGCCAGCTCGTTCAAGGACGGTCTGGACATCGGCGCGGGGCAGATCATCTCCTTCATCGCCCTCCTCCTGCTCGCGGCCGGGGCCGTGCTGACTCACTTCGTGCCCGCGCTGCGCGCGCCGCTCATCCCGGCCGGCGGGCCGAAGCCGGCGCAGCCGTACGGCCAGCAGGCCGGTTACGGGTACCCGGCCCAGGGCGGCCAGCCGTCCTACGGCTACCCCGGCGCGCCGCAGCCCGGCGCCCCGCACGACCCGCAGGGCTCCTACGGCGGCCAGCCCCAGCCGCACGGCGCCCAGCCGTCCTACGGCGGCCAGCAGCCGCACCAGCCGCAGGCCGCGGCCCAGCAGCCGCCCGCCGCGCAGCCGCAGGCCGACCCGAACTTCCAGCCGTTCTGGTTCGCGGTGCCGGTCGCGCGGCCGCTGGTCGGGGAGGACGGCTCGCCGCAGCCGGTCGCGGAGCTGACGCCGGGCACCTGGTACCTGGCGGTCGAGCAGCGCGGCCAGGCACTCGTCGCACAGACCCAGGACGGCCGCCGCGGGCTGCTCCAGGACACCTCCGGCATCCAGCGCGGCTGACCGCACGGCGCGGCAGGTCCCGCGAAGGCCCCGGCTCCCGCCGCACGCGGGGACCGGGGCCTTCGCCGTCGCGGGGCCGGCGGCCGGGCGCGCGCGGGTGCCGGCCGGGGCGCGGGCCGCGCGCCCGTCCGGGAGGCAGCGAAAGAGGCGGTCGGGGCGGAAGCGCGCGGCGGCCGAGCGGCAGCAGCCGGCCGAACCGCGCGGGGCCGGGCGTCGGCAGCAGCCGGCCGAGCCGCGCGGGAGCCCGGCCTCCGCAGCGGTCGGCGCGGGGCCCGGCGTCAGCAGCAGTCGGGGGCCAGGCCGCGCGGGAGGCCGGTGGCGCCGAAGACCTCCGTCGTCGCCTCGTCCCCGCCCAGCGCGGCGGTGGCCAGCAGCAGGGAGCCGGCCGTCCACGCCGTCTGCTCGCGCGGCCACACGGCGTCGTCCGCGTAGACGTAGCCGGTCCAGTACATGCCGCTCGGCGCGCGCAGGTGGGTGATGGAGCGCAGGATCTCCACCGCGCGGTCGGACTCCCCCATCGCCCACAGGGCCAGGGCCAGTTCGGCGCTCTCCCCGCCCGTCACCCAGGGGTTGGGCACGACGCAGCGCACGCCCAGGCCGGGGACGACGAAGCGGTCCCAGCCCGCCTCGATGCGCTCCTTGGCGGCCGGGCCGGTGACGGCACCGGTGAGCACGGGGTAGTACCAGTCCATCGAGTAGCGGGACTTGTCGGCGAACCGCTCGGGGTGGTGGGCGATGGCGTGGCCCAGCCGCCCGGCGGCCAGCTCCCAGTCCGGCTGCGGCTCCTCGCGGTGTTCGGCGATGGCCAGCGCGCACCGCACGGCCTGGTAGACCGAGGAGCAGCCGGTCAGCAGGGCCTCGGTGCGCACCGTGCCGTCGGCCTCGCGCTTCCAGGCGACCTGGCCGCCGGGCTGCTGGAGCGCCAGCACGAAGGCGACGGCGGCGGAGACGACGGGCCACATGCGGTCCAGGAAGGTGTCGTCCCCGGTGGCGAGGTAGTGGTGCCAGACGCCGACGGCGACGTAGGCGCAGAAGTTGGACTCCCGGCCCCGGTCGGTCGGCGCGTCGGCGGCGCCGTCCGCGTAGGCCGCGTACCAGGAGCCGTCGGGGAGCTGGTGCTCGGCGAGCCAGCGGTAGGCGGCCTCGGCGCGGGCGTGCTCGCCCGCCGTGTCGAGCGCCATCGCCGCCTCCACGTGGTCCCAGGGGTCCAGGTGGTGGCCGCGGAACCAGGGGATCGCGCCGTCGGGCCGCTGCTGGGCGAGGATGCCCGCGACCGTCACCGCGGCCTCCTCGGCCGTCAGCACGCCGGGCAGGACGAGGCGTTCGGTGCGCTCCGGGCTCGTCACGCGGCGCCCCCGGCGGAGGGCGCCGCGGTGCGCGGCAGGCGCGGCTTGGTGGCGTAGGCGACGAAGCTCTTGCCGATGAGCGGGTCGAGCGCGCGCTCGGCGAGCCGGGTGGCCAGTGGCTTCTTCATGATGTCCCACACCAGGAGCTTGTGGTAGGCGCGCACCGGCAGCGCCGCGTCCTGGCCGTCCCGGTGCACGCCGAAGGCGCACTTGAGCCACCAGTAGGGCGAGTGCAGGCCGTGCGCGTGGTGGGTGCCGTAGGGGCGCAGTCCGGCCTCGCGGAGCTTGGCGAGGAGTTCGTGCGCGCGGTAGATGCGGATGTGGCCGCCCTCCACCTCGTGGTAGGCGTCCGAGAGGGCCCAGCACACCTTCTCGGGGCCGTAGCGCGGCACGGTGACGGCGATGCGGCCGCCCGGGCGCAGCACGCGCACCATCTCGGCCAGCACGCCCTTGTCGTCGGGGATGTGCTCCATCACCTCGGAGATGATGACGACGTCGAAGCTGTCGTCGGGGAAGGGCAGCGCCAGGGCGTCGCCCTCCATGGCGGTGGCCGTGGCGCCCGCCGGGGCCTCGCCGGCCTCCCGCATGGCGGCGAACCAGGTGGCCACCTCGCGGATCTCCGCCGCGTCGCGGTCGAGCGCGACGACGTGGGCGCCGCGCCGGTAGCACTCGAAGGCGTGGCGTCCGGCGCCGCAGCCCAGGTCGAGGACGCGGTCGCCCGCGGCGAGCGGGAACCGGGAGAAGTCGACGGTCAGCACAGGGGTTCTGCTTTCGTGGCGGGGGTCGGGGCGGGCGTGGCGGTCAGGTGCGCGGTCGGGCGGCGGTGCGGGCGATGGCCTCGCGGTAGTGCTCGGCGGTGCCGATGGCCGCCTGCCGCCAGGTGAACCGGCTGAGCACCCGGGCCCGCCCGGCCGCGCCGAGGCGGGCGCGCAGCGGGGCGTCGTCGAGGAGGCGGCCGAGGGCCGCGGCGAGCGTGCCGGCGTCGCCGGGCGGCACCGCCAGGCAGGTCTCGCCGTCGGGCCCGGCGACCTCGGGGATGGCGCCGCCGGTCGTGGCCACCAGCGGGGTCCCGGTGGCCATGGCCTCGGCGGCGGGCAGCGAGAAGCCCTCGTAGAGCGAGGGGACGCAGGCGACCTGGGCCCCGCGCACCAGGTCGGCGAGGTCGCGGTCGCTGAGGCCCTTGACGAACTCGACGGGGCGGCGTCCGGTGCGGTCCGGCACGTGCAGGCCGAACCGCTCGATGGCGGCGGCCACCGGCCCGCCGTCCGCCCGGCGGCCCACGACGACGAGGTGCGCGCCGGGCTGTTCGGTGCGGATCTTGGCCAGGGCCTCCACCAGATGCACCAGTCCCTTGAGCGGGACGTCGGCGCTGGAGGTGGTGACGATGCGTCCGGGGACCTCGGGGACGGCCGGGTCGGGGGCGAACAGGTCGGTGTCGGCGCCGATGTGCACGACGTGGACGCGGTCGCCGCGCACGCCGAGGTGGTCGACGATCTCCCGGCGCGAGGTGCCGGAGACGGTGAGCACCGACGGCAGGCGGCGGGCGACGCGGCGCTGCATGCGGGTGAAGCCGTACCAGCGGCGCACGGAGAGCCGGCGCCTGGCGGTGTCGGCGGCGGCCAGGTCGAGCTCGCGGTCGACGGTGACGGGGTGGTGCACGGTGGTGACCAGCGGGGCGCCGAGCGCGCCCGGACCGCCGAGGAGCCCGTAGCCGAGCGTCTGGTTGTCGTGGACGACGTCGAACGCGCCGCGGCGGGCGGCGAGGTGGCGGCGGGCGCGCAGGGAGAACGTCAGCGGCTCGGGGAAGCCGCCGGTCCACATGGTGGCCACCTCCAGCGCGTCGATCCAGTCGCGGTACTCGCCGCGGCCGGGGGTGCGGAAGGGGTCGGGCTGCCGGTAGAGGTCGAGGCTGGGCAGCTCGGTGAGGGTGACGCCGTCGTCGACGACCGGGTAGGGCTGGGCGCCGATGACCTCGACGCGGTGGCCCAGGCGCACCAGCTCGCGCGAGAGGTGCCGCACGTAGACGCCCTGGCCGCCGCAGAAGGGGTTGCCCTTGTAGGTGAGCAGGGCGACGCGCAGCGGGCGGTCCTCGCCGCCGCCGGCGCGCCGGGGTGCGGACGCCGCGTCGCGTATGGCCTCTGCGGTCACTCGCCGTCCGTCCCTTCGTGCCGGATTTCCGCGGGAGCGTATCCGCTCGCGCTAAGGTAGAACAAGTTTCAGTCCGCCGGACGGCGGGCCGCCGCCTCCCTGAATCTACCGGCCGGTCACCACGCCGCTGAGAACGGAGCCGGTGATTCCCACCACGGTTCCCCGACCACACCGACGACTTCGAGCCCCCACGCCACCATGACCTCTTCCGCCACACCGCCATCGGACCGGCCCCCCGCCCCGCCGACGCCGCCCGGCGCACCCGGCGCACCCGGCGCGACGGGGCACCCGCCCGCCGGGCCCCCCGCCGCACCGCGCTCCGGACGGCAGGAGGCGCGGCGGCGGGAGATCCTGCGCGCCGCGACGGAGCTGGCCCGCGCGGGCGGCTACGACGCCGTGCAGATGCGCGAGGTGGCCGAGTCCGCCGGGGTCGCGCTGGGCACGCTGTACCGCTACTTCCCGTCCAAGATCCACCTGCTGGTGGCCGTCCTGCAGGACCAGCTACGCCTGCTGCACGCCACGGTGCGCGAGAACCCGCCACGCGAACGGGGCGCGGGAGCCCGCGTGGCGGCGGCGCTGATGCGCGCGTTTCACGCCATGCGGGACGAGCCCCACCTCGCCTCCGCGATGGTGCGGGCCCTGACCGCGGCGGACCGCTCGGTAAGCGCCGAGGTCGACACCGTGCTGGCGAGCACGACGGGGATCGTGCTGGAGGCGATGGGGTCGCGCGAGCCCGTGCCGCCGGCGGCGCTCTCGGCTGTCCGGGTGATCGAGCACACCTGGTTCTCCCTGCTCATCGCCTGGCTCTCCGGCCGGGCGACGATCGCCACGGTGCGCACCGACCTCGCGACGGTGTGCCGACTGGCCGACGCGCCACCCGGCGCGGGCGAGAACTGAGGGCGCACGGTAGGCGCGCGTGCACGCCCCGTATGCGCCCCCTTACCTCCCCGTGGCCGACTTTGTATGGTCGCTCCCGAGCCGGGCCGACTTCAATGGCGCTGTCGCCGCCCCGGTAGGGCCACGCGCCTCGGGGTAGACGGCAACAGCACGGCAGTCAGGGCTGGTTGCGGGATTGGCGGAGGGAAGCGTCAGTGATCCGGGTGTTACTCGTGCACGACACACGCCTGTTGAGATCGGGACTGGCCGAACTGCTCAGCAAGGCACAGGACATGACCGTGAGCACCGCACCGTGGAAGCGGGCGGGCCGCGCCGCGCGCTCCACCGGGGCGGACGTGTGCGTGGCCGACGTCGAGGAGGGGGGCACCGGCGACCAGCGGGACCTGGACGCGCTGCGCCGTGAGATACCCACCCCCTCCTGCCGCCTCCTGGTCCTGGCCAGCCCGGGGCGCCCCGGGCCGCTGCGGCAGGCGTTCGAGGCGGAGGCCCTGGGGTTCGTGAACAAGGACGCCAGCCCCGAGGAGCTGTTGACCGGGATACGGCAGGTGGCCAAGGGCGAGCGCTTCGTCGACGCCTCGCTGGCCTTCGGCTTCCTCCAGGCCACCCAACTGCCGCTGACCCCCCGCGAGCTGAGCGTGCTGTCCCTGGCGGCCGAGGGGGCGTCGGTGTCGGAGATCGCCCGTTCGCTGCACCTGAGCAACGGGACGATCCGCAACTACATGTCAGCGATCACCCGGAAGACCGGAGCCCGCAACCGGGTGGACGCCATCTGCATCGCCCAGCGCTCCGGCTGGCTCTGAGCGGGCCGCCGCCGGGCCGTCTGTTCCGGCCGCCCCTTCACCCCCGGGCTCGTCCCCGGCCCCGGACTCGTCCCCGGTCCCGGATTCCCCGCCGCGTCCGTGCGCGGGCTCGTCCCCGGGCGCGTTCTCCGCCCCGGGCGTGGCCCCGCCTCCGGTCCCCTCACCGCCGCCGCTCCCCTCACCCGGCGCGCTCCAGGTCCCGTCCCAGCTTCCGGCCAGCTCGCGGTAGAGCGCGGAGGTCTTCGCCAGCTCCGCGGGGGTGCCGCACCGCGCGCGGGCGCCGTCCAGCACGAGCACGCGGTCCGCGCGCCGGGCCGAGCTCATCCGGTGGGCGATCACCACGAGCGTGCCGGAGCGCGCCCGGAAGGCCGCCTCCGCGCGGGCCTCGGCGGCCGGGTCGAGGTGGCAGGTGGCCTCGTCCAGCACCACCAGCGGCGCGGGGGCCGCGTACGCCCGGGCCAGCGCGAGCAGTTGCCGCTCCCCCGCCGAGAGCCGGTCCGGCGCCACCTCGGCGTCCAGCCCGCCCAGGCGGGCGGCGAGCGCGGCGGCCCCGGTGGCCCGGAGCGCCCGGTGCAGCACGGCGTCGCCGACCGGGCCGCGGCACAGGTAGGCGAGGTTGGCGCGCAGCGTGCCGGAGAAGACGTACGCCTCCTGCGGGACGAGCGCGACCGGACCGCGCACGGCCAGGTGCCCCGCGCTCGGCGCGAGCAGCCCCGCCAGGAGCTGGGCCAGCGTGGACTTGCCGATGCCGCTCGGCCCGACCACGGCCAGGTGTCCGCCGCGCGGCAGACTCAGGTCCACGCCGTCCAGCACCGGGTGCGCGCGCCGCCCGTAGGCGAAGCTGACACCGCGCAGCTCCAGCGCCGCGCCCGGGTCCCGGGGGGCGGGCGGTGGGTGCGGCACGGCCGGCGGGGCCGCTCCCCCGGTGCCGCGCAGCCGTCCGACGACGACCGCGAGCCGCGCGCCCGCGTTGCCCAGGCCGTGCACCAGGCTCTCCAGGGCGGGCAGCAGCGACTGCAGCAGGTAGGTCAGGGCCCCGGCCAGCGCGCCGGTGCTGACCCCGCGGGACAGCAGCCAGGGGGTGAGCAGCAGGAGCAGCACGACCGGCAGCCGCCCGCCGACGCCCAGCGCCACCGCCCGGCTCACGCCCCAGCGCGCCAGCGCCCCGGCCGCGCGGCGTTCGGCGTCCACGTGGGCCCGTGCCCGGGCGCGCGTAGGGGCCTGGGCCCCCGCGGCCACCACGTCCCGCAGCCCGCCCGCCGTCTCGCTCAGGTGCTCGGCGATGGCCTCGTCGGCCACCAGGAAGTCCCGCTGCCGCCGCGCCAGCGGACGCAGCGAGAACCCGAAGACCGCGAGCCCGAGCACCAGCGGAGGCACCACCACCAGCAGCAGCAGCGGGTGCAGCGAGGCCATCCCGACCAGCGCGGCGGCGGAGGTGAAGACGAAGGCGCGCCCGGCCATGAGCAGACCGGCGAAGCTGTCCCTGGCGATCTCCACCTGGTGCGTCAGCCGGGAGACGGCACCGGAGTCCCGGGCGCGCCCGCGGCGGACGGCGGCGTGCAGGTCGCTGCCCACGACGCGCTCCACCAGCAGGTCGCGCAGCGGCTCGGCCAGGTCGGCCACCGCCCGGTACACGCGCCCGGTGCCCACGGCGCCGACGAGCACGCCCAGCGCGCCCACGCCCAGCCAGGCCAGGCCGGCCCCGGCGTCCCCCCGCAGGAAGCCGTCGTCCAGGGAGTGCGCGACGGCCAGGCCGAGCAGGAGGGTCTGCGCGGCCTCCACCACCGACCAGCCCGCGAGCGCGCCCAGCGCGCGGGGACGCCGCCACAGCCGCCGGGCGCCCGCCGCGAGCAGGCCGCGGGCGCCGAACTCTCCGCGCCCCGTGCCGGTGCGTGCCGGGTCCTCGCCCGCGGGGGCCTCACGCATCGGCCGCCCCCGCGGCGTGGCCGGCGGGCGGGCCGGTGTCGGCGTCGCCCGGGGGCTGCGCCGGGTCGGCCGTGAACACCGCGCGGTAGTCCGGGTCGCGCCACAGCCGGGCGTGCGGGGCCAGGGCGCGCAGGCGGCCCGCGTCGAGCCAGGCCACCAGGTCGGCACGGGCGGCGGTGGTGGCGCGGTGGGCCACCACGAGCTGGGTGCAGGCGCGGTCCGGGTCGAAGAGCACGGAGGTGACCTGCCGTTCGGTGCTGGTGTCCAGGCTGGAGGTGGCGTCGTCCAGGATGAGCAGACGTCCCTGGTGGGCGAAGGCCCGGGCGAGGCCGAGGCGCTGCGTCTCCCCGCCGGAGAGCGGGGCGTCGGCGCAGGCGGTGGCGTAGCCGTCGGGCAGGGTGCGGATGAAGCCGTCGGCGCAGGCGGCCCGGGCGGCGGCCCGGACGGCGGCGTCGCCCGGCGGGGCGGGGCCGAGGCCGATCGTCCCGGCGAGTGTGCCGCCGAGCAGGGCGGGACGCTCGAAGGCGTAGCCGACGGCGGCGCGCAGCGCGGTGGCGTCGACGGAGTCCAGCGGGACGCCGTCGAGCAGCACGGTGCCCGCGCTGGGTTCGGCCAGCTTCCCGGCCAGCCGGGCCAGTTCGGACTTGCCCGAGCCGGAGCGCCCGACGATCGCGACGGTGGCACCGCCGGGGACGGTGAGGTCCACGGCGTCCAGCACCGTGGCGCCGTCCCGCACCGCGCTGACGCCGCGCAGCTCCAGCCGCCCGGGGCCGTCCGGGAGCGGGGTGGTGCCGTAGGGCACGGCGGGCACGGCGTGCACCTCCGCCAGCCGCTGCGCGGACGCGCGGGCCCGCACCAGCGCGGCGATCCGGCCCGTCAGCACGCCGATGCCGCCGGCGAGCACGGCGTAGCGCGCGGCGGCGAGCAGGTCGCCGACGCTGAGTCCGCCCGCGGCCAGCAGCAGGCCGGCCGCGGCGACGACGGCGAGCTGGAGCAGCGGTACGAGCGCCGCGGCCTGCGCGGCGGCCCGGCCCTGCACCCGCCACATGCGGTACCCGGCGCGGCTCAGTTCGGGCAGCGGACTGAGGACGCGGGTGCGCTCGCGCTCCAGCGTGCCGGCCGCGGCGACGGTGCGGGCGCCCGACAGCGCCTCGGCCAGCCGTCCGGCGATGCGGCCCTGCGCCTGCTGGTACCGGGCGACCGCGTCCCCCGAGGTGCGCGCGAACGCCCGCAGCAGCAGGACGAGGACGGGAGCGCCGAGGAAGAAGACGGCCGCCAGCCGCCAGTCGATGAGCGCGAGCGCGGTGATCCCGCCGAGCGGGAGGACGAGGGCGGCCAGGAGCGCGGCGGCGGTGGCGGGAGCGGTCCCCGCCTGCGCGGCGAGCGCGGTGCCGCGGGTGACCAGGTCGCCGGTGCTGAAGCGGGCGGCCCCGGCCGGTCCGACGGCCAGCACGTGGCCGGTCAGGCGGTTGCGGAGCCGGGCGGTGGCGTGGGCGCTGGTGGTGCCGGTGAGGACGGTCTCCACGGCGTCGAAGACGAACAGCGCGGCCAGCAGCCCGGCGCTGACCAGCAGCCAGCCGGTGGCGGGCGCGTCGGCCAGCAGGAGGTCGAGGGTGCGGCCGAGCGCGGCGGGCAGCAGCAGGGTGGCGCCCGCGTCGGCGGTGGTGATCAGGGTGAGGGCGGCGGCACGGGGAGCGCCGTGCCGCAGGGCGTCGAGGAGGAGGCGGTCGGCGGGGCTCATCGGTGACGTGCTCCTCGGCGTTTCCCGGCTTCTCGGCGTCGCGGGCTCCTCGGCGTTTCCCGGCTCCTCGGCGTCGCGGGACTCCTTCGGTCCCGTGGGCTCCCGGCGTCACGGGGCTGCGCGGCCCCGTGGGCCGCCACTCCCGTGGGCCTCCGGCTCCGTGAACCGCTGCCGCGCCCCGGGCGGCGGGCGCCGCCGCCGGGACCGGGTGCGGCGCGCGGGCGGCGCCGGGCGGTGCGCGGCGCCACCGCGCGGGCCCCTCAGGGCCGCACACGGCGGCGCCCGGCCCCGCGCGGGGCGCGGAACCGGGGGTACGGTCCCGGGCGGGTACGAGCCGCCGCCCGGGACCGGGCCTGCGTGACGCGGCCTCAGCGGGTCACGTCAGCAAACCGCCGGCTGACCGGATCAGAGGCACAGGATGGTGCTGGCACCGCTGTGCTTGTCGCAGGCGAGCAGGCTGACGTTGCTGCCCGCGTCGGTGCTGTCCGGGGTGTCCATCTTCTGCAGGTCGAGAAGCGCCATGGTTTCTCATCCTTTCTCTGTAGGGACGGGGTTGTGCTTCCTGACCCCTGGCCGGGGCAGGTCTATTGGGGCCGCGAAGGCGGCTCGGGCCGCCGGAGCGGCGGGAGGAACGGCAACCGCACGGGCGCGTCGTGGCGGGCGGCGCCCACCGCGAGCAGGCAGCCGGCGGTGCCGGTGTAGAGGTCCATGGACAGGCGCATCATCTGGTCGCCGGGGAAGGCCAGCCCGTCGCCGTAGGCCATGCCGTACCAGTTCAGGGCGTCCAGTTGCGCGTCGAGGTCGGCGCGGGTGGCGCCGGGCGCGGTGGTGCGGGCCAGGTGCCACACCATTCCGGCGCGGCCCCGGAAGAGGCCGGGCTGGGCGTAGAAGCGGGAGCGGGCGGCCGGCAGGATGGCCTCCCGGGCCCGCTCGAAGTCCTCCTCGCCGGGGCGCAGGGCGAGGTAGTCGTCGAGGACGGCGGCGATGCCCACGCTGCCCGCGCCGAGGTAGGGCATGGTGCGCGGGCCCTCGTCGACGTGCAGCGCGCCGTGCCGGTCGGGCACGCAGCGCTCCAGGTCCCGGCGCAGGGCCTGCGCGGCCAGGTCCAGCAGGCCAAGGTCGCCGGTGCGTTCGTGCCGGCGCAGCGCGAGCAGCGCGGTGCCGCTCGCCCCGTGCAGCAGTCCGGCGCGCGGGATGCGTCCGTCCGAGCCGGCGGCCCGCGCGACGGCGTCGGCGGCGTGCCGCAGCGCCTGGTCGGCGGCGTCGTGCAGCGCCGGGTCGCCGGTGCGCGCGCCCAGGTGGTCCAGGGCGAGGCCGACGCCGGGCAGGCCGCTTTCGAGGTCGTGGCCGAGGCGGTGCCAGCGTTCGGCCAGCACGCGGTCGACGAGCGTGGCGGCGCGCTCGGTGTGGCCGAGCCGGTCCAGCACCAGGGCGACGCCGAGCAGTCCGGTGTACAGACCCAGCGGGGTGCGCGCGGACGGCTGGGCGGTGTGGTCCAGCAGCCACTGCTCGCCGGTCTCGTAGCGCGGGGCGCCGGTCTCGGCGAGCGCGTACAGCACACCCGCGGCACCGTAGGCCAGACCGAGTCCGGCGCCGTCGGCGAACTGGGCGATGTCACCGGGGAAGAGGCGGTCGTCGCGCTCGGGGGTGGCGGAGGCGAGCAGGGCGCGCACCATCGCGTCCCGGCTGCGCGGCCAGTCGCCCGGCGCGGTGGGCACGGCCGGGGCCGTGCCGGGCGCGGACTCCGCGTCGGCGGACGCGGTACCGGCGGGAGCGGGCGCGGGCACGGGGGCCTGCGGCGCACCGGCGCCCTCGCGCGGCACCGCGCGCCCCTCGATCTCGGCGACGGCGTCGTCCAGGAACTCCCGGGGCACGTCGGGGAACTGCTCGCGGATCACCTGTGCCAGATGGGCCGCCTTGCGCCGGTCGACCGCGAGCAGCGTGGTGACGGGCAGGAAGAGCGCGAGCCGCAGGCAGGCCAGGGCGTAGGTGTCGATCGCGACGCCGCGGCGGTCGCCGGGGGCGATGAAGCCGGGGTGTGCGACGGTCTGCCGGGGGTCGTCGGCGATGGGCGCGGCGGCCTCGAAGTCCAGCAGGGCCACGGACTTCTCGTCCGGCGCCACCATGATGTTGAACATGTGCAGGTCGTTGAAGACCAGCCCGCGCTCGTGCACGACGCTCACCGCTTCGGTGACCGCGCGGTGGATCGCCAGGGCCCACTGGGTGTAGTCGGCCACGGCGCGCGGGTCGGGGTCGTCGGCCAGCAGCGGGTGGCGCTGGGCGTAGAAGGTGTTGAGCGGCTGGCCGGGCAGGAAGTCCATGACCAGGAAGCGGTGGCCCTCCAGCGTGAACCAGTCCCGCACGCCGGGTGCCACCTGGCTGCCGGCCAGCCGGTCCAGCGCCGCCTTCTCGCGCTCCAGCCGGCGCACGGCGTCGGCGCCGTCGGCGGCCAGCCCGGCGTCGGGGCGGCCCTCCTTGAGCACGACCTCCTCGCCGGTGCGCGTGTCGGTCCCCGCGTAGACGCCGCCGCCGTTGGAGAAGTGCAGGGCGCGCTCGATGCGGTAGGGCAGGTCGGCGACGGTGGAGGAGTTGCGGGCGTCCAGGTGCGGCTGGAGGAACGGCGGCAGCGTCACCCACTCCGGCACGTGGAAGACGGGGTCCTTGCGGTCGGGCACCAGCTCGCCCCGGCCGTTCTCGACGGCGGGCACGAGCTGCCCGTGCTCGTTGACGCAGTTGCGGGGGGCGAAGCCGCCGTAGCGCACGTACAGCGGCCCCTGGTTCCAGCGCAGGTCGGTCAGGACGTACGGGCCCGGCTCCCCGGCGAGCTGCTCGTCGAGCTCGCGCAGCACCGTGTGGAGCTGCTCCTCGTCCACCGGGTAGAGCGTGACCGCCTTCCCGGAGGTGGCGCGGCTGGCGTACTTGGCGTTGCGCAGGTGCAGCAGGTGCAGGTCCGGCACGAACTTGAAGGGGATGCCGCGGGGCACGCAGTAGTCCCAGACGCGGCCGGCCACGGCGTCGGCGTTGGCCAGCGTGGCGGAGACGTGGACCTTCCAGCCCTGGGCCGGGAACGTGCCCTCGTCCGGGCGCAGCTCCAGCCAGTCGCCGTGCCGTGCGTGGCGCCAGCCGGAGGGCACGGTCCGCCGTGCCGTCCGCAGGGTGGCGTCCCGGTCCCCGGAACCGGCGGAGAGCCGGTCAGGAGTCTCGTAGAAGACCCTGTCCGCCAGGCAGTACGCCTCGTACCGGCTGTCCATCGTCCCCCTTCGGTGGGCTGCGAGCGCCGGACCCCGTCTCGTGCGGGTCACCCGGGGCGGGAGGCCCCGGTGCGGCGCGACACAGACGTTTCCATCCCGGTGCGTAACGGAGTAGTCACGGGTGTCATGAAGGAGGTGTGAAGAATGCACACACGACTCCCCCACGGACGGGTCAGTGACAACGCGTGCGGAGCGCTTTACCGCACGTGTCCGCGCGGGCGACAGTGGTGTACGTCGGACGCGCCCCGCCCCGCACCGGCCCGGCGGCGCTCCCACGCCACGTCGGCCCGAGGCCCCACGGCCCGCGCGACCTGTCCGAAGGGCGGCACCCGGTGCTCGCCCGGGACGGCGGAGACCACACCGGCGACGCGGCACCGCCCGGCGGCCGGTGCCGCGTCGCCGACCGGGGCTGCCGGGGTGGCCGGGGTGGCCGGGGTGGCCGGGGTGGCCGGGCGGGGGCCGATGTGCGGCAGGATGAGGGCATGAGCATCGTGAAGGTCACGGTGTCGTCACCTGACACACAAAAGATTCGGCGGGAGACCGTCAGGGGCTCGACTCGCGAGACTCCCGCAGCTCACGGCCGCTCGGGGCAGACCGTGCCTGCCCGCGGGCACGTCAGCAGGGTGCGTACCACGAGCCGCCCGGAGGCCGCGTAGTACCCGACGTAGACGTCCGCCCGGCGCTCCAGGCAGTTGTACGCGTGCGCCAGATGGACCGACACGGGCAGTCCGCCAGGCGTCTCCGCGAATGGCGTCACCTCGTCGGCGAGCCACCGGTATGCCGTATCCACGTCGACGAACGCCCCGTGGTGGAGTGACGCCGGCTTGCGGAACCAGTCGTTCAGATCGTTCGGCATCACAGCGGCGTTGACGTCACGGGTTTGGCTGTCCGGGGGCCGCTCGTGTCCGGTCCACGCGTACGCGTGCCAGTGGATGTCTGCCATGAGTCCTCCACAGAGTGAGCCCGGCACCCCTTCGTCCACAGGGAGCCGGGCAGAGTGCTACCTACGGCACGCGGTCACTGACGGCCGCAGCCATCACCCCCTCCACAGTCCGGGTTCTCCGGGGGCGGCGTGGGGGCGTCGGTGTCGGGACTCGGGTCAGTGGGCTCATACTGCAAGGGCATGCACGCGTCCTCTCTCCGTTGAGTGGCGGTGTGGTGCTCAGCCCGGGGAGGATGTGAGGGCCTAATCTCCAGTCCTCCCCGGGCGCTGACGCGCTGCCTCAGCCCGCGCCAGGTCACGCCCCTGCCTCGCCCTCGCGGCGGGTGCTGGCGCCGTGTCGGGGCGGACGGGGCAGGGGCAGCCCCGCTCCCCGCGTGGGTTGCCGATCTCGCGGCGGGGAGCGGGCGTTCAGTGGCGACGGCGTCCGGTGTGGTGCGCTCGGATCTCGACGTTGAGATCCGTCACGGCGCTGAGGTCTCCGCGGGCACGTGCGTCGTCCCGCTGGCGGACGAGAGCCGCACACACGTCGCAGCCGTCGGCCGACTGCGGGTCCTCGACGGGAAGCGCCAGGTGCACCGGCGGGGAGAGCGTCCTCACGGCCGCCTCCCGTGGGCGCCGCGGAGGGAGCACGGAGAGCGGCACGGTACGACCTCGTGGACGGGGACGAGGTACGCGCCCGGTGGCGGAAGCCGTCCCGGGTCCGCCACTAACGCGGGTGGCGTGGCCGACTCGTCAAGCGGCGCGGGTGTCTGGTCCATGCGGAGCCCTTCCCTGTGGGACGTCGTCCTATCGACTTCTCAGGACGGTAGGGAGGGCGAAGCGACGCGGTCTACGACGTTCTATGGAATTCCACGCTGTCACCCGAGTGAGTCAATGGCACCGGTGATCAGCGTGCGTGCGTGCTGCCCGTAGACGGCCATCCTCGCCAGCTCCGCGAAACCTTTCTCGTACTGAGCGATCTCCGTCGGGGCCGTGATGGTCAGCGCGGCGGTCAGCAACTCCACGCCGACCTGTCGGTCATCGAACAAGGTGAACGTCTCCTGCGGCCACATCGAGCGCGTTCTACGGGCGGGGACGACCCCGAGCGACACAGCGGGGAACGCCATTGCGGCGAGCAGATACCCAAGCTGCCCCGCCATCACATCCGGACCACCCATGACGTGGTGGAGTACGGCCTCTTCCACCACGAACGCGAACCGCCGGCCGGGCGCCCGGATGATCTGGTTACGCGTTATCCGGGCCTCGACGGCCTCCGCCACGTCGTCAGGGGTCTCGTCGAACCGCCTGATACTGCCGAGTAGAGCCGTCGCGTACTCGTGTGTTTGGAGAAACCCCGGGATCACGGAGGAGCAGTAGATGCGGAACTGCTGTGTCCGCTCGTACAGCGGAACGCGGGATCGCTGAAGTTGGCGGAGCCCGCTTCGCTGACGGCGGCGCCACTCGACGTACAGAGACTCCGCGGTTCGGGATGCTGCGATCAGGTCGGGCGCCTGGTCTTCCGCGCCGCACGCCCGGCACCACGCCCGGATGTCGTCGTCGGTCGGCGGTGTGCGGGCGTTCTCCAGGCGGGATACCTTGGACGGCTGCCATCCCGACGCCGCCGCCACCTGTCGTCCCGTCATCCCGGCGTCGAGACGCAGGTCCCGTAGGCGCGCGGCGACGGCGTCACGCGCGGCCTGAGCGCTGTGAGGCGGGACGACGGGCATGCGCCTACGGCGTGTAGTTTGCGTGTGGTACGGCGCGCTCCCAGACGGCGTCGAACGCCGCCGCATGGCGAGCGACCACGTCGGGGTCGTCTTCGAGGGACTGGCCGACCAGCTCCCCGTTACCGCTGAACATCCCGTACCGGATCAGGCGGTCGTCGAAAATCCACAGGTCGTTGCCCGGAAGTAGAAGGTCCGACGCTTGCGAGCGGGGCAGCCATCGTACGTCCTCCCCCGCCTCCACGTTCCGGTACGTACATGCGTACTCGTGGAGGATGTACTCACTCAACGGCTCGGAGACAACGCGCGCACGGCGAACTGTCACGCCCCGGTGGACGGCGTCGACGACCGCGTCGTGGAACGCTCCCCACCACTCTTCCCGGGGCCTGTCGCGCGGGTCGTCACCGGCCCTCCAGGCGCGGAACTCCTCGTCCTCACTCGGAATCGCGTACCCGTCCCGGGTCTCCAGGTGAACGGCTGTCCGCGTGCACGCTCCCAGCAGTTCAGCGAACGGCGGAACCGTCTGCGACGTCACACGCCCTCCTCAGCGCTTCGACCATGCGTGCGGGGAGCCGCACGACTCCCTCTGTGTCCGGGATGGAGCCGACGCGCTTGCACTCCTCCACGGTGGCGGCGTCGGCCCACCAGCCTTGCACGACGATGTCGCTCGTCTCCTCGTCCACCCACACCGACGGACAATGATCCTCTTTACTTTCCGGGTCTTTCGCGATGAACCCTAGCGCCATGGCCCCTCCCGTCCCCTCCCCGAAGCACCCAAGTTGCGCAATGTTCTACGACCATCCCGCCGACGAGGCACGGAGTCAAGGCCCCCGGGCGACGGCTCGGGAGGCGCTCTCGTCCTGCGCCGGACACGACTCGGGCCCGTAATGCCAGCGCCTGGGCGGATTCCGGTCGCCGGGTCCAGCGCTCCAGCACAGCACGCTCGTCATCGGCCGACGGCAGCGGTTCCGGTTCGGACCACGACACGGCACCGGCACTCCGGCACTCCGGCAGAAGAACTCGTGCAAGAGCACAACGGCATCGACCTGGCGAGCGCGTACGGCCGCCGTCATCGCCCCGCATCGCGGCCGGTGGACGTGAGGGGCCCACCTCGACTCACCGACGTCCGCGACTGGCTCCTGGTGTCACCCCGCCCGCGGGCGGTGGTCAAGGGTGCGCACTCGCGTCGCTGAGCCTCCGGGGCCGCTTCGCTGTCGTCTTCTGGACGCTTGTCCTGACGGATGGAGGACCCTGCTCGCACGCGGTCCGAATCAGGCCGCCGGGCGGGGGCCGATGTGCGGCAGGATGAGGGCATGAGCATCGTGAAGATCAACGTCCTGTCCGTACCGGCCGAGCAGCGGGAGGTGCTGGAGCAGCGGTTCGGCGCCCGCGCCGGCACGGTGGAGAACTCCGACGGCTTCGAGTGGTTCGAGCTCCTGCGCCCGGTGGAGGGCACCGACCAGTACCTGGTCTACACCCGCTGGCGCGACGAGGAGTCCTTCCAGGCGTGGATGGAGGGCCCCATGAAGGCCGCCCATCAGGGCGGCGACGGAGAGGGCCGGCAGCGGCCCGCCGCCGCCGGCTCCACCCTGTGGTCCTTCGAGGTCGTCCAGCAGGCCGCCCCGAAGCAGTCCTGAGCCCGCGGTGCCTCCCCGCCGCCGCACCCGGCGCGGGGAGGCACCGCCGCTCCCCCGCACCGCCGCTCCCCCGCGCCGCCGCTCCCCCGCGCCCGAGTCGGCCGGGCGGCGGTGCCCGGGGCACGGCGGACGGCCGCGCGGAGGGCGGGTGGCAGCGCGCCCGGCGCCCGGCGCGGCTCCGGGCGCTGGCGCCGCGCCCCGGGCGGCGCGCAGCATGGTCCCCATGACCGCCTCCGCCCTCGTGCCGACCGCCGCGGACGTGCGGGCCGCCGCCGCCCGCATCCGCCCCCACGCCCGCCGCACGCCGCTGCTCGACGTCGAGCTCGACGGCCGCCGGGTCCTGCTCAAGCTCGAACACCTCCAGCTCAGCGGCTCCTTCAAGCTGCGCGGCGCGCTGAACGCGCTGCTGTCAGGGCCGCGCGACGCGCACGTGGTGGCGGCCTCCGGCGGCAACCACGGCCTGGCCGTCGCCACCGCCGCCGCGCTGCTGAAGGTGCCGGCGACGGTGTACGTGCCCGAGACGGTGCCGGAGTCCAAGGCGCGGCGCGTCGAGGCCGCGGGCGCGCGGCTGGTGCGGCACGGGGCGACGTTCGCCGAGGCCGCGGCGCGCGCCGCCGAGGCCGCGGCGCGGCCCGGGCACCGCTTCCTGCACCCCTACGACGACCCGGCCGTCGTCGCCGGCCAGGGCACGCTCGCCGCCGAGGTGGTGGCCGACGCGCCCGAGGCCGACGCCCTCGTCGTCGCCGTGGGCGGGGGCGGGCTGGCCGCCGGCACCGCGCTGGCGGCGGACGGGCGGCACACCGTCGCCGTCGAGCCGCGGGGGTGCCGCTGCCTGCACGACGCGCTGGCCGCCGGCCGTCCGGTGGACGCTCCGGTGGACTCCGTCGCGGCGTCGGCCACCGGGGCGAGCCGGGTCGGCGAGATCGCCTTCGCCGTGCTGGACGCGCCCGGCGTGACGTCCGTCCTGGCCTCGGACGCGGAGATCCTGGCCGCCCGCGACCGGCTGTGGGAGGAGTGCCGCGTCGCCGTGGAACCGGCCGCCGCGGTCGCGTTCGCCGCCTGGCTGGCCGGACGCGTCCCGGGCGTCCTGCCCTGCGTCGTGGTGTGCGGCGCCAACAGCGACTGGACGCCCGGACCCGCGTGACGCCACGTCAACCGCCCCGCGGGCCGCCACCCGTCCGAGGGGCTGTCGGGCGTACGGTCGGAAGGGCACAGCACGTCACATTCCGTACCGAAAGGCCAGGCCCATGCGCGCCGTCAGCTACGACTCCTACGCCAGCGACAACTCCCGGCTGACCGTCGGCGAGCTGCCCGACCCCAAGGTGGGCCCCGGGCAGGTGCTCGTCGAGGTCCGCGCGGCCGGGGTCAACCCGGTGGACTGGAAGGTGATGGCCGGCGGCCTGGACCCGCTGATGGACGCCGTCTTCCCGGTCATCCCGGGGTGGGACGTGGCCGGGGTGGTGCGGGCCGTCGGCATGGACACCCCCGAGTTCGCGGTGGGCGACGAGGTCATGGCCTACGCGCGCAAGGACGTGGTGCACGCGGGCACCTTCGCCCAGTACGTGGCCGTGAACGCGCCGCACGTCGCCCGCAGGCCCGCCGCGCTGGACTGGGCGGGCGCGGGCGCCCTGCCGCTGGCCGGGCTGACGGCCCTGCGCACCCTGGACCGGCTGGCCGTCGGCCCGGACGACACGCTGCTGGTGCACGGCGCGTCCGGCGGGGTGGGCGGCTTCGCGGTGCAGATCGCCGTCGACCGCGGCGCCCGGGTCATCGGCACCGCGTCCGCCGCCAACCACGACTACGTGCGCTCCCTGGGCGCCACCCCGGTCGCCTACGGCGAGGGGCTGACCGACCGGCTGCGGGAGCTGGCCCCCGACGGGGTGGACGCGGTGGCCGACTACGTCGGCGGGCAGGTGGACACCACGCTGGCCGTGCTCGCCCCGAAGGGGCGGCACGTGTCGGTCGTCGACGGCGCCGTGGAGGAGCACGGCGGCCACCTGGTGTGGGTGCGCCCGGACGGGGCGGCGCTGACCGAGCTGGCGGGCCTGGTGGAGCGCGGCGCCGTCACCGTGGAGGTGGCGCGGGCGTTCCCGCTGGAGGAGGTCGGGGCCGCGTTCGACGCCGGCCGCGGCGGCCACAGCCCGGGCAAGCTCGTCATCACCCCGTGACGGCCGCCGACGCCGCGGGGCCGCCACGCCGCGTCGGCGCGCGGCCGGTCGCCGAGGGCCGGCCTCCTCGGCGGCCGGGACGCGGCCGGGTGGACGCGGCGGGCGGCGGCACCGTCGGCGTCGACGCCGGCCCAGCCCGCGGTCGGCTCAACCCCAACCGCCTCAGCCCACGGCCGCCTCAGCCCACGGCCGGGTGCGGCCTGCGGCGCAGCAGGAAGGCGGCCAGCGCGCCCGCGCCGGCCAGCGCGGCCAGGGACAGCGCCGTCCCGCCCCAGGTGACGCCGAACAGCCGGCCGCCGAAGTAGCCCAGCGCCACGCTGTACCCGGCCCACAGCAGCCCGGCCGTGGCCGACCAGGGCAGGAAGTCGCGCGTGCGGCCCCGGGCGGCGGCGGCCGCGAAGCTCATCACCGACCGCCCGGCGGGCGCGAACCGGGCGAGCAGCACCAGCGGGCCGCCGCCGCGGACCAGCACGTGGCCGAGGCGCTGCTGTGCCGTGGTCAGCCGCCGGGAGCGGGCCAGCGCGGAGGCGAAGCGGCGTCCGCCGTACCGGGCGAGGCCGAACGCGGCGAGGTCGCCGAGCACGGAGGCGGTCGCGGCGCACAGCAGCAGGGCGAAGACCTCGGGCAGTTGAGCGCCGCCGGGACCGGCCAGTTCGGCGGTGGCGGCGGTGGCGGCGGTGGTCGCGGTCACCAGCAGGACACCGCTGGGCAGCACGGGCAGGAAGACGTCCAGCAGCACCGAGAGCACGATGAGGACGTAGACCCACGGCTCGTAGACCAGTGTCCCCAGGGTTTCCAGCACCGTCACTCCCGTCCGGCTCCCCCGAGGGAGCGGCTACCGCCGTACAGCGTACGCCGCCTCCCCCACACGGTTCGCGCGGGTGGGTACGGCGGGGCGCCGGAGGGCGCGGGGCGCGTCCGGGCGGCACAGTGTGACGGCAGCGCTGAGGAAGCAGACGAGTCGAGGGAGTACGCGCATGATGACAGGTCCGGCGACGGCGGCGCTCGCGACGGCGCTCGCGGTCCTCCCCGCGGCGGTGGCGCACGGCGGCACCGCCGCCGACGGGGCGGCGGGCGAGGCCGCGCCCGGGCAGGCGTTCACCGCCGCGGCGTTCGCCCCGGTGCGCGACGGCCGGGTGCCGACCGCGGTGACCTACGCGCCCGAGCTGGTGCCGCCGGGCGCGCGCGTCGCCGTCCACCAGCGCGTCGGCGCGGCCGGGACGACGGTGGCGCTGCACGTGAGCGGCGTGGCGCCGCACCGGACGTACGGGGCGCACGTGCACACCCGGCCGTGCGGCCCCGACCCGGCGGACGCGGGGCCGCACTACCAGAACGCGGTGGCGCCGGACCGCCCCTCGGCCGACCCCGCCTACGTCAACCCGCGCAACGAGGTGTGGCTGGACCTCACCACCGACGCCTTTGGCACGGGGCGCTCCGTGGCCCGCCAGGCGTGGACGTTCCGGCCCGGCGGGGCCCGCTCGGTGGTGCTGCACGAGCACGCCACCCAGCGCGAGGGCGACCCCGGCCAGGCGGGGCCGCGCCTGGCCTGCGTCACCGCGGAGTTCCTGCCGCGCTGAGGACGCGGGGCGGTACGCCGGGACGGACGACGGCGCCCGGCCCGGGGCCACCGCGCCGGGCCGGGCGTCGCGCGTACCGGCCCGGGGCGGGGGCCGAGGGCGTCGGGGCCCGGCGGGCCCGCGTCCGGGGCGCCGTCAGCAGCGGTTGAGGATGCCCGAGAGCGCCGACTTCTCGGCGGAGTCCACCTTCATGGCGTAGTTGTGCTTCACCCACACCCAGGAGCGGGCGTACACGCACCGGTACGCCGAGCGGGGCAGCCACTCGGCGGGGTCCTGGTCGCCCTTGGAGCGGTTGGAGCTCGCGGAGACCGCGATGAGCTGGGCCGCGCTGAGGTTGTTGGCGAACGACCGGCGCTTGGCGTCCGACCAGGTGCGCGCGCCGGAGCGCCAGGCCTCGGCGAGCGGGACCATGTGGTCGATGTCCACCTGGGAGGCGCTGGTGAGCGTCGCGCCGTCGTACGCGGAGTACCAGCGTCCGCTGGTGGCCCGGCACTCGGCGTCGGTGCGCACGCCGGTGCCGTCGCGCTGGAGCACGACCTCGCGGGTGTTGCAGTTGTCGCCCTGCTCCAGCCAGTGCGGGAAGAGGTTGCGGCTGTAGCCGTCCATGGACGCCTCTCCGGCGACGGTCAGCCCGGCCAGCATCGAGCGGGCCTGCGCGGCACTCGGCGGGGTGGGCGGCGCGGCCTGCGCGGCGGGCGCGGTGAGGACGGCGCCGGCGGTCAGGCCGGCGAGGGCGGCGACGAGGGCCGGCACCGAGCGGGCCCGGCGCGCGGCGGGGCGGGACGGGCCGGCGGACGTGCGCGTGCGCTGCATGCGGTCTCCCTGGGGTGGGTGGGGGGACGACGGGACCCGGTGCTCGACGGCACCCCGGGCAACCTGCCGCCGCAGGGTTGCCAACCAAGGTGACGCAGGTAACGGGCCGACGACATGCTCACGTCACTTCACGCCCCGGGCGTACCCCGACAGGTGAGGCACCGTCACCCGGCGCCGGGGTGGGCGGGCTGGTCAGGGCGGGTGCGGGTGCCCCGTCCGGCCGACGGCGCGGGTGCCCCGGCGGCGGCGCCGGGCGGCGCACGGCGCCCGGCGGAACCCCGCCCGCGCACGCGCCCCGGCGCCCGGCGCGACCCGCCCACACGTGCGACCCGCCCCGGACGCACCCCCGGACGACGCCCCGCGCCAGCGGCGCCCGGGGACGTGACCCGGGCCACCGCGCCGGGCGCGGGCACCGGGTAGGGTGGGGCCGTCTGAAGGGGAGTAGCTCTTCGCCGGAACGTCGACACACTGGGCGGTACGCCGCCCCGGCGCCCGGAGCGCACCGCGGGTTCGGCGGGCGCCAGCGAGACCTTCGGCCGCAGTGTCCTTGACCCTGCCGTGCCGAAGCGTGCTCTCCCCCGGGCCCCGTTCGGCGCGGCCCGACCGTACGAGGTAAGTCGTCATCGTGTTCAGCATCACCGTCGCCGCCGTCGTGTTCGGCGTCGTCTTCCTCGCCGAGCTGCCCGACAAGACCGCCCTGGCCGGACTGGTGCTCGGCACCCGCTTCAAGGCGTCCTACGTCTTCGCCGGCGTCGCCGCCGCGTTCCTGGTGCACGTGGCGCTCGCGGTGGCGGCGGGCAGCGTGCTCACCCTCCTGCCCGAGCGGTTGCTCGCCACCGTCACCGGCCTGCTCTTCCTGGGCGGGGCGACCCTGTTGCTGCTGAAGCGCGACGAGCACGACGAGGAGGTGCGGGAGCCGGCCGACCAGTCCTTCTGGAAGGTGGCGGGCAGCGGCTTCACGCTCATCATGGTGGCCGAGTTCGGCGACCTGACCCAGATCATGACGGCGAACCTGGCCGCGCGCTACGAGGACCCGCTCTCGGTCGGCGTGGGCGCCGTGCTGGCGCTGTGGTCGGTGGCCGCGCTCGGCATCCTGGGCGGCCGCGCGCTGATGCGGCGCGTGCCACTGCGCCTGATCACCCGCGTGGCCGCCGCGGTGATGGCCACGCTGGGCGTGTGGAGTCTGTACGAGGCGGTCGCCTGACGCCTCAGCCCGCGGCGGGCGCGGCCCCGGCGACGGTCAGCCGCACGGCGCCGTCCGGGAGCACCTCCGCGCGCAGGTCCGCGAGCGTGCGCACGTGCGCCGCCGGCGCGAAGGCGGCGGCGCGCGCGCCGACGCCGACGACCCGCATGCCGGCGGCGTGCCCGGCGGCGACGCCCGCGCCGGAGTCCTCCAGGACGACGCAGTCGGCCGGGTCCGCGCCGAGTTCGGCGGCGGCCTTGAGGAAGCCCTCCGGGTCCGGCTTGCTCGCGGCGACGCTCTCGGCCGTCACCCGCACGCGCGGCATGCGCAACCCGGCCGCGGCCATGCGGGCGCGGGCGAGCGCGGCGTCCGCGGAGGTGACCAGGGCGTGCGGGGCGTGCTCGATCGCGGCCAGGAAGCGGGCGGCGCCCGGTATCGCCACCACGCCGTCCGTCTCGGCCGTCTCGCGCGCGAGCAGCCGGCGGTTCTCGGCGTGGTTCTCGGCCATCGGCCGCTCGGGGAGCAGCTCCGCCATCGTCGCGTAGCCCTGGCGGCCGTGGACGACGGGCAGGACGTCGCGCGGGTCGAAGCCGTGCTCGCGCGCCCAGTCCGTCCACACCCGCTCCACCACGGCGTCGGAGTTGACCAGCGTGCCGTCCATGTCGAGCAGCAGGGCGCGGGCGGTCAGCGTCGTGCCGCCCCCCGGCTGCGGGGCGGTGGCGGAAGGGGCGGTGTGGGCCATGGCGGGCGGCTCCCGGGTGCACGAGGGAGTGGCCCCGTCCGCCGGTCAGGGAGACCCGCCGTCAGGAGCGGGAACGGACGGAACCACTTTGTTTCTTCACCATACAAAACCGGCCGCCGCAGCGCCAGCCCCCTCGCGCCTCGCTCTCCCGCACGCCCGCTCGATGCGGGCGGGCCGCGTGCGCCGCGGGAGGAGCGCCACACCGCGTGCCGCGCACGCTCCGCGTGGTGCGCACGCCCCGGGCAGGTTCGCCCCGTCGAGCCGTCGCCGCGCCGCCGGGGGCCGCCGGCAGACCGTCGCCGGGCCGCCGACGAGCGCCGCGCGGGGCCCGCCCACCGGGGCGGGCGCCAACAGGACGGGGCGCTCGCGAGGCTTGACGATGGACGCATGACGCAAGCGCCGCCCGCCCGCCCCGGGGACCGCCAGGACAAGCGGACGCTCTACCTGGCGCTGGGCGCGCTGCTCATGGGCATGCTGCTGGCCGCACTGGACCAGACGATCGTGGCCACCGCGCTGCCCACGATCGTCAGCGAACTGGGCGGCATGGACCACCTGTCCTGGGTCGTCACCGCCTACCTGCTCGCGGCCACCGCCGCCACCCCGCTGTGGGGCAAGCTCGGCGACCAGTACGGGCGCAAGAAGCTGTTCCAGAGCGCCATCACGCTCTTCCTGATCGGCTCGGCGCTGTGCGGCGCCGCCCAGGACATGGCCCAGCTCATCGGCTTCCGCGCGCTGCAGGGGCTGGGCGGCGGCGGCCTGATGGTGCTGTCCATGGCGATCGTCGGCGACCTCGTCCCGCCCCGGGAGCGCGGGCGCTACCAGGGGCTCTTCGGCGCCGTCTTCGGCGTCACCAGCGTCCTGGGGCCGCTGCTGGGCGGGCTGTTCGTCGACCACCTCACCTGGCGCTGGGTGTTCTACGTCAACCTGCCGCTCGGCGCGCTCGCGCTGCTGGTCATCGCCGCCGTGCTGCACGTCCCCGTGGGCCGGGAACGGCACCGCATCGACTACCTGGGCACGCTCCTCATCGCCTCCGTGGCCACCTGCGTGGTGCTGGTGACCTCGCTCGGGGGGACGACGTGGGCGTGGGACTCCGCCCCGGTCGCCGGACTCGGGGCGCTGGCCGTCGTGCTGCTCGCGCTGTTCGTCCGGGTGGAGCGCACGGCGCCCGAACCCGTGCTGCCGCCGAAGCTGTTCCGCGTCCGCACGTTCACCATCTGCTGCGTCATCGGGTTCGTCGTCGGCTTCGCGATGTTCGGCTCGATGACCTACCTGCCGACCTACCTCCAGGTCGTGCGGGGCGTCTCGCCGACGCTCTCGGGCGTGCACATGCTGCCGATGGTGCTCGGCATGCTGACGACCTCCGTCCTCTCCGGCCGGCTCATCAGCCGGACGGGGCGCTGGAAGGTCTTCCCCGTGCTCGGCACCGCCCTGACCACCGTCGGACTCCTGCTCCTGCACACCCTGGACGCCGGCAGCGGCGACGTGCGGATCAGCCTGTACTTCCTGGTCTTCGGCCTGGGGCTGGGACTGGTGCTCCAGGTCATCGTCCTGGTGGTGCAGAACGCGGTGCGCTACGAGGACCTGGGCGTGGCCACCGCCGGTGCCACCTTCTTCCGCTCCATCGGCGCCTCCGTGGGCGTGTCCGTCTTCGGCGCCGTCTTCGCCGCCCAGCTCACCTCCCGGCTGCGGGACGCGCTGGCCGGGGGCGCGCTCCCGCCCGGGGTGACGCCGCGGCGGCTCGCGGAGGACCCGCGCGCGGTGGCGGAGCTGTCGGCCGGGCAGCGGGCGGGCGCGCTGGAGGCCTACGCCGGGGCCATCACGGAGGTGTTCCTGTGGGCGGTGCCGGCGATGCTCGTCGCCTTCGTCCTGGCCTGCCTGCTCACCGAGACGCCGCTGCGCGGCAGCGTCCACGCCCCCGACTCCAGCGAGACCCTCGGGCTCAACCCCGTCGAACGCACCTCGCACGACGAGCTGGCCCGGGCGCTGAGCGTGCTGGGCAGCCGCGAGGGCCGCAAGGACCTCTACGCGCGCCTCATCGCCGACGCGGGCCTGGACCTGCGCCCCGCCGCCGGCTGGCTGATCCTGCGCATGTTCCGCGACGGCCACGTCGAACCCGGGCTCCTGGCCGACCGCATGGGCCTGGACCGGCGGGTCGTCCTCGCCGGCGCGCGGCAGGCGGAGACGCGGCACCTCGCCACGCGCGAGGGGCTGCGGCTCACGCTCACCCCGCGGGGCCAGGACGCCGCCGCCCGGCTCGCCCTCGCCCGGGAGAACGCGCTCGCCGCCCTGCTGGGGGACTGGTGGACCCCGGAGCGGCCGCGCGACCTCATTCGGCTGGTGCGGGCGCTCTCCCGCGAACTGGGCGGCTGCGACGCGGAGACGCCGCACGAGGACGGCGCGGAACGCCGCCCCGGCGGGCCGCCGTCCGACGGGGCCCCGGGGGGTCGTGAGCACGGTGACGGCGGGGGCGGTCTCCGGCGGGGACGGTGACGGGCGCCGCGCGTGCGCCGTACGGGCGCCGGGGGCGCGCCCCCGGCGCCCGTCAGCGCTCCGCGCGCATGACAGGTTGGTCACGGATGCGCCGCCGGCCGGCCTGCACTTGACCCGGCCGTCACCGCGTGGCGATCATGCGTGACATGCGGCCCCCCCACCGTCGTACCGCCGCCGTCGCCGCCCTCGTGGCGGCCTCCCTGCTTCCGCTGGCCCTGCCGGGCACGGCGGGGGCCGCTCCGGCCTGCGCGCCGCAGCTCGGCCTGGCCGGCCAGTACACCGAGTTCGTCGCGGGCGACGCCGAGCGCAGCGGCAGCAGCGAGGGCTCCGTCGCCGTCGGCGGCGACGCCGACTTCACCGCGGGCTTCGCCGTCGCCGCTCACCCGGCTCCGCCGCAGGACGCGCCGGGCAACACCACGCTCGTCGTGGGCGGGACCCTGCGCAGCGGCGCGGCGGGCAGCTCCGGGTTCACCGTGCTGGAGCGCGGCACCGCCGTCTACGGCGGGCTCGCCGGACGCCCCCCGGTGCTGAAGTCCGGCGTGAGCGCCACCGAGCGCACCACGCCGCTGGACTTCGCGGCGGAGTTCCGCACCCTGCGCTCCCTCTCCGACGAGCTGGACGCCCTGCCCACCCGGGGCACCGTCACCCGCACCACCGCGGACGGCGCCTCCGTCGTGCGGCTGACCGGTGAGGACGAGGCGCTCAACGTCTTCCCGGTCAGCGCCGCGCAGCTCGCCTCCGCCCGCCGCGTCGTCGTGACCGTCCCCGACGGCGCGACGGCCGTGGTCAACGTCTCCGGAACGGCGTACGCGGGCGCGATCTACGACGTCGGCGACGCGGGCGGCACGCAGCGGGCGGACGACGGCGCCGGGACGGCCGAGCTGGCGCCCAAGCTGCTGTGGAACTTCCCCGACGCCACCGCCGTGGCCAAACCCTCCGGCGTCGACTGGCCCGGCACCGTGCTCGCCCCGCACGCGCACGTGGACCTGGGCACCAGCGGCGCGGTATCCGGCACCGTCATCGCGAACTCCCTCACCGGCGCGGGCGCCGAGACCCGCCAGGCGCCCTTCACCGGGTGCCTCAGAACACCGCTGCCCTCCCCCGACGGCGGCGCCGGCCCGCCCGGCGCCAACGGCGAGGATCTCGCCGACACCGGTGGCCGGGGCCCGGACCACACCCGCGGCCTGCTGCTCGCCGGGCTGGGCGCGCTCACCGCCGGGGCCGCGGCCCTGTGGGTCACCCGGCGCCGCGAGGAGAGCTGACCGCCGGGCGCCACGCCCGGGGATTCACCCGCACGGGCCGGGGAACCCGGCCTGCCATGGGCACCCACACCTCCTCCCCCGACGAGCCGGACCGGCACCCCACCCCGGCCGCTCTGCTCGGCGTCTACCTCAACGACCACCTCACCGGCGCGAGCGGCGGCGTCGACCTGGCCCGCCGCCTCGCCCGGGAGCACCAGCGGCACCCCCACGGCGAGCCGCTGGCCGAACTGGCCGAGGCCGTCGCGGAGGACCGCGCCGAGCTGGTGCGGACCATGCGGCGGCTCGACGTGCCCGTGCGCCGCTACAAGGTGGCCGTGGGCCGGCTGGCCGAGCAGGTGGGCCGCCTGAAACCCAACCGCGCGCTGGTCCGGCGCTCCCCGCTCAGCTCGCTGCTGGAGCTGGAGGGCATGCGGCTGGGGACGCAGGGCAAGGCCGAGCTGTGGTCGACGCTGCTCGTCCTCGCCGACGACCTGGGGCTGGACCGGCGCCGCCTGGAGACCCTCCTCGACCGCGCCCACGAGCAGGCCGACGCCCTCGACCAGCTCCGGCTCCGCACGGCCCGCGAGGTCTTCGGCACCCGGCCCGCCCACGCGGCGGACCACGCCTCCTGACCCCGCCCCGGCCCCCGCGGGGCCGTGCCGGGGAGCGCCCGCGTCCGCGACGCGCGGAGAGCCCGCCCGCGCTCAGCGGAGCCGGAGGACGACCTTGCCCAGCGCGGTGCGCTCCTCCAGCGAGGCGATCGCCTCGGCGGCCCGCTCCAGCGGGTGCACGACGGGCTCCGGCGCGGCGACGGCCCCCGACGCCAGCAGCGGCGCCAGCTCCGCCCACTGCTCGGCGAGGTACTCCGGGTGCTGGAGCCACCACGCGCCCCAGCCGACACCGCGCACGTCCACGTTGTTGAGCAGCAGCCGGTTCACCTTGACGGTGGGGATCTCGCCGCCGGTGAACCCGAGCACGAGCACCCGCCCGCCGGGCGCCAGGGAGCGCAGGGTGTCGGTGAACCGGTCCCCGCCCACGGGGTCGACGACCAGGTCCACGCCCCGGCCGCCGGTCAGCTCCCGCACGGCGTCCCGCCAGCCCTCGGTGAGCACGGTGTCCCCGGCCCCGGCGGCTCGCGCCACCTCGGCCTTCTCCGGGGTGCTCACCACGGCGATGGTCCGCCCGGCGCCCATGGCCCCGGCCAGTCGCAGCGCCGACGTCCCGACGCCTCCGGCGGCACCGTGCACGAGCACCGTCTCGCCCTCGCGCAAACGCCCGCGCAGGCCCAGCGCGAAGTGCACGGTGAGGTCGTTGAACAGCAGCCCGGCCCCGGCGGTCATCGACACGTTGTCCGGCAGCGGGAACGTCATCGACGGCGCGAGGGCGGCGACGTCGGCCATGGCGCCCCCGAACCCGGTGAGCCCGACCACGCGGTCGCCCGGCGCGAAGCCGCAGTCCGCCGGCGCCTCGCGCACCACGCCCGCCAGTTCGCCGCCCACCGTGAACGGCAGCTCCGGCTTGTACTGGTACAGGCCACGCGACAGCAGCGCGTCCGGGAAAGCGACCCCGGCGGCGTGCACCTCCACCAGCACGTGCTCCGCGCTGGTGGGTTCGGCCACCTCGGCGACCTCGACCGCCCTGGGCCCGTCCAACCGCGTCACCCGCACCGCTCGCATACCGGCCTCCACTAAGCGCTTGCTTACCATCGAGTCCGCCCGATGCTAGGCAACCGAGCGGCGCCCAACAAGGCCCCGCTCCCGGACGGCCCCGGCGGGATGGCGCGCGGCGCTGCGTGCGGCGGCCGAGCCGGGCGGCGGAACGGGTCGTGACGGCCGAGGAACAACCTGGCGTGACGGCCGAGGAACAGGGTCAGCACGGCCGCTCCCCCGGTGGCGGGCCGACGCGGCCGCTCCCCCGGGCCCTTGCGCGCGCGCCGCAGCCCTGCTGCCATGGCCCGGTGGACGACGGTCGCGGACTGCGCATCTCACCGTGGCACCGGCACGGGCACGAGCGGCTGTCCGTCAGCCTGCCCGGCGGGGAGCGGATCGCCTGGTACGACCGCCGGAGCGGACGGCTCACCGTGCTGGTCGAGGCCTACCGCGACCAGGCCCTCGCCACGCTCACCCCCTACCTCACCGGCCGCCCCTACCCCTCCGCGCAGACGCCCCCGGACCCGCTCGCGGCACCGCTGCCGCAGGACGACCTCGCGCTCCACCGCCCCGGCGAGACCCCGCGCCGCACGGCCGGCGCGCCGCGTCCCGGCCGCCGCGCCCCGCTCCGGCGGCTCGCCGGTGGCCGCCCGGACGCCGCCCGCGGGCACGCCGACCCGCGCGGCGAGCACGTGGTCGGCGCGGAACTCGAGCGGCTGACCGGCGGCGACTGGTACGTGCTGCACGCCGTCCCCCTGCCGCCCGAGACGGCCATCGACCACCTGCTCGTCGGCCCCGGCGGCGTCTTCTGCCTGCACACCGAACGCCATCCCCGGGCGACGGCCCGGGTCGGCGAGGACCTGGTGCGAGTCGGCCGCCACGCGCACCCCTACGTGCGCCAGGCCCGCCGCGAGGCCGTGCACGCGTCCGCCGTGCTGACCCGCCGCTGCGGCTTCCCCATGCCCGTCCGGCCCGTCCTGGTGCTCGTCGGCGTCCGCAGGCTGACGGTGGTGCCCACGCTGCACGACGTGTGCGTCCTGCGCGATCGCCAGCTCGGCGCCCTGGGCGCGACCGGCGGCGTCCTGTCACCGGCCACGGCCGCCCGCGTCCACGCCGTCGCCCGGGACCGCGCCACCTGGCCCACCACCTGACCCGCCCGGCCCGGCCCGCACCGCGTCCAGCGCCAGGTGCCACGGGTACTCCTCGGCCCGGTTGCCGCCCGCGGGCCGGGGCACGAACCCGTCCGGAGCCCCGTACAGCACGCGCACCCCGGCCCCGCGCAACACCTCCACGCTGCGCGCGAGCTGCGGATGGCTGCCGTACTCGACGCTGACGCACGGCATCACCACCAGCGGCCAGCCCTTGCCGAGCGCCTCGACCGCGTGCCCGGCCAGCCACGTCGGCGTCAGTCCGAGCGCCACCGCGTTCACGGTGTTCAGCGTCGCCGGAGCGACCACCGACACCGTCGGCGGTGGCCACTCGGACGCCTCCCACGGCCGCCGCCGGTCCGTGCGCACCGGGTGCCCCGTCAACTCCGCCCACTCCGGGAGCCGGTCGGCCGTCCACTCCGCCGCCGTGGGCGTCAGCCCGAGACACACCTCCCACCCGTCCGCCTGCGCCGCCCGCACCGCCCGGTCCACGTACTGCACCGGCGGCGCGGCACACCCCAGCAGATACAACACCCCACGCGTCATCCCCCCACTCCACCACACCCGCCCCGGCGCCCGGGAAAGTCACCACTCCGTCGGTACGGGCCTGGGCGCGGGCACAACGGCCAGCGGGCCGAGGCGTCGACGGGGCACTCGACGGCGGAGGCGGTCGCGCCGTCGGCGACAGGCCCGCGCGCGGCGGCGCGGGCGCGCCCTCCGCCGGCCCGCCTCCCGCGCACCACCGGCCCGTGGACGGACCCGACGCGCCGGAGCAGGCCCGCCCCTCACCGGCCTCGCCGCCCCGCCCGGGCCCCGCCGCCCCCTGGCCGCGCGCCGCACGGCACGCGGCCGGGAGACCGCGGCGGGGCCCTCGTCGCCACCGCCCGCGCGGCGTCCGGCCCCGGCCTCACCCTGTGGACCCGCCCAGGCCGCGCCCCGCACCGCCAGGCGCCGAGGAGCTCGCACGAAAGGCCCCCGACCCGGGCGTGCCCGCTCCCACCGGGTCCGGCGCCGCGGACGGCCCAGGGCACTACGGGCACTACGCCTTCCGCCGAGTTGGCGCGGCGCTCCGCTGGCCGTCAAGCGACTGAGTACGCGTACTCATGCCTCCCGCGAGCGAAGACGGCATCCTGTACCCATGGGGGCGGAGACGAAGCGTGCGAACAAGCCGTCGACCGGAGGGAAGGTCGCGGCCGGCCTCGGGCTGGTCCTGCTCGACCTGCTGGCGATCGCCGTGTTCCTGTGGGGCTACCTGATCACCGGGTGGGCCGACAACTGGAGCCAGGACAACGCGCCCGAAGCGCCACAGGCCGCTCGCCAGGCGATGTGGTTCCTGGCCGGCGGCGCGGTGGTCACGGGCGGTGGCCTGCTCGCCCTGGGACGGCGCGCCTACGGCATCGTCCAGCTACTGACCCTGGGCGGCGCAGCGGCGGCGTTCGCCCTCCTCGCGACACTCTGACGCGGCTACCGCGAACCAGACGCGCGGTGGACTCCGCGCTCGCTGACACCGCGGGCGCGAGGTTGACGCCCGGCTAGCGCTCCGAGGCCGCCGTGGCAGGCTGCCCGCGCGGAATCGGCCATACCGCGACGGGGCCGCGTCAGTTGGCGCGCGCGGACCCCTCCGGCCAGACCACGTGCACAGGGAGCCCGGCCTGCTGTGCGGCGACTACCACGTCTGCGGTGCCGCCACCCTTCGCGCCGGGCGGCTGGCCGTTCCACACCGCCACCAGACGCTCCCCGCGCTCCAGCAACACCGCGTTCGCAGCCTCATACGCCTCACGGCTGGCCGTCTCGTAGGGCATCACCACCACCTCGACGGCCGCGTCGACCAGCCGGTCGAAGGTAGGCGCGTGGTCGGGCTTCACCTTCCGCTCCCGGTAGTCCCGCGACGGCACCACAGCCACAAGCTGCCCCCCGGCCTCGAGGACAGCTTCAGCGAACAGCGTGTCCGAGCCGCGCGCGATGCACGACACCCCGACCAGGCCGCCTGCGCCGTGCTCGGCGACGAGCTTCCGCAAGGCGTCCCGCACCAGGAGGACGGTGTGGTCGGTCAGGTCCATGTGTCCTGTCACGGCCAGCGTGGTCACGACGGTCCCCTCAGCTCGACAGCAGGTCGCGGATACTATCCCGCGCCTGCGCGACGCTACGCGACACCCCGCGGCCCACCGTGTACGGGTAGAGCTGCCCGAGCTGCGTGCGGACACGCCCGGACTGGGTGTGACGGGCCGCCTCCACGGCATGCCCCGTGTGGATGACCGCTTCGGTGAGGTCGCCGGAGAGGAAGGAGCACTCGGCAAGCCCGATCCGGTCCAGGGCGTGGCTGCGGGCGGCCTCCGGGCCGCGGCACTTCACCGCTTGCCGAATCTGCGCGGCCGCCGCTTCGGCGTGGGCCGGGTTCTGCCGGGCGAGGTCGAGGAGTCGCCCACCGGTCACCCCGGCAAGTTCGGCGTCGTCGAAGTAGGCGATCCAGTACGGCTCCTTGCCCGGCTCAGCGTCGGCGAGCGCCGCGCGGGCCTGCTCGGTCGCCCGCCGGAATGCGCCGTGCCTGCCCATGGCAGCGTAGGCCCACCCCTCGCGGGTGTGGAGCATCGCCCGGATGCGTGGCCCGATGACCTGGCGGGCGCCGTCCTGAGCGAGCCGTACCAGCTCGAGCGCGTCCTGCGGCCGTTCGCGGTAGAGCATCTGCCGTGCCATGCCTGCGAGGACGTTCGCGCCGAAGAGCAGGTCCCCGCCGGCGTGTGCGGCCCGTAGCGCGAGCCGGTAGTAGTCCTGCGCGCGGCGCTGCGTCCCTGAGTCCCACGCCATCGTCGCTGCGGTGCCGGCGAGCTGGGCCATGACCCCGTACAGCCGCTGCTCGACATGGGGGTCCTGGTGCTCCTCGAGGTGGGCCGCGACTTCGGATAGCTGACCGAGGACGGCCTTGCGGCGCAGCCCGCCGCCGTACTTGTGGTCCCAGCGGCGGAACGCTTGTGCCGTGGTCTCCAGCTCTCCTACGTCCCTTGCGCCGAGCCGTCCGCGCCGGGCCCGGCCGGTCGGCCGGACCCCGGGCCGGAGCCACCCTTCGAGCGGGTCGAGGAGGGGGGCACCGGTGACTGCGGCGGCGGTCAGGGCGCGCGCTGCTGCGCGTCGGTCCATCACGAGATCGCTCCTCGTCAGGTGTACGGCCAGGTGCACGGTGGCGTCGGCACGCCACGGCACGTCCTCGGTCGGCTTCTCACCCGACTGTGGTGGCGGTTGCTGCTGGATGTGCGGTGGCTGTTGCTCCCAAGGGCGGGCAGCGAGTCCTAAGAGGTGACCAGGGATGCTCAGCCCGTCGGCGATCCGGCAGATCACGTCGAAGCTCGTGACCTGCTGCTGCCCGGCGACGATGGTGGAGACTTCGCCGGGGGTGAGCCGGCAGGCTGCCGCGATCCGGTTCTGGGACAAGCCGCCCCACTTCTTGATGAGGGCGAAGGCGGCGGCGAAGTCGTGTTCCGCGAGGGCTCGGCGTAGGTCCTCGCGTTCGAGGACATTGGCGGGGAGCGGACCGGGGGTGGTGGCGTCCATGGGGCCAGCTTTCTGGCGATCTTAGGCACGGACTCTTCCCGTTCCGCAACGTCCAACGACTGTCTTACCGAGACGGTAACCCCCGCTGGTCATCCCGGGATTGGCCGACCGGGCCGAAACTCGGTCACAGGAGCTGTCACCCACTGCGAGCTGAGGGATGCCCGTGCAAACGCACTCCGGAGCGACCCCGACCTGGGCGCCGCCGCCGGGCCCGCGTCCCGAGTACCAGCGGGCCGGGCTGTGGTGGGATGCCGTGCGCGTCCCGGCGCCTCTCGCGCACGCCGTCCTGGGTGCCCTGGACGGCCGCTCCGGCGCTGTCATCGAGGACAGCGTCGACCAGCTCTGCACCTGGCTGATCCCGCCCGGCGCCTCCGCTCTGTGGCCGCGGCTCGACGGTGTCGCGGTGCTCTCCCGGGGCAGCACCGCGATCCTCGTGCCCCCGGCCGGACAGCGCTGGGGCACCCTGCGCTGGCTCACCCTCCCCGACCCGGGCGGCCCGTGGACGGACCCGGACGTACTGGAACAGGCCCTCACCGTCGGCCTCGCCGCCACGGTCGGAC